>NZ_KI271594.1:60530-60798 GCF_000469325.1 Schleiferilactobacillus shenzhenensis LY-73 | reverse complement strand
GGCAGTTGGGACATTCGCGCTGATCGGCCGGCAAGTAATGATGTTCTTCCACGCTGGAAAACTTGCTCAGTTCGTCGGCGCGTTTGCCCTTGGGCTTCTTGCGACGGTGAGCGGCGACCACGGTTTCCCGTTCTTCAATCTCGCTCTCTGCAATGGGCGAAGCCAGCGTAACGGCCTTAAAAAGGCTGGTCTGTTCGCCTCCCGGCAGTGTTTCTTTCTGCACGCCGAACCGCTTGCGCAGGTGGTATTGGAGGGCCTCATTCAAGAC
>NZ_KI271594.1:13500-60520 GCF_000469325.1 Schleiferilactobacillus shenzhenensis LY-73 | reverse complement strand
TCCAATAAGCGACTTCTCGTTCAAGCTGTTGTTCGCGTTCAGTCGTCGCTGCCTTGTCCATGAGCCCACCACCTGCTTTTCGATAAAAACAATAGTAGGATTATAGCAAGCCAGAGAAATAAAAGGAAGCCCTTTCCAAGGCTTTCTGGAAAGGACTTCTAGTGGATGATGCCGGGCTTGGCGGGCCGAAGGGTCCGCCGTTCTTCAATGGCTAAACCGCTGAGTAACCGCTCCAGCTGTTGGTAACGGAGACGCTTCACCTCAGTTTGGTTGTGGGGCCATTGCAAGTACCCGTTCTCAAACCGTTTGTACAATAGGAGAAAGCCGTCACCGTCCCAATACAAGGCCTTGAAGCGGTCGCTGCGTGTTCCGCAAAACAGGAACAAGGAATGGTCAAACACGTCCAAATCGTACTCAGACTGGATCAGCGCAGCCAAACCGTCGATGCCTTTTCGCAGATCAGTCCGACCGCAGACGATGAATATCTTAGCGCTGGTCAGGTCGGGCAGCATTGCCGGTCATCTCCTGTAGAATGATGTGAGCGAGGTAGCCGTCAATACCGTTGTAAAGGAGTACCTCGGCATCGCCGAACTTCACTTTAGCACCCAGTTTGGTTTTGACAACCGGTGTACTGGCCGCACGGTTCACCAGCTCCACGGGGACGATGTCTTTGATTTGGGTCATAGGAAAACCTCCATCCATTGATTGATGTCTCAATTATGGACGGAGGTTGGCCGAGGAGCTACGTACCCAGTTATTTGACGCTTACTTATCTACCGCTTACCTTACTACCCTGCGGTGATATAAAAAAAGAAGCCCCCGGAGGGACTTCCTAAAAACTCATGACAGATTATGCTTTGTAAGAACCATAATCTGCACGTACATAACCATCAGTAGAAACACGGTAGTAAGGCTTACCGTTGATGTTCTTGACACCAGTTACTTTCCAAGAAGAACGAGCCTTCAAGGTAGTACCTTTGATGACACTGCCGCTACCATTGAATACAGGAGCAGCATCGGAACCTACAGTAAACGTACCAGAAGCTGAGTTTACACGTTCAACGACATCGCTAGCGGAAACCCACTGGTTATCAGCAACCAGATAAGCACGAGTGCCATCAGGATTTACTGCTAAAGCGAAGTACTTCCAACCAGTATTGTTCGCCAAGTACTTCACGTTTCCAGAATTCGAAGTCGTGTTGGCAGTAGTATATGTGCCGTTGTCCTTGGTAACAGTCACAACGCCAGCTGTCTTAGTTACTTTGGCAGTAGTAACATCCGAAGCCTTCAACCAACCGTTACCACCGACGATGTAATAAACAGATCCATCAGGTGCGGTTGCCTTCTTGGATGTCTTCCAACCGGAAGACAGAGGAAGAGCTTTAACATCATCGTTCTTGGTAAACTTGTCAGTCTTGGCGTCGTAAGAATACTGCGGTGTCTTGCTCGTTTGAACATAGACGACAGAATCGACATCCTCAAACTGAGTCTTATCACTAGCAGTAACAGTCACTGTACGCTTTAACTGAGCAGTCTTACCAGAAGTAGGATTGGTGATGGTGTAAGTCAAATCGTACTTACCAGGCTTGGAAGTATCAACAGAACCGTCAATTTTCCAGTTAACAGGATCAATTTGCGTAGTCTGATTGGCATTAGCCCAAGCTGTAATACCCTCAGTAGCCTTAAACTGAGACCCGACTTGAACCGTCGGATTTTGTACCCAACCCTGAGCAAATGTGAACAGAGGAGAATCTTGCGCTACACCATCTAACGTAACCGGAACATTAACTGTGGTGGTCAGATTTGCATCATTGAAGAATGTGACAGGGATGTCAACAGCACTCGTCTTGTCAAACTTCCAATCTGCACTGGACGAAGCACCGGACTTAACAAAGTTAACACCAGCCTTTGTCGCAGCAGAAATGACAGCATCTGTCAACTTATCATTCTTAGCCCGGTATGCACCATTCTTATTAGATGCGCTCTGTTGCGCTTTGAAAGTCTTGCCATCCAAGACTTTAGCGAGAGCTGTAACCGCACTGCCAACTGTCGTCAGTTTGCCAGTCTTGTTAAGAGAAGCATCATCAGCAGTGGTCAAGTAAACAGTTGAACCTTCCCAATATTGAGTGGGTTGCCCGTTTGACTGATATTGATAAAAGACCTGCGGCAAAGCAGCATTGTAATCAGTATCTCGAACTGTAATCGGACGGACAAGATACAAGTTCTTAGTAGCCTTATCCCACCAGAGATCACCACCGAGCAGACCACTGTCAGTGCCAGCCAGCGTTGTCCTCAAGCCCTGAACCTGGTTGTTGTTTGCACTAAGCTGTGCAACCTGGTATGCGACGCCATTCCCAGTATAGGTGTCAGAAGACTTATCAATATAATTAGCCAATGCAGTGTAAATGTTCGTATGTGCCATTGACCTTGTCACGTCAGACAACTGGGTGGGCTGATAAATGTTATACCCCAGCGATGCAATATCCTGGGCTGCATTCAGGGTAATGTTTTGTCCATTAACCTTAAGAGTAATTGCATTAGCAGCGTATGTGGGATCAGCGAATAGTCCAGGAACAGCGTCACCAGCATTTACCGTAACTGGCGTGAAAGTACCAGTTGCTGTTGCCTGCGTTGCTGTCTTACCAGCAATGGTGACCTTCACAGAGCGAGTAATGGCCTTTCCATCTGTACCAACCAAAACTTTCTGTGACCGACTATCATAGGCAGTGACAGTGAAAGTGTAAGTGGAAGCACCTTGCGCAATAGTGGCCAACTGTAAATTGGAATTAATCTGTTGCGTTTGTGAATTTTCGGTCAACTGGTTACCATAACCACCAGTAACGGTGTAACTGAAGAATGTATTGGTAGTATCTTTGTTTTGACCAGTAGGACTGTACTTAGCAAGCGAAGCCGCCAAAGGCACAGCAGTAATGAACGGATTGCCACGGGACAAGAATTCTGTAGCATCCGGCATCTGCCCCGCACTTGTAATGTTTTGTGGGTGATTAGTAATCCACTGTTGAATATTAGCCAACTTGGATGTGGCAACTGCATTTGTATAACTTACTGCGGATGGAACATCAGTGTTTAACTGACCCTGGATTTCATCTGCTTGTTGAGGCGCGATTGCTTCGGCACCTGGTGTTGCAGCCTCTACAATTGCAGGGGAAGCAACTTGGCTAACTACTGGCGCTGCGATTGGAGCAACTGCCAACAGGGCAGCGGCTACAGCACCGAAGTACTTAACCTTTGAAAATTTCTTCATGTGGTATTCCTCCTAAGATCTCATAATAATCTTGATACCAAGTGTAAGTGTATCACACACCGTCAACCTGAACAACAAATTGCTCAAAAGATTTGCCGCTCTTGTTGACACTTTTTTGGTACAGGTTCATTATACCCGAAAATTGGTGAGCTGTGAACTGTCGCTCTTTTCAATTACGTAACAAATACTGTTCCCTGACCTTCTCGGTTTTCCGCCGCCTTTTTCATGTCCTCTTTCTTTTTGTCGCGTTATCGTCTATACTGTATCTCGGTATTCGGTACTGACGCTCATAATTGATCGTTGGCGGTGCGCTTCGGTGCATCGCTTTTTTTTGCGCCTTCATTGCCAGTCTTGGCGGTAACACGTATACTTTTGGAGGTGTAAATCTTTCGGAGTGAGTGAGGTTGTGGCTATGGATTTTTCTGGTAAACAAGCGCAGGAGGCGGCGCCCTTGAATGGTGTCGGCCGTTTCCTGCATGGGCTGTTCTGGGTGGTGTTCGCCATCCTCTGTGCGGTGACCTTCCTGGGCGGCCTGGCGTTAGTTCCTGGTAATCTGCTATTTTTCATTATTGCCCTGCCAGTGTTCGGGTTGATTGCCTTTTGGGCGTATCGCTACCACGGCCGGTATTTCTGGCTCTACCTATTGGGTATTGCCCTGATTACCCGGATCGTGGGGGTGTTGCTGTTCCATCCCGCCCCCGCGTCGGACTTCCTGGTGCAGTACAATGCGGCGCAGTCGATCCTGCATGGGAATTTTTCCTTCAATAAAGGATATTACTTCTCCAGCTTCCCTTATCAGGTGGGTTTCTCGTTCTTCCAGGCACTGCTGCTGCATATCGTGAATTCGGTGTGGTGGCTGCGGATCGTCAATGTTCTATTAAGCACCGGCAGTGTGTGGCTGGTGTATGCGCTGGCCCAAAAGCTGACCACCAGTCGGTTCGTCGCTCAGTTTGCCGGCATGGCTTACGCTTTGTCCGCCACGCCCATCGTGTACAACGGGGTCTTGACGAACAATGTCGCCAGTACTTTCTTTACTCTATTAAGTATCTACCTGGTCGTGCAGGCTAAGCACAGCCGGTTCAGCTGGGCGTGGGTCTTAGGCGGCGGCTTGGTGCTGTCCCTCAGCAACTTCCTGCGGCCGGACGGACTCGCATTGTTCGTCGCTTTCGCCGCGTACTTCGTATTCGGGCTCTTCACCCCACGGTGGCGGACGAAGCTGCTGCATCTGGCGATCATCGCCGTGGCCTTCCTCGGCTGCAACGCCGCCTTAAGCGGCGCGGTGTCGGCCAGCGGGTTGGCGCCGGCCGGGATGAAGGTGCTGGATCCCTACTGGAAGTTTGCGACGGGGATCGAGCTCACCAGCAATGGGCAGTACAGTCCCCGGGTGCTGGAACGGACTAAGGCCATCAAGCAGGAACGGCACCTGTCCCAGCGTGACGCCAGTAAAGCTATGATGATGGAGAACATCGGCAACCTGCGCCGGGCCGGGGTCGGTGCCGTAGCCCGGCTGGTCGTCAACAAGCAGAACATCTTCTGGTTCGGCCAGGGCGGTCTGATCTTCCCGCTGACCGACATGCAGAAGACGCATCCGAAACTAGCGGCCTGGGTCGATCAGCTGAAGACGGCTTGGATGCTGTGGATCGTGCTGTTTGCATTAGTCGCCCTCTTCCCCTTGTGGCGAAAGGGTTATGATCCGCAGCTGCTACTGGTGTTCTTCATCTTTACCTTTGCGGTGGTGAACCTGGTCGCCGAGGTGCAGTACCGGTACTCGTTCTCCGTTCAGCCAATGTGGTTCATCATGGCCGGCATTGGGCTGGAATGGGTCCTGGCGAAACAACGGCAGCGCGGCTGAGTATGCTGCTGACAATTCAATATCTGTTTGGGAAACACGGTCTTGCTTGCTGAGGCCGTGTTTTTTTTGTTCTCCGAGATAACGGGCAATACCGACTGGCCATCCAGCGCTTTTCGAGCAAAACACCGGCCGTCCTCGTCGGGAAAACTACGAGGATGGCCGGTGATAACGGGTGTGCCTGATTAATTGACTTGGGCGTTCTGGAGGAACTGCCAGTACCACGCCGCCCGGGCGCGGGCTTGGTCGTAATCGTACGCGCGATTCGACATGAACATCACGCCGGAATTGCCGTCGGTGCTGATGGTCATGATCAGTTCCTGCCAGTTCTTGACGCCGTGGGAATAGATGTAGGTCGGGTAGCTGTAGACCCCGCCGCCGTATTCGCCATCGGTGCTGTCCCGCAGGGTGGCGACGGCAGCGCGGTCGACGTACTTGCCCTGGATGATGGCCTGCTGCAAGCGGAAGAAGGTGTACGGGGTAGCGTAGATGTTGCCGGTACCCAGTTCCCGGTACATGTCCGCTACCGATTCCTTGGCAATCTTCTGGTAGGTACTGAACTGACCACCGGAGACATAGCTGGTGGTGCGGTGGCTCTGGTTGGCGAAGTCCCACATGAAGCCAGCTTGGCTGCTAGTGATCCCCAGGGGCTGGAAGAGCTTGGCCTGGACGTTCTGTTCGTAAGACTGACCGGTGAGCTGGTTGATGATGCCGGCCAGCAGGACGTAGTTGACGGCTTGGTAAACTTCATGGCCCTGGTTTTCCGGCAGATATTCCATGCGGGTCAAAGCGCGCTGGACGATCTGAGTGTCGGTCATGACGGTCTTAGGGACAGCGTCGTCCATCTTCAGGCCGGAGGTCATGTCCAGCAGCTGGCGGATGGTGATGTTGCGGGCAGCCGGAATCTGGTCGTAGTACTGATGGACGTTGTCGGTGTAATGGAGCTTGCCGGCCGCGATGAGCTGGGCAATAAGGGTGGCCGTGAGGGACTTCTGGGCGGAGCCGATCTGGAAGAGCGATTGTGGTGTATTCAGCCGTTTCTTGGCGGCATCGGCATAGCCGAAGCCTTGGTTATAGATGATCTGGCCGTCCTTCACCAGGAGCAGCGTGCCGACGAACTGCTCATCTTGAAGGCGCTTGGTCAGCGTCGCTTCGGCGGTGCTGCTGAGCTTATTGACGCTGGTTTGTCCGGGCTGAGACGTCTGGGCAGCGGTGGTGGTCTTCTTTTCGTTGACCTCAGCCGTCAGTTCGCTGGCCCGCCGGCTCAGACTGCTGCGGTCGGCGGCGTCTTTCTCCGCCTCACGCTTGACCTCCGCCACATGGCGGGGCCGGACGTAACCGTAATACGTGGCGGCCCCCAAGCAGCCGACAAGCAAGGCCCCGGTCACGAAGCCGATCAATAAGGTGGTCATCCGTTTCATTTTCTCTGCACTCCCCTGCGCTAGTCTCGTCCTCCATTATTGACAGCCGTCAGCCGAATGTAAAGAAAAAGCACGTCGGGTGACGTGCCTTTCTGTAATCTTACTGTGAACTTAACGCTTACCGCAGGACGGAGGGACCGCTGTTATCGTCGTTCCCCGCCGCCGGCCAGCCGTGTTCGACCAAGTGCTCAAAACCGGCTTGGTCCAGACCCGGGGAGACCTTGATGCGGTTCAGGCTGTAGAGGCCGTTGTCGGCACTGGCTAAGCCATCGTGCATGCGCAGACCGAGGGTGAAGCCGATGTCGGCCGCGAGCTTCTCGGTTTCTTCATTATAATCGCCGTAAGGATAAGCAATGGCGGTGGTGTTCTGGTGGAAGGTGCTGTCCAGGTAGGCCTTCGAACCCGCCATCTCCTGCTTCTGCTGGTAATCCGGCAGTGCGCTGAGGTGGAAGTGGTTGAGGGTGTGGGCCTGGATGTCCATGCCGTTGTCCTTCATGATGGCCGCCTGCTGGGTAGTCAAGGTGCTGCTGTTGGTGATCAGGAACATGGTGCCCTTGACGCCGTACTGCTGGATCACGGGAAGCCCGTCCTTGAACCAGCTGGCGTAGCCGTCGTCCATGGTGAGCCAGACGAGCTTGTCGCTGGGGGCTTGGTTGGTGGTCAAAACGGTGTAGGCTTCCTGGGTATTCAGGAAGTAATAGCCGTTCTCCCGGAGCCAGGCCATCTGGCTGGCGAACTCATTGATCGGGACGTACCAGGTGCTGGTGGGATCTGAACCCAATTCGTGATACATCAGGATGGGGAAGCGGATCGGGTCAGTCTTGGGCTGCTGGCGCCAGCCGGTGGTGTCCTGGCCGTTGGTGATCCAGCGGTTGGCCCCGAGGCTGTACCAGGTGGCGCCATTCACGGTGAGCGTCCGGTAGAACTGCCAGCGGGTACCGGCGGCCAGGGTCTTCGCCGTGGCTGTGCCGTTGGCGCCGATGTAGATCTTCGTCGGCGCGGTGAGCGTGACAATGTGCTTTGCCGGAACCGGAGTGGGCGGTACCGGGACGTCGGCATTATTGATGGCGTCGTCCAAGGTGATCCACTGATCCGGGCCGATCTCGTACCACTTGATGCCGTCGGCCCAGGTGGTCTCCAGAATCAGCCAACTGCTGCCGGCCGTGGCCGTCTTGGCGGTCTTCTGCCGGGTGGTCGCGTAGGTCGTCCACACCGGGATGGTGTTGGGGACGTACACGTACTGGGTGAACCCGGGGTTGTAAACGGGCGCCGTGGTGATCCACTGATCATCACCGATGGCGTACCAGGTGTTACCGTCCACGACTTGGGTCTGATTGTACGGCACGGTGGTCATCGCCGCCAGGGTCTTGCCCGTGGCCTGGCGCTGAGCGTCGGGCCGGGTGTAGATCGTGGTGACGAAGGACGTGGTCAGGGTCTGGCCGGTCGGTGCGGGATTGAAGCCGGCCGCGGTGGTCGCCCACTGGTCCTTACCCACCTGGTACCAGGGAATGCCGTTCCAATCGACGGAGGCGGTCACGGTGCGGCTGCCGTTGGCGACGATCGTGTCCGTGGTGCGGACGCGGGTGCTGCCGAAGCCTTGGTAGACGGTCACGGGTGTCCGCGTCCAGAGGCGGCTCTCATACTTCGGATTGTACGCGGGGTCCAGGCTGACCCAATGGTTGTTGGTGCCGGCCAGGGCGAGCCAGGTCTGACCGTCGACCATAAAGATATTAGTGACGTCAGCCTTGTCGCCGGGCTGGAGCGTTTCCCCCGTGGGGTCGGCGATACCGCCGACCCCGTTGTAGACTGTCAAGACTTGGTTGGCCGTGACGGTGCCCACGGTGGCGGGCGGATCGGCGCGGACGTGGCCGCGGGCGAAACCGAGGATCCCGATGAGCAGGATCGCCAGGAGGCCGGCCAGCCAGGTGCGGTGGTGCTTGATTTGCTTCATGATGTGTACTCCTCCCTCAAGGATATTTGGCCGCGCTGCGGGTGCGGCCAAATGCTTACGCGCTTTCATTATAGCAATCTGCGGAGGAAAAGTACCGCGGCAGGCATTATAAAGAAAGGGACAGAAAACCGGTGCGGCGGTTTTCTGCCTGAGGGCGGCGTTACTTTTCTTCCTGCCGGACCGGCAAGGTGGCGGTGACGGTCTCTGTCTCGATGATGTAGCGGGGCCGGCGCTTGACTTCAGTGTAAATCTTGCCAATGTATTCGCCGAGGACGCTGATGGCGATCATCAGGGCGCCGCCGATGATCCAGAGGGAGCAGAACAGGGAGGTCCAGCCAGGGACAACGCGGCCGCGGCCGTGCTGGACCAGGGAGTAGATGAAGGCGGCCAGGCCGATGAAGACGAAGAGGAAGCCGGCGTCCATGACTAGGTGGATGGGTTCGCTGGAAAAGCTGGTGATGCCGTCGGTGGCGAAGGCGAGCATCTTGCGCAGCGGGTACTTGGAGGTACCGGCTGGTCGGGGCAGGCGGGCGTATGCGACGGTGCTGCTGGGGAAGCCGACGAGCGGGACCATCGCCCGGAGGAAGAGGTTCTCTTCGGGAAATTGGAGGAGCGTCTGCAGCGCCCGTTGGCTGAGGAGACGGAAGTCGGCACTGTTGGGAATCATACGCACGCCGAGCTTATTCATCAAACCGTAGAACAGACTGGCAGTCCCCCGCTTAAAGGCAGTGTCCGTGTGACGGTCGTTGCGCACGCCGTAGACCACGTCACTGCCGGCTTGGAAGGCGCGGACCATCTTCGGGATGGCATTGATGTCGTCTTGCAGGTCGACGTCGATGGAGATGATGGCGTCAAAGTACGGCGCAGCCGTGGCGAGGCCGGCCAGGAGCGCCCGCTGGTGACCGAAGTTGCGGCTGAGCTTGACGCCGGTGACCCGGGGATGGGCGGCTTGGGCCGCTTCGATCATGGCCCAGGTGCGGTCCTTGCTGCCGTCGTCAACGAAGATGAGACGGGATGCCTGGGTAATGAGCCGGTCGGTGATCATTTGGTCGAGCAGTTTTTCTAACCGGGGCAGCGAGATGGGCAGAACGGCTTCTTCATTGTAAGCCGGGAGGACGATGGCGAGGGCGGTGGCGGGCATGGGTGGGTGACTCCTTTTTCGTTAAGATTCTCTTAACATGGTAGCACAGATTGAGGCTGGTCCCGGAGCAATTTGTGGTATGATTTGCGTTGCTACGAGGAGGCTTGCAGATGTCTAAGGAGAAATATCATGGCGCAATTCTTCCGGCCGTTCCTTCGCTGGATGAATTACGTGCTCAGTTTACAGATGATGACATTCGAGAGCTGGGCCGGGAGCTGGGCTATCTTTATCCTGGCGATCCGGGCTACGAGGATGCCTCAGAGTTGGTTGATTCTCCTTGCGATTCATCCGACCACCGAGGCAAGTAATCGGTAAGCTTTACGCGGGATGGCTTTACCTATACGTTACGTGACGTGCACTACTCTACCGGTCCTTTATTTTGCATGATACCAAAGGAGGAGTTCCCACCTTGCATAAAGAAGACCATCCGAGTGCTCTTCTGCCCAAGTTCTCGCAGAAAAAGCTGCGTGCGGGGCTGACAGAAGAAGATATCAAAGCACTTGGCCGCGAGTTCGGGCTGCATTATTATGGTGACCCCGGTTATCCAGCCGAGCCATCAGCAAATGATCCCGCCGACAATGCCGAACCATCTCACAAACAGAAAAATTGACCCACCCCGAAAGGAGCCGCTCATGACTACCTGGCAACAATACACAAAGGACATCAAATCAATCAGCAGCACCGAAATGTTGGCCATCAACACATTGGCTGATCTGCAGACCGAACGGATCAAACGCGGTATCTCCCAGCGCACACTTGCTGATGCGATTGGCATGACTGCAGCAGAGCTTGCTCAGCTGGAGGATGCAGATGTTTCCCCTTCACTCGCCACACTCAGTCGTTACGCTAAGGGACTGGGATTACGACTGGAAATCGCCATCGTTCCGTGATGATCACTCGCACCACCAAAAAGCAGCATCCGCCGGCCCTTATGGGCGAGACGAATGCTGCTTTTCTAATGGCTTAATCAGTTAGCTCTTCCGCCGCCGTTGCCGCCACAGCATCACGAGGACACCGCCGAGCAAACCGGCGCTGAGGACCGTAATGCCGATGGCCGCCCACTGCGTGTGGTTGTCGGCGGCCTGTTTGCCAGCGGCACTCTGCATGTGCGTCGCGGCCGACTGGCTGGTGCTGCTGCTCTTGAAGGACGAAGAACTGCTCAGCGGACTGCTGGCTTTCTTACTCGTCGAGGTACTGGCGGACGCTGCGTTCTTCTTGCTGCCGCCGAACCAGTTGGTGAACCAGCTGTACCACGGCTGGCTGCTGGATGACGAACTGCTGCCCGCCGCCTCTTGGCGCGATGCGGTACTGCTGGATTTCTTACTGCTCGTGCTCTTGTTCTGGCTCGGGCCGTCCGGAATCTTCGGTGTGTCGGAACTGCTGCTGGACGACGGAGTCGAGCTGGAGGACGGCGTGGTGCTGGAGGTATTGATGCTATTGCTGGACGTGCTGCTGGCACTGCCGCCGCCCCCGTTGCCGCCATTGTTATTGCTGCCGCCGCCGTTGGTGTCCTTGGTGGGCAGGTAGGTCACGTAGATCGTACCGCCATCCTTAGGCACCTGGACCTGGACGCCGACGACCAGAGAATCCACATCCTGGCTGTCTTCCGGGTAGTACCCGGCGACCACCGGAACATCGATGCTGGTCCCCTCTTGGACCGGGCCGTAGTCGGTGGACGTGACTTGCAGCGACTGCTGGTAAGGATCCACCGGCACGATCTTGCCGGAGACTTCCTTCACCTGGCTGTCTGAGCTGCTGTTCTTACCTGAATCATCGGTCGTCCCGTCCGCGTTCTGGTCACTATTCTGCGTATCATGACTGTTCTGGCTGGTCGGGGCACTGCTGCCGTCTGTCGCCGCCTGAACCGCCTGCTGCGGTACTGCACTCCCGGCCGACACCGCTAAGGCGCTGGCCAAGAAGACAGTCCCCAGGATGCGGGCTGCTTTGTTCCTCAGAATCGATCGTTCCGTTAACTTCATCAATTGGCTCCACCTCAACTTCGCCGGTCCGTTAGCTTTCCTTAACATGTCTTCTTAAGTATATCATAGTGAATTTGATCTTCCTCGAACCAAAGTCGGATATTGGTGGGAGAAAAATCGACCTGGGTATAGGTTACCCCAAATAACGGCCCTACATATTACGATAAGCTTAAGAAACGTGTCAATCAACTAACAGTCTTGTCACATCGGCAAAAACCGGTCTATATCAGTTTTCATAACACCGGTTATTTCTTCTTCCGCTCCGGCGGCAGGTAGGCGGTGCTGTGGCGGTGGCCATGCAGGGGGTCGAAAGTCACCGCCGGCACCATCTTCACCAGGTGATGCGTGTCCCGGTAGATGATCCGCAGGTGGGAATGGGCGCGCAGCGCGCGGAACACCTCGTCGTACAAGCCGCTGGCGAAAGGCAGCTCCAGCAGTTCGTTGGAGTGGATGATGGCTTCGCCTTTCTTCTGGGATTCCAGGAAGAAACCGTGACAGCTGTCGAAGTGGTTGGTGACGATGAGCAGCCAGTAGCGGTAGTTGTACTGGCGCAGGAAGTAATGGTCGTAGCGCTCTAACAGGAGCTTGCTTTCTTCACGCATGGTGGCCTCCAATCAGGTCGGCGCGGGCGATGGCCGTGCCGCCGTTGGTCTTGCTGGACGCCCGCACCAGCGCCTTGACGCCGAAGCGAGTCTGGATATTGTCGATGACCGCATCGAGCTGGGCGCGCTGGAGCGTGCGGGTGCCGGCCTCGAACAGGTTGAGCTGCAGGCTGTGCTGCTCGGAGATGCGGGTACAGCGCACGCCTACGTTGCGCAGCGGCGTGCCGTCCCACTTCTTATAAAAAAGCCGCACGCAGGTGTCAGCGATCTCGTCATCCAGGTTCGTCGGGGTGACGTGACTTTGGGCAGAAAAGAACCCGCGCCGAGTGTCACTCTCGTCGGCGTAGCCAATACTGATGCCGACGATCTCGCACTGGACCTTGTGCTTGCGCAGGCGGGCCGCGACCTGGTGGGCAATCTCCCGAATGATGGTCTCGCAGTCCCGGGCGCTGACGTAATCCCGCATCAGCACCTGGGAGTTGCCGTAGCCCCGGTTCTCGTTGCGGGGCACGTAGCGGTGCTCCAGGTTGGAATAGTCGATGCCCCAGGCGTGGTAGTAAAGCTGATCGCCCAGGATGCCGAACTCCCGGTGCAGGTTTCGCACATCGGCGTGGGCCAGTTCGCCCACCGTGTAGATGCCCATGGCGTTCAGCCGCTTGGCGAGGCGGCCGCCGATCCCCCACATGTCGTCCAGCGGGCTGATGGCCTGCACGGTGGTGGGCACGTCGGCGTAGCCCCAGTACGCCCGCCAAGGGGTTTTCTTCTTGGCCGCGTTATCCAGGGCGAGCTTGGCCAGCAAGGGATTGGGCCCCATCCCGGCGGTGGTAACGATGCCGGTCTCGGTGAACACCTTGTGCTGAATGCGGGCGGCCAGCTCGTCGTTGTCGCCGAACAGCTTGTGGGATCCGGAGACATCCAGGAACGACTCGTCGATGGAGTACGGGAACCAGTGGGGCCGGTCGGTGAACTGCTGGTAGATATGGTTGATGCGCAAATTCTTGGCGATGTAGTCGGCCATGTGCGGCTCGACGATCGTCAGGTTCATCGCGCTCTTAATCTCGAAGCGCCGCGTCCCCAGCTTCACGTGGTAGGTCTCCTTGCAGAAAGGCGAAGCGGCCAGGACCAGCCCGCCGCTGCTTTCTTCCCGGGAGAGGACCACAATGTTGGCCCCCAGCGGATCGATGCCGCGCTTGATGGCTTCCGTGCTGGCGTAGAAGGACTTGCAGTCGATGCAGAAAAAGTCGCGCCGGGGCAAGGCTTGGGGATCGGAGAGCGGGGTCCTTTCTTCACTTGAGGCCATAATCATTCACCTCGCTGCGGTACCACTTGGCCGGCGGCTCCAGCCGAATGTTGCGGATGTCGCTGATGGCCAGCGTCTGGGCACCAGCGGTCGTGTAGAGCAGGACGCCGTTGCCCGGCGTGAAGCCGGCGACGGTGCCGACGATGTCCGGCTGGAAATGGTCGCGGACCAGAATGTTGCGCTGAATGTGGGCGGTCTCCCCCGTCAGATAGGCGTTATCCAGGAGCTCGCCAATGGCGGCGTCGTCCTGCTGGACCTGGGGCACCCCCACGTCCTCGCCGGTCTCGCTGTCCTGTTCCAGTGCCTTGGTGTGGTCGCTGAGGAAGAACCCCAGCCACTTGACCATGCCGCGGTCGGGGTAGAGCCACTTACTGCGGGGCGGATCATAGATGTTCGCCATACTAACACCTTCCAATGCAATGTGATAATGGTGGTGCTGATTTTGAACGCGCGTTCGTATATATTTAGTGTACGATGTTGGCGCAAATTACGCAAGCATATGTTCGTGCTACCGGGCGAAAATTGATGTGCAGGAGCCGGCAGGTTGGTCGGTATTGTCCCCCACCCACTTTTCTGAGGATGCGTTCTGTTGTCATTCAGCACGCCTCAACGATTTAAATGATGGCCATTGTCAGGACCCGTAGCTGCTTGTCCGAAAATTTTGGCCGCCAAACCACCGCTTTTTTTCGTTTCTGCAAGTTCTGGCCGCTGGCGCGGAGAGGAGCGTAACATCGTCCTCATGGAAAGCGAGGAGATACCATGAAGAAAAGAATGTTAGGCTTCGTTGGCGTGGTCCTGCTGGGGCTGCTGTTTGTGCTGGGCGGGTGTCAGTCGAAACCGAAGGCGGATCTGTCCGAGGATCAACTGTGGACAATGGAGGATGCCCCCGGGGAGCATAAGTCGCCAGTGGGCAAGACGGTGGCCGTGACGGTGAAGAAGATCGAGCCGGATACCGACGAGGGGTACGATATTATCGCCGGCAAGGGGCTGCACTTTGTCAGCACAGAGAAGAATCACATCACGCCGAAAGTCGGCGATGAGATCGTCGTCAAAATTCTGAACGTCAGCGTATACAACAACAATGACGACGACGGCAACTACAATTATCGGTTCCACTACAAGCCGGTGTATCCGGCGAAATAGCAGCTGTCCCAGAGAGCAAGGCCTTTTCTTAACAAGGCCGTGATGATCACTATGTAAAGAAGCGGCGCCCGCTTGCCGGCCGCCGCTTCTTTCTTACTGCTTAAGGAGCTGATGAATCAGGGTGACGAGTCGAATCAGCTTACGCGCCTTGGCCAGGTGTGCGTGGAGCCACCGGTTCAGTGCTGTCGTCGAATAGCGCTGTTTCAAAGCGTTCCACATACTTCGCCGCAATCGGCGTGTCGTAGAGGTAGACCGAGCCCTTGACGAAGATTTTGGAAGCGGCGATCTGGCCCATCGCTTCCTTGACCGTCGCGGCGTCCAGTTCCTGGTCGACGTAGTTCACGGACATCGTCTTGCTCTTGCCTTCGGACGTGTGGTACTTCAATTGCAGTTGTTTCATGGATGGTTTCCTCCTTCAGTCGTGGGTGACGAGTTACGCGATCTGCTCTTTGGTGGTGAGGGTGGTGGCGGTCAGGACGTCACCGGCATGCAGCGTCTTGAAGGCATTCCCCACCGCGAGCAATTGGTCGGCGGTGGCATCTTCGGCGATGTTGTTCAAGCGCCGATCCAGCACGCCGTCCTTGTATGAATCGTTCGTCAGGGAGAACTCTACGGAGCTGCTTAACCAAGTTTTAGCCATTGTTGTTTCCTCCATCGGTTTAGTTTTTGTAAGCGGCGGGCCCGCCTTGCCTTACATTTATAACAACGGTTGGGGGAACCAAAAGCGGCAAAAAAAATGCTTGCAGCGAAAAGCGCTGCAAGCGGGAGCAAAAGCGACGATATATCCCAAGCTTTGTGACGCACTATCCGGCCAAATCACAACTCTCGTGTCTTCATCGTAAGTTTCCCATGAGCCTGTATCTGCACGATCAGCCTATCATACTGAGAGTCGGCAATAGTTCCGTCACCCGCCAGGATTTTGGCGAAGTCATCTTCTGAAAGACCACTGAATTGTAACAATTCATCAGTTGTGATGCCGTTCTTGATCATTTCTGGTACGATTTGATCTGCATTTTTCCGCTGCGGCATTGCGTCCCACTGATTTGAAAAGGCACTGCCACTAATGTAATCATGCTTGTCAATCAAAAGAAATCACCCTCTCGTTCTTCGTCAACCACACGGGGTCGGTAACAATCCGCCAATATGCTTGTATCGTATAAGCTAGGTACTGGCGTGTCAAGTAATCTCTGTGTGGAGGTGCCATCGTCAGTCTTCTTTTCGTAAACGTCTCCACGAATATCATCTTGGAGGAATCGATGGCCTGTTGTTTTCGGCCAAATTCCACAATTGACATGACGCGAAACTCAAAAGCCTCAAATCTTTGTCGCAGTTCGAAAATTGGGAGCATTTTGTCCCTGCTTGAAGCGTTCATGTGTTTAATTATTTCGTACCGGCGGAGGTGATACTTATCAACGTGCGGATCGTAAACTACCGTTGGCAATTCGTAAGCCCCGTGTCGAGTAATCAAATCCCAGTGAACGCTCGTCAAAGACTGCACTATCTTCACAGAAGCAATCAACCCAGTGTGAATGTACATGTCCGTGCGATAGTGAAGCGCAAATTGCTCATCAGGATTGTCCACGCCAATTCGAAGATGGTTTTCAATCCTCTGCATGAATTTGGAAAACGCATAGTTGTGATAATGGTTGGGAACTTCAAAAACAGTTGTGCCCATTAGAATAATCCTCCACTTGGTATCAAGCCCGCGTCATGTCTTTACTGACATTGTAAAGGAATGGAAGCCATTTTCGATACCGAACAAATTATTTATTCAAATTGGGCAAAGTATTACTTGAAATATCACCGCCACCACAATTTGATCAATCCTTGCGTCCCCAAATCACCGAGCCCGTCGCCGTCCACCATCACCTCATACAAGTGCTTGGCTTCTGCGGTGGCGGGCAGCTCTAAGCCCATCCGGTCGGCTTCGTCCAACGCGATGCGGAGATCCTTCAAGAAATGCTTGGCAAAGAAACCCGGCGTGTAATCCTCTTTGAGAATGCGCGGTCCATAATTATCCAAGGACCAGTTTTGGGCGGCCCCGCCGGCCAGCGTATGAAGTGCTTGGGTCAAGTCTAAACCGGCGGCCTTGGCGTAGACCAGCATTTCTGTCATACCGGTCATCGTGCCGGCAATCATGATCTGGTTGGCCATCTTCATGTGCTGGCCGCTGCCGGCCGGGCCGCAATAGGTAATTGTCTGACCCATCTGTTGGAAAATGGGCAGCATCCGGTCGTAGACGGGTTGTTCCCCGCCGACCATGATCGTCAGTGTCCCCTTCTGCGCGCCAATGTCACCGCCGGAAACAGGGGCGTCCAAGGCCGCCATGCCGGGATACTGCTTTGCGACAGCGGTAATCTTCTTGGCCGTCTCAGGGGAGCCGGTGGTCATGTCGATGACCGTCAAGCCGGCGTGGGCGCCGGCGAAGACGCCGTTGTCCGCAAAGTAGACCTGTTCGACGTCCTTGGGAAAACCCACGATGGAGATCAAGACATCGCTTTGCCGGGCCAGCGCTGCTGGGCTGTCTGCCCACTTGGCGCCAGCCTCCAGCACGGGCTGGGCGTGGGCTTTGGTCCGGTTAAAAACAGTGACGTCTGAGCCGTGCTGAAGCAAGTTTTTGATCATGCCGGTGCCCATGACACCGGTGCCGATGAAGCCGATTTTCATTGAGAAATCCTCCTTGCGTCTTGTAACAAATCATTGTGCCCTGACTGTAAGTAAATACGTACTCCGACTGAAGTTCTACCTGGGCAGCTTAAAATGTGCAATTGGCTGAAATACCGTCATTGTTTTGGAAAGTGCCGGGTCAACGATTTTTCGTCGATTCAACGAATTGTGTTGTCCTACCGGCTTTCCGAACCAACGCCGCTTTATCAAGAGAACGAAGCAAAACCTGATAGTCTGCCTTGGTTACGTATTTCGAACCATAAAACATTTTCTTTAAGTGTGCACGGTCCATTTTCAACTGTGTAGACAAATCCGTCAAACTGAGATTTGATTCAGCCAAGAGTATTGTTAAGCGATTGCTCAAATCCTTGTCGAAGGGATGCCGAGAATTCATTTCGTCCATTCCCTCTTGAATTAACTCGTCCAGACTCATCCAAATTTTCCTTTCTCGCATACCCAGTGCGAACAAGTCTCTGTATTCCTAGATTCCACGTCAGGAACTGAAAATGGACTCATCCATCTATTTCATCCTTTGATTGTGCCAGGCTGCCATAACAAATTCAAGGCGCGCACTCCTCACGACTTGGTACAGCCCCCAATTCCATGTTAAAATCTCAACATATGGCCTGCGCACCATGCAGGCCGCAACGGATAAGGAGCGAATCTCCGATGAAGAAACTACTCACTTACCTCACCGCCGGCTTGGCGCTGGTCACCCTGGCGGGGTGTCAGCCTAAGGCCCAGGACAGCGCTGCATCAGTCGCGGCGGCCAGCGAATCGACCAGCAGCTATACGGCCATCATTCGCGCTGGCCGCGACGCCGTCAGTACCAAGGCCTACGATCAGGCGCTGGGGTATTTCGAAAGTGCCCTCTTGACGAAGAACGGCGACAAGAAGGCGCAGGCGCTGGTGAAGCAGACCAAGGCCGTACTGGAAGCGCAGAACGCCTTGGCGAAAAACAGCTTCAACGCGGCCAAGGCGGCGGCCACTGCCGTCAAGAACGTCACCGGCGGCGACAGCAGCTTGAACAGTGCCGCCGATGAGCTGCTGACGACGATCAACCAGGTGCAGACCACCTACAAGGCTGCCCAAGCTGACTTGCAGAAAGCCCAGACGGCTTATGACCAGAAGGACTACGCCGGCGCCTTGGCGACCTTGAACCAGCTGGTCCACCAGAGCAACATTAGTGATAGTTATTACGCCACGCTGTACACCGGCGCCCTCAAGCTGCAGGTGAGCACGGTTCAGGCCCAGCAGACGGCCAGCACGACCCCGAGCACCAATACCAGCAGCAGTTCATCGGCCAACAGCGGAGGCGAATACAGCGTGAATAAGCAGGACACAGAACTCAACGGTCAGCCGATTACCGCCGCCCAGATCACGCAGGCCCGCAAGGACCTGCAATCCCAGGGCGTGGATTCTGCCGCCTGGTCCGACTTGGACATCATGAAGGCCATCAAGGTCGCCCACGCGGACGGCCGGACGAAGATCACCCCGCAGGACGCGGGTTTGAAGTAACGCCCCTGCCCGTTGGCGGTTTTTGCCGGCGGGCTTTTCTATCGGAATGAATGTAAGGAGAGAAACGATGACAGATTATCGCTTGCACGGGCCAGAAGCTCGGGAACAGTTCTACCAATTGTACTTGTATGCCTTCAACCGCCAGGACAGCCCCCAGCGCCGGGAATATTTCTTCCAGCGCTACGACCACGGCTGGATCTATGGGCTGCAGGACGGCGGCCAGCTGGTCAGCGGCTTGTACAGTCTGCCCTTCACGGTGAACTTCCACGGCGTCGACTTCCGGATGAACGGGATCGGCGACGTGATGTCAGCCCCGGAATTCTCCGGCCGCGGCGGCGCGGGCACACTGCTCAAGGCGTCATTGGCAGAAATGGCAAAAAAGCACGTCACATTGGCGTACCTGGCGCCTTTCTCCTATGAATATTACCGGCGCTTCGGTTATGAGCAGGTGTTCAATAAGATGCAGTACACCTTGGCCGGTTCCGCCGTGCCGTCGTTCCATGCGCTGGGCGGCGGGACGGTGACGCGGCAGCCGCTGCGGGCGGCCCTGCCGGTGCTGATGCCGGTGTATGCGGCCCAGGCCGACCATCTCCGCGGCGGCGTGGTGCGGGAGAGCTGGTGGTGGGACCATCTGGCCCTGGCCAATAACTGGGATGCGGCGCTGTACCGGGATCCGGATGGGAAGCTGCAGGGGTATATGCTGTACGACCGGAACGGCAGCACCCTGACGGTGCAAGAATGGTGGGCGCCGAGCCAGGCCGCTTGGACCCACCTGATGGCGTTCCTGCTGCGCCACGGCAATACCTTCCCGACGCTGCGCTTCATCGACCAGGACAGCCGCTACCGCGGGGATTGGCTGCCGAATCCGTACGCACTGACGGCGGAGACATTGCCCTTCATGATGGCCCGGATCGTGGATCTGGCGGATTTCTTCGGCCGGTATCCGTGGACCGGTGAGTTGGCGGCGCCGGTGACTGTGGCCGTCACTGACCCGGTGCTGCCGGCCAATCAAGGCGTGTGGACGCTGACGACGGCTGGGGTGACACGGACAACCGCTGACCCGGATGCGGCCGCTGACCTGCACCTATCGATCCAGCAGCTGACCAAGGCCCTCTTTGGCACGACGACCCTGATTTCGATCCTGACCAGCGGCCGGGGGACGGGCGACGCGGATGCCGCCGCCCGCCTTGATGCTGTGCTGCACCACGAACTGCCGATGCTGAACGATTATTTCTGAGAAAAGACAAGACCGGCTGCCGCGATGGTGCGCGCAACCGGCCTTTTTCTGCCTTACGCCCGGGCCTCGGCCAGCGCCGCCGCCATGGTGAACGGGGCCGTCAAATCAAACGGAATCGGGGCATCCAGGGTCATCGTGCCTGGCGTCACGCGGGTGCCGTACGCCAGCACGTGCACCCCCGCCGCCTGGGCCTGGGCAATCGTCTCGGCCAATGTCGGCTGGACTTCCCGGGCAATCGTCACCGCCCGGATCGCTGGGATCTGCACCAGAAACAGAAGGTACCCGTGGTACCCCGCCCCCACCGCGGCAATCAGTTCTTGCACGTGCTTCAGCCCGCGCAGGGTCGGCGCATCCGGGAACGCCGCCACGTCCCCGGCCCACAGGGTCACGCCCTTCACTTCCAGGAAGAACGGCTGGGGGCCGCTGCTGCCGTAAAAATCAAACCGGGCGT
The DNA here is from genome assembly GCF_000469325.1 of Schleiferilactobacillus shenzhenensis LY-73. Taxonomy (GTDB): domain Bacteria; phylum Bacillota; class Bacilli; order Lactobacillales; family Lactobacillaceae; genus Schleiferilactobacillus; species Schleiferilactobacillus shenzhenensis. The sequence continues at coordinate 39,996 of NZ_KI271594.1, read as the reverse complement.
CGTGAAACGTGGTCTCCGGCCGCACCGCCGTAATGGGGCCGAGGCCGGGCAGGACGATCTGGTTGCTGCGCAGACCAGCGCCTACCACCGTGTTAGGCGCCTGGGAATCCACATTGATCCAGCCCTTGGGCGTCTGCACGGCCACCAAGTCGAAGGCAGTCTTGCGCTGGGCAGCGTTAGCCGCCGGCGCCAAGGCGACGGTGCGGCCGGGGACCAAAATATTGGTCCGGCCAGTATTCTTGACGTGGACCACAATCTTTTCTCCCTGAATCAGCACATGGGCGACGAACCGGTTGGGCCGGTCAATGAATTGGCCCCGGATAATGCCAGGATACTCCATGGGGCGTGCCTCTTTTCCATACTTAGGACCGATACAGCCCCGCTGGTGAGTCAGGTATACTGAAGGTGACTTGAAAACCGACATCGAGAGGACTGATTCCATGCAACAAGTATATAACACGTTCCGCCGCTACGGCTGGCTGCAGTCGCTGGCGAGTCTGCTTCTGGGGGCCGCCCTGTTGTTCGTGCCCGGCCTGGTGACCACGATCGGCATCAGCTTGATCGCCATCTACATCGCGGTCCAGGGCATCATCGGGCTGGTCTCAGCCCTGCGCAGCAAGGACAGCGTCGACGGTCAGCAGAGCGGCTGGGCCATCGGCTTGAGCGTGACGCTGATCGTCGTCGCCATTCTGTTCTACTTCATGGCCAAACCGCTGCTGGCCGCGATCCCATTCATTCTCGGTCTGCTGCTCATCTTCATGGGTATCAACCGGGTGGCCAACGGCTTTTCCGGCCGCAAGGAGTACGTGAACGTTACCCCTTGGCCGATGGTGGTCTACGGTATCCTGCTGATCATTGGCGGCATCGTCCTGGTCATCAACCCATGGGGCTCCGTCAAGCTGCTCTTCCGCATCTTCGGCGGCACCCTCATCGCCATGGTGATCCTGGACTTCATCACAGGCCAATATTACAAGAAACAGGCGTGATGTGTGCGAATTTAGATAGAAATTCCTGGAAAGGCGGTTGCGGCCGCCTTTTTTGGTGTCTTCTGGTCCCACATTTCTTGCGAAAGTATAAAGACATTTTGCCGTTTCTGTTGCCAGACCAATGACCCGCTGTGCTACAATCAAAGTTGAATAGTTATCCCGGGAGCAAATTAAACGGATAATTGAATTGGAGGGGTTCAATGTGACCAGTAAACGTACACATGCCGGTATCGCGACGCTGGCTTCAGCGGCTGTCATTCTGTCCGGCGGTATTGCCGCGGCCAACATGACAGCCAAGCGGGCACACGCCGCCACAGGGGCGGTCAAGATACTGTACACGAGTCATTTGCGGCGCGGTCCGGGGACACAATACGGGACGACTCGCTACTTACAACCAGGGGAAAGTTATAAGTATGTTGAGACACGTACCGCCCAGGGGTATACCTGGTACCGGGTGTCGCCGGTCGATTGGGTCGCCAGTGCGGGAGCGGCCCCCGTGGCCGCCGGCACCAGCGGTATTGCCGCACCAGCGGAGCATGTCACGACGGGAACGGCTAGTACTGGCTGGTTGTCGATCAACACCCCGGCGAATCTGCGGCAAGGGCCTGGATTAAGTTATGGCGTTGCCCGGACGCTGGCCGCGGGTGAAGTTTACCGTTTTAGTGCGACCCGCCAAGCGGACGGATTTACGTGGTATCTCGTCGGCCGTAACCAATGGGTAGCCAACGGTGCAGTGACGGCTCACGCGGGGCAGTACCCTGGCAGCAGCACGAATGCTGGGAATAACAACAATAGCGGCAGTAACAGTAATAGCACGCCCACGGCCCAAAGCGGTTCGGTGCGGGTCAATTATGCGGCCAATTTGCGGCAGAGTGCCAGCCTGACGGCATCGGTCGTCCAGTCGATTCCCGCCGGCGGCACTTACACTTACGACGCTACTCAGCAAGCCGATGGCTATACGTGGTACCGGATCGGCACCAACCAATGGATCGCCAGCGCGGCGGTAACGGCCGTCGCGGGTAATTCTGGGAACAATGCCAACAACGCTGACAATACCGCGCCTGCCGACCAAACCAAGGCCAGCGCTGTTGTTGCCTTAGCCCGCCAGCAGCTGGGCAAGCCCTATGTTTGGGGCGGCAAAGGGCCGAACGTATTCGACTGCTCGGGGTTGATGTACTACGTCTTCTTGAACGCCGCCGGCGTGAACATCGGCGGCTGGACGGTCCCCCAGGAATCCTCTGGCCGGGAAGTATCGCTGAGTGCCCTCCAGCCTGGCGATATTCTCTTCTGGGGACCCAAGGGCAACACCTATCACGATGCGTTGTATATCGGTAACAATCAATACATTGCCGCTCCTGAACCGGGGCAAGTCGTGCAGATTCAAACGATCAGTCAGGGCTTTCAACCGAACTTTGCGGTCCGGGTTCTGTAAACAAGAACAACTCCTGTTGTTGGCGGCGGTCAATTGGGGCCGGCGCCTTTTTGATACGCTGGAATACCCAAAAACACCGTCGAGACGCACGCTCGGCGGTGTTTTTGGGTATCGGTGCCGTTACTGCGGCGCCTTTCTCCCTGTCAACGAACCTGGCTCACTGGCGGCTCAATGCTGCGTGCGGGCCGCGTTCAGCTGACGGTAATACTCCGGGGTGCCCGGCGTCGCCGTGGGCTGGCTGGGGGTACTGGCACTGCCGCTGCCGGTCGCAGAATTAGCGGCTTCGGTGTCATCGGTGTGGACGGTGGCCTTGATGTTGGCGGTCGTGTCGCCGAAATTCGGGTTGAAGTCGCCGGCGGCTTCCTGGGACTCCAGGCTCTGGGGCGCCTTGATCTTGGCGTCCAGCTCATTCACGATGGAGGTCGCGCCGGTGGCGTCAGAATTGTCCGTCTTGAAGATCTTGGTGGCCGTGGCAGCCTTGACCGCACCGTCCATCTTATCGGTGGGCATCACGACGGTGTTGGCCTTACTGTTGGCCAACCGCGCAAAGGCGGCAATCTGCTGCAGCTGGACATACTGTTCGGTGGTCAAATTAGCCGCAGAGTAAGCATCCAGGATCTGGGTGTTGGCGGCCGCTTGGGCCTCGGCGGCGCGGGCTGTCGCGTAGGCTTGGGCATCGGCCGACATCTTAGTGGAATAGGCGTTGGCTTCGGCTTCCGTCTTGATGGCGAAGGCTTGGCCGCTGGCGCGGTTCTCGGCCGCGGTCCGTTCCCCTTCAGACTTACTGATCTCGGCTTGCTTCTCCCGGTCGGCAGTGAGCAGCTTGTTCATCGCTTGCTGAATCTGGGGATCCGGCTGCAGACCGAAGATGGCCACGTTATCGACCTTCAGGCCGTAAGCGGACGTCGTCTCAGCCAGCGACTCGGACAGCCGCTGGTTGATCGTCTCGGTACCGCCCAGCACGGCGTTCAAGTCCATTTGCCCGATGATGGAACGCAATGCAGATTGGGCATCCTGAATCATGGACTCCACTGAATCGGAGTTGCCGAACTGGAACTTGTACGAGTCGGTGACGTGGTACTTGATTTTTTCTGCCGCCTGAACGGTGGCGTTATCCTTGGTAATCAGCGGCTGCTTCTCTACATCCAGCGGCTGCAGCTGCATGGAGACAACGTACGCCTTGTTCACGATGGGAATTAAGAAATGCAGCCCGGGCTGCAGGGTCTTAGTATATTCCCCGAACCGGGTGACCAGCGCTTCCGTCCCGGACTCGACCGAGATGAACGTGTGGAAGAAGAAATAAAGCAACAACAGAACGATGATCGCCACAATGGCGAGTGTGATGTAACCACCCATAGTAAAACTCCCTCTTTCTAAATGCTAAAACTCAGTCTCCCAGGTGTCCTGCAAACCGTTCTTGGATAAGAGGTAAAGCACGTTATCCTCGACGGAAATAATGACGTAATCCCCTTGGGCATCGTGGTCGATGAGCTCGAAGGGATAGTAGGAACCGAAGACAGAAATCGACTTGGCGTGGGCATCCTTGACGTGCACGCTCTTGCCGATGAGATCGTCCCGGGCCGCGTTATTGTTGCCCGACACGGTGCCGGCGGTGAGCAGCAGGATCGCCCGCTGGAGGCCGTCCGGCAGCTGGGTCAGTTCGGCTTTCTCGTTGTCCGGTAAAGAAAACAGCGTGAAGAGCGGGTTCTGCTCCGTGGCTTGGATCTTATTGATGATGCGCTGTAACGACTCTTCCATCTCACAATCCCTCCTCGTCAAGACCGCCGTCCGTGCGGAACGTCAGGATCACACCCGTCAGCGTGTTATCGGCAACGGCCAGCGTCAGGGCCAGGTGCTCCCCGACCAGCTCCAGGTTGCCCCGCAGCTGACGCCAGACGAACGCCTGCTGGAACGCGTCCTGGGCGGCCGCTGCCAAGCGCACCGTCAAGTCTTCGGTCACCGGCGCGCCCTTCACCCGCTGCAGTGCCTGCCAGAATGTCTGGAAGGCGGCCAGCAGGTCGTCGTCCATCGTCTCCCCCAGCTGCGCTTGCCGCTGGGTCGCTAAGAAAATCAGCTCCAAAGTATCCGCGTAATTCGCATTGTTCCGCAAAAACGAGCGGGCACTGGAGCGCAGAGACACATATTGGTTCAGGTTCGGGTTCCGCTGGCGATAACGCGCCATGGCTTCCCGCCGCTTTTCCCTTAAGGTTGCATCATTCACGACGTCCACCGTATCCTTTCTATCCATCTTTCGTTGACGCTTTCATATTACCATGGTAAGGATAGAAAGCAAGCAAAACCCACCGAAATATACAAAATCGGTCGGAGGGCTGAGCGCTGGCCTTAACGTTATTCTACGCTGCTAGGGGGTAATTGGTAGGGAGGTGACAGGATTGTCACTTCATGTCTTTTGTTTAAGGCCGGCTTTTATTCAAGTCGTAGCGGTTCTTGCGTCTTTGCTCGCGGCAGCAAGTTGAGGAAAGTTAAAATCAGGATCAGAACAACGCCTATAAATGCAACAACCGCACTTGCGCCAAATCCAAGAAAACTCCTGACTAATCGCTGCACCTCGGGCCGCGCATAATTAATACCGGCCACGGAGATATAGAATATGAAACCATAACAGACTCCGGCTGCCAGCGCGCCCAAGAACATAACAATGCGGGAAAACCAGCCTCGGAATAAAAATCCGAGAACAACAAGAACAGGGCCAACAGCCAAGATGATCAGCAAAGCCTCAATCTCGTCAGTGCTCAAAGATTCGCTGAACAAAGGCGGCCACACATACCGAATTTGAGTCGACAATGAATGATTTAGCGTCCCTCCGTAGCGGGTAATTGTCTCCCCAATCGACTGACTGAAATTTGTTTCGCCCATCGTTCTATCAAACGCCAGACCCAGAGATTGTCGAAGCGTCGCCATATTGAACTGGAAGAATGTGCCCATGAAGGAACTGAGAAGAACGATGGCCCCAGCGACGGCAGCGGCCAAACTGCGGATTCCCACACTGGCCACCGGTTGTCTTACACGCTTGGCCATTGCGTTTTCAATTCCAGAACCATTCCTGCGTACGATTCCAAAGAAAAGCACAAGTGCCGCCAAGCCAAGAAGTAAATGAACCATTGCCAGTATTCCAGCAAGACCAATCCCAAGAATGACCGTATACGGGTAGTCTCGGACCCGATGAACTGCATGGGAATCACTGCTTGTTTCTTGTACTGGTGGCGTTTTGGCTGAAACATCAGTCTGGGGCAATTGAAATCCACAGTTGACGCAAAATTTCGCTGTTGCGTCATTTTGAAAACCGCATCTAGGACAAAAAATCACTTTGTTTCCCATGATTTCTTCCTCCCACTCCTGGCTTAATCTTCGTGAACATCAGACACTTTCTTGACGACATTGTACTTTTCAAAACCATAATCGTCCTTATGCATCTGATTGAGCAGCCCCTCATACGCAAAAGTCTGAATGTGATGGCCATTTCCATCTTTGTTACGGAAATCATACTTGATTGTAAATTGGACCCGAGCTTGATTTTTCTTCTGAGGGTAAGCGTGCTGAACCGCAGTTTCTAAACTGACCCCATCAATAGTCGTATCTTTGTGGTAGCCCTGGAAAATTTTTACAAATTCTGTGTACTGTTTGTTTGTTGTGCCGTTCACAAAAAATGTTGCCAGGTCATCATCTGGATCGCCGCCATTAGCCAGTTGTTGGGCCTTATACTCAAACATCGAACGAATAATGTTGGCTGCCCCTTCTTCTGAAACGACGCCTGGATACTGGACTTCATATGATTCACCCGAAAGTGCCACCGCAGTGGGCAGCGATGTGACATTGGCCCCATCTTCCGAGTATGTTTGCGTCATCTTGGGGCTATTCTTCTGTACGGGGTAATTACGGACAATCAGCCGTCCTTGAGGATTAATCACCCCCGCCTTTTCGCCATCAATCTTAACGATGGCACCGGGGAAACCAATCGCGGTAAATGATATTGTCTCAAAGCTCAGATCCCAATCATTGGTTCCGCCAAATCCCACAGTGGGATGAAATACTTGCTTAACTGAATGGCCAGTGATATTGGCTGTCGCAGTAACCGTGTATTGTCCGGGAAACAACGGCCCGGCTTCCTTACTCGCCAGTTTACCTGTCAATTTCAACGGATTGGCGCCTGTCACGACGACCTTTGTACTCGCTTGATTGGTCGTTACTTTTGGATAGACTGGTACTAAATTGAACTTGAAGGCGGGGAAAAGGACAAACTGCCGACCGCTTTGCTGGAATCGCATGTTGCCTTGTGTCGTTGCACTCGTTTGGAGCATCGCCTGATTCTCCCGCTGAACACTGGCCAGTTCGGCCTTATGTGCTGCGTAATAAGTCAACAGCGGTTTGATATTCTCCGCATTCACTTGGGCATTAGGGTCCGACGAGGTAAAATACCCGGCCGCTGCTTTGGCATCACTTTTCGAAATTGCAGAAATGGCGCGAGTGAGCTGCCTCTCCGGGCTATAATATGCTTTGCCAGCGAAATAAACGCCCCCGAGAGCCACGACAGCGGCACTTATGGCGATGATGATTGCCTTGTGTTTTTTGGACAATGGCTGGCGCTTCTGCTTTTCCTTTGGCGCACTTGCCGCAAAATTGGCGGATACAGGTTCTGCTGCTTCGGACACGTTACTGTTTTGTAATTGTTGAGATTCGGATAACGCATTCTTCGCCTTGGTGCCGATAACCTCCGGATGATCTTTCTTGAATTGGCCAAGATCATATCCGCAGGATGGGCAAAAACCGTCGGAAAGTGCCACGCGGGTGCCGCAATTTGGACAAAAGAAAGCTGGCTGTTGATTGGTCATGCTATTCTCCCCCTTTTCTGATACCTGCCAACAAGTTTCTATTCTGGAAAACACGCAGGAGGGCCAACAGAAGAATAACGCCAACACCAAAAAATGCGACCAGGGCACTCGGCCCAAATTTAACCATTTGGCGGATCATCTGCGCTTCGGTGAGCTGTGATGAGGTTAATCCGGCAGTCGATGTCAGTTGTTGATGAATGAAGTTGGCAATAAAACCATAAACGACCATACCCACAGCAGCCCCGCCAATCACAACAATGTCAGAAAAACGTTGATGAAGGAGGCTGCCAACAATCACCAGGATCGGGCCAAGGGCAATAATACCTAGGACGGTCACCATTTGCGTGTTATTGATCATCCCAGTGCTGACCAATAAACCAAGTTGGGATTTTAGTGACCCGTTCAGCATTCCCTCCACGCTGCTGGTTATTCCGCCGGTTAACTGACCGGCAGAGCTTTCACCCGTTAACATGCTGACAAAGGCACTGCCAATCGTGCCCATGCTGGATAAGTCGATACGGATAAATGTACCGATGTATGAGGTGCCCAAAACGATAATGGCTAACACAACGCTCACTGCATTGAGGATGCCCTGCTGAGCGGTCACTTGACCCGCTTTGGTTTCGGCAAAAGCACGCCAATGTCGGCTCAGCCACGGCTCTACCGGATTTGCAACAGGTGTTGCCAGGCCAGACAGAACAACAATCGCAGCGATTCCTCCCAGCAGAATCAATAAACCCACCGACGAACTAACAAGTGCAGAGATAAATGCCAATAAAGCACCAAGAATTACTGTACCCTTATTGGCTGCTACCCACCGTCTGATGCGATCCAGCGAAAAAGTAAACGTGCCCGTTGTTGGCTTTTGCTCTGGACGCTGGGCAGAACTATCTTGCTGGTACCCGGTTAACGGCTTACCACAGCGAATACAATAGTGTGACCCAGCGACATTCTTTGCTCCGCAATTTGAACAAAATACGTATTGTGTCTCCATGTTTATCCCCCCAAACCATTCTTCATGCACACATCTCGCACGGAATGTATACATATCCTCCCGATTGTCAAAAATTGCCAATTCCCGTTGATAATTTGATATTATCATACCTCGAGTTTTGAGAAAAGAAAACGCTTTTATATATCAATTTATTCCTGATTCGCCACAAAAAGGGCAAACAACGCCAACTGACATTGTTTGCTCTTCGTTAACATCGACTATTCTGCCACGGTAAACGACCGCTCGATCAACTCACCCAGCGACCCAATCTTCTGGTGGGCCGCCTGCACCACCGCCGCATCGGCTTGGCCCACCGCAAAAGTGCGGCCGGACAAATCGAAGAGGGGCAAGACGCTGGCGTCGTTGCCGACGACGATGACATCGTCCGGGGCAAAACCATCCACGTGCATGATCTGGAGCAAGGCGTTGGCCGGTGATGCGTCCAGCGAGCGGACCAGCAGGGTCGTCTCGTTCGGTGTGTCGACCTGCACCAAATGACCCAACGCGTACCGAATCGCTAAGGCCGTCTGCTTCATGTCCGCCACTGTGCCAATCAGTTCATACGTCAACGGCTTGAAATTCGCCCGGTCCGTGACCGTCTGCAAATCATCCACCGGCACGTCGTTGCGGGCAAATTCCCAACGGGCGGGGTACTTTGTGCCTGCTGTCACATAGCGGTGGGCGGCCGTGGTGATGGCCACCTGCCAGCTGCCGGCAAACACGATCCGGTTGAGTTCGTGCACGACGGTCGAACCCAGCACGGCTTGGAAGATGACGTCGTCATGGCTGTCCAGGGCCACGCTGCCCTGCTGGCTCACCCGATACGTCGCCTTGAAGCCGTTCACGTTCTCCACGTACCGAATCGCCGCGTCAAGGTGCGGCGTGGTGATGGCAAACGCGTTGCCGGCGTCGATAAATTGTTTGATTTGGTCTAAGCTGCCCGGTGCGATGGCCCCCTGCTTGTCGATAATGGCATCGTTGAAGGCACACACCAATAATTGTTTTTTCACTCTGGATACCACCTCCAAGTTAATGGTATCACATGTCTCTGCAAGCGTATACATTGTTTGTTTGGCAAAAAGCCGCCAGTGTCGGCGAAATCCCACTTTCTCGCGGATTTCCGCCGATCCTGACGGCTTTTCTGTCAAAATATTACCAAATGTGCACGCGCTTGGCCGGATCCATGTACATCCCGTCACCGGGCTGGACATTGAAGGCGGCGTAGAAGTCTTGGAAGTTGCGGGGCTGGATATTCGCGCGCAGAACGTTGGGCGCATGGGGGTCGGTGGCCAGCCGGGCCGTCATGTTGGCTTGGGTGTACTTGCCGCGCCAGACCCGCGCCCAGTTGATGAAGAAGGCCTGCAGATCGACCGCCGGATCCTTCTTCGCCGCTTCCAGGGCCGCGGACATGCCGCCCAGGTCGGCCACGTTCTCGCCGAGGATCAGCTTGCCGTTCACCTTGCCGCCGGCGTAAGGCAGGCCGTCAAACTCGGCGACCATCGCCTGGGTCCGCTTATTGAACTCGGCGAAGTCTGCCTTCGTCCACCAGTCCTTCAAGTTGCCGTACGCATCGAACTTCGCGCCGTTATTATCGAAGGCGTGGGAGATCTCGTGGGCAATGACCGCACCGATGCCGCCGTAATTCTGGGACGCCGTCTGGTCCAAGCTGTAGAAAGGCGCCTGCAAGATGGCCGCCGGGAAGGTAATGTCGTTCCGGGACGGGTCGTACTGGGCATTGACTAAGCTGCCTGGCATCCCCCACTCCGTCCGGTCCACCGGCTTGACGAACTTGCCGAACATATCCCGTTGAATCAGCGTATTGAACGATTCGGCATTGTCGAAGAGACTGGCCTGGCGGTCCACGTGGAATTCACCATAGAGGGCCCGCAACTTGTCCGGATAGCCGACCTTGACGACAATTTTCTCCAGCTTGTCGATGGCACTCTTCCGGGTGGCGGCGCTGAGCCAATCGTTATTGGTCAGCCGCTCCTCGTAAACGGTGATCATCGTCTGGATCATCTTGCGCACGTCCTGCCGGGCGGTATCGCCGAAGTATTTCTCCCCATAATATTGACCGATGACTTCGTCGAAGTAGCGGTTCGTCATGTAATACGCGCTCTTCGTCTCGTCGGGGGATTCGGCACTGCCGGTGATGGCCCGATGGAAGGTATCGCCCAGCACCCGCAGGTCGTTGCTTAAGTATTGGCTGGCACCAATCAAGAAGCGGATGATCATCCAGTCGTGCAGGTCCTGGAAGGTCTCCTGGTTGATAATTTCGTTGAAGTGAGCGAAGTAGCGCGGTTCCGTCACGATGACGGTGGTCGGCTCCGCCGGCAGCAAGTCCTTCAAGAACTTGCGGAAGTTGATGACGGACGAATGGGTGAGGAATTCGTCCAGCGGCTCCGGATTGTACATCGCCGGATAATCCGCCCATTCTTCTCCAGACTTGGAGAAAGGCACCAGACTGCGGTCGAACTTGAGCGCCCCGTCGGCCATCCGTTCGGCATCGGTCTCAGAAAACTCGGCGGCGACCAGCAACTGAACGGCCATCTTGCGCCAAATGCCCAGCAGCTTATCCCGCTGGGGATTGTCGTCGGCGTAATAGGTCGTGTCCGGCAGGATCAGCCCCGGCCCGTAAGCATACACGGCATTGTGCGCGGTATCCTTCATATCCGGTTCCACGGTGAATTGGAACGGCACCGGGAAGGTCTCGTACCAGCTGCCGCCCTGGGCATCCAGGTCGGCGAAGCTGGTCAGCTCAATGGCCCGCTTCAGCAGGGGCATGATGGGATGCGTCCCCTGGTTATCGCGCCGGTCGAAGTCCATGGCCAGCTGAAAGAAACGCACCGCTTGCTGCAGTTCAGGCTTGTCGCTGGTGGATTCCAGCTCACCCATGTTGTTCAAGTCAGCGATCAGCTGCTTCTCCACGGCAATGCTCAGGTCGTTGAAGCCGCCGACACCGGCGCGGTCCGCCGGAATCTTGGCCGTCTTTTCCCACTCACCGTTCACTGCTTCGTATAAATTATCTTTGTACGCGACACCGCTGGGGCCGTACACGCCCGTATCTCGTTCCATCTATCGATCACTCCTCACAGAAGGATTGCCCACCAGGGACGGGGGCACACATCCACATTATACAACGGTGGTAAGAAAGGAACACGGGCGGCCTTGTCCGGTCAGGCTGTGTTTCTCTAACGGCTGATTAAATAACGACTGTCATCACCCAAAAGTGGGCAAAAGGCGCCGTCATACCGGAATTCTGACCAATCTCTGATGAATCCGAGGAAATCGATTTCAATAACCAATAAAATAAATTTTTCCACAGATTTCTGATATATCTCAACTGGTCTAGACCGTATAAGACGATTCTACCGGGCTGATAAGTTTTTCATTTAATGTCCGGTATACCGCCCTTTGTCAGATTGCTCTAGACCAAAGAATGGTGGTATAACAATGTGGTAAGCGAATACAACATGTGTAAGGAGAGGAGAAAGCTGTATGCAATCATTCATTAGTTGGATGGAAAAGCACTTCCTGCCGATTGCATCCAAGATTGGAAATCAACGCCACTTGGTTGCGATCCGGGATGCCTTCGTCTATACAATGCCCCTGATGATCCTCGGGGCCTTCGCCGTATTACTCAACAACTTGCCGATCCCCGGATTCCAAGATTTCATGAATAAGATATTCTCGGAACAGGTCGACAAAGCCTTCATTTGGACCAAACTCGGAGGGAACGTCTGGAACGGGACCTTCGCTGTCCTATCCGTCTTCATCGCCTTCCTGGTCGCCTACAACTTGGCGACCAGTTATAAAGTCTCCGGCTTAGCGGCCGGGGTCGTCTCCGTCGGTTCTTTCTTCACCGTCGGCGGTTTGGCCGGTATGGATTCCTCCGGTCTGTTCATCGCCCTGATCGTCGGCCTGCTATCGACAGAAATGTTCCGTAAGCTGTCCGGCAACAAGCACTTGATCATCAAGATGCCCGACGGTGTGCCGCCCGCAGTGGCCAAGTCCTTCGCGGCCCTGCTGCCGGCAATGATCGTCATTACGTTCTGGGGCTTCATCACCACCCTGTTCAACGCCGCTCAGATCAGCAACGTCGTGACTTGGTTCTACAAGATCGCCCAGCAGCCGTTCATGGGGATGGCGTCCTCTTACCCGATGGCCTTGCTGCTGGCCTTCATCACCCCGCTGCTCTGGTTCTTCGGTTTGCACGGGGCCAACATGATCGAGCCCTTCATGCAGACGATCAACGCACCGGCGATTACGGCCAACTTGACCGCCTTCAAGGCCGGCAAGAAGATTCCGTACATCGTCAACAAGCCCTTCTTTGATTCCTTCGTCAACATGGGCGGTACCGGTGTGACCATCGGCCTGCTCATCGCTATCCTGCTGGTCGGCCGGAAGAACAAGCAATATACGACCGTCGGCGCTTTGGCCGCTGCCCCTGGGATCTTCAACATCAACGAGCCGCTGACTTTCGGCCTGCCGATCGTCTTGAACCCGATCTTGTTCATCCCGTACATCCTGACCCCCATGATCTGTGTCACCGTGGCCTACTTCGCCACTGCTGGCGGACTAGTGCCCGCAGCGATCGCCATGCCGCCTTGGGTCACCCCGCCAATCATCGGTGGTGTGATTGCCACCGCGAGTTGGCAAGGCGGCGTCTTGGCTGCCGTGAACATCGTCATTTCGGTTGTTATCTACTCCCCGTTTGTCTATATGGCGACCGTCATTGCTAACCGGGAAGAGAAGACCGTTGTGTCTGACGACGCAACGGCGACCATTGATGCCAGTACGTCAACAGGTGACGCAGCTAAGGAGAGTAAAGGTCACGCCACTGTATAGCTCCCGCGCTTGATTCTACGTCCCTCCCAAACGAAGAATCTGGTGCCCCCCGCAGCAAAGAACACAAGGCCCTCAATCGTCAATAAGCGATTGAGGGCCTTTTTCTATGCCCAATTCTGTCTTCGCTGTCCAAGCCGTTCCCGACCAGACAGACTGACGAGCGCGTGGTCTGAACGTATCCGCATTCCCGTTGCATCATCCTCCCACGGACATCCACACCCCAGCACTCAATCTGGGCACTGGCAGTCTGTTCTCAAATCCGGTAGCTGTGCACTGGGCGATAAATGCGCCCACTATCACGTGACGTATCGGACACCGGTCTGCCCTTCCTGAGGCGTGACAAACTTGTTTGCTGACGTGACTGACGAATTTGGCCCAGTCGTCCCGCCACGTGCTGTTCAGGGCTGCCCCGGCCACTGCTACACTTTGCTACCGAGCCTGTTTTCCCGGCGCTTAGGAAGCTTAACATGGCCCTTGGGGGGTGTCTGTAACCACCTTGAGACGCACCCTCAGCGATTTCTCTCCTTGCAGCCACTCACCCCGTTCACGCAAAAAAACACCGTGCCCTCAACAGACACGGTGAATGAATGACTCATATTTTTAGTTAAATGCAGCCAAGCCGCTGGGATTATCCGTATAGTTGCCTTCTACCCACTGGTTCGCACCGATCTGGTACCAGTACTCACCATCAGAGAAGACCTGGCGGGTTACTTTCCAAGCGGAACCGTCTTTCAGGTAACGGCCGGAGAACTTCCGGCTGGCACCGTACCCGTTCCACAGCGCGATGCTGTAGCCGGACATATATTGGACTTTGATGACCTTATTGTCGGCCGTCGGTGTGGTGGAATTACCATACCCGTTAGGCCAGTTCGTATCCGTGGATTCAATCCATTGGTTGCGGCCGATTTCATACCAATACTTGCCATCAGCATAAATCTGCGCGCAGATCTTCCACCGGGAATTGTTGCCCAGGTAACGGCCAGCGTATGACTTGCTGCTGCCGTACCCGTTCCACAGCGGGATGCCGATCGAATTCTTGACTTGCACGATCTTGTCTGTCGTCGCTGATGAATTGCCGCCAGTGGTGAACAAACCGGAGAAGTCATAACTCATGTCGACATGCTGGCCGTTGAAGTTGTTTGTATACTGCCACGCTGCGGCGTTGTCTACTTGCGGTGAATCAACACCGTAGTTGGCCACCCAGATCGGGTACGTCCGGGGCAGCTTGTTAGCCCAGAACCAAGAGGCCATGGAGTAGGTCACTTGGTTAGTGTACCCATAACTGGCTAACCGCGCCTGGAAGGTAACGGTATCGCCATAAGGATTGCTCAGAGAGGAATCCTCCACGTCATCCACCACAACGGTATCCTTGCCCAAGCCATACTGACTGATTTTGCTGGCAAAGAAATCAGCTTCATTCTTCGCGTCCTGGGTACCAGAATACGAGGCGTAATGGTAAAGACTGACCTTTAAGCCCGCTGCTTTAGCCGCAGCGATTTGGTTCCCTGCCTTCGGGTTGACGTAAGCGTCCCCGTCAGCACTCCCCTGGGTCAGCTTCACGACGACACCAGCGACTTGGTTCGTCACCAGACTCTTGAAGAAGATCACGTCATCGGGTTGATAACTGGCCACGTCGGCAAAAAGGCCATAAGTTGTCGCCTGAGCGAGTGAATTAAAGCCAAAAAGACCGACGAAAAATGTGAGAAACGCGGTGAGCAGTATGCGTTTCCACGTCTTGTGATGTTGCATGCGAATTCCTCCTAAATTTAAATCAATATTAACTACCGACCATTACAGTATACCCGGTACCGTCCTTAATGTGCATTACGGTTGGTTTACAAAGGGCCGCCGATACGACATGGTCCGGCAATGCGGAATCCGCACTGCGTCATCGTGATAATTCCCACTAATGGGCAGGCATGGTGTAGAACCCCTCTTGGTGCAGGTAGTTTTTACCGGTGGTGACATCATACTGGACCAATAAATAATCGTGGAGCAGCTTTTTCTGGGCTGACGACAGGGCGACAGAGGCAATGTATTCCCCTTTTTCGTTCATGTACTTGCCGTGTTCTATGGCGGGTACGCTGTCGGCCATCTGTGTCAGCAATGCGTAGTACGGGGATACCTGACTATCGGTTTGGGCCAGCATCAGGGGCGTAAACATGTTAGCCGACGCCACCGGGCGGTTCTGTTTGGCCGTCTTGAAATTACTGTAAATAAAGTAGTCGCTTTGATGAAGGATGTTGTCGTACTGCTTCATTTTCTGCGTGTTGTCCTGCTTGAAGGCGTAAATACCCGGCAGATGATCGCCATAAAAGACAATGGTCACCCGCCGCTTCATCCGGTTCACTTGGGCAATCAAATGTTTGAGCGCCGCATCGGTGTAATGCAGACCCTGGGTGTAGGTTTGTAATTCGGAGGCGGCGTTATCTGTCAAATCGGTCTTCATAGGCCAGGTCGTCTTGTATGTCCCAGAAGGATACGGCAAGTGGTTTTGCATGGTGGACAGCTGAATGAACTGCGGCTGCTTCTTCTCTTTGAGCAGCTTCAGCACTTCCATGAAGGCAGACTGATCGCTGACAAAACTGCTGTTGTCCAAACGCTGGGTGTAAGTAATCTTCTTGGTCCCGCTGCTATCAGCATAGAAATCTTGGAAGCCCATCTTCTTGAAGGCCACATTACGCTGATAGGTCGTACCGGTGAAGGGATGAATGGCGTTCTTGGTCCGAAAAGTGGAGATGACGTTGGGCAAGTAACTGGCTTTGGGCACAACGTATACATAAGGCACGGTCATCGCCGGCGCAAAGTTATCCATTGAGAGCCCGGTCAGCGTCTCGAATTCGATGTTGGCTGTGCCGCCGCCGTACCCGTAGGAATCAAGCACCCCCGATGTATTAGCCGCCTTAATTTGGCGCAGATAAGGGTTAGGCACGCCGCTCAGTTTCACCCCAGGCACGCGGCTCGGATCAGCATAACTTTCACTGAGAATGTAAATGACCGTTTGGGAATTCAAGGTCCGCTGCCGTTGGGCATTGATCTTTTTGGCCCGCTGCCGGTAACGATTCGCAATTTCTCGCATGGTATCCGCGGAGTAATCCGCCGGCTGATTCATGATCTTTACCCGAATCATACTGGTGAAGGCTGCCGGTACCCCATTCTGTTGATAGTTCCACTTAGGCGACGACACCTGCGTTGGCAGATAGTGGGCCTTGACCACCACGGTGGCGAACGCCGTGCGTTTCTTACCGTTCCAGCCCGGATTGACTGTCGGCATGCCCCACACCATGCCAGCCAGTCCCACGATCCCCACCAGACCAATCAGCAGGCGGGCCTTCCAGTGAAACATTCGGCCATCGCGGGAGCGCCACTGGACCGCAATCAATGCCGCGAGAACAGCCACGAGAATAATCAGAAAAGCCACCACAAGCTTGGTGCCGATCATATTGATCAGTTCCGGCAAAATCGAAATACTCTGTAAATCCAAGGGAACGACGGGTTCATCCCGCAGCGCCGATTTTTGAAAGTTGGCGAAGCACGCCACCGCGGCAATCAGCGCATAAACCCCCAGGCTGACCCAAAATCGATTGATCAAAAAAACGATGACCAGGAATACCAGCAGCAGAATCACGATGTTCAATGCAATCAAGCCCACAGTGGGCCGATCACTGAGATAACCGCTCATCTGGCCAAAATTGAATAATGAACTCGACGCCTGCAGAAAGTAGAATGAGAGCATAACGACGATGCCGGCCAAGGCCGTTTGCAGCCATTGCTTTGGGCGGCCGAGTCCGCTTTCTTCGCCAGAAGCAGAAAAGATGCGGGTAATCACCGCCGCCAAGAGCCAAACCAATACGGTGGTCACCAGAATCGGCATGATGTCGGCCCGGATCAAGCTGGTATAGCTGCGGCGCAGATCGGTCAATGCCCGGACACCGTCCTGCCACCATTCAGTCATCAGCTGCGGATCCCCATTGAGGAGAGCAAAAGCGGTCACGAAACCGATGAGCGCGGTGCCGTCAGTTTTTGTGGCTGTCTGTGCGGTGCGCGGAACAGCATTGACGGTCCAAAGGACAATCAGCAGCACGGGCAGCAACAGAATGACCCGATTCAGAGACAGCCACGGCTGTATCACCAGGCCGATTACGATGAGACTCAGTCCCCCGAGCAGCCAGTACTGGCGCCGGCGAGACAGACGGATGAACCCGGCGGTACTGACTGGCCCGATCAGTAATAGCCAAAAAACGGCAAACGCCGGCATCGTGGGATCAAACGCAAACCGGAAAATATGCCAAAACCGGGTCCAGGTGGGCACGGGCATGAGGAAAACCAAGTTTAAAAACCAGCTCGTCAGCACAGTCCCCGCCCAGGCCAAGAGCAGAACAACATAGGTCGACCATGCGCGGTAAGCCGCTGGGTGGCTCTTCAGCCACCGGCCATACAGCAGCGCAATGACCACGGCGGCGAACAAGGTCAATCCGCCCAGCAGCCGGGCGAGAACTAACCGCCCCGCTGCCGGTGCAGTAGCCGCCCACAATGGGGAGCTGCCAAATGCCCCCGCTGTGGCCAGAAAAGCAAACGCCAACTGGCTGGCACCGTGGTTGATGTTGACTCGATTTATCCCGTGTTGTTCCATTATTGTGATTCCTCCGTTATCCTTCAGGTCATGCGTTCGAACGTGCTATTAGCCATTATATGCTACTGCGCCTAATATTTCGCGGGCCGTTGGACAGCCAATCAAAAAGGACATCCGCTGGGGGATGCCCTGCTGGGACTGACATTTGCACTTACTGCCGTGCACTCGGTTCATCCGTTGGCTTCGGACTCGAACTCGGATCCCGCACCACGATGACAGTGCACGGGGCGTACCGGGTGACAAAGGCCGCCACAGACCCAATGGTCTGGTGGCGGGCGCCCTTATGCGTTTCAGAACCGACCACGATCAGGTCCGGCTTGAACTGGGGCACCATCTCATCCACGATGACCTTGCCGGGCTTGCCCTCGCCAATCAAGGGCACCACGTCGAGAATGCCGAACGCCTTGGCTTTCTCCACGTAAGCGTTCAAATCATTGGCCACATCCTGGCGGTGGGCCGCCAGGGTCTCCGGATCCAGGGACTGGAATACGTTCAGGTCCCCGGTCTCCATCACCGACGCAATCGCCAGCGGTACAGAATACATCTTGGCGACCGTACAGGCGTAATCAAAGGCAAAGCGGGACGAAATAAAATCGTCGTCGTCAATGGCGATCATGATCCGGTTAAAGTGGCGGGTACTGACTTTAAACTGTTCGATTTCAGGTTGAGCCATGCTGCAACATCCTTTCTTCTTTTCCCATTTCCAGTATACGGCGAAACGCGCGGATTTGTGTACCAATTGTTTCGCCGGCGGACTTGTGTGGCAGCGGGCAGCCGTCTGCGGCACCGCGCAAGCGCCCTGGTCAGCACGAAAGGGCCAGACCGCCCGGGCCTGCCCCTTTCTTTCTTAACGATTAACGGCCGATGTCCCGGCCCTTGTTCTCTTCGAAATACTTCTTGTACCGCGGGATGTAGTTGTGGAACATGTACTTCAGCAGGACCCAGCGGCGGATGTTCATGTCCTTCTTGTAGAAGACCGTCGTGCCGTAGCGGCCGGAGTCGATGAGCTGGAGCGCCTGCTGCTTGTACTCGTTGTCCACCGCGTAATCCTTGAACAGCTTCACGGGGACCCCCAGCCAGAGCATGTGCTGCGACTGGATTTTATTCGCGTAGACGGTGGGGGCGTCGGCCAGGGTGCCGGTGACGTAATCGTCCACGACGAAGCGGGCCAGGTTGTAGCCGGTCAGGGTGACGAAGAAACTGGAACGGCCCTGGCGCAGGTTGATCTCGAAGAACTTGAAGGTGTTGTCCCGGGGGTCGAACTTCATATCGAAGTTGACGTAACCGGTGATGTCCAGCTCCTCCAGGAACTTCTGAACGACGTCGTACACGTCCTGGTTATACTCCGGCAGGATGGTGACGTAATTGCCAATGGCCGCGGGGGTCGGGTCTTCCAGCAGCGGGTGGCCCAGGCACATCAGCTTAACTTGGTGATCCTTGCTGACGTAGGCGTTGAGGGTCCGCATATTCGAGTCGTCCCCAGGGATGAATTCTTGCAGGATCAGGTCGCTGGTATAGCCGTTGTCATAGATTTTCCCGACAACGTCCAGGTACTCGGTCTCGGAGTGGATGACGAACGCTTTCTTTCGGCCTTCAAACTGAATATCCAGCCATTCCACGGAGTTGGCCGGCTTCAAGGCCACGGGATACGTGAAGGGAACGTCCAGATCCTCTTTCTTCTCGTACATCGCCTTGGTGATGATCTTGGTCTTCGGATACGGCAGGCCGTGTTCCTCGGCAACTTGGTAGAAGCTCTCCTTGTTGTTCAACCGACGCAGCAGTTTGTAGTCGGCGACGGGCACGATGAAGGTCTGCTCTAGGAAGTCCTTGTGCTTAGCCAGCAGCTCGGCGTAAGCGTCGCCCATGGCCAGCAGGATGACTGGCTCCGGATGGTCGGCGTAGCGCTTGGCCACCTCGTGCATGGTGTCGATGAAGACCGGATCCTCCTCGAAACCGTGGTGGAACTCCAGCGTCAGGATATTGGAATAGCGGGTGGGCGCCAGCGGGTCGGAGGCAATACAGTGCACGTTAATGCCGTATGCTTCATGGAAGGCCCGGGCCATCCCGTATGCGTTCATGTCACTCCCCAGAATGATGGGGGTAAATTCTGGTGTCATTAAGAAGACAACCCCTTATTGATTTACGATTTAATACATTGTTCCGCACCGGCGGCAGTGAGAAAAGCGGGCAGTCAGGCCGTAATGCCGGCCCGTCCGCCCGGTGCCCCCGCTGGCGTTATTTTCTGAAACAATGCAGTACACGGTGTGAATTATACCATAATTCGCCGGGCCTCGACGGCGTCAGCGGAAGACCCGCTGGTACAGAGCCGCCCGCCGCTTGCTGGTGAGCCGCAGCTTGACCCACTTATTGATGCGCCGCTTCAATGGCTTCTGGCCCTCCATCCAAGTGCCGGTGAAGACGTGGATGGTGCGGGACTGGCCGCTGGGGTTGCAGAGCACCGTGTCGGGATAAACGCGGATGCCGTCGGTCAGCAGTTGTTCCTGGTTGTTGGGCACGCAATGGAAGTCGGTGATCAGAATGTCCGACACCGACTTGGTGTTCACCCCAGCCATTTGGTCACCCTTGTCAAAGGTGAAGCGGGCGTCGTCGTATTCCGCCAGCATCTTCTGGGCCAAGGGGTGGTGGGCTTCGGCGCCGAATGCCGCGGTGAAGGGATACTGGGCGTTCTCGAAGCCGACGAAGGCCCGGTCGTTCAGCAGACTGGTCAGGTCGTCCAGGACGAGGACATCGGTATCTAAGTAAATACCGCCGTATTGTTCGATCACGGCCGCTCGGATGTAGTCGCTGACGAAGGCCCACTTTTTGGCGGCGTAGGCTTCACGCACGTACTTATTCTTCGTCAGGTCGAAATTATGTTCATTCCATTCGATGATCTCGTATCCGGCCAGGTGTTGCTGCCAGGTGGCCATACAGCGTTTGATGGCCGCTGGTTTCTCCTGACCGCCGACCCAGACGTAATGAATTTTCTTCGGTATCAATGGGTCTCTTCCTCCTTCACGGTGACATAAGGACCAATGTTCAGAAAGTGCAGGACGTCCCGCACGGCTGTCCCCTGCCCCGCGGGCACGATCGCCGTCGTGAAGCCCTGGGTCATCTGGGTGAACAGTTCACCGTAAATATCCGGCAACTCCGCACTGAGCATGGCCGTGTTGAACACCCGCATGTCCTTGCCGTACCAAACGGTGAACTCCGGCGGCAGACTGAGGTGGATTGTCCGCTCGCCGACTGCCCGGTAAAAGCCGATCAGTGCGGGCAGGTAGGGATTGGTGGGCAGTGCGGGATACTTGCTTAGGGCCAGCCGAATGATCTCGGCCACCTCATTGCGCGGCGTACGTTCCGCCAGGATGCGGGGCCGGTACAAGCGCAAAGCGTGGAGCTTGTTGGCGATACGGAAGTGCTGGTACTGGCGGGCATAATGGGGCGCCCGGTAATTGGCCAGGAGCGACACCAGCGTGCGCAGTTCGCCGTTAATGACGTTGAGCATCCCCACCGGACTGGCGATGTAGTGGCCGGACCCGACCCGGTACCGAATAAACGGCTGAGGGGCGTTGGCCATGCGCAGCTGACGCGGCGGTGTCTGGCGGAAGTCCAGCCAGGCCACGGTGTTCCAGGTCAGGTAATTGGCTTGAACGCTGTCGCAGAATACCGCAGTGCGCCAGACGGCGAAGTCGACGAACAGGTTGCGGCCCAGCCAGAGTGTCTGCTGACCCACGACATAGGGGGCAATGGCATACTGCTGGACCTTCTGCCGACCCACTTCTCGGCCGCTGTGATCGATGGTGATCAGGTCGGCCATCACGCCGTCCAAGTCGGGGTCCTGCATGGCGTCGTTCATCCGGCCCAGGGCCCCATGGTCAGCGAGCAAGTCGTCGCCGTGGATGATGTAGACCAGGTCCCCACGGATCAGGTCGACCCCGGCCAGCAGCGCGTTAAGCTGGTCGGCATTTTCTTCATTGATCACGGTGATCGGCGCGGTGGGATGGTCGGCCACGAACTTGGCCACCACTTGGGGCGTCCGGTCCGTGGACCCGTCGTTGATGAGAATCAGCTCCCAGCGGCGATAATCCTGGCCGACGATGGACTGCAGGGTGGCCAGCACCGTGTCTTCGTCGTTGAAGACCGGCATGAGCAGCGTGATCAGTTGATCAGCCATGGCGGACGGGCTCCTTTCTCAATAAGTCTTGGTAACTGTGCCAGAGGGTGTCTTGCAGCTGGTGGAGGGAGAAATGCGCGGCGGCGTATGTGCGCAGCGCACTGCCCTTGGCCGCCAGGGTGCCCAATCCCCAATCGCGGTAAGCGGCTTGGAGCTGGGCGGCGAGGCCGGCTTGGTCGCCGGGGGTGAAGAGGTAGCCCAGGTCGGGGTGGGCGACGAGCTTGGCCACGTCCCCCACCTTGCTGCTGAGGACCGGCACGCCGGCGTTGGCGGCTTCCAGAAGAACTAGCGGGAAGCTCTCGGAGATGGACGTGAGCAGCGCCAGATCCATGCGGAGATACAAGGCCCGGATCTGGGCGGGTGTCTGGAAACCGCTGAAGGTGATCGTGTCCGTCAGGTGCAGGTCGGCGGCCAGCTGCTGGAGCGCGGCCTGTTCGGGCCCGTCCCCCACCAGCCACAGATGGGCGTGGGGCAGATGCACTTGGGCCAAAGCCCGCAGCAGTAAGGCGTGGTCCTTGACCGGGTGCAGCCGGGCCACGTAGATCATATTGAAGCCGGTGTGGGCCGTGCGTACTGGCGGTGCCGCCGCAAAGGTAATGCCGTTGAGAATCAGCGTGAGGCGGTCTGCGGGAATGCCGAAGCTGCGCAGCCGGTCGTAAAAGGGGCTGGACACCGGGTAAAGGTGGTCCATTTTCTTCAAGGAGCTGATGTAAAGCTTAGTGAAGGCGTCGCCGATGACGCCCCGGCCCATGAAATCCAGCTGGGGGTCGCTGTGGACGGTGGCTACCTTGAGGCAGCGGATGCGCCGGCTGATCAGGCGCAGGAAGAGCACTGCCCGGGCACCGTGGGCGTGGACGATATCGTAACCGCCGGCGTTAATGAAGTCGGCCAGGCTCTTGAGGACGCCCAGATCGTAGCGGCTCTTGAAGTGCAAGACGGTGGTGGGAATCCCCGCCGCCCGGGCAGCCTGAGCAACCGGCCCCTCGGCAAACACCAGCAGGTGCACGGCCGGCCCCTGCCAGTCCTGGAGTAAAGAGACAATGTGGGTCAGACCGCCGCCGTTCTCGAGGCCGGCATTGATATGCAGGACCTTGGTCATCGCTTCTTCGCCTCCCGCCGGACCGCATTCAGGTAGCGGGGCAGGACCAGCATCCGCTTGGCCCGGGTGGGTTCCTTGAGCAGCCGGTAGAACCACTCCAAATGGGCTTTCTGGAAGACCTGCGGCGCCCGTTTGACCGTGCCGGAAAGCACGTCAAAGCTGCCGCCCACGCCCATGAAGAGCGCGTCGGGCAAGTGCCGGCGCATACCGGAGATGAATTGTTCCTGGCGGGGATAGCCCATGGCGGCAAAAACGATGTCCGGCTTGGCGGCGACAAGCGCCCGGGTCACGCCGGCGTCGCCCAGCGGGAAGTAGCCGTCATGGGTGCCCACGATCTGCAGCCCGGTGAAGCGGGCCTGGGCCTTAGCGGCGGCTTTCTCCGCAATCCCCGGCTTGGCCCCGATGAAGAACACGCGGTAACCGTCATCCGCCGCCAGCTGGAGCAGGTTCTCCATCAGGTCGTAGCCGGTCACCCGCTCCTTCAGCGGCGTGCCCAGCATCTGGGCGCCTTTGACAACGCCGATGCCGTCGGCGGTCACGAAGTCGGCTTCGTCCACCAGCTGCTGGTAGTCCGGGTGCTCCCGCGCGTACATCACGATTTCCGGATTAGCCGTGACGATGAAGGTGCCCTGCTCATTCGCCAGGCGTTTCTTCAAGCGGCCCATGAATTCCCCCATCGTGAAGTTATCGAAGCCCATGCCCAATACCTCGACCCGACTCATGACAATTTCCTCCTTAACATGCGCCCGGCAACGCGCTTAATGTCGCCGAACAATTCGAAGCGGCCGAACGCGAACATGGCCGCATACAAGATGAACATGACGATACACTTGTACGCCATGTTGAAGAACGTGGACCGAATCAGGTCGGGGAGCAGAAAACCGACGCCCACCGTGATGGCCCCCATCACCAGGTACTTCGGCGTGTCGTGGAACACGTCCTTGGCATCGTAATCCTTATGCACGATCCACACCCGCAGCACCATGACGGTAAACTCGACGATCAAAATATCCATGGTCGCCCCATGAGCCCCGAGCAGCGGGTCAAACGTGAAGTTCAGGACCAGCGACAGGGCCGCGCCGACGACCACAGGAATGGCAAACTGCTTATCCCGGTTGATGGCCAAGGCAAACTGGTTGGCGAAGACGCCGCCGACGGGGATAAAGATGATACTCAGGGAAATCCATTCCATCAGCGGAATCATCGGCTTGTAACTGTTGGCGAAGAACCAAGGCACGAACTGGCGGGTGTTGGCCATGATGATACTCATGAAGAACAGCCCGACGACCAGCGTGGTCTCGTAGGATTTCTTCAAGTAGCGCTGCTGGTCTTCGGCACGGGAAGCGGCCATGTACGGCATCATCACGACGGTGATCGAGGTGATGACCGAAAGAACCAGGTTGGCAATCCGCTGCGATGAATCATAGAAGTTGACCTGGGCCGCAGGCTGAAACAGGCTGAGGATCGTCTTATCCAGCGAGGTGTAGACCTGCGTGGCCAGCTGCGGGATCATCAGGATACCGATGGTGATCAGGCTCTGGCGCAGGTGGTAGAACCCTGCCCGGCTGGGACCGCCGACATAGCGGCGAATCGTGAACCAGAAGACGGAGTTCCCGATCAGGTTGCCCAGCGACAGAATGAGCATGTACTTCCATAAGTCATCCGGAGACTTGACCAGGAGAAAGATGAAGACGACGGAGACGATCTTGATGATCGTATTTCGCAGGACCACCCGGCCGAACTCGGCGATGCCCTGGAAGAACCAAGAGATATCGATCATCGTGCCCAGCAGGAACGGGAGCTGAAGCAGGAAGTACGTCCAGTACGGCGGCTTGATGACCAGCATGACGAACAGAAAAAGACCGATGGTGATCGCGCTGAGGATGAATTGGATGTACCACAGACCCCAAAACGCCTTGCTCAGTTCCTCGTGGTCCTTCTTGCCCCAGGCCTTGGCCACCGTCCGGGTCCCAATCTGGCCCATGGCGGCCGCCCCGAAAACCATCACGAATTGGATCGTGAAGTTCACGGTACTGTTGATGCCCAGCTTGGCCGGCCCGACAACGTGCGACAGGTACGGGGTGGTAATTACCGGCACCAGCAGCAGGAACAGCTGATAGACCGCGTTATAGAAGAAATTCCGGAATAATTTTCCCACTACAGCCACCCCTTGATCGCGTCATAGACCTGCGGACACGCCGGCGCCGTGCCCTGGGGATACATCTGGGCGCGCAGACGGGCACGGGCCGGCGCATCGGCGGCCGCATCCCGGCTCAAAGCTGCTACCAGCTCGGCCGTGGTGGTCGTCTTCGGTCCTGGCGTATAAGCATCGTAAGGCGCCAGCAGGAACCCCCGGCTCTTTTCATAATGGGCTAAATCGGGCACGTTGAACACCAGCGGCCGATCCAGCAGCAGGTAATCCAAGTACACACTGGAATAGTCGGTGATCAACCCGTCAGTGGCGGCGAGAAATTGATAAAGCTCGGTGTTTTGCTCAATGAACCAGGCGTTGGTCAACACCTTAATGTGCGGTGCCGTCGCAAACTTAGCCGGGTCCACTTGCCGTTCCTCCACCGGGTGCAGCTTCGCCAGCACAACGATGTTATGGTCCGCCAGCTGTTGCTCAAATGCGGCCATGTCAAAATCCTGCAAACCAAAAATGTTGCCGGTTTGGAGCTGTACGGACAGTTCCGTGGCGCCGGCTTCCATCCGAAAGGTGGGCAGGTAGAAGAAGATTTTGGTTTGGTCATTGACCACACCGGCATTGAACAAGCTGGCCAGGGTCGCCCGTCTTTGCTTGGCCGTCGGCGGATCGATCAAAAACTCGTCATTGCGGGGAAAGCCAGTGTGCAGGAACTGTTCCGCCGACAAGCCCTGGCAGGCACTCATCAGCGTATCGTACAGGGGACCGGCACTGGCCAGATAATCCACGTTGCGCCACCAGTAACGATGGCTTTTCTCAGCCGCGGCAGCCTCTTCGTTGTACGCCAAATAGCCCATCCGTTTCAGCGGTATGCCGTGCCACAGCTGGAGGAAGCGCTGGCCGCGGTGGATCTTGAAGGGCCAGTGCGTCCCGACCAAGACCTTGGCCTGGGCGATCTGCTTCCAGGTGGCGAAGCTGAGGTGGGCGCTGGGGAAGCCGTTGATCAGGTGGACGGTGAGTTCGGGGTGGTTGGTTTTCAGATAATTGTAGAAACTCATGGCGTTGGAGCCGGAGAGCCCAGCTCCGTTCAAGATGGTGACGGTATTCGCCTTGGTGGGGATGAGTTTGCCTACCCCCTTCATGAGATTGAGATACATTGCGAACAGTGTTTGCTTGAGTGCCATGCGTTTCTCCCTTTTCGTTAAGTCAGTCTGCCAACATTATACCAAAGGGTTGCCGGGCCAACCAACGGCTTTAGGGTATCTTTACCCGGGGTGCAGGTGGAGTGACACTTTCTTGTTTTGCGCTAGGTGGGGAGGCGGGTTAGTGTCTGGCAT
>NZ_KI271594.1:0-13394 GCF_000469325.1 Schleiferilactobacillus shenzhenensis LY-73 | reverse complement strand
AAGAACAATTTCACAGCTGAGCCCCCATCTGCTCCGCCCTCCGTCACCCTACATTCTCGGAAACGGGAAATATCCCGCTCGACATGAAGCACTGGTAACCCCCGCGAATATCACGGCAATCCTCTGCAGATACAAAGTGCGGGCGGCACCTGCGTCAACTATGTCCTGGCACGTAAAGTCCTACGATTGGGTAGGATGTAGGCGATTTGGGTCCGGAGGCTGGCGGGCGTCAGCTGTGCCCACGGCGTTCCACGCCCAGCCAGCCGGAGGGCCCAAATCGCCGGGCCCCGCGACAATTTACCCAACCCACACAAAAGGCTGGGACAAAAGCCGCTGACCGAATATTTCTTGGTCGTGATTTCTGCCCCAGCCTCTCGCTGGTAATGAATGTTCAGTTAAGCCCCCCGGCCAATGACGTCGGAAGAATCGCCGGCGGGTGTGCTGGCTGGTATCTTTTCTGCCCACGTCACGGCCCGCAGCCGCTGCCCTAGGAAGAAGGCGGCGAGGCTGGCGGCGGTGAGGGAGTCGATGACATTGCCGGTCATGAAGGCGCTGGCGAAGAAGAGGGCCAGTCCCAGGAGGTAGCTGAAGTTGATGAAGTTGAACTGCCCCGGCGTGCGCACGAAACGCCAAGCGAGCCAGAGGAACGCCAGAATGAAGGGCAGTTGGAAAATGATCAGACCCAGCAATCCTAGCGTGTAGAACTGGTTCAAGAAGTCCCGTTCGTAGTTGAAGATGAAGTAGGTCATGCGGGTGTAAGAAACACCGAAGAGCAATCGAATCGGCGTGGATATTTCCCGGGTAATAATCCCGATGTTGAATTTCTCCACTTGCCGGTAGTTGATCTGCTGGGCACCGGGCCAGTTCATCAGCTGGAACCAATCCGCCGGGTAATGTTCCCACGGGTTGGTGGCTGAAACGACGTTGCCGTACGTGGTCACAATGTTCAACTGGGTCGTGACGAAGTTGTGCTGCAGACGCTGGGCGTCCTTCGGGTCACTAGCCACCGCTGACTTAATTTGTTTCATCACTGGATCCTGCGATTTGCGGTGGGTCGTTGTGCGGGTCTCGGCGGCGTCGTTGGCCCCGCCCCGGGCAACAGCGGGAGAATACGGGTAGAGGAAGCCAAACGCCAAGACACCCACAGAGACGAAAGCAATGATGCCTGTGCTGGATTTTTGCCAGCGAATCCGGCCAAAGAAGATGGCGGCGCCCGTTACTAGGATCAGTGACGCCAGGAAGCCAATAATGGCCGTGCGCGTCCCAACCATCAGCGAGGCCAGCAGCTGAATCGTCACTAATGTGTACTTCCACCAGCTCGGCTGATTGATCAGGTAATACAGCATTAAGGCAGAAAAGAGCGCCAGAATTGCTGAAGTCGTATTGGCAAAGAGGAAGAAGCCGTCTGATGCTAACCGGGTGTAGCCCAGTGGGTTCACGGCGTTGAACCAGTCAAAGATATTGCCCTGGATCGATTCAGCCTTGTTGTATGAGGCGACGGCAATCTCGAAAAGATTGCTGAAGAAGATGGTGCCGCTGAACAGAAAACCGACGAGCCAGGTGACCCACTCCATGGTCTTCTCATACACCGGGACACGATAGCTGATCATCAGGATGATGATGGGAAAAACGACCCGGATGACGTAGCCGATTTCTGTACTCATGCTGTAATGAAAGCCATCGGTGACCCCCGCTAAGGCATGCCGCGTCAAGAAGAGGTGCAAGCCGAGGTAGGCGACAACCAGCACGCCGTAGCCAAAGAGCCCCCAGCCAAACTTGTCTTTGCGCTCCTGCCACAGGAATAATCCCACCATGGCCAACGTCCAGACCACCCGGACCAGCGTGGGGATCGTTACCGGGGCAATATTCGCCAACCGGCCTTGGTAGAAGTAAATGATTTCCATGAAAGGCTGAATGAGGATATAGGCGATCAGCGCCCAATGAAGGATTTTTCGAACGTTCATAGTTCACGCAACCGCCTTTCTAATAACCATACTGGGAGAAACTGTCGCCCGGCCAGTAACGACTGAGGGCTAAGCGACCGTGCAGCTGAAATTGGCCGACGACCGGTGCCCCCGTGATCGGGGCGACTGCCGTCAATGTCACTGTATAGTGCTGCATCCCCGTCAAATTTGTCGTTTCTGGCGCTAAACTGTAGCGGACCTTGCTGGTAATGTCCTGGCCGGCCTGCGTCAGCTTGAAATCCGCCAAGACTGGCGCGGACTGGTAGGCATAGAGCTTGAACTGGTAGATGCGTTCGCCCGCACGATAACTGGGGCTTTCCCAGTGCAGCGACCCGGCTGCTTCATCGCGCAGCGTTTGGGTACTCACCCCCGGGGTCGGCTGAGCACGTTCTGTGGTGATCGACACTGGCACAGTTTCGCCAGCTTGAGGTTGAAGCATGGCAAAATCATGCAGCTTGGTTTTTTTCTTATTCTGTTTATAGGCGTAGTCCACCATCAAGGCAATTTCCTTGGAGGACCGGCTATCGCCGACGATGCCCATATTGGCTCCGGTGTAGCGCACGATCCCCTGCTTCGTCTGGACGTCAATATGCGTCGAGCCGCCGAGCATCCGCGCGGGGAACGGCAGCTTGATCCTCAGCAGATCACCGCTGCGCAGATTGTCAGGAATTTTGGTCGTGCCAGTATACATGATGGGATTGGTCACCGCTGGAAAGATCCGGTACGCCACCGCCGGATGCTTCTTATCCTTGACCTTCTTGAAGCTCAAGTCCGGCTTCAGCAAGGCGTTGCCGTCCGTTGTCAGGACCGTCAAGTTCCCCGTGGGGAAGCGATAGGCGTTCTTCTTTTTCAAGGTCGTATAGATGTGATTGCGGGCGCTGTTGGCATTGTGAGTCGCCACCAGCCGGCCGGCTTTCAGCATGATGAGAAAGGCGCCGCCTAGGACAGCCATCGCTGCCACCGCCAGGCCGAGCCGCTTCATGAATGATTTCAATGCAATTCTCCTCGACTATTATCGTGGTCAGTAACGGTCTAATTTTAGCAATGCCCACGCCGCCTAGCAAGTGAGCATCGGCGTTGGGCTTCGCCCGACCGCCTTATTTGGGGGAGTCTGTCGCCAACGACAGCGTCATGAACTTAATGCAGTCTGTGCACCGTGTATATCGTCTTCGACTGGCAACCCTGGGCTGCTGTCCGGGGCCCCCCGGACGTTGTTGCTGAACACCATCCAGGGGGCTGACCGGCCGCGGAAAAAAGCCCCAAACGACGGGGTTCGGGGCCATTTTCTAAATATTGTATTAATCTGCGGCGACCGTTGCGACGACCGGCTGGGTATTCTTAGCGGGATCGGGGATGAACTGGGGAATGGTATCGTCGATGAAGAAGACCTTGTACCATACCAGGAAGGTATAGATGACCCAGACCTTACGGCGGCCGTCGATCTTGCCGGCGTAGTTGTCGTCAATCAGCTTCAAGATGGCGTCTTGGTCGAAGAATTCCTTGGCCCAGTCCTGGGCAAAGAGATTGCGCACTTCCTTGTAGAACTTCTCGGTGCGCAGCCAGGCCGCCACCGGCACGGGGAAGCCGAGCTTGGGCCGGCTGGCCCATTCGTTGGGCAGGTGGCGGTTGGCGGCTTCCCGCATGGCGTACTTGGAATCCTTGCTGTTGAGCAGGTACTTGGTGGGAATCCCGGCAGCCACTTTGGCCACTTCCTTGTCCAGGAACGGCACCCGCAGCTCCATGGAATTGGCCATGCTCAGCTTGTCGGCCTTGAGCAGAATGTCGCCGGCCATGAATTGGTGCAGGTCCAGGTACTGCATTTTCTTCACGTCGTCCTTGTAGGAACGGACGCGCTTGTACTTGTCCATAACCACGTCGTGAACGGGTTCGCTGTTCTGGTACGCGGGCTGCAGAAGTTTGTCGGACTCACTCTCAGCGAAGATCTTGGCCTGACCGATGAAGAATTCCTCTGCTGGGGCGGTGGCGGTGTACAGCTGCAGGCGGCCGTGGAAGTTGGGCATTTTCTTCAAGCCGTGGGCGAGCTTGGTCTTGACGCCCTTGGGCAGGTGACGCAAGCCGTCGGAGAAGGCCCGGATGACGTGGGATTTAGAGTGGAAGCCGTAATCGGCATACCCGGCGAACAACTCGTCGGCACCCTCCCCGGACAAGATCACCGTGACATCCTTAGACGCCAGCTTGGTGAGAAAATACAGGGGGACGCAGGACGGGTTGCCGTCCGGCTCATCCAGATGGTATTGGATCAGCGGAAAGTTATCGAAGGCTTCCTGGGCCGTGACCACGTCGGAGGTGTTGTCCAGGCCCAGCTTGTCGGCCAATTCCTTGGCGGCCGTGCCTTCGTGGTATTTCTTATCGTCAAAGCCAATGGAATATGTGTGTTCCGGCCGCAGCAAGCTGGTGATGTAGCTGGAATCGACGCCGCTGGAGAGCAGCGAGCCGACGGGCACATCGGAGATCCGGTGGGCTTCGACAGACTCCTGGATGGACTTGTCGATGGCGTCGATGGTCTCGTTCAAACTGAGACTGTTGGCCTTGAACTCCATGTCCCAATATTTCTTAATGTTCA
Source organism: Schleiferilactobacillus shenzhenensis LY-73 (assembly GCF_000469325.1). Classification (GTDB taxonomy): domain Bacteria; phylum Bacillota; class Bacilli; order Lactobacillales; family Lactobacillaceae; genus Schleiferilactobacillus; species Schleiferilactobacillus shenzhenensis. Next base: position 8,846 of record NZ_KI271594.1, on the reverse strand, counting down.
GGTCGCCGTCGTGGTACGTAAAGTAATGGCCCTCGGGGATGCGGTAGACGTTCTTGAAGAAGGTCTCGTCCAGACCGGAGTATTGGAAGGTCAAGTAAGGCTTGAGCGCCTTCTTGTTCAATTCCTTCTTGAAGTTGGGGTGCTTCAGGAACGCCTTGATCTCGCTGCCGACCATGAAGGTGTCGCCGTCTTTGTAGTAGTACATCGGCTTGATGCCGAAGAAATCCCGGGCGCCGTACAGGGTCTTGTTGTTATCGTCCCAGATGAGAAAGGCAAACATCCCCCGAATTTTCTTCAAGAGCCCTTCGATCCCATATTCTTCGTAGCCGTGGAGAAGGACTTCTGTATCCGAATGGGTGGTGAAGATGTGGCCTGCGGCAATCAGGTCCTTGCGGATGCTGGCATAGTTGTAGATCTCGCCGTTGAAAATAATCACGCGGCTGCGGTCCTCGTTATAAATGGGCTGGGTGCCGCCCTTCAGGTCAATGATACTCAAGCGGCGGAACCCTAAGGCCATCTGGTCGTTGATGTATTCCCCGGATGAGTTGGGGCCGCGGTGCTTGATCATTTCCATCATATTCTCGATGACCGGTTTCTTATCGAGAACGGTTTTATCGACAAAGCCGACGATTCCGCACATTTAGCAAAACTCCTTTTTTAATCATGACGTGACATGGATACCAGATCGACGACTCACTCGGCCCGCCGATTTTGCAGCTTACTTTAGAATTATAAAGGTGTGGCGGCCGCTGTCAATTGCGAGGCTCGGGGAACCACATCGCAAACTGGCGTAACGGCGTGGCCGCCCCGTACCCTAGAACTGACAATTGCCGAGCGGCGGGGTCGGCGACCAAGGCGTACCCCGCGTACTCATTGGTCTCGCCGTAGCGCCGGTCCCAGCGGGCATTGTACTTCGTAGTCAGCTGGTGGTTGCGGCCCATCAAGGCCGAACAATTCAGCAGCAGGTAGCGGATGTCGTGGTCGACGAAGGTCTGCTCGGTATGCCGGTGCCCGCAGACGTACGCCGTGATGCGCGCGTTGCGCACCCGGGTGAAGTCGAAGGGCAGATTGATCTGGAAGTCCGCGTTGCGGCCATGGGTGGCCACAGTCCCCCGGGCCTGGAGATTGAATGCGCGGAACAATTCGTGCAGTGTCCGGCCGTTGTGATGCAGGCCGTCCTTGTGGTTGGCTTTGAGCAGATTGCCGTGGCCGCACACGATAATGGCCTTGTCCCCGGACATCTGCAAGATCTGGATGATCTCGGCCATCTGGCCCTGGCGGACCGCCAGGTTGAGCTTGACGTCGTATTTTTTAATGCCGAAGCGGTTCAAGCGGTACGGCACGTCGCTGGTATTGATGAAGAGAAAGCGGACTGGGCCCACGTCCAGCCAGGCCACCCCATAACGCTGGCTGAAGCGCTGGAGCTGGGGTTGGCGGTAGTCGGCCTGGAACACGATGTCGGCGAAGGTATTTGCCTGAAAACTAGCCCGCCGCGCCACCTGGTGCTCATCGAACTTGTCGTTGTCGTCGTGGTTGCCCTTGGCGATGTAGAACGGCTTGCCCACCGGCTGACTCAGCGCCGCCACCATCTCGCGCAGGTGCTGCTGATCCGCCGGCCCAGACTCGCTGCCGTCAATGAGGTCCCCCAAGTGAGCATACGCATCAATTCCGGGCTGATTGGCCACGTTGGCCATGAACTCAGTGACGTGCTGTAGGCCGTTGATGCCGTAATATGTCGCATCGAAGCCGCTCTTGTAATGGGTATCGGTGATCACCGCCAAGCTGGCGGTTTCACCGGGCCGAGCCAGTGCGGCCAGCTGCTCCTGGAATGGGGCGAGCGCACTGGCAACCCAAGGGCGCGGGGCCGTGCCGAGATCATCCGTGTCGGTGGTTCGACTATTCCCTTTTCTAAATACCATGCCGTACCCTCCATTCATCCTGACAGAAAGAAAAGGACTCACCAGCAATAGCGGTCAGTCCAAAACACAGCTAAATTTGTTCAAACCGGTGCCGCTCAATGATGGCGGTCTCTGTTATTGGTGTATTTTGCCCATGCTGCCGAGCCTCTGACCATGGTGTGCCGGGTCTGTGGGTCAAATTTTGAGCTTCATCGTTCATGTCACGAAAGTGCTCTCCGTACTCAGCGTAAACATCAGTGATGAACGGAATCAAGTCCTCATGTGGTGACCCAATTACTTTTTCCTCAAAGTGGTAATTATCATCCAAGGAATGCTCTTGCCATTTGCGCAAACGATAAACATCCTTCTCCACTGGACCATTGTCAAAAGCAACAAAGTTTGCCCGGAAAGGAGGCACCCCAAACTTGGTTAAATACTCGGCATACACAAAGTACAGTACCTTCTGCAAGGTGAAACTGGTAAGCCGTGGCTTGATGGTGCGGTGTAAGTAAGCCGCAACATCAACCGCATCAAGAGATTGAAGAATGGTCAGAGTGTCGACAAAATCAGCAACGGTATCAGAATATGTGAATTGGCGAAAGTATGGGTTGTATCGCTGCAAATCGGCCAGCAATGCACCCTCTGTTGGCACCATTTGATAGCTTACGGAGTCTTTGATTCCTCTTGCGTCAATCATATCAATGATGGTCTGCTTAACTGGAAGAATATCTTGTGAATTAGCTGCCGAAAAATGATAACCAATTCCTCGGTCATCCGTACGGTTAAGAGCCACAAAATGAATGTATCGCATTATTGCCGACGCTCCTTTCTTTCTTCGTGAGCTGCGTGGGCTTGAAAATTTGTTTGGACATCCGCCGTGTCCCAAATCTGTAACTCCCAGGGGAAGGAAAAATTATCCTTGCGAATGTACAAATGAAGTGCATGGTATGTGTCGTCGTCGCGGATATATGGACGCGAAACCATTGTATCATGCTTATCAAGCAGGTATGCGAGAATTTGCTTTTCATAAGGACGAAAGTCCGCGAGAATGATTCGCCCACCAAACAAGTCGTTAATCGATTTGCCGACATACAAGTCGTGTTGTTTGCGTAAGTACCAGGCAATTTTCAAGTAAAGGGAATCCTCCAATTTGCTCCGATACTCAAATTCAAAACGATGGTCGTCTTGAAGCGGCCCAAGTATGGTATCGATCTCCTGAAAGTTCGTCAGTGCTCTCCAGTACTCTGTCATCACTTTTTGGTACTCTGGATTGTCGACCAACTGACGAATCGTCGTCTTACGCTGATTAAACGGATTAATATCCATTCTTGAAGAAAACTGTGTTGTAAAATCGAGATAGACTTTTTCCATGCAGCCAAGTGGCTCGTTGATCAAGTCAATGGTTTGTTGAAGGGTCCTCATACACTTACTCCTGTTTGGCATTTTGGCGAATTACAGACGCAGACACTAACCAACGTCGATACAGACATCATACCATAGAGAAGCACACAAATGTTCCCACTTTTAAAACTTTACCTTTTCTCAAAAAAAACCACCCGCGCCAGGCACGGGTGGTCAAAACAACATTACGCACTGCAAAAATTAGCCAATCCGGCCCCGCAGCAAGGCATGAGCGACTTCCTTCTCCTGGAACCCATCCTCGCCTTGGACGTAGACGTGGCCGCCATAACTCAGTACGACTACGGCGATGTCGTTAAGGATGTTGTTGGCGCGGGCTTCTTCGCTCTCGCGGTCGACGACGTGATTGAAGTCGATGGCCCCAGGCGCGGACGCACCGCGCTTAAGGATCAAGGTATCGATGCGGCCTTCGACGGCAGCGCGGGCAATATCCGGCACGGCCGCGCTGTAACGGTTGCCGGAACGGGCATCATCGGTGGCTTTCTTCACTTGGTTCTTCGCCATCGTGCGCAGCTCTGCCTTCAGTTCAACGGCAATGTCGTGCAGCGTATTCTTGTCCAGCTGCGGCGGCATCTTGGCGACCCGCGGCTGATCCATCAGGACGCCGCTCTTGGAGATCTTGCGGTATTCACCCTGGACCTCGTCAACGGCCATTAGGATGACCCGCGTATGGGTGGGCACAGAAATGTTGGCCCGGACCCAGTCATCGACCATCTTGAAGTAGCGTTCCGTATCGGCCCGGTCGGCCGCTTCCTTGGGATCACTGCCGTGGAAGACGGACTTACCCTTCGGTCCGGCAGAGCGCTGGGCGTCGCCGCCGTTCTTCAATTCCGTGCCAATAGCCGCCGGCCGGCTGGTCGGTGCACTCTCGGGCAGGTCGACTTCTTTCACATCGTGATCGTGAACGGAGAAGAGCCGGAAACTTTCTTTCTCCAGTGCCAAGAGGTCATAGTTGATATTGTATTGGTCATTCTCAATGATCGGTAGAACATAAAGGTTCTCAGTGATCTTCACTTCCGGATCCAACGGCAGGCGCATGAAGTACTGGTACACGCGATCCGGTCCGGCAATGATGGCCATACTGGTGTTGGTGCCGCTGATCAGCTGGCGTTCTGCCAGGATCAAGCCAAATTTTTCACCGTATGGCCGCCAGTCAGCATCTGGGAAGCGTTCGCCGAACTCGGCTTGGGCTTGGGAGACCAGGCTCTTGAACTGGGCCCGGTCCTTCTCCATGGTGACATCTTCGCGGTGCACCGGCATAAACAATGAAACAAACGGGCCGTGGACGCCCACATCTTGCACAAGTGCTTGGAGATCATCACGTAAACTCATAAAACCGCCCCTATCTATAACGTATTTTGGGGAGCAATTTGGTACTGCTTCCATTACCAGCATAACAGGTTTAGCGCCCCGTGGCGAACGTTTTGCTGGAAAATGTCTGCCGCTTTTCAGTGCTATTCAATCACTTGGTGGACCAGCGGCGGCACCGTGGCAGTGGGACCCAGGTGGATCGCTTCGCTGACCATCGCCTGGACATCCGGGCGCTGCGCTTCCTCCGCGTAAATGGTGGCCAGCAGCTCGCCATTGGCCACCCGGTCGCCGATTTTCTTGTGAAGCATGATGCCCACGGCGGGATCGATGGCATCCCCTTTCTTCTGGCGGCCGCCGCCCAGGATCATGCTGGCGACGCCCAACTGGTCGGTGGCCATGCCGGTGACCATACCGGCCTCGGTGCTGAGCACGGGAATCGTGTGCTTCGCTTGGGGCAGCTTCGTGGGATCATCCACCACACCGGCGTCGCCGCCCTGGGCGGTGATCATTTCTTTGAACTTTGCCAGGGCACTGCCGTCAGCCAGGTGCTTTTCCAGAATATGCCGAGCGCCGGTCAAATCGTCGGCCAGATTGGCTTGCAGCAGCATGTGGCTGCCCAGGGTCAAGGTCAAGTCGCGGACATCGGCGGGGCCTTGGTTCTGCAAAATGGCGATGGACTCTTGAATCTCCAGGGCGTTGCCGATGGTGAAGCCCAAGGGCTGGTCCATGTCCGTCAGCAGGGCAATGATTTTGATGCCGGCCAAGTGGCCGATACGCACCAGCGCCCGGGCCAAGGCGGCCGCCCGCTCCTCCGTCTTCATGAAGGCGCCGTTGCCCGTCTTCACGTCCAAGACCAAGCCGTCCGTCCCCGAAGCCAATTTCTTACTCATGATTGAACTGCTGATGAGGGGAATGGCCTCGACGGTCCCGGTGACGTCGCGCAAGGCGTAGATCTTCTTGTCCGCCGGGGCGAGATTGCCCGTGGCACTGGTGATGGCCGTGCCCACGGTGGTCACCTGGTCGATAAATTGCTGCTCGGTCAGGTCCACATTGAAGCCTGGGATGGCCTCCAGCTTATCCAGCGTCCCACCGGTGTGGCCCAGACCGCGGCCAGAAATCATGGGATTCTTCGCCCCGGCCGCCGCGACCAGCGGCGCCAGGGGGATCGATATCTTGTCCCCCACGCCGCCGGTGGAGTGCTTGTCCACCTTGATGCCGGGAATGGCGCTGAGATCGAGCACATCCCCGGAGTGCAGCATGGCATCCGTCAGCGCACCAATCTCCAGCGGCGTCATATCCTCAAAATAGATAGCCATCAGCAGCGCACTCATTTGATAATCAGGGATCGTGCCGGCGGTATAGCCGCTGATCACAAATTGAATTTGTTCTTTGGTCAATTCCCGGCCGTCCCGTTTGGCCTGGATAATATCTACCATTCGCATGATTTTCTTCCTCCGTTATCCAAATACTTGCTGCCTTCAGTATACCTGGCCAGGCCAACTGGCGCATTTCAGTTTCTGCCCAGGGCGTGGTATTATTGTGCTCAAACATACAAAGGGGTCCTGATGGTGGCTGAATTTAACGAAGAAATTGCCCGGGCATTGCCCAAGGTGGAACTGCATTGTCATTTGGACGGATCGATCTCGGTGCCGATGATCCGGAAACTTGCCGGGATGGCCCACATTCCCGTGCCGGCCAGCGACGAAGACTTGGCGCAGAAAGTGATCGCCCCGCCCGACGTTCAGTCCTTAACGGAGTATTTGGAACGCTTCGACTTCATTGCCCCGCTGCTGCAGACGCCAGAAAGCCTGACGCTGGCCGCCTTTGATGTCGCCGCCCAAGCGGCCCGAGAAAACGTCCGCTACCTGGAGGTGCGCTTCGCCCCGACCCTGTCCACGGATCAGGGCATGACTGAAAGCGACACAATCATCGCCGTGGCCAAAGGCTTAGACCGGGCGCAGCAGGAACTGGGCATCACCACCCGGATCCTGATCTGCGGTATGCGCCAGCAGCCGATTGAACGTTCTGTCGCCGCCTTCACGGCTGCCAACGGCCTGCGGGACCGCGGCGTCGCCGGGGTGGACTTTGCTGGTGACGAGGCCAATTATCCGCCCCATACGTTGCAGCCGGCCATCGATTACGCCGCGGCCCACCACCTGCCGCTGACGCTGCACGCTGGCGAATGCGGCTGTGTGGAGAACGTCGTGGAAGCCATCAAACTGGGCGCTAAGCGCATCGGCCACGGCACAGCCATTCATGGCCAGCCTGAGGCACTGACTTTGGCCCACGACCAAGACACCTTATTCGAGATCTGCTTAACGTCGAACCTGCAGACTAAGGCCGCCACCGATATCGACCATTTCCATTACAAGGACCTGGCGGCCGCCCACGTGCCTTTCAATATTAGTACGGATAACCGCACCGTTTCCCACACCACCCTGACCCGGGAATATATGCTGTTTCACGAAGAATTCGGCCTGGAAGCGCCGGACTTCCAGCAGACGAACCTGGCATCCATGGCCCACGCGTTTGCTGACCAAGCAACCATCGACCGCCTGACCACTCAGCTGCGGACCGATTACGCCGCCTTAGCGGCCACATTGGTCTGATGACAGGTAAGTGACAGAAAAGCCGCCCCACCGTTGTTGCCAACGGTCGAGGCGGCTTTCTTACTGCCAAAAATTAGACGGCGGCTTCTTGCTGCTGCCAATCCGCCAAAGTCTTCGCGGACAGGGCAATGGAAACGACCGCATCGCTCTTAAGGTGGTCGGCAAAGAGGCCGTACCCGTGGACACCGGCCAGCGCACCGAGCACTTCCAGGGCATACATCATGATCTGGCAGTCGCGCCGCGGCGCATACCCGTCCTGATACACATCTTCGTGATTATAAGTGAAGTGGATCTCGTTCTCCGGCAGGACACCGTCCACGTGGTTGACCATCAGCCGGTCATGGACCTCGCTGACGGGTGCTTTACCGCCGTCCAGGTCCAAGTCATGGCTGGAGCCGTCCTCGTAATACTTCTCTTGGGCCATGTCTAAGTAAGTCGCTACGGGCCGGGGCAGCACATTCAGCGCGTCCAGCAAGGCATTGATTGCCCCCGTATCCAGGGCCACGTTCTTGCCCACGATGTCGTCCACATGGGCCTCGAGCCAGTCAGCGGTCTCACTGATTGCAGTTGATTCCATCTTATCCACTCCTCGTTCGTCATTCTCCCAACATTATACCGCAACCGTCTGCCCCGTGCCGGACCGCTCGGCGGAACGAGCAGTCTGCCCTCAAGGCGGGGGTGGGCGGCCGCGTTCGCTGGAATGGCTGACCACTGCGCCAGCCGCCACCGGCACCGAACAGCCCAATGGCTTTCAGATGGTATAGACCGAACGTTCGGTAAGCAGCCGTTACATTTTTGTTACATTATTTTATTTAGCCGTCCGCTTGCCTTTACCGCGGGTACTGGCTGGGCATACAAGGGTCACGTTCCGGTCTTATATTCAACAAGCTTTCGCCTTGCTTTCATCACCCGTACCTTATATGATATAGGAGTAATGAGAAATGTCGCGGTCGTTGTTGAGAAAGGAAGCGGTCTGCTATGCCAACTGTCAAAAATAAGTTGCTGCCTATCGTGGATTATCGCGGCCGTCCCCTCACGTTGAAGCCGCATGTCACGTACACGATGCATTTGAAAAACGGCTATATCGTCGCCCTCACCGCCGACCAGCGCGTCGAGCGGGTGCCCAACCTGCTCCCGGGGGCTGCGAACTGAATCTTACCGGACCGTTCCTGACTTTCGTTGGGGACGGTCTTTTTTTTGATTCAGATTAGGGAGGCAGGTTAGTGTCTGGCGTGGGCCCGGGTGACTACGGGCTCCGCAGATTTGGGCTGGAACGCCATGGGCACGACTTTGAGCCAAGCAAAGAGCGCTTGTCTCAAAGATCGGCCTTGTTGTAAGCGGGCAAAGAACGCCCGCTAACAACAATTTCATGGCTGAGCCCAAATCTGCTCCGCCCTTCGTCACCCTACATTCTCGAAGACAGGAAATGTCCCGCGTGTCACGAAATCCTGGCAGCTTCCCCCGAATATCACGACAATCCTCTGCGACTACAAGTGCGAGCGGCACCTCCGGCGCATATGTCCTGGCACGAAGAATCCTACGATTGGGTAGAATGTAGGCGATTTGGGCCCGGAGGCTGGCGGGGCTCAGTAGCGAAGTTGTTGTTAAT
>NZ_KI271593.1:74904-83249 GCF_000469325.1 Schleiferilactobacillus shenzhenensis LY-73 | reverse complement strand
TCCAAGATTTTGTACGTCTCTATCCATTTTCGCCACCTTCATGAATTATTGGGGTGTTATAAGTATCCAGCGTCAGCGGATCATTATTTGGATTGGGAATGATGTCCTTGATTGCTGCAGGCTGGTTCGGCAATTTTTTCAGGACGTCTTCATATGCTTGAATAGCGGCATCGGTATCCGTTTGTTTGCCCTGGAATTCAGCCAATTTGGCCTTCAAATCATCAAGCGCCTTTTGCAGTGCTTTCTGCTCGTCTGTTGTCAGAGCCTTACCATTGTCATTATTGACTATGGTCTCAGCGTCCGAGGCAGCGGCATTGTTTTCGTCGGCTGACTTGTTGGCATCGTCTGCTTTGTCCTTTGCGGTATTATACGCGTCGGCAGCTTCCTTTGGCACGGCACTATCGCCCAAAAGTGACCGGGTGGCTTTCACCTGTGCCGGTTCATCTGCCTTGATGGAAGAAGTGGTTTTTTTCGTTGCCTCTGATTGTAGCGTCTTCTTCTCTGTTGACGGTTCTTGGTTCGTTGTTGCTGAATCAACTGACGCGGTTGACTGTGCCGTCTTCTTTGCATCGTTCATGGTAGTATCTTGATTGGGCTGAGACGCATTGTCAGTCTTGGCCGTGTTAGCCGATTCTGTCTCAGTCACCACTGGTTTCTGGGTGTCCTGCGTTGTGCCAGTCGTCAATTCTGGCTTACTCTGATCAACAGCTGGAATGGTCACCGAAACAGTCTGCTTACTGTCGGTCGCGCTCTGATCTTGACTCTCCTCTGGCTTAGTATCCGCTGCAGCTTTGTCTTTCTCGGCTGTGGTAACACCGTCGTTACCGTCGATGTCTGCGGCCTTGACGGCAGTTGGCAGTGCCAAGCTGCCCATCCCCAGCGTTAATGCGGCAATACTGGCCACCAGCCACTGTTTCTTCGACTTGTATAAGCGGTAGTGTACTTTTTTCTGACTTTCCGTACCTGGTAACGGATTTTTGCCCATGTGATATTTCAAGTTTTTGTCCTCCCCCAAAATGGTAAATGGAACTTAACAATTCCAGTTTAGCATTTACAAAAACTTGTTTACAGTCATTTTGAAGAAATCTGTCTACTCGGACTTGCGGTGAGAATTCTTGGGTACTATGATAGTTGACGTTCGCACCCCTAGCGCAACTGGATAGCGCAACGGTCCTCGGAACCGTGTGTTGTGGGTTCGAGTCCCACGGGGTGCATTGATTGTCGTGAACAGGTACACGACAAAATGGTCTAAGGCGTTATTGATAATCCGTCAAAGTCCCAACTGACCCGATTGTCTGCGGTGATACTGAATGTATTACCGTTTTTTTATTGCTATTGTGAATGACGGTTGACCCTCAGTTCGATTTTCTTTCGAAAACGTTCCCACTTAAATGTTCCTATGATAAGATACCCCTAGTGAGATTACGTAAAAACTGAACCAAGGGGAGAAAAATCATGGGAGACTTTTTTATTGGTATCGCTGCCATCGCCATGTTCGCTGTGAGCGGGTGTGTATTCTGGTTGCTGTTTACGCTTGTCCGGCATCGGCACGGCCCATGGAAAAGCGCAATGAAACGGCCATTGATCGGCATGGGCGGCAGTTTTCTGGTGATGCTCGTCGCCATGATCATTGGCGGTGCGCTAACGCCAACCACAGGCAATAGCAGCAAGCAGTCCGCTGACCATGTCACCACCACCAGCAGTAAGAAACTCACCGCCCAGGAGAAAGCCGCCCGGGCCGAGTCCAAGTCTTTGGCCAGCAAAGAAGGCAAACAGCAAGCTAGCTCGGAATCCTTGAGCAGTAAACGGTCCAAACTGGAAAACGAATTAGCAGCCCGGGAGTCCTCTGAGAAAGCGGCGGCCAAGGCGGAATCCAAGAAACAAGCCGCGGCGTCTTCTTCGGCTGCTGCCCAGTCTTCCTCCGTGGCGGCAGCAGCGGAGAGCAGTAAAGCAGCGGCAACGGCCGAGTCCAGCAAGCAAGCGGCAGCCGCTAGCAGTCAGCGCGCCGCCCAAGCCGCAGCCGCCGCCAGTCAATCCAAGGCGGCTGCCGCGAACACTAACCAAGGCGGTGGCAGCAACAACCGCGGCGACATGAATACCGGTGACCAAGGAACGATCGTCGGGAACGTCAACTCGAAGATCTATCATGTCCCCGGTCAAGCAGGATATCGAATGAACTCGTCGAATGCTGTGTATTTCAAGACCGAGCAGGACGCCATCAATGCGGGCTACCGCAAAGCATTGCGCTAGGGGGCAACGACAATGACGAAATTACGAAAACTCGTTCCTTTTCTCCTCGCTGCCTTGCTCCTCACCGCCGGATGCAGCACCGCCGACCAGTCAGCGGCAGACACGTCCAGTCAGCGTACCAAGGTGAGCATGCTCCAAGCCAACAACCGCATCACCGCCAAAACGATCAGTACGCGGGCCAAGAAAATGGCCGCCGACCGGGCCGCCATTGCCAGTCTGGAGAAAGAACTGGGCAAGAAACCGGCGGCGGCCAAAGCCTCTTCTTCTGCTAAGACTCCTGCCACAACTGCCAGTAAACCGCAAACAGCGGCCAGCACCGCCAATAACGCTACGCCGGATCTGGCCAGTCTGAATTACAGTGGCAAGCAGGAGATTACGGTGAACAACAATGACCCCGGCTTTTCTGCCAGTGACCTGAGCACCGCTAAGGGGGCGTGGGAAAGTTACGCCGCCCTGGACGGGTTGAACCGGGTCCAGGCGGCAAACGCCCTGCTCAACCACAGTCTGATGCCCACGAGCAAGCGGACGGCGCTGACCTGGGACCCCACCGGCTGGCACAATAAGCGCACCGCCCACGGCTGGCTGTACAACCGCAGCCACCTCATCGGCTTCCAGCTGTCCGGGGAGAACAACAACCCGAAGAACCTGATGACCGGGACGCAGTCGCTGAACAGTCCGCTGATGCTGGCCCACGAGATGGATATTGCCTACTACCTGAAGCAGAGCAACGCCCATTACGTGCGTTACCAGGTGCGGCCGGTCTTCCGGGGCAATGAGTTGGTCGCCCGGGGCGTCCAGATGCGGGCGCAGTCCGTCGGGGATAACACCGTGCGGTTCAATGTGTACATCTTCAATATCGAAGATGGGTACACGATCAATTATGGTGATGGGACCAGTGTGAAGTGGTAACCAACTGTTAATCGATGTCAGAAAAGCTCCAGCAATGCAGTCTGCCAAGATTGCGTTGCTGGAGCTTTTGGTTTTAAAGCAAATAGGAGGTCAAACCAACATTACCGCGCGCCAACCGGCTCCTTGCTGGCCGCGCCGTTCAGTACTTCAGCCAAGGATTTCCCGTTGATAAAGTCCTTGTTCGGGGTCAAATCGAAGCGGGCGGCCAGCTTGTGCAGGTCATCATCCGTAATCTCGTTAACGAATTGACCGCCTTGCGACTTGATGGCGGTATAAATCGTGGCCGCTTTCTCCACGGTCTCGATCAGACCATAGACTTCGTCAATCGAGTCGCCGGCGCCGAAGACACCGTGCAGGGGCCAGAGAACGACCCGGTACGCGCCCATCTTTTTGGCGGTGGCGGCACCGATTTCGTTGGTCCCGGGGGTCATGTACGGCAGGACGCCGACCCCTTCCGGGAAGACCACGATGGATTCGGCTTGCATCTTCCACAGAATGCGGCTGAACAGCTTCTCGTTCCAGGGCAGCGTGAAGGTCATGGCCACCAGATTCGTCGGGTGGCAGTGCATCACGATGCGCTGGTTGGCGTCATGCTGCAGGCGCTGGATGTGGGTCATCAGGTGCGCCGGGAACTCACTGGTGGGTTGGCCGCCGTCGTTGAAGCCCCAGACCAGGTCGACGCTCTTGCCGTCGTCGGCGATACGCACCAGCCCCAGATCCCGCTGGGGGAAGTCCGTTACATTCTTGAAGTAGCGGCCAGTGCCGGTGACCAGGAAGTAGTCGCCCTTCAGCGCGCTGGCGTCGAACTTGATGGGAATGTTGCGCAGCACGCTGTGGACATCGCCGTACATCTTGATCTCGTCCGCCGTCAGGCGATAGCTTACGTTGCCGCCGTTGCGCTCGTCCCAGCCGTGGGAATACAGGTTCCAGGTCGTCTTGCGCATCTGAGTGACGTACGGTGAATCAACGAATGCCGGTGCATATTCGGGGTTCAGAAACTGTTTCTTCATATCCATAGTCATTAGCCTTCCTTTACAAGTACTTTCTTGTCGTCGCGCTTGAACTGAACGTCTTGCTCGTACTGGTGGATATTGTTCAGCCAATCCATGCCCACCGGTACGTTGTGGTCTAAGCAGTACTTATCCCAGACGGCACCGAACGGGTAGGACTTCAGTTCTTCTGTCTCGGCCAGGCGGGTCGTGTAGTCCTGCTTCAGCTCGGCATCCTTCAACTGCTGAATCGGTGCCAGCATCGCCTGCAGCAGACTCTTCTGCGTGGCCCGAGCGCCGATCACCCACGCTGCCACGCGGTTGATGGTGGCATCGAAGAAGTCCAAGCCGATGTGAGTCTTGTCTAAGTAGCCGTCACGGACCAGGCTGCGGGTAATCCGAATCAACGCGTCATCCATGATGACGACGTGGTCCGAATCCCACCGAACCGGCCGGGAGACATGCATGAAGATGCCCTTGCCGAACGGGAAGAAGCTGGCGAACTTGTCGCTGACGTCTTCAGTCGGGTGGAAGTGGCCGGCGTCAATGGTCCACAGCTTGTTCCGGGAGATGGCGTAATTCTGGTAGAACTCGTGGGAACCAACGGTATACGATTCGATCCCAGTGCCGAACAGCTTGCCTTCGAAGGACTCGATCGTGTTCTTCTCGGGCAGCGGCTTCTTGATGATCTCGTCCAGACTGTGGAGCATGCGCAAACGCGGGCTCTTCTTGTCGATGGGGTTGTCCTTGTACCCATCCGGGAACCAGAAGTTGTTCACGACCTGCTTGCCCAATTTCTCCCCGATGTAGTTAGAAATCTCGCGGGAGATCTTGCCGTGCTGGATCCAGAAATCGCGGACCTTGGGATCGGGTGAGGACACGGTGAAGTTGTTCTTGACCATCGGGTGGGAGAAGAAGGTGCCGTTAAAGTCCAGGCCGATGCCCTCTTGCTTGGCCCAGTCGATCCAGTAGTCGAAGTCTTCCGGCTCCAGGGTGTTCAAGTCGCGCTTCTTGTTGGTCACGGCGTAGATGGCGTGGAGCTGCACCCGCTGCTTGCCGGGGATCAGGCTCAGGGCCTCGTGCAGGTCGCTGGTCAGTTCGTCCGGAGTGCGGGCGATGCCGGGATAGTTCCCGGACACACCGATGCCGCCAGTCAGTTCTTGGTTCGGGAACAGGAAGCCATGAATGTCGTCCCCTTGCCAGCAGTGCACGGACAATGGTACCTTCTCCAATTCCTTCATTGCGGCGTCGGTATCGACGCCAATTTCGGCGTACCGCTGCTTAGCGACGGTATATGCTTTGTCGACTTCTTCATCTTTAACCATGATGGACAACTCCTTTGCTTAGTGCGCCGCAGCAGTGACTGCTGTCGGCTGTTTCTGTAAGAATGCTTCGTAATCGGCCAATAAGTGGGCCGGTACCGCGCTGGGGTCCGGCTGGTAATGCGTCAGCGGGAACGAGTCGGCAATGAGCTGCCGACCGGCGTAGACGTGCTTGACCGTCTTGGTGGTGATCATCTGGACCATCAGATTGCCGATCGCCGTCGCCTCGCTGGGCCCGGCCACCACCGGAATGTTCGCCAGGTTCGCGGTCAGCTGGTTCATCATCGCCACATTCGCCCCGCCACCCACGATATTCAAGGTATCGATGGGCTTTTGCAGAATGTCAGAAAGGGTCTGGATCTGGCAGGCATAATACAGCGACAAGTTCTCGTACACCGCCCGGGTCAATTCACCCGGGGTTTGCGGTACCGTCTGACCAGTCTCCCGCGCGTAATCCTGAATCGCCGTGATCATGTTCTCCGGATTAATAAAGCGGCCGTCGTTCACATCAATGAACAACTGGAACGCCGGGGCTTTCTCCGCTTGGTCCGCTAATTCCTGGAAGCTGTACTGGTCATGCAGGTCGTGGCGAATCGACTGGACGATCCAGAGCCCCATGATGTTCTTTAGGAAGCGGTAGGTCCCATAAGCACCCCACTCGTTGGTGTAATTCTCCTTGAAGGCGGCCAAGCCATTCTCTGGGGTATTGATCTCGGCCCCGAGCAAGGACCAAGTGCCTGAGCTGAGAAAGGCCCAGTTGTCCGTCAGTCCCGGAGTGCCCAGCACAGCACTGGCCGTGTCGTGGGTAGCGACGGTGATGACGTCAGTTTCTGGCAGGTCATAGGCCTTGTGCCACTTGCGGCGAATGTGCCCCAAGGGGGTGCCGGCTTCCACCAAGTGTGGGAACTGGTCTTCGTCCACGTGGACCTCATTCATCAGGTCCTTGTCGAATAAGCCCTGCCGCAAATTGAGCATCTGGGTGGTGGACGCGTTGGTCACTTCGGTCACTGCATTCCCAGTGAGCACGTAGCCCAGGTAATCGGGGATCATCATGATCTTGTCCGCCCGGGCCAGGTCCTCCCCATCCTCGGTGTAGAGCTGGTACAGGGTGTTGAACTTCTGAAACTGGATCCCGGTCTTTTCATAAATGTAGGCCCTGGGCAGCTTGCTGGTCAGGGATTGAACAGCGCTGTCCGTCCGGGCATCCCGGTAGCTGATGGGATCGTGGAGTTTGTGCCCTTCTTCGTCCACCAGAACGTAATCCACAGCCCAGGTATCGATGCCCAGGTAGACGTGGGGGAAGCCCATGGCCTTGACCTTGGCCAACCCCGTCAGGATTTCTTCAATGATATGGTCGTTGTCCCAGCGGTCATGGCCGGCCACGCGGCGGAAGCCATTCTTGAAACGATGGACTTCTTTGAACGTAAGCTGGCCGTGCTGCACTTGACCGAGGATCAGGCGCCCGCTGGAGGCGCCAATATCGACTGCGACGTATGCTGGCATGGTGTTCACCTCATCCTTCCGGCAGTGCTCATGTAAAAAATAGTATTCAAATCACAGGTCCGGTGTCTCCGGCCCTAAGCATCTGACACTATTATTCTTTACATCTGATACACTGTCATATCAATATCTTAAAGCGGTTTCGCTTTCTACACTTATTATTTAACCGCTTGCGTGATATAATAACAACGGCAAATGGTTAGTCGTAATGGAACAAATATACAGGAAGGTGTTCGTATGCAAGCAGCGCTCCTCAAACGCTTAGAAGCCCTCACGCCGGTGGAAATCGCCCAGCGCAAGAACCACATCGTGGGTGACGATATTCCCCCCACGGCCTTGGATCTGACCCAGACCCAGCGGCAGAAAGTGCCCGTCTTGAACGATTATTTCTTCCGTAATTGCAGTATCTACGTCAGCAAGCACAACCGCTTCGCCCCCTACCCGCTCCACACGCACCAGTTCCTCGAAGTGAATTACATGGTCCGGGGCCAGGCCCACGAAACGGTCAACGGCCAGCCGGTGGACTTGACCGCCGGCGACGTACTGCTGCTGGATGTCGGCAGCAAGCACGCCATTGACGCGTTGGGCGAGGACGATATCATGATGAACATCCTGTTCCAGGATCGGAACATTTCTCTCAACCTGCTCCACCAGATTCAAAGTACCCAAAGTGTGCTCAATGACTTCGTGCTGAATCAGGTCGGCAGTGAGAACGATAATGGCGGCTACCTGCTATTCCACCGCACCTCGGCGACTCAAGTCATCCAAGATACGCTGGACCGGATCATCGCCGAGTATTACCGGGACACGTTCCTCTCAGACACCATCGTCCAAGCGTACCTGACCATCCTCATCGCCGAGCTGGTCCGCCATTCCGAGGTCAAGCCGGCCAACATTTCTCCTGGGCAGCACATGGCGGTGCAGATGCTGGCCGATATTCGGGCACATTATCAGGATCTGACCCTGGAGCAGCTGGCGGACAAGTATGCCTACAACAAGAATTACTTAGGCAACTTGTTCCACAAGGAAGTGGGCAAGACGTTCAGCCAAGCGCTGACCGAGGAGCGGCTGATCCATGCGCGGGAGATGATCCAGACGACGAACAAGCCCATCGCGGATATTTCTCTGGCGGTGGGCATGACGAATAAGAGTTTCTTCTACCGTAAGTACGCGGCCAAGTTCGGTAAGACACCGAAGCAGGACCGGGTTTCCACGCACCCGGCGTCGATTGCAGAGCAATTGACGCGGTTTGTTTGAGGGAGAAAGGTGAGTGCCTGTCGCTGAACCGGGGGACTCCGGGCTCCGCGGGCGGGGGCGGCGACGCGCAGCTAGTCCGAAGCCAGTCCTGCGGAGCTAGTGGTAGGCACGTGACAAT
>NZ_KI271593.1:74499-74789 GCF_000469325.1 Schleiferilactobacillus shenzhenensis LY-73 | reverse complement strand
GCAAAGCCGCCAAGAATGATTTCACCACTGAGCCCGTTTTGCCTCCGCTTGCTACGCATTGGCACTCAGTCATGTTGGAATACGAGTTCTGTCACGCCCCCAATTTCACCACTGAGCCCACGCCCGCTCCGCCCTCCATCACCCTACATTCTCGGAGACCGGAAACATCTGGCTCGTCAGGAACTCCTGACAGCTTCCTTCCCGAACATCATGACAAGCGCCCGCAAATACAAAGTGCGGGCAGCACCTCCGGCGAATGTGTCCTGGCACCGAAGATCTTACGACTGACT
>NZ_KI271593.1:59446-74362 GCF_000469325.1 Schleiferilactobacillus shenzhenensis LY-73 | reverse complement strand
TGTGCCGGCCACGTTCCACGCCCAGCCAGCCGGAGGGCCCAAATCGCCGGGCCTCGCCAACACTTCCACCAGTACATAAAAACAGGCCGCATCCGAAATTTGGGATGCGGCCTGTTTTCTGACCAAAATGATTACCGACTGGTAGCGGTCCGGTATGCGCGGGTGCGCTTGAGGGCCGGGAGGAGGAAGACGACGGCGAGGATTAAGCTAAGTAATGCACCATTGATGAAGACGTTGTGCAAGGCGTTGCTGCCCAGACCGAAGGCCCCGAGAAGCCGCTGGCCATACGGTGAGACGAAGTTGCCAATGTTGGCCAGGAAGAGGATGGTGGCTGTGGTGCTGGACTTGGCGGCTTGGTCCACGCGGCGGGTGGCATCATTCATGATGTAGGAGATCCACAGGGCGAAGGAAATGCCGTTAAGGGCGGCGCCGATGCTGACGACGAACAAGTTGTTGGCGATGAGGATCAGCCCGAAGCCGGCCGCTGTGGCGAAGAGCGCAACGGGGAGCGTGAAGGCGTGGAGTTTCTTATAGAGCAGGCCGAAGACGAAGCCGGCGGCCATGTTAGCCAGTTGCATGACGGACATCACCGTGCTGGCTTGGGACGCAGTGCCCAGGCCGGTGCTGGTCATGAACTCGGAGAGCTTGACCGAGACGATCATGTAGACAACGCAGAGGACCAGTGCCAGTAACCCATAGGCGACGCCAATCGGATTGAGGGCTGTTTTCTTGCCCGACGGTGTTGGGTCGTCAGCGGTGGCTGGTGCCGGCGCATCATTGTGGGGCGGCTCCGGGACAAAGAAGCCGAAAAGCAAGATGATCGGGATCATGATCAAGTAGACCAAGAAGACGTGCTGCCAGCCGGTGGTCAGCAGCTGACCAGCAGTGAAGGTGAGCACCGCGGCGCCTAATCCCTGGAAGGCTGACTGGAAGCCGATCAGTGTCGCGGCCGTGTCCCCGGAGAAGAACTCGGAGATCATGCTGACGGCGAGGGAGTTGATCAACCCGAAGCCGACCCCCAGCAATACCCGGGAGATCAGCACCGCGGTGTAATTAGCGGTGAAGAACGGCAGGACACCGGCCACCAGGCCAATCACAAGGCCGGCGAGGACGGTGCGTTTCTCCCCGAACTTCTTGGCGATGATCGTGCTCAACGCAATGAAGACCACCACAGAGGCTTGGGGAATCGTCATCAGCAGTTCGACCGAGGACTGGGGCATGTTTTTGTAATATCCCAGCATCATGGGCAATGCCGCGGCAATGGCGGTGTTGGAGGTCAGTATCAAAGAGATGGCGAGGAGTGAGAATTTCATCAATCCTGGATGTTTAATATGTGTCATGGAAGACCCTGCTTTCTGAATTCGCTTTCGTTTTCATTGTTTACTTTACGGATTCAGGCGCCGGCTCACAATGACAGATGCGTGGCCGTTGGGGGACAATTCTCCAGTTTCCGCCAGGCCTTTCTCCCCCACCTATCCCCCTCAGCGTAGTATCCTGGGGGTATGAAGAAAGAAGGCAGAGCCATGGCAGAAGAGAGAAATGGGGCGGCGGAATACCACGCGATGTTCGGCCAGCCCACCCATGATGACCGGCGCTTGTTCGAGTTCCTGGTGGTGGCGGTGTTCCAACCAGGGTTGAGCTGGAAGGCGGCCGCTGGGAAGATTCCGGTGTTCGAGCGGGTCTTCGCCGGCTTCGACCCGGCGGTCGTGGCGGGCTTCGACGAGGAGACCATTGAAGAAATTGAACGGGACCCGGAGATGATCCGCAATCCGCGCAAGATTCGGGCCATTGTCACCAACGCCCGGGCCATTGTCCAGTTGGCCCCGGAGTTCAAGAACTTCGCGGATTATTGGTGGTCCTTCGCCCCGAGTACGGACAATATCGTCCGCGGACCGGTGAATGGCCAGGCCGGCTTGGGTGCCGTGGTGGCCAAGGACATGAAGAAGCGCGGGTTCACCTTCGTCGGCCCCACCACCATTGAGTTGATGCTGGTCGGCACGGGTGTTTTGCAGCATGAACGAGATTAAGGAGGCTGATGGACGATGACCTATGATTTCACCACCGTACCGCCCCGGCGCGGGACCAATTCTATCAAGTGGGACGTGCCGGACACGGCGCTGCCCATGTGGATCGCGGACATGGACTTTCCAGCAGCGCCGGAGATCATCGCGGCGATGCAGGCCAAGGTCAGTGCCGGCATCTTCGGCTACGAGGAGATCCCGCCGGCTTTCTTCACTGCCGCTGCGCAGTGGAACCACCGGCAGCACCATCTGGACTATCCCACCGATTGGATGCTGTTCGCCATCGGCGTCATGCCGGCCATCAACGCCATCATCCGGCGGCTGACGAATCCCGGCGACCGCATCGTCATTCAGCCGCCGGTCTACAACATGTTCTTCAGCGCCATCACCGATAACGGCCGGCGCATCGCCGCCAATGACCTGGTGTACGACCGGGCCGCCGGTACCTTCGCCATCGATTTTGCGGATTTGGAGAGAAAGCTGGCCGATCCCGTGACGACCATGATGCTCCTGTGCAACCCGCAGAATCCAGTGGGCAAGATTTGGACCCGAGACGAGCTGCTGCAGATCGCCAGCCTCTGCCGGCGGTACCACGTCACACTGGTGAGTGATGAGATCCACCGGGACCTGGTGCTGGGCGACCGCGACTATACGTCGCTGGCGGCGCTGCCAGAAAGCATGATTCAGCACGCCATGACCCTGTTTTCACCCACGAAGACCTTCAATATGGCCGGTCTCCACTCTGCGGTGGTCACGGTGCCTAATCCCGTGCTGCGGGCCAGTGTGACCACCGCTCTGCACGTAGGCTGGGTGGCGGAGCCGAACTTGCTGGCGGTGCCGGGGACCATTGCCGCCTATACTGCGGGTGGCCCTTGGCTATCCGCCTTGAAAGGACAGTTGCGGCAGAACATCACGACGGCAGTGGCCTATCTGGCGGAACACGCGCCGCAGATCAAGGTCATCGTCCCCGAAGCGTCGTACTTGCTGTGGCTGGATTGCGGTGCGGTGACGACGGACAGTCAGCGGCTGACCGCCTTTCTCACCAAGCACGCTGGGGTAGTGCCCGCCGCCGGAACGGACTACGGCGCCGCCGGGAAACAGTTCCTGAGGCTGAACATTGCCTGCCCGCCGGCCCTGCTCAACGAAGGGCTGGATCGGTTGGCCATGGGCTTGGCCGCCTTTCGCGATTAATAATGGTATTACCCTTAATGAACAAGTTGCAGCAAGGGATTGACACGTTGTTGTAGTGATGTGTTTTAATAGAGATAAGCGGCGCGAAGGAGGTAAACGAGATGCAAGCAAGTCAAACGGAACCAATCAGTGATATGGAAGCAATCAACCAAATGTCGTTTTTGTACACCGCATTGCCTAATTCTCTCCGACCGAACAGCGTGTTCAATTTGGGGGTGAGCCAGGCCAATGCCGATGTCGTATTTGGATTATTCAATTTTGATGTGACCTCATCCGCAGAGATAGCCTGGACGCTGTACAACTTTAATACTCAGAAGTTGGAGACCTTCTCCACACCGGTTGGGCCGCTTCAAAACCAGTATCCTGACGCCAACTTTTCAGCAGTTAAGGCGCACGATTCGTTCACAGCTGCAGTGCATTTGCTGCACGACTTGCAACCAGGTTCATACCGTCTGGAAGCATTGCTCACTGTTAACCAGGAAGCCGGTGCAGGGAATGCGACCTTCTTCGAAGTAAGGGGAGACGGTCATGAGTGACAATGGCCAAAAAAGCCTCATTTATTATCTAGCAGGCAGCGCCAATCGCAATGGTAACGGCGGCAATGGCGGTGGTAATCACTTTGTTACCCAGGAAGAATTCCAGCGTTTTATCGACCAAAACACCACGGATTGGGCCACACTCTCGACAAAGCTAGATCAAATTGCATTAACAACGACCATGATCCCCCAAATTACGGAAAATGTCGCAGTGTTATCCACGAAAGCAGAATCGTACACTGAAACATTGAAGATGCTGCCTCAGCTGACAAATGACGTCAGTGTCCTCTCCACCAAAACCGAAATGGCGATGAAGACCCTCAAAGGTATACCAAAAATAGAAGAGGATCTGGCCGCCTTAAACGAGCGAACTGCGGCCCAGTCGAAGCTTTTGTGGTGGTTCATGGCCATCATCTCCGGCGGCATCATCATTCCAGTGCTCGCCTTCGTATTCAAGCTGTTCATGTCCTAAATGGTACCAAACAAGCCAGGCCTGCCCACGATATAACACCGCGGACGAGCCTGGCTTTTCTTCGCTCAGCTTACAGAATATGAATGTCGTGGGCCGCACATTCAGCGATCATGTCCTCCGGCCACACACTGGCCTGGACTTCCCCCACGTGGGCCTTGCCCAGCAGCAGCATGCACAGGCGGGACTGGCCGATGCCGCCGCCGATGGTGTAGGGCAGCTGCTCGTTGATAATCATCTGGTGGTACGGCAGGGCCAGCCGGTCCTCGGCATGGGCCTGCTTGAGCTGGGCGAGCATCGCCGCCTTGTCCACACGGATACCCATGCTGGAGATCTCCATTGCCCGCTGGAGCGGTTCATACCAGAAGAGGATGTCGCCGTTCAGCGTCCAGTCGTCGTAGTCTGGCGCCCGGCCATCATGGCGCTTGCCCGACTTGAGCGGCCAGCCAATCTGCATCAGGAAGACACAACCGAGTTCCTTGGTAATCGCGTCTTCCCGCTCTTCCGGGGTCTTGTCCGGCCAGCGGTCTTCCAGTGCCTGGGTGGTGACAAAGTGAATGTCGTCGGGCAGATGGTGAACGGCCTCCGGGTACTTGTACCAGACTTCATGCTCCATGTGTTTGATCACTTTGAAGATGGTCCGCACAGTCGCCTCCAGGGTCTCCGGCGTGCGCTCGTCTTGGCCGATGACTTTCTCCCAGTCCCACTGGTCGACGTAGATGGAATGGAAGTTGTCCAGGTCCTCGTCCTTGCGAATCGCGTTCATGTTGGTATACAAGCCCTCGTGCAGCCCGAAGCCGTAACGCTTGAGCGCCACCCGCTTCCACTTGGCCAGCGAATGGACGATCTCGATGCGTTCGTCCGGCAGGTCGGCCATGGTGAAGGAGACCGGCGTCTCCACGCCGTTCAGATTATCGTTCAGACCGGTGGATTTCTCCACGAACATGGGGGCAGAAAGACGCTGGAGATGCAGTTCCTTCCCGAATTCGTCCTGGAAGGTCTCGCGGATGTACCGAATCGCCGCCTGGGTCTGTTTAACGTCCAATTTAGGATCGTAATCTTGGGGAATCGTGAGATGCATAATGAAGCCTCCTATTTTTTAGTCGGCCGTTGCCGGGCCGGTATCGGGAGCAAAGAAAAAACGCCCTTCACCCCCTTGCTCAAGGGACGAAAGACGTTTCGCGGTACCACCCCAGTTGCCTATCCACCGATAGACCACCTCACCGGTGCTCGTGTTCAAGCACCCCCGGATGGTAACGTACCGGTGACGTCACAGCTTACTGGGTGGATCCGTTCGGCTGGAGACTCAGAGAGTGTTATTCAAACCCGCCGGGGCCGTACCGGGTTCCCACTGCTCCCGGTTCACTGGATGGACGGCGAATCTTACTTGTCTCTCTGCTTGTCGTTTCGTTGATTGATAAACCAAATGATAGCGGATAGATGAGATGGTTGTCAAGGAGATTTTTAAAAATTGATGAGCGAGCTGAACCGGTGGCAAAACTCCATAGATGTGTCCCTGCCCTAGCAGAAATTGACACAGAAACCCGAAAGCCCTGAGACCATTTGCTTTGAGGCTGTTCGTTGCGAGGTGGCCAGAAAAATCCGCGGCCGCGTTCTGATATGCTGGAATAGTCACACCACCAACAATCGTCCGTCAAGAATTGCCGGCGCTCACAGAATCAACCCTTGCGGTGCCGTCCAATACTTGTCGTGGTAAAATCGAGAGGAGCTCAAAGTGAATTACGATCATCTATCCAATCTCGAGGTGCGAGAACTCATCATCACCTTCAAGCAATTGTTAACCAAGTTTTGCTTGAACATCCCGATTACTGGCCGCTATAGAGATGAGGAAGTGGTCAGCGATTCTGTTCATGGCATTGAGTACGTCCTACACGTCTATCGCGGCAGGGTTTCCCACAAGTACAGCATCCACCTGCGCTTCTCAAAAAACAACGTACACCTCATCCGCCTATGTATCAATGGGTCCAACCATTACAATCTCGATGGGTCGTCTGTAGGAAGCAACCACGTTCACTTGTACCGGTTCGTGAATGAGGCACACATGATTGAATTACATGCTTATCCACTCACTGATTTTCCCTTCTCTGGAGATCAATCCCTTGGCCAAGCGGTGGAAGCATTTATCCACTACGTTAATCTCCACTATTAACGACTATGCAAGGAGTGATCCGTTATGCTGACAATCAAAGAACTTAGTGCCCGACACCTGGCATGGGCCAAAGACAAAACACAACTGACTCAATTGGATAATGACACAATCAAAGTGGAATCTCCCTTTGTTGATTCTTTCAATGACGGCTTGGCAATTTATGTCGTACCCGCCGATAAAGACAACCAGATCATGTTGACCGATGACGGTTGGACGAATGACAATCTGGAAAGTCATGGCTTGTTCCTCAGCCGTTCCCCCAGACGACTGCAAGATCTAGTCCAACAGCTCCGCGTCTATGGCGTAACATTCTCCGATTACGAGCTGACCATTACGGGTTCCCAAAACGATTTTGGCCGTCTTAAAGACAGGCTGTTACAGGCCATGATTTTCGCAAACGATATGTTTACGTTGGCACCAACAGACACTTCGCGTTACTTTCATGAGGATGTTGAACAGTACTTTTCTGCCAACAGCATTCGCACGATAAAGAACGTTTCTTATGTTGGGGCTTCCGGGCTCACGCACAAATTCGATTTTGCGATTCCTGGCAATAACCGGGTCCCCATGAAATTGATAAAACTTCTGGGTAATCCAAACAATCCAATATTCGCTCAATCCATTTTTACCGACATCTATGAAACACAGCAGCAGCAAACCGAGGCAACCAATTACTTCGTCTTTCTCAATAATGAAAAGATCCAGTCAAGAGGCCTTAACCCCGATATTCTAGCCCTATTCAACCAAGTCAGCGCGACGCCGGTCCCATTCACCGAGCGTCAACGATTTCTAAGTACTTTTTCCGAGTGATACGCCCAACATCACTGTGCTTTCACAAGAGATGCAGAATACTCGAATCAATAAAGTCTTCCCGCATTTCGTCTGAATGGCCGAATAGAAGACAAACATTCTCTTACCCAAAAAGGCCGTCCCACCAGCGTTCTTTGCTGGCTGGACGGCCTTTGTCGTTAAAAATTGACCTTTGTCATTCCCACTCGATAGTTGCCGGCGGCTTACTCGTGATGTCATAAACAACACGGTTCACATGCGCCACTTCGTTCACGATCCGCACCGAAATCTTCTGCAGCACATCCCACGGAATCTTAGCAAAGTCAGCCGTCATCCCGTCAATGGACGTCACCGCCCGAATCCCAATCGTGTAATCATAGGTCCGCCCATCACCCATGACGCCGACGGACTTGAAGCCTGGCAGGACGGTGAAATACTGCCAAATATCCTTATCCAGACCCGCCTTGGCAATCTCGTCCCGGAGAATCGCATCGGAATCACGGACAATGGTCAGTTTATCCGGCGTTACCGCACCGACGACCCGAATGGCTAAGCCCGGTCCCGGGAACGGCTGACGCCATACCAGGCTGTGAGGCATGCCCAATTTCTCACCCAGTTCCCGCACTTCATCCTTGAACAAGGTACGCAATGGTTCGATGAGCTTGAAGTCCACGTCCTTGGGCAGGCCGCCAACGTTGTGGTGGGACTTGATGGTCTGGGCCGTATCGGTACCGGACTCGATGACGTCCGTGTACAGCGTGCCTTGGGCCAGGAAGTCGAAGCCGCCGTTGAGCTTGGCCGCTTCGTCATCGAAGACGCGAATGAACTCGTTGCCGATGATCTTGCGTTTCTTCTCGGGGTCGCTGACGCCGGCCAGTTTGTCCAAGAACCGCTTCTGGGCGTCCACCTTGATAATATTCAAGCCGAACTTGCCCTTCAAGCTGGCCATCACTTGGTCGGCTTCGTTCTTGCGCAGCAGACCGTGATCGACGAAAATGCTGGTCAGCTGGGTACCGATGGCCTTGTGCAGCAGCACCCCGGTGACGGAGGAATCCACCCCGCCGGAGAGGCCCAGGAGGACTTTCTTATCCCCCACCGTCTCGCGAATCTTCTGAATCTGCTGATCGATGAAGTCTTGCATGCTCCAGTTGGCCTCAGCGTGGCAGACGTCGAAGGCGAAGTGGTGCAGAATCTCGTGGCCGTACTCGGTGTTCTGGACCTCGGCGTGGAACTGAATGCCGTAGAAGCGGCGCTCGTCATCCGCAATGGACGCAATCGGGCAGTTGGGACTGGTCGCCACGTCCTTGAAGCCGGCGGGCAGCTTGGTGACCAGATCGCCGTGGCTCATCCAGACGTACTGCTTGGCTGGCAGGTCCTTGAACAGCACCGCCGTCGGGTCCGTCACCGTAATGTCGGCGTGGCCGTACTCCCGGTTATCCGCCGGCTCGACCTTGCCGCCCTCTAGCGTATACGCCATCAGCTGCATCCCGTAACAGATACCCAGTACAGGAATGCCCAGCGTGAAGATCTCTGGGTCGATACTGAATGCCCCGTCGTCGTACACACTCATCGGCCCACCGGAGAGAATGATCCCCTTCGGTGCGATTGCCTTGACTTCCGCTGCGGTGATCTTATGGGATTTGAGTTCAGAAAAGACCCCAAACTCCCGAATCCGCCGGGTAATCAGCTGATTGTACTGACTGCCGTAATCCAACACGATGATTTCGTCCACATTGGTGGGTGCCACAAGATCCACTCCTCTGTAATTTTTGATTACCACATTTTACCATAGAAAAGGCCCCGAGGCACGTCGGTCGCGGGGCTCGTCAAGCATCCAGAAACCGGGACTGCCCGGGCGGCCCCTTTCTGCCTTAATACTTACGCAGATCCACCTCGTCGATGCGGTGATGAGCCGTCTTATGCAGAATCAGGTCGGCCCGGGAGCGGGTCGGTTCAATGTACTCGATGAGGTTCTTCAGGTTCACGTCGCGCCAGACTCGGCGGGCCATGGCGAAGGCTTCCGCGCGGTTGCCCACCGCGTAGTCGTAATAGTAGTTGTCCGGGTCAGTGAAGGCCGTGTCCAGCAAGGCCCCAAAGCGATCCAGGTACCACTCCTCGATAAGCGCCGGATTGGCATCGACGTAAATAGAAAAGTCGAAGAAGTCGCTGACGTAGATCTGGGCGTTGCTGGGCAGCTGGAGCACGTTAATTCCTTCGACAATAAGAATATCCGGCTGGCGCACGTGAATGGCCTCACTCATGGGCAGGACATCGTAAATCTGGTGATCGTAGGCGGGCACGGCCACGTCCTGGTTGCCCGCCTTGATGGCGTCCAGCACCGCCAGGAGCTGGCCCATGTCATAGCTTTCCGGGAACCCCTTGCGGTCTAAGATCCCCCGCCGGGTCAACTCGGCATTGGGGTAAAGGAAGCCGTCAGTGGTGACGGTCTGAATCGTCAGCTGGGGATAGGTCCGCTCCAGCAACAGGTCCAGCAGCCGGGCGGTGGTACTCTTGCCCACCGCCACCGAGCCGGCGATACCGATGATGAACGGCGACGGTGCCACGTCCTTGTTCAGAAAGTGGGCCAAGGTCTGCCGCTTCTGGCGATAATTCTTGAAGTACAAATAGACCAGCCGGCGCAAGGGCCAATAGATGGTCCGCACGTCGTCTAGCGAAATCTTATCGTTGAAGGCTTTGACCGACTGCAGGTCGGCGTCGGTGATCTCTGTCCGCCGTGTGTGACCGTGCAGGTCCGCCCAAGCGCCCCGGTCGAACTGATAATAATTGCGTGTAACTGCCAAGTTGTCACCCATTCCTATCCACATTAAGAAAAAAGGCGCCGCCCCCGAGGCAGCGCCAAGCGTTCTTACTGAATATCTGATGTTTCCTGCTTTGGTAACGGCACAATCTCCCACCGTGAGGAGTGGGTGAAGTAATTGTCTGCGAACTGCTTGGCCTCCGCACTCGTCTCGAATGTCTTGGCATCCGTCGGGAACCGGTGCAGCCCATAACGGAACCGTTCGTGGTCCGGACTGCCCAAGTACATGATACGGTTATTTACTTTGATGCCGATAGCGAACATCAGCTTCACTCCTGTCTTTTTTCTTCTACGTCTATATTATATCGCGGAAGCGCTGGCAGTTTCTAGGTGAGAAGCCAATCTGGCAGAAAATCCGCCCAAAGTCTGACCTGCGTGCTGCCGCTTCGCGGAGCGCACTTGCCTGTTGGCCCCGCAAGAGGACGGTCAGTTTTGAGCGTCGAATCGACGTTTTGCGCGAGGTGTTGGGTGCTTTGCTTGGGCCACCATCTTCAACAATGGCGTGTACAGTTCCGTTTGGAGGGCTTGGGGACTACGGTTTTGCTTATGTGCCTGGCTGTGTTGGTGGTCAGATCCGCTTTTGAGAGTGGATTTACCAGTCGCCGGGAATGCCAGTGGAGAGCGTCCATTCTAGACTGCCAGTGTATATCTTATCGATGACGTCACCAGTTTGGTCGGCGAGAGGAACGTAGAGATAAGCGCTGGTGTTCAAATTAAAGTTGAATTGGTATTTCACCGTTGATTTGCCCTTGATCAGCGACCCGTCAGGATCGATGGTGTTGACAAGGCTGACATCCGGAACATTGGTTTTTCTGCCAAATAGGGTATATGGCGTCGCGCTTTTGACGGGCAGGACACCATCCGTGCGGGTACCGCTGGCTAGCAAGGTCTGAATGGCATCCCGAGAGAGATCGCCACTGTATCGATGGACGACCCAATTGTTATCAGGTAAATCGTTGCCTTTGCCCAGATCCGTGACCCTTCCTGAATACCACGTCCCCATGCCGGGAATACCGCTGGTATACTCGCCAATTGAATTGGATGCAAAGATTAACGCAGCATCGTTAAACAGCGAATTCGTATCCTTCACCGGCGTGTTGACATAGTTGACTTTCACCTGCCAGCCGTCAGTCCCGGCTGCCGCAGCGCCCGTGGGGACTTCCACGATGACTGTGCGGCCCAGTGCGCTGCCCGTGGCCGTGGTATCCAAATTGTTGGCGGTGACGGTATTGTAAAGCGGGAACAGCTCGCCTCCGCCAATCGTCCGGACACCAAAGTCAAAGTTGGGCACCTGGAGTAACGACGTACCCCCGGTAAACCCGACTGTGGCGGTCCCCGTCGCCGAACTGGAATCGGCCAAAACAGTGCCCTGATGCTGGCTCAAGAGGCCCAAGCTCAGCAACACAACACCTGCATTGAATAAAATGCCCCAAAGTCCTTTCTTCATTGCGCTCCCCTCCATCACCCCATTATACGTGACGGTGTTACCGCGTGGACTTCAAAAAATGGAAAGGGTCTTCATCAGATTTAAAGTTGATTCAAGCTGCCAGCCAGTGCCTTACCCGCCTGCGGACGCCCGACGACGTGCTAAAATGACTGTGACGCAACCACAGAAAGGAAGTCTGCTTCCATGGCAGCAAAATTGATTCTCCTCGGTGATTCCATCTTCGCCGGCTGGCGCAACGGTGAGGTTTCAGATCTCTTGAAGACTCGTCTCGCTGGCCGCCTGCCCCGCTATGACATTGAGGTGGCCGCCGTGCCCGGCGAGACCACCGACGAAGCCCTCAACCGGGTCACCGCCGATACCGCCAGCGGCACCCACGACTTGGTCGTCATCGGTTACGGCGCCAATGACGCCAGCGATACCACCAACGTAACCGCCGATAACTTCTACGACAACTTGCGCACCCTCATTGAGATCATCGGTCCCGAATCGGTCATTCTGCTCACCCCGCCCTACGGCGACGCCCAGCGGCTGGGCGACCGCACCAAGGCCAGCGTGGCAGCCTATACCCAAGCAGCTGAAGAAGTCGCCGCGAAGGAAGGCGTTCTTCTGGCCGACCTGCACGACGCCATGGTCACCAGCCCCGACCCGCAAGCCCTTCTGGCCAGCGACGGCCAGCACTTCACCGACCTGGGCTACGACCTCCTGGCCGACCTCATCGTCAACGCCGTGCACAGTATGGAACGCCGGTAAGCCATTTTTTGAACAGATAGAAAATAGGCCGCACCCGCTTGTGCCGGATGCGGCCTGTTTGTGTGTCCCGTGCTTGAGAATCCGGCAACGCCGCCGGTCTACTTTTCTAACTGAAACAATGCCTGCGGGACGGCCTGCAAAATCGGCGCCAACTCCGGGCTGGCCAGAATTGTCAGCCGGTGCATGGCCCGGGAGGCTATGGTGTAAATCAGCTGACGATCGTCTTCGCTGCCGTAAGTGGCGGAGTTCCCCTGCCACATGACGACGGCGTCGAACTCCAGGCCCTTGGCCAGGAAGGACGGCACGATGATGACGCCCGCCGCCAGCCGCTGGTTCTCCGACTTGATCAGCGTCGTCTTCACGCCGGCGGCCTTCAACTGATCGTACAAGGCCTGTGCGCCTTCCAGCGTGCGCACGATGACGGCCGTGGTCAGCTCATCCTGGTCATTGGTCGCAATCTGCATTTCTAACCGCTTCAGCAAGGCCGCCTCGTTGGGTCCCACATAGACATTAGGCAAGTCGCCGTCCCGGTCGAAGGCATCGATGCGCTGACCGTTGACCAGCAGGGCCTTGGTAAAGTTGGTGATCTGCTTGGTCGACCGGTAACTCTTGGTCAGCTGCACGACGGTGGTCTTGTCCGGGTCGAAGAGCGTGGCCACGTCGCCCAGCAAGTCGCCATCGCTCTGCTTAGTGAAGATGGCCTGGTTCAGGTCGCCCAGCATGGTGAAGCGGGCTTTGCCGAAGCGGGCGCGCAGGTACGCCAGCTGGTACGGCGTGTAATCCTGGATCTCGTCGATGAAGACGAAGCGCATGTGGCGGTCCGTGTGGCGGCCGGTGATCAGGTCGTACAGGAACAGAAAGGGCGTCACGTCGTCCGCGTCGATGTCCTTGGCACTCAGCGTCGCCTTCACCTGCTCAACATGGTCAGCCCACGCGGCCGGCGTAATGTCCCACTGGCTGAGGTCCACGAGTTCCGGAATTGCCCGCAGGAACGCCAGGTACTGAATGCGAATATTGAAGAAATGGTTCCGCTGAACGGCCGTGTATACCTTCTGGAAGGCGTTAGTAACGATCTGGCGAGCAAGGAACTTGTACTCGTCGTCCGAGTTGGCGAATTCCTGGTCGACTGTCTTGTACATCGCCTGCAGCTGGTCCTTATCCAGGTCCTGGACGGCCTCCTGCACCCAATCCGCTTTGGTCTCACTGTCAATGCGGTGATTCAGGCTGTTCACCAGCCGCTCCTTGGTCGCTTCCAGACGGTTGACCAGCTTGTAATTACTGTTGAAGCTGTAATAAATCTCGCTGATTTTCTGCTTGGTGAAGAAAGGCTTCCCCCGGAACATCAGGTTGCGGAAATGCATCCCCTGCTGGTTCAAGATGGCCGCGTAGCGCTGAGTCGCCTTGAAAAACGCTAGAGACTGCTGAAAGTGCTGGATCTTCTTCGCTGGTTCGGCCAGCTGCACTTCGAACTGGTGCTGCAAGCTCTCCGGGGTGAGGGCCGGCAGCCGCCGGTTGGTGTACTGCTGGTAGGTCATCTGGACCATGTTCTGCTCGCCCAGTTCCGGCAGGACATCTTCGATGTAGTCGTTAAACAGCTGGTTCGGAGAGAACATGATCACCTGGCTGCTGGTCAGGTTGCCCCGGTAACGGTACAGCAAGTACGCCACCCGCTGCAGGATGGCCGAGGTCTTACCCGATCCGGCGGCCCCTTGGACGAAGAGCAGGTCTGAGGTGGTGTCGCGGATGATCTTGTTCTGCTCGCGCTGAATCGTGGTGACGATGGACTTCATCTGCGTACTGGACTTTTCTCCCAGCACCTCCAGCAGCATCTGGTCACCGATGGTCTCAGTGGTATCGAACATATTGACGATGGTATCGTCCTTGATAATGAACTGGCGCTTCAAGGATACGTCCACGGACTGCTCACCGTCGGGGGTCTGGTACGTGACGTGGCCCAGGCCGCCATCATAATAGATGGAAGAAATCGGCGCCCGCCAATCGTAGATCAAGAAGTGGTCGCTGCGGTCGCTGAAGGACCCCAGACCAATATAAATTGACTCCCGCCGAGGTTCGCCGGCTTCCTTGAAGTCGACCCGGGCAAAGTACGGTGACTGCTGGAGCCGCTTGACGGTCTTCAACTGCACGTCAGAGTTGCGCCACGCGTTGTCCCGTTCCTGGAGCATCTGCTGCTGCTGGTGGATGGTGATGGCCGTCTCCATGGTGGTGGTATCGGAGCCATAGGAAAGATGGACATCGTCATTGAAGTGCTTGTCGATGTCCTTCTCCTCAGCCTTGGCCCGGTGGATCTGCTTCTCGAGCTTAGCTTCCGCGGTGTTCAACTTGTCCAAGACCATGTCCAGGTGCCGTTGTTCCAGCGTTTGTTCGTTCTCAGCCATGCAGCCTCATTCCTTTCTCTGTTGCCGGTGCTGCCAAGCGGACCAGGCCCGTGGCAGCCAGAAAGTAAAGACGTAGCCCACAGCGAGCGCGCCCAATGTCCATACAGCGCAGTGCCGGGTGACGATCCCGATGATTAGACCAATCAGGGTGATGCCGCCCAGAAACAACGATTTTTTACTCAATCCTTGCCCTCCAAGACACAATTTTAAGTAAATACTATAGCAGATTTAGACCAATCTGGCAACTGAAACGCGTTAGTGGGAATGGAACCTGCTTGAGCTTGAACGGTAGGGAGGTGCCTAGCGCTGGCCCGGGTGACTACGGGCTA
>NZ_KI271593.1:59160-59430 GCF_000469325.1 Schleiferilactobacillus shenzhenensis LY-73 | reverse complement strand
TGTGGGCACGACTTTAAGCCCGCGCAAAGTGCGCGCGGTCTTAAAGCTCGGCCTTGTCCTAAGCGGCAAAGCCGCTAAGGACAATTTCACAGCTGAGCCCCCATCTGCTCCGCCCTCCGTCACCCTACATTCTCGAAGACTGGAACATCCCGCTCGACACGAAATCCTGGCAGCCTCCTCCGCAGACGTTATAGTAGTTGCCTGAAAGTATGATAGACAGGCGGCATCGCCGGTGAATACGTCGTGGCACCAAGATCTCACGATCGAGTC
>NZ_KI271593.1:44528-58908 GCF_000469325.1 Schleiferilactobacillus shenzhenensis LY-73 | reverse complement strand
GTGCCCATGGCGTTCCACGCCCAGCCAGCCGGAGGGCCCAAATCGCCGGGTCTCGCGTCAGAATCTCCCCAGCCTCACATTACCCAGAGATTGCCAACCCCTTCACCTTGCGCCGGTTTTCCTTTACCAATAGAATAAAGAGGACTCAATTACTTAGGAGGTTTTCGTTTATGAATGATGTTTACCGCGCTGATGACGCCCGCTATGATGGCCGCACGGCGGTTCGCCGGGCTGGGCATACCGGCTTGCAGCTGCCGGCCGTGTCGCTGGGATTGTGGCGCCACTACAGCAGTATCGATCCCGTCGCTGACCGCCAGGCCGTGATCTTGAAGGCGTTTGACGAAGGCGTCTTCTCCTTTGACCTTTCTAACAACTACGGCAAACCCGAAGTGGGCAGTGCTGAGCGGCTGTTCGGCGATATCTACCGGCGCAACCTGAAGCCTTACCGCCACGAGCTGGTCATTACCACCAAGGTCGGCTTCCATTATGGTGTCGGCCCTTACGGCGAGTTCGGCGGGCGCAAGGCAATCATGGACAGCATCGACAACAGTCTGGAACGGATGGGCTTGGATTATGTTGACATCTATTACAGCCACCGCCCGGATACTGAAATCAGCTTCGAGGAGGACGCCCGCGCCTTGGATGCCGTGGTCAACGCCGGCAAGGCCCGCTACATCGGTATTTCTAACTACACCGCCGCCCAGACCAAGGAGATGGTCGGCTGGTTCAAGAAGCTGGGCACGCCCTTCGTCGTCAACCAGGTATCGTATAACATGTTCAACCGCACTGCCGAGGAGGATGACTTGCCGGCAGTGATGAAGAGTCTGGATGCCGGACTGGTCGCCTATGGTCCGCTGTCCGAGGGGCTCCTTTCTGACCGATACTTGAACGGTATCCCTGAGGACTTCCCGATTCACTGGTCGAACACCGCCACCTTCGCCAAGGGCAAAGACCATGTAGTACAGCAGCTGAATGACCTGAACAAGATGGCCCAGAACCGCAACCAGACGCTGTCCGAACTGGCGCTGTCCTGGCTGCTGCGCGATCCGGTCGTGACCAGTGTGATCATCGGCACGACCAGCGTCGACCACTTGGAGAGCAATATCAAGGCCAGCAATCAGACCAGCTTCACCAGCGATGAACTGGCGGCCATCGACGCTATTCTGAAGCGTTAAGCGGGAAGAAAGGACAGGTGTAGGCCGTGGAGAAAGACGAATCAAGCGCCGCTGCGGCGCTGTTTTCTACCTTAAATTACCTCAGCGCGGCGATTCTCTACTTGAACGATGATATTCTGCTGGAACGTCCGCTGACGGCGGCGGACTTGAAGCAGCCGCCGTTGGGCCACTGGGGTACCGCGCCGGCCCAGAACTTGGTGTGGGCCGGGTTGGACCAGTTGTTCCGGGCGTATGACACGTCCGCGCTGGTCGTCCAGGGACCAGGCCACGGCGGCCAAGTGGCCTTGCTGAACAGCTTCTTGGAAGGCAGTTATACCCACGCTTACCCGGAAGTGCCCCAAACGAAGGCCGGCCTGACGACGCTGTTTCGCCGCTTTGCGACGCTGCACCACGCCACTCATCCTGGGCCGGACGTGCCGGGGACGATCCAGACCGGCGGCGAGTTAGGCTACACCCTGGCCCACGCTGCGGGGGCCGTCCTGGACGCGCCGGGCACCCGAGCGGTGGCGCTCATCGGCGATGGCGAGGCCGAGACCGGTCCCCTGGCGGCCAGTTGGCAGGTCAGCCGGCTATTGCGGCCAGGCCATGACGGCGCGGTCTTCCCCATCATCCTACGCAACGGCTTCGCCATGGACTCGCCCACGGTTCTCAGCCAAATGGCCCCGGAGGCGATCAACGCTTACTTCGATGCCCAAGGCTGGGCGCCGCTGTGGGTTGCCTTGACCCCCGGCGAGGACATTCACCACGCCCTGTATCTGGCGTTGGCCCGGGCGTGGGACATGATGACGGCTTGGCAGAAAGGGCAGGACCAGCACCTGCCGGTCTTGATCTTGACCACACCCAAGGGCTGGACGGGCCCGGAGGCTGGCGAAGCGGCCAGTCACCAGCTCCCCGTGACCATCGACCCCGCGGACCCGGAAGCGGGCCTGGCGGCCTTGACCCGCTGGCTGCAGCCGCAACGCCCCCAGCACTTGTTTGCGGCGGACGGGACGCTCGGTGATGCCTTTCTCAGCCTCTTACCGCCGAAAGCGCGGCGCATCACCAATTATCCAGCGGCCCATCATCACTTCCATCGCTGGCGGCTGCCGGAATTGGCCGACCGGCCAGTACCCAAGCGGGGTGCCACGAAGACGAGTCCGACAGCGGTCTTGGGCACTTACTTGGACAGCTTGGCCCCGGAACACCGGCTGCATCTGTTCAGCCCCGACGAGTTAGGCTCGGTCCATCTCGCCGATCTTCATCAGCCGACCACGGCCAATGTGGTGTCGGAACACTTGGATGAGGGCTTGCTCGAAGGCTATACCCTCACCGGCCGGCAGGGGCTGTTCACCAGTTACGAGGCCTTCCTGCCCATCGTGGGCAGTATGGTCGCGCAGCACGGCAAATGGCTCCAGGAGGCCCAGCGTTTCCAGTGGCGGGACACGGAACCCAGTCTGAACCTGATGGCCACCGGCGACGTATGGGAACAGGGGCACAACGGCTATTCCCACCAGAACCCGCTGATGCAAGATATCGTCGCGTCCCTGCCGGCCAGCACGGCTCAGATCTACCTGCCGGCTGATACCAATATGCTGCTGGCCAGCGCCCACCGGGCATTGCGCGGCCAGCACACCGTCAATCTGCTCGTGGCCAGCAAGTCGCCCCAGCCGGACTGGTTCCGCACGGATGAGGCGGCCCACCTGGTGAAGGCGGGCATCGACACGGTCCGCTGGGCGTCGACCCATCCGGACGAGACCCCGGACGTCGTGCTGCTGGCCGGCGGCATGGTGCCGTTCGGTGAAACGTTGGGGGCCGTGCGGCTGCTGGCTGCTGCGGATCCCGCATTAGCGATTCGCGTCGTCTACCTGGCCCGGCCGCTGGTCCTGCGCAGCAGTGAAGCCGATCCCAACGGACTGGCCCAAAGCACATTCGACCAGCTCTTTCCCGCCGGGGTACCGGTGGTCGCCGCTTATGCGGGTTACCCGGCACTTTTGGCCAGCCTGTTGTACACCCGGGGCCACGCGGCCTTTGACCTGCATGGGTTCAACAACCAGGGCGGCGTCACCACCCCCGCCGGCCTGGCAGCGCTCAACGGCATCGACCAGGACAGCTTGGCCGCGGCGGCGTACCGGACCTTGGGCCGACCGGTCCCGGCGGCGTGGACGGCGGCCTATCGCCGGCACTTTTCTCCCGAATGGCCCTTGTCCCCGTTGCCCAAACAAGTAGAATGAAGACATACCATAGCATCAAGAAAGGTGAGATACGTATGAAACAAGGCACGACGATTCTGACCCTCGATAACGGCTACCATCTCTGGACCAACACCCAGGGGCAAGGCCCCATCCATCTCCTCTGCCTTCATGGCGGCCCTGGCGGCACCCACGAATACTGGGAGAACTTCGGCGAAGAGCTGAGCGACATCGGGGTGCAGGTGACGATGTACGACCAGCTCGGTTCTTTCTACTCCGACCAGCCGGATTATTCCGACCCGGCCATTGCGGAGAAATATCTGACCTACGATTATTATCTGGACGAAGTCGAAGAAGTGCGCCAGAAACTAGGGTTGGATCATTTCTACCTGATCGGCCAATCCTGGGGCGGGGCCTTGACCATGATGTATGCCTTGAAGTACGGCCAGCATCTGAAGGGGGCCATCATTTCTTCCATGATCGATAACATCGATGAGTACCTCACCCACTTGAAGCAGATTCGCGCTGCAGCGCTGCCTCAGGAGGATGTGGCGTTCATGGAGCAGTGCGAGGCCAACGGCGACTGGCACAACAAGCGGTACCAGGACTGCGTCGAGGTCTTGAACCGGGAATACGTTGACCGCCGCTACCCGTCTCCCATCCAGCACCTGATTCCGACCATGGCCACGGATGTCTACGGCGCCTTCCAAGGCGACAACGAATTCGTCGTCACCGGCAAGCTGAAGGACTTCGACCTGCGCGGGCAGCTGAAGAATATTAAGGTGCCCACCCTGCTGACGTTCGGCGAACACGAGACCATGCCCCTGAGCTCTGCTCGGCGCATGGCGGCGGACATCCCCCACGCCCGCCTGGAGACGACCCCCAGTGCCGGCCACCATCACATGATGGATAACCCGCCGGTCTACTTCAGCCACTTGAAGAAATTCATTCTGGATGTGGAGAACGGCCGTTTCCCGGACTAACCCGCCATTTTTTGGAGGAAAAACATGAAAACAGTCAATGTCTACCTGATCCGGCACGGTCAGACGTATTTCAACAAGTACAACAAGATGCAGGGCTGGAGCGATTCGCCGCTGACGCCGGAGGGGATCGCCGGCGCCCATACCGTCGGCGAACGGCTCAGCCACATGACGTTCACCCACGCCTACTCCAGCGATACCACCCGGGCCCAGCACACGATGGAGATCATCCTCAGCCACAACCTGAACACCACCGTGCCCTACAAGACCACGCCCCTGTTCCGGGAGCAGTTCTACGGCTACTTCGAGGGCGCCGATTCCGCCCAGACCTGGTACGCCATCAGCATGCCCCACGGCGAGCGCAATCTCCACGACCTGCTCACCCGCTACAGTCTGGATCAGAGCAAGGACTTCATGCACGCGACCGATCCGTTCCACGACGCAGAGAATGCGGCCGCCTACTGGACCCGGCTGATGAAGGGCTTCAAGATGCTGCGGGAAGAAAACCGCCACGGCGACAATGTGCTCTTGGTCTCCCATGGCACCACCATCCGCAGTATCGTGGACAAATTTGGCAAGGATCAATTCCCGGTGGAGCGGGGCCCGAAGAACGCCAGCATCACCAAACTGCAGCTGACCGACGAGGGCATCACCGTCGTATACTACAACAATACCGAAGGCCTCTTGCAGTGATACCGAATCTTAACAATTTGTCACAAAGCGCGTCACGCCGTATCTTGGAGGGCTAGGTAAAATCCAGTAAAAGTCGGGTAAAGATTCGTAGTTGCATTTATAACCCCATGTGCTATAATTCCTCTTGAAGTTTGTAAGGGGTGGACAAAATCCCCCAACAGTCAAGACGTAAGAATAGCACTACACAAAGACTAGGAGAGTTATACGATGTCTACTTTGGAAAATGACTTTTTAAATTATGTACTGGATCGGACCCAAGCCCGCGCGCACGATAAGATGAGCCGGTTGATCAAGGATCACTTTGCGGCTGAACATGCTGGTCACGTGACCGAAGGCGACGTCATTGAGTATCTGACGTCCATGTTCGCCATGGTGAAGCCTGAAGCGGTTGGCGACGTTAACGACGTCATGGATGCCAACGGTAATATCATCCCCGAGAACCACTATATGATGGTTCCCTTAGCGGCTTAATCTTTTCTTCTGCATCACCGCGAGACCTGGGTCCAGACGCGTATTTGCGCTCGGCCCAGGTCTCTTTTTGTCTCACAGACAGGGCCGGTGCCGGCGTGCGCCTCATCACTATGCTATGCTGAAGAAGCAAGCACCGTTAAGAAAGCAGGTATTCAATGCAAGACACAACGATTCAACCCATTCCCACCATCATCGCCGGCCTCGACCGGAACCAGGATGATTTTGATTACACCATGACCGAGTTGGGCGAACTGGTCCAGGCGGCCGGCATGACCGTCGCGGCCAGCGTCACCCAGCGGGCCGACCACGCCGACCCCGCCACCTACTTTGGCAAGGGCAAGGTGGAAGAAATGGCCGCCCAAGCCCGCGCCGCCGACGTGCCGCTGATTGTCGTCAACAGCGACTTGACCCCCAGCCAGACCCGCAACTTGGAGAAAATCACCAAGCTGTCCGTAATGGACCGCACGGAATTGATTCTCCGCATCTTTTCTTCCCGCGCCCGGACGCGGGAAGCGAAGCTGCAAGTCGCCATCGCCCAGGAAGAGTATGCCCTGCCCCGGGTCCATCCGTCCGCTAACCCCTTGGATCAGCAAGGCGGCGGCCGGGGAGCCAGCGGCGGCGGAGCCACCGCCAACCGCGGGGCCGGCGAGACCCAGCTGGAACTGGACAAGCGGGTCATTCGCAAGCGCATCACGCATATGCGCGCTGAGCTGAAAGAAATTATGCGTGCGCAGGCGACCCGCCGGGACCGGCGGATCCACCAAGCCCTGCCCTCTGTCGCCCTGGTCGGTTACACCAACGCCGGCAAGTCCACGATGATGAACGGGATGCTAGCCCAGTACGGGGTCA
This sequence comes from Schleiferilactobacillus shenzhenensis LY-73, assembly GCF_000469325.1. Classification (GTDB taxonomy): domain Bacteria; phylum Bacillota; class Bacilli; order Lactobacillales; family Lactobacillaceae; genus Schleiferilactobacillus; species Schleiferilactobacillus shenzhenensis. The sequence goes on along the minus strand of NZ_KI271593.1, from coordinate 52,572 downwards.
CCGACAAACAAGTCGAGGTCAAGAACCAGCTCTTTGCCACGCTGGATACCAGCGTGCGCCAGCTGCAGCTGCCCAATCACCGCCACTTCCTGCTCAGCGACACGGTCGGCTTCGTCTCCCACCTGCCCCACCACTTGGTGGAGTCCTTCAAGGCTACGCTGGCTGAGGCCCGGGACGCTGATCTGCTCATCCAGGTGGTGGACTTCGCCGATCCTCATTACCGCCAGATGATGGCCACCACCGAAGAGACCCTCGCGGCCATCGGCGTTAAGGATGTGCCGATGCTGACGGTATACAACAAGGCCGACCTGCGGGCTGGCGTTAATTTCCCGGAGCGGGAAGGCATGACCATGACACTGTCCGCCCAGGATCCGGCGTCGATTACCCTGCTCGGCCAGACGCTGGACGAGCTGCTCTACAAGGACTATGTGCGCACCAGCCTCTTGGTGCCGTTCACCCAGGGGGAGATCGTCAACTACCTGCGCGACAACGCGGAAGTCGTCAGCGAGCATTACACCGACGACGGTACTGCCATCACGGCAGTATTGAGCCCCATCGACCGCGGCCGGTTCGCCCGCTTCCAGCAGGCGCAGGTGCCGAGTACGAAGTGAGAAAAGAGAGGGGCCTTCGCTGGCCCGGGTAAAGGCAATTTGTGACAATAACTATTAGACGAACACAAAGCACCCCCGTCGGACAATCCCGGCGGGGGTGCTTTGTGTTGCTTTCACTTTTCTTACTTACAGGCCCAAGTTCAAGGTGTACGTCACTGTCGCTTGGTATTGGCCTGGACCGACCGTGGTGCCGGTCTGACCGGCGGGCACAGTGAGTTTGATGTTGCTGAAGCGCAAGTTCATGGGCGACTGGGTGGTACCGCTGTGGCTGAAGATGGTGGTCGGCGTGCCGGCGGTCGTGATGGCAGCGCCTGGTACGGTGAACGCCGTGTCGCTGGGATCGGCGAAGGCGATGCTGGATCCTTGCAGCCCCGTGGTGCTGGCCTGCTTGAAGTCGCTGAGGGCAGCGGTGACGTTGAAGTCGTCGCTCAAGGCAGCCGCCAGGTCGGTGATGGTGAACTGGTTGTCCGCCGCGGTCTCACCAGCGGCGGTATCGGCGACATTGTCGTAGATTTGGGTATCCTTCGGTACGCTGTGCTGCCCAAAGTAAAGGTCAGGCACGTGGCTGAAGGCCAAGGCATTGATGGTCGTGATGAAACCGGCATTGACGTTGCTGATGACGGCACCGGTGGTCCCGGTCATATCGGCAATCGCCGGCAAGGTGTACGTATCGGCGCTGAGGTAGTCCTTAGTGCCGGTGGCGCTGTCGGTGGCCTCTTGACTGGTATCCAGAATGGACGAGTTGGCCAAGTCAGTGGGATCGGCCTTCAGCTTGGTGGCCTTGAGTCCCTTACCGGTCATATCGGCTTCAGAGAAACCGACCCGGTATGTACCAGCATCGAGATGGGTCAACGTGTAATTACCATTAGCATCGGTGGTCACATGCGTCAAGTCTTGGTCGTTGATGTCCTTGGTCACCAACGTCGCCGTGCTGCCCGTGATCTTCCACAGATGGACGTGCCAGCCCGCAATGCCCTCCTCGGCCACGCCTTTGTTGAAGCGCATGCCGTCACCGTTGCCGTCATGCCAGACGTTCCCGGTGATGGTCCGGTTGACGACATTGACCGTGGCCGTATTCGTGATGGCTTGGGTCTTGGCGTCTGGTGTGCGGTGATAAGAAACCGTGTTGGCGTATACATCCCCGGACAGATTGCCACTTGCTGCTGTCGCTGTGGGCATCGGCTTGTACTTCATGGTAAAGACGTTGCTAGCGCCCACTGGCAAATCGTCTTGGTGGAAAATGAAGGCGGTGATGGGCTTGTTCTCGTCGTAATTAGACGTCAGGTCTGTTCCCGGTGTGTATTGGTACCATTTCTTTGCGGGGTCAGTAATACCGGCTATCGCGGCGTAAGCCGTGTCGGCATTATTGGTGCCGCTGCCGTCCGGGGCAAAGGCCGGATCGTAAGTATAACAGATGGTACTGCCCGCCAACTCAGGTTGAATGTCTTCCAAGGCATACCCGCCGCTGAACTTCGATGCCGTGTCACCGGCCCCTTTCTGACCGTTCGCCGGCAACCGGTCCAAAATGTTGACCGTGTAGGCACTGCTGTAGTCGTTGCGCATGCGGACGCGGAAGTAAAACTCACTGTTCCGCTCCACGATGGCTGTGTTGCCGTAGGTCTTACCGGCCCCATCCGCGCTCTGCTTATCGCCGACGATAGCGGTATCCTTCAATGCCGTGAAGCTGGCCGACTTCGTGCGAGTCGCAATGACACTGGAGTCGTCGGGAGAACTGATGACGGCGGTGACGTTCAATTTCTTCGTCACATCGGCCCCAAAGTCGATGCCAATCTGGTCGAAGGTGGTCGAAAAAGTGAGCGCTGGCTGGACGCCGCCCGTGGGGTGATCGAGAGATAAAGTCATGGTGGTCGTGTGGTCGGTATTCTGCTGCAAGTGCGGCGTGATGGGCGTTCCGCCCTGGGTCAGGCTGCCGCCGACATAGTTGACACCGGCCGGCAAGGTCACCTTAAGCGTCACGGTACTGGTCGTGATGTCCTTTTCAGCCGCCTCAATATCCGGAGTAATCGTGAACTTGGCGGTGTCGCTCATATGGTATTGCGTGGCATCGCTGGTCACCGCGTCCAACCGGGTCAGATAGGGTTCGACCAGCAAAGTGGCCAGGCTATAGTCGCCGTTATCCGCATCGGTAATCTGGGTACCGATTTTATTTTTATAGCCTTTGGTGGTCCCAGGGACAAACCCGCTGGTCTGATCCGTTGCGGATGGTGCCCGATTATAGACCGAAGGGATGTAATTGTAAGAACCCCAAGGGAACCAGTAAGTTGACGAAGGGTCCGTGCGGGCACCGTAATAGGAGACGGCCCGTGCAATCGTAATGTAGGGATTGCCATTGGCCTCGGCGGTCCCCGGATGGGTTGTGGTCACGATCCGGCGGAAGTACCAATCGCATTGATTCGTGTCATAGGGCTGGTTGACCACATTTTTGATGGCACTGATCGCGCCGGCCGCTTCCGCTTTGGCCGCTGTATCGTACCAGGTAAATGAATTGTCATCGGCACTGTTCAGAGATGCCAGGTCGTATTTCCCCGTCTTACTGACCCCGTACCAGAATTGGGGTACGAACGGCTTGCCGTTAGCGTCATTACCCGGCATGTACGGTTGAAAGGTGTCATCGAACTTCGATTCGTCGGGATTCCAAATTTCGTAGGTATCCGCCCCGGTACCAATATTGATGGCATAGGCACCAAAATGCATGTCCGTGATGATTTTCTGACCACTGTAGGCGGCTGCATCATAGTTTTCCCAGTACGTCGCACCCAACAGGTTGTAATTATCATCCTTGAGAATGGTATTCATGGACTGGCTGCCGAAGACCGTTGTGGGATTATAGCTCCACGTCTCGGAGTCCCCGTACCCAGAATCATGAGCCATCGTGGAATCGGCGGGGAGAATCTTCAGAGCGTCTGCAGCGGCTTCGTCTTTCTGGGCGTTATCCGCATAGTTGACGCTGGCTGTGGACGCAATCCAGTTGAGCGTATCCTTCGCCGCTTTGTTGGCATCCGTATACTGGTCCGTGGGCAGGATCAGCGTCGCGCTGGCAGAAAGAAACAGTTTCGTTTGCTGGGCCCAAGGGTCGGTGATGGTGCTGCCGTTCCCATTATTGTTCGGCGTCACCCCGCCCGCTTGCCACCCGTTAAAACTGTAGCTGAGCTTGGTGGTATCCGCTGTGATGGTCCCGGTATTGATGACCGAGTTGATCACGTCTTGGCCGGCTTCAGCGAGGCCACCCCAGCCAAACGGAATCATTTGAATCCCTGGTGTTGTTTTGGCCCCAGGGTACAGCGAGGCAAACAACGGAATCGTGGTGTAAGAGGCGCGGGCCTGGGATATCTGGAATGTTTGAACCGGGTCATTGGCCAAACTGATGGCGTTGCCAGAAATATTGGCACTCTGGGCAAAATTGACCGTAATGGTCGAATCCGGGTCCGGATAAGCGGCCCCCACGAAATTGGTGCGCCCGCTCAGCGGCTTCAATCCAACACCAAAATTCAAAGCACCGACTTGGGCCTGCTTTTGGGCAGTCCCCGTGGCGCCTGTGTACGTATTGAAATCTTGGACGCCGTTGGTGCCGCTGTCGTCGACCACCACGACGCCCAAATTTACTTTAGAACTGACCTTGAAGCTGGTCTGGGTATCACTGGTGGCCGGAGTCGTGATATCTTGGCTGATATCCTCTGATGTCGTGGTCGTGCCACTGACCACTTTAGTCACATGAACGTGCAGGTGCGGCGTTAAAACGGTGCCGTTTTGGGCCCCATACACATTGATCGGCACGTTGACAACATCCACGGAATTCGTCGATGTGACGTGGAAAGTCTGTTCCGTAGAAAACGTCACCGTGTTATTCGTATAAGAGTATGCGCCGCCGACCGTGTCATCGAACCCTGCATTTTGAATCTGCTGGTTCACCATCCCGTTGTCTAACGTCCCGCTCAACGTAAACGTCACGTCGTAGGGCGCATTGGCAGTGGCAAACGTCAGGTTGGCCCGGGTAATAATTCTGTCCCAGCTGCGGACAATGCCGTTATTGGCCCCATCGTCATTCCCGGGATCATTGTTACTGTCGAAAGGACTGGCGGTGCCGTCCTGGGTGGGCCCGAAAGAGGTACTCTCCAAGATGCTAGCGGCCGCCTCTGTCTGCCCTTGGGGCGCCGCTGCCCAGCTGACCCCGCCTGCCGCTAGCAAAACGGCGATGGTGAACACAATGCGAAAAAGTGCGCGAATCCTTGAATGACGCATAAAACCATCCTTCCCAGAAAACACAAACTCGCCGGCTGCCCGGCGAGTCTAAAACATGTTGGTACCTGTTTTCAGTGTACCAAAAGTGGGAATTTTGACGCGTTCGTTTTTTCGAAGAGATCTAATGAAAACTTGCCACAGCTGCCTTTCGTTGTCTTCTGGTGGACAAATAGAAGAAAGTGTCTTGTCTGTCTTTCAGTCCCAATTTTTGGGCATAAGAATACCCCCGTATTCCGAGAATGGAAACCGGGGGTGCAAGAAGAAATTTTTCTTTTATGCCGCCAACCGCCGGTCCAAATACCGGGAAATCACCGACAAAGAGAAGCAGACGATGAAATACAAAACGGTCAAGGCGATGAAAATGGGCACCATGTAGTTGGTATTCTGACCGTAAATCACTTGGCCGTGGTACATCAATTCCGGCAGAACGATGATCGTCGCCAGGGAGGTGTCCTTGACCAGCGAGATCAGCTGGGACACGATGGCTGGGATCATCTTCTTGAACGCCTGGGGCAGGATGATGTGAAGCATCGCTTGGCCATACGAAAGACCGTTACTGCGGGCGGCTTCCATCTGGCCGGGATCAACGGCCTGGATGCCGCCGCGGATGATTTCTGCCAGCATCATCGATTCGAAGACGGTCATCGCCACCATCGCCGCGGGCAGCGCGTCCAGCCGGATGCCGATGTTCGGCAAGCCGAAGTAGGTGAAGAAAAGAATCAGCAGCAGCGGCAGGTTGCGGATGATGTCGATGATGAAACCGACGATCAGGGACAGGACCGGAATCTTCATGTAGCGCAGCAGGCCGAGAATCGACCCAAAGATGACACTGAAAACGATGGAGACTGCCGACAGGGACACGGTGACCCATAATCCCTGCAGCAAGTAACGAATGTTGATCCATTGATACGCACCAGCAAAATCACCCATGATCAGGCCTCCTCTCGCTTATTCGCCCCGGACCAGCGGCGGTCCAGGTAGGTCATGCCGTAACTTAGCGGCAGCGTGATGATCAGGTACAGCACCCCGATGATGGCGTACGTACTCATCGTTTCGAAGGTGCTGGACGCAATCAGGTTGCCTTGGTACATCAAATCGAAGCCGGCGACGAAGGCCAGAACCGATGAGTTCTTCACCAGGTTGATAAACTGGTTGCCCAGCGGCGGCACGGTGATCTTGATGGCCTGGGGCAAGACGATGTAGCGCATCGCTTGGACGTAGGTCATCCCGTTACTGCGTGCGGCTTCCATCTGGCCGGGGTCGACCGACTGGATGCCAGCCCGCACCGTCTCGGCGATGAAGGCCGAGGTATACAGGGTCAGGCCGATGGAACCGGCCGCGAAGCCGCTGAGGGGAATGCCCAACCGGGGGATCACGACGTAGAAGAACATCGTGATGACCAGCAGGGGGACATTTCTGAAAAACTCCACATAGATGCGGCCGATGATCCGGGCGATGCGGTTAGGATTGATCTGCAGCAAGGCAAACACCGTGCCGATGATCAAACTGAACAGCAGCGCCAAGAGGCTGGCGCCCAGCGTATAGCCCAAGCCTTCCATGAACATGGGCAGATTATTCGTGAAAATGGTCCACATTATTTCAACCCCCCGTCCGAGAAGCCGGCAATGTTGCCGAACCACTTGTCTTCAATCTGTTTGTACGTCCCGTCTTGACGCATGGAAGTCAAGGCCAGGTTAACGTCGTCAAGAAAGGCCTTCTGGCCCTTGTTCACGGCGATGGCGTATGGCTCCTTCGTGAAGGTGCCGCCGACGACCACATAATTCGGATTGTCAGCCGACATCCCGTAAAGGATCCCGTTATCGGTGGTCAGAGCGTCACCCTGGCCGGACTGCAGCGCCGTGAACGCTTGGGCATAATCACTCAGCTGCAAGACCTGGGCGTCCGGGGCGACTTTCTTAATGTTCTGGACGGAATTGGACCCTTGCACCCCGATAACCTTAGTCCCCTTCTTCAAGTCCTTGACACTCTTGATAGGACTGCCCTTCTTCACCAGCAGCGCTTGGCCGGCGTTGAAGTAGGTGTCAGAAAAGTCCACGACCTTGCGCCGGTCCGGCGTGTTGGTCATCGTGGCAATGATAGCGTCCACGTTCCCGTTCTTGAGCAGCGGGATCCGTGTCTGACTGGTCACCGGCACGAAGTTGATCTGCACGTTTTGACCGATAATCCGGTGGGAGACTTCCTTGGCAATGTCAATGTCGAAGCCCTTGATTTGGCCGTCACTAATGTCCATCAAGCCGAACAGGCGGGTATCGTTTTTGACCCCCCACGTAATCGAATTAGTTGCCTTTGCCCGGCTGAGAATATCCTCATCGGCCACGGACTTGGTCCCGCAGCTGCTTAATAGAACGGCGAACGCCAGCAACGGCAGGAGCCACAGCCATGATTTGAATTTGCGCATACGCGTGCCTCCGTTCGTTAGTGGTTAATGACTTTACTCAGAAATTCTTGCGCCCGGGGATCCTTGGGTTTTTCGAAGAAAGCGCGCACGTCCTTGGAATCTTCCAGGATGTGGCCCTGGTCCATGAACACGACCCGGTCGCCCACCTCCTCGGCGAACCCCATTTCGTGGGTGACGACGATCATCGTCATCCCCTGTTGGGCAATTTTTTTCATAACATTCAGCACGTCGCCAATCATTTCTGGATCCAGCGCACTGGTCGGCTCGTCAAAAAGAATGGTCTGGGGCTTCATCGCCAGGGACCGGGCAATGGCGATTCGCTGCTGCTGACCGCCGGAGAGCTGGTTGGGCATGCTCTTTGCCTTCTCGGTCAGGCCGACCAGGTCCAGCAGATTCATTGCTTCTTCCTCGGCCTGATCCCGGGGCTCCTTCAACACCAGCCGCGGTCCCAGGGTAATGTTGTCCAGGACGGACTTGTTGGCGTACAAATTAAAATGCTGGAAGACCATCCCGACATTCTTACGGGTCCGGTTCATATCGGTCTTCTTATCCGCCAGGTCAAAGTTATTGACAATGAGCTGACCGGAACTGATCCGTTCGAGGCCGTTGATCGTTCTGAGCAATGTGCTTTTACCAGAACCTGATGGCCCGATGATCGTGACCACTTCACCCTTTTCGACTGTGAGATTGATGTGGTAAAGGGCGTGAAACTTGCCATAGTACTTCTCAACGTCGTGGAATTCAATCATGGACA
>NZ_KI271593.1:33968-44456 GCF_000469325.1 Schleiferilactobacillus shenzhenensis LY-73 | reverse complement strand
AAAAAACCAATTGTCACGCAAAACGTCAAATTTTTGCGTAACAATCGGTGTGATGGATGTGACGGTAGTGCCGGAACGGGCTGAACGTACTGTTAGCGAATGTTTACCTTTCTCACTAACGTCTCATGGCTAGAATTCTTCCGCAGCCATACGGATCGCTTCTTGCTTCAGCAACCGGTCAATCTCCTGCTTGGCTTCGACCCACGTATCGTTATGGATGATGTGGGCCACCGGCGCTAATTCAGCCGGCAGCTTCAGGTCCCGGCGATATTCCGGGCTGTGCAGGCGGGCCTCCACGGCCACGGGCGCATCGCCCCGATCGATCATGCGCTGGCGCAGGCTGTCAGGATGATGGACCGTAATGAACAGTAAGAAAATGTGGTCGCCGAACGTGCGGATGTAGCTCTTGGCCCCTTCGGTGTCCAGGACCAGGCTGACGATCCGGTGAGTCGCCCAAGCCTTCTGCAAGGCCTCCCGGGAGGAACCGTACTGGTGGCCATCATAGGTCACCTGTTCGATCAGGTGCTTCTGGGCGAAGCTCTCGGGCGTCTCAAAATAATAGGAGACGCCGTCCTTCTCCCCAGCCCGGGGCGGGCGGGTGGTGTGGGTAAGAACGCGGGGAATGCCGTACTGCGTATAAAGATACTCGCTGACGGTATTCTTCCCTGTGCCTGCCGCACCGGTAATGATCCACAATTCGTTACGTTTCTTCTTAGCCATGACGATGTGCCCTTCCTCAATCAATGCTTTAAGTCCATTTTAACAAACCTGCGCGCCAAAAAGTGACTTTGGAGGAAAAAAGGTGTCGTTGGGGTACTTCCAGGTACCGGTTCACTACGCGCTGGGTGGTTCTCACGGTCTCTGGACGTCGCCACCAGGTTCTCGCTGATTGGCACTCACTTCCTGAGGCTGGCATCGTCAGGCTATTTCATTCGCCAGGTCCCATGTTCGGCGCGGACGTACTGGCCACCGCCCACGTCATGGTACCAATGGCCGTCATTCAACTGCTGCTTACCAAAAGTCTGCCAGCGGGATCCAGCCTTGATAATCTGCACTGGCCGGACACTCGTTGTCCAAGTGGCGATCGCCCACTTGGGTTTGGCTGGATGCCGCACGGTGAACACCCCGCGTGTCATATCCACGACCACGGCCTCGCTTGCTTTGACAAACTGCTCGCCGCCTAAGTGATAGGCAACAACTTGACCGGCTTTATCCAGCACTTCCCGGTAAGCCTGCCAGCGGGTGTCACGTTTAAGCACCCTGCCCGTTGGCTGACTCGTTGCCTTGTCCTTATACAACACCGCAGACTGCTTGACAGCCACGACTTGTCGGGCCGGCCGCAGGGTTAGGCCATCTTCCACGGGCGGTAGCACGACAGGCGGTGCGATTGTTGGCGGTTCAGGGTCTGGATCCGGTGTCACTGGCGGTGTGACGATAGGCGGCAACGGCTTCTCCGGTTCCGGGTCAGGAGTAACCGGTGGCGTGACAATGGGGGGTGTCGGCTTCTCCGGTTCCGGGTCGGGCACTTCCGGTTCTGGGTCAGGATCTGGATCCGGTGCAGGTGTCTCAGGCTCTGGGTCAGGATCTGGGTCGGGCGCGGGTGTCTCAGGCTCTGGGTCAGGAACTTCCGGCTCCGGCTTTTCACCCGTATCTGTTTCAACAATAACGCTCCGTTCACCATCTTCCAGAATGACAATTGATGTCTGTCCGTTGCCCAACCGGTAACCAGCCGGTAATTGCAATTTTCTTTCCTCGCCAGCCAAACCTGACAAGATGTCTTCACCAACCTTCCTACCGTCAGCTAGAACATACCTGATCCGCAGATCCACAACGTCCCGCTGCACGTTGAGGCGAATAGTTCGATTCTCGTTGACGAAGAGCGTGGGTGCTTGGTTTTGAGCCAAATTCATACCGGCAGGCAGATGCCAAGCAAACTGCATCTCTGTCCTGTTTGGCACGCCAGTCAGTACCTTCTCGGACAGAAATACACCATTCTCATAAAGCCGCAAGACTATTGTCCTCAAAACGGCTATGGGGAGCGGTCGCAATCGAATCGTCACTGTATCCTTCCCGTCCATCACCACGGACAGATCGTCATTATTTTGAGGCCAATAATGCCAGGCAAGATCTGACGGAACAGAAACCGTTACTCGGGTGTTATATTTTCTGGAAATCGTCTTCTCGCCCAAAACGATACTGTCCGGTTCCATGCTAACAAAGCGGATCTTACGCGTAATCACTGCGCGGTCGACAGCAATCACATCCGTACCGTCGTTGGTGAAATAACCAATCTGAGTGTTTTCGTCGGTCAAAGCATGATACTCTGGCAAATATTCCGCTCGGTCGTATTTGGTGCCCGCCTCCCCGCTGATCGAGTGACTGGCGAGCAAGGTGCCCTTGTACCAGTACTCAAGACGTCGATGATAAACCGTTGCCACAGGAAGTACTGCTACTTGATACGTGTCCTCATCCTTTACCATGAACGTCGCCTTAGCCCCGTCGGCTAAATGATATCCGACCGCGTTGATCAGCGTCGTCGCATCGAACTCGCTATCATACCGTCCAGCATGCCGCGTTTCATTAACGACATTGCCCTGGGCATCGACCAGTTGCACCTTAAAGCTGTAAAATCGCCCCTGGACCGGCACGGTCACCGGGTCGTCGTTTAAGAACTGGATCGGCGGAAAATCATCCACAGTTTCATAATGAGTTGGGGCCAAAGCGTTCTGTTCCGTGAATGGCGCCCCCGTCAGCTTTCGGGTATCGACAACCTTGCTGCCCGCCTTGTACGTGACCCACTTGCTGAAAGTCTTGGCCATACTGTATACCTGGATTGTCTGTGATGTCTCGTCCTCCGGTAAAAGGGTCTCGGGTTCACCTGGCGCCAACGCATACCCGGACGGCGGGGTCACAACATAGGCAGACCCCGACGGAGTATTCGTCTTTGCCTGACCCACGGTCTTCCCAGTAAAATAATCCACAAAAGTTAACGGCTTTTTGATTATCACCGCTCTTGCGACTCCTGCTGCCTCGGCATAGACCGTACTGACCACCGGCGAAGCACCCAACGGTGCGACTAAACCGATGACTAAGGCCGCAATCAACCAGCGTTTGCCGGCCTTGTATAATTTGTAACGTCTCTTTTCATGCATAATAAAAGGCCTCCTTCTTCGGGGGGTCATCTGCAACTGACTACTCTTCTAGCTTATCATGCCAGAAGCCAGCATCCTGTAACATTATTCATCGGCGAAAGTAGGAATTGCTGTCATAAATGATTGTTATGGGTCATTGGGGAAGCGATGTGCCGCCGGCTAGCTATACACCAAACTTGCCCCATAACCGGGTGAGCCGTCAGAGCCCTTCACCCAGCGGGGTCATACGGCCATCGCCAGAGAACAGCAAGATCTGGTGGCGGCAGAGGAGCCAGCGCCAGACAAATAGACCAGCCTGGCATCATTGCCCAAGCTTGTCTATTTTCTGTCTCCTATGCAATCACTATCCCGGTTAGAGATTAGAAACACCCAGGAAATGGTGTGTCCTGCTTTCTTTCCTGGCTGTTTCTCTCCTCGCTCAGTCGTGATGTTCCTTATGCCGAGCCTTCAGCAAGATCTCTTTCCAAAAGGCCAACTCCTTTTGGTATTCCGCTTCAGTGAGCCACTTGTTCAGATCCATGTCGTAGGGCAGATCCATTCCGACGCCATAATCTTCATCGATCTTCTGGAAGACATCACCCAGGATATGGGTCTTCGGTAAAGCATCGTAAGCTTGTTTGGCTGCGACGTCAGTGACGGTAAAATCAGTGTGAAACAGGTGCGGCGTAATCTGGAAGACCATCGTGGGATAGGTTGCATCTAAATAGGCGACGACGGTTTCCCGATTGCGGGCCGCTTCGGCCACGACGGGTACTTCCGGATCGAGCGATAGGGAGATTGCATACCAGCCATCGCGAACCGTATCCTGTAACTGTTCCATAATACTGGTATATTCCAGCAGGGCCTCAGCCAACTGCTGCACTTCGCTTAGCAACATCATTTTCTACACCCCAACTGTTCTAACGGCACAAATGGACTGCGCTCAGAAGAACTGAAAAATTTCTGAAATCTGCTTATTCTCGATACTTCCACTCTACCAAAGGCCGCTGTGACCAGCAATGCTCCCGGGAATAAAGCACGTATTTTGGTTGGTACCATGCCCTCCCTATAGGGAGAAAGTGCCTGGCTGCCACTTTTGATAAGGCACCCGTTGCAATGGCAGCTTTTCATCTGGCACCATTGTAGACAATCGGTTCTGTTCAAAATAAAACCCCGCGTCCAAGAACGCGGGGAAAAAGGGAGTGATCAAATTGATCGGAGATTAGATGCGGCGGCCGAAATCGGGCTTGAAGTAAGACACATTGCCGACAGTAACGTTCTGACCAGGCGCCGGCGCGTGGATGTATTGGCCATTGCCGATGTAGATGCCGACGTGGTACGCAGAACCCACGCCACCCCAGAAGACGAGGTCGCCGGCTTGCAGGTCGCTGACGGCGACGTAGGAGCCAACGGTACTCTGGGCCTGAGAGACACGGGGCAGGCTGATGCCAGCCTGTTTAGCGGCGTAATAAATCAAACCGGAGCAGTCGAAGCCAGCAGGAGTGGTGCCGCCCCATACATAGGGAACACCCAGGTATTGCTGAACATTGGCAATCAGGCTACCCTTGTTGGTGCCGCTAACGGTGGCACTGCTGCTCGTCGAGGCAGAAGAACTGCTGCTGGCAGAGGTGCTGGATGATGCGGATTGGGCACTGACTTGGCTCGCCGCCTGTTGGGCTGCTGCTTCTGCCGCCGCCTTAGCCGCCGCTTCTTGGGCCTTCTTGGTCGCGTCGGCGGTCTGCTGGCTCAACTGTGCCTGCAAGGCGGCCAATTCACCCTTGTGCTCTTCCAATTCTTTATTGAAGGCATCCTGCTGCTTCTGGGCGTTATCCTTCAACGTTTCTAACTGACTCTTCTGCTGCACCAAGGCAGTCTGCTTAGTCTCCAGAGAAGCCTTGGTGTCCGCCTTGTCCTGACGCAGGGTGGCCAACTTCGTCTTCGCCGCGTTGACCGCGTCCAGCGCATCCTTATTCGCCACGCTGAGCTTGTTCACGGTCATGGAGCGGCTGATCAGGTCAGAAAAGTCCTTGCTGTTCAATACGAAGTCCACGTAAACATTGCCGGAAATTGAGTTGCTGCTCTGCTTTTGCAAGGCCACGAGCTGTTTCTTCAACACGTCGATGCGGTCAGTGACCTGCTTCTGGGCGGCGCTGATCTTGCCGTCGAAAGCAGCGATGTCCTTGGTGACGGCAGCGATCGCTTTTTCGTTCGCGCTGATGTCGTTCATCTTTTCGGAGACATCGTTGTTCAGCTTGGCCAGCGTCTTCTGCTGGTCCTGGATCTTCGTCAGCAGCGCCGAAGTGGTGCTCTTGTTACTGCTGATCTTATCCTTGGTGTCGCTGATGTTGTCGGCCTGGGCGACGCCGGCAACACTGGTCGCCAACGTGCCGCTCAGTGCTAAGATGCTCAGAACTCTCAATACCTGTTTGCTTGTCTTCAATGTTTACACTCCCGCGAATTCTTGTCGTTTGCCTTGTGGCAACGAGGATAAGAATAACAGAGGAACGTTACAGGCGCGTTACGGGCACATTACCGCTCCGTCACTTGCAATGAAAGTCAAAAACCAAAGAGCGGTTTTTGACTTTCATTGCCGAATCAACTACCGCCTTCTCTTCCGCTTTTGACTGCACCTCGGTGTCCTCAGTCATCGTCGTGCCAGTCAAACGGCTGCTACTTTTGTTGTCTGAGAACTCCTAAACGGGTAAACTGGGTAGGAAGAATTTTTCGGAGGACGCCATGCAAAAACTATGGGCACTGTATCACCGCTACCACGATTTCATCATGTACGCCTTTTTTGGCGGCCTGACCACGCTGGTGAATTTGGTCACCTTCGGGGCTTTGTACTATACCCCACTCCACATGAACTTGCTGCTGGCGAATACCATCGCCTGGTTTTTGTCCGTTACTTTTGCATTTTTCACGAACAAGACCTGGGTGTTCCGTTCACCCTACACGACGGTCGGGGCCTTTCTCATAGAAATGTTCTGGTTCTTCGCGGCTCGCGCGGTCAGCCTGGGCGCCGATACGGCCATCATGTGGATCGGAGTCGACCTGCTCCGCGCTAACGCCATGCTCACCAAGATTGTGGACCAAATCGTGGTCATCTTGATGAATTACGTGTTCAGCAAGTGGATCTTCCACAGCAGCAGTGAGAATACGGTACCCGCCCCCACCCATGAAGAAAAGAAGTCAGAGGAGAATGAGTAATGTCAACGATCAGCCTTGTGGTCCCCTGCTACAACGAGCAGGAGGCCTTGCCTATTTTTTACGATACCGTTGAGAAAATCATCCACGAAAAGCTCGCGGATTACGACGTGGAATACCTGTTTGTCAACGACGGCTCTGCGGATAACACGTTGAGTGAAATGCGGACTCTCCAGGCCAAAGACCCGGACCATGTCCACTACCTTTCTTTCTCTCGCAACTTCGGCAAGGAAGCCGCGCTGTATGCTGGCCTGCAAAATGTCGGGGGCGACTACATCGCCGTCATGGACGTCGACCTACAGGACCCGCCGGACCTGCTGCCGCAAATGCTGGATGGAATCCTCGACGAAGGCTACGACGTCGTCGGCACCCGGCGGGTCACCCGGGCAGGCGAGCCGCCGATCCGCTCGTTCTTCGCGCGCATGTTCTACCGTCTCATCAACAAGATTTCGAAGACAGAAATCGTGGACGGCGCCCGGGATTATCGTCTGATGACCAAGCAGGTCAAAGATGCCATTCTATCGGTCACCGAGTATAACCGATTCTCCAAGGGCATCTTCGGCTGGGTCGGCTTCAAGACCAAGTACATTCCTTACGAAAACGTGGAGCGGGTGGCCGGTGAGACGCACTGGTCTTTCTGGAGTTTGTTCAAATACTCCTTGGACGGTATCGTGGCGTTCTCCGAAACACCGCTCGCTATCGCCTCCTTCATCGGGCTGCTGTCCTTCGTCGGCGCCGTCATTGCGTTGCTATTTATCATCATCCGGGCGGCCATTAACGGCGATCCGACGCCAGGCTGGCCCAGCATGGTCTCCATCTTCCTGGCAGTAGGCGGCTTGCAGCTGCTCTGCCTGGGCATCGTCGGTAAGTACATCGGCAACATTTACCTGGAGGTCAAGCATCGCCCGATTTACATCGTGCAGGAGAAGAAGTAGGAAAAGTCTCAATTTGGAATATTTTTGTGTGATTATGGTCTAGGTTACCCTGAACTCTGCGGATGGGATTGGAACGAGACGTGAAAAAGCGTCAGAACAACGCGTTTTCCTCTGACAAATCAGTGTTCTACGCCTGACTGAGCGAAAATCAATTGAGGTAACACATCACCGGTCTACATCGTTCCGGATGGAAAGTAGGAAAAGTCTCAAATTTGGAAGGTTTTTCTGCTCGCTACTTCTTGCTTTGGACCGGTTGATCCTGGGCTTCGCGGATGGGGCACGCAAGAAACATCGGCACAACCACCGTTCCTCTGACAAATCAGTGTGTTACTCCCGACTGAGCAACAATCAATTCACGTAAAACCCAAAAGACGGGCTTCTCAGATATTGAGGGGCCCGCCTTTTTATTCGTCGTTTCATTTGGACAACCTCTACGCCCGATACCAACGATTCGCGGTACCACTTACCGTGCCTTTCAGGACAAGCATTGAACCATCGGAAAATGAACTGGCAGGTCAGATACACCGGCCCACTTGGTGACAGTATGGTCAACGCCGCACCGCACCTTTCTTCTCTATGCTGCATCCCCCCACCAGTACCCCACTACATTAAAAAACGCCCAACCCAAATCGGGTCAGACGTCCAAAACCAAGGGCGCAGCAGCGAAGCTGCCAGCCCGTAGCCAGCCCGCTAATCGCTCTTTAAACGGGTGTTGGTAATTTGTTCAAAGAGCAACCGGTGGCTGCGCATGACAAACGCCAGCAGCCAGTCGCCAATCATGATCGACAGCATCAGCAACGCCACGATGATACCGACCCCGGCCCA
Organism: Schleiferilactobacillus shenzhenensis LY-73; assembly: GCF_000469325.1. GTDB lineage: Bacteria > Bacillota > Bacilli > Lactobacillales > Lactobacillaceae > Schleiferilactobacillus > Schleiferilactobacillus shenzhenensis. The sequence continues at coordinate 36,361 of NZ_KI271593.1, read as the reverse complement.
GGTAAATTGACTGAAGCCAATACCATTAATGGCGTCGACCGCTCGGAACATCCCCCATACCGTCAAGGCCGGAATACCGTATCCGACAGCAAAGCGGAAAAGCGGCTGCCACCAACTGATCGGCGCGCCGTTTGCCCGGGCCATGCGCAGCCGAACAACGCGCATACCCAGCGTGCGGTGACCCAGCATGGGTGGGATCACCATCCAGAGAATGAAGACGACCCACAGCATCCAGTTGGCGCGCAGGATGTGCAGCGCTGGGAGGAGGGTACCAACGAGGGACAAGGCGAAGTCGATGATACTCGCGGCCAGATAGTCCACGATGAAGCCGGCCATCCGCCGCCACATGGAAACGTCGTTGGCCCGTTCCAGCGCCCCCCGGTCCATCTGTTCATCCGTGGGCAGAATCGGCATGACCAGCCGCGCTAGGCCGCAACCCAGCCAGCCGCCGGTCGTATTCAGCAGCAAGTCGTCCACGTCGAACAACCGGTACGGCCGAGGATAATAGCCGTACAAGCCGCTCAGCTGGGTCAGCTCGAAGAACAGCGACAAGCTGAAGCTCCCCAGGATCACCTGCCACCATGGCCGGTGGAAGTAGTAACGCAGAAACGCGCCGAAGGGTACCGTCAATGCCACGTTAAACAGCGGCTGGATCACGGTGGGCGCCATTAACGCCGCCTTCCACGTATGCACATTGGTCAGCTGCAACGGATTGTACTTCATGAACTGGCGAATGAACTCGAACGGCACCAGGTTGTACTCCGGCGTCGTCAGTTTCGCGACCGCCGCCCGATCCGGCAGCGGCAAGATGATCAGGAAGTAGGCACATAGCAGATAGAAAGTGAACAAGTAGATCCAGAACACTCGCCACCGGGAAATCGCCCGGTATTTGTGATAGTGCCACCACAGGAACGGCAGTGCAATGACGAGCGCCAGTACCGGGAAAGCAAATACAGCGGAGCGCAGGTCCCCAATATAAACACCCATGACGTTTTACCCCTTCACGTTGACCAGTGTGTACTTCTTCTTCCCCTTGCGGACGATCACGTAGTCCCCGTTGAAGGCGGCGTCGGTATCCACGGTGAAGTCCAAGCTCTGCTGGCGTTCGCCGTTGACGTAAATGGCCCCATTCTGCACGTCTTCCCGTGCTTGCCGGCGGGACGGCTCAATCTTCGTCAGGTCCACCAAGAATTCCACAATGTTGGTCTGCCCCCGGGGAATCGTGACCGACGGCACGTCCTTGAAGCCCTGGGCAATTTCATCTGCCGTCAGGTCGCGCAGGTCGCCAGAGAACAAGGCGTGAGAAATCTTTTCTGCCGACATCACGGCATCCTCGCCGTGGACGAACTTAGTGACTTCCTGGGCCAAGGTCCGCTGGGCTTCCCGCTTCTCGGGTGCGGTCTTAACGGCCTCCGCCAACTCGTCGATGCGCTGGTGGCTGAGGAAGGTGAAGTACTTCAGGTACTTGACCACGTCCCGATCATCCTGGTTCAGCCAGAATTGGTAGAACTCGTAAGGCGTCGTCTTCTTCGGGTCGAGCCAGACAGCCCCACCGGCAGACTTGCCGAACTTGGTGCCATCAGCCTTGAGCATCAACGGAATCGTCAATCCGAAGACCGGCGTGTCGGCGCCCTCGATGCGGTGGATCAGGTCAACACCAGCGGTAATGTTCCCCCACTGGTCCGCCCCGCCCATCTGGACGGTCACGTGGTTGTGCCGATAGAGGTGGAGAAAGTCGACGGACTGGAGGATCTGGTACGTGAACTCGGTGAACGAAATGCCTGTCTCCAAGCGGCTGGCGACGACTTCCTTGTTCAGCATGGTATTCACGCTGAACAGCTTGCCGTAGTCCCGGAGGAAGTCGAGAATCGAGATTTGTGACAGCCAATCATAGTTATTGACGACTTGGAAGTCTTCGGTGCCGAACAGCTTCACCAGCTGGTTGGTCAGTTTCTCCTGGTTGGCCCGCACCTGATCCATGGTTTGGAGCACCCGTTCGCTGTTGCGGCCGGAGGGGTCGCCGATGGAGCCGGTGCCGCCGCCGATGAGCATCACCGGGTGGTTGCCGGCCTCTTGGAACCGTTTGAGCATCATGAACGGGATCAGGTGGCCGACGTGGAGCGAATCCCCGGTGGGATCCGTGCCGACGTAGATGCTGACGGGGTGCTTGGCGAGTTCCGCGCGCAGGCCCTCGGCATCAGTTTGCTGGTTAATGGCGCCGCGCCATTGTAAGTCTTCAATTAAGTCCATTGTGGTGTGTATCTTCCTTTCGTTGTGTGGTCGGTGATCGATGTGAGAAAGGTGTGCCACTCTTGCGTGGGACCGGGTGACTCCGGGCTTCGCGGATTTGGGGCTGGAACGTGGTGGGTACGTGACAGAACTTCCCTGGGTGC
>NZ_KI271593.1:2410-33848 GCF_000469325.1 Schleiferilactobacillus shenzhenensis LY-73 | reverse complement strand
GCCCGTTTTGCCTCCGCTTGCTACGCGTTGGCACTCAGTCATGTTGGAATACGAGTTTTGTCACGCCCCCAATTTCACCACTGAGCCCCTTCCCGCTCGCCCTCCGTCATCCTTTTGTCGTGCTAGGACGTTGCCATCCCAACAAAGCGACACATAGTGGCATACTAGGAAGACGCGGGAAATAAAAAAAGCCGTCTCAATACAACAAAGTATTGGGACGACTCTAATGCCGCGGTACCACCCAGTTTGTGCCTTCGCACCAACTCGTTTGAATAACGATCAACGACCGTCCAGTGATGCTGCGTCATTGTAATTCAGGACCGCTGACTGGCAAGCTCGCAGTACCGCTTGCTTTCTGAACAGGGGCAGAGGTCCTTACTGAGGTGACGCTCACTGGAAAATATATTGCCTTGATGGTACCAAATCGCGGGCGGGTGTGCAACTTTCCTGAAAATGGTGTGCTTGACTGGCTCTGCATTAATTATGCAGTTTCGTTGGTTTACGATAAGTGGAATGTTGGATTCTGCGAAGAACGTAGGCTGGCTGGGCCCGGAGCCAGGGGGCCTCAGTGGTGATATTGGTCTTAGCGGGCGGTCTTTGCCCGCTTAGACCAAGGCCGAGCTTGGAGACCACGCGCACTTTGCGCGGGCTTCAAGTCGTGCCCACCCCTAGCTGCGCAGTACCGGCTCCGCACTAGCTTCGCGTCGCCGGCCCCTGGCGGAGGGCCCAGCCAGCCGGCCACAGGATTACTGCGTCCTTGCCGCGAACCGTTTCTCCAAGAAGCCCAGCACCATGTCGGAGATGATCGCCATCAACGCCGTCGGCAGCGCACCAGCGAGGATAATTGCCCCACCGTTGGTCGCGTTGGTCCCGCGGATGATGATGTCGCCCAGGCCGCCAGCGCCAACGAAGGAACCGATGGCCGTGACCCCGATGGCCAGGACCAGCGCGTTACGCAGGCCGGCCATGATGACGGACAGGGACAACGGCAGCTCGATCTGGCGCAGAATCTGCCAGCGAGTCATGCCCATGCCTTTACCCGCGTCGAGGACGTCGGGATTCACATTTCTCATCCCGGTATCGGTGTTCTTGATAATCGGCAGGAGGGAATACAGAAACACGGTCAAGATGACGGTGTTCACACCCAGACCGAGGCCCAGCATGATGATGGAAACCATGGCCAGGGACGGGGTGGTCTGGATCACGTTGGCTGCGCCGATGACCCACGTCGCCAGGTGCTTATGCCGGGAGACGTAGATACCGATGGGAATGCCGACGATGGCGGCCAGAATCACACCGTAGATGGAAATGAGAAAGTGGCGGTTGAACTGGTCCAGGATGTATTGGCCGTTGTGGGTAAAGTAATACACCAGCTGCTGCCAAAGATTCATGTCTTTCACGGTTACTTCGCCCCTTTCTCAAAGTAGTTGTGCTGTTTCAGGAACTGCTGGGCAACGACGGCTGGTTCGACCAGGTCGTTGTCCACCTTATAGTTCAGCGTCTGCATCGTCTTCAAGCTAATCTCGCCATTCAAGCGGGAGAGAATGCCCTTCAGCTTAGGATGGGCCTTCAGCGTGCTGTTGTTGACCACGACACTGGCGTTATAAGGCGGGAAGAAATGCTTGTCATCCTTGAGCAGCTTCAAATCGTAACTGCGGATCCGGCCGTCGGTGGAATAGCCGAGGACCGCATCCATCTTGCCGGCATCCAAGGCGTCATAGACCAGGCCAATCTGCATCGGATAAACGTGGCCGAAGCCGAAGCCGTACGTGTTCTTGAAGGCGGAGTAACCGTCACCCTTCCGGTTGGCCCAGATCTGGTCGATCCCGACGCGCATGTCGCCCGCCACCCGCTTGATGTCAGAAACGGTCTGCAGGTTGTTTTCCTTCGCGAATTTTTGGGTCACCATAAACTGGTATGTATCGGCGAACCCGTAGCTGGGGAAATAGGTCATATGGTACTTGCTGTTCATTTGCGAGAAGACCTGCTTGTTGACGATCTTAGGATCGGTCTCGCCGCTCAAGTTCAACACAGTTTGATAATCGGTCCCGGTGTACCGGATAGCGGTCAAGTCTGTATCACCGCGCTTTTGCGCTTCGAAACTGACGTTACCAGAACCGAGGTTATTCAGAATGGTCGTCGGTGTGTTCTTATCGTAATGCTGGATCATCTGCTGAATCATGTTGGCCATGATCTGCTGCTCGGTGGTGTTTTGCGAGCCGATCTTGACAGTTTCAGGAGACGTCCCGGCCAGGCCGGGCCAGCTGAAGGAGCAGCCGCCCAGTAAAGCAACGGCAAACAGGCCGGCGAGGAGCATGGTGAATTTTTGCCAATTACGTTTCATCATCTGCTCACACCTCCTGTGTCGTGGCGGGGGTGACTTTCTTCTCCACCAAGCCCAGCAGCCAGTCCACGACCAGCGCCAGGATGATGGCCGGAATCGAGCCGCCCAGGATCAGGTCGCCGCGGTAGAGGTTCAAGCCGTTGAAGATCATGTCCCCTAAGCCGCCGGCGCCGATGTAGGACGCCAAGGCCGTCCAGGCGATGACATACGTACCGGACAGGCGGATACCGGACATGATGACGCCGGCTGCCTGGGGCAATTCGACCCAGCGGATAGACTGCCAGTTGCTCATGCCCATGCCCTTCGCCGCGTCCAGCAGGTTCGGGTCGACGCCGTTCATACCGATGTACGTGTTGCGCAGGATCGGCATCAAGGAGTAAATGAACAAGGCGACGATGGCCGGCGTGGTGCCGATGCCGAAGATGGGAATCATCATCGCCAGCAGCGCCATCGCCGGAATCGTCTGCAAGACACTGGTCAAGCCGATGACGAAGCCGGCGATTTTCTTCGCCCGGGTGAGCAGGATGCCCAGCGGGACGGCGACAATCACACCAAGCGCTAGGGAGACGGCAGAAATGTAAATATGCTCGCCTAGCTCCTGCATCAGTTGGCCGCCGTATTGATTAAAGAAACTAATCATTATGGGCGTGCACCTCCTCCTTTTCTGCAGGCTTAGCGGGCTTGTCCTTAGTGTCCGCGTCGTCAGCGACATCGGCAACGGCTTGGGCGCCTTCCTTGACGTCAGTGGTACCGATGTCGGTGCGCGGTCCGTCGGTGGACATGTCCTTATCGGTGTCGTTATTGTTGCTGGTCGCCGCACCGCCCAGGGCATCGTAGACCATGTCCACCAGCGCCGCCCGGGTAACGATCCCGGTCAGTTTGCCGGCATCGTCAACGACCGGGACGTTCCGGTAGCCGCGCTTCAAGATACGGTCCACGGTGTCAGAAATGACCGCACTCTGGCGCACGTAGAAGACCTTGGGGTTCATGATGGCCTCCACCGTATCGGCGGTCCGGAACTTATCGTTGATCACTTCCAAGTCGACGTAACCGCGAAGAATACCGTCGGGGTCCGTGATCAGCAGCGTATCGACCCGTGTCTTGTGCATCAGCGACAAGGCTTCCCGCGGTGTGGCGGTCTGTACGATCGAAATCGCGGGCCGCTGAATCTGGCCGACGGTGGTAATGGTCGGCTTGGCTTGGATCAAACGGTCTTCCCCAATCAGGTCAGCGACGAACTTGTTGGCCGGGTGACGGAGGATTTCTTCCGGTGTATCCACCTGGACTTCTTCCCCATGGGACATGATGACGATGCGAGTCGCCAGCTTCAGCGCCTCATCCATGTCGTGGGTAACGAAGACAAACGTCTTGCCCAGGCGCTGCTGCAAGTCCTTGACCAGGTCCTGCAGCGCGTCCCGGGTGATGGGGTCCAGTGCCCCAAACGGTTCGTCCATCAGAATCAATTCTTGGTCCGCCGCCAGGGCGCGCACTACGCCGACCCGCTGCTGCTGGCCGCCGGAAAGTTCGCTGGGGTATCGCTCTAAGTAATCTTCAGGCAGCTCGGCCATCTTGATCATTTCAACAGCCCGCTCATCCATCCGCTTTTGGTCCCACTTCAGCATCTTCGGGACCAGTAAAATATTGTCTTTGATGGTCAAATGCGGCAGCAACCCAATGTTTTGAATGACGTAGCCGATGCGCCGGCGAAGTTTCACCGGGTCCATCTTCGTCACGTCTTCACCATTAATTTTAATCGTTCCTGAGGTCGGCTCGTTCATGCGGTTGATCATCCGCATGGTGGTCGTCTTCCCGGAACCGGATGTGCCGATGAAGCAGATAAACTCGCCCCGCTCCACCTTGATGTTAAAATCGTTCACTGCCACGTTTTCGCCATATACTTTGCGCAGATGGGAAATTTCTAGAAATGCCGTAAGCGCCACGTCCTTTCTTTTTTTACCGAAAATAGTTGGTGTCTATGTTACCGGACTTTCTGAGAATATGCAAATAAGCCATGAATTATGCAATTCGTGGCAGTGTATTCTCCTTCCCCCTTTGGCGTATGCCCCCATACGTCCATTTTTTGATACATCTTAGTTTTAGCAGAAAAATGGACAAATGTCGCGTTTTGGTGCTTATATCGTCTAACTATGAAGCCTACGTACTTCGATCGCCCCACTTTCCCAATTCCATTAAAAATTCGAGCATTTTCAGCTAGCCAAAAATGTCGCTGTGCGTCCCGATGGCGATGAGATACAGTATATTTGCATCGTCGTCCGATGAATACACCAGAAGATGATCGCCATTGTGTCCGTCAAAATGCAGTTCAAGACACTGGACTTCATTAACCGACTTGTTCAGCGCCCGGGCAATATTTGCCCTCGTCTTCCGTGGAAGAGTTAAAGGATGAACATAAAAATAGGACGGTAAAGACTGCCCGTCCTGTAGTAAGGCCACCACAAAATCGAATGGCGCCAATCCCTGATATTGTGTGCTTCCCGTGACTTCGATAGGCAGCGGTTCATTAAAAATCGGTTTCCATCGTTTACTTCGATGCACTTTCTTCGCCTCAGAACGAAAAAGGCTGGCGTACTTAATTGTTTTCATCATCATCCCCAAATAATTGATTCTTCAAGTCCTCGACACTGCTTGCTGATGCCATTTTCTTTTTCCCGGACTTATCCGCAATCATTTCATCGATGGCCGCTAGCACCTGAGCATTCGGCATACCAAAGTATTTCGGCACACCATCCCGAGCAGCTGCCGTAATGACAATTCGAGCATAATCAGACAGAGACAAACCAGCTTTAGCCAAATTGTCAATCGCTGCAGCCTTGATCGCGGGATCAATCCTGACGGAAATAGTTGCCTGTTTCAACGGAGATTTGGTCATTGAAATCGCCCTTTCTGTCACACACTTGTTATACATGATCACAGTATAACACGTTAAATCAACAGATTGCACCCTGTTGTACGGGTCAAGGCACGAAAAAAGCAGCCCAGAATCCGGACTGCTTTCTCCCTAGGGTGAGAAACTACATCTCTCCGCCTTTCTCAAACTGTAACGTTAACCGGTCGGCCGCTAAGGTAGTCACGTCCGTCAGCATCGTCTTGGCTAATGCGACGGCTTGCGCGGCCATGGCGTCGTTGGCCGCGGTCAGCTTGGCGGCAGCGTCGCTGTCGTCCTGGGCCAGAGCGGCGTCCGCCTTGGCCACGGCGCCGGTCCCGATGGCAAAGCCCGCCCGGCGGAAGTTCAGGATCCGGTTCATGACATCTTGGTCGCGCTTGGCGAAGAGCGGATCGACCATGTTGGCCACGATCTTGTTCAACCAGTACCAATTCTCCGTGGTGGCATCGTTGGTGGTGTTCTTCCAGAATTCGGGAGTGTCGTTCACATTCGCGTAGAACGGCAGCGGGAAGGTGAACGGGTTCATGCCCATCGCTAACCAGTGAATGGACCGGTAGCTGACCGGCACGTCGTTGCGGATCTCCAGAATATGCATCTCCTGGTTGCGGTTCATGCCGATGGGCCGGTAGCGGCTCTTTTCCTCCGCATTGCCCGTGCGGCCATAGGGGTCGTACGGGGTCCCCTGCATATGGTCAGACAGCACCATCGCCACATCTTGAACAGAAATCTTGCGCGGCGCGTGCTGAATGAACGGCAGCGTGCGGGACTCCGGCACTTCCGGCAAATCCTTCTGGAAATGGCGCTGGGCCGACCACACCCGGGGTGTGTTGTAGAAACGGTCGCTGCGCAGGTCTTCGCCGAAGATCTCGCGGAAGTTGAACCCTTCTTTGGCGGTGTTCAAATGGTTCTTTTCTGCAAATTCTTCCAAATCCGGGGCGGCGATGAAGTGGTCCGGATCATCAAAACGGATCTCTTGGATACCGGTCTGGTTGGGGGCGATGACGTAAGCGTCGTCAGGGATGCGCTGGGCCGCCCAGTGGTGGCCGCCGACGGTCTCGAAGTACCAGACTTCGTCCACGTCGCTGAAGGCAATGCCGTTGCTCTCGCAGGTACCGAACTCGCTGATCAGCGCCCCCAGGCGGCGAACACCCTCCCGAGCGGTCTTGACGAAGGGCAGGACCGTGCTGAGCATGGCTTCTTCGCCGATACCGTCGGGCACCAGCGGGTCGAGGCCCAGCATGGCGGCGTTCGTGAACTCCGTCTCGGTGGCACTCATGCCCACGTTCGCACTATTGATGCCGGACTCGCCCCACTCGCCATCCGTGGTCGTGTCGGCCATCGGGGTCAGGGTGTGGCCCAGAGCATCCCCGGGCAGCTGAACGTGGAAGCCGTTGAACGTGGAGACGAATTCCCGGCTCTCGGCTTGCGCAGGCACATAAATGAGCCGCTTCGGGTTAATCCCGCCCTCTGCATCCTCGTTCCGGGCAATCATCGTGGCGTGGTCCACACTGGCTTCTTTACCTACCAGCATGGCGGTACAACTAGACCGATTAATACGCAATTGGAAGAACTCCTTTATATGGGTATGGCCTGATTCTACCACTGATGGGACAGGCAGAAAATGCACATCTGACCAGTTTTCTGCCCAGAGCGTTACAATGGTAATGAAAAGACTTGTGGTCTGAAGTCAAGGGAGTTGTGGAAATGATCATGACAAAAAGCCAGGTGGTGACCACCACCGTGTATTCACCAATCTTGGGGATCGACTGGAATTACGATGCCTACTTACCAGCGGGATACAATGACAGCGACCAGCAATATCCCGTGTTGTTCATGCTGCACGGATTGTACGGCAACCACCGCAATCTGCTGGAACGCATCGATTCCCAGGCCATCTTGGACGAGCTGATTGAGACCACCGGCCAGGCGCTCATCGTCATCTTCGTCGACGGGTTCAATTCCTTCTATATTAATGCTCGCCACGGCATGGCCATGGAAGACGCCGTGATGCACGACTTGGTACCGGCGATGCTCAGCCGTTACCGCATCCAGCCGGGCGCCAGCAATCACGCGATTGGCGGTATTTCCATGGGCGGCTACGGCGCCGCCCGCTTCGCCCTGCGCTATCCTGATGTTTTTGCTCATGCCGCTTTGATCTCCCCGGCCATCTGGGAACACGTGGCCAGCGAATGGCCGCTGCGCCAGCAGCTCCACCCCTTTACCGACGGCTGTCAGAACTGGTCTGACCGCATCTACAATGCCCTGCTGCCCATCCACGACATCCACCACGGCCGCGGCGCCGTCGACTTTTACGTCGCCACCAGTGCCGGTGACCAGACCGTCCCCGTTCACGACATCCGCGACTTCGTCACCGTCCTCCAGCAAGTCGGCATTCCCACCGTTTACGTGCAAGACCAGGACTACGACCATGGCTGGGATTATTGGCGGGAAGCTGTCCCGCCCGCTTACCACTGGGTGTTGAAGAAAGTCGGGCAGCGCCACGCCGCCCTGGCCCATTAATTTTATGAAGAAAAACCGTCTGCTGAAAATCAGCAAACGGCTTTTTTTAACCGATATGTCCGTCTTTAGCCAGCATGGATGCTTCCCTATGCCTCGGCAGCCTGAGCCGGCGCGGTCAGTTCTTCCACACGATCCATCGCCGCCACGACCTTCGCCGCGGTGATCTCTGGGTCGATGAGCTTGAATGATTCCTTGTCCGATGCAGCGAACTCGGCTACTTGGACTTTCTTCCTCGCCACGTCACTGGTGACGTTCAGCCCGGCCAGGTTCGTCGGTAGACCCACCTGCTGATAGAACGGCAGGAGCGCCTGAATCTCGTCGTCATCGCCGGTATAGGCCAACTGGACGAGAATGCCATAAGCCACCTTGGAGCCATGCAGGATCGGGTGGGTCTCATCAATATAAGAAAGGCCATTATGCACCGCATGGGCCCCAGCCATGCGGCCGTCGGCGCCGGCGAAACCGCCCACTGTCCCAGCGATACCAATAATGGTGTCCGCGATGGCGGCTAGGTCCGCTGTGACCTGCCCTGCCTGCAAGTCAGCCACGGCCTGGACGGCCGACGTCTGCAAGATCTTGCGAATCGTGCCCGCGGCGCTGAAGCCCAGCTGACTAAACGCGGTCAACGTTTCCCGGCGCGGCCGGGTGATGCCCTCCATCTCGTACCACTTGGCCAGGGTATCGCCGATACCCGCAATCAGGTAGTCCTGGGGCGTAGTGGCAATAATGTTCCAATCGACGACTGTCGCGTAAGGTGCCCGGGCAAAATACGCCACCCGGTCAAAGCTGTGGCCGACTTGATGGTAGATCGCGCCAATGGGGGTGTACGGGGCACAATTCGATGCCAGTGTCGGGACCGTGATGTAATCACAGTCAAAGATCTCGGCAACCAGCTTAGCGGTATCTAATAGCCGGCCGCCGCCAATGGCCACGATCACATCGGGTTGGTCGGCCTTCTCAGCGATTTGGGCGGCATCCGCATCGCTTGCCGACCCATCGTAGCGAAACAACGGCAAGTCAAGCGGTGCTTGCGTCTTCTCCTGGAAGACAGCGAAGGATTTTTCTCCTGTCAAAATGATGGGACGATGAAAATGGCTCAATAATTCTGGCAGATTGCTGGTCGCTCCGGCAGCGCTGATATAACGGTTGGTGCCGGGACGAATCTCCTGGTCGATGGTCATCTGACGCACTTCCTTATCCGTATTTAAGAACTTGATGGGTATGTTACCCCTTTCCCCGGAAATGTGCAATATAAAATGCCACTTTTCTCTCTCATTTTTCGTGCCAATTCAATTGTCCAAAATCAATAATTTTGCTTTCTGAAAGTTGACCTGTGAGCGGTTACATTCATGGTAGAATGCACATTAGGGGTATGATCATGCCAGATCCTTATCTAAGGAGGATGGGGAGGATGAATAAAACAATCGTGCGGTTCACGCTGCACAAAAGCAAGAAGCGCTGGCTCGTTATTGGGACGAGCCTGCTGGTCGTTGCGGGGTTAAGCAGTTTCACCCCAGGCCGAGCCCAAGCCGCCACTGACGGAGCGGGTACGGCCGTACCAGCAAAAGACACACTGCGGTCAGGCCAAGACAATGCCACCGCGGTTTCAGAAAATCCCACTTCTGAGTCGCTGGCGCTTGGCCGGGACGCAGGCCTGGCGGCACCAGAGCCAGCCAGCGCACCATTAGAAAATGACCACGTTGCAGTTACCCCGGCAATGGCGCCGGCGGTAACGACCACTGAACAGAGAGAAACCGTCGACCATACCCCAGAAACTATCGGAAAGGCGGATTTGAACCCCAGCGCTGCCGCGACCACGCCGACGGAGCCAGCGACGGTGCCGCCAACCAGTGCGCCGCTGACACAACCAGCGGATTCCGTCCAATCAAGTGAAAAGGCCCTGGCATCCCTGCCAAACGGGCCAACAATTGAAGCTGCAGACTCACCGAACGCTCCCGCAGCAGACGGTAAGAACGAAAGTAATACAGCCAGTACCGAAGAAACCCCAACGAAAGATTCACCGGCCGGAGAAACAGCTCAAAAGGCACCAGTGACCGCTAAGGATGCGTTGGCGAACGCGCAGACGTTGAGTACTCAAGGCGGCACCTTGACGAATTGGATTCCCGATGTTAATTTCCGCAATCAGGTCATCGCCGCATTACAGACCGCCAAGCTCCTGCCGGCGGGCCAAGGAGCGGACCAGGTGACGCCCGCGATGATTTCTGCCCTGACCAGCTTGCAACTGGGCCGCATGGTCGAGGCCACCGCACCGGACGGGGTCAAAGCCCCTGACGTCCAGACGGCCGACCCGCAGCAAAGCGTGGCCGACCTCACCGGTATCGGTATTTTCAGCGGCTTGCAGAAGTTAACACTCACTGACAATCGCTTCACCACAGTACCCGATGAAATCAGTCAGTTGACCAACCTCACAGATCTGGTCATCACCCGCAACCAGCAGCTCACCCACATCGGTGATCTCAGCGGGCTGCACAACGTGACAAATCTGGCAATCACGAATAACGGTAAGCTCACCGAATTACCCGCCAGTATCAGCACCCTCACCAACGTCACGGGTACGCTGGACTTGCACGGCAACAGCTTTACGGCACTGCCTGACCTTTCTTCCCTGCAAAAGGTGACGACGCTAGACCTGAACAACAACCGCCTGACCGATATTGCGGACGGTCACCTGGATCAGCTGACGCACTTGACGACGCTTAATCTCGGCAGTTATGACGGTGCAAATTATCAGGAATTCATCACCGGCCTCGGCCATGATCTGAACAGCGGTGGCGATTTGGCCAATCCAGACTTCTTTGATGCGGTCCCCCGAGGTGAAAACAATGTGCACCTGAATTATGATCCCCGCACACCGGTACCGAATATGACGCTGCGCACTGGTAACACCACCTATACCTACGCCTATCCTGATGTATTCACTGAACCGGACCTGGCCCACTATAACCATCTCAGCGCCCTGCCCGCCGCGCTCGGTCAGCTCACCAACCTGCAAAGTCTCAATCTCGTGGGCAATGACCTGACAGACTTGCCTACCACCTTCAGCCAGTTACACAATTTAACAAATCTGCAGCTTGGCAACAATCGCTTCACCGCGATTCCCGCGGCAGTGCAGGCGCTCGTCGGCACTAACCCGAAACTCAGCCTCAGCTTTTCTAACTACTTAGCGAACTACCCTTCCTTCGGGACTTACCGCAACCAGAACAGCATTCTGCAAAGTGAAATTTGGGACACCAGCACGGGGGGCTTCCGTATTGCCGGATGGAATCCGGCGCAGGACCAGGTGCTCAGCCAAGTGATCAAGTTCCCCCAGCACTATGTGGTGACGTACAATTCCACCAGCTTCACGATTCTGGATGCGGCCAACCCCTTAGTGCCGGGAGAAAAAGTCAACGATTCCCAACTCATTCAAATCAACGGCATTTACTATCTCGGGCCAGAGACCCTGGTCACCTCGCCGACTGCAAAAACCGGTGTCGTGATCCAGCAATTTGTCCATTACCCGAACAATCAGCCCAACGGGACGGATCATCTTGGCCAGAAAACGGCTGGTTCCCTGAATGCTTGGAACTTTGGCGACGGCTATTATGGCGGGATGTATGACGCCACGAATGACGTATTCACCGTCGGTACCGCGAATCAAACCCGGGATAGTCAGGGTAACGTCTTACCGCTCTATCCGTATCAGGATCCCTATCTGGCACAGGGTCCGAGTACCCCCACCACTTGGCGCGGAGTGCTCGGCCAGAACTTTTATTACATGATCCTGCTTCCCCGGAACTGGTCGCCGGACGGTGATAATCTCAACAAAACCTACGCGCTCAACTTCAGCGTTGGCGGCAAGTATGCTGAGAATGCCCCCGATGGCGGTGCCAGCAATGGCACGGGGGCGATGAATGGCTTCATCCAGCCGGACAGCACCGGCTATTCGATGGTGGCCACCACGGATGTCACGTTTGTGCTGGACGGTGCCCTTGCTGTCCAGGGCAAGTCATCCAGCATTCCCCAGGGTCACGTTTGGGACCCGGCGCAGGGGTTTGCCGGTGCCGTGAGAAATGACACCGATCAGACGACCATCACGAGCTGGTATGACACGGCCGGCAAAGTTAATCCAGGCCTGGGCGTCCAGCTATATGAAGTTGTGCCCACGAACAAAGGATTACAAGTTCTGCGGACCTTCAAGGATGCGGCAGACTTCAACCAAAATGCCACGGCCTTTCAATATGCCGATAATCTGCATACCGCCTTTGCGTATGGACCTGATGGGCAAAAGATTCAGCGTTTTTATATCGCCACTTACAATTACCTGGACAAGACCAGTAATCCCGTCCAGATCCTAGTCACGGATGATTCGACTTTGACACTGAAAGATTCCACCACCACTGCCAATACCCAATGGCACCTTGCCGATGCTGCGTTCGCCGCCACTGATCCAAACGGCACCACCCCGTTGGCAGAAACGACCACGGCGACCACCGACCAAGTGGCTGTCACAATTGTGGATGACGCGGACCCCAGTGTCGTTTATGACACAGTGGCCGCATTCAATGCCGGCAAACGAGCTGGTCATACCTATACTGTAACGGCTAAAACGTACGACCAGCGCGCGGCATCCGGCCAGTCGACGCAGCTTTTCTTACTGAAGGAAGCCCAAGCGAAGATTACCGTGACGAAGGATGCCGTGCAATTGCACTATGGCCTCCATGGGACCGATGGTAAAGTATACGACGGCCAACCGGGCGTGCTTGATCCCACGAAGTACCAAGTGACGGTCTCCGACGGCACCACGTATCAGCCTGTCGCCGGTGACCTGGCATTCCAGGAATCGCCGGTGGTGGCGCCGGGGTCGTACCACGTCATTCTGACGCCAGCGGGAACGGCGCATGTCCAAGCCGGGCAACCAGCCGCGGTGTGGACGTTCGACGGCAGCCGGGGGACTTATGTCATCACACCGAAAGATGAGCCGACACCGCCGGTGAATCCAGATAACCCGAACCCGCCAGTAAACCCGGTGACGCCAGATAATCCGAATCCGCCGGTGATCCCGGACACGCCCAATCCGCCAGTTAACCCGGTCACTCCGGACCAACCGCATACACCAGTCACACCGGCAGAACCCAACGAACCGGCCAAGCCTGATAAGCCGAGTGTGCCTGAGACACCGACCAAGCCGGACACGAGAACTGACAATACACACACAAGCACTGCGGGCAGCAGTCGGTTAACCCCCACCAGTACGCGAACAGTTCAGAACAAGGCCCCGCAAGTGGCTGGGCAGGCAGTGAAACAAGCCGCTGCGCGGTTGCCGCAAACGGATGAGAAAACGTCCTTTGGCTTGATGATTGCCGGTCTAATTTCCACCCTACTCGCCGGCGTCGGGCTGCTCAAGATGAAGCGGCGCGATGAAGATAACGAGGATGAACAATAATTGAGCGACGGGGACTGGCGTCAACATGCGCTGGTCCTCGTCTTTCTCTCCATGCAAAATTCCGTCTTCTGTCCGATGTACCCGCTCCGCCTTTCTTCCATACTGAGGAAGAAAAGTGAGGTATCCGCGATGATTCTGGAACGCAACAATTTCTTCTCGCTCAAACAGATTGAAACCGAGGCGCGGCAATTCGGTTTGCAGGACCAGTTCGCCGACTTCAGCCGGTTACTGCACCTATATGAGCTGCGCCAGGCGGGGGCCAATGAGATTGGCACGAAATTGGAAAACCTGGACGACGATTACGCCATGACCTACGATTATAATCCGATTCACCACATTGAGGAACGGACCAAGTCGATCCACAGTCTGGTCGAGAAAATGCGGCGCAAGGATTACGAATTCAGCATTGAAAATGTGGAAGACCACATCTTCGATATCGCGGGGATTCGGGTCGTTACCAACTATATCGATGACGTCTACGAAATCGAGCGCTCCCTGGTCTCACAGACCGACGTCACGTTGGTCGAGAGGAAGGACTATATTGCACAGCCCAAACCCAGCGGCTACCGGAGTCTGCATATCGTCGTGTCGGTGCCAGTCTTCCAAGCCCGGGGGACATACCAGGTGCCGGTGGAGGTGCAGATCCGGTCCGTGGGCATGGATATGTGGGCCAGTTTGGAACACCGTCTGCGGTACAAAACGGATATGGATCCGGCAGAAGTGGAAAAACATGCCCAGGCCTTGGTGGCGGATGCTGAAGAGCTGAACCAGATTGAGTTACGGATGCAGGGCATTTCTAAACAACTGCGCGAGACAAAAGGAAAGAATCGTAGCGTTAGATAATGTCGGTGTCGTGACTCATCATTGGCTCCCTTGTATGTTTATGTTACTTTTCGTCGTTCACAGGTGCGCTTAGGTCTGGGGATACAGGACAGACGAAAACTGAATCTGATTAGGCCGGCAGCAGCCCGGAAAGGAAGCAGAAGTGCTTGCTTTCTGGGCTGCTGCTCATTATTGTCTGGTCCGCCGCTTACCATGGCCCTTACCCAAAGTTGGTAAACGTTGAATCAAGCAAGGTTGGGTGGTATGCCCTCGTCGGCACGATCCATAGGCGGTGTGCGTGCCTCGGATTGTCACAGAAATCCGTGAAATACAGAAGAATGATGATACCCTTTACTGCTGGTCAGCATGATACAGTGAAATTGAAGTCAGTTGTGGACCCCCCGAATTGAAGGAGGCCTTTTCTTATGAACCAAAAAGTACGATACCGGTTGTATAAGACTGGTAAGCGCTGGGTCGCCGGCGCGTTAGTGGTGAGTTTGCTGGGACCGCTGGCCGGGCCGGCAGTAGTACAAGCGACGTCAGCGGCCGGCGAGAGTATCAGTCGGGCGGCGACGATCAAAAAGCCGATCATCTTTGTGGATTATTTTAGCGGCAAGGAAATCGGGCGCGTTGTAACTGATGTGCCCAAGGAGGCGAAGTATGTCGTCCAGGCACCGCGGAACTATGCATTTTATGGAAAGCCGATCACGACCATCTACCCGGTGGATGAAACACCGCTGACGTATCAGGTTTACAGTACGACTCAGGAATTCAGTAAGCAGATTCAATATAAGGCGGGCGATGACGTCGTGTCGACGTGGACGATGTCCGGGCTGCCGTTTGCCAAGAAGCAGGTATTGCCGCCGCCAAATACAGGGTATCAATTTGTTGGTAAAGCACCGACCGTTGAGTTCCTGGATAACGAACCGTTCGTGGTCCAAGTTAAGGTCAAGGAAATGTCTTTTGAGCTTTGGTTGGTCGACCATGAAACTGGTGAAGTATTACAAAAGTACACGGTGAAAAGACCGTATGGTACAAAGTACGATACGCAGCAGGCCATTGCGGACACGGTGTACCGGCTCGCAGATGGCGAGCCACGCCATTTGGAGATAAGCCATGCGACTAAGTACCAGCTCCGGGTCATTGCACCAAAAAAATATCACAAAACGCTGACCTATCAATACGCCGGCAAGACCATTGGGCAGGAGACAATCACCGGGACAGCCGCGGAGACTTATGATCGGACAGAGTATTTGCCGACGGGGTACGAGTTGGCTGAGGATGTCGAAGAAACGGCGATCATTACGGATGATACGGAAGACATCATTCCGGTAGTGCGCCAAATGGTTTACCGAACAGTGGACTTTAGAAATGAGCACAACGGCGCGCTCGGACATGAGGTAGTCAGAGGCTACTATGGTGACGTGGGGATAGCCGAGATCCCGGCATATCTCGCTGCCGACTATAGGGCATTGCATCCCGATGACTTGCGGGTCGAGTTGAACACGTATGAAGATATTCAGATCATTCTTTACCCAAAGCCGAAGCCACCCGTTGTCCCTGATCCCGACCCAGAACCGGAGAAACCGATACCGCCAGTTGACCCCGATCCTGACCCTGAGCCGGAACCAGAGATTCCTGACCCCGAGGTGCCAGACCCTGAACCGGAGCCAGAAAATCCTGATCCTGAAATACCAGACCCTGGACCCGAACCGGAGACTCCTGACCCGGAAGTACCAGACCCCGAACCGGAGCCGGAGAAGCCAGTACCGCCAGTGGTGGTCCCGCCGATCGAGCCGGACCCGGAAGTCGATCCGCCGGGCATCGTACCCCCAATCGGTGACCTGCTGACGATGCGGGAAGCACGACAAGTCGTCGCGGTGAAGCAGACCGCTGTGCTGTATAAAGACAAAGCCGCCAAGGTCAAGACCGACCGAGTGTTAGGCCGAGATACCCGTTGGCAAGCCTATCGCGAAGTCGTTGATGCTGATGGGCAGGTCGTTGGCTACCATCTAGGTGGTGAACAGTTCGTTAAGGCGAGTGACGCCGTCGTCGTGGATATGACGCGCGGGGTGTTTACCGTGCGCCATCCCGACAAACCCAAGTGGGCGATCGCCACGTGGACGACGAGTAACCGCCCAGTGCAGATCATCAAGGCGGGAAGCCGTTGGCAGACATTTGGCAAACGGCAGCTGAATGACGGTCATTGGTATCATGACGTGGGCGGCGGGCAGTATGTGCGGGCCGACCATGGTACGTGGCAAAAGAAATAAGCCTGTCTGCATTTCGTCTCAACATGCTCTTGCTGTTAACCGCGGGACGAGTACCAAGAATATCCTGCCTTCCGGCGCCTGATCCTTCTGAGCGTCAACAGCAACACTAAATCCGGCCAGCAACAGCCAGGAACGAATGCAGAAATGCACGCCTTTCTGGCTGTTTTTGGTGGCGTCAACAAGTAATTACGTATATAATTACCTTGAGGTGATCAACATGGTTGTTAAAACAAGAAGGCAAGGGAACTCCATTATGATTACAGTCCCCGCCAGTTTCGGCATTGGAGAAAATGTTGAATTTGAACCGGTCCGCGACAATAACGGTGTCATTTCTTTCATCCCAGTGCGGAAAAATATCTTTGCCCAGCATCCAGAGCAAGATTTTCGTGCTGCTTTACTTGATTTGGGGGTTAGCGATCAAGGTGATCTGATGGGCCATGAAAATGTCTGGAATTGAGGGTCTGCCTGATCAAGGCGCGTTAATCTGGATCAATGCAGAACCGCACGCTGGGCACGAATATGGTGGACACAATACCCAACAGGGTAATACCATGCGGCCAATGCTCGTCATCAGTGATGGGGTCTACAATCGGAGAACTGGTTTTATCGTGGGGTTCCCAATTACCAGCAATAAACCTAAGAATGATTTCCCGACAATTAAGTTGGGTCCGCATAAAATACACGGTTACGTCGTTTTCACGCCTTTGGGCTATGATTACGAAGCCCGAAATGGAAGCATTATCGAACGGGCGAGCCGTGTTGAACTACAGCAAGCATTGATTGCCGCACGGGATTTATTTGGCTTCTTCTGATGATTAAGGACAAACTTTGTCGGCCACGATCGCTGCACGGTAACCACCACCCCCTAAAGGAGGCAGCGGTTGACCACGAGCCGGGTGAAGAGTGCCAATACTACCCCGCCCTTCGCTGGCCGATCCTTCTGAGCATCAACAGCAAAACCAAATCCAGCCAGCAACAGCCAGGAACCAGATGCAGAATGCACACTTTCCTGGCTGTTTTTCTTTTGTGGGTGATTACCCAGAGTCAGTAGTATCGCTTCATTTCAACGGGGACGGCAGGAACATCCGGCGAGTCGTCGGTGATGTGCAGCATTTTCGTATAGTGCTCGTCATGCTCGAAGTACGTGTCATACGCGATGCCCTCTTTAATGCGATAGTACCGGCGACCTTTGACCAGCTTACTTTCGATGGCCGGGGCACGGCCCGACGCAGGCATCCAAAATACGGCCGCAACGCCTGAATGATCAGGCACTGCGGCGGTGTTCCCGCTATTCTTGCAGATATACTTTCACTTCGTAGGGGCGTAAGGCCTCCCCCGCGTCGTCAGCATAATTGCTTTGCAACAGACGGCCGCCCTCTGGCGCAGCGGCTTCGGCCCGGTTTACCGTTTGGTCCGTAAAGTTGGCGGTCAGACACAATCGCTGACCATGATCGCGGCGTTCATACGTCCAGACCGCTTCATCCTCCGGTGCCAGCAGCGTGTAATCCCCGTACGTGATGATGGGATATTCCCGCCGCAAGCGATTCATTTCCTGGTAGAAATAGAACACAGAATCCGGGTCGGCCAAGGCAGCCGCCGCATTGATCTCAGGATAACGGTCGTTCAACCCGATCCACGGCGTGACGCCCGTCGAGGTGAAGCCGGCGTTGGCCGAATCATCCCACTGCATCGGCGTCCGGGAATTGTCCCGGGAATTTTTATGCATGGCGGTCAGCATATCCGCCGGAGTAATTTCTTCCTGGTCCACGACTAATTCTTGGTAGGCATTGAGCGTCTCAATGTCCCGGTAATCTGCCAGCGACGTGAAGTTGGCGGCGTTGGTCATCCCCAGTTCTTCGCCCTGATAGATATACGGCGTCCCCTGCTGGTAATGAAGCACGGCCCCCAGCATCTTGGCCGAGCGCACACGGTATTCTGGCGTATCATTGCCGAAGCGGGACACCACCCGGGGCTGGTCATGATTGTTCCAGTACAACGAATTCCACGCCTGCCCATTCAGCGCTGTCTGCCACCGGCTCATGATCGCTTTCAGGTCAGAAAGGTGCCACGCCCGCGGCTTCCACCGGCCATACTCGGGATCCAGGTCGATCCCCATGTGGGCGAACTGGAAGACCATGTTCAGTTCGTGAGTGTCGAATCCAGCAAAGCGCAGCGCCCCTTCTGGCGTCACCCCAGGCGTCTCGCCCACGGTCATAATGTCGTAATGGCTGAGTACTTGCTGGTTCATTTCTTCCAAATACTGGTGGACCTGATCCTGACTGCCGTGGGCCCCAGGCACGCTGAAATCCTCAGGCTTCGAGATGAAGTTGATGACGTCCATGCGGAACCCGTCGATACCCTTATCCAGCCACCAGGTCATCATAGTGTAGATGTCTTGACGCATCGCCGGGTTACGCCAATTCAGGTCAGGCTGTTTCTTGGAAAACATATGCAGGTAATACTGCTGGGTCCCTTCATCATAAGACCAGGCGCTGCCTGAGAAAGACGATTCCCAATCATTGGGCAGCCCGCCGTTCACCGGATCCCGCCAAATATAGTAGTCCCGGTACGGATTATTCCGGGATGAGCGGCTCTCGGCGAACCAGCGGTGCTCGTCCGAGGTGTGGTTGACGACCAAGTCCATAACGATCTTCAACCCCCGCGCGTGGGCTTCGGCCAAGAGCGCGTCGAAGTCCGCCATCGTACCGAAGTCCGCCATGATGCGCTCGTAGTCGCTGATGTCATACCCATTATCGTCATTGGGCGACTGATACACTGGACTGAGCCAGAGCACGTCCACCCCCAGCCGCTGCAGATAATCCAGCCGCTGGCGAATCCCGTTCAAGTCCCCGATGCCGTCCCCATTACTGTCCTGGAACGACCGGGGATAGATCTGATAGACCACTGCTTCTTGCCACCACATGGTTACTTCCCCTCCATCTTGACGGCGCGACTGCTGAAGCGCAGTTCAGAAATGGGCCGCCCTTCCGTCTCGAACACAATGATTTCGTTCTGCCCCTGCTTCAATAAATCGTAAGGCACGTACATCGTTAAATCCGGGCCAATCTCCCAGAAACGGCCGATGTTGAACCCGTTGACGAAGATGACGCCCTTGCCCATCTTGGCGATGTCGATGAAAGTGTCCTGGGGTGCCTTGTCAAGGGTCAGGGTAAACCAGTAAAACGCCGGCTGATGCGGCGCCCAGTCCTGGTTGAAGTCCACCCCTGCCGGTGTTTGCAGCGGCAGTGAATAATGGCGCCAGTGAGCAATATACGCCGAGTCCTGGCGAATGCCCCCGCGAATCCCCCGCCGCTGCAGGGGCGAGATCATCTCGGGACCATAATTGATGCGCCCTTGGTTTTCAGAAAGGACCTGGACATGCATGTCCGCCGTCGGCACGGTAATTTTCGTGCTGAACGCCTGCAGGCTGAACCCGCGGGTGGCTTGCCACGTGTGGTTCAAGAAAAGCTGCAGCCGGTCGGTACTATCCTGGATCGTTAGCCGAGATTCTTCGGCCTGGCGGATCGGCGCGACACTTTCGTACAAAACGTAGCCATAAGCCTGATGCAGTTCCTCCATCGTCAGCGGCTGATCACTGACGACCGGGTCCGGCGCCAGCGTGGGCAGTGTATTGAACAAACTGACCTTGTCTCGCAACGGTACCGTGGGATAGGCCGCGGGCTGGGTGACGATCGGTGCCGGCAGTTCGCCGGCCAAGCCCTTTTCTTCGATGACCTCGCGCAGCGCAGCGAACTTCTTGTTCGGGTTGGCATCTTCGGTCAGTGGACCATCGTAATCGTAAGCCGTCACCTGGGGGTGGTAGCCGTCTTTCTCACTGTAATTGGCACCATTCATGAAGCCGAAGTTCGTGCCGCCGTGGAACATGTAGAGATTGATGCTGCCGCGATCCAGCACTTGACCGACTTCGCTGGCCGTCTCTTCGGCACTGCGGCGCACGGGCGGCTTACCCCAGTTGTTGAACCAGCTGTCCCAGAATTCCATGCACATCAGGGGATACTCCCAGCCGGGGTGATGGTCGGCCATATAGTCATCCAGCTCGGCGAAGCTCCCAGCGGCGTCGGAGCCGAAGGTGAGCGTCTCCGTGACCCCTTGATCGATGGCGTTGCCGTCCGCAATCATCGGCTGCCACGCCCCATCAGCGGTGAACAGGGGAATGTCGATGCCGTTGCGGCGAATCAGGTCGATATGGTCTTGCAGGTACCGCTTGTCGTTGCCGTAGGAGCCATACTCGTTTTCTACCTGGAGCATCAGCACCGGCCCGCCCTGGGTGTACTGATAGGGCGCAATCTTCGGCAGCAGCACGTTGAAGTAGTCGGTAACGGCTTGCATATACTGGGGATCTTGACTGCGGACCCGCTTGGTCGTGTTCAGCAGCCAATAGGGATAGCCGCCGTATTCCCATTCGGCACAGATGTAGGGACCCGGCCGCAGAATCACGTACAAGCCCTCGTCCGCCGCCATTTGGATGAACGCCGGCAAGTCGGCGATCCAGGAGAAATTGAACTGTCCCTGCTCCGGTTCGTGGAGATTCCAAGGGATGTAAGTCTCCACCGTGTTGCCGCCCATCGCCCGCAGGTTATGCAAGGCCTGGCGCCATTTCCCTGGCGTGGTCCGGAAATAATGCAGCGCCCCCGAGATGAGTTTCACCGGCTGGTCGTCAATATAGAATTGGTCACGAATGTCGAATTTCACGTTAGTACTCCCTTCCGCTGGGCAATATTGCATTGAGTATACCGCAATTGGGTTGTGAAAGCAGTATCATTTTGGGCTGTTGGGCAAAGAAAAACCGCTCCCGCAAATACCGGGAGCGGTTCATCATCACTTTTCTCTACAACCCATCACTCAGCGTCCACACCATCGTCCCGGTGTACTGCCCGCTGGCGACACTGCTCTGCTGGGGAATAATCATCTGAATCCGACCGCTGGGCCAGGTCATGGTGCCGCCGCCGCTGTTGGCCGCGGCGTTCCGGGCGACGATCACCGGGGTACTGGTCCCGTTCATCACCAGCGTGGCGGCTTGACTGGCGGCGTTACTGGTCTGATTCGGCGCGACTGGCAGCTTGATCTGGGCACCGACGATGGTGTTGGTGCCATTTCTCAACCCGTCACTGTTGGCTACGCTGAGGGTCCAGTTGTTGCTGCCGGGAATCAGGCTGCCCCGAGCGTCAGCCACCGTGACGCTGAACTGGTTGGTGGTTGTGGGACTGAGGCCGCCGGCGCGCGTCGCTTCACCCACGGCATGCTGGCCAAAGTTCAGATTGGCCGGATTGAGGGTCAGGCTGAGGTAGGCTTGTTTCTTACCGTAAATGAAGGCGACGGTCTGCTGGGGACTGGCCGTGTCGGGTACCTGGTAATACAGCGTCGGATTTGCGGCCGCAGCCGCCGTGGCGGTGCTGTACCCGGTCCAGGTACTGCCGAGGGGTGTACCGGTCTGGGAACCATCATAGGCATAATAACCGAGGTAGGCATAGTCCCCAATGGCCGGTGCCGGACTCTTGCCCCGAGTGCCGGGATAAACGATGGCTTGGCTGGCGGGTAAGGCTTCGTCGATGGTATCCCCCAGGTAGCCGGTGACAGACGACGGCGGCCAATCCTCAGTGATGGGGCCGTCCGGGTGAACGTTCCGAATGGGATCCATGGTCGTTACGGTACCCGCAGCGTTCTTGTGCTGCAAGTCCCAGTAATAGAAATTGGCTTGACCCAGCTTACTGGCAGGCAACGCGCCGTACTTCGGCACATAGTTGTTCATATCCATGGCGGTATAGGGTGATGGCAACGGGGTATTGGCTGCCGCATCCGGGGCGTCAGTCGTACTGGCTCGGTAAAAGTAACTGCTGGGGAGCGCGGTGCCCGTACTATCCTGCTTATCGTTATACGGTGTGATAAACGTTGAATGATCGTATATGTAGGCACTGTTCCCCAGCTGAAGCGGGTATGCGGCACTGCTGCCCGCCTGCCCGGCCACCAACCGAGCGGTCTTAGTACCGTTGTACTGAAGGGTGAACGTCACTTGGCGCGATGTACCCCGGGCAATTGTGGGAAAGTCGATCACCAGATACTGGCCGACTTTCTTCACGCCCGTGGGCGGATTGACCAAGGTCAGGGCATCGGCGATACGGTCCTTGATCTGGGGTGTCTCCCAAGCCACGGGCCCGCCATTGGTATTGCCCGTACCGGTGCCCGCGGGATTCGTCAGCGTCGCCGTCACCTGTACGGTACCGCCCGCCGCCACATTGACCGCGCTCGCGCCGCTGCCGTAGGTGAACGCCACGGTCGGCTGAACATCGGTGCGGCAATAGACATACGAGACGAAGGTGATTGGTGAAATATCAGAACCGGCGTGGGCGGTATATTGCCAAGTACTGCTGGTGGCCTGAATATCGCTGGCAGGCACCTTCTTCGTGTGTTCTGTACCCGCGGAATCGTATTGGGTAATCAGAATGTGAGAAAGCTGTCCCTGAAAACCGTTGTAATTAGCGAGGGGCCCAATCGTTGTCGGACTGCTGGTCACATACGTCCCATCGGTCTGCAGCGCCGTGATACTTTTAGCCCGGCTCAGGTCGGAACCATTCCCGTCGGTTTGCCGCACGATCAGCGTGGGAGCCTCAGGCGTATACGATCCGGACAAGTTGCGAATAGCATGAATCGCCTTGGCCCAGCCGGTGGAGGCCAGGATAGCCAATGCATAGTACCGCTGTGTCCCGGTACTGCCGGCATAGTTGGGGTCAACCAGCTTTTTCTCGTTTTCAGAAAGGGTCCGAGTCCAGGTCAGACTGCCGAGAGAAACACGTAACTGGTAAGTCGCGGCCGTGTAGTGCATCGTCATCGGCACCCATGTCTCTTGGGAACCGTTCGTGAGATTCAAGTTTGGCACGTTGGTTCCTGTACCGTTCAGTTTTTTTGTCTCTGCCCCCTCATCAGAAGTGGGATAAGTCAAGTACCCGGTAGCGTCAGTCTTAGTGAAGGCGCCAAACGGTGCGTGGGCGCCGGAATCATTGTAAATACTGCGATTAATCGTCCCGTTCAACGCATCATTCGTCCCCGTCGTGAAGACCGCATCACCGTTGCCGTAAACATCAAGGAGACTGGTTTGACCTTTGCTTGAATCCCACCCCGAAACGTGGGACTGATCGCCATAATAGGTGCCCGGTATCTGGCCTGAAGAACCGGTAGTCTGAGGACTGCTGCTTACGTTGCCGCCAAACGCCGAGGCGCCTTTATTGAGGAACCAGTTATTCGTATCAATCTTGAATCCCATCGCATTCATTAAATCAGAACTGCCCAAATAACCGCCGCTGATGCCCAGGGCATACAAATCCTGGACGACGCCGTTATGTGCCTCAGTGTACGTGGGATGCAGGGTAAAGCCGATCCCGTCCCCTGTGTAACCCGACGCTTGTGAGACTTGCTGGGCGCGGACCTCCCACGCAAAGTTGAAGTCCTTGGTCATGTCGATCCGCGTATTCAGGGTCACGGCCCCGACTTGGGATTGGGTATTCCCGTCTGTCAGGCCGATGTTGCTCCAATTCCCATTCTGGTCCGTGGAGATATAGGGTATGTAGGTTTGACTATTGTTCACGGTACCCGTCGGTGTGAAATAATTTTGAGCCGTTTGGGGATTGATTTTGACGACCCCCATACCGGCCGTATCCTGCGGCGCGCTGAGTGCCATCACCTGGCGGTTGACCGCCGCCAGGGTGCTGCCCAAAGGCGGCAATCCACTGTCGGCGGGTGGCGCGGCCCCGGCATTGCCCACTGCATAATAAGCCAAGAAAAGAAACGCGCCGACAAAGGCCAGTATGGCCCACCACTGGCGGCGTATCGTTGTGTTATTCTTCATATACGTTTATCCTCCCAAGCAAACCCGCGATGCAGAGCCCCAGCAAAATTCCCACTTTTCTTTGCATTATTGCGAATCTGTCCACGTTGTTATTTTATCATGGGTGAAATTGGTTAAACGGCAATTATCACAACAATTGTTTATTCAAACTGGATTTATTGAAAGAAGCCGGTCCCTCCCCGTTGACTTGGATGGGCATAAAAAGCCGTTCGCATGAAGGTCTGCGAACGGCGGATTACCTTAGAATTTTTATTCTGTCCGCCCCCCAAAAAATTGCTTGGAGACGGTCCCCTTTCTTCACCCCACCTGTTCTGCCAACGTCGCCAGCACCAGCTCGGGCTTGGCGTGGTTGCTGAAGGAATACAGCAGCTTGGTGCGCTCGCCCACATTCTCCTTCACTCGGTTGAACATCGAGTGGTTGAGGTGGGCGGTGTTCAGCAGGACTGCCTTAGCGTTGCGGGTGATGTTCACGTCGTAACTGAGGTAATCCGTGTCGAAGAAGCGGGCTTCCGGCAGCAGGGCTGCCAGCCGGGACTGCCACTTCTTGTAGCCGCCGATGACGACGACGGCGGGATCGTTGAGAAAAGCGACTACCTTCGCCACCGCCGCCTCGTCATACTGTTCTTCCCCGCCGCCATTTTTGATGGCCGCGGCCAGCCGTTCCTGCAGGTCGGCATTGGCCTTCTGCAAGGTCGTGATCTCCGTCTCTTGGTCCTGATTCTCCAGGACGAGCCGGTCCCGTTCAGCGGCTGCCCGGCCGGCTTGGTCATTCAGGGTCGTCAATTCTTGCACCCGGTTTTTCAGCTGCTGCTCAGTCTCTTGAGCAGCGGTGAGCTGGGCGCGCAGCGCCTTCAGTTGGTTGTCTTTCTCAATGTCTGGCACCAGGGCTGCCCCTCCCATCTTGTCGGTATTGGCGACAATTCCACTGAGGAGCTTGTTGTACTGGTTCAGTCCATGCCCCAGAACGACGCGGAATATCTGGGCGAGGTGAATGAGCATCGTGAACTTTTCTTCCGTCGAAAACGGCATCGCTGCAGCAGTGATACGGGTCCGGTAGAGCGCATCGATGGCTTGGGCGTTCGCGACGTCCGCTGCCGTGATCTTCTCGTTGCGGAGCAGGGCGACGACATCATTGTATTGACCGGTATAGTCCACCAGCAGCTGATGGAACACATCCAAGACAGTCTCATCAGCGGTGGGATGCTGCGGGTCGGCAATCGTGGCGTAACGGAACAGATTGCCCAACTTAGCATTCTCGGTGAGTGCCGTAAACACTGGCGCGGCGGCATCCGGTGCGGAAAGACTCGTTGCTGCGGGATCGCCATCTAGCGGTGCGCCATCGATCGTTAGCAGCGGCAGGTCATCGAGGAGCTTGGCGATGGGGGCATAGCGCAGTGCCGCAATGATATTACTGTAGACCTGGCCGCTGCTGTTATCGTTGATCAAGACGAGGTGCCAATCCCGTTGTGCCGGCAGCGCCAGGAACGCGTACAAACCGAGGATAGCCAACGCTTCTGCCCGGTAAGTCACAGCGAGTACGGACGGTCGGTTGGGATCACCCTGTGTCGGCGCGAGTTCTGCCAAGTAACGGTCATACAGATCCGACAAATCAACGACATAGAGCCGCTGATTGAGCATTGCTGCCTCCAAGGCCATCTCTGCCGCAATACCTCCTGGCAGTCCCTCACTCAGAGGATTAACGCCGTGGTGGGATAGGGCTCGGTACGCCTCATCGACGGGAGCTTGCAATTCCTTCAATGGTTTGAAGTTGATCCCAGATTCTGCCATGGCCGCAACGGATAGTTTGATGTATCGCGTCATACTGGGGGCCAATGTTTCAATGAGCACGCTGAGTGCCGCCATGGCAGGCGTGTATGCGCCTGGATCTTCGGTCAGCAGCGTGTCGGTCAGGGCGGTGATGACACTATACACTTGGGGCAGGTGACTGGCCTGTTGTACATTTGCCGTGAAAGTACCGTTACGCACTAACCTGTCGAGATCCTTCAGGGTACTTTTCCGACGCAACTTGCGGGCGCCCAGTGTCGCGGCCACCGGCTGGGTCTTCAGCCAGCGACCGTACCGGGTGTACTTGTCGTTGTTCTCGACAATGAGCTTGACAAGCGAGAGCTGGCCGACGCCCAGGAACAACAGGGCAAAGTTCTCTTTGCTCAACGTCCGGGAGCGCATCTGCGGCATCGCCTTGGAGACATCTCGCAACGTGATACTGGTCTGCTCGCTGATCCCGATAAGTGTGTTCAGATTCGTGACGTACAAGTTCCCGACCTGGGCCGGATGATCTCGTACGGCCTTCACGAAGCCCTTGTTGCCAAGAATTCCGGAGGTCAAGTGATCGAGTCGCTGCTTCAGCTTTTTATCCATGGATTGCAGTCTTCTTTCTTGTTGGTTCCATTGTAGAGTCCGTCGGGGAGAAGGGCGGCGGGGATGCTTACCTTTTTTCTGGACAGGTATCATGGATACTGTACCATGCGCGTGATTCGTATGGGCTTCACATTTTCGTGAATTGAGTCGCCGCGTTTGAAAAAAATGCTCAGGGCTTCTACTGTCATCTTGACCCACGAAGATGCCCAGTTCGTTCCCACATGGTAAACTTAAGTGTCAGCAAAGATTGACAGAAAGCCAGGTACGGCAATGACAAATTGGATTACGCGGATGATTGAAGTCCCCACGGTCGACGCCACGTCTTCAGCCCGCGACGATGTCGCCACGATTGGCCATCGAGTGGGTTATGACTACATCAACATCTACCGGTATAACGGGGATTACGAATCAGACCAAGCCGTTGATTCGCGCATCGATGGCATCACAGCGGCTGTCTCTGGGGACGACTATTTGATTCACCAGTATCCCACTAATAACGGCCCGCGCTTTGAGACTCGCTTCATCGATCGCCTCAATTGGCGCGGTACCAAGATCATCATTTGGGTGCATGACGTCGAATCTCTGCGCAACCAATGTCCTGACGGTTTCGATGAATACGCCTACTTCAATAAGGCCGCCGCACTGATCGTCCCTAACCCAGCTACGGAGCAAGTATTGAAGGCCCATGGCGTGACAGTACCGATGGTCGCCCATTACATATTTGATTACTTGGATGACACTCCCTTGCCTGCACCCGCGGCGACCCGCCAATTGGTTTTCGCGGGCAACCTGGACAAGTCGGCTTTTTTAGGGGATTGGACACAATCCGTCCCAGTGACCGTGTTTGGCATTGCTAACGGCGGCCTGGCAGATAAACTCGCAGCTAATCCTCAGATCGATTATCGCGGTGCCCTTTACCGCAATGAATTGAATGCCGCACTGGGCCAAGGACTGGGCTTAGTCTGGGATCTTGACTCGGCCTACGGCAATTTCTTCACTTACACGAAGTACATTAATCCGTACAAGCTAACGCTCTACCTCAGTCACGGACTGCCGGTTATCGTCTCCGACGAGGCCGCGGTAGCGCCCTTCGTGACGGCTAATCACCTCGGCTTCGCCGTCCATGCCATCGCCGACATCGACGGTTTGCTTGCGGCCCAGTCGGATGATGATCTGAAGAAACTCACCGCCCGAGTCGTCCGTTTTGCCGCCCTTTTGCGAACAGGCAGCTTTACCCAACGCGCCTTGCTGGCCGCTCACCAAGTCGTCGCATTCGGCACTGTCCAGTACGATTGAAGAAAGGATTTTCTCATTATGCGCAAATGGATCTCAGACATCATTCAAGGGGAATCTGCGGACGCCACTTCCCAGGCCAAAGACGATATCACC
Organism: Schleiferilactobacillus shenzhenensis LY-73; assembly: GCF_000469325.1. Classification (GTDB taxonomy): domain Bacteria; phylum Bacillota; class Bacilli; order Lactobacillales; family Lactobacillaceae; genus Schleiferilactobacillus; species Schleiferilactobacillus shenzhenensis. The sequence goes on along the minus strand of NZ_KI271593.1, from coordinate 5,909 downwards.
GCTATTGGTCAGAAAAACGGCTACGAGCCATTGCATATTTTCCGCTACAACAGTGATTACGAATCCGACCAAGCCATCGCTTCCCGGGTCGACGGGATTACGGCTGGCGTCGCCCATGGTGACCTGGTCGTCTACCAATACCCGTCCCTGGTCAGTCCCCGTTTCGACACCGTCTTTGTCACTCAGATGCGGGCGCGGGGCGTCAAAATTGTGCTTTTGATTCACGACGTCGAAGTGCTGCGAGGAACCAACCAGGGCAATAGCGTGGACGAGATTCCCTACTTCAACTCCGTCGATGTCTTGATCGTTCACAATCCGATCATGGCGGAGAAGCTGAAGGAACTGGGGGTAACCACGCCGATGGTCTCCCAATATTTGCTGGATTACTTGGATGACGACCACGACTGGCACCGCTTTTTTACAGAGCCGGATCAGTTTACCGGAGACCTGTTTCTGTCTGGCAATCTGTTCAAGTCCAGCTTTCTGACAGATTGGCATGAAGAAACCCCGATTACAGTGGTCGGCGTGGCTGACGAGGGAATCATGCAGGGCCTGCGGGACAACCCGAAGATCACCTATCCGGGCGCTTACAGCCGTTACGATCTGATCAACCACCTGCCCCGGGGGTTCGGCTTAGCCTGGGACAGTGATTCAGGCATGGGTCAATACGGCAGTTATACTCGGTACAACCACCCGCATAAGGTGTCCCTCTACCTCTCCCACGGCATGCCGGCCATCGTCTGGGATCAGGCAGCCGTTGCCCCGTTCATCGAAGCCAATCACTTAGGTCTGACGATTAGCAGCCTGGATGACCTGGACGTGGTCCTGCCCAGCCTGACCGCCGACACAATCAATGATATGCTGGCCCATGTTAATGACATGGGAGTCCTCCTGCGGGATGGATACTTTACCGCGAGGGCCTTGTCAGCCGCTGAAGAGAAAGCCTTTGTGGGTAAGATCCAATACTCATGAGCGATCAGAAAAGGCGTGTTGCCGGTTTCTTTTGAGAAACCGGCAACACGCCTTTTCGTTTTAACAATATAAAAAACTGGGCGGCGTCATCCCCTTGTTGGGAATAATACCACCCAGTTTTTCTGACTCCTGTTGCTTGGTGTGGAACCGTAGTGTTACCTCACACCTCAGTGACAGAAGTTTCGGTTAGTCGTCGAAGTGGACGCTGAGTGCGCTGATCCATTCATGACCGCCCACCAAGTACCAGAGGCCGTCACGAGAAGCGGCAATGTCAGCGACCTTCCACCGGGTATTGGTGCTGAGTACCCGATAGGTCGGCGAACCGCCTGGAGCGTCGTACAGCATCGCACCCTGGTCGCCGTTCACCGTCGCCACGGAGTGATCCAGCGGAACAGCCCGGTTAATGTGCTGCCCCTCAGTCACGATGGCATCCGCCCGAACATATTGGTTACTGCCCAGGTTGTACCATGAATGGCCATCACTGTCTGTCACTTGGCCGAAAATCTGCCATGACGTATTATCGCCTAGCATTCGGCTTGGTGACGCATTACTGCCGAAGCCGTTGTACAACATGACCGAACCAACAATGACACCGCTCGTCCGAATGGAGTTGAAGATGCCAATATCATTGGCCTTGACCCACAGATTGGTCCCCACGTTGTAGTACAGGATACCGTTGGTTACCTTGAACAGGTTCGTCTTCCACTTGGTTCCGGCAGAAAGGATACGGCCGGACACCACAGTGCCATCGTTTGCGTACAAGGTCGCCCCTGCCGCATTGGACACCGTCACAATGTAATGCTGACTGCGTGATTCACCGTTCAGCATGGCATCGGAAGCCCGAATCCACTGATTTTGACCAATGTGGATCCACGTCACACCATTCACTACTTTCGTCCCAGTGGACTGTAACGACGTATCAAACTTCAAGGTCTGACCAGTGGGATTGCCGGCATCGTCATAAACTGTCGCTGAATCAGCGGAAATAACGGCGACACTTTGGTTGCTGTTGGATGATGACGCGGAGTTGGACGCACTGGCAGATGCTGAAGCACTACTGGATTCGGAATGACTCGTTGATCCCGAAGTCGAAGCACTGCTATGTGACTCAGAACTAGAGTTACTTTCTGAATCGGATGCAGAAGTGGATTCACTGCCTGACGCAGACGTGCTGGCGGATTCAGAACCAGAACCGCTCATTGAGCCGCTTTCTGATCCAGAAGTCGAAGCACTGGAAGAACCGCTCTCTGAACCAGACGCGGAATTGGATTCACTGCTTGATGCAGAAGTGCTGGTGGATTCCGAACCGGAACCGCTTGTCGAGCTGCTTTCTGAACCTGAAGTTGAAGTGCTCGTCGATTCAGAAGCAGATGTACTAGTGGAACCACTCTCTGAACCAGAAGCAGATGTGGATTCACTGCCCGATGCAGAAGTGCTGGCGGATTCAGAACTGGAGCCGCTCGTTGAACTACTTTCTGATCCAGAAGTCGAGGTGCTTGTTGACTCGGAAGTCGAGGCACTGGTAGAACCGCTCTCTGAACCGGAGGCGGAAGTGGATTCGCTGCCTGATGCAGACGTGCTGGTGGATTCAGAACTGGAGCCGCTCGTTGAACTGCTTTCTGATCCAGAAGTCGAAGTGCTGGTCGACTCGGAAGTCGATGCGCTGGTAGACCCGCTCTCTGAACCGGAGGCGGAAGTGGATTCGCTGCCTGATGCAGAAGTGCTGGCAGATTCAGAACCAGAACCGCTTGTCGAGCTGCTTTCTGATCCAGAAGTCGAAGTGCTTGTTGACTCGGAAGTCGATGCACTGGTAGAACCGCTCTCTGAACCGGATGCAGACGCGGATTCGCTACCTGATGCAGAAGTGCTGGTGGATTCAGAACCGGAGCCGCTCATTGAGCTGCTTTCCGATCCAGAAGTCGAAGTGCTTGTTGACTCGCTGCCTGACGCTGAGGTGCTGGCAGATTCAGAACTGGAGCCACTCTCCGAGCTGCTTTCTGATTCAGAAGCAGAAGTACTGGTCGACTCGGAAGTCGAGGCACTGGTAGAACCACTCTCTGAACTGGATGCAGATGTGGATTCGCTGCCTGATGCGGACGTACTGGCAGATTCAGAACCACTCGTTGAGCTGCTTTCTGAACCAGAAGTCGAAGTGCTTGTTGACCCGGAAGTCGATGCGCTGTTAGAACCGCTCTCCGAACCGGATGCAGATGTGGATTCACTGCCCGATGCAGAAGTACTGGCGGACTCGGAAGCCGACGTTGATTCACTTCCAGAGGCACTGCCTGATTCAGAACCTGATGCACTCGTGGAGTTGCTCTCTGAACTAGAAGCCGATGCAGAATTGCTCGTTGAAGTGCTTTCCGAACCAGAAGCAGAAGTGCTGGTGGATTCAGACGTTGAGGCACTCGTCGATGCAGAGGTTGACGTACTGCTTGATTCAGAACCAGAGGCACTTGCCGAGCTGCTTTCAGAACCAGAAGCCGAACCAGATTCACTGGCTGAAGTGCTTTCGGAGCCAGAAGCG
>NZ_KI271593.1:0-2264 GCF_000469325.1 Schleiferilactobacillus shenzhenensis LY-73 | reverse complement strand
TGCCAGATTCCGAACCGGAGGCACTCGTTGAGCCGCTTTCGGAACCAGAAGCAGAAGTGCTGGTGGATTCAGACGTTGAGGCACTCGTTGATGCAGAAGCTGACGTGCTGCTGGATTCCGAACCAGAGGTGCTTGTTGAAGTGCTTTCGGAACCGGATGCCGAACCAGATTCGCTGGCTGAAGTGCTTTCGGAACCAGAGGCAGAAGCGCTGGTGGATTCAGATGTTGAGGCACTCGTTGATGCAGAGGTCGACTCGCTGCCAGATTGTGAACCAGAAGCACTTGTTGAGCCGCTTTCTGAACCGGAAGCCGATGCAGAAGTACTCATCGAAGTGCTCTCAGAGCCAGAGGCAGAAGTGCTCGTTGAAGTGCTTTCGGAACCAGAAGCAGATTCAGACGTTGAGTCACTCGTTGATGCAGAGGCAGATGTACTGCCGGATTCTGAACCAGAAGCACTTGTTGAGCTGCTTTCTGAACCGGAAACCGACTCTGATTCGCTAGCCGAAGTGCTTTCGGAGCCGGACGCAGAAGCGCTGGTGGATTCAGAAGCCGACGCACTCGTTGAAGTGCTAGCCGACTCCGAGCCAGATGTGCTCGCCGATGCAGATTCTGAACCGGATGCACTAGTTGACGTGCTTTCTGAACCAGAAGTGCTGGCAGACTCGGAAGCAGACGTGCTGGTTGAAGTGCTTTCTGAACCGGATCCGGATGCACTACCAGACGTCGAACCCGAGGCACTAGCTGACGTACTTTCAGAAGTCGATGCTGACGCAGAGGCGCTGGTGGACTCAGAGCTGCTCATCGATGTGCTGGCGGATTCGGAACCAGACGTGCTGGCTGAAGCACTCTCAGAACCAGAAGTTGATTCACTACCAGATGTCGATGCGGAATCACTGGCTGAAGTACTCTCGGAACCAGAAGCACTCGCAGATTCAGAACCAGATGTGCTCACCGAATTACTCTCTGAGCCAGAAGCAGACGCACTCGTTGAGGTGCTGGCGGATTCAGAACCAGAAGCTGATTCACTGCCAGATGCTGAACTGGACGTACTTGTTGAAGTGCTTTCTGAACCGGAAGCTGACCCACTGGTCGACTCAGAAGTGGATGCGGAAGCACTGGCAGAACCGCTCGCCGAACTAGAAGTGGAACCAGATTCACTACCTGATGATGAAGTACTAGCCGATGCGGAACCAGACCCGCTGACCGAGCTGCTGTCTGAGCCGGATGTCGACGTACTAGTCGACTCGGAAGCTGATACCGAAGCACTGGCAGAGCTGCTTTCTGAACCAGATGCAGATTCACTGCCTGACGCAGATGTACTGGCGGATTCAGATGCCGAAGCACTGGTTGACTCTGATCCAGACGCACTCGTTGAGGTGCTGGCGGATTCAGAATTAGAAACGGAAGTGCTGGCGGATTCAGAACCCGATACACTTGTCGATGCGCTTTCGGACCCAGATGCCGAGTCACTGCCCGACTCTGACGCGGACGCACTCGCTGAAGTTGAAGCGGATGTGCTTTCCGAACCAGAAGCGGAAGCTGAGTCACTGGCTGATGCTGATTCAGAACCGCTGGTTGACGTGCTGGTTGAATCAGAGGCAGAAACACTAGTTGACTCTGAATCGGAAGCACTCGCTGACGTGCTGGCTGAATCTGACGTCGAAACACTCGTCGACTCAGAAGAAGACGTGCTAGTCGAGTTGCTTTCTGAGCCAGAAGCTGACGCGCTGGTTGATGCAGAAATACTCTGTGAGTCTGATGCCGAGGTACTGGCCGAAGCAGACTCGCTGCCTGACGCTGAAGCCGAAGTACTGGTCGAGGCAGAATCAGAACCTGACACAGACGTGCTGGCTGAATCAGATACGGAAGTGCTCGTCGACGTGCTGCCTGATTCAGAAACCGATGACGAATCACTGGCTGAAGCAGACGGCGCAGCAGAGTCGCTGGTTGATGCTGCCGCACTCGTTGACGTGGACGTGGCTGCAGACGCAGCAGCTGAAGCAGACCCTGCTGCCCCATTGGTGGCTGCAGTGGATCCGGCAATCGTCGTTTTCGACTTGGTTGCCAAGACTTGTTCTTGACCGAGTTCCTTACTTACCCCCGGTTGCACTGTATCCGCTTTTACCGGTGTCCCCGCAGTAACACCGGCTCCAAATAAGCTGGCCAAGGTGGCTGTCCCAGCGACAAGCCACTTTTTCCCAGATTTATACCCGAATTGTCAACCGAAGTGCAACACTGAAGCCTAAGGAAGAGGAACGGTCTAC
>NZ_KI271592.1:42533-83979 GCF_000469325.1 Schleiferilactobacillus shenzhenensis LY-73 | reverse complement strand
TCCAAGATTTTGTACGTCTCTATCCATTTTCGCCACCTTCATGAATTATTGGGGTGTCCACTGATAAGATGGCGTAAAGCCAGTTGGAAATATCTTCACATCATCTAAAAGAGCAGGCTTGTATGATATTGTTTTGTTTACTATCGTTGTCTGAGGGAGCAGGCCACCCACAATAACGTTGGCATTCCCCGAAACGGTTTGCGGGTCGGCCCCTGCATCATTTGTTGCTTTGGCTGGAATGTTAAGGTAAAGTCCGGAGTCATTCCTCAGCATTGCGTCAGTGGGCGGGGTGATTGATGTAAATGTAGTGGACGTACCAGTGGCAATTGAAAGATTGCCATAATTACTTGGCTCCGTCCAGGTAATGTCCGCAGTGGTATTAGCCGGCTGTACGTTCGCTGCCAAACTAGTACTTTGACCCCAAAAAATGGTTCTCGGCGTAGCTTGAGGATCTATTGCGGTCGCAGGAACAGGATTGGCCAAAATATTCACTTTGGTCATGGCACTATATGCTGTCGCCTGGAAAGGCCAGATGGTACCGTAATTGACAGCAAATTGAAAATAATAGGTGCCCACTGGAAGTGAATTACCAATATCGACGTTCACGGTTGCGCCTGGTGTCACAGCATTAGTCAAGCTCCATGAAGCAGAGCTTGAAAAGTCACTCCACTTTCCATTACGAAAGATTTGCGTTGTTACACTGGTAATTTTATTGACGACACCACTATCATACGTTGATGTAAACGATACCACTCTCTTTGATTCACTTACAACAAAGTTCGCACCACCTGGTTGCGCTGTTAAGCCGTTCCAAATAAACCAGCCTCCAAAAAGAAGAGGAAGTGCCCATCCGTTACTAGTTTGATCTTTCGGTGGCGTTGGTGCAGTATCCGCTGCCTGAACATTAATTAATCTACTGGCAGGCGGCTGATACCCAATCAGTGTTGTACAACCTAGGGCAAAACAGCTCAGAATTATAAAAGTCTTCAGCAACCACTTCTTCACTCCGCCCGCCTCCTTTCCCACAGCTGGTAACCAGCCATGCTGGTCAACGCGACCAGCTCAAAACCAATGACCACCAGGAGCGGTGTGGTCACTTCGTTAGTTTGCGGGAATACGCCGCTCTGTTTCTTATGGATTGAACTGCTTGGTTTCGTTTGGTCGTGGTGGGGCGGCGTTGGTTTCTTATCCTGGACCACAGTAAACTGCACTGTGCTCTTGCCCGTGCCCTCGGCTTGCACGGTGCCCGGTTGAGCGGCCGTCGTCAGTGTAAGGGCGCACCACAAGACTACGCCAGTCTTATAGAGAATGGTCAGTATGCTTTTCCTCTTCGTCATGTTTGTGCCCCCTTCGCACGCCGAGCAGGTAAAGACCATAAGCAACAATCAGGACAGCCAAGGCGATGGCAGCCCATAACAGCCATTTCTGCCAATCCAGTTTCTTGGCCGGTTGGGTAGCACCCAGCTTATTCGCATCTTGTTGACTCACCGTGAAGTTGCGTTTGAAGTGCCACGTCTTCCCCACCGCATTGATCGTCATATAGAGTGTGTAATCCCCAGCCGGAATGCCGTCTTTGTTCACGGGGACCGGCAAATCAAAGTTGGAATTTGGCGCCATCGAGCCATTCGTCAAAGTTTTCTTGAACTTCGTCTTACTGTCGCCTTTCGCTGTAATACGGCTGTTGACGGTCATCTTACCGAACAACTGAGGTGCCCGGTTCTGAACTCGGGCGAAGACGACGGGTGTTTTGTTTTCCACGCCGGGCCGCACTTGCTGAAGCTTCAGATCGGGCATCAAAGTTTTATCCGGATTTTCGCTGAGCAGGACACCCAAGGCCATAGCAAACCGGTTATGCAGCATTTCACTCTTGTCTGCCGCCTTCACCGGCGTCACGTCCAGCGCATAGATGCTGCCCGCAATCTGCCCCTTGAAACCCTTTGCCGGCACCTGATACTCGAAGGTGACCGACTTGCCCTCGCCAGGAGCCAAGGTCACCGTGACCCCCTTCGACATCATCCCAGCCAACGGATACTTCAGGGTCGGATCGGCTTTTTTCGTGCTGGGGGTGTAATTCATCTGCCCTGCATTGGTCGTCGTGGCCGTTACTGGCGTCAGCTTGATTGTTCTCGTATCGGTTTTGCTGGTATTCTGCACCTGCACACCGAATTTGCCGCGTTGCCCCGGTTTAACCTTCAAGACGAAGTAGCCAATGTTGGTATCCGTTTGGTTGCTCGGATAAAGCGGTGAGATGTAAAACTCGGACCCCTGCTGACCCGCTGCTTGGACAGTTGGCATGACCCAGAAAGCCGACAGCACCGCCAGTAAAACAGCCAAGCCGACACCCCATCGTTTTTTCCGTACCATACTGATCCTCGCTTCCTGATCAAAAGTCATTAAGAGAAAGATGGCGGCGCTTGCGTGCCGCCATCGTGGTGCTTATTTCAAAGTGAAACGGTTAAACTGCGCCGGCAGTCAGTGTCCAAATAATGTCGGATTGGTAAACAGCACCATTGGGCACTTTCCCGGTGGTCGCTTTGAATTCAAGGGAGGCTGATGCCGGTGTATTGATTACCCACTTCGTCTCACCTTTGCCCTCAGTGGCCGCAGCAGTGTACAACGTGGCCGCCGTCGTGCCAATGGTGGGCGCATTGATTGCCGGGTTGAGTGTAGTGTTGACTTTGTTGGTCCCGGTGGCTGTGAGGGCCATTGTGGTTCCGGTAATTGGGTCAGCGCCGTCTGTCATAGATGTGAAGGACGGACCCAACTGCGCTGTCAGCTTCCAGCCAGCAGTCGCCCCGCGCAAGTCATTAACAATCAAATTACCGTCGGCATTCCCGTCAAATGCCGTACCGTTCTTAGACACTACCCCGGCAGTGGCGACATCATTGTTAACCAGCTTCTGTGTCCCACCGTACAGCAGCGTTTCCATCGGCACTTCGCCGAAGTTCAAATCAGGGACAGCCATCAGCTGCAATGCACCGGCCCCTACCGTAAACTGGGCTGTTGAGTTGGCTTTTGCGGCACCGTCACCATCTGCGATAAAGCCTTGACCAGTGCTCTCAACAACGGTTGTCAAAGCCGAGGCTGTATCTTTACCCGGTCCATGATTGACAGCCGCCTTCGCCGGCGCGGCCGTGAACATCGCCCCGCCAAGCCCCAGCAACGCTGTCGCTGCCAATGCAGCATATGTGCGTTTCATGAAAAATCGCTCCTCTCAAAACTCCTTGTTAATCGGTTCACGCTACACCTTAATTATACAGAATCCGCTGCCACTGGACAATATCAGCCTAGCCCAAATGGCCGTCAAACGGTTTCAATATTCATTAAGAATATGCATGATTCTTGATATTAACCCCTTTTCCTGAAAAACACCAGCAAAAGGGCCCGCTTAGCCAATCCCCGTACAACTGCGGAGCAGCACCGATATAGTCCCACTTTTTAAGTACCCAGCGGCTGTTGGTTGATGCGTCTGCCACTCCAGTTTCCACGCTATACAGCCGTCACTGCCGAAACGCCCGCGGGCTGACCCCCACCGCCCGCTTGAACGCCTTCGAAAACGTGAAGGCGTCGCGGTAGCCCACGCGGTCGGCAATGGCATCGACACCGCTGGCCGTGTCCCGCAGCAGCTGCTTGGCTTCGTCCATGCGCAGCTGGGTCAGGTACTGTTGGGGGCTCATGTCCGCAAAACGGCGGAACAGGGCATATAAGTAACTGCGGGACACATGCAGTGCCGCGCACACGTCGGTGACGTTGCAGCGGCGGGCGTAATTCTGGCGCATGAAGGCCACTGCTTGGTTCATCGTCGCCGTGGCGCCGGCCCGCTCTTGCGCCCCCTGCCCCGGGAACTCTTGCAGCAGATCCGCGAACATGGCATACAGCCGGCTCTGGACCTGGAGCTCGTTGACCAGGCTGGTCGCGCCGTGCAGCGTCTTGAACAGCGCCGCGAACTGTGCTGCAAAGCGGCTATCGCCCACCTTTCTTAACCAGTACTTGTCGCTCAACCCGCTGCGGGCAAACAGCTCGCCCAGATGCAGGCCGGACAAGCCGATCCACTCGTAGGCCCAAGGATCGTCGCCATCGGCCTGGTAGAAGCACGGCACCGCCTGAGGAAGCAGAAAACAATCCCCCGCTTGGAGGGCCACAGTCTTCCGGCCCGCACTGGCGAACCGGCCGCGACCGGACACGATGAGGTGGAGGACGTAACTGTCCCGGACATTATTGCCGCCGAAGGCATAATTTGGGTGGGTCTGCTCCTGACCGTAAAACACAATGTTACAGTCTACATGTTCAATATCGACCCGCTTGTACTCAATGTCCATCAGTATTCCTCCTGATATATCTGTCATTATGTCCTGTCTCCATTATGACATATTTCGAGCGGACTCCGCCATGTTTATGTTTTCTCCCCGCCGGTACACTGAACAGTATAGAAAACGATTGCAGAACCAGGGAGGAATTCAGCATGTCAGACTTGATCACGTACGACCCGGATCAGCGGGTCTTCCACCTGCACAACAGCAGCATCAGTTACCTCTTCGCCATCGAAGACGGTGATGTGCTTAGCCACTTATACTTTGGCCCCGCCGTCGCCGGCTATCACGGCCAGCGCCGTTATCCCCGCAAAGACCGGGGCTTCGCCGGCAATTTGCCGGTGGCCCATCCCGAGCGCGGCTTCTCCCTGGACACCCTGCCCCAGGAGATCAGCAGCCGCGGGGAAGCCGACTTCCGCACCCCGGCCTTCGTTGTCCGCCAAGCCAGCGGTGCCGAGGCCAGCCGCTTCACTTACCAGAGCCATCAGATCATCGCTGGCAAGCCCAAGCTGCCCGGACTCCCCGCCGCCTACGTGGAGTCCCCCGACGAAGCGGCCACGCTGATCGTCACGACCATTGACCAGCCCAGTGGTCTGCTCGCCGACCTGTACTACACTATCTACCGCGACCGGGCGGTCATCGCCCGCTCCGTCCGTTTCCGCAACCCGGCGGCCGCGGAGCCTGTCACCTTGGTCCGCGCCGCCTCCGCCCAGCTGGACTTCCCTGCCGGCGACTGGCGCGTCCTTTCTCTCCCCGGTGCCCATGCCAATGAGCGCCACGTGCAGACCGAGTGCGTCGGTTACGGCGTGAAGGCCTTCGCCAGCGGTCGCGGCACCACCAGCCACCAGATGAATAACTTCATCGCCCTGACCAGTGCGGATGCGGACGAGTGCCACGGCGACGTCTACGGCATCGACCTGGTCTACTCCGGCAACCACGCCCTCACCGTCGAGCGCGACCAGATCGACCAGGTCCGGGTCGTGGCCGGCATCAATCCGGCCAACTTCTCCTGGGCGTTGCAGCCGGGGGCTGAGTTCCAGACCCCTGAAGCCCTGCTGGTCTATTCCGACACCGGCCTCAACGGCATGAGCCAGACGTACCACAGCCTCATCCGCGAGCGCATCGTCCGCGGTCAGTACCGCGACCAGGAGCGGCCCATCCTCGTCAACAACTGGGAGGCCACCTACTTCGACTTCACCGAAGCCAAGCTCAAGCCCATCGTCGACGACGCCAAGCGTCTGGGCATCGAGATGTTCGTCCTGGACGACGGCTGGTTCGGTCACCGGGACGACGACACCACCAGCCTCGGCGACTGGGTGGTCGACCGCCGCAAGTTCCCCCTGGGCCTCAAGCATTTCGCCGATTACGTCCACCAGCAAGGCCTCCAGTTCGGTCTCTGGGTCGAGCCAGAGATGATTTCTATGGACTCCGACCTCTACCGCGCCCACCCGGATTATCTGTTAGCGGTACCAGGAAGAAAACCGTCGCCTTCCCGCTTCCAATACGTGTTAGACCTGAGTCGAGAGGACGTGCGCGCCAATATTGCCGGGCAGTTATCCGACCTCTTGGACGGCGGCTACATCGACTACATCAAGTGGGACATGAACCGGCACTTGAGCGATGTTTATTCCCAAGCCCTGCCGGCCGCGCGCCAAGGCGAGGTGCTGCACCGTTACACCCTGGGCCTCTACGCACTGCTGGAAGAGCTGACCACCAAGTACCCCCACGTTCTGTGGGAGGGCTGCTCGGGCGGCGGCGGCCGCATCGATACCGGCTGGGCGTACTACATGCCCCAGTCCTGGACCAGCGATAACACTGACGCCGTGGCTCGCCTGGGTATCCAGTACGGCACCTCGCTGGTCTACCCGCCCAGCACCTTCACTGCCCACGTGTCGGCGGTGCCCAACGAGCAGACCGGCCGCACGACGCCGCTGGCCACCCGGGCCGCCGTGGCGATGAGCGCCGTCTTCGGCTACGAGCTGGACCTGACCAAGCTGACCAAGACCGAGCAGAAGGCCATCGCCCAACAGGTCGCCACGTACAAGCAGCTGCGTCCGCTGGTCCAGTTCGGCCGGTTCTACCGGTTAGAACGCGGCAACGACTACGCCTGGATGTTCGTGGCACCGGATCAAAGTGAAGCCTTACTGGTCACCTGCCACCTGCTGGTGAACGGCCAGCCGCCGTTCCACATCGTCAAGATGACCGGCCTCGACCCGGCCAAGCACTACGAAGACACCGCTACCCATACCGTTTACGGCGGTGACGAGCTGATGCACTTGGGACTGTACCAGCCTGTCGTGCGGGAAGACTTCGCCGCGCACGTGGTCCATTTTCTAGCTAAATAAAGGAGTGGGGAAACATGACACACTGGTTCAGAAAATTCGCCGGCATTACCTTGCTGGCCACCTCCGCGATGCTGCTGCTCAGCGCCTGCGGCAGTAATAGTAACAGCGCTGGCGGCGTCACCACCATTGAGTTCTTCAACCAGAAGACCGAAATGACGGCGACCTTGCGCAGCATCATCAAGGACTTCGAGAAGAAGAATCCGAAGATCAAGGTCACCTTGAGCAACGTGCCCAACGCCGGCACTGTTCTTAAGACCCGGATGCTGTCGGGCAACGTGCCGGACGTGATCAATACGTATCCGCAGAACATTGACTACCAGGAATGGGCCAAGGCCGGCTACTTCCAGGACATGACCCACGAAGCCTACATCAAGAACATCAAGAATCACTACGCCCAGCAGTACGCGATCAACGGTAAGGTCTACAACGCCCCGCTGACCGCCAACGTCTACGGCTTCTACTACAACAAGACAGCGTTCGCCAAGCTGGGGCTGAAGGTGCCCCAGACTTGGAGCGAGTTCGAAACGCTGGTGAAGACCATCGAGGCCAAGGGCAAGACGCCCTTCGCCCTGGCCGGGACTGAGGGCTGGACGCTGAACGGCTACCACCAGCTGGCGCTGGCCACCGTCGCCGGCAGTGCCGACGCAGCCAATAAGATTCTGCGTTACAGTCCGGTCAACGGCATCAAGCTGAGCAACCCCGTCATTCAAGGGGACATCACCCGGCTCAACCTGCTTCGCGGCAATAACGCCGCCCAGAAGAACTGGAAGGGTGCCAGCTACAACGACGCCGTCGTCGCCTTCACCAAGGGCGAGGCGTTGATCATGCCTAATGGTTCCTGGGCGAACCCGGTCATTAAGACTCAGGAACCCAAGTTCAAGGTCGGCACCTTTGCCTTCCCCGGCAAGGAGAAAGGCCAAGAGCTCACGGTCGGTGCCGGAGATATGGCCCTGAGCATTTCTGCCACGACCAAGCACAAGGCCGCGGCCAATAAGTTCGTCGCCTACATGGCCTCCCCCGCTGCGATGCAGATGTATTACGACGTGGACGGTTCGCCTTGTTCCGTCATCGGCGTCAAGCAGAAGACCGGGGCTGACACGCCCCTGGGCGGTATCGCCAAGCTGGCCTTCACCAAGCACCAATTCGTCTGGATGGCGCAGCATTGGAACAGCGAGAACGATTTCTTCACCCTGACCACCGATTACGTGACCACCGGCGACAAGAACAACCTGGTCGCTGAAATGAACGCATTCTATAATCCCATGAAAGCCAATAACAACTAGGAGGGGGACATCCATCATGCAAAAATTCATTAGTAAATACTGGGGCTGGCTGTTCCTCATCGTCCCCCTCGTACTCCAACTGATCTTCTTCTACGCCCCGCTGATCCAGGGCGCGTTCTACAGCTTCACTGATTGGACCGGCCTGACGTACAACTTCCACATGGTCGGGTTCAACAACTACAAGATCCTCGCTTCGGACCCGCGCTTCCTCAAGTCCATCGGCTTCACCCTCATCCTGACCCTGTGCATGATCGTAGGAGAAATTGCCTTGGGCATCTGGATCGCCCGCATCCTGAACAGTAAGATCAAGGGCCAGACCTTCTTCCGCGCCTGGTTCTTCTTCCCCGCCGTTCTCTCCGGCGTGACCGTCTCTCTGATCTTCAAGCAGGTCTTCAACTACGGCTTGCCCGGCATCGGCAACTTCCTGGGCATCAAGTGGCTGCAGACATCGCTCCTGGGCACCCCCGCCGGCGCCATCTTCTCGGTCATCTTCGTGATGCTCTGGCAAGGCGTGGCCATGCCCATCGTCATCTTCCTGGCCGGCTTGCAGAGCATTCCTGACGAGATCAAGGAAGCCGCCCGCATCGACGGCGCCAATGACAACACCATTTTCTGGAAGATCGAGCTGCCCTACCTGCTGCCCAGTATCTCCATGGTCTTCATCATGGCGCTCAAGGGCGGGCTCACCGCCTTCGACCAGATCTTCGCGCTGACCAGCGGCGGTCCCAGCAACGCCACCACCTCGCTGGGCCTGCTGGTCTACAACTACGCATTCAACAACAACTCGTACGGCTACGCCAACGCGATTGCCCTGGTGCTGTTCATCCTGATCGGCATCATCTCGCTGATTCAGCTGCGCATCTCGTCGCACTTCGAGATCGATCAATAAGGGGGAGCTTAATATGATAGAAGAAAAGAAAACACATAACGTCGGCAAATACATCCTGCTGACGGTCGGCGGTATCCTCATTCTGATTCCGCTGCTGGTCACCCTCTTCAGTTCCTTCAAGACGACGAAGGACATCATGGCGAACTTCTTCGCCTGGCCCAAGCCCTTCACGCTGGACAACTACCAGCGCCTGCTGGCCGACGGTGTTACCCACTACTTCCTGAACTCGGCGATCATCACCGTCGTCTCGGTCCTGCTGGTGATGCTCATCGTGCCCATGGCCGCCTACTCGATTGCCCGGAACATTTCTAAAAAACGGGCCTTCAGCTTGATGTATACCTTCCTTATTCTGGGAATCTTCGTCCCCTTCCAGGTCATCATGATTCCCATCACCGTCCAGATGAGCAAGCTGGGGCTGGCGAACATGTACGGGCTGATGCTCTTGTACTTGACCTACGCGATCCCGCAGACGCTGTTCCTGTACGTCGGCTATATTAAGATGAGCGTGCCGGTCAGTCTGGACGAGGCGGCTGAAATCGACGGCGCCAACAAGATCACGACGTACTTCAAGATCGTGTTCCCGATGCTGAAGCCGATGCACGCGACGACGCTGATCATCAACGCGTTGTGGTTCTGGAACGACTTCATGCTGCCGTTGCTGATTCTGAACACGGATAACAAGATGTGGACGCTGCCGCTATTTCAGTATAACTACCAGTCACAGTACTTCAGTGACTACGGCCCGTCCTTTGCCTCGTATGTCGTCGGTATTGTGACCATTACCATCGTGTATGTGATCTTCCAGAAGAATATTATTGCTGGGATGAGTAATGGAGCGGTGAAGTAAACCGCCACCCGACAGTAATTGCAATATTGTATTGGCAATTCTGCGCATGTCATCGCAGAATTGCCTTTTTTCTGGCGGGTTTTGGGTGGGATTGGTATCACAGCAATCAGTTGCGGTTTCCGACATGTTACTGTTCTCTTTTACAACCGACACATTACTCATACCTGTGGACATCTACGTTGGCAGCCACCATGCGTGTTGGTTATAATACACTAATGAGGTGGTTGACTGATGGAATATAAATACAGCATGGACGAAATGGACAAGCAAATTGACGAATTCTATGACAAGTATGATGTTTACAAGATCGTCGCTGTCATGGCCGGTTTGGAGCCACCGTTGAAGCCTCATTACGACAAAGATGGCAACCTTTTACCCGTTCGGCCGTCCAAAACCGAAAAGTTCCATTAATCAGTCGGGAACCAAAATACTGGCCGTCACAGCAGGAGTAATTTCCACTGTGACGACCAGTAGCTTTTTGCCTTTCAACTGAAATATAGAAATCCAAATTCAGCTGAATCTCTTGGCGGAAATGGCTTAGACGCCCCAAAATTAAGTACACGCCATTAAACTAGGGACGTTCCCCAGCCTCCTGGCCGCGCCATATTGCGAAAAACCCGGCGACATGTCTCGATCACCCCGGCTAATAACTCCGGTATGCGACGCAGAAGAAAACTTGCGCTTTTGTCGTGCAGTCATAAAGTCTAGAACGACGGTCTTGAAGGGCAAAAAGGCCGATTGAGCTTTCACATTGCAGCAGCAAGGTAAAACTTTGCCTCAAAATGTACCAGATCAAGCAAAGCACCTCATACCATTCACGTAGAAGTGGGATGAGGTGCTTTTATTCTCCTTTGTACTATTGAGTTGTGCACGCCTAATTCAGCGCAACAACAAGATGACCAATTTGAGGTTTCATTCACTAAATGTTTTTCTTTTCGTTTCCTGTCAAACCAGCCGAATAATGGGCACTATGACCGCCTACCTGCCTTTATTTGCGGATTTTATGTGCACCGTGCCCAATCAAACTGATATATATCGAATCGTTTAGTGAATTTTGTTGCTTTTTTACCGGTAAAGATCTACCATTGAACTTGAAGTTGGGAACGCTTCCAATGGGAGACTGTTTCTTGAGGAGGAAAAATCATGAAGTTAAAACATTTATTGGCCGGTGTGGCTGTAATCGCACTTGGTGCTCTTTTAACCGCTTGCAGCGGTGGTGGCAGCAAAACATCATCTAGCAATAATAGCAGTGGAAAAACTCTGACCGTCTGGTGCTGGGACGAGACATACAACACCAAGGCAATGCAAGATGCCATTGCCTCTTACAAGAAGGCAAACGGCAAACAGAAGGTAAAAATCGTCACGATGGCTCAAGACGACATCGTTCAGAAATTAAACACCGGCTTGGCCTCGGGAAATAACAAGGGATTGCCTAACATCGTCCTGATTGAAGACTACCGCATTCAAGGCTATCTGACTTCTTATCCAGATGCTTTCAGTGATTTGAGTAACATCGTTAAGAAGGATGACTTCTCCAGTTACAAGGTTGCCGCAGGTACAAAGGGCGGCAAACGTTATGGTGTGCCATTCGACAGTGGTGTCGCTGGTCTCTTCTACCGGACGGACATTCTGAAGAAAGCCGGCTACTCCGATGCCGACATGCAGAACATCACATGGGACAAGTTCGTTCAAATCGCCAAAGATGTAAAATCCAAGACAGGCACTTATATGATGACCCAAGATCCCAGTGATTTGGGCTTGTTGCGCATCATGATGCAATCCGCTGGCTCTTGGTACTACAAGTCCAACGGTAAGACTGTCAATTTAGCAAATAACCAAGTACTGAAAGACGGTCTCAAAGTCTACAAGGAATTGATGACTGATGGGACAGTTGAAAAAGTCTCCGGCTGGGATGCTGGCGTCGCTGCAGTACAAAAAGGTAAAGTGGCCACTGCCCCGACTGGTTCCTGGTATTCAAGTACTATCCAAGGCGCCAAAGATCAAAGCGGCAAGTGGCGAATTGCACCGATTCCTCGTCTAAGCGGTGATGATTCTGTCAATGCGTCGAGTATCGGTGGTGCAGGTTGGTATGTTTTGAAAGGATCCGGTAATGTTGCCGGTGCGAAGGACTTTTTGAAAAAGACCTTTGCTAGTGATCCCAAGCTGATGAATACCATTGCCAAAGATATCGGTGCGGTCGCTTCACTGAAGAGTGCCTTAAAGCAGCCCAACTACCAAGCAGAGTATCCTTTCTACTCTAACCAGAAGGTCTTCAATGACCTGTTGACCTGGGCTAAGAAGGTCCCAGAGGTTAACTATGGCAGCGGCACATATCAAATCGAGGACGTATTGAAAGATCCTGTTTCAGCCATCGTGAAGGGTGCCAATGTGGACTCCACTTTGAAGGATGCCCAAACACAGGCAGAAGCAGCTGTTAAGAACCAGTAAAGCAGCACATGTATCGTACAATGCAACTCGTCTTTCATCGATACGAGTTGCATTGTTCATTTTTCCTACCATTTCGGAAAGAGGGATGCAACTGTGAAAGACAACTTAGCACGACGCAAAAATCGAATGGGATGGGGATTTTTCAGTCCAAGCGTGATCCTAATCTCCGTGATGGTCTTCATCCCCATGATTTATGCGCTGTTCACTTCATTCATGGCTGGTCCGCCAGTCAACATGCACTGGGTCGGCTTGCAGAACTACCAAGCGATGTTCAGCGATAAGACCTTCCTCACGGCCGCAAGTAACACTTTCCTGTACCTTATTGTACAGGTCCCTATCATGTTGTTCCTGGCGATGATTATCTCAGTTATGTTGAACGATAACCGATTGAAATTCCGCGGGTTGTACCGCACCGCGATTTTTCTGCCGTGTATCACCTCGCTGGTTTCTTATTCCTTGATTATGAAAACAATCTTTGCTCCGACGGGTATTGCTAACAAGCTCTTGATGGATGTCCACCTCATTGGCGCACCCATCCAATGGCTGACTGATCCGTTCTGGGCTAAAGTACTGATCATCATTTCAATCACGTGGCGTTGGACAGGGTACAACATGATTTTCTTCCTGTCTGGACTACAAAACATTGATACCGAAATCTACGAGGCTGCCGAAATCGACGGTGCTTCCCGGTGGAAGCAATTCACCCGGATTACGATCCCGATGCTGAAGCCCATCATTCTGTTCACGGCAATCACCTCAACAATTGGGACATTGCAACTGTTCGATGAAGTAAACAACATCACCAAAGGCGGCCCAGGGAATGCCACGACAACGCTGTCTCAATACATCTACAATCTCAGTTACAAGTACACACCGAACTTTGGATATGCAACAGCCATTTCCTTCGTTGTTGTCATTGCCATCGTGGTTCTATCACTGATTCAACTGAAGGCTGGGGGTGAAGACAAATGATGCGTAAGAAAAGTCATTGGGGATTGATTGGCGAGTACGTATTCCTAACCATTATCGCCATCATTTCAGTTTTCCCATTTTACTTTATGATTGTTGGGATGACTTCCACTTCGCAAAACATTGTTGCTGGGAGCTTAGCCTTTGGTGGAGAACTGTTCAAGAACTTTCAAAATCTGTTCTCCAATAATTTAGGATTCGTTCGTGCATTGGGCAATTCTGCTTGGATTGCCGTCATCCAGACAATCCTCGCTCTATTTATCTCATCGTTAGCAGGTTACGGCTTCGTCATCTACCATACCAAGCTATCGAACAGAGTGTTCAATACGCTGTTGCTCTCGATGATGGTCCCGTTCGCCGCTTTGATGATTCCGTTGTACCGGATGTTTAGCGCGTTAAGCAACACACCGTTCGAAATCTTCGGAATCAACACATTTGCGTCTGTCATTTTACCGTCGGTTGCCACTGCCTTTCTGATTTTCTTCTTCCGTCAGAATGCAAAGGCATTCCCAATCTCGTTAGTTGAGGCAGCACGCATGGACGGCATGAGTGAGTTCAATATCTTCACCCACATCTACATGCCGTCATCAAAAAACACGTACGCCGCTGCAGCCATCATCACGTTCATGAACTCCTGGAATAATTATCTGTGGCCATTGGTCGTATTACAGTCCGACGACAAGCGGACAATTCCACTGGTACTTTCCGCCATGGGTGCATCGTACACACCAGACTACGGCATGATGATGTGCGGCATCGTGATTTCCACCTTACCGACCGCGATTCTGTTCTTCTTCTTACAACGGCAATTTGTTCAGGGTATGCTGGGATCCGTTAAGTAGCATCACTACCTTATCGATTGCTGATTCAAAGCGCCTCGGGAATTTTCCCGAGGCGCTTTTTTTCAGAAATGTGAACCCCAATCCAGCAATTTCAACTACTGCGATACTATATAATGGCATTGTGACTATCAATGAGCGAGCAGTCAGGCTTCCTTTTGATTTGTCGTCACCTTCACGCAACTTGTTTTGCGGGATGACGCATTGACTGCGGCAACTAAAGAAAAGAAATCCACCCACGACAACCAGATTAATCAGCGCCAACACCGCGAAGTCCTCAAAGTGAACGGCACCGAACTGAAGCAAAGCATCAAGGTCGGGTCGTTCTCAGCGAGAACGTCGTCGGCCACGAGGTCGGGGACGGCTTACCGAATCAGAGATCGCCGCAGCCTTCGGGGCCGACCTCATCCTCCTGAATGGATTGGACGTCTTGAACCCTACCATCTTCGGTCTCTATCCGAACAAAAGGGCCGTCGTTCATCACGACGGCCAGAGTATCAAGCGGCTGCAGCACCTGGTGGGCCGCCCCATTGGGGTGAACTTGGAGCCAGTGGATCCGAATGCTGATATGGCAGGGAACCGGTTAGAAATTTCGGCTGGCCGCCAAGCCAGCACGGAAACGATGGTCGAAGCTGAACGGTTGGGCTTCAACTTCATCTGCCTCACCGGCAATCCTGGCACCGGGGTGACCAATGCCCAAATCGCCGCGAATGTGCAGGTCGCCAAAGAAGTTTTCTCCGGCTTAATCATCGCCGATAAGATGCACGGCGCGTGTAAATGAACCCGTTGTCAGTTTGGCTGCCGTCCGTTCCTTCCTGGAGGCAGGCGCTGATGTTATCCTGGTGCCGGCAGTGGGTACGGTTCCTGGTCTGACCGACGACGAAGTCCAGGCCGTCCTGAAGCTGGCTCACGCTCAGGACGCGCTGGTGATGAGCACCATCGGCACCAGTCAAGAAGGCTCCGGCGCCCGGTACATCGAAGATGTTGCTATCCGTAACAAGACCAACGGGGTGGACATTCAACATGTCGGCGATGCCGCCTGGGACATTCAGTCGCCATTCGAGAATATTTACGCAATGAGCATGGCCATTCGCGGCGAGCGATTCAGCGGATGCGCGGTCGCTCAACCGCTAATTCAGAATCAATAAGAAATGGACCGGTACTGGAAGTAGCCGTTGTTGACGCAATGATGACACTCTGGTCGCAGTTCATTTTTGACTCTTACATCCAGCTTTATTTGTCATCAGACAGCGGCCAACCACAGATTGCCCCACACGAACAGAGCCGGACCACCACAGACGTCATAAACCCTGTGGTAGTCCGGCTTCTTCCTCCCAGCAGGGCTAGAATTCATCTGTGCCGAATATTTCCCCAATGTACTGGTCAATGTTAGTGTACGGATTATTCTGAAACCACGGGGTATTTTCTCCAACATGGAGCCTGTGGGCATTCTCAACAGCGATCTTTACTCGGTCATAAAGATAGTCATCGTATCGCTGACCTTTGAATTGTTGATATTCGGTATTGAAATATTCCTCCCGAGAAAGAATGCGATACAGTTCGGTTGGCGTATAAGCGCGCGTCACGGGCTGGAAATGGAGTAGAATCCACACTTCGATATTAATGCTGGAAAAAATGATTCGCATGTCGTTTGCCTTCGCCAAGGCAATACACTCGCGCATTTCGGAATCTGAAATTTGGTCGCGGTCAAAAACCACATACGCCCTTTCAATACGCTTTTCTCCGGATAGCCGATTCATCTTCGCAATAGCTTTTTTGAGCAGCGGGAGTCCCTGCTTACGCAACGTGTCGACCTGTATTTTCTGAGGATGGACATTAACACTGCCGTACTTTGCCTTGAGCATCTCAAAATAGCGTGTTTCCGACTCGCCCTCGCAGTATATGGCAATAATGGGCTTGATTGGGAGATTTCTCTTCTTTCTGGCCATCGTTACTTCTCCAAATCCTGTGCGGGCTGGGATTGATTTAATGCCTCCAGCATACCAGACAGCCGAATTTGCGGCACCGCACCGAAGCGTCCTTCAATGTATCGCTTCATGAACTGGACATCGTTACGTGCGCTTGACCGACTGTCTTGAAAATCAAAAATGGATTTCAATTCGCTTCGTCCTTTGAAATTCTTCTCTACGAGATAGATTTGGTCTGTCCGCAAGTTGGAATTCAGCAGTTGCAGTTCGTGGGTCGTGAGAATGAACTGATTTTGATTCTGCTTTGAGTTAAACACATCGAGGAGGGCACGAGAAAGCTCGAAATGCAGTGAATCGTCAAATTCATCAAAAAGCAGCGTCTTACCATTGCCAGTCAGTTGAGCATAAATAATGGATAACGCGATCAGAAATATTTTCCCAGTCCCTTTCGATTCGCTTGCCAGTGGAATTTCCTGCTGCCCCACGACATCACCGTCTGCATTGTACTTCTTGTGCACAGCGTACAATTCTTGGCGTGCTTGGGGAATATCACCTTCGAACTTAAGCGCCCGCAAGACCTCAACAAATTGTTCAGGCACTGTCACTGGCACATCACGAACCTTGACGTCAATAATGTTGAAGTCTGCAAATTGTAAAAACCGCAACAGTTCATTTTTGATTCTGTCATCATTGACCAACTCTGCCAATTTATCGGGAATTTGCACATCGTTGACAAAAAGCAGATCCTCTTGGAACCACTGCATCACTGAAATGGCGGCAGCATCATTGCTTTTCTGGGCCCCAAAAAGAAGAAGCGAATTGCTCTTAGTAGCGTTGGCAACAGACTTGAGCTGCTCCGGTAGAACAGGGAACTGCTGACCTTGACGTTGAAAATAGACCTTGTGGCTCGCCTTACTAAATGTCGTCAATTGTTCTCGAACGATTTGATCACGGGTATATTCAAACTCGTATTTGAATTCCTTGCCGCTGTGGTTGAACCGCACGGAAAACAACGTTGGTTGGTTGGGCGATTCCGTTTGCAACAAAAAAGGCCGATAGGGAAGCTTGTCGGTTGCTTTGGTGGTATCGTTCAAGACCATGGAACGCATGTAACGGAGCCCTTCCAATAAATTGGACTTACCGGAACCGTTGGGTCCAATCACGACGAGACTCTTCAGAAGATTGGTCGTGTTTTCTCGGATGGTATTGGTTTCTTTCAGGCGGCTCAGTCGGGCCCCCGTCTCAGCGGACAGTGTTACCTCACGTTCGAATGACGCAAAGTTGCGCGCAGAAAAATCAATCAGCATGGAATCCCCTCCTTGACTTCAAACCACAAGTCTTTCCGCCATTGTATCATTTTTTGACGGAAATTATTCTTTCAGTTCACGGATTCCTGTGATTTGGGAGACTTTTTAATAATTCAGACTGCGGCAGCACCCCGCGAATACCTGTAACGGTTTGTCCGCCTTTCTTCCACCCTCTCACCCCGTCACATGCGCCTCCGGCCGCCCCAACCGCGCTGCCCGATATGCCCGCGGACTCACCCCCGTCGCCCGCTTGAACGCCTTCGAGAAATAACTGGCGCTGCGAAACCCGCTGGCCTGGGCCACTTCGGCCACCGGCCAGTCGGTAGTGAAGAGGATCTCCTCACTGCGCGAAATGCGAAACGTATTGAGATAAGCCTTGACCGAGAGACCAGTATACCGCTTGAAGACGGTGGATAGATAAGCCCGGTCGAGATTCAGACGGGCGGCCAGGGCGGTGACCGTCAAATCGTCGCGGTAGTTCTTCTGGATCAGCTGGATAACCGCATTGACATGGTTCCAGGCGGCAGAAGCGTGGCCGGTGATGTAATTGCGCTTGGGCGCAGTGAGTGCCACCGGTTCGTGGAGGCCAGCCAGCTCGGCCAAGATGGCACAGGCCCTGCTGGTGACGCGCAGGTTGCCGGCCCACGTGGGCTGATAGTCCCGCATCATCGCCGTCAGGGTCTGCCAGATACTTCTGGCCACCTCATCGGGGAGCGTTAAAAAAGGATAGTCGAAGCCCAGCGCCGCCACGGCTTGGAGTGCAAAAGAACCGGCCAAGGCGATCCAGCCGTAAGTCCACGGCTGGTGATGATCCGCCTGATAGTAGACCAGTTCGTTGGGGCGGATTAGAAAGGCTTGACCGGCATGCAGCCGATAGGTCCGACCGCCGACGATCAGGCGGCCCTGACCCGTGTGAATAAAATGCAGCAAAAAGTATGGCCGCGCACCGGGGCCATACGCATGATCTGGGAAACACTGAGACTGGCCGCAGAACGCCACCGTCAACGCCGGATCGCGCTCACCGGCCATGCGGACCAAGGTTTCTTTCTCCACTTTGCTCTACCTCCTCGCTTCCATTCTATACCCAACAAAATGACAAGTTTTCCGAACACCTTCGCCGGCGTAAATGCCGAAAGCGCTGTTATGATAAGAGTAGAAGGTTTGATAAGACTTGAAAGACATCATGCACTGGGGGCATTTGGTATGAGTAAGTTGAAAGAATTGCGTAGTACGTTAACCGACACGGTGACACTTCCCATCCAAGAAGGTGAATATTGGTACGGCGGCTGCGTCATGGATGGGCCGGTCTATCCGTTCACCCGGGGCGCAGACTACCGCCTGGATATGATTAATTTGAACAGTCCCAACCAGGTGGCGCCGAGCTTCCTTTCTACCCATGGCCGGGCCATCTGGAGCAATGAGCCGTTCAGTCTGCGGGTCGTGGGCGATAATATGGAGATCATCACCCGGTCACCCCTGTTCGTGGACGATTCCGGCAAGAACTTGAAGGATGCCCAGCAGACGCTGGCCAAGCACGTCTTCGCGCTGGGTAAGATGCCGCCGGCTGAGTTCTTCCGGATGGCCCAGTGGAACGACTGGATCGAGCTGCTTTACAAGCAGAACCAGGCGGACGTGCTGAAGTACGCCCACGGCATCGTGGACCACGGCTTCCCCGCCGGCATCATCATGATCGACGACTTGTGGGCCGAGTATTACGGCCGCTGGGCTTTCTCCGTGCGCAAGTTCCCGGACGCCCCAGCGATGGTCAAGGAACTGCACAATCTGGGCTTCAAGGTCATGGTTTGGGTCTGCCCGTTCATCACACCCGATACACCCGAGTTCCACTACCTGCGCGACCACCACATGCTGACGGAGAACAGCAGCGGTGCGCCGGTCATCCGTCAATGGTGGAACGGTTACGGCGCCCTGCTGGACCTTTCTAACCCAGATACGAGAAAGTGGCTCAGCGACGCCCTGCACAAGGTCGAGCACGATACCGGCGTGGACGGCTTCAAGTTCGATGCCGGCGACCCGCAGTTCTACGACGACAACGACGTTACCCGGATGCACCTGACCAAGACTGAGGGCAGCCAGCTCTGGGGCCAATTCGGTTTGAACTTCCCGTACAACGAGTACCGGGTGAACTTCAAGAACCAGGGCGCGCCGCTGGTCAACCGGCTTCAGGACAAGTCCTTCGAATGGGGCACCGGCGGCCTGTCTGAGCTGATTCCTGACACCCTCACCCAGGGCCTGCTTGGCTACTACTACAACTGTCCCGACATGATCGGCGGCGGCGAGTACCTGAGCTTCCTCGGGAAGAAAGGTGACCTGGACCAGGAGCTGATCGTCCGCAGTGCCCAATGCGCCGCGCTGATGGCAATGATGCAGTTCTCCGTGGCGCCGTGGCGGGTCCTGGACAAGAAGCACTTGGACCTCTGCATCGCGGCGGCCAAGCTGCACACGCAGTACGCGGATTATATTCTGGCGCTGGCCCAGAACGCCGCCAAGACCGGCGAACCAATCACCCGGCCAATGGTCTACGACTACCCGGAGACGCCGCTGCAGTTTGTGAAAACCCAATTCATGCTGGGCGATAAGCTGCTGGTGGCCCCGGTCCTGGAGAAGGGCGCGACCACCAAGACCGTCTACTTCCCGGCTGGCCAGTGGCAGTCGATCAATGATGCCGCCGATGTCGTCACGGGCAGCGGTGAGCAGACTGTCCCGGCGGACCTGAGCACCTTGCCGGCTTATAAGAAGATCGATTAACAAGTTTCACGTGAAACAACTGAAAGGACTGAAACTATGATGGATGCAAAAAAGCGTGAATCGACGCCTTTGCTGAAGTACTCGTTACTGTCCATTTCACTGGTCCTGACGAGTGCCTACGCCATTTCGGCGACGCTGCCCGCCATGCACCGGGCGATGCCCCAGCAATCCTTGGCGTCTTTGGAGACCTTGGCCACCGTGCCGACGTTCTCTGTGATGATCATGATCCTGCTGAGCAGCTGGATTGCGAAGAAAATTGGGGCGAAACTGACCGTCGCCATCGGCTTGCTGCTGGTGGGCTGTGCGGGGACCGTGCCGGCCTTTACCACCAACTACGGGCTGATCCTGGTGTCCCGGCTATTGCTGGGGGCCGGCTTCGGGATCTTTAACTCCCTGGCTGTCAGCCTGCTGTCCGTCTTCTTCAGCGGCGAGGTGAAGACCCAAGCGATTGGGTTCCAGAGTGCCTTCCAATCCATTGGGAATGCCGTCATGACGTTCATCGCCGGCTTGTTGCTGGCGGTGAACTGGCACCTTTCTTACCTGATCTACTTGGTCGCCTTCCCGATTCTGATCGTGTTCTGGCTGTTCGTACCGAATGTGGCCGCGACCAAGCCGGCGGACAAGACGACGGCGAAGGTGCATCAGCATGTGAACCTGAATGTCATCGGTCTGGCGCTGACGATGTTCGCCTTCATCGCCGTGCAGGCGGCGTTCAATGTGCGGATTCCCACGCTGGTAGTGGACGCCGGGTACGGCAACGCCACGGAAGTGAGCACCATCCTGAGTATCACGACGATTGTCGGGATGCTTGCCGGACTGCTCTTCGGCAATCTGCACAAGGCCATTAAGCAGTATGTCTTCCCGCTGGGGGCGCTGAGCATGGCGCTGGGGACTCTGCTGACAGGATTCTCGAATAATCTGTGGCTCACCGGCCTGGGCACGATCCTTGTGGTCGGTGTCGGCCCGACTCTGCTGGGTTCCTACGCCTTCAACCGGGGCACCGAAGTCGTCGATGAACAGTCGGGCACGCTGGCCACGTCGCTGATCCTTATCGGCTGCAACCTGGGCGGTTTCTGTGCGCCGTACATCATGCGCTTCGTCGAACTCTTCGTTAGCGGCAACGCCAACGTGATGCTGGTCTTCGGAATCTTCTCCCTGATCATGACCGCCGTTT
Organism: Schleiferilactobacillus shenzhenensis LY-73; assembly: GCF_000469325.1. GTDB lineage: Bacteria > Bacillota > Bacilli > Lactobacillales > Lactobacillaceae > Schleiferilactobacillus > Schleiferilactobacillus shenzhenensis. The sequence continues at coordinate 62,874 of NZ_KI271592.1, read as the reverse complement.
TGTGGGCCGTTAGCGTTCGGTTGGGCCACCAGCAGCACTTGGTCAGCCACACCGCATAACGGTCTAGACCACGACTTAAGTCCCATTGAGAAAGCCTGCGGTCACTCATACAATGGAATGTTAACTATCCGCTCCGGGGGGAGTTTTCCGCCCGGAGTTTTTTTATGTTCTGAAAGTAAGGGCGCCCTTTGCTCTTGCTTTCATTCGAAAGAAGATGGGACCGATTATTGCCACAACGTTCTTGCAAAAGAAAACGTTTGCCCAGGGTGAAACCGCTTGTAGTATAGAAAATGAAAGTGAGATGGATGACCGACTGTGAAAGCCCGAGAAATTGAGATCCTGCGTTATTTATTGCATCACCGCTGGACCCATTATGCGGACATTGCTGCGGCCACTCACCTTTCTGAACGCACCGTAGCCAATTACCTGGACTTGCTGGCCGCGGACGTCACGCCTTACGGGGTCACCGTCGAACGGAAGCCCAGCGTGGGCATTCGCCTGACCGGCAGCCGCAGCGGCAAGCAGAAACTCGGCTTGCTGGTTCAGGCCAAGGGCGGTCTCACCTCTCAAGATGAGCGGGAACACTACCTGGAAGTGAAACTGCTGCTGACGGACCGGCCTGTAACGCTGCAGCAGCTGGCGGACGACCTCTTCGTCAGCCGCAGCACCGTTGAAGGCGACTTCAAAGCCGTTAAGCAGCGTCTGCAACAGCAAGGCGTCACGATCCGCAGCAGTCATACCGGTGTGGCCGTGACCGCCACGGAGGAACAGCGCCGCCACCTGATTGCCCAGCTGCTTCGCCAATACTGGGGCGATAACCTCTACGTGAAGCAGACCAAAGACGGCCAGCTGATGCAGAACGTGCAGCTGCCCCGGCAGTTGCAGACCTTCTTTTTACCGGCACTGGTGGACGGGGTAATGGCGGCCTTTGCGGAATTCACCGAGCAGACCCACGTCACCTTCAACGATTACGAGTTCCAGTCTTTGGCGATCCACCTGGTTATCGCCTATAAACGGGCGGAGGGCACCCCCGTACCGCCTGCTCGCGACCCGGCAGAATTACGGCCGGAAACACGGGTGCTGCTGGCCCTCCTCGCCAAGCACCTGCACCTCCAGCTGCCGCCCAGCGAGCAGGATTACATCAACCTCCACCTGACCAACATGCTGGACCAAAACCAGCATCCACTGACCGTATCGGCTGACGCCGACACGGCAGTGCTGAGTGAGCAGCTCACCGCCTGGCTGCGGGATTTGCAGCCCGATTCTGAACTGCTTCAGGGGTTGACATTACATCTGGCGTCGGCCCTTTACCGGCTCCAAGCCGGACTCAGTATCACGAATCCTTACGTGGCGGAGATCAAGCGCAACCTGCCCGTGGCCTTCGACACCGCCCTGGCGTTAACGAAGCAGCTCCGCACCGCGTACCGCGTCACGTTCAATGACGATGAAGTCTGCTACCTGGCCCTGCATTTTGCCTCGTTTTTCGAACGCCAGCCCCGCCGCCGGCGCATCGAGACGGTGGTGGTCTGCAGTTCCGGGATCGGCACCTCTCGCCTCTTGGCTCAGCGGTTGGAAGAAAGGTTCGCCGACAGTCTGCACATCACGCGCACCATCGGCTTGGCGGAACTGTTGAAAAACGGTGTCCACGCCCAGCTGGTGATCAGCACGATTCCCATTGAGGGGGTCGCGGCGCCAGTCGTTACTGTGAACCCGCTGCTGTCGCCAGCTGACGCCCAGCACGTCACCGCCGCCATCCAGCAGCTGACGCAAACGGCCCGGACGGATTCCTTCCTGCAATTGCTCCCGTCCGATATGGTCGTCGTCACCAATGAGGCGACAGCTTATACCGACGTGATTCCGGCCATTGCGACGCGGTTGGGTGAACACGGCGTCACGGCTTCGCCCAAGGTGGTCACCCAAGCCGCCGTCGCCCGGGAAAACTTGGCGTCCACCGCATTGAAAGATGTCGCCATCCCCCACGTCTCGCCGGAACTGATCCAGCGGTCCGCCATCTGCTTATGGATCGCGCCCCACGGCATCGCGTGGGCGGGCGGCGCCACCGTCCACTTGGTTTTCTTCATGGCCGTGAACCAAGCGGCTGAACAAGATCTGCGCCACATCTACGCCGTGATCAACCAAATCATCGACGACGAAACGTTCTGCCGCACCCTCAGCCAGGTACCAGACGCCGTCGCTGCCCGGCAAAAATTAACAGACTATATTGAAAGGTCGCACGAATAATGAAAACACTGGTTACTACCAATATCTATACCGACGTCACCGCGCCCACCGATAAGAATGGTGCGCTGGGCGTGATGGCCGGCCTGCTGGCCAAGGACCACCACCTGAACGAGAAGAACCTCTTAGCCGGTTTCGAACAGCGGGAAGCCGAGAGCTCCACCGGCTTCGGCAACGGCGTTGCGATTCCCCACGCCAAGATTGACGGCCTCACCGATCCGTTTGTCGGCGTGGTCACCTTCACCCAGCCAGTCACCTGGCAGTCCCTGGACGCCGCCCCCGTCACCATCGCCATCGCCCTAGTGATGCCCGCCGACGACCCGGACCAGCTCCACCTCAAGGTCCTCTCGAAGCTTGCCCGCAAGCTGATGGACGACGACTTCATCGCCGCCCTGCACAAGAATCAGCACGATGCGCAAGCCCTCGCCGATGTCTTGAACGAAGTCCTGTAAGTTAGAAAGGAAGTTTACCCATGCCCAGTTTTGTTGGGGTCACCAAATGCCCCGTCGGCGTCGCCCATACTTATATGGCCGCCGAGAAATTGCAGAAAGTCGGCCAATCCCTTGGCTATACCGTAAAGATTGAGACCCAAGGCGCCTCCGGCGTTGAGGACCACCTCACCCCAGACGACGTGAAAAACGCCGACTTCGTGATCATCGCGGCCGACGTCGAGATCGACGGAATGGACCGCTTCACTGATAAGAAGGTCCTTTTCTCGACCACTGCGGCCGCCATCAAGGATTCTGCCGCACTGATTGACAAGGCGAAGAAAGCCGACATCTACGGCGGTAAAGAAGACGCCGCGGACGAAAAGGTCGAAGGCGACGCCCACGAGCAGAGCCCGCTGATCAAACAATTGATGAACGGCGTTTCTCACATGATCCCGTTCGTCGTGGTCGGCGGCCTGTTCATCGCCCTTTCTATCACTCTGGGCGGTCACGCCACCAAGGCCGGTATGGTCGTGGCGCCGCACACGATTTGGGCCACCATGAACCAAGTCGGGACGCTGGGCTTCACCCTGATGATTCCCATCTTAGCCGGTTACATCGCCACGGCGATTGCCGGTCGGGCTGCCCTGGCACCGGCGATGCTCAGTGCCATGGTCGCCAACTCCCCGGACATTCTGGGGACGAAGGCCGGCACTGGCTTCATTGGCGCGATTATCGTCGGGTTCGCCGCCGGTTACCTAGTCAAGTGGTTCAACTCCTGGCCCGTTCCGAAGAGTCTGCGCGCCATTATGCCGATTTTTGTTATTCCACTGTTGGGCACCGCGATTATCAGCGGGGCGTTCGTCTTCTTCCTGGGCGGTCCGATTTCTTGGCTGATGACTGCGTTGACCAACATGCTGAACGTGTTGTCGAAGAACCCCCAAACCAGTATTATCCTAGGCTTGTTGCTGGGTGCCATGGTTTCCATCGACATGGGCGGTCCCATCAACAAGGTCGCCTTCCTGTTCGGTGTGGCTTCCATTACTGCCGGCAACCCGGAGATCATGGGCGCGGTGGCCTGCGCCATCGCGGTACCGCCCCTGTCTGCCGGTATCGCCACGCTGATCCGCAGCGATCTCAACTCCTCTGAAGAGACTGCGGCCGGCGTACCCGCCATCCTCATGGGCCTCATCGGCATCACTGAAGGGGCCATCCCCCTGGCGACGGCTAATCCGAAGCACGTCTTCCCCGGTATCATCACCGGCTCGGCAGTTGCCGCCGCCATCGGTATGTTCTTCAAGATTACCGATGCCGTACCCCATGGCGGTCCTATCGTCGGCGTCCTCGGGGCAACGAACAATCTGCTCCTCTTCTTCTTGGCCATCATTATCGGCGTCGCCGTTTCCGCGGCGATTATCGTGACGTTGAAGATTCGCGCAGCGGCACGTGAAGAAGCGCATGCCCAAGCTTAAGTGAGAAATTGGTTGAGCACGTCCAGCCGGGCGTGCTTTTTTATTGGTATATACCTACATTTAGTATGCAGTAGGATTTTCCGGTACAAAAATACCATCTGGGCACATCCACGTCCAGATGGCATACTATGTGAAGCAGAGTTTGTAGAGACGGTGGCTGCTTTGAATAGTTGCGGGAGGTGATGCGCTTCATGACATCACTGTTCGACCACGATCTATGGAAAGGATAGTCATTGATGGTGTCCCCCGCGGACACGTTGCTGGTCATGATTGCGTTCGGCTTATTTGTCGTCGCACTCATTGCCCTTGTGGTAACAATCGTTGTTGCCCTGAACAGCAGAAAAATAACCGTCTCTCGCTTGCAGGCCTAGACGGTTATTGTTGTCGTCGATTTAAGGGCCGCCGTCAAGCAGCTCTGTGTTTCAGAGGGCATCGCCTTGGGAAAGCGGTGCTCTTTTTCTGTCTTCAGTCTAACAACAATCCAGTCTCGTGTCATCTTCAAGACATATGCCACAATATCCGTCGTTCCAGTGCCTTTCTTCCCCCACATCCGCTATACTTAACCCAAGAAAGCAGGTGACGCACCATGTCTACACCGTTCTTGACCCTGATCACCGTCATTGCCGCCGTCGTCCTCCTCATGGTCGGCTGGCTGTATGTCGCGGACCAGCGGCTGACCGCTCGGCTGAAGCGGGAATGGGGCCAGTTCCCAGAAAGTTATCAAGGCAACGCCGAGGCCAGCTTGAAGGAAGCCTTCGCGGCCCAGAAGAAATTGCAGAAGTTCGACAGCCAAGTGGATGACCTGACGTGGAGCGACCTGGATATGTTCCCGGTCTTCGAGCAGATCAATGCCACTCAATCCAGCGTCGGTGCCGAACGGCTGTACCAAGTCCTGCGCAGTTATAACTTCGGTGAGGCGGCCGCACGGGAACCGCTGATCACGTACTTTTCTGACCATCCCGACGACCGGCTGGCGGTGCAAAAAGACTTCGCCAAGCTAGGCCGGACCGACCACAACCAAAGTCAAAACTATCTGCTGCATACGACGGAAAGCAGCCTGTCCGGAATGGCCAAGTACGTCATCCTGGGGACATTGCCGGTCGTCTCGCTGATTGTCCTGCTGATTGGCTTCTTTCTTCAGCAAAACAGCTTATTCACTTGGGGCGGGCTGGTGCTCATGGTCAGCGCCGTGTTCAACATTATCTACTACCAAACCCGCAAGGCCAAGCTGGAAGGCGAGCTGACGGCGATGAGCTACTTGGTGCGGACCATCGTCGCCGCGCAGAAGTTGGCGAAGGTGCCCGGCCCCAGTCAGGCGCTGATCAAGAAGAATCTGAAGCCGCTGCGGGCCATCTCCCAGTTCGGCTTCGCCTTCCGCACCACCGATGCCAGCGATATGGCCATCATCATGGATTACATCAACGGCCTCTTCATGCTGGCGTTCATCGCCTACAACTTCGTTCTCAAGCGGCTCCAGACGCAGCACGCTGCCGCCCTCGGCCTGTGGACTGCCCTGGGCGACCTGGAAGTGGCCATCGCCATCGCCAATTACCGCATCGCGGCCGGCAATACCACGATTCCCACGTTCAGAAAGGGGCCCGTCGAAGCCGAAGCACTGGTCCATCCGCTCCTCCCCGATGCTGTGTCGAACCCCCTGCATTGGCGGCGCAACACGATCATCACCGGTTCTAACGCCTCTGGGAAATCGACTTATGTCAAAAGCGTCGCCATCAACTGCATCCTGGCCCAGACCATCAATACCTGTACCGCTGCATCCTTCGCGCTGGGACCGGGCCACGTTATCACTGCCATGGCCGTGAGCGACGACCTGGCCGCCGGCGACAGTTACTTCGTCGCTGAAATCAAGGCCATCAAACGGCTGTTGGATTTAGTCGCCACCGGCCAGCCTTGCTACGGTTTTGTGGACGAGATCCTCAAGGGGACCAATACCGTCGAACGAATCGCCGCTTCGGCCAGCGTCGTGCAGTGGCTCAACCAATATCCCAGCCTGGTGATGATCGCCACCCACGACAACGAGCTGACTGAGATGCTGGCCAGTTCCTGCGACAACTGGCACTTCCAAGAGACCGTCACCAAGGACCACGGCGTCGAGTTCGATTACCTGTTGCGACAGGGGCCGGCGACATCGCATAACGCCATTGCCCTGCTGGGGACGATGCACTATCCAGCATCGCTGATCAATGAGGCGAATAAGCTGGCGGAGGCATTCGAGGCCAGTAAGAGCTGGCCGGAGGTGCCGGCGACAACGTAATTGCCAGCAGCCTTGGAACCAGCAAGCAAACAGTGACAGGATCAGTCAAAGTTGCTATACTAAAGACAGAAAAAGAACGTCGCTTTCCAAGGCGGCGTCCGTTTAACTCAGAGTTGCTAGGCGGTAGCCCTGGTTCTACGACAAAAAATAGCCGTTAGGCTCCCAACCTATGGACGGCTATTTTTTGTTGTCCATTTTGTCGATCAACGTCACCATGAGAGTAATGAGTGAAACGACGAATGAGCCGAATCCAATCATCACTAGTAACGTATCCTGGAAGGACACCAATTGGCTTACCCTTTCTCGGAAAACCGTGGTCGAACAGTGATGTAACGTGCGCATCACCTCCCGCAACTAACCTAAAGTAGCCACCGTCTCAACAAGCTCTACTCAATTAGTATACCATCTAGCAGTACATGTGCCTATAGCGGATTAAATAGGCTTTATCTCCCACTTTGTGTTCGCCATATACTTATATACCAATTATTTATAATCGTGGCCAAACATCCGTCGGAACTCCGCCAAGAGCGGATCCTGCCCATCGACAATCTTTTGTTGTGCAGGAGTATAACGTGACGAATCAGGGGCTGGCTGCGTCGGCTGACGCTTTTTCTTGGTTTGTTGTTTTTCTTCTTGTTTTACTTCGGGCGTTTTTCTGACGTTGTCAGAAACCGCTGCCTTGCGTTCGCGCAATGCCTTTCTCGCTCTGGCCACGCGTTCAAGTACGGCATCCAACTCGGGCTGGATGGGAAAACGGTTCTCCGCAGCCCACTTGGCCTTGGCTCGATTCAGAATGGCATCGGGATCCTCTAAGACAGCTTTTTTCCGACGGGCCTTTTTATTCTGGTCAGACGGCCTTGGCTGTTCCCCATGCCGGTCGCCTTCAGCGGATTGCTTGGCCCCCGCTTCTCCAGTTTCATCCTCGTCAGCTTTCTGCGGCACCGGCAGCTCCTCCTGCTTCGCCTTGGGATCCAGCGCCTTTCTCAACTCGTCCGCCGTCATCAAGGCATAAGTGTCCGGGTTCAAGCGGCCAGAGAGAAAATTGCCCAGCAGATCGTGGCGCTTGTCCCGCGGCACGACCTTGAGCTTCGCCCGGAGCATGCCAAAATCGGCGTAACAGTCCACTGTCTCTTTGGCCCGGGTGAGTGCCGTGTAGAAGGATTGAGCATCCACCATCCAGCCGCCGGCCCCAAAGCCCAGGAGGACGTGGTCGGCCTGGCCGCCTTGTGCCTTATAGACAGTGACAGCGTACGCCAGGGCCAGCTTCTGCAGTAATCCCGCGAAGGCAAAGTAGACGTATTCGTCCTCGACCTGGACAACCATGTAGCGGTGCTTGGTATCAATGTGGGCCACCCGGCCCAGGTCGCCGTTGGTTACCGCAGTGGTCTCGTAGCTGGGGGTGCTGTCATCGCTGTCAATGTCATCATCCGGATCGGTATCGGGAATCCGCTGCCAGGTCTCCGGATCGACCAGCTCGGCGCTGCCGTCGTTCTTGAGGATCATCACCTTGTCGTTGAGTCGGATGACATCCTTGTCGCCGGTGTCCTGGTCTAGAACGGGCGAAACATACTCTGCCTCGCCGGGCTGGGGCGGGGTCACGAAGGTCTGGATCCGCCGGTTCAGTGTCCGCTGGCCCAGGGCACCGCGATTCTGGTTGACACAGAGCATAATCGTGTCGGTGTTGCGGTCGTGGGCTTCCCACAACTCACGGTACCGTTGGACGAGAGTGTCGGCGATACCCTGGGCATCATTCCGATTGTACATTTTCAATGCACCGTTGACGTAGGTTTCCTGAGTCCGGTAGAACGGCATTGGCGCCAGCTCCCGCACCCGGGTCGCCAAGTCCAAGATGCCGGATTTCTCCCCCTGCCGGTACACGTGGGTCAGCGTCACCGTCGTCACCTGCTTGGCGGTGGCTAAGTCGTTGAGAAAGTTGCCCGGCCCAATCGCCGGCAGCTGGAAAGCGTCGCCGACAAAGATTAGGTGCTGTTCGTTATAGTCCACGGCCCGCACCAGTTCCCAGGCCAGATCTTCGGTGACCATGGACGATTCATCCACCACCACGAAGCCCTGGTCGCCGAACGTCCCGCGGTTACTGGAGAACCGCCGGTACGGCTTTGTCTCGAACCCCGGCAGCAGCCGCAGCCGAGAGTGAATCGTCTTGGCCGGGGCTTGAGTATACGCCTGGAGTACCTTGGCCGCCCGGCCGGTGGGTGCCAGCAGACTGAAATCCACCTTGTTGCGCCGCATGATGTCCACGAACACCTTCACGATCCAGGTCTTCCCTGTGCCCGCTGACCCGTTCAGGATGGTAATCCCATTGACGTTCGCAGAGTGAAGAAAGGCAATCTGTTCATGGTTCAAAACGACGTGGTTGATCCGTTGAAAGTCGGCGATGGCTTGATCCAGCTGAGATTTGGGCAGAATCGGCCACGGCGTATGTTCCGCAATGCCGATGATCCGATAGATATCAGCCTCTTTGAGGAACATCAGACTGGTGGTGATGGTCTTTTTCCCAGTCGGCTGGTCAACGTTAACAATAAAATCATTTTTCAGTGCTGTCTCAGGATCAAGCTGGGGTGCTAGCACTTCGGGTTCAATGTCCAGCATCTCCGTGCAGGTTTTGGTAAACCAGTCCAGCGAAGCAAAGGTGTGCGCGCTATTGAGAACTTTGCTCTCGAAGGCAAAGTGCATGCCAAACTTGATTCGGTCCGGGTCGTCTTTCTTCACGCCCCGGGCCAGGGCAAACTTATCGGCAGTCTGAAACCCGATGCCGCCGACGGCAATGATGATGTAGGGGTTCTTATTGATGGCATGGATGGCCCGCTTGGCATCCAGAAAGTGGTCGTAGATCCGCTGATAAGCGATGGGCGTCAGGTCCTCGCCATACTCGCCCATTAGAATGCCCAGGTCTTTCGACTTCTTGATCCGATCGTGCAGCTTCGTCAGGGTGACTGCGCCGATCCCCTTCACTTGGCCGGGTGTCAGTTCTTCGTCGACAATCATATCCAGCACCATCGCGGTCGGCGGCAGGGCGTCCGATAACTTTTCATACATCGACTTGCTCTTGCGGGTGATTTGAGCGAGAAAGTGCCATTGGCCTTCGGCGTCTTTTGGGAGGCCGTAATGAATGGCATGTACCGTGAAGCTCGGCCGGTTGAACTTGCGGCTGGCATTCTCGTCGTACACCAGATCCATATCCAGTACGGAACCATCCTCGAAATTCGCCATCTCGCCCGAGACTGAAATACCGCCAAAAGAATCTAAGGGAATATCGTAATTGGGGTCGGTGACCTTCATGCCGTATACTTTGTAGTCACTATCCGGAGCAGCGAAAAGCTGCCGGTCAACCCGGACGGGGACGTGCGTGAATAAGTGCTGGTCTTCGTATGCCATGAATGTCACCGCCCCTTCGTTAAGGTTATCTATAACTCAGATTATACACGTATTTGTCCTGTTAACAAGCATTTGCGCGCATTTAAAGACATTTTATGTATACTAGATAGCTTGCATATGGTAATTCCACAGTACGGTACACTCAACAAACGGCTTATCTCGGATGAGTAACCCAATAGGAAAACGCCCATGCAATATTTCAGTACAAAATGATGTGTTTTGCCACCATATAATTGCCATTATGTGTGTTCTTTGGCGCATTGTAAACAAATCTTCGACTTTATGCCCGCCATTTCAATGCATATTGACAAGTACAACACGCAATCCGTGTTGTAAGTGAGTAGCGTTCGACATCGGCCTCTGCCTTCTATAAAAAAAGCGGGTGTCCCGGATTGATCAAGCCCGGCAGACATACCGCTAAATTGATATCGAGTGAAAAGATTACGTCCACCAGCCCCGCACGTTGGTCCGCAAAAATTCCTGCCAATACGCTAATTCCTGGACCGTAAACTGTTGGCCGAACATCCGCGGAACTAAATAGCCACGAATGAAATGCCGCATTTCGCGGCGCTTAACGTCCTGTTCTGCAATCATGTCATCGGGAGTGCTCGCCATCGCGGACACAATAAGTTTCGTCGGCACGGCATAAAATGCGTCTAGCTGCATCAATTCCAAAAGCGCGTCTGTTTTTTCTGCGTTCAGCGCTTCTACCAGTGCTAGGTAGTCGTCGCTTGAAATCTCTGGATCATTGTTCTGTTGCACTGCCTCAAGAAGTCCAGCAGCCCATACGGAATTGGGTTCCTGCTCGACCCGCTCCCGGGCATCCGCCAAGGTGCCTGCGATTTGTACCCCATCCGGCAATTCGTCTTTGGCAATAGCGGTGAGGTACTGTTTTTCCGCCGGATTCAACGGCTCAGAGAAATAGGTCTTGGCCTGGACCATCGCTCCGATGTAATCGTACATAAGAGAAAAGTCCCAAGTACCAACGTAAGCCCGGAGATAATTACGAAAGGCCTGGGCATCTGCCCGAGCAGCTTGGGGGAAACGCTCACGGAAAACCTGCACGGCTTTATTCTCGAAGACCGGCGGATATTGCAGACGTCGAGAAAAATGGCCTGGTACGAAAACACGCGTATATCGATTCCAGTTCCGATCGCTGTAACGCTTGAGCAAACCATAGCGGGTCGCATAGCGGTCACCAATCGGGTTGTCGTCCTTTTCTGGTATGGTCCGATACACGCCTAGTTTTCTGATTCTCTTCATCGTTCGCTCCTTTCTTCACCACATCATTGCCGTCACAGCCTGGGTCGCCGCGGCCAGCAGCTTCTCAATCTTCGCCACCACGGCTTGCATCTCCTTGCGGTCGGCGGCGGGATGCACCGCGACGGTCGCGCCGTAATCGTTGGTCGTCTTGGCTGGCAGGGGCAGGTCGGCCAGCATTTGGATATAATCCGTGAGCGTGTGCACTTCAGGCAGGTCCCGAGTGTCTTCATCCGAGGCCAGGAAGCGCCACTGGCGAACCTGACTCATCGCATGCTCGAGCATCATGCCCCGGGGCGTACGGTAGGCGCCGGTCTCGCCCGGATGGTGGGGATAGATGAGGAACGGGTCGCCGCTCTCCCAGTACCAGTGGCTGATTGACGTATAGGGCGCCGCCGGCCAGGCATCCAGTGCCCAGCGAAGAAAGCCGTCGACCCCCAGTGCCGCAAAGTACCAGATCAGGTACGCCGTCTCGATGGGATTACTCAGAGCAAACATGCTGGGATAGTTGCCCACACAATTGTAGAACGTCGTCTCCTGCCCCTGGGCCCGCCGCGCCGCAGCGAAGGCTTGGAACTTCTGGGGATCGCCCAATTCGGCTTGGTTGATGGACAGGTCATCGTAGTGGGCCAGCACATCCGCCGCCGCTGTCTGGTAATTCACCGCGCCGGACAGCTTTAGCGATTCGCCGTATTTGTTCTGGAATCCGGCAAGAAAATCGATCACCGTGCGCATCTCGTCGATGGGCCGCTCGTCCAGCGCCATGTACGTATGCGTAAACCAGCCGGCGTCCGTCAAATGGGGAATGAAGGCCGTTAAAAACGCCGTCCAAATCTCGCGCCAGCGGGGAGACCCCACCGCCGGCCTTTCTTCCTGCCACTTCCCCTGGGCATCCTTATAGCGAATGATGTTGTCCCACGGGAGCAGCGAAAAGCACTTAATCTTCCGGTTGATACCTTCATCAATATTCCAGTCCACATACTGGTCGAAGTGGGAGAAATCGAAGGTGAACCCGCCATTGGCAGTCTGCTGCCACTGGACCAGACTGGGGTAGGCATCATACGTCTGGTGGTGCCAAGGATCCTCGACGATGGTCGTCGCAATCGTGTCCCCGCCCCACTGCACGTAGCGGTGCAGATTCTCCCGAACCAGTGCCTCGTGTTCCGGACTGAAGGGGGTGACACCGTAATACCGGGCCACCGCATAGGGGTATTGCCACAGTTCCAGACTGAAGAGCTGGGGAGAAATGTACAGGTAATCCAACACTGCGATATTGATCGTCAGCGGCAAGGTCTTCTGTCCGGCACGAATTGTCGTGGTCACTGGCCCTGGGTCAATATCCTCATCTGGGACTGCAATCGCCGCCACACAATGCAAATACGACGCCGGTGCTGCAGTGAGTGACGCGAGGGGCTGCACATAATCAGCCGCTGGTGCATTCGGCCCGGTGGGAATCTCACCCCAGGTCATGCCCCGGCCAATGTAAGCAGACGTCTCTCGGATGACCCCAATCTCAACCTGCCAATTATCAGGCAGGTCAATCGAAATAGTCGGCACCTGGTCTTTTGCGACAGGGCCCACAACAAAGCTGACAAATATGCGCTCACCAGCCCAAGCGCTAATGGTGGGATGCTTCTGTTCCCGGACACGGGCTAGTTGGGCTTGGGTATAGTAACGGCCAAGATCGGTGAAGGCTAACATGGGACTTCCTCTTTTCTTCTGTTACGGTATGATAGCCATTTCATTGTGTGCGATTGAGCGATGGATGTCAACTTTGGTACCCGCGCTGGTTCGTATATACTACCGAATCCAAAGCATGACGTATATAAGAACCAAATTGGGGGCGCCACAGTCTTGTGTTTTCTGATCCGCATTGCTACACTGAAACCAACAAGTGAGAGCAAACGAAAGGGCGTGTGGCTAATGTTAAACAATCGAACAGGAACCACCACCCAATCGTCCGCTGCGGTTCGCCGCTGGCGGTAACGTTCGTCTTTGCTTTCAATTCTTTTTGAGGCAGCCCGAATCTTAGCGATTGGTGCTGTCTTTTTTCGTTGGCTCGGTTTCTGACCCACGCGCCTATGCGCGCAATCCGCTCCTCACTTCTCACCTTTCTTCACGACACGGAATCGAGAAATGAGGTTACTTCATGACATTAATGCATTACTTCCGCCAACGACGCGGACGCTTCAGCCTGCTCGTGGTGATTATCGTCGCCAGCGCGGCGCTGTCCACGCTCAGCGGGATTGCCAGCGCCACCGCCTTGACCGTCATCGTCAAGCGTCAGGCAGGCCGCTTCTTCTTCTGGGTCGGCATTAACCTGGCGGCGCTGGTCGGTTACGCCCTGCTCATCTATTGCCAAGACGTGCAGCAGGCCAAGCTGACGCAAGAGATCGACACACTCATTCGGACCGACGTCGCCGCTCGTCTGGGCGCCCAGGATTACGCCGGCTTCCACCGTACCACCACGGCCACGTACACCTCGTGGCTGACCAACGATATTACCACGATCAACGATTACGGCATTGACGACCTGCTGATGATGATCCAGCAGGTGGCCGAGATCATCTTCAGCGGTGCCACCTTGGCCGCCTTCCATTGGAGTCTGCTGGCCACGGTTGCCGCACTCACCCTGGTGATGGTCGCCTTTCCCCGCGTCTTCAAGCCGTGGCTCGACCGCACCTCCCTGGCCCGCACCCAAGCCAACGAGCGCCTGGTCAACGTCCTGGAAGACATGCTCAACGGCTTCGATACGCTGTTCATGACCAATTTGACGGCGGTGATGAGAAAGAAAATCACGGCCGCCTCCCGCGATGTGAACCACCACTACGTCGCCTATGGCCGGGCCAGCGGCGCCATGCACGCCAGTAATAACGGCCTCGCCTTCATCAGCCAGCTGGTGCTGCTGGCCCAGACCGGGTGGCTGATTCTCCGGGGGCTGACGCCTGTCGGGGCCATCACCGGAGCCCAGTACTTCGGCGGTACGATCTTCGCGGAACTCAGCGGGATCACGTTCAACTGGCGGGAGTTCCGCTCCGTTGCACCGATCCTCAAAAAGTTAGCGGGCGGCGAAGTGCGGCCGCCCGCGGAAGCAGAGGGAACCGGCCGGAGCAAGCAGTTAGTTCGTTTGACAGCATCACTGCAGCTGCGGGACGTTTCTTATGGTTACAATGACGACCGAGAGGCGCCGGTGTTGCAGCATGTTGATTTAACGATCCCGGCACGTCAGAAAATTATTCTCACGGGCGATTCCGGAACAGGGAAGTCGACTCTGCTGGGTATTTTGGCCGGTCAACTGACCGACTATCAGGGCACCGTTACCTGGGATGGCCAGAATTATCACAACTTGGATGTGCGGGCACTGCATACGCAGATTGCTTATGTGACCCAGACGCCGTATATCTTCAACGCGGATTTGGCTTGGAACCTGACGTTGGGGCAGCCCGTTGCGCCAGAACAACTGGAGGCTGTGCTGGCCCAAGTCGGCTTAGCACCGCTGGTGGCCCAATTACCAGCCGGTTTAGCCACCGTCCTCACCCATAACGGCACGGACCTTTCCGGTGGCCAGAAACAGCGGATTGCTATCTCCCGGGCACTGCTCAGCGGCCGCCGGGTCTTACTGCTGGACGAAGCCACCTCGGCGCTGGACAAGACGGCAAGCCTGGCAGTGGAAGAAAGCCTGCTGGCGATGCCGGACATCACCTTGGTCATGGTTACCCACCATTTGCGGCCGGCAGTTGCTGCAAAGGCGGATGCAGTGGTGGCATTGGCAGCAATTAACCGCCAGGCTTGACGATTGTTTGTCTGACATTTTGGGGCATTCAAGGGAGATCAGAGACGCCAATATTTATAATTGGTATATATTAATTAATATCACCATAAGTGGGAATTACAGGCACAGAAATACCATCTAGGAATCATTGCCTTAAGATGGTATACTATTGGCGCAGAGTTTGTAGAGACGGTGGCTACTTTTGTTTGTTGCGGGAGGTGATGTGCCCATTCCATCACTGTTCGACCACGGTGGACCTGAAAGGAAAAGCCCCTTGGTATCCACTTCGGATACTTTGCTGGTCATGATCACGTTCGGCTCATTTGTCATCGCACTGATTGACCTGGTGGTAACGATCATCGTTGCCACGAACGCAAAAAAATAACCGTCTCTAGCTTGGCAACCTAGACGGTTATTTCTGACCTCGAAACACGGGCCACTGTCGAGCAGCTCTGAGTAACATGGAACGTCGCCCTGGAAAAGCGGCGTTCTTTTCTTGCCTTCAGTATAGCAACTTTTGAACCCCTTGTCACCATCTAGGTGCAACACTGCTTTTCTCCCCGGCTACGGCACCGCAATCGTCTCCGCATAAGCCAGCCGGCTGGCGATCCACCCGGTCAAGAGGTCGATCAGCGCCGCACCGCTGGCATCTTCTGTCGCCAGCGCGCGCCGATACAGCTCGCCGAAATACCAAAAGAACATCTCGTACGTATAGTAGGCCAAGCGTTCCGGCCGCAGCGCGTAATCAACCCCATGCTGGCGAAGCGCACCATCGAAAGCTTCCCGAGCCCAAGCGTCAGGCGCCATCACCCAGGCGTCTCGCTCGGGCGCGGCGTACTGCACCTCGTCCCAGTCCAGCAAATGATAGCGGCCCGCCGGATCGCGGAGCAGGTTGCTGCCGGCATCGCCGTGGGTGAAATACAAATGACTGAGGTCCTGCGTACAGGCGGCCGCGAACGCATCCGCCCGCTCTGCATAGTGATAGATCTCGGGCGCATAGGTCTGCATCTTCTGCCATAACGCAGTGATGGTCGGGTTCGCCGTGGGCGCTTCGTCCGCAAAATACCGCATGCCGTCCAGGACCAGCCGACCATTCAAGGTATTCCGGGCTGTAAACCTGTCCGTGGGAATCTCAAATCCCGGCACGGTGGCGGCGTAGACCTGGCTGAGCAGCGCGTACTCGGCAGGCTTGGTGGCGTCACTCTCCACGTTCTCACCAGGAATCCAGTCGAATACCGCCAGCACCGCGCCGTTGATTCGGGCAAACAAGCTGCCATTCTTCGTCTTCACCACCTGCTGGACGAAGGTCAGGCCCTGTTCGTTCAGGCGGTCGACCACGGCCAGGCTCTTCTGAAGATGCATCTGATGAAGCGGGTCGTAATCGAGCTTCAGGGAATAATCACCCGCTGCCGTCCGCATGCGCCATGTCTCACCGTAGAAGCCGCGGTTTGTGGGTGTGATTGTTTGGGCAGAAAGGCCGTAATAAGCCGCGATGGCGGCGGCAAGTTGGTGCAGGTATGCTGGTTCGTTGTCGTGCGTGATGTTGGTCATAGACGCCTCCCCGGGCACTTTTCTTCTATAGACATATCATACAGCAGTGAAAGGGATTTCTCCCACTGGCAAAACTTCGCCCGACACCCTCATGTCACACCAGCATCTGCCGCTCCTGCGCCCGGTACACCCGGGGCGACACGCCCACTTGCTTCTTGAACACCTTATAGAAATACCCGTTATTCTGGTAGCCCACCAGCTCCGCAATCTGGCCGATGTCGGTATCACTGCGGTGCAGAATTGCCTTCGCCCGCTCGATCCGCCAATTCACCAGGTACTGGGAGAACGTTGCGCCAGTCTCCTTCTTGAACAGCTGGCCCAGATAGATCGGGCTCAGGTGCAGGTCATCCGCAATCTCCGTCAACTGCAGCGGGTCTTGGTACTGCTTCTGAATCAGCTCGACGACCCGCTGGACACTGGCAGAAAAGTGATTGTCATGCACCGCGCGGCCATCTGCAATCGCCTGCTGCAGCGTCTCGGTCAGCGCCGCCACCGTCGTCACCGCATTGATCCGGCTGACGTAATGGTCGTAATGGGGCAGACGGTGGTGGCTGCGGGCGTTGACCGCCATCAAGACCACCAGCCCCAGCTGCTTGGCATAAGCCACCGCCGCCCGCTGTTGGGTCAGGACATCGTACAAGGCCAAGGTCTGTTCCGTGAGCTGGTCAAAATCGAGAGGTGCCAGTTCCGCCATCACCTGGTCCAAGGTGGGAATCGGCAGCTTGCCCTGCGCTTCCGGCGACTCTGGAATGACCATCAAACCATCCGCCGACTGGTAGAAATATGTCCGTTGCGCGGCGTGCAGTACCTGTATGTAGCTATCGTGCAAGTCCGCCAGGGTGGGCGCCAGCGGACTGATCACCACCAGCCGGCGAGCCGGCCCAACGCCCGCCGGCAAGGTGCTGAGCCAGTGGCGGACGTTCGGCCAATCCCCTTCTAAGAGGAGAAAGGCATCCTTCTGCTGCCAGAAGTACCCATTGACGGCGCCCGAATGGTTAAGAAAATCCGTCAGCTCCGGCCGCTGCAGGTTTAAAATAGCGACAACCCGTCGTTCGGCCGGCACGGTCAGGTGCAGCGCCCGCTGGATGGCCGCATCGGTATAGCCCAGAGGCGTCACCAGCAGCTGCTGGACCTGCTGCTGCTTGGCCAAAGCCGTGACCGCGTGCCGTTTCGCCACTTGGGCCAGCTGCGCCTTTGCTTTGGCTAATGCCGCCGTCAGTTCATCCGGGTCCACCGGCTTGCGCAGGTAATCCAGCGCCCCGCTCTGCAAACTGGCCCGGACGTAGTCAAAGTCGCCGTAACCGGACAAGACGATGATCACCGTATCCGGCTGGGCCGCCCGCACCCGCCGGACGAATTCGGGCCCAGGCACGTTGGGCATGTTCATATCCGTAATGATCACCCCAGGCGGATGGGCGATCACGTCGGCCAAGGCTTTCTCCGCCAACGTGAACGTCTTGGTCACCGTGAAGCCCAGAGCAGACCAATCGATCAGCTGCTTCATCCCCATGGAATTCATGTATTCATCGTCCACTAGCACGACTGGAATCATCTGCGTCCCCCTGCCTTTCTGGAAGTTCGAACGTCACCATGGTCGTGATGCCATGGTACGCGTTATGCTGTACCGTCAATGATACGCTTTCACCGAAAAACTGCACGAGCCGGGCGTACACGTTCTGCAGGCCAATCGACTCCGGCTGGGTAACGATGGGCTGGACCACTTTCTGGTTGACCCGGGCCAGTTCCTCGTCGCTCAAGTCCTTGCCGTTATTGATGATGGCGATGGCCACGTTCCGCCCCACCCGGTGCGCCCGAATCTCGATGGCGTTGTTCATCTCCGCGAAGTTCACCCCGTGGACGAAGTAATTCTCCACCAGCGGCTGAATCGTGAACTTGGGAATCACCACGTCCCGCACGGCGTCGTCGATTTGAATCTGATACGCCAACTGATCCGGATACCGAATCTGATATAAGAAAATATATTTCTCGACGAAGGTCACCTCCTGGCCCACCGTGGTCGTCGCCTGCTGATCGGTATTGTTCCGCAGCAAGCTGCCGAAGCTGAATACCACCTGGGCCAGCTCCCGCTGACCCGCCGCCACGGCGGCCATCCGAATATACTCCAGCGTGTTGTACATGAAGTGCGGGTTGATCTGTGACTGCAGCGCCTTCATGTTGGCTTCTTGCTGAGAAATCTTCAGCTGATAGATCTCGTACACGTACTGGTTGATTTCTGCCAGCATATCGTTGACGCCGTCCGCCAAGATGTTCAAATCCTCATTCGGCCCGTGATCATTCAGCTGCATCGTCAGGCGGCCGCCGCCGATCTTGTGCATCCGGGTAACCATGTCCGCCAGTTGGGCTTGGTAATTACGGAACGTGAAGAGCAACGCCAAAATGAGCAGCAGCAGCAAAATACCGCCGACGGCCAGGATCGGCAAGACCAGCCGGACTTCCTGCTGCCGATGAGCCGCTTGGTCCATCAGGGTGTAGACCGTCAGGCCAGAGTCCAAGCTCTGCTGGTGCAGCTGATACTGACCGCTCTTCAGCAAGCTGGCTAACTGACCCGCTGCCGCCTGCTTCGTCACCACCCGGGCTTCCGTCCGCCCGACCTGGCCATCACTGAAGTGAAACAGCAGTCGGTCGGTCCCGCTGACCACCACGGCTTGAATGTGACCGTTGGTATTGATCTGGTCCAGGTCCCGCTTCAGCGGCGTCTGGCTGAACGTCAGCGCCAGCATGCCGACATTGGCCAGCGTCTGCGGGTTGTTCAGCGCCTCGGTCAGCGTGAACCCGCTGATCGTGTACTTGCCCCGGTGCACCTGACCGCCCTTGTTGGCCTGCGTGGCTGCGTAGACTTTCTCACCATTCTGCAGTTGAATCCGCAGGGCAGAAATGCTGGGATTCCGCAGCAGCGCAGTGTTGGCCTCCGTCGGCACAAAGTAATACTGCCCCGTCTGGCGGCTCTGGTCGATGGCAAAGTTGGCATAGTCCGCCAACGGTTCCCGGAAGAATGTCTCCAGATTCGTCACGTTGCCGCTGGTGGCGGTAATCTGGCCGGCCATGTCGCTGGCCATCTCCTGGTAGCGATTGACCGTGTCACTGACCCGGTTCAAGACTAAGCTCTGTTTCTGCTGTAAGGTGGTATTCACGGCCCGCAGCTGCAAAAAAGCAGCCCCCACCGTGACGAGGACCGTGATCGCCGCCAGAATGGCGATGTAGATCCGGACCAACCGGTGAAAACTGCCATGCATATAAGTCGTCCTCTCCTGTTACCGTCTGTGTGTCATCGGTCAGGCGGCGGCGAGCATCTTGTCTACCCGCGCATACCACGGCTGACCGCAATGATTAAACCATTTTATCATAACACTGACGGTGAGAAAGATAATCAGGCCCTTCCAGAGGAACGACGCCACCAGGATGCCGGCCAGGCCGGCAAGGGTGACCAGGAACTTCGGGAAGTTCGACAGGAATTGACCGAACGCCAGCTTCAAGGCGTTCTTCGTATCCACCGCGAACTTGCTGACCAAAAGGAGCGTATTACCGCCGAGCACGATCCCCGCCGCGATGGCGAAAATCAGGATGAACTGGATCATCAGAACCCAGAGGCCGTGCAGTTCTGTGGAGAGGACCAGGTTGAAAATCAAGACGGCTTCGATGCCGGCGAAGAGGTAGAACTGGCCGTTGGCGATTTTGAAGTACTTCTTGAAATACGCCCAGCCTTTCCTAAACTTCACGTTCTGGTAATCACTCTGACTGTCCAGGTACAGCTCGGTAATCGCCCGCAATGCGGGGCCGACGCCCAACACGACGCCGCCAATCAGCGTGAAGGCCCAAAAGTACAAATTCAACAGCAGCATCACGTACACCTGAACAAAAACCTTCTGACTCATTTTTCCCAGCATGGGGCGTGCTCCTTTCTCTGGTTGGATAGATAGACAGATAATGATCG
>NZ_KI271592.1:42164-42403 GCF_000469325.1 Schleiferilactobacillus shenzhenensis LY-73 | reverse complement strand
CTAAGACCAACTTCACCACTGAGGCCCCCTGGCTCCGGGCCCAAATCGCCTACATCCCACCCGACTGTGAGATTCTTCGTACCAGGACATAATCGCCGGCGTGCACCCTGAACTATATCATCCCAGGCGAATACTGTGATGTCCGAGGAGGAAACTGCCCTGGTTCCGTGAGGAGCAAGACATTTCCAATCTCCGAGGATGTAGGGTGACGGAGGGCGGAGCAAATGGGGGCTCAGCCG
>NZ_KI271592.1:38278-42146 GCF_000469325.1 Schleiferilactobacillus shenzhenensis LY-73 | reverse complement strand
AAGGCCGAGCTTTAAGACCGCGCGCACTTTGCGCGGGCTTAAAGTCGTGCCCACGGCTAGCTCCGCAGGACCGGCTTCGCACTAGCTTCGCGTCGCCGCCCCCAATCTGCGGAGCCCGGAGTCACCCGGGTTCAGCGCAGGACAGTTACTATCTACTATTCCGCCCGGAACTTGTCATACTGCGACTGCAATTCCTTCATGACTTTGTCCATCCCGGCCACTTTCAGCTCGCCGTTCATCTTCTTGATGGTCGGCACTGGATCCGCTGTCCCCGTGTCCAGGAGCGGCTGGTATTTGGTATAGACGTTGGAAATGTTCGAGATTTCTGTCTGAATGCTTGATACATCCGGCGTGAAACCCAACATCGCGGACTGCTTGGCGTTCTTGATGTTCTCGTCCCGCTTCGCCACCATGGCATCGGTGACCGTGTCTTGGGTGTAGAGCAGCTTGTTATTGCCCATCATCCATGCACCCAGGAAGTAGCCCGGTTGATATTCTTTGGTTGTCTTGATCTTATCCTTAGACCCGTCGGCGAAGTTCCACTGTTTGCCTTGCAGACCCCAGACGAGGTTGTTCAGCAGTTTCGGGTTCGTATTCAGTTCATTCAGGACTTCCATGGCTTCCTTCTTGTGCTTGGAAGACTTAGAAATGGCCCACAGTGCGACCCCGGATTGGGATTGGCTCTTGTACGGATCGCTGATGGGTTGAATGTCCATCGCTTTGCCGCCGGAGGCATTCTTCAGTGCGGTGTTACCGTAGTCGAACGGCCCCACGGTTTCTTGGCGCATGAACCAGGTGTCTTCGTTCAAGTTGTATGAAGTCGTCGATGTGGCGGCATCCTTCGGCAGTAAACCTTTCTTGTACCAAGAGTGCAGTACTTCCAGGTTCTTGACCGTTTCCGGCAAGTCATACATGTTGCGCACCTTGGTATCCTTACCGCTGGCATCCACGACGAAGGGCAATGAGTTGCTCAGCGGGTATTCCAGCGCCCGGTCGGAGACTTTGAAGTCCTTGCCGATGGCGAACCCGGCGACGCTGGGTTCATTTTTCTTTACTTTCTCGAGCAGTGCCGTGGCGTCGGCGTAAGACTTAACCTTGCTGACGTCCAGATTGTATTTCTTCACGAAGGTCGGGTTGAAGACCAGGTTGCTGTTTGCGTAGACGTTGGCATTGACCGGGAAGGCGTAGATTTTGTCCTTGATCGTGGCGCCCTTCCAGTAAGCCGGGTCGACACTCTTGTAGGCTTTCTTCGCGACGCCTTTCTTCAAGTAGTCCGTCATATCGGCGTAAGCACCCTTCTGGGCGTTGGTCTGATAATTCTGGACGAAGGCGAGGTCGTAGGAATCACCGGACGTGACCATGACGGAATACTTCTGGCCGTAATCGCCCCAACCGATGAACTTCATGTCCAGTTCGATGTTGGGATACTTCTTCTGAATCTCCTTGTTGGCCTTGTTGATCATGGCCGTGTAGTTCTTCGGCTTGTCGCCGGGCTGGTACATGCTGACGGTTACTTTGTCGCCGCCGCTGCTGCTCTGCGCGTTGCCGCCGCAAGCACTCAAGGTGAGCACGGTGCCGGCCGCGATGAACGCGAGCATTGCGTTACGCCATTTCTTCATTGGATAGATCCTCCTCATAATAGTAGAAAAGTTAGCAAGTTACCCCTTGACCCCGCCAATGGTCATCCCTTTGACGAAGTACTTCTGGAAGAACGGATAGGTCAAAGCAATCGGCAGGGTGGCGATGACGACCATCGCCATGCGGGTCCCCTCAGTGGGAATCTGGGCCGCTGCCGCCCCCAGCTGAGCGCTTTGCGAAGCGCTCTTGACCAGGGCATCCATATTGTTTTGAATCCGCACGAGCAAGTATTGCAGCGGGACGAGATTATCGTTATTGATATACAGTAATGCGTTCATCCAATCGTTCCAATAGCCCAGCGCGGTGAATAGACTGATCGTGGCGATCCCCGGTACCGCCAGCGGCACGACGATCTGGGCAAAGATGCGCAGGTCACCGGCCCCGTCGATGCGGGCCGACTCGACGATGGCATCCGGCACTTGGGTCTTGTAGAACGTGCGCATGATCAGCACGTTATAGACTCCGAAAGCCATCGGCAGGATCAAGGCCCACACGTTATCCCGCAAGTTCAGCATCTGGGTAACCACCAAGTACGTGGGAATCATCCCCGGGGCGAAGAGCATGGACACCAGGGCGAACATGGTGAAGAACCGGCGGTAACGGAATTCGTTTCGAGAAATGGCATAAGCGTACGTCGCCGAGAACATCGTGTTCATGATCGTCCCGATGACGGTGACGAAGATGGTCACGCCCAGCGACCGCACGACTTGGCTGCCGAACTTACTGAGATACTGATAACTGGTAATGGAGAAATGCTTCGGCCAGAACTGATAGCCGAAAATCGTCAGATCCGTTTCCTTCGTCAAGGAAATAATGATGATGAAGATGAACGGAACCAAACAGCTGATAGCGAACAGAGCCAGAAAGATATTAAAGAACAGGTTGGCCCCGGCGCTGAAACTGCGAATATCGACTGCGGTGATATGTTTTTTATGCCGCAAGACGGCCACCTCCCTTTTCTAAAATAATGCAGAATCCGGTTCTGCCTTACGCACGATCCAGTTGGCAATCAGCAAGAGGATCGTACCAACAATGGACTGCAGCAGTCCGGCCGCGGTGGCCATCCCAATGTTGTTCGTCTGGGACAGCGCGCGGTAGATGTACGTATCGAACGTCTGGGTAATATTGATCAGTGACGGCGATTGTCGCGGAATCAGGTAGAAAAGCCCGAAGTCGCTGCGGAAGATACCGCCGATGTTCAGAATCAGCATCAGCGTGGCTACCGGCAGAATGTGGGGCAAGACGATGTGCTTGATCTGCTGCCACTTGTTCGCCCCATCGATCATCGCCGCGTCGTAATACGCCGGGTCAATACCCATGATGGTAGCGAAGTACAGGATGCTGTTATACCCAATGCCCTTCCAGACGCCGAGGATAATGATGATCAGCGGCCACCAGGTGGGATCGTTATACCAATCAATGGCCTTGCCGCCCATCCCGGTGATGATGTGGTTCAGTATCCCTTTATCCGGACTGAGGAAGGCAAGAACGAAGTACGCGAGGATCGCCCACGACAGGAAGTACGGGAACAGCATACTGGTCTGGTACACCTTCAACAATTTTCTATTACGTAACTGGCTCATGATCACTGCGAAGAAGATAGCGAAGAAGAAGTTGAGCAGCAGGAAGGTCATGTTATACCCGACCGTGTTGCGGACAACGAGCCAGAAGTCCGAGGACTGGAAGAAGAACTTGAAGTTATCGATCCCGTTCCACGGGCTTTGCATCAGGCTGGCAATGAAGCCGTTGTCGCTGTAAGAAAAGTTCTTGAACGCCACGATGTTGGCCAGGACGGGAATGTAGAAGAACAAAATCAAGAACAGTGCGCCCGGCGCCACCAGGAGCAGGAACACCCGATTCTCCCAGAGATGGCCGAAAAACGAATTTTTCTTTTTCCGGGCTAAGGGGTGGACCTGGGCAACGGTGGTTGTTACCTCATCCATAATCATGCAGCCTCCTTTCCAACGTGTTTCTAACTGACAGGTTCTATGGTATAACGCTTTCAAAAATGGGAATACGTGCGAAACTAAGTAAAAAGCGCACAAAGCTAAGATATAGCAGTTTGCTTTCCTTTCCTGGCCCGGGTGACTACGGGCTCCGCGGATTGGGGGCGGCGACGCGGAGCTAGTGGTGACGGCGGTTTAAGCCCGCAAAGTGCCCCTCTACCGAACATGGAAAAACTGAAGACCCCTATCTCTGACGGCAGAAAAAGGGACTGGGACAAAATTCC
>NZ_KI271592.1:10479-38110 GCF_000469325.1 Schleiferilactobacillus shenzhenensis LY-73 | reverse complement strand
CACTGAGCCCGTTTTGCCTCCGCTTGCTACGCGTTGGCACTCAGTATGTCGCGGAATTTGAATTATGTCCCAGTCCCTATTGTATTCGGCAAGCTAATCCGTCGTATTCTATCAGAGCAGTAACACCTCTGAGAATCCACATGACTGTCCTTAAAACGTTCAAATCACGAGAAAGTGCTGCCGGCCTGATCAAGCACCTGGATAACAAGGGATAACGTGGATTTTGGATACAGTTCTCGTTCCAGTGCCAAGAGCCGGCTATAGTCTCTTCGCGGGTTTTCAACATACCTTTTGGCTGCGTCGTTCCTGACATAAGGCTGTGCATCCGGATAATTCCAGTAATCCAACAGTGTGCGCTCCATGGAATAGATTCTGATCTTGTTGCCGTTCAAGGTGGTCTGCGTCGTGATTCCCTCTGAATAGAAACGCCCCGTGCGGTATTGCGCTCTGATGAAATTATCCGCCACTGATCTGGCACCAAGATGATAGCCCTTTGGAAACGTCATCCAGTTCCACAGAGGCATCTCGTCAGTTAAATCATAGAAAATCAGTGCCGAAACTAGCGAAACCACGCCGCGTGAGAAGTGCTGAGAAATGAGGCCTAAGTCATCTTCTGCGTATCCTGCGATAACGTAGGAACCTGTATTAGGTTTTTCTAGCACCCCTTGGGCCAGCGCCTTACGCAACTGGTAAGGGGTGACCCCATATTGCTTGGCGGTACTGAACGTAAACGAGTTGTAGTCGTGCATCAGCTTGTCCAGGCTCGAATAATTTTCACTCATATACTATTTTCCTCCAGTAATGTGAGTATATCGTGTAAATTAAGTGCCGGCAAATCCGACGTGGCCTGTTCATGTGCACAGCTCTCCAACCATCGTTGTCACCGGTCGCACTCCAAATTATTCAGCATTTGTAAGGCGCCTCGAAAATACGCCAGGATCACCTTTTTACCGCCGATGACCGGTAGTTCGCCAACTTCCATCCCCCGGCCGAAGCGGAAACTGCCGCCTTCGTTTTCTTCGTGATAGACCATGGCGTACCGCTTGGGGGAACCAAAGATGGGCTCACCAATACTCGCCGGTGTGTGGAAAGAGAAGTGCGCCTCCGCAGTCCCTACGACCGTATAATACAGGCTGTAATAGTCTTTCTCCGTCGTAACGTGACACTTGGGACAGCGCTGGATTTCCTTCTGGTTTCTGAAATAGAAAGCCATGACAGGATAGTAGCCCCCGCTCACTGAGCGCTGCTCGGCATAGTCCTCGTAATGTGCTTCGCACAAATCCACGTCGGTCCGGTCGGCCCCTTTTGGCCGATAGAAACTGGTATGCACGAGCGGACTCGCGGCGTGTTGAAATGCTGCCAAGGCATGGTTTTTCATGTCATAGTATTCATTTTGATTGCCCCCTTCCCGCGGCGTCTTGGCCAAGTGGTTCAGATTGGCTGTCCAAAACGCCAGGTCCATCAGGGCCCGCTGCTGGCCTCCTGGGAACTGCTCGAGAAACTGGCGATACTCAGCCATGTATGCCGTATGGGCCTGTTTGGCTGCTTCCCGTTTTCTCTTCGCCGTTGCCGCTTTCTTCTGGTACGCTGGGGTGCTCTTGTCCGCTTGCCGGAGATACTTGAGAAGCTCATCAAACTGCTTTTGATGGTCAACGAGCTTGGCTGCCGCAAAATAGTCATAGAACGGCACTGCCAAGTCCTTGCCGTATCTGTGGACGTTTTCAGTACCAACAATTGGCAGATAGCCATGCCGAGTCAAGAGCTTACGTTGGTTAAGCGTCAGCTTCGGAAATACCGCCGTCAGTTCATGGATTTTGGTCCCCAGGTCGTTTTCCTTAAGGTAATTGAGAACGACGACGTAGTCTGCTTCTGCGTTGATCTGGGCGGTTACCTTGTCCAACAGTTCAGGCTTGCGGTCTGTGGTGAGAATCTTATCTGTCGGGTGCGGCAACAGGGTATTGAGTTGCTTCAACTCAGCAATCGTCAATTTTCCTAAACGATCCAGCCTGGTTTCTCGGAGTATGGTGACTTTCTCTACTGACGTGATAGGTAAAAAGGGCGGCTTAATGTCTTCTGGCATTATTCATCAGTCCTTTCGTCAAGGGGGTTCGTATCTCTGCAGGCAAGCACTGGCAACATCTGAACAGGCGGTGGGAACATTTGTTTTTCTACATTTCCAGCTTAACAAAATCAATCGCCTGTAACAACGAAAAACGGTCAGCCGCCTGACTTTTGTCTTCCCACCAAGTTGCAGAGCAATCCTGTGATTGGCACCGATTCTGCCGACTACGTAACACCATTTTCCTATATTCGCTAATGATTCTGGTAAACATTCGTGTCTGTTACAAAAAGCCCCGCAGATTAAGGTTCCGTCTGCGGGGTTCATTGTGGTCGGTGGCACTAACGATTCAATGTCCTGATTAAACCAATATACTACTCAAAGAGCGATTGTACCGTATATCGGTGTAATGCTTCCTGTGCTGCGGCGTATCCGTCAGCCCTGAGGCCTCGATGATTGATGAGGCTGCTCACTCGTGGAGAAATTCGTCAGACCACAGAAGGTGAGCGGCGGGCCATCGGTCACAAGGAACGTCGTCGGGGCCGTGAAAAAGACATCCTTGAGCGTGAGGCGGACACTGGGGTCAATGTGCAACAGCGGGACGCCGGCGGTTGGCGTGATACGGCAGTCTTGCAGGGTCAAAGCGACCGGTTCGCCCCGGCCGACGAAGAGCGAAGTTTCTGCCATGTCGTTGATCGTCACATCGTCTAACGTGAGACCGGCGAGACTGCTGCCGGCTTGAAGGGCGGTGGGTTCATCGCGCAGATACGTGGCGAGATGCTGCAGGTGATTGATGCGGGCATGCCGGATGGTGAGCGTGTTACGCGTTGTCGTATCCGGGTCCACCGCCATCGTGAAGTACATGAACGCATTGAGGGTGGCGTGGCTGCCATCGAGGATGTGGGGATAACGGCCGGGACCCTGGAACGCGCAGCGGTCGACGGTGATGTCTTCCCCGCCGACCCGCAGGGTGTTGCAGGCGGTGTTCAACAGACAATCCGTGACCGTCAGGCCGTGGATATCGTACCCGGCAATGCAGTCGTCGCCCGTCTCCAGGCGGCAATGGGTCATCGTGACCCGGCGCGCGTGGTGCAGGTCGAAGCCGTCGTGGCCGCCGAGGACGGCCACGTCGCTGATGGTCACATCTTGACATGCCGGCAGGACGTTGGCCCAGTTACTGGCATTGGTGACGGTGTAGCCGGTCAAGCGCAGCCCTTGGACCCGGGCCATGACGATGCCCATGGGCCCGCGGAACTTTTCTTCCCCGTCTGGATCCTGGACGCTGCGGCCGTCGATGAGGCTGCCGGGGGCGCCGCTGATGGTGATGTCTTCCGCGTCATAGGCGCAGATCAGCGCGTGGAAGTAATACGGCGGCAGGTGCCATTCGCGAACGTAATGGGGATCCTGCAGATAACGGATATCAGTCTGTTCGCCGAAGGTGGTGTAATCGGCCAGCTGGCGGCTGCCCTGGAGAACAGCGCCGGCAGCCAGGTGCAGGGTCATGTGACTGTAGAGCCGAATGCTGCCGGTGGTGAAGTGGCGGCCGGGGATGACGATTGTGCCGCCGCCAGCGTGCCGGCAGGCGTCAATGCATGCTTGTATTGCCGCCGTTTGGGCGGTCTCGGTATCCGGTTGGGCGCCGTAGTCGGTGATGAGAAAGGTTTTCTCTGCCATTACACGTCAAACCGATACGTCCGGATCTCGGCCGGCCGCAAGGCGCCAGACGGCGTTTCTGGCAGCAGCTTCTCCAGAAAATCCACCACGGCTTCGGCTGGTTCGTCGCCATACTGGACGGAGACAGACTGCGGCTGGGCGGTCATGTTGTAGCCCCGCACCAGCATCTTGCCGCTCTCTGGGCTGATGCGCGTGCTGGTTACGGCGAAGGCCGGGTTGCCCACGGTCAGGTAAGTCCGATCAGCAGCCAGCGCGCCGGCCTGCTGCACCGGCAGCTGGACATCTGCCACAGTGATCTGGGCGGCCCGCGCCGCCTGGTACGCGGCCAGCGTATCGGCGGCAGTGGCGTCGTGCATGGTCACGGTCAGCTCAGCATGGAACGGGCCCTGGCACTGCGCTTCAGGGGTCGGGAAGTAGCCCCAGTCGCCCATCTCGCCCACGCTGCGCAGCATGGTGACTGCCATCGTGCCGTCTTTGGGATAGATCATGTACTCATTGAGGCCGAAGTTGCCGACGGTGAGGCCGCCCTGGTCGTCGCTGAGGTCCACAAAAGCCTGCTGGTGCTGGGGATTCTCCGGATTCTTCCAGTTGGGGCCCGTGGTGTTGGGCCGCTGGGCTACCTCGTAGATGGATTCAGCCTGGTGGTGATTGCTGTGAATGCCAGTGACGAACAGCGCCTGGATGCGGTGATCCTTCATCCGGTTGTCGCCGGTCACCCGGATGTGCAGCGTGTCATCCTCGGAAGCCAGGCTAAGCGTGACATGCAGCGTGAGGTCTGCCAGCTGGTCAGAACGACCGGCCTGGCGCTGGGTGATGTCGGTGACCGACTGCTGCTCCTGACCCAAACGGTCATCCGCACTCACGGGAATGCGCAGAACCTGGTCGTACGTCAAGGTCTGCAACCCGCCCGTCACGGTGCGCGTCACGCGCTGGGCCGGCCCTGCCTGAATCCGCTGGTTGTCGCTGGACTGACGGTAAATGTACTCATTACCAATATCGCCGGTGTCAACGAAGCGCAGGCAGTCAGGGAAGTGGCGATTGTGGCGCAAGTCGCTGAAAGAGACCGTGCCGTCGGTATTGACTGCGGCTTGTACCCGGCCGTTATCGATGGTCGGGGTGTGATCGGTCTGGGGCACCAGCGTATCGGCGGCAGTACCGGTGGTCAACGCCAAACTGCGCCAGCTAAACGGCGCCACGGCGGCATCGACCTGGACCGTCACGTACAGGCCCATGTAGGCCACGCGGAAGGCGTCATCCGGCAGGTCGTAGTTGAAGCGTACGGCGGTGTTGACGACGTGGGCCGGGACCGTGTTGCCGCCGGCATCGATGATGCGCAGGGGCGGGAGCGCCTTTCTCTCTTCTTCCAACTTGGCATATTGGGCGCGAGGGGCGCCTTCGCTGAACGGTGCCCGGTCCCACTCGATGGTGACAGTCGTCGGCTGGTGCTGGGTGACGGCGGCGCCATTGAATAGAAGAAATGGCTTGCTGTCAGCGGGGAAAGCGGTGGTGTCCACTTGGCCCGCCAGCTTCGTCAGCGCCTCCCGGGTCAGCCAATGACCAACCTGCTGCGCGTGGGCGTACCGGGCCAGCATATCCCGGGGCACTTCGTCGACGGAACAGCCGCAGATGCTGTCGTGGGGATCGTTCTGAAGCAGTGTCTTCCAGGCGTAGGTCAGGCGGTCCTGGGTATCCGCTCCGGTCAGGCCGCTGACCGCCATCAGCGGTTCGGCGTGGTCCTCCAGCAGCCGCTCGGTGGCGGTGTTCTGCTGCTTGAGATAGACCCGGTTCGAGGCAGTGTTGGCCAAAGTATACCAACCTTCCGTAGCTTGGGAGGTCAGCTCGCCCTTCACCGTCGTCAGATCCTTGGGCAGATCCTGCTTCAGGGCGGCGATATAGTCGCTGAAATTGGCGTGAATGAACTCGTAGTCCGGGAACAGTTCCCGGGCCACCGCCAGGGCTTGGCTCAGGTTCTTCTGCACCGGCTGGTGGTCGACGCCGTTCATGAACAGCAAGTCCGGTGTGGCGGCGAACTTCTCCGCGGCCGCCAGGTGCTCGGTCCAGTAGGTCTTGGCGGCCGCCCGATCGGCAGGAATCTCGTTACCGTTGCTGTACCAATTAGCGAAGAGGATACCCAAGACCTTTGACGCGTCAGGACTTTGCCACCACATTTCGGAATAGGTGGAATCGTAGTCGCCCAGGGAGCCGGTGGTGTTATTGAAGCCGGTGGGGGTAACGCCGCGGCCGAAGGCGACCGTGTCCAGCCCGCCGAGGCGGGTCATCTGGGGTGTCTGGGCGGACATCCCGAACGTGTCCGGGTAATAGCCCAACGGCACCGGCTGGCCCCACTTTTCTGACTCCTGGCGGCCGATGATCGTGTTCCGGGTATTAGCTTCCGGGCTGATCAGGAAGTTGTCTTGAAGAATGTAGAAAGGCCCCACCCGCAGCTTGCCGGCGTCGATCCAGTGCTTCAGCGTCGGCCGCATCTCCGGGCGGACCGCCAGGTAATCGTCAAGAATGATGGTCTGGCCGTCCAGGTGGAAGCTGTTGAAATCCGGGTCGTGGGCAAAGAGGTCAAACAGGTCGTCCATCAGCTGGACCAGCCGCATGTGGTGACCTTCAAAGGCCATGTACCATTCACGGTCCCAATGGGCATGGGAGATTACATATACTTTTTTCTTTGTCATCGTTGTTTTCCTCCGTCTCTACTGCTTGACCCGCAGATTAAAGTAGGCCAATACCAATTCACAGAACATCATGTTGGCCCAGGAGAACCACGCCCGGGTGTACTGGGTGGGATCGTCCACCTGGAAGGACTCGTGCATCATGCCGGTCCCGCCGGTGGTGTGCACCAGCAGGTTGAGCAGTGCCGCTTGGGCAGACTTATCGGTGATGGTCAAACCCTCCATGGCCAAGGCAATCGGCCAGATATATTCCGGCGGCGTGTGGGGACTGCCCAGACCGGCGCCAGCGCTGCCGCTGTAATAATACGGATTCTCCGGACTCATGATCGTCTTGCGCGTCCGCACGTAGGTCGGCTCATTGGCCGCCACGTACCCCAGGTACGGCGCCGCCAGCAGGTTCGGCACGTTCCCATCGTCCATCAGCAGGGCGTGGCCCAAGCCGTCGACTTCGTAGGCGTAGACTGTTTCCCCCGCCGCGTTCTGCATCGTCCCGTACGTATCGATGCCGTGCTTGATCTCGGCCGCCAACTGTAAGAAATCGTCGGCAGCCGCCGCATCGTGCAGCACCTCGGTATAGATCTTCGCCAGCTGGCGCAAGACCACCACAGCAAACATGTTGGCCGGCACCAGGTAACCGTAAACACAGGCGTCATCGCTGGGCCGAAAGCCGCTCCAGGACATCCCGGTATAGCCCACCGGCCGGCCAACGCCATCGATCAGCGTGTCCTCCGGCCGATCGTGGTCCCGCTGGAAGCGATAAGGCGACGTCTCGTGGTGCTGCTCCGTGCGGATGACCTGAATCATTTTCGCCACACCGCTGCGGAAGCTGGCGTCGAAGTGGTCGGTGCGGCCGGTATTCCGCCAGAGCAGATACGCCAGCTGCACCGGGTAGCACAGAGAGTCCAACTCATACTTGCGCTCCCACAACCACGGCGTCATGGCCGTCGCGTCATCCTGGTGCCCGGCATTGTTGGCCGTCTGGTTGAACGCATTGGCATACGGATCCAGATTCATATTGAAGAAAAGCCGCCGCACGACTTTCGTGATGACCTCGGCCATGGCTGGACCGTGCTGGGCCATGATCAAGTACGGCCGGATCTGGGCGGTGGTGTCCCGCTGCCACATCGCCGGGATGTCCCCGGTGAGGACAAAGATGCGGTCGTCACCGTCGGGTTTCAAAGCGTTGGCCAGCGTGTCCGTGAAAGTGCGGGCGAATACATCCCCCCACTCGGCATGGTCGGTACCGCACTGGGCTTGGATTTGGTTAACGAACTGGGTCACTTGGGGCGTCACATAACTGGTCATTTTCGTTTGCTCCTTGGTATATATTTACTAACGAGAGTATATCATCTTCTGAAAAATAAATCGCTATCATCTGGCTTTCTGCGTCGATAAGTGGTATCTTCAAGCCATACCAAGCCAAGGGGGAACTGCGTATGGCAGCCAAGTATCAAGAGATATACCAAGTGCTCCGGAAACAAATCCTGTCCGGCCGGCTCACGCCGGACACCCCGCTGCCCAGCGAGAATGCACTGGCCATCAAATACCAAGTGAGCCGGATCACCTCCAAGCGGGCGCTGAACGAGCTCGCCGCTGCGGATCTAATCTACCGGGTCCAAGGGCGGGGCAGCTTCGTCAAGGGCCACCAAAGTACCACCCGCTCCCGCCGCATCCTGCTGGTGATTCCCTTCGCCGACAGCCACGGCATCGGGAACTATGAACAAGGCATCAGCACCGCCCTGGCGGCCACCGATTGGGAACTGTTGAGTATGCCCAACGCCCAGTTCGCCAAACTGCCCATCGCCCGCATTCGGGATGAATACGCCGGCGTCATCTACTATCCCACCACGCTGAATGCCGCCATGCCGGAGCTCATCGCGCTGTTCCTGGCGCGGGTACCCATCGTCCTGCTGGATAAGGAAGTCCCCGGTATCCAGATTCCCAGTGTCACGGCCGACAACGCCCAGGGCGGGCAGCTGGCCGTCCAGCACCTGATAAAGCAGGGCCACCAGCGCATTGCCTTTCTCGCCCGCACCGACTTCTGGCAGACTTACACCGGCTCCGTCAGCGACCGCTTCTTCGGTTACCTCAACGGCTACCGGGATCTGAATCCGAACGGCATCGCCCCCCTGGACTGGGCACAGTTTCTCACCCAACACCCCTTGGCTAGCGAGCGAGCAGCGTTCTTGAAGAAAGAAAAGATCACCGCCATCGTTGCCGAAAACGACTTCGAAGCGCTCAGTCTGATGCGTCAATTACAACAGCTCAACTGGACCCTGCCGGCCGACCTGAGTGTGGTCGGTTTCGACGACCTGCCGGCCGCCGCCGTTCAGCAGCCGGCTCTGACCACCATCCGCCAAGACTTCGCCGCCATCGGTACCCAAGCCGTCAACACGCTGCTGGCACAGATGAACAACCCCCAGCAGCGGCTGCCGGAACACCGGCGGATGCCAGTCCAGCTGATCACCCGCGCGTCTGTCAAATCACTTACCTGAAGGAGACTAAATTCGTTATGTTAACCATTGATACCCGTCAAGGCACTGCCAGCCATCCTGATTTTTCCCACGGCAACACCCTGCCCCTCACCGGCGTGCCCTTCGGCATGCATTACCTCACCGTTCAGACCAACGGCGCCCGGGGCAGTTGGTTCTTCGACCCGGCCAGTCACCAATATGAAGGGATTCGCCTGACCCACCAGCCCAGTCCGTGGATCGGGGACTTCCAGCATTGGACGCTGCGGGGCGTGCCGGCCAACGCAGCCGACCCGCTGTCCCCCAGTGTGTACGACCCGGCCCAGGCAATTTTCTCCCCAGACCTGATCGACCTGACGGACACCCGTTACGGCACTCGCACCCAGGCGACGATGGCGGCCCGCGCCGGGATGATGACCATCACCAGCAGCGGTGACAGCCCCCTGGCACTGCACATCACGGCGCCGCAACGGTGGCAAGTCGTCACCCGCTCCGCTGATGGGCTCATCCTCCAGACCCAGAACCAATCAGAAAGCCGGGACCCCGACTTCACCATGATCACTGCCGTGAGCGTTGACACCGCGATTGATTGGGACAACGCCACGATTCTGACAGAAGCGGGCAGCCAATCTGTCGACGCGGCCGTGACCGCCGGCGGGACGTTGATTCTGCCCCTCACCGCGGCGGCTGCCACTGTTCGGTTCGCTGCCTCGTTCATCGGCGCGGCAGCAGCCCAGCGGTTGCTGGCCGCAATTAACCATGAGTCATTTCCCGCCCTGCACGCAGCGAACGAAGCCGCTTGGACCGAGAAGCTGGCCTTGATTCAAGCCCGGGACAGCCGGCCCGCCCGCGTCCAGACGCTAATGACCAACTGGTACCGCTCGCTCCTCTTCCCGATGCGGTTCTACGAACGTGACGAGCAAGGCGCTCCGATCCACTACAACACCACCGCCCGGAAAGTATTTCCCGGGAAATTATTCACGAATACCGGCTTTTGGGATACATACAAGACGAATTTCCCGCTTTATGCGCTGCTCATGCCTGAGCAGTACGGGGATTTCTTGGAGGGCTTTCTCAACAGCGCCAAAGAGACCGGCTACCTGCCCAAGTGGCTCTCCCCGGACGAGCGAGGCACGATGCCTGGGACGATGGCGGACGCGGTGGTCGCCGATGCCGTGACCAAGGGCATCCGCCCGGACTTGTGGGAAGACCTGCTCGCCGCCATGGTCCACGGGGCGACGACAGAAAGCCCCGACCCGCGGTACGGGCGGGCCAACCTCAAGGATTACCGCGCGCTCGGCTACGTTCCCGCCGACATTCCCGAAAGTGTCAACCAAACGTTGGATTATGCGTACTCGGACGCCTTGATTGGCGTGGTGGCGGACGCCCTCGGCCACACCGCGATGGCCAAGCAATACACCGCCTACGGCAAGAACTACCAGCATCTCTTCGATCCCCAGTTCAACTTGATGCACCCCAAGGACCGGGATGGCCACTTCACGCCGGGCTTTGACCCGCTGACTTGGGGCACCGGCTTCACGGAAGGCGGGGCGTGGCAAAACAGTTTCGCCGTCTATCAGGACATGTCCGGCTTGATCAAGATGGCCGGCGGTCCCCAGGCCTTCCTGCACACACTGCACACCCTGGCCAATACCGATCCTGCCTTCAACGTGGGCACTTACGGCGGTGTCATCCACGAAATGACCGAAATGAACGCCCTGAACTTCGGCCAAATCGCCATGTCCAACCAGCCCAGCTTCCACGTGCCCTATCTCTACGCCCTGGCCGGCGAACCCAGCGCCACCCAGCTGCTGGTCAAGCAGCTCCTGCTGCATGCCTTCCACGCCGGTCCGGACGGTTACCCTGGCGACGAAGACAACGGCTCGATGAGCAGTTGGTATATTTGGTCCGCCCTCGGGCTGTACCCGCTGCGCCCGGGCTTCGGCGATTATGTCCTCGGGATTCCCTTCTTCGACGAAGTGACGCTACAACTTCCAGACCATACGGTGACCCTGACGACCCAGAACAATGCCAATCAGATGCTGTTTGTCCAGAAACGGACAGCGGATGGGCAACCGCTTAGCGGCAATACAATCACTCATAAGCAGTTGACTGCAATGCGGACGTTGGTGACCAAGTTGCAGTTGTTGCCCAGTTTGTAGAGTATCAGGATTATGTAAAACGGCCTCCCAGAATGAAGTGCTCTGGGAGGCCGTTTTTGATCGTTGCTGCTTTGGGGGACGACCAATAGAATCAGCAGCCCAGGTATCAGCGGCTATTCCCTACTAGCCAAACAGATCATTCAGCTTTCTTCCACCGATCGTACGCGGCTTGATAAACCTTTACGTACTGTTTGACGTTCATGCTGTCAAGCGTTTTAAGATACTTGTCCCAATTGGATAGAGGCTCTACCCCTGTAATAAACTTTGCCTCCATTTGTTCAACGTAGGTGGATAAGTCAGTTGCATTGGATGCAATTGAGTCCTGCTCATCCTTTGTCAAGTAAACAAGGGGATAAGGAACGCGGGCATACGGTGTATATTTCTCAGCAGTCTCCTTGTTGACGAAAGCGGTGAACGCATCAACTTTCGGCGAATCCGGAGTTGCCAGGATAGGGCCCATCTTGTCGTCACCGGCATACTTAGGCACAGTCAAACCGTAATCTGGCGAAATCTTTGAACGCTTGTCTTCAGAGTTATCCGGTGTAATACCGTCGTTCAGGACACGGACTTTCTCACCTTTGCTATTCTTGGCATACTTCCAAAAGCCGCCCTCTTTACCAGCGTTCAGGAAGTCTGAGCCTGTGCCCGAATAGAAGTAATCAACCCATCGCAATGATGCTGCTGGATTAGGATTATTCTTGGTGATGGAGAAATCTCCCCGGTTAATTCTAGGCGATCCAGGAATTACTGCCTTGGGGGATACCGAACTAGTCAATGGTTGAAACATGGGATCATTCATGGCCTGCTTCTGTGTTCTGCCAGTTGTGAAGTAAGAGAAGTAGTCACTGAATAGGCCGAGCCGATCGGATTGTCCCTTTGCCTTTTTTTGATCGTCTGATTGAGAGAATGTATCCTTGTCCATCAACCCCTCTGCGAAAAGCTTATGCATAAAGGTCAGGTATGCTTTGTAATTTGATGTCCCAGGATTGTAGACAACCTTGTCGCCATTATTCTGAACGTCATTGCTTAGCATCCCGAAGATGGCCATCAAGAAATACCGACTTGCCGACAGTTTAGTATCACTAAAAGGAATTTCGTCAGCCTTACCGTTCTTGTTAGGATCTTCCGTCTTAAATCGTTTCAACAACGCATAAAGCTCATCCGCAGTTTTAGGCAGCGTTTTTACACCTAAATTCTTCAGCCATTCTCCGTTGTACCACATCGGTCCGATGTACCAAATCGATGTGGGGCCAGAAGAGAGCATCGGTAATGAATAGATATGCCCGTCAGGCGTCGTAATTGACTTACGAATATTCGGATCCTTTTCCATCAGCTTATTGAAGTTCGGCGCGTATTTAGGAATCAGCTTGTCTAGAGGCAGTAACTGACCGTCGCGCCCGTATGCCACTTCGTTAGCTGGTGTCAATGCGGAACCCGCTGCAAAAATGATGTCCGGCAGATCTTGGGAAGCAAACGCCAGGTTTAACTTTGTAGAAAAGTCAGCTTGCGGCGGTGTATTGTACTTCAATTTGATATTAGTCATTTTTTGGTAATCCTTCAGGACTTGCATATTATTCCAGTTGACAGACCCCATGCTAGGTGCCATCAAAGAGAGCGTAATCTGCTTGTCGACAATAGGAAAACCTGACGTGTGGACTGTCACATTCCCTGTACTGGAACCAGATGACTGGTCCGATTTGTTTCCGCAGGCGGTCAACACCAATAGGGAAATGGCCGCGATGCCCGCGATTTGAAACACTTTCGACATCTTCATGATGAGACTCCTTTCCATACTATCCTTTAAGTGAACCCACCAAAACACCTTTGACGAAGTACCTTTGCAGGAAGGGGTATGCCAGAATGACTGGCAAGGTTGATACAATCATGACGCCATACTTGATGACTGCAACGAGTTGCTGTTGGGAAAATGCTGCTTTTGCAGTGCTTGCTGATATTGCACCGCTCGCATTAGCCCCTGTCTGAATGTCCTGAAGTACCAGAATCTGCCGAAGAACCATCTGCAATGGATACAATGCCTTGTTTTGCAAATAGACGAGTGCGTCGAAATAACTGTTCCAATGCCCTACACCATAAAAGAGAGCCATTACGGCAATAATGGGCGCGGACAAAGGCAGAACAATCTTGAAAAACAACTGAAAGTCCGAAGCACCGTCGATTTTGGCTGCTTCTTGCATCTCCCACGGAATAGAAGAATCAAAGAAAGCCCGCGTAACAATAATGTTGTAAATGGACGCCCCGCCGGGAATAATTAGCGCCCAGACCGTATCTACCATCCCCAATGCTCGAATTAATAGATAAGTCGGAATCAATCCACCGCCCACGAACATGGTGACTAGCATGAAGCTGGTGAACCAGCGCCGCCCCGAAAAGTCCCGGCGAGAAATCGCGTAAGCACAGGGTATCGTGAGGACGAGGTTATATGCCGTTCCGACCACCGTGTAAAAGATGGTCATTCCATAGCCCCGCCAGATATCACCGTAATGGAAGATGATATTGTACCCTTGACCAGTGAACCCCACGGGCCACAGCCACATTTTCCCCGAGTTTACAGCGAATGGATCACTGATTGATGCACTAATAATGTAAATCAACGGGTACAGTACAATCACAACGGCCAGAAATACGAAGATGAACAGAAAGCTTTTGAACACTTTATCCGCACGGGTATCTTGGATTAAGTGGTTGCGGTTCAGTTTGTCCATAATCTGCGCGCCTCCTCCTACCACAGACTCGTATCCGAAACGGTTTTGGCAATTTTATTGACAGCAATCAGCAATACGATATTGATGGCGGAGTTGAATAGCCCAACCGCGGCGGCATAGCTATACTGACCGCTAAGCAACCCTTGTTTGTATACAAACGTGGCAATAACATTGGATGACGACAGGTTCAACGGATTTTGCAAGAGCAAAATTTTCTCCGCGCCCATCGAGAACAGACTGCCAACATTCATAATCAGTAAAATCACCATCGTAGGCACAATCGCAGGCAAATTGATATGCCAGATACGTTGCAACCGAGAAGCACCGTCGACAATCGCAGCTTCGTGCAACGCTGGATCCACCCCGGCTAGTGCAGCCAGGTAAATGACAGACCCCCATCCAGTACCCTGCCAAACGCCGGACAAAACGTATACCGTCTTAAACCATTTCGGATCGCTCATGAAAGCGATGGGCTGGATTCCTAATGCTTGGATAGCATGATTAATGATACCGGTTGACGGGTCAAGAAATGCAATGATCATCCCGCCCATAACAACGGTCGAAATGAAGTTGGGGCGTAAGTCACCGTCTGACTGAACTTTTTCCACCACCCAGCCTTCAGTTCATTGAGCGCCAATGCAAGGATAATGGGCAGTGGAAAGCCAACAATCAGGCCATAAACTTGGATTCCTACGGTATTTTTGATCAAATCCCAAAAATAATACGAGGAGAAAAATTGGTTGAAATACTTGAACCCCACCCAAGGCGACCCCCAAATCCCCATGGAGGGAATGTAATCCTTAAACGCAATGAGAATCCCATACATGGGGACATAGGAAAACACGACGAATGAAACAAACGTTGGCAGAATAAACACATACAATTGCCAATTCTTCTTGAACCGTTTCCAGGAGAATTGTTGCTTCCGTTTTTTCTGCATGCGGGCTGTTTCAGGCGTTTCATCCATCGTCGAAATATTGACGGCCATGGTTTAACTCCTTTCTGGTCAGAGAATCTGACCGGCTATCTTTTTGGTCAACGCAATCCCCGGAAAAAGTGACTGACGTAGTGAACCAGGCAGCATCACAACGTTGTCCTTAATCGTATACAAGATCTTGGTGCCCAATCGCCGAGCACTACCAATTTGGTTTGCAATACCCAGCACCTCCAGGTCAATCGCACTAGAACGTTGTTTTAAAGGAAACACATAAACCATGTCACTGCTTTGACTGATTGCCATTCCGAGATGCTGTGCGCGCCGTAATATGGAATCGGACAACGGTCGTGTGCCGAATATCCCCTCACCATTCAGGTCCAACCATCCGCCGAGCTGCTCCAATCGTTTGACGGCTTGTTGGGGTATCCTTCCATCCGGTCGTGGGCCGACCCCCAAGACAATGTTGCCCCCTAGGCTCACTACTTGGAGAATGGAGAGTAAGACTTCTTTGAACGGCTTGTAGTGATCGTGCGGTACATACCCCCAGTTATCGGCCAAAGGAATGTTGCTCTCCCACGGTAATGCAGGTCTCTTCTCCAACTTGGGGATTTGCCGTTCTGGGGTTACGTAGTTTTCGAACCGCCCGCCCATCGTCCGATCCACCGTCAGCATAGTAGGTTGTGACATACGGATCTTGGTAATTACCCGTTCTAAATTGAGCGGTTCTCTATTGTCTCCCACCCAACCGGCATCAAGCCAAAGCATCCCCAACGGCCCGTACTTGGTTGTAATCTCCACTAATTGGTTGTGAACAAAATCCACATATCGCTGCCATCGCTTGGAATCTTCAACAGGATTGAAATCTGCGTTGCGTGTCTTAGGCTTACCATCTGGTCGCCAATAGTCAGAATGATGCCAATCTGCTTTTGAATAGTAGGCACCGACCGCGATACCCACTTCACGCATTGCGTTGGCAAACTGGCCGAAGATATCGGCATTAGCGGCTGCGGCGTACGGAAACCTAGGATTGGTTACTTTAAACTTAGAATACTGAGTGTCAAACATGTTGAACCCATCATGATGCTTCGTTGTCAGAATGGCGTAGCGGATTCCGGCGGTCCGAAAAAGGCGTGCCCATACTTGAGGATCAAATCTAACTGGGTCGAACTTTTCTGCAAGCGACCAGTAATCGCTTTTCAGCTGGTGCATATTTGGACGAAATGGTGTCTTTCCGCGAGCCCATCGATCCGCATCAGATAGTTGCCAGGACTCCACAATGCCTGCCTGCGCATAAAGCCCCCAGTGAAGCAACAGTCCAATTTTTTGATCTTGAAACCACGCCCACTGCTTAACCAACATGTCATATTCTGGATACGCCTTGAAGTCAGACATCTGCCAACTAGCGTCTTTTGTCAGTTCCATATCCTGACGATCGGTTTTTGTGTCGACCATTGCCGATTCCTCTTTTCTGACTGTCTCCACCGTACCTCGAACTGTAAGCGCCAACAATATGCCAATCATGCTGTAGTCTATGCCTGTGATGCTGTTTGCGAGGAGAATCCTTTTATCGTGGACAAAAACGCACCGTGTACATCCGGTTGGAAGCATTCTTTTTTTGCTGTTTTGAAAACACTTTGTGAATGGATTTTGGCAAATCCCAGACGTACCATAACTATGCCAAATTTGTCTTGGCTATGCCGTCGTTAGCTTGTGTCCTGTAAGCGTTGTCACACGAGGAGTTCGCTGATATACTCGCGATGATGGGTGACACAGGTCGATGGCACTGTCTGAAGGAGGACACTATCATGGAGGCACCGCACGGCATTATCAAAGCAACATTTTCTCTGGGTTCAATTCTGTTGGTCGGTACCAAGTTGCAGTTACTATTCATTGTCTATATGCTCAGAGGCGGTGTCATATTGGGGATACTGCCTGCACTTGCGTCGACCACGAAACTCATACTGCGACGCTTACAAGATAAGAACCGAAATGACGGCATTTCACCTCCTGATACGTTTTCCCAATTGCACCGTGAGTTCAAAACATTCTACTGGGATTCGTTCTGGGAAATCAACGGCATTGGCTGGATTGGATTAGCTTTGATTGGCCTTTTGCTGCTCGATTTGTCTGTCAATCGCACCTTCATTCACAGCCTGGTTGTCCAGTACATTTTGGTAGTGCTGTTGATTCTGGCACTCTCGTATTTAATGTACCTCTTCACAATTTACGCCCGCTATCAGCTTCGCTTTTGGCAATATTTTCGCCAGGCTTTCATCATTTCGGTTGCTCGTTTTTCAAACACTCTCGCGACAATCCTGGCCACTTTTTTGGTTGGCGTCCTCATCACGTCTATTCCCGTACTGGCTTTTCTCGTGTTGGTGCCCCTGTATTTAACCCCTATCGTGTGGTTCACTTACCAGTCTTGCATACACATTGAGGCGGTGATCCACAATGGCGTTGTTTAACAAGCATCTGGCCAAGATTGTTTCTTGGCGACCGCGGCGCCTCAAAACGATGTACTTCCTGTCTTTTGTGGCCATTTTTTTAGTACCCGTAACCATACTCATTGGGAATTCCATGCGGACAGAAATTAATCGTCAGCGTAATGAATTGCATTACTCCCAACAACAGGCACTTCAAGAAGCGACAACAAACTTGGATACTGTCATCACACATTTATTGGTTGTTGCTAACCAGATGGCCCTCGATGCCGAACTAACCCAACCGAATGATTCGGTGACCAAAAGCGTCGATATTATCAATACAGTGAAGCGATACGATTTAAGTAGTGCCTATATCGAACGAAGCTTTGTATACCTGAACAGTGAACCGGACACATTGTATGGTGCCGACGGCACTTATGATTTAACACCATCATTGTACAAATATAGTATTCTTCCACCTTCAACCCGCTCCGGCAACAAATTGTGGGCTGATTTGCTGTCCAGTCAATTTCCTAAACTCCTATTCCTTCCCGAACAGGCGGGAGATGGCATTCAGATTACACTGGCTGCACCAATATCAAAGACCAGGGGAGATGATCACTATGGCGTGGCTTTTTTCCAGCTGAACGGCATTACGGTCAAGCAAATACTCCAAGATGTGGTCACATCAAATTCACAGGTATTAGGCATGGTGGGGCCAAACGGTCATTTAATTCTGTCCCAATCCAAGCTCGCAGGTGTTGATCTCAATTCGATGCCTCAACAGTGGGAGAAATTAATGGGAGCCGCACAACAGAAAAACGTTACAATCCGGCGGACGAACGGTGGTGGTAACCTATTTCAAGTTGTTTCCTATACCTCAACACCTGATTCCTGGTCATGGTTATGGCGAGCACTAATTGAATACGCCGGTATTATTGGTGTTCTGGTAATTGTCGGTGGACTGCTCGTATGGCGTTTTGGTCGTTGGCAATACAGCGTGGTTTATCGGATGGAACAACTCGTCCCAGGGTGGAAAAATACGTCGCACCCACACCAGCCTGAACTCGAGCGTTTCCAAAACGCTTTAGAATCGTATGTTGCAGCCCACCAAGAAACCTTACTGGAGGCCAAATATAGCCTGCCTTACGTGCGGAACCAAGTATTACAACTCGTTATTAATGGTCGAGTGACTGATGAAGACCAAGTGGAGAGACTATTGAATCTGGCAAAAATCGAGTTACCCTTTACTCAGTTCGCTGTCGCTATCATGACCGACTCAGGAATTGTGAACTGCGAATCAATGCCAGAACCATTTAGCGGGAAAGGATTTGTCTCTGTGACCATTCATCAGAGCAGCCAGTCACAGGTCATTATTCTTGTGAATTACAGTGCAGCCACAGACTTGAACCGAGCCCTCAGGGCAGTTCGTAAACAGCTCCTCGCCCCCTTGCCAGAAGCACCACTATTTGTTGGCCAACCGGTAAATTCTCTAACTGCGTTACAAGCAGCGTATATTGGTGCGGTATCCGCACAGATGGCCAGTCATCCACAAAATAATCAGGTGATTAACCATTTCCAACTCAATTCTGAAACCAATACCGGTGACGACCGATTCGATTCGGCAAACGAATTGAAGTTGGAAAACAGCCTGGCCACCGGCCAGTTCAACGCTGCCCGGGACGCATTTGA
Organism: Schleiferilactobacillus shenzhenensis LY-73; assembly: GCF_000469325.1. Taxonomy (GTDB): domain Bacteria; phylum Bacillota; class Bacilli; order Lactobacillales; family Lactobacillaceae; genus Schleiferilactobacillus; species Schleiferilactobacillus shenzhenensis. Next base: position 19,288 of record NZ_KI271592.1, on the reverse strand, counting down.
GAATCTATTCAATCTGGCCAGCCAAAGCTATGATCCAAGTGTCCGTTTCGATCTATCGATGTCGAACCTGATTAATCAGGTACTTACGGCTGACTATCATCGTCACGGGCAGGTCAATGAAGAACTAGTTCAACAAATGTTGTCCATGGAATCCCTTAGTCAGCTACGTGTCCTTCTATTGAGTGTTATCCAGGATGTCACAGGGCCCAACAGCAAGGATGAAAAGTGGAATCATACTGACATTGCTACAGAAATTGAGAACTATATTGTCGCAAACGCCGCTTCACCAACGCTCTCCCTTGTGGACGTTGCTGATCATTTTCATTTCTCAGTGCCCTACACAAGTCGTTATGTAAAGGAAATTACCGGAAAAACGTTTACCGCATTTGTCCAAGACATCCGTTTTGACCGCATTCGTCTTGCGTTGCAAACGACCGACCTGACAATCAAACAAATTGTGGAAACGAACGGCTATTATGACGTCGCTAGTTTCACCCGGAAGTTCAAGAAAATCATGGGCATGACCCCTGGACAATATCGTCAACTGAGTCAGCCTGAAATCGTCCACCTCGACAATTCTCAACCCCTTGAAAACTCGTCGTCACAACTCCATTAAGGAGGATTCCCATGGCTGAGCTTATTGCATACCTTGATGACAACACAAATTGGAAAACATCCGATCTGCCAGTCAATCAGTTAACCTGTATTAACTACGCGTTCGCAAAATTTAACGGTTTTCAGCTGGTTCCGCATCTTAAGAAAATCAATTTCATTAACATGCTCAAGGAAAAGCATCCTACCTTACGAACAATTATCAGTGTTGGCGGTTGGGGAACTGAAGGTTTCTCAGATGCGGTGGCAACCAAAGAATCTAGGCACACCGTGATTGCCAACCTTGTGTCCTACATGAAACGGTATAACTTCGATGGTATTGATATTGATTGGGAATATCCAGGAGACAGTAGCGCCGGTATTAAGTCGCGCAGCACAGACTCGGTCAACCTACTACATTTTCTTCGCGAGTTGCGAACGGTCCTCAACGGGTTAGTTAACTCAGACCATCCACGCTATTGGTTAACGGCCGCCGCTGGTGCTTCCGACCGCTTGCTAAATCTGATGAGTCCTTCATCTGATTATACGTACATGGCGTACCTCGATTATCTCAACGTGATGACCTACGATATGCGGGGAAGTGGGACGAAAATTGCCGGCCACCACACTAATCTGTTGCCATACAACGCTCCCAACGGCCAGCTAAGTGCTAACAGCGCTGTACAAACGCTGACCACTCACAAAATACCAACAGAGAAGATTGTGATCGGCTCTGCTTTCTACAGTCGTGACTGGTTTGGGTTTGATGAAAACATTCAAAAGCCAATCGGTAAAGAGGCGGCAACATTCGGCGACCATACAACTGCCTATGGCAAACTTCGAGAGCTGATTTCTGCATATCCTCAGAACGTTTTTTGGGACGATGAAGCCCAGGCACCCTTTTACTTTGATGGCCATCGTTTCTCGTCATACGACGACCCACACTCGATGGTGAAAAAAGCGGAATACGTGTTAGACCGTCACCTGCGCGGTCTCATGTTTTGGGAGTACTCGCTCGATCGTTCAAACACACTCATCAATGCGGCTGCAAATGTACTTTTCAAGCAGCCAAAAAGCCGATGAAATTACTAATCCCAGGGTCGGTGTAAACTTGCTTGCGTCCCTGGGATTTTTGGTTGACAGATGAGCAACATCGTCTGTTTTTGAAATACTGAAAAAGTGGCCCCCCGTGTCATTGAATTGCCCTACCAATGTTGTATCCATATCCATGGTTGCACGTGTGTTAGCGCCCAGCATGGAGGCAATCAGAAAGCCGCCTTTAAGGACTAGATTACTCCGATATAATGATAACGAGATGCGTTCCAGCAAATCGTCCCACACAATCTCCTTGCGCTAATCTGCAGAAACCCTGGTTACTTGGAACAGTAAGCCAATTAATGTCCGTAAAGGGTGGGTTGCATTCGACTCATTTGTCATCGCACTGATTGACCTGGTGGTAACGATCATTGTCACCATGAACGCAAAAAAATAACCGTCTCTAGCCCACAAGCCTAGGCGGTTATTTTACGTCGATTTAGGGCCACTGTGGAGCAGCTCTGTACTTCAAGAAACGTCGCCTTGGAAAAGCGGCGTTCTTTTCTTGCCCTCAGTATAACAACTTTCGCCTTTCTTGTCCCTCACGCATCGGACATGGGGACAGTCGTAGATCTCACTTCCCGGGAGCCGCCGGCGTCCCTTTTCTCTCCCTACCGAATCTTATGCCACGCCGCCGCGCTCTCCGACGGGAAGATATGGGCCAGCTGCCACATCTGGTCCTGATCGTAATGGAATACGACCGCCGGCAGGAGGGTGTTGATGGCGTCCTCGGCTTGGGCGCTGACTTCGGTGGCGCCAACCAGATGGTGGGTCTGGTCGAAGATGAGGATGCTGTCGCCCATCGTCTCCTGGTCGGTTTGATGGTACCAGTCGTCAGGAATGTGGTTGCGCACGATGGTGTACTGGTCCGGCGCAGCTTTCGCTTCTTCTGGTGTGATGCCGACCTTGGCAATCCGCGGTGAAGTGTAGACCGTGGACGGAATCGCCGGGTATTGAATGGCATCACTGGTCTGGCCGCTAAAGAGTTTGAACAGATAGAATGATTCGAACGTCGCCGTGGGCGTCAGCTTGCCCTGGGGCTTGTCCAGCACGTCGCCGGAAGCGTAGATGTTGGGCACGTTGGTCCGCAGGTGGTCGTCCACCGGAATGCCCCGGGAGTTGAAGTCGACGCCCGCCGCCTCCAGGCCGATGTTGTCAGCGTTGGGAATCCGGCCGGTGGCGTCCAGGACCCAATCGGCGATGGCCGTCTTGCCATCACCATAATGGACCGCGACACCGGCCGCTTCCTGAGTTAAGGCAGAAACGTTGGCGCTGGGCACAAACGTAATCCCCCGCTTGGTCATATCCGCCGTCACCAGCTTCACGAACGGCTGGTGGAAGCCGCGCAGGGCCTCGTCGTGGTGCATGAACACTGTCACTTCAGCACCCGCCGCATTGGCAATGGTCGCGAACTCCATGCTGATGTAGCCAGAGCCAATGATCGCCAGGCGCTGGGGCAGCGTCGTCAAGTCCATGAACGCCCGGCTGTCGTGGGCCAATTCATCGCCGGGAATCGCCAAGCGGTGCGGCCGCCGGCCCGTGGCGATGACGATTTTCTCCGCTGTATAGGGCTTGCCGTCCACCTCGATCGTGTGGGCGTCAGTCAACCGACCGTGCCCTTGGATGATATCCGCGCCAGCTTTCTTCAACCCACCGCCAATCATCGCCGGCAGCGGTGCAATGACGTCGTTCTTGTGGGCCACGAGAGCGCCCCAGTCGATCATCACTTGCCCGGCCGTCACGCCGCGCATCCGCTCGGCCAGCCGCTGGAGCACGACCGGCGCGTCCAGCGTAATCTTCGCGTTGCAGCCGTAGTTGGGACAGGTGCCGCCGATCATATCGCTCTCGATGATACCGACCTTCTGCCCGCTCGCCGCCAGCGGCCCGGCGCCGTCGAAGCTGCCGTGCCCAGAACCGAGGTACAAGACATCGTAATCGTACATACGCAGTTCCTCCTTGCGTTGACTAATCCATTGTCTACAACCAATTGGTGCTATCTTTAGGATAGCAGAAAGGCGTGGCCGACCCGCAGTCATCTGCTCAAAAAGGCAAAAAAAGAAGCCAGCTCAGCCGACTTCTTCTGAATGCTAGTCCTTAGCTTGCTGGCTCTTAGCGCCCTGGGCGACCGGCGCAATTCGCACCGCATCCCCGTACATCACCATGTCATAATCCCCCTCAACGATATTCGACATCAGCCGGATGTTGAAGACCCCGTCGTAGGTGCCTTTCTCAATGTCGCCGCGGAACACGTTAAGGCACTTCTGCCAAGCGGTGAGGTAGCCGGCGTTGGATTGGAAGTAGTTCTTCATGCCGAAGGGCTGGGTGGCGGAGGCAATTACCGGGCCGACGAAGACGAAGCCGTCGGGAATGGGGCTGGAGCTGATCATTGTGTCGGTGTATTGGTAAGAAAACGGGGCGGGGTGCTGTTGGCGGGCGGCCGTCAAGCGGGCCATCCGGGAGTCGGTTGTTCCAGCCGCCTGGTCAGCAGTATCCGCCGCCGGCTGCAGCAGCTTCTCCTGTTCCGCCTGGGCATGAACAAGATACGCCCGCAAACGGTTGACCGTGAGGCCAGGATTGTCGTCATCGGGAACGAAGGTGAATTGGCCCTTGACGTTGCTGAGAGAAAAGACGCAGGTACCATCTGCGGCGGTTGCTTCGGCCAAGTTGCTCACCGGGAAAACCGACACCATCTTGTCCAACGGCGTCAGCTCGGCTAGATCGACGTTAGCGACAGTAAAGAGGCAATAGGCATTGTTCATCACCAGCAAGCGGGGCTTGTGGGTGGACAATGGTGTCCGCTTGCCCCAGAACGCAGCGGTCCACGTGACGCCATCGGGATAATGTTGATCCAGAAACTTGCGCAGGGCGGGATAGATGCCCTGTGCTTCAAATGTACTGACGAACCGGCCCACGGCTTGGCGGCTGGGTTCGTCACTGCGGTTGCTGTAGTAATCTGACGCGTACGTTGGCACGAATTGCCCTCTCCTTATTTTCTGATTGCTGCTCCGGTTACTCGGACTGGGGGTATGGTCATATTGTCCCACAAAATAATTGCTGACAGGGGGTATTATCACCGCAAAAAAGCCAGACCCCCAAGGCAGCCTGGCCAAAAACCAACCCGTTACACATTCACCAACAGCACTTCCATCAGCGCTGCACTCAACTCTGCCGGGGCCAAACTCGCCACCGACACCGCCGCCTTCACCGCCGGTTGCTGGCGAATAATGTCCCACAACTGGCGCTTCAGTTCAAAGTCAACATGAGCCTGCTGCAGAATACGCCATGCTCGCGGCTGTACCTGGGTCTCCCGAGCCACCGGTCGAACGTGGGTGAACGTCGCCTGGCCGCTCGTGTTCCCTGGCAGCGACAGTGCCGGCTGTTCAGCATCCGCGTTGACAAGGCTGGCCTGTATCGTCCGGTCCGCCGGAATAATCCCGGCCGGATCGGTGACGGTCAGCGTCAACTGGTGCGCGTCGATATTCCAGGAAAACACCGTTGTCGCATCGCCTTTCTCCGTGTGCTCTCGCAACGTGTAGTGGTGCGCCGGGCCTTGGAACAGGTCCACTGTCAGATGCGTCGGCAGAGAATCGATGGGGGCCATATAATCAACGTCGCGGACAATGATGCCGCCCTCCCGGACCAGCACTGGATAATGGTCGGCATCGCGGTGCAGTGTCATGACCCCGGGACCGGTGTAAGTCTGGTGAGTGAGCAAATCTGTCCACGTCCCTTCAGGAATATAACCGGTCACCGCCGCTAATCCAGTCATCGGGTCAGCCGGCGTGGTGATGGGCAGCACCAGCATCTCCGGGTCGAAGTAGAATTCATTTCTGAACTGATACGCCTGGGGCTCGTCGGGATGCTGATAGTAGAGCGGCTCAACCAGCGGCGTGCCGGAGTCGTGGGTGGCAATGTTGGCACTTTCCAGGTAGGGCACGAGTTCCCGGCGCAGGCGCAGATAGCGGGTCATGATGTGGGCAGAATGCTCGTCGTAATTCCACGGTTCCTTACCCTGGAAGGGATTGTCCGTACTGTGCAGCCGCAGGATCGGACTGAAGACGCCCAGTTGCAGCCAGCGGGTGGCCAGCTCGGGGTCGAAGCGGCCGCGCATGTGCCCACCGATGTCGTGGCTCCACCAGGTATAGCCAATATTGCTGGCGGTGGCGGTGAAGTACGGCTGGAAGGCCAGCGACGCCCAACTGGCTACCGTATCGCCGGAGAAGCCGATGGGATAACGATGGCTGCCAGGACCGGCGTAGCGAGAAAGGATCAAGGCATGATCCCCCTTGCGCTGAGATTGGTCGGCGTAGTGGGCCACATTCAGTACCCACAGCGGATCGACTTCTGCCGCCGAGCGGGCCTCACCCTGCTGCCAATCGATCCACCAGAAGTCCACGCCCTCCTTCTCCAGAGGATGCAGTACCAAATCGAAATACGCCCGGACAAACCGCGGGTCGTTCATATTAAAGTTCACCGGCTGCTTAGTCGCCGGATCGATCCCCATGGCTTTGGCCACGGCCGGATATGATTCTTCGTTCGCCCGCCCCCCCGCCGCTGGATGCAGGTTCAAGGTCACATGCTTATCCTGGTCGTGGAGTGCCCGCAAGAGTGCCGCCGGATCCGCAAAATACTTTTTGTTCCACGTGAAACCCGTCCAGCCGCTGCCCATTTCTGCCGGCAAGTCGGTCGTGTGCCAATTCATATCCAGCACCGCCACGGCGATGGGAATCTTGGTGTCCGCAAAACGCTGCATCAGCGCCAAGTACTCCTTCTGAGTATAGGGATAATACCGGCTCCACCAGTTTCCCAGGGCAAAGCGCGGCAGCCGCGGCGGCTGGCCCGTCAGCTTGAAGAAATCCCGTAATGCGCCCTGGTAGTCATGCCCATAAGCGAAGAGATACACGTCGTTCCCAGCGTGGGGCCGCTGATGCCAAGCCCCGCTCTCCGCATCGATAACCATGCTGGCCGAATCATCCAACACCGCCAGGCCATTGCGGGACATGATCCCCTGCCCCAGGGGAATCGCGCCGTCAGCGTTGTCCAGCGTCCGGGCCGTACCGCCCAGGTTACCCTCATCGGGATCACCATAATGCCAACGGCTGTAATGGGTCTGGTAGTTGTACTTGGTGTCGACGAACAGCGTCGACCCGTTGAATACACCGCCCCGGTAGTACAGGTGCAGCGCAGGTGTTTCAATTTGCACCGTGTAACCCTGGGTATCTTGAGAAATTGCGGTATGGATTTCCGCCGCCGGGGTAAACGCCCGGTTTTGAATCGTCTGGGTCGGCGTATCGGTAAACTGGCCATCCGCTTGGTATTCCGCGCGGATCAGGTGGTCGGTGATGACTGTGAAACGATAAGTGCTGCCGGTAACAACTGTGCATGTCTTCTTCATGTGTTCCATCACGCTCCAATAACTCCCATTATCCAGGACTGAGCACAAATGTAAACCGTTTTCTGAACCAAAAAAGCACCGCCAGCAGCGGGGGAGCTGCCGACAGTGCGCGAGGGAAGATGTGCATCACAGATGGTTGTCTACCCGTTCAACGATCCAATGACCTTAAGCGGACGCATCAGCCTTCAGATCGATGCGGACGACGGTATCGATATCGTCCGGTAACGGATAGCCATCCGTTACGTCTTGGTGCAAGAAAATGTACATGTACTCACTGAATGCGGCCAGCGACCAGAAAGTGGTCGGCTTGACCTCTGTGCCGTCCCGCAGCAGCGTCATCCGCTCGACCTTGCCGTTCAATCCGGCAATGGGGAAGGCACTGATCGATTCATCCTGAATATGGGCATAAATCGTGTTGCCGCGGCGCGTGTAACGGCCCCACTCTGGCTTCTCCAACCCTGCCGTACTGCAGCCATACACACTTTCGCCGTTGACCTGCATCCACTGGCCGATACCTTCCAGCAGCTGCTTGGTCGGCTCGCTGAACGTCCCCAAGGGCGTCGGGCCAACGTTCAATATCAGATTGCCGCCCTTGCTGACACATTCGGTCAACGCCCGGACGATCAGCTTCGGCGACTTGAAGTGGTCATCTGCCGCATTGTAGCCCCAGTGCTTGTTCATGGTGATACACGCTTCCCAAGGCACTGGTGCGCCAACGGCATTCGTAATTGGCCGCGGCGGAATCATCTGCTCGGGCGAAGCAAAGTCCCCAGCGTAGGGCGACGGGTGCTCATCCAAGATCGTGCCATAGTTCGACCCGCTCCCTTCCATCCGGTTATCGATCAGCATATCCGGCTGGTACTGATGGATCATCGCCATGATCTTCTCCGGCTGCCAGACACTGCCGGCCATCTTAGGATACGAGAAGTCGAACCACATAATGTCCAGCTTCCCGTAATTCGTCAACAGCTCCTTGATCTGCCCGTGCATGTAATCCAGATAGTTCTGGAAGTTGCGGGGCACGTCCTTGGCGGCCTCATTGTTCCGCTGCGGATGGAAGGCATCCCCGAAGTGGGGATAATCCGGATGGTGCCAGTCCAGCAGCGAGTAGTACAAGCCCACCTTAATGCCTGCTTTGCGGAAGGCGGTGAGAAATTCCCGGACCAAGTCCCGCCCTGCCGGCGAATTTGTGGACTTGTAATCCGTTAACTGGCTGTCGAACAGACAGAACCCATCGTGGTGTTTGGCAGTCAAGATAGCGTACTTCATCCCCGCTTTCTTGGCCTCGGCCGCCCAGGCGTCCGGGTCAAACTGGGATGCCGTGAACTTATCCACCAACTGGTCGTAACTCTCGTCGCTCATCTGGTTGATGCTCTTGATCCACTCATCCACCCCAATCAGGGAATACAGCCCCCAGTGGATGAACATCCCGAAGCGGGCATCTTGGTACCATTGCGTTTTTTCGGACAACGGTGATCAGCTTCCTTTCTCCAATCTAACTATCTGCGGTCTTATCCCTTCAGCGCCCCGCCAGCGATACCATTCTCGATCTGCTCCTGGAATACGAGGTAGATGCCAAACGGTACCAGCATGGTGATGGCGATGGCGGCCATCAACGGGCCATATTCGGAGCCATGTTCTCCGTTGAAGTTCAGCAGCCCGAGGGCGACTGTCTTCATATTGTCATCGTTGATCATCAGCAACGGGAACAGCACGTCGTTCCAAATC
>NZ_KI271592.1:0-10401 GCF_000469325.1 Schleiferilactobacillus shenzhenensis LY-73 | reverse complement strand
CCCGCCAATAAATCTGGAAGTGGCTGGCCCCGTCGAGAATCGCCGCTTCCTCCAGTTCAACGGGAATCGTGGACATGAAATTCGTAAGGACTGCCGTGGTAAAGGGCATGGAAAAGGCCACATACAAGATAATCAAGGCGGCAATGTTGTTCTTCAGGTCGAGGTCGCCGATAATCCAAGCCACCGGCACGATAATCGTGTGCATGGGGATCATCATCCCAATCAAGAAGAACATCGAGAGCCACTTATTGAACCGGAAGTTCATGCGGGCCAACACGTAGGAGACCATCGAACCAATAAACAGAATCAACGCCACCCCGATGATGGCATACACGAAACTGTTCAGCAGATACTGGGACATATTGGCGCTTTGCCAAGCGTCCTGCCAGTTCTGCCACAGGAATACTTTGGGCAGCCCAAACGGATTTGCGAAAATTTCGGTATTGTTTTTCACCGAAGACAGCAGTGTAAACAGCAATGGACCAATGAAAAATAGCGCCATAACGATCAAGAAAATATAGTTGAGCAGGCGCGCGACTGTGAATCTCGGCTTCGTATTCATGCTTTCCCCGCACTCCTTCTAGCAATCCATTTCGGTACAAACTGGGTGAGTAAGGTCGCCGTGACCGTAATAATCAGCAGGATTACGCCAATGGCACTGGCCATCCCGTAGTTGTCATAACGGAACGCCTCATAATAGATCAAGGTGGTCGGCACGTTCGTTAAGCCGTTAGGACCGCCGCCGGTCATGACGAAGATCAAGTCGAAGACTTTCACAGTCCCGATAATGTCGAGGACGATACATAGGAGAATGATGGGCCGCAGAATAGGCAGCGTGATGCGAAAGAACGTCTGCCGAGCGTTGGCGCCATCAATCAGAGCCGCCTCGTAAACATCACTGGGGATCCCTTTCAAGCCAGCGAGCAAAATGATCATGTAGTACCCGATACCAGCCCAGATATTAACGAAAATGATGGTCGGCATCGCTGTGGCCGGTTGGATCAGCCACCCTTGCGCCAAGCTGCCGAGGCCAATACTGGTTAACAGCGTGTTAATCGACCCGTTCGGCATAAAGATGAAGAACCAGAGAAGGCCAATTGCGGTCAACGGGAACACGGTCGGGACGAAGTAGACGAACTTGAAGAACCGTTTTCCCTTGACCCGGGCGTTCAACGCCACGGCCAGAATAAGCGCGACCGGCGTGTGGAACATCACACTGAATACGACCATCTCCACCATGTTCCGCATGGCCGTCTGGAACAATGGGTTGTTGAAGGCGTTAACAAAATTTTGGAACCCAACAAAAACTAAAGGTGACCCGGTGATACCGTTCCAGGTATGGAAGGCAAAGTAAATGGCCATCAAAATCGGTATCACGAGAAAGACCCCATATAGTAATAGCGCGGGTAACGTCATGACCGATAGTTGGACTTTGTCTTTCAGGGTCAGGTAATTTTTCTTTTTAACGACCTGCTTTTTCTTTTTGGCCGTCGGTTGCGTTGTACCTGGATCTGCTGCTTTTTCCATCTTGTGATTCCCCCTTCACCGCAATCCAATACTTTTTGAGGTGACAAAGGCCCCGTTAAGGGCCTTGTGCTGTGCGTGTCATCGTATCCACCTAACCTTTGTCCGCTGTTATTGGCCTTTGTTGTCGATGGTTTGCTGAATCGTTTGGGCTGCCTTGGTCGGGGAATCCCCTTGGAGAACGCCCACGAAGGCATTACGAGTGACATCCTGCATGGACTGGATCGGGTCAGACTCGAACACATCGACTGCAGCCTTCTTCGATGTCGCAGCCAAATCGACGTTTTCTTGGAACAGGACGGAGTCATTCTTCTTCTCGATCGTGTAATCGCTGCGGGGCATGATCAAGCCGGCATCATTCGCCCATTTCGTCGCGAACTCTTTATCCGTCAGCTTCTTCAACAATTCAATGGTCAACGTCTTGGCTTCACCCTTCAGGTCGCCGCGAATCTGGTAAGATTGCAGTCCTTGCATATCGTCGTCCTTGAATTGCGGGGTATCCTTGAAATACGGGAACTTAGCGAAGCGGACGTCCTTAGAGACTGGCGTCTTCGACGGGTCATTGAATGTCGGGATCATCCATACGCCAGAAATAAACATGGCGGCTTTCCCAGTTTCAAACGCCGTGCCGGCAGAATCGACACCGATACCCACAGCGTTAGGATCGAAGGCCTTCATGTCCTTCAAGTCCTTGATCATTTGAATGGTCTTGACCACTTTCGGGTCTGTCCATTTCAGTTTACGGGCACCCAATTGCTTGGCCGCGTCCACGCCCAGCATGCGGTAGAAGATCAAGTTGTGCAGGTGGCCAACGGTGAAGGCATCCTTAGCCCCCAGGGAGATCGGCGTCACACCCATCGCCCGCAATTTCTTCACCGCATCCTCAAACTGGTCAAAGGTCTTCGGGAACGTATCGTAACCGGCCTTCTTGAACAAGGCTTGGTTGTAATACACACCGACCAACCCAGCTTGGAAAGGAACGCCCCATTTGCCCTTGTATCCCGGAATCGTAACGTAGTCCATCCCGGCTTTAGTGAAGCCGTCTGACCACTTCTTGTCCGCTTTGAAAATCGGCTCGGTGTTCATAATCAGCTTATTGTCGATATATTCGCCGAGGTTGGCCACCCCTTGAATATTGAAGATATTCGGCAGGTCGTTGGATGACCGGGCCGTCTTCAGAATGTTATTGTACTGGTTCTCGTCGCCTTGGGACTCATCAACAATTTTGACGTTCTTGTGATCCTTCTCGAACTGTTTCAAGACGTCTTTGTAGTCCTTGACTTGGGGCGAATCACCCACCTGCCGAGTCAGCAAGCGAATCGTGATTTTACCGCCAGAGCTCTTGCTGCTGTTCTTGCTTGTACCACATGCGGTCAACACCAGGCTGGCCATCGCCGCGATGCCGATTGTGGCTAATACCTTTGTTACTCTCCTCATGTTGTTTCCCTCCCATAGGTTAAGTCTGACACCATAGTGTAAGATAGATTCTCTTGTGCAAAGCCGCCTTTTCAGACAACCGCTTAGCAAGTACAGTGTAACCCCTTACAAAGGGCAACGGGTGCAAATTTGGGCACATTGACAATTTGCCAGAGCACACGTGCACGAACGCGCAGAATTAATCAAAATTATTCATCGTAGAGAACTTCTATATCAGATTTCTGGGCAAACGTCATGAAGTCGGCCGCCGGTTTAGCGTCCGTGATCACGGCGGCTACCCGGTTCGTGGGCATCAACCGGTAGAATCCCCGCTTACCGAACTTCGAGTGGTCAACCAGCAAGATGGACTTGCGCGCCCGGGCCACCATTTCTCTCTTCAGCACGGACTGCCGCTGACTGGACATGAAGACATACCCCGGCGTCACGCCCACGCCGGAGAAGAAGAACAGGTCGGCATTGAAGTCATCCACATACTCAATGCTGGTCTCCCCCAGCAGCGAGCCAGACCGGTATTTCAAGGCCCCGCCGGTGAGGTAGGTCTTCACGGACGGGATGTTATCCAAGGCCGCCGCCACCCGCAGGCCGTTCGTGATAACGATGACGTTTTCTAACGGCGCCAAGTAGGGGGCGAGAAAGGAGGCTGTGCTGCTGGAATCAATGAACAAGGCCTGGTTGTTGCCCAGAAACGTGCTGGCAATTTCCGCTATGGTCTGCTTTTCCCGCTCGTGCTCCTGCTTTCTGAAAAGGTAGGACAGCTCAATATTGTCCGAAGACGACAGCTCCGCCGAGCCGTACGACCGCAGGACTTTCCCCTCGCTTTGCAGCGTCAGCAGATCGCGCCGAATGGTCGACGTACTGGCGTCCAAGTTATTAGCCAGCTCATTCACCGTCACCGTTGGCTTCTGCTGCAGCATGCCCATAATAATATTCAATCGTTCCCGTTTGATCATGATGCCTGCTCCCCTCATTTTCTTGGTCCTTGGTTCAGAAATGTTCACAAATCCGCCAAGGCCCGCATTGCCAGATAATTAATTACGAGCATCCGCCGGAAATCCGCGACGTTGAGCCATTCATCCTCCTTGTGGGCAATCCCCTCCTGCCCAGGAAAAGACGGCCCGAAGGCCACGATGTTCGGCATACTGCGGGCGTAAGTGGCCCCCGAGCTGGTGACTGGCGTGCCATCCAGACCAGTGTTCTCAGTATAAATATCCGTGAGCGTTTGAACGAATGGACTATGGGGATCCTGAATCAGCGGCGGTATTCTATCGCTGACCCGGATGCTCGCCCCAGCCGGCAGCAGTCCCGCCAAGCGGTCCGTCACCAGCTGTTCCGTGACACTCAAGGGATAGCGAATAGAAATATCCAGCGTCAGTGCCTGACCATCCCACGCCATCCGATACGGCGAAAGCTGCAAGGTCCCTGACGCGTCGTCAGAAAAATGGATGTCCGCGTGCTCCCCCGCCACGGCACCGGCAAAGTGTGCCGTATACCACTGGAAAAACGCCCCTGCGGCGCCGGGCAAGTCCCCGGCCGCGGCGCTGAGATGGTCCAGGACGTTGTCGCCCAGCCAGGGCGCGTTGCTCGGAGCTTTTCTTCCATTGGAGTGTTCCTCGCGGCCGTCCGGGAAAGTGATGACGGCACTATCCGGGATGATGGCCGGCGAAAAGTCACCGGCGATGGCGAAGCGGTCGCCCAAGTCGATGTTGGGTGAGACGGGCCAAGTGATGCGGTAGCGGACGATGCCCCGTTCACCGTAAACGACTGGATACATACCGTCAGTGGTGAAACCAAAGATCGGCGGGCGCTGCGCGGCCAGATAGAAGGGTATATCCGCACTGCCGCTCTCCTCGTCGGTACCAAAAATCACCCGCAGCGGCCGCTTCAACGCGACGCCGTCCTCCTGTAGCCAATGCAACGCCCAAAGCGCCGTAAAAATGGGCCCCTTGTTATCCAAAATGCCCCGGCCAAACAAGCGGGTCGGCGTCTCCGTGAGTTGGAACGGCGGATAATGCCACCCGCTCCCGCCAGCCACCACATCCAGATGACTCAGGACACCGACATACTCGGCATCATCATCGCCGCCGAGACTGGCCCAACCCACGGCGTCCGCCACAGTATGCGGCGTCAAGCCCAGGCTGGCCGAAATCGCCAGCGCGTGCTCAAGGACCCGCCGCGGCCCCAGGCCAAACGGTGCATGAGGGGCAGCCGTGCCCCGGACACTGGGAATCGCAATCAGCTCCCCCAGATAGTGGATGATGGCCGGCCAATCATGGTCGAGCCGTTTTTCATATTCAGAAGCCAATGGACGCATGGTGATCACCTTTCTTTTTGCCCTCATTGCCCGGGGAGCCCCTCATCCCAACATGTGTGTAAGCATTACCAAGCCCTTCATATTGTATCGGTATGGGAGAAATGTATCTAGGAAAGTGCCTTGTGCTGACAGGAAGGCCGTCGCACAACGGGTTCGTCGTATGCTCAACAATTTCTCTGTTTTCACGAGCAGGGGTTAAAACGACATAAAAATACCGGGTCAAGGCCATGATCGGTCTCGGCTCGGTAAGGGACATTTCTTCACTCTCGTATGGCATTGCCTGCGGTCAACTCTGCGCTTGCTGAGCCTTGGTCACCAGCCGGCTCAGCCGTAAGTAGCTGAACCAGCCGATCAGCCCCGCTGTCACCAACTGTAATACCGGGAAGTTGGTTGCCTTCGTAATCAAGACCAGCCCAATGACCACCGCCAGGAACAGAATGTTGGAGAACACGTGGTGGAAGGTCAGGTACAGCGCGTTATGCAGATGGTTGCGTACGCTGCCCTGGAACCCCGCAATCATGTACGCGGTATAGAACAGCATCAGAAACACCACGCTCAAGACAGGAAGGAGCAGGAAGAGAAAGCCGGTGTAGCGCGGATTCAACGCGATAAAGAGCCAGTCATAGACCAGCAGGGCCAACGCCAGTGTGAACGCCACACCCACGCGCCACGTCTCCCGCCAATCACGGCGATAGCGGCGGAAGAACTCATGCCACAGCGTCTGCCAGTCCCCGTCGCTGTGGGCGAACGCACCGTAGAGCGCACTCAGTGACGGCAGCAAGGTGACGCTCAGGAAGATCAGGATCACCACATTACTGGCCGTCACCGGCACAAAGGTAACAGAAAATGCGAGCAATGGGTTCGTGATCACAAGCAGGAGCTGACTGAGCACGATTTTCCAGATGCCGTCGACGATGACCATCAGCTTGCTGGATAAAATATTGTTGTTCATTGGACACCCTCCTCAAATTGCAGCGGCAACTGAATGGTCACACTCGTGCCCACCCCCACTTTACTGGCAATGTGCAATCCATACTGCTTCCCAAAGTAAAACTTGATGCGCTGATCGACATTCCGCAAGCCGTACCCCATCGCTTCTTTGCTCAGTATTCCTTTCAGTTTTTCTGGCGGAATACCCACGCCGTTGTCCGTCACTTGAACAAGCAATTCACCCTCTTCTGACCGAACCGAAATGAAGATTTCAGCGTCTTTCTTGCTCTCAGTCAACCCATGTTCAATCGCGTTTTCGACGATTGGCTGAATCATGAGATTGATTGCCCGGGCTTTCAGCAAATGAGGGTCGATATCGTAGGACACCTGAAAGTAATCGTGCAGCACCAGCTGCAATGTCAGGTACGCCTTGATATTGTCAATTTCGTTCTTCAACGTCGTCTCGCTTCGACCATGATTCAAGGTCGTCCGATAAAAAGTAGATAGTTCCCGCACAGCAATGCTGATCGTCCGGTTCTTGGACTGGCGGGCCTGCCAATCAATCATGGACAGCGTGTTGTACAGGAAATGGGAATTGATCTGGTTCACCAAGGCATCGTATTTACTGCTCTGCTTCTCAATCTCCGCCTGCAGCGCGCGGTCGTTCAGCTCATGCACCCGGGTCACCATGGCCCCGATGGCATTGCTCAGCTGGCCGAATTCGTCTTTTTCCTTGGTATCGAAGGACACCTCCTCTCGCGGTTTCTCGATAACGTGCTGGATTTTTCCTTTTAATTGGAGAAAGTTCCGGCTGATGCCATTGGTAAACGCCCGGGTCAGCAGGACGATCTCGAGGATACTGAGCAGGACACCGATGATTGTCCAGTAGACGATGCGATTGCCGATGCGCAACGTCGTGGCGTACTTCACATCAAGTAAAATCCCCGTCGTTCCTAAGGGTGCCGCTGTATGATTCACAAAGTGGGTATTCTTCCATCCCGGACTAGAAAACAGAACGGTTCCTTGGGCAGTTGTGACGCGGTAAAGAAATAAAGGTGCCTGCTTACTAAGGGGCCGAAAGAAATCAGCCTTATTGTACGTCAGCATGACCATAGTCCCAGTGGTTGGTGTCACTGTGATTGGAAATGCACGCACAGCATACAAGTTCTCCTGATCAGAAAACCATTGCGGATTTTCAGAAACATGAATATTTTTCAGGAATTTTGGATTGTCTGAAGCACTCAACGGATGTATATTACCACGCAAGCCCGCTACCTTCGAGTCAGTGTAATAGTCGATGTCCTGAAGATCCGGATTCAAAGACAAAAGCAGTTTCGTTGTCGGATCTAGGTAATCGCGAAAAGACAGGTACGCATTATACACGCTCTGCTTAACAGACTGGCTTTCAAACATTTCGCCAATTGATGCATTGAACGTTAATGTGTTAATTATACTTGTTGCGGATTTTACTTCATCAGTGAGATCGTCCTGCTTACTTCGAATTTCATTCTGTAAATATTTTTGACTAGTCTCAGTATCCACCTGCTGTCCTTGAAAGAATGAAATCGTTCCAAGTAACAGAATTGCTGGGATGGATACCATTAACATAGACAAGAAAATTTTTGCCCGCAGTGACCTATCATGCCAGCTACGAAAAAGACGACTAATCATGGTTCAGGGTAATTCCGTGCTTCTTGCGATACTCCGCGGGTGTAACACCATATTGTTGGCGGAAAACTTTCCCAAAATAAGAAGAATCAGAAATCCCAACAAAGGAAGCGACATTGACTACTCGTATATTTGTCTGTCTCAACAATTCGGCTGCTTTCTTCATCCGTAATTCATTGAGATAACGGGAGAAACTGATGCCAACTTCTTTCTTGAATAAGGTACCGAGGTAAGATGGCACCAAATGTACCTGTTCAGACAAATATTCCAAAGTCAGGTTGGTATCATATTCGTTTTCCAGTAATTCAAGGATCCGAAGAATGGCAGGGGAGTATTCGTTAACTCGGGTATCACGTGGAGCTAAGAATTCCCCCAGTGCATCTCTCAACTCGACGCAATTAACGGGTTTGAGGAGATATGCGCTAACATCGAAGGGCAACACACCACGCGCATACTCAAAGTCATCATACCCACTGATTACCACAATTTTGATTTGTTTATTGAAAAAGCGAACCTGCTTGATCAATGCAACACCATCCATTAGAGGCATTTTGATATCCGTAACCAAAATATCAACAGGATGCTGATTGATACGGTCCCTGGCCGTGATGCCGTTATCGGCTTCGCTGATTTCCACGTCTAGGAACTCTGATTCAATCTGTTTCCGAATGTTATCCCGTTCAAATTGATTGTCGTCCACCAACAGAACACGTTTCATGAAGTACCACCCTTCCTGAGTACCTTAAGGCAAAAGTCTGGTGATTCGGCAGGGCAACGCACGTTTATTCCTTAACAGCACCCAAAACCAAGCCCTTCACCAGGAACCTCTGCATCAAGGGATAAATCAGAAGGATTGGAATCATTGAGACAAGGATTTTAGCCGAGTTCAATGAAAGCGATGACACCTTCTGCAATTCCATTATCTCCTCCTTGGACAAAAGAGTTAAGTTTTGTGCCTGAAGGGTCAGCGCCTGCAGATACGTCTGTAGCGGTACCTTAGTTTGATCATTGATGTATAGTAAGCCACTAAAGAAATCGTTCCAGTATCCCACTACAGTGAACAAGGTAATAGTTGCCAGTGAAGGAATTGAAATGGGGAGAAATATCTTCAGGAGAATCTGTAGCGGACTAGCGCCGTCCATAACGGCGGCTTCTTCCAGTGCAGATGGGATGCCTTTGAAGAAATTCATCATCAAGATGACGTTCCATATGTTTACAGCCCCCGGTATTACAAGTGACCAAAAAGAGTTAATAAGCCCAAGCTTATAAATGACCATGTATGTGGGGATCATTCCACCGTTGAACAGCAGTGCAAAAATCATTGCCCACATGTACATGTTTCTCGCGGGAAATTGTTCCGCCGATCTGGAGAGCGGGAACGCCATCAATATGGTAAGAACTAAGCTTAGTCCGCCACCAACAACCACTCGTGCTAGTGACACACCAAAAGCGCGCCAAAATGCAGTATCTTGCATGATTTTGGAGTAAGCATACCAAGAAAAATCTACTGGTACAAAATTTACTGCGCCCGAAGCGGCTGCAGTGCCGGAGCTGAATGAAATCGCAATCGTATTGACAAGCGGTGCCAAAGACAGAAAGGCCGCGAGCAGCATTGCCAAATAAATCAGGGTCGTGACCATTCGTGAGCCCAATGTATGTGAACGGACCATAATGTTTTCCCCCTTCTAAAACAACGTGTAGTGTGCGTATTTCTTAGCGAGTTTATACGAGAAGACAATCAGTACAAGACTGATTACTGACTTGAGTAACCCAACTGCTGCGCCAAACGAATACTGTGCTCCGCGTAGCCCCATTCGGTAAACATACGTGTCAATAATGTCCCCCGTTGGATACACCACTGGATTGTAAAGGTTGAAAATTTGATCAAAACCAGCATTCAGAATGTTACCCAAGCTAAGCGTGGCTACTAAAATAATCATTGGCACAATGGATGGTAATGTAATGTGGATAATATTCTGCCACCTGTTTGCCCCATCCAAAGCTGCAGATTCGTATAGGTCCGGATTGATGGCAGTCATTGCCGCAAGGTAGATAATCGTTCCGTAACCATATCCCTTCCATACATCGGTGATAATCATCAATGGCTGAAACCAGGTATTGCTAGCCAAAAATGAAATCGGCTTAATTCCGAATAAGCCAAGAAACTGGTTAACCATGCCTCCGTCAGAGAGAATCATGGTAAACACAGCACCGAGAACGACCCAGGATAAAAAGTTGGGCAGATATACAATCGTTTGAATCGTTTCCTTAAACCACTTCACCCGTACTTCATTCAGCAACAGGGCGAAGATAATCGGAGCAAGAGTACCAAGAATGATTTTTCCAACAGCAATTACGATTGTATTTCGAAAAATTTGAAAACTATCCGGCAAGGAAAACATGTATTGAAAGTGAGCAAAGCCTACCCACTGGGAGTGCAAAAAGCCTTGGGCGGGGATGAAGTCCTGAAATGCCATCCCCAATAATTCATGAAGGTGGCGAAAATGGATAGAGACGTACAAAATCTTGGA
>NZ_KI271591.1:88172-90973 GCF_000469325.1 Schleiferilactobacillus shenzhenensis LY-73 | reverse complement strand
CGGCGCAGCTCAAGGAGTTGCGTCGTTTTCTATACAGTTGGCAATTTATCTGGGCTTGATGACGACCAGTATGATTTGGTCTTTGTCCATTGTCTTGTTTTCTTCCTTATCGTAACCTTGAAAAACAAGGCGCCAGTTTCCCGTTAAAGTAACAGAAAAGAAGCCTTGCCAATCACCGTGCAACTCGTGTAGTCGCGGTGGGGGAAGATGGCTAATTTGGTTTAAAGTCTCAGCTGCACGCAATTCTGACACTCTTTGGGCAACTTTCTTTCCGTTGATGCTGCCAAATGTCTTGATCAACGAACGTTCGGAGCTGAGCGTCTTCTCCAATTTTTTGGTAGCACCTTTTACAATCACTTTTGTTACCTTTCCGGTTCATTGATTTACATTAAGTATAGCATGCCGAGTCAAATGGCTTCAACGTTTTTGCTCAACAGAAAAAGCCCCAGGCTCGCGCCCAGGGCATTCTTCCTAATCCGTGACTTCCCGTTTCGGCTCTTTCTTTTCTTTCTGTGCTTCTTTGTTCATGTCCTGGACCCACTTCGTCGCGTGCTTGACGGCGTCCGCGGTGACTTCATCCCAGTCCTTGTAATTAGAGAGCTGGATGACGTACTCGTCGGGGCTGTCGTTGAACACGCTGCGGTTATTCACGGTGATGTTGTACTCGTCGAAGCGGTACTGGTCACCGAAGTGGCGGATCTGAAGAACGAAGTAGCCGGACTCATAAGTATGGGTGTTGTCGGCTTCCTCATACAGCACTTGCAGCTGCCGCTTGTCGTCCTTGAACTCGAACTGCTTCAAGGTATTCCACAGCTTGGTGTAGTGTTCGTGCAAGTCTTTCAATTGGTCGTCGCTGAGGTCTTGGTCGAAGGCGATCTTTTTCCCTGCTAATTCCATATTGACATCTTCTCTGCTTTTAATTGACACTTGCACTTTTATTCTACGGCGCCCCACTCCGCCTCGCAAGGGGAACGGCGGGGTGCTTTGTGCCGCCGGCGTTGGGGGGCCGCAGAATCATCAGTGCCGACGCGCTAACGGTCGCTGTGAACGCGTTCGTTAAGCGTGCGGGCTTCCGCGAAGTATTGGGATTCCCAGTGGCTGTGGATGCCCCATGAGTAAAAGAGCAGCGCCCCACCGATGATTACCAGAAAGTCGACGGGATAAGGCAGCCAGTTAAGACCATTGAACTCACGGCTGCCAATCAGGGAGACGACGGACAGAAAGATCAGGTAGGTCAGCAGCCAGGCGCCGCCCTTGACTTGCTTCCGCGTATCGGCCCAGCCGGACCGCCATTCGAAGTAGAGGTAGAAAGGAAAGCCCAGCAGGATCACCAAAATCACTTCGATCGTCGTCGGCCACATGGCCCAGTAAGTTGCCAAAGAGGCCAAAACGAAGGCCAGCGGCGCCATCAGGCCCAGATGCCCCGACGTGACCGGCCGGTGGAAGTGCGGCGCCATCTTTCTCAACGACACCACGGTGGTTGGCCCGGTCAGGTAGGCAATCAGCGTCGCCGTGGAGATGACGCTGGCCAGGGTGCCCCAGGACCGAAAAACGGAGACCATGACCATGCTCAGCACCGCATTGGTCACCATGGCGACCCGGGGCGTCCCGTAGCGAGCGTCGATGCGGCCGACGAAGCGGGGAATGTGGTTGTTGGCCGCCATCGCCTGGAGCGCCCGGCCGGTGGACGCAACGAAGGACACCCCCGTACCAAAGGGCGACACGAACGCATCCATGTACAGCAGCACGGACAGCCAGCGTAACCCCAGCAGCATCGCCAAATCGGCGAAGGGCGAGTTGAAGTCGATGCCGTGCCAGCCATGGGCCGCCAGCTGGGCCGGGGGCAGCGCAGTAATGAAGGTGCTCTGGAGCAAGATATACAGCACGCCGCTGATCAGTAATGAGATAGCGATCCCCCGGCCGATATTCTTGCTCGGCTGAGCGACCTCGTCGCCCATATTGATGACGGTTTGGAAGGCGTTGAAGGAGAAAATAATGCCGGAAACCGACGTGGCGGCGAAGACCGGCGCCGAACCATACGGCATGAAGGCATGCCATGTACTGCCGTAATTCCCCGGATGGAACCCGGACAACGTCAGCATCACGATAGTCAACAGCGGCACGCCAATCTTGAAGACAGAAATCACACTGGTGAACCGCGTCAGCAAGTCCACCGACCAGTAATTCAGCAAAGTAAACACGATGATGAAGGCAAATACCACTAGCAGCCCGCTGCCGGTAATCGTTCCGTGGGCTAAAAAGCCGTCGGTAAACCGCGCCCAGTGCCAGGGCCACGACGCCATGTACTGAACCGCCGCGACGGCTTCGATGGGAATCAGCGTAATTAGGGAAACCCAATTGGCCCACGCCGCGATAAAACCGATCAGCGACCCATGGGAATACTGGGCAAACCGGCTCATCCCGCCGGACTCGGGAAACATCGTCCCCAGTTCCACGTAGTTATACGCGATAACGCCAATCACCAGAGCGCCGATGATCCATGAAAGAATCGCCGCCGGTCCCGCCACCTTGGCCGCTTCCCACGACCCAAACAGCCAGCCGGATCCGATCAACGACCCCAGCCCCAGCATTACCAGCTGAAATAACCCAATCTGCCCCTTCGCTTGTTTTTGCTTTACCATATAATCCCAAAACACCCTTCTCGGTATGCAACCAGCCAAATCTCTTCCTTATTGGTATGATAGCATCTTAACACCATGCTGACGTCCGTCTTTCCTGAATTGTTCTTACCTGCAAGACACCGTCAAACAATCCAAACCCTCCAGTACTCGCCAGGACTC
>NZ_KI271591.1:86291-88138 GCF_000469325.1 Schleiferilactobacillus shenzhenensis LY-73 | reverse complement strand
CTGCCGGCCCCGCACTTGGGCCGGCAGGCCGCAAACATCATCGGTCCCAGGTCCCTTTCGCGACGCCCCGTGTTTATGGTGCAATAGAGTCATCAGCACGTAGAAAGGAAACTGACCATGCTCGTCAATATTATTCTCGCGTTTCTCTTCCTCTTCGCCATTATTCGCGGCTGGTCCCGGGGAATCGTGGCGCAACTGCTGCACCTGGCCGGTTCCCTCCTGCTTTTCTTCATTGCCTGGTGGTATAACAAACCGGTGGGCGAATGGCTCAGCGGGCTGTGGCTCAAGTCCCACCCCGAGAGCAGTGCCTATGCCGGGGCGGTGGGCAACGTCATTGCCTTCTACCTGATCATGACCATCGGCGGCCTGATCATCTGGTGGATCACCAAAAAGACCCGCTGGTTCACGAAGTTCCCGGTCATTCACCAAATCAACGGTCTGCTGGGCGCGGTCCTGACCCTGGTCGTCACCGTCCTCTTCGCCACCCTCACCCTGGCCGTCCTCAGCCGCTGGCCGAACAATGACTTACAGCTGGCGATTCTAAACTCGTCTTGGGCCCAATGGCTTCTGACCCAGTCGCAAATCGTCTGGCGGGACGTGCTGGCCTGGCTGTTCCACGTGTCTGCCAGCGACCTGGCCAGCAGCCTGCTTTTCTTCTCCTGAGCAGAGCCTGTGCAGGACAAGGGCCGGCGTGATAGAGTACAATGCAATCAATGAAAAAACTTGAAGGAGGTCTGCTGTTGTGGCAGAACCAATTAAAATCGCATATCTGTACGAAGACCTCATGAATACCTACGGCGATTCCGGGGACGTGAAGATCCTGCGCTACCTGCTGAAGGAGCGGGGCGACGCCACCACCGTCACGAATGTCAGCCTGGGCGACGACTTCGACGCCAACGACTATGACTTCCTCTTCTTCGGCGGCGGTCAAGACTTCGAGCAGACGGTGGTCGCCAAGGACCTCCAGCGCCACCGGGAGACCATCAAGGACTACATCGAAGCCGGCAAGCCGATGCTCTGCATCTGCGGCGGCTACCAGTTCCTGGGGACCTACTACAAGATGAGCGACGGCACGGTCATTCAGTGCCTGAACATCTTGCCGCTGCACACCATCTTCAAGGCCGACGCGCGGATGATCGGCGACACGAAGTTCGTCACCCAATTCGGCCCGGCCCAGGCCTTTGAGAACCATTCTGGGCGCACGTACTTCGACGACAAGGAGAAACTGAAGCCGTTCGGTACGATGATTGAGGGCTACGGCAACAACCCGGAGGACCATACCGAGGGGATGCGCTACAAGAACGTCATCGGCAGCTACTCCCACGGGCCGCTGCTCAAGAACCTAAACATCGCCAACGGCATCGCTGACCAGATCGTCAAGAACCACCAGGCGCGGTTGGCCAGTGAGAAAAACGCAGCCGTTACTGCGTAGTTTTCTCCCTTTACTGACCCGGGTAATTACGGGCTCTGCCGATTGGACGGTAGGTTAGTTTTTGGCGTTGGCCCGGGTGACTCCGGGCTCACAGATTGGGGCTGGAACGCCGTGGGCACGACTTTGAGCCAATGCAAAGTGCGCATTGTCTCAAAGATCGGCCTTGATGTAAGCGGCAAAGCCGCTAACATCAATTTCACGGCTGAGCCCCAATCTGCTCCGCCCTCCGTCACCCTACATTCGCGGAGACTGGAACGGTCTCCCTCGACATGAAACCCTGGCAGCCTCCTCCCCCGATATCACGACAATCGCCTGCGAATTCAAAGTGTGGGCGGCCCCTCCGGCGAATACGTCCTGGAACCAAAGACTTTACGATCGGATAGGATGTAGGCGATTTGGGCCCGGAGCCAGGGGG
>NZ_KI271591.1:73272-86195 GCF_000469325.1 Schleiferilactobacillus shenzhenensis LY-73 | reverse complement strand
CAAGCCGTGCCCACCACGTTCCACGCCCCCTGGCGGAGGGCCCAAATCGCCGGGCCACGCGAATCCGATTTTTCTGCCGCATCGTTCCCGCCAGTCATTCGCGTTATAATGGGACTATACATACCGAAGGAGGTATTCCATGCCACAAAAACCAGAGGTAAAAGATGTCCCCGATTATTTGGATCACGCCAGTGTGGATGCGCGGCCGTTGCTGACGGCGCTGGATCAGTTCATCCGCGAGGAGTGGCCCGGTGCGGCGCGGACGATCAAGTATGGTCAGCCGTTCTATGAGCTGGAAGGCCAGCGGTTGAGTATTGCGGCGTACCAGAAGCACGTGTCCGTGTCGTCTAACCAGCCGCTCCCCCAAGCGTTGGCGACAGCGTTCACGAACGGCGGTTACGAGGTCGGCGAAAAGCGCGTTAACATCGCCTTCCACCAAGATATTCCCGAGGAACTGCTCCATCAGTGGTGCCAGCACATCTTGGAAAACGCGACGGCATAAGAAAAACGAGGCTGAGCAAGCCTCGTTTTTTTTAGTACCGTTCAAGATGTTGGCTCGTCAACCGGCCACCGCTCAAGCGAAGGGTAATCCGGCCCACCCCAGGATAGCGCCACTGGAGCGTTTGCTTGTGCTTGGCCGGCGTCAGCTCTTGGCTGTTGGGTTCCCCTAAGCGGTGAATGATGACCGCCCGAGTCGCCTGCCGGGGCAATGCCCGGGTACGGCGGACCAGCCGGTTGAACTGGACGTGACTGGGCGCTGCTGTTTCGTCTGCATCGCTGATGCCGCTGGCCAGCATGGCGATTGAAAAAACACCAAGAATGACTGCCAGCAAGATCAGCCGCCGTTTTGTATCCGTCAAAAAAGACACGGGCTCACTTCCTTCTATGACTACCGTAACGGAAGAAAGGGGCCCGTGCCCTTACATTTCTGCAAGACTAGATGATGGCCAGAACGACGAAGTTGGCGATGAAGAGGATCGTGACGATCCAGAGGATGGGATGCACGTCCTTGGCCTTGCCGGTGATCAGCTTGATCAGGCAGAAGGCGATGAACGCGGCGGCGATGCCGTACGAGATGTTGTAGCACAGGCCCATGAAGATGGAGGCCATGAACGCCGGAATGGCGGCGGTGATGTCAGTCCAATCAATATTCTTGAAGGACCCGAGCATCTCGATCCCGACGAGAATCAGCGCCGGGGCAATCGCTTGGGTGGGCACGATGGAGATCACCGGGGCGAGGATAGCGCTGACGACGAAGAGAATCGCCACCGTCACACTGGTCAAGCCGGTGCGGCCGCCAGCGCCGATACCGGCACTGGATTCGACGTAAGTGGTGGTGTTGGACGTCCCGAAGATGGCGCCGATGGAGGTGGCGATGGAATCGGCGAACAGGGCCTTGTCCATCTTAGACGAGAAGCCCTTCCCGTTCTGCATCTCGGACATGTCTTTGTCAGAAAAGATGCCGGTCCGCCGGCCGGTGCCGATGAAGGTCCCCAGGGTATCGAAGGTATCGGAGAAACTGAAGGCGAAGATGGTCATCAAGACCAGCGGCAGGCGGCTGCTGGAATTAAACAGCGACAACATGCCGGGATTGCCGAAGGCGGCCCCGAACGTGGTGCCCAGCTGACCGAAGGCGTTGCCTAAAGAATTAGTGCTGGCCAGGTGCAGGTTGGTGACACCCATGGGGATCCCGATAATCGTGGTGATGACGATCGTTAAGATGATGGCCCCAGGGACTTTCTTAACGACCAGGATAATGGCAAGAAATAAACCGATCAGGGCCAGGAGTGCGCCCGGCTGCGTGAAGTTGACCAGTGCTGGGACGATCCCGCCGTTGGAGACGACGGAGGTGATGCCGCCCTTGAAGTGGCTGGCGGTGGCGCTGAAAGGCTGGCCGTTGATGCTGGCAATGCTGCCGGCGTCACTGGTGAATTGCAGAATATTGGCATTCTTCAGGCCGATGTAGGCCACGAACACACCAATGCCGGCGCCCATCGCGTGCTGCAGGGCTTCGGGGATGGCGGTGATGATCATCTTCCGCACCTTGGTCACGGTGATGGTGATGTTGATCAGGCCGCAGATGAAGACCAGCGCCAAGGCTTCCTGCCACTTGAAGCCCAGGGCAAAACAGACGGTGTAGGTAAAGAAGGCGTTGAGCCCCATGCCGGGGGCCAACGCATAAGGCACGTTGGCAAACAGACCCATAAACGCCGTGCCGATGGCAGAAGCGACGATGGTCGCCAGGAAAACGGCCTGGCTAGGCATCCCCGTTTGGGACAAAACCGAGGGATTCACGAACAAAATATAGGACATGGCGAAGAATGTTGTGACCCCGGCCAGAATCTCCCGGCTGCGGGTGGTGCCATTCTCCTTGAGTTGGAAATAATTATCCAAAATCAGTTCCTCTTTTCCCGATTGATAGGCCCATTATACCGGTGAAAAATCGGGATGGCAAGACAATTTTAGAACGAAAAAATTTATTTTCTAAATTTCGTTCGTATTTTTCATTCAAAATTTTGCCTGTATTTCCGAACTTTATCGAATTTCAACAAATCTTTACTGTTTTTCGATAAAACTCGCCGTATACTAGACGTATTCGATGCGTGAAGGAGGAAATCGTTCATGAAATGGCGTACATGGTTTTTGCAAGCCTGTCTGGGGCTGGTGACATTAGCGGCCGGGGGACTTTGTCTCTTGGCCTTCCCCACGACCCCCGCCCGGCTGTACCAGCTCTACCATAATCTGGTGACGGCCTGGATATTCACCGGCGGCGCTTACGGGGCGGCCGCCTGTTACTTCTACGGCGCGGTCCAAGGGAGCCGTTTGCTCACCTTGATTACCCGGGACCAAGCATTCACCGCACCGGCGATCGCGTATTTGCAGCGGCTGAAATGGGCGATGGCCGGGATCACGATGATGCTCTGCTTCATCTTGCCCCAGGTGTACGTGGCCGCTCAGGCCGAAGATGCACCGGGACTGATCATTGTTGCGGCGGCCGGCATCGCGGTGCCCTTCGTTCTGGCGGTCTTCCTGGCCATTCTCCAACGGCTCTGGGCCATTGCTCTGGCGTACAAAACGGCTAACGATGTCATCGTCTAAGGAGGAAATCATCGTGTCCATGAAATTAAGAACGCGGCTCCTGCAAACCTGCCTCATCGCCGCCAGTCTGTTGGCCGTCATATTTGCCCTCTTTGTCTTTCCCAAGGTCCCTGGCCACTTAGTCTATTTCTTCCATAATGGGCCCGCGGCGGCACTGTTCACCACCGGCTGTTACGGGGCGGCCGCGGCCTTCCTGGTGGCGGCGGGCACTGCCAGCCGGCTGCTGGCGGCCGCTGACCGGGCCCAAGCCTTCACGCCCCAGGTCGTGGGCCTGCTGCGGCAGCTGAAACGGGCGGTGGCGGCCATGACCCTGATGCTGTGCGGCGTCCTGCCCCAAACCGTGGTCATTGCCGTCGCCGGCACGGACCCGGCGTCGGTGATCATGTTTCTGCTGATGATCGCCATTCCGCTGGTGGTCACGGTTTTTCTCGCCATCCTCGAACGGCTCTGGGCTGCTGCCTTGGCGTATAAAGAAGAAAACGACCTGACTGTCTAAGGAGGAGCCGCCATGCATATTCAAGTGAATCTCGATGCCCTACTGCTGGAACGGCACATGACGCTGACCGAACTGGCCGCCGCCGTGGACATCACCATCGCCAATTTATCGATCCTGAAGACCGGCAAGGCCCGGGCCATCCGCTTCTCCACGCTGGCCAAGCTCTGCGCCGCCCTGGAGTGTCAACCCGGGGATATCTTGCAGTATGTGCAATAATTCTTTATATTAAGAGGGGCGAATGTACCGCCCCTTTTTGATTGGAGAAAGCAGGTCACTGATGGAGACGCATGAAGGTATTTACCGTTATTTCATTCAACCGCAGCTGGACATGGTCAACCAGTCACTGATTGGCTACGAGCTCTTGATGAAACAGTTTACCCCCGCGGGCTGGCGGCCTCCTATGAGTTTTGCCGCCGTGCCGGCGGAGATTATTGCGACCGTTTTGGTGGCCACGACCCGCAAACTGGCGTTGAAGATCGGGTCGGTGTCGGTCAACTTAAACCGTACCCAGATGCTCAATCCCCAGATCAACGAGGCTTTAATTCAAGCCCAAAGTTATCTGCGGCCGGTGCGGCTGAATGTGGAACTGACCGAGGAGATCACCGACAAGGACATCACCATCGCCCAACTGATGCCGATGATCAAGCAATACGACGAACGGGGGATGGAAATCAGTTTGGACGACGTGGGGACTGGGCAGAATCAACTCAGTGACGTCGAACCGCTCCTGCCCTACGCCCGGGAAATGAAGTTTGCCTTGCAGAATTTTGATGTCGGTCTGGACGATCCCGGGCTGGTTAAGCAGCTGGTTTACTGGCGGGACATCGCTGCGGCGCACAACCTGCGGTTCATCGTCGAAGGGACAGAGACAGACGCAGACGACGCCTTTCTCAACACCCTGCACATCGACTTCCGCCAGGGGTATTATTATGGTAAACCGCATCTGCTCAAGATCCATCCGGACGATCCGGATCAGTAAACGAGAGAATGGGAGAAAAATCATGAAAGTTATCATTGTCGGCTGTACCCATGCGGGTGTGGCGGCTGTTCGTCAGATCTATCAGGAACATCCCGATACCGAAGTGACCGTCTACGAACGGGACAATAACGTCTCGTTCCTGTCGTGCGGTATTCCGCTGTACCTGAGCGGCCAAGTGAAGCGCCTGGAAGACATGTTCTATGCCACCCCGGACGATCTGGCCGTCCTCGGCGCAACGGTGCGTATCCGCCACGATGTGGTCAAGATCGATGCCGCTAAGAAAGACATTACCGTCGAAAACTTAGAGACCCACGAAATCTTCCATGATACATACGACAAGCTGATCATGACGACTGGCTCTTACGTCATCGTGCCGCCGTTGATGGGCATCGACCACGACCGGGTGCTGCTGTGCAAGGATTATTGGCAGGCCCAGGCGATCCACGACACGGCTGCGCAGCACCACCACATCGCCATCATCGGCGGCGGTTATGTCGGGGTCGAGCTGACGGAAGCGTATGCTCAAACGGACCATCAGGTCACCCTGATCCAGGCCCACGACCAGATCTTGAACAACTACATTGATAAAGAGATTTCAGACGATATTATTGCCCTCCTTTCTCAACACAACGTGCACGTGCACCTGAACGAGCGGGTCAAAGCCTTCACGGCGGACCAAGCGAGCGGCGGCGTGGGCATCGATACCGGGGCGCACCAGTACACGGCCGACCTGGCCATCGTCTGCACCG
Organism: Schleiferilactobacillus shenzhenensis LY-73; assembly: GCF_000469325.1. Lineage (GTDB taxonomy): Bacteria > Bacillota > Bacilli > Lactobacillales > Lactobacillaceae > Schleiferilactobacillus > Schleiferilactobacillus shenzhenensis. The sequence continues at coordinate 80,872 of NZ_KI271591.1, read as the reverse complement.
GCTTCATGGCCAACACTGACCTGCTTCGGGGGCAGGTGAAGATGGACCGCCACGGCGCCATCATCACTAACGATTATCAGCAGACCAGCGATCCCGATATCTTCGCCGCCGGCGACGCCTGCACGGTGCGCTTCAACCCCACCGGCGAACCGGCCTATATTCCCCTGGCGACCAACGCGGTGCGCCAAGGGATGATCGCCGCCCGCAACCTGTACGGCTACGAGCAGAAATTCATGGGCACCCAAGGGTCGACGGCAATGATGCTGTTCGGCAATACCCTGGCCACCACGGGCATTACCCTGGCGAACGCGCAGAAGCGGGGCATGGATGCTGCGGCCGTCACTTACCACGGCAACTACCGCCCGGACTTCATGCACCCCAACGCCCCCATCACGATCGAACTGGTTTATGACCGCAACGACCGGCGGATTCTGGGCGCCCAGCTGTGGAGTGCCCACGAAGTCACTCAGTCGGCCAACGCGGTCTCCATCGCCATCCAGAACCGCAACACTATCGACGACCTGGCCTATGTGGACATGCTGTTCCAACCCCACTTCGACCAGCCATTTAATTATCTGAACCAGACGGCCCAACTGGCGGTCGCCCAAGAGACGGCCAGTCAGGACAAACCGGCTGGGTCCCGAGAGGACTGAGACTATGATCAACGCCTGGATCCAGCAGCCGCTGATCACCGATATTTTCGTGATGCTGGGCGTTGTTTTGCTCAATCAGCTGATCGTGCGGGCGGCGATGAACTACACCGTCCGGGCCGGTCAGAAAATCGATTATTCGGTGGGCTTTCTGAACATTGTGATCACGGCGTACTTCGCCTTGCTGGCCGTGTACTTCCAGTATATCGGCCACGCCCTTAACGGGGATGCGACGCTGGCTAACTTCCGGATCCTCATCTTGATCTACACCATGATCTACCTGGGCGAGCGCGGCAGCGGCCTGATCGTCCTGGCTGACGACTTAGCCCGCCTAGCGTTCTATGGCTTGAACCAGGGCACCTACGAGAGCTGGGCATCCAGTGCCGCCGTCTGGGTGGTGATGGTGATCATTGCGACCGTCGTCAAACGATTGCACTTCCACACGCTGAGCATCGCGATGATCGTCAACTGCGTCGGCGGCGTATTCTGGGTCCTGACGTATTTCCTCCAGCTGGATCGCATGGCCCCGCTGACGGTCCAGTCCACGCTGAGCCACTTTCTCAACTTCGTCATCATGAACAGTTTGCTCGCCTATGTCCTGCGCACCCTGGACAACGAGAACAACCACCTTAGTGCGGTCACTTACGAAGCCACCTACGACCAGCTGACCCGGCTGCGCAACTACGGGATGTTCGACAAGCACTACAGCGAGCTGTTCAAGCACTACCACTTGCGCAACACGCCGCTCTCGATGATTGCCATGGACATCGATTGGTTCAAATCCCTGAACGACCAGTACGGCCATCTCGCCGGGAACCAGGTTCTGGCGACGATTGGCCGGCTGCTGCAGGAAGAAACGCGGGTCTATCCGGCCGCGGCCTGTTACCGGGTCGGCGGCGAGGAATTCAACATTCTCCTGCCTGGGGTGGCGCTGGCTGACGCCAGCGGTTTGGCCCACCGTATCCAAGAAAAAGTGGCCAGCCAGGTGGTCGCCGTCGAGGGCCATGCCTTATCCGTGACGGTCTCTGTGGGTGTGGCGCAACTCGCCCCCACGGATGCCACCGCCAGTGATTTCTACGAACGCACCGACCGGATGCTGTACCAGTCCAAAGGGAAAGGCCGCAACCAGATCACAGTGGACACCGGCGGCCGTTGACTTTTTCTGACTTTCCGGTATCATTGGTAGGTAAAACATTTTGTGAGGTGAAATGACATGCGGAACTGGATCATGCTCGAAAACAAGGAAACCGGCGAAAAGATTTACCTGACGTCGAAGAACAAGCGTAATACGCCTGATCGGCTGAAGCTGACGAAGTACTCCCCGAAGCTGCGGAAGCGCGTCGTTTTCACGGAATCCAAGTAATAAAAAAGAAGAGGGACTCGGCAAAAAACGCCGAGCCCCTCTTCTTTTTTATTACTTGGCGGACCTTGCGCTGCGTTTGTCGTCGGAGGTTCAGTCTATGCGGTCGTTAGTTTTCTCGTCGTAATTGGAGATGGAAGACAAGCACGGCGTACAAAGCGCCCCAGAGTAAGCAGCTGATGCTGGCGGTGATTAAGGCGGGCCATGGGGAATTGGGGGTGCCGGGGTGCAGGCCGAACAGGATGTTGCTGATGGCCCCGTTGGTCCGATAGACGGTGTAAGGCAAGCCCGCAATAATGAGGAAGGTCAAGACCGGGGCGAGCCACCGGCTGATGGCAAAGCGGGTCAGGGTGATCATGACGGCGCCGAAGAAGCCGATGGCGATGGCAATCAGAATCCGCAGAGCGGTGAAGACCGCCGTTTTCATCCCCGCATTGGCCAGTGCCGTGCCGTACGCCCGCTGAAAGACTTGCCACGCATCGACGTGCACAAACGGCAGCAGCCCCAGGAGGGCTTGCACGATCGTAAAGAACGCCACCACGATGACACTGCCCAAAATGAGCACCGTGCTGAGTGCCAGCCCGATACTGGGCCGATCCGCCCCCAGCTGGAGGGCTGTGGTCGTCCATGTCCCGGCAAGCAAGAGGCCGACGATCAACATGATTAGATACGGTGCCCAAAGGACATCAGGCACGTGGCCGGCGCGCTGGGTGAACAGCGCGGATACACCGGCATAGCCAATATACAGCCCGGGGTAGATGACGAGCAGCCAACCCCAGTCAGGCAAAAAACGGCGAAACATGAAGGTGAAAACCGCTTGACCTTTCATTGTTGATTCCCTCCTCATCGACTGTAATCCCGGGGCAGTTGCAAATGTTGAACGGCAACATAGAATATGCCGGCCAGGATAATGCAGGCTGCCGTGTACAGCAGCAACGGTACCCAAGGATTGTTCAAGCCTTGGCCATGGAGGCCGAGGATGAAATTGCTGAGGCGCTGGCCGTGATTGCTGCTGACGTCTGTGGCACGGTTGGCCCAGGCGAAATAAAGAAATAGCAATGGAAAGAATATGATGGCCGTGACGTCCCGGATGCGCCAGGGTAAGGCACGCATGATGGCATAGAGAGCCGCCACGGTCAAGGTGATGGTCAAGGGGCTGAGAATCCGGAGCAGAACATAGAATCCGCTGGTCACTACCGAGTTAGGCAGTGCCGGACCGTAAGTCGTCCAAAAGCTTGGGCCCCCTGTGTTAACGAAAGGCAAGAACGTAAGCAGCCCCTGGTACAGGATGAGGGTGCCCACGAAGACGACAATGGTGCCGGTCAAGATTGTCAGCATCCCCACTGCGCCGGTCCGGCGGTCGGTGCCCAGACGCAGGAAAAAACCGAGCCAGCGCCATGTCAGCATGCCCCCGATAAGCCAACTGAACGGTCCCAACACACTGGGCAGATCCACGATTTCGACTTTAGGCGGCTGGCCGGTAATCACCATGAGACCCACCGGCAGCACGACCGTAAAGAGCAGCAGACCGGCAATGGTCCAGAGCAGCGGCGGCCACGTCCGCCGGACCGCATAACGCAACATTGCTGTCATTTTCATGATTGGGCCGCCCCTTTCTCGGTCATGGCCACGAACAGTTGTTGAAGCGACAGCGGGGTCACAGTGACGTCCGGGGGTACCGGCCGGTCGGTGGGCAGGGGGGTCAGGACCGTGACTTGGAGTAAGTTACCTAGCCGGCTCGCGGCCGCCCGTTCGGTGCTGCCCAGATACGCCTCCACACTGGCGGTTGGCCCGCTCACTTGCCGGGCGGTGGCTTGCAAGTCGTCCGTGGCCGCCTCCAGCCGCTTGCGGCCACGGTCCAGGAACATCACTTGGCTCATCATACCCGCCACCTCGTCGATGAGGTGGGTGGAGATCACAAACGTCCGCGGCCGGTCCGCATACGTCGCCACCAACGCCCGGTAGAACTCCTCTCGGTAAGTGGCGTCCATCCCTAAGGTGGGTTCGTCGAGAAAGACGAAGGCGGAAGGCACGCACAGCGCCAGGATCATCCGCATAATCGTCGCCCCGCCGGTGGAGAGGTCCGTCAGCTGCCATTTCTCTGTCAAACCAAACTGCTTGGTCAGCTGATGCGCCCAGGCGGTGTCAAAACCGGGGTAAAAATCGGTCATGATCCGAAGGGCATCCGCAACCGTGGTGGGCTTCGGAAAAATATTCTGGTCGGACATCAAGTAAATGTCATTGCCTGCCGCCGGGGACTGCAGAACGGGTACGCCGTCCAGCTGAATCGTGCCGCTGCTAGGGAACAGCCGCCCAGCAATCAAGTCAAACAGGGTGGACTTGCCGGCCCCATTGCGGCCAATGACGCCGACGATCGTTTTTTCCGGCACCGTCCAAGTCACGTCGGTCAGGACGTGCAGCTTGCCGAAGTGTTTGCTGACTCTGGTCAATTCAATCTGCCGCATGGGAATACCCGCTTTCTATCATGTCAATGACTTGTTCTTGCGTCAGGCCCAGCTGGCGCGCGGTGCGGACCAGCTGGGCCACATCCTGGGTGACGAACTGGGTGCGCCGGGCCGCTTGCAGCTTGGCCCGCGCACCGGTCTGAACGAACATGCCGATGCCCCGCTGCTTATACGCCAGCCCCTGGTCTACCAGCTGGTTGACGCCCTTGAGCACTGTGGCCGGGTTCAAGTGGTACCGGCCGGCGATCTCGGTCGTGGACGGCAGCTGCTCCCCTTCTCCCACAGCGCCGGAGAGAATCAGCGCGGCCAGCTGATCCGTCACCTGCTGGAACAACGGCTCCGTGTCGTTGAATGCGAACTGCATGACCCGCCTTCTTTCTGCTTCCTTAGTTGGTTAATTGGTTGTGTAACTAACCATATTGTTAAGGTGCTTTCTTGTCAAGCATTTTGCACCGGTGCGCAATCTTTGCTACAGTTATTTCAGTTTGAGAAAAGAGGAAACCCACCATGATGTATGCGTACCTGTTGGGTCTGATGCTGGCCGGCGTGCTGATCGTCAACTTTCAGCTGTCCCGGGAAAACAAACGGCTGAAGGCCATGTTCCATTTTGACGACAAAGAACTGATCGCCGAAGCTAAGAAACTGCTGCCGGACAACCACCCTACCGCGGTCGTTCTGGCCCTGCAGGAAAAATTCTTCCCGCTGGGGCGGGACCAAGCAAAGAACGCCGTGAATGAAGCCACCAAAGAATTAAATACTGCCATCGACCAAGGCCATACCGATTCTTCAGCGAAACCGCGCGGGTAATATCTGAAAGCGCGTGCACTTTTTGGGGTACCGCAGTATAATACAGGTGTGTTCAATTTGGGGGAACGGAAGCTTCGGGGTATGCGCGTATGTGCATGCCCTTTTTGTATCGAGCGGGCAACGGCGCATTGCCGCGGACAGTCCGGTTTGAGAACCGCATACCATTACGCGCGGCCATCAGCAAGAATTACTTTTCTGACCGTCGCTGAACGGTAACGGACTGTGCCATAATGAGATGATCGTGAAGGGAGAAATTGCGCATGACAATTGCAATGATCGGTACATGGCGCATGGCGGAAACTGGCATCACCCCCGCCATGGCGCAGCTGCGGCAGGGCAAGAGCGCTGGCGACGCACTGGTCACCGCCATCCAAGCGGTGGAGGACGACCCCTTCTACCAGTCCGTCGGTTTCGGCGGACTGCCCAACGCCGCCGGGGTGGTGGAAACCGATGCCGCCTACATGGACGGCGACACGTTCCAAATCGGCGCCTTGGCCGGTGCCCGGGATATTGCCCACCCCATCGCTGTGGCTCGGGCCTTGAGCCAGGAACCGGCGAACAATCTGCTGGTGGGACCGGGGGCGACCGAATATGCCAGCACCCACGGTTTCCCGCTGAAGAACATGCTCACAGAGAAAGCCGCCAAGCAATGGGCAGCCAAGCGGCAAGAGCTGACCGCCAAGGACCTCAATCCCTATGACGGCCACGATACTGTCGGCATGGTCGCCCTCGACGCCGGCGGCCACATGACGGTCGGCACCTCCACCTCCGGTCTGTTCATGAAGCGCACCGGCCGAGTCGGCGATTCGCCGCTTCCCGGGGCCGGCTACTACGTGGACAGCACCATCGGCGGGGCGGCCGCCACCGGCATGGGCGAGGACCTGATGAAGGCCAGCCTGTGCTACCAGACCGTGCAGCTCATGGGCAACGGGCTCAGCGCCAGCGAAGCCTTGCGGGAGGCCGTTTATCCGTTCATCGCCCGGCTCGCCGCCCTCGGTCAGCACCCCCGGGAATTTTCTTACGTCGCCCTCTCCCCCAGCGGGGACTGGGGCATCGCCACCAACGTGGAATTCAGTTTCGCCGTTGCCCAAGATGACGGCAAAACGCAGATTTACCTGGCCACACCCAACGGGGATCACCCGGACATTCAGCCGGTGACCGCCGCCTGGCTGGCCAAAGAAGACGCCGGCCGCTAACACTGGGCTTTCATCAGACGGCACCGCCAAAGCTTTGGCAGCGCCGTCATTTTTTTGCCCACAATCCTCGTTTTTCTCACCGCACCGTGCTACACTGGACGTATGAACATATGAGCACTCATTCATATATCAAGACCATTTCGTCTAGAAAGCAGGGATCATCATGGCCCATGTCCATTCACACCCTACCCCGCCGCCGGACCACACGGCAGCCTTCAAGTGGGGCATCGGTTTAAACGCCGCATTCATCATTATTGAAGGGGCCGTCGGTTTGACGATGGGCTCCTTGGCCTTGGTCGCCGACGCCGGCCACAACCTGTCCGACGTCCTCGGCTTGGCTATTTCCTGGGCCGCCATGGCCCTCAGCCAGCGCGCCGCCACCAAAAAGTTCACCTATGGCTACAAACGCTCCTCCATCCTGGCCGCTTTGCTCAATGCCATGATCCTGCTGGTGGCGATCGGCGGGATCATCATCGAAGCTTTGCAGCGGATTCAGCACCCGGCGGCTGTCTCCGGCTGGTCGGTCATCATCGTCGCCGCCGTTGGGGTGGTGATCAACGGGGTCACGGCTTTCCTGTTCCTTTCTGGCCAGAAGCACGACCTGAACATTCGCGGCGCCTTTCTTCACATGGCGGCAGATACCGCGGTTTCCGTCGGGGTCGTCATTGCTGGGTTCATCATGCTCTACACCGACTGGTACTGGCTGGACCCGACGATCAGTCTGGTCATTGCGGTGATCATTCTGATCAGTACCTGGCAGCTGTTGATGGATGCCGCCCGGCTGTCGCTAGATGCGGTGCCTAAGAACATTGACCTGGACAAGGTGCGCCAGTCGCTGCTGGCGATTCCCAGTGTCATCGAGATCCACGACCTGCACATCTGGCCCATGAGCACGACCGAGAACGCGTGCAGCGTCCACCTGGTGCGGAACACGATGGCGGACAACAACGAATTCCTGGAACGCTGCGACCGCCTATTGACGTCGCAGTACGATATCTGTCATGTGACCACCCAGGTGGAACTGGGGCGGTTGACGGACGAGTCGACGGATCATTCGGTGTGAAGAAAGGTAACTCTGAATCGTCTGGTCTTGGCCCGGGTGACTCCGGGCTGCGCAGATTG
>NZ_KI271591.1:61862-73126 GCF_000469325.1 Schleiferilactobacillus shenzhenensis LY-73 | reverse complement strand
GCTTGCTACGCGTTGGCACTCAGTCATGTTGGAATACGAGTTCTGTCACGCCCCCAATTTCACAGCTGAGCCCCAATCTGCTCCGCCCTCCGTCACCCTACCTCTGTGGAGACAGATAGCATCGTGCTTGTCACGAAATGCCTTCAATTGCCGCCAGTGGTCTGTGTGCCTCGTCGGCGAACCAGCGTAAGACCGCATGTGATCGTGAATCCGTTCGATACCTGCATCGCCGTTATGACTCATTCAGCCGACAGTTAGAATGAATGATTCAAGATATCCTCGTTTCCACAACAAAACTGGGACAAAATCCACATGCCGTGTAACGCCGTGAATTTTGTCCCAGTTTTTGTTTGTTGTTAGTTACGGGTTAGTCGCGGTACTTGGTGATTTTGTCGGCGATGGTCAGGCCTTGGTTTTCGGGGAAATAGTTGATCTTGACGTAGACCATCTGGGATTCGCCGCCGGCTTGGGCGGTAATCTTGGGCACTTCTTTGACGATCTCCATCAACTTGTCGTAGTCGCCTTCTAAGCTGGTCTCGAAGGGGCCGACGTCGTAATTGACGCCGGTCGTTTTGATATAAGCTAAGACGGCATCCACGATAGCGACGACTTTCTTCTTATCGGGGTACATGGGTAATACTTGAATCGCAACACTGGCATTCATTGATTGGTTCACTCCTTGTGAACAGCAAAGGACCCGCGTAGGCGGTCAGGTACCGAGAAAACGGGTCCCAACAAAAAACTGCGGCAAAGTGCGCCGCAGTTTTCCCAGAAACAATTCTGTTCTTCCTACGCCAGCATGATCTGACAGGTTCAAAGGGTCGCGGGTCACACCCGCCTCTCAGCCGCTTGCACGACTCCCCTGCTATTCGATTTTCTTACTGCACAATCAGAATACACGCTCTGACCGGGAGACGCAAGCTACGAGAGCGAGACGTCCCGGCGGTTGAAGATGTAGTCGGCGATGAAATAGAAGACGGCAATGTAGATGATTAAGCCGATGGCCCAGCCCCAGCCGCTTAGCGACGCAGCGGCGGGCATCCCCTTCAAGTTGCCTACCAGCGGATTGTAGGACATCAGGTTGAACGGATTCCACTTGATCCACCACCACTGCTTGTTGACCATCAACACGGTCAGCAGCTGCGTCACAATGCTCAGCACGAACTCCAACAGGATACTGAACGTGATTGCCAAGCCTTGGGAACGCATCCCGGCGGCGAGGACAAACACCACGGATAGATAGAACAGGTTGCCCAGCACATAGATGGCAATCGTGACCAAACCATAAAGCCACGTATTCATGCCGTGATCGACGACCTTGTTCAAACCGCCAAAGCCCCAGAAGGCCCCGGTGAACAGAATCGCCACGAGGTACACGACGACCAGTGAAACAACCAGATAGGCCAGTGCGGCTAAGAACTTGGAGCATAGGATCTGATGACGGTTATACGGTCGGGTCAAGAGCAGTTTGATCGTATTCTTGGCAAATTCCTCCGTGATAATAATGGCCGTCATCACGATGGCGAAAATCGAGACCAAACTGCTGCCGCTGGAGAAGATCGTCAGGAAGGCCTTGGCGCCAGTCGACGCTCCGCTCAGGGAATCTGAGGTGACCGTACTGTTGATGCCCGTTCCTAACCCGTGCATACCCCAGGCGGTCAAGCCAGCAAACACGACCGCAATCAGCAGCAAGATCCACGACGACTTCTTGGCCCAGAGCTTGCGCCATTCGTTGCGAAAAAGATTAAACATTGGCTTTTGCCCCCTTCTCTTTGGTCAGCGCCAAGAAGCTGTCTTCCAGGCTCGCCTGCCGCAGCTGCATCGTCGTCACCGGAATGCCAGTGTTGAACAATGCCTCGGCCAGCTGCTTCTGGAATGCGTGGGGATCGCCCTCCGGTACCGCAATATCGAAGGTATCTTCCTTGCGGGTGTACTGGAGCTTCATCTGCTGCAGGATAACCACCGTTTCGTCCGGCTTCGTCGTGGTCACTTCCAGATGGTTGGTCCCATGAGAAATCAGTTCGTCCATCGTCCCTTGATACGTCACTTGACCGTGCTGCAGCACCACCAGGTCGTCCGCCAGGGATTGAATGTCACTCAAGATATGACTAGAAATGACAATGCTCGTCCCCTGGTCCCGCAGGTCGCTCATCAGCGTACGGAAATCGTGGGCACCGGCGGGGTCCAGCCCATTGATCGGTTCGTCCAGCAGCAGGACTTCTGGTTTATGCAGGATGGCTTGGGCCACCCCGAGCCGCTGGCGCATCCCGAGGGAATACGTTTTGACCTTGGCATTGCCGTGGTTGGCCAGTCCCACCCGCTCGATGACGGCGTTGATGTCCGCATCACTGATTGCGGTGCGGCTCATGTCCGCCAGCATCCGCAGATTTTTGAAGCCGGTCAAATAGTTGTAAAATTCAGGTGCTTCAATCATCGCGCCAACGTGCATGATGGCCTTCGTAAAGTCCTTCTCCACGTCTTCGCCCATGATCGTTACCGTACCGCTGGTGGGGCGCATCAAGTGCACCATGATCCGCAGTGTTGTCGTTTTGCCGGCCCCGTTTGGTCCCAATAACCCGAGGATCCGGCCCTTGCCGACAGAAAAGCTCACGTCCTTCAATATCTGGACGTAATGCATCTTCTTCGACAAATGATCCACCACGGCGGCGTAATCTGTCGTGTCTGCCATCATTCAATCCCTGCCTTCCAATGGAGTCAAAACTCCAATACTCATGTCCCCAGTCTAGCAGACTTCCCCCACCAGCTAAACCATTCCCCGCCGAATGCACCTTACAATAATGTCACGCCGACCCAGCGAAGAGTCCACAGTCACATCCCAGACGTCAACGATCCGCGATGAAAGCCGCCGCAGAACAAATTTTTAAACAACCGCTACAGCACCGTCTGCTTCCGTTGGGCATATGTGAAAAAGGGCCGGGCGCACTTGGCCCGGCCCTTTTTCACATATACCCAACATAAAAACCGCTGGTTGGGGGACCAGCGGTAAAAGGAGTAAGGGTAGCCGACGGTTGGGGGACCGTCGACCTGTTTTTTCATGTTCACTTGGGGGGAAGGAAATGAAAAAAGTTGAATTATTGGGGTGGTTAAGATTTCATCTCAACCGTTGTCTATACTACCGGATGATTATGAATTTTGTGTGAATAACGGCTGTTATTCTAGAATTTGCAAAAATATTTTGTCGAATCTGACGGGCACCTGGTACAAAGCCGTTTCTTGGCCTTTTTTTGCGCTGATTCGGTCAAAAATACATCTAAAACGCCCGTAAACCGGCATTCCCGGTCATCAGCCAACTAGTTGCAGCCCGCAAACAGTTTTGTCCATCCGTCCGCTTCGCTTTTTCTGCCGCTCTGCCGCCACCTGGTATCTCATTCCCTGGGGCCTCTAGAATGCAAAAAATCCCCGCCGGCTGGGCCAGAGGGGATGATCACGTTCATGCTGTCTTACTTGTTATCGTCGTCTTTCTTGTTCTGTTCGTTCCATTCTTCGCGGGTGACCATATCCTTCACGTTCATTTTAACTTCGGTCACCTTCAAACCTGTCAGTTCAGGAATCGTCTTGCAGACGGTGTTCACCACGCGGTCAAAAATGACCGGCGCACTCTTGCCGTATTCCAGGATGGCTTCAAAGGAAACGGCCACTTCTTGATCGTCTGAAACGTCAACGTTGACGCCGCGGGTGTCGGAGGAGGTGAACATGTTGGTCATGTTGTCCATCATGCTGCCCTTCAGGTCCAACACGCCTTCAATATCACTGGCGGCATGGGCAGCCACTTTGGCTACCACGTTGTCGTTGAAAGAGAGTTCCTTGTTTACCTGAGGGATCTTCTTGCTATCCAGCTTATTGTCCATGGTCATTGTGGTCATGCGAATCTTCCTTTCTTGTTTGAGGTCATCCTTGCTGCCTTGGGGGCAGTTCACGCCCCTTGGGCCGCTAATTTCTTTTGCCGAGCGAGTTCATTGTCTGATGCTTGCTTGCGCCAAGCATCCCGGGTCAGGACATCACTCACGTGGACATTCAGCTCCACGACTTTCAAACCGGTCATACCTTCCACCCGATCCCGGACCCGGGCACAGATCTTCTTGAATATCTCTTGGGCGTCTCGACCGTATTCGAGGATCAGATCCACATCGATGGCGACTTGCTTCTCGCCCACCTCGGCACTGATCCCTTTGCTCAGGTCGACGTTGTTCCGGAACTTGTCGGCAATGTCATCAAAAAAGCCGCTGCTCATGGCCAGTACGCCATCCACTTCTCGAATCGCCACACCCGCAATCTTGGTGATCACGTCATCCGCAAAGGTCAGTGTGGTGAGCATGGGAGTGGTCGTCACGGCAGGTTGGGTCGCGTCCATCGCGTACACCTCTCTTTCTTCCTTCAATTCGTCTGCAGCATCTGTTGGATCCGTTTGAGTACCGGCAGGATCTCACCGCTCTGGAAGGCCCCGACGACCCAGCAAATCAGGGCCACGAGGGCAATCAGCAGAGCGGACCAAAATCCGGCCAAAATGACAGCAGCGGTGAATAAACCGCCGATCAAAGCGTACTTCATCGCTTGACTCATTGGTTACACCATCCTTCTATTGCACAACGCGGCCTGTGTTAGATCACCCGGGCATTCGCCGGTTTGCCCGGCGACACGGTGACCCACACTTTCTCCACGGGAATCCCGAGCGTCGTCTGCAGCTGCGTTCGCACGGTTTCTTCAATACTCGCCCCGAGCTGTTTCAACCCTTGATCGTGATGGGTGAATGCCGCCACTTTGACCCGGGCCTTTTGACCGCGATCCAGCAGCGCCACATGGGCTTCCACATGGGTCACGGGATGGTTGGCCACGACAGAACGCTCCACCGTATTGGCCACCGCCGTCTCGGAAATATGCAATTCCCCATCCCGGGTGGCAAATGTCAGCTGGTCAGTGGTCGCTTTCTTGAACAGAATCCGCAGCATCGCCCCGAGCAGGTACAGCAGTGTCCACATACTGAGAATGGCGGCGGTGGTCGCCAGCCATGTCTGGTCGCTGAGCCAGCGGCGGATCGGCAGCAGCCACGGTACCGCCGGCGCTGCCAGAATCAGCAACAGCAGCGGGGCCGCCAAAGCCACCAGGCCAAGCAGCGTCAGGACGATTTTTGTCCCTGAGCGCATCGTGTCACCTCACTTTCTTGTGTCAACGTAGAAAAGGCTTTCTTTTCTATCTAATACCAGTCTAGCGAAACGGTGAGACACCTGGCAAACACGTGTCTAAGCAGGTGATCCGCAGTGCGGCGCTTACGGAGACACCAAAAAGCACCCGGTTATCACAGAAATGTGACGACCGGGTGCTGATTGTTGAAACAGTTATTTCGTGGGCTTGAGGTCCAGGTGCTTGATGATCTCGTCCATGGTCTGATCCAGACCAATGTTCGTCAGGAAGGGCAGGCCGTTCGTGACAGGCTTGCCGTTCGGGTTGGTGTACTGGGTCGTGGTGATGACCAAGTCGTAGTTGTCGGCCATTGACGGTACTTCGGGGATCGAGGCTTGGTCAATCTTGTATTCGTCCTTCGGCACACCGCGCTTGTCGAGTTCTTCTTGCAGCTTCTGGATGGCGATGGTGCTGGTCACTACGCCTGCACCGCAGGCAACGAGAATTTTTTTCATGGTTTAAACACCTTTCTTATTGGCAAATCGGTTCAACATGTCTATTATTGCGCATCCGCCTTAGCGGCGCCAGCCTTGGCGTCAGCGACGATGTGGTGCCGGTTCCAAAGAACTAACACAGCGCACAGAGCAATGCCCAGGATGTAGGCCAGCCACTTGTAGTTAGCGACTTGGACCAGCAGCCAAGGGAACGGATCGGAGCCGTGGTCAATGCTGGAAATCAGCGAAGAGCCCTTGGGAATCGGGAACTTCGCGGCGCGGGCGGCCTTAGTGATCAGCGGCGCCAGGTTCGTGCCGATCCAAAGACCAAGGATCACGTTGATCGCCCCAATGATGAAGGAGCGGAAGAAATCGCCGTGGACCACGGACACGATCAGCGGGAACATGAAGACGAAGCCGACCAGCCCAATGGTGGGCAGGAATTGGTTGCCGGGCAGGATGAAGGCGAAGATCAAGGCGACTGGAATCATCAAGGTCGCGCAGGCCAGGACGACGGGGCTGCCGATACCGACGGCGGTATCCATCCCGATGTAGAGCTTGCGCTTGCCGGAGAACTTCTTCTGGGTCCAGCCAGTAATGGCGTTCGATACGGGGACGACCCCTTGCAGCAGCAAAGCGGCCATCTTCGGCGTGATGACCATGACGGCGGACAGGGTCACACCCATCAGCAGAATCTTGCCGACTTTATCCGGAATCGAGACGCCCGGCGCAGCGACATAGGCAATGGCCCCGATAATGCAGCCAATGACGAAGCCGAGCAAGGTGGGTTCGCCCCAATCGCCGAAGCGCTTGTTGAAGTCTTCGGCGTTCAGGTGGATCTTGTTAACGCCGGGGATCCGCTCGAGGATCCAATTAATCACGATGGCACTGGGCACGAAGGAACCAGCGTAGCCGTGCGGGATAGAAATCCCGGGCAGGTTCAAGTACTTTTCTGACAGCGGCGCCATCCGGTCGGCAATGACCATGATGACGATCATGTTGACCGAAGCCAGGAACAAGCTGAGCACGATGTCGTGGGTCAGCTGGTAAACCAGCGAGCCGCTGAAGGCAAAGTGCCAGAAATCCCAAATATCAACATCGATGGTCTGGGTGGTCTGGGTCAGCAGCATGATGATGTTGATCAAGATGCCCAGGGGAATCATTGAGACCCCAACGGCTGTCCCGTAAGCGATGGCACTGGCAGACGGCCAGCCGACATCGATGACCTTCAAGTTGATGTGGGCAATGGCAATCATGTTCTTAATGGCCGGGTTCATGACACTGGTCAGGATGGACACCGTGGCGTTCAACCCGATGAACCCGATACCGACCATCAAGCCGCCGCGCAATGCTTTAGAAAACGGCACCCGCATGCAGAGCCCGAAGATCAGCATAACGATCGGGATCATGACGGTGGGGCCGAGGTTGACGATGTACATAATGGCATCGACGATATACTTCATGAGTAATGTACCCCTCTCAAATAATCTATTTTATGATGGCGAAACAAATCCTAACGTACTGAAAAAGTCTGTGTAGAACTGGTCCAAACCCACGGTGGAGACGAGCGGCAAGGCCGTCATCATTGGCGGCATACTGGCCGGCATCTGGGTCGTGGAACAAACCAAATCGTATGTAGCTCCATCAGCCAGGGCATCTTGAAAATTACCCTGACTCAGTGCAATCTGGCGGCTGAGACCGCGCCGGTCGATTTCTTCCTGCAAGCGCTGGATGGCGATGGTACTCGTGACCACGCCGGCGCCGCACACGATGAGGACGCGCTTGATGGCCGCCATCAGCGGTCCAGGGAGATGGCCCCGAGCGTCTTATCCAAATCAGTAAATAAGGCGTGGGCATCGTGTTCTTGCAACAGCTGGGCCAGGTGCTGCTCGTCTTGGAACAGGGCCATGACGTTTTGCAGGACCTGGACTTGGCCGTGGGGTTCGTGGATGGCAAGCATCATGATCAAGCTGACCGGAATCTCTTGGTCCGTCACCGCCATATTGTGGAATGGAATCGGTTGGGCCAAGGTGGCCACGGCAATCGCCGATTCTTTAACGTACTTCGCGTCCGCGTGGGGAATCGCCACATTAATCTTGCCTGCCGGCAGGCCTGTGGGAAATTTTTGCTCTCGGGCCCAGACGGCATCGAAGAAGTCATCGTGGACTTTACCGGCGGCATTCAATTTGCCGGCGAGAAAGCGCAGGGCCGCCTCGTTGTCCGCAAACTGCTGATCCGGAAAGACCAAGTGTTCATTAATTAGTCCCATTGTTTTCCTCCATTGTCATCAAATTTGCCAAAGCCTGCGCGAGGCCGGCATCGGGCTGGCGCACCAGCTTGGCTGCTGCCGTAGGGCTGGCTAACCCCCGCAGCAATGCCTGAAACGCCGGTTGCGGCTGGTCAGGATCAAAGCAGGTGATCAGCAGCAGCCGGATGGGCTGGCCATCCAATCCCGGCCAGCTTTCCGCTGCATGAATCGGCACGGCCACCAGCCGGGCCGGGGATAACCCCGGCTGCATGTAATGCGGCACCATTAGGCCCCCGCCGATGCTGGTACTGCCGGCTTGTTCCCGGGTCAAGACGGTCTCCATAAACTGCTGACTGTTCGGAGCGACTTTTTGTTTGGCCAGCCAGGTGCCGACGGCCGTCAGGGTTGGCCGAAAGCCAATCGTTGTGGTCGGATACACATCAATTTTCATCGCTGGCCTCCACATGCTCAGCCAACAAGTGATGTAAATTGGCCCGGTCTAAATCACCGAACAGCGCGCTGACCAGAAGCACCGGGACGTGGTCGATGGGCTGGACGCGGACGGTGGACAGGACCACGTCCGGCCGCCACGTCGCCATATTCGCAGCCGTGTACTGGGTGGTGGAAATCACCGCCGGCACAACGAGATCCGGGAAGTACTTGTTCACTTTGACCCGCAGCAGCTCCGATGTCCCCTGCCCGCTGGTACACATGATCACGACCCGCTGGGGCCGGTCCTGCTCTTCCAGGCAGCGGGCAAAGTAAAGGGTGACAAACCCGGCTTCATCCGCACTGATGGCGTGCAGGTGGAAGTGCTCCGCGGCGGCGTTCAGGGCGGCCGCAATCACGTTGAACAAGTCACCGTATTGCCGTCGGATTTCTGCCAGCCACACGTTCTTCACCGTAATGTCGTTGCGCAGCCGGTTGAGCATCGGCTGAATATGTCGTTCCAAATCGGTGAGGGACGCGGCATCCAGCTCCAAATCGATCTGCCGGGCCACGGCTGCGGTCACGTACTTGGTGAACGCCGACACTTCCGGGGCCATTGGCAGCAGCTGCGACGCGTCCCCGCCCAACTGAATGGACAGCAGGTACTGGAAGATATTCAATTCTTCCGTCAGGGGCAGCTGCGTGACCAGATAGCGGTCGAAGTCGCCAATGATCACCTTGGCCAGCTCGTACAAGACCGCGTTGTCCCGCGCCGTCTGCACGTCCACTGGGGTCATCTGATAATCTTCCGCGTCCCAGTGGCCGTTGCGAGCCCGCATGATCAGGGTATACATATGGGAGAAAAGATTAATGTTGTACGGATACGGAATGTCGCCATCGATCGTCCGCTCCACGCGGTTGATCTCGCCCACGATGAAGGCCTGGTCGAACTTATCCATCCCCGCCGCGCCGGCGCTGAACTCGGAGATACTTGTCACGGAGAAGAGGTTGAGCCGCTCCAGCGTGTGGTTGATCGCCCGCCGAATATTCTCTTCCTTCCCGGACACAGCGACCTGGGTGTGGTCCCGAATGAGCCGCAGCGTATCCGCTGCCAACAGATTGCCGATAACGGTCAGATCGCTCTGAATCACGGAATCGCTCACATAATATGGCGCGAACAGTGTTTCTCTTTGAACGTAATACGGGGCCTTGAAGAGCAAGGACAGAAGGACTTTATTCTGCCGTTGAAGGGGAGAAAACTCGCTGTGCCCGTTCGGCTCAGCGGGTTTCACCGGCGCCGCCGCATTTTCGCTGAGCAGCTTGACCCCTTTACCGCGGCTCGTGACGATCAGCGGCTCCGTGTGGGCGTCGTTGATGCGCTCGATCCAGCGGTAGACGGTCTTACTGGACACCCCCAGCTGGGTCGCCAATTCTTCCGCCGTGACGTACCCCCCGGCGCGTGCCAGTAACGTCAGCAGTTCTTTTGTGCGTTCTCTCATTTGCATCACCCATCTAGTATGTTAGTGTTTTCTGTCCACAACTGGTCCGAAATTGTGTCTGGAGCTATGGACATTTCTCTTAATGAAACCATAAGAAATAGGCCGGTGCAAGGGCATCGGCCTATTCGCTACACCAAACTACGCGTCACGGACCATCATCCGCCGCATGGCTGCGGTCAGCAGGCTGGGCGGTAACTGGTGCAGCTCTTGGGCAGCCTGGGGATTAGTCAGCCGCTGGACCAGCTGAATAAATTCAGGCTGCCGGGTACTATCTTGCCCCACCAGAACAACGACCAGCCAGAGCGGGACGCGGTCGGCCCGTTGGAAACTCAATTCGTTGATCAGCGGCGCCGTGACGATCCGCGGATCGGCGCTGGCCGGCGGCGCGTAAGTCACGACTCTAATACCTTGCTGCATGATGCTGGCCGTATTCTGCGGCCATGGCTGGACCTGTTGAACAAAAGCCTCTGCCGTTGGCGCTAACTGCCGGGCGGCCAAGAAGTGCCCCACACTTCTCAAGACCGTCTGATACTCCGTGGTCGCCACCGGACGTAATTCCACGATCATTCCGTTCATCCTTCCCCTTGGGCAATATAAAGCCGTTTTCAACCCCTGGTCAGCTGCCCAAATAATACACTTAGTATGCTACAGTAGAGATAGCATATGTGGGATTTTTTAGCAACTGGTATACAGAGCAATACAGCGATGTATACTGAAGTTGACAAAATGATTGGTTAAGTTGGTAGCCTCTTTTTCCCACTTGTAAGATAATGAAACATAAGGTCCTCAATGCAAAAGGGGGTGACGTCATGTCATTAGGGGAAAAGTTGTTTGCACTCCGTAAACAGGCAGGTTATTCCCAGGAGACAGTCGCGGAGAAAGTCGGGGTCACTCGACAGACGATTTCAAAATGGGAAAACAACCAGGCTTTACCGGAGATGATCAAGGGCAAGCTCCTCGCTGAACTCTATGGCGTGACTTACGATAGCCTCGCCAACGAGGCGACTGGTCACCATTCAACACGAGCGGCCCTGGACCCTGCGCCTGACGTCGATTGGACCAACGCGATGAACAAGCGTTACCCTGTCCTCGCGGATTACCACGAAGATCCGAAGTTCCAGATCCTGCGGAACCAGGTCTTTGCCCTCTACGATGATATCCAGAAAGAAATGGGGTTGTCGGAGCTGGACACGTTCTTGGTCATGCGGGACATGGTTTCCCAGCGGTACCGGCAATATACGCGCAATCGTGGAAAATAATCACATCGTTGACAACTGCAACGAGCGCCTGCTGGGCGCTCGTTTTTGTGTGCACGTGATGTCGGTCGCTGGCCTGGGTGTGCTGCGAAGATTGGGAGGCAGGTTAGTATCTGGCGCTGGCCCGGGTGACTCCGGGCTCCGCGGGCGGGGGCTGGAATACTGTGGGGACGTGACAAAGCTTACCCGGGCGCCGTGC
>NZ_KI271591.1:61495-61749 GCF_000469325.1 Schleiferilactobacillus shenzhenensis LY-73 | reverse complement strand
CACTGAGCCCGTTTTGCCTCCGCTTGCTACGCGTTGGCACTCAGTCATGTTGGAATATGAGTTTCGTCACACCCTATTTTCACAGCTGAGCCACAATCTGCTCCGCCCTTCGTCACCCTACATTCTTGGAGACTGGAAATGTCTCACTCGTCACGAAATGCTGGCAGCTTCTTCCCCGAGCATCAGGACAATCTAATGCAGACACAAAGTGCGGACGGCACCTCCGGCGAATGTGTCGTGGTACCAAGAATCTC
>NZ_KI271591.1:47740-61305 GCF_000469325.1 Schleiferilactobacillus shenzhenensis LY-73 | reverse complement strand
GTGCCGGCCACGTTCCACGCCCAGCCAGCCGGAGGGCCCAAATCGCCGGGTCTCGCGTCTATTTCTTCCCGCTCCACGAGGCGGCAGTGCGAAGCGCAACGCCGTATCGGCCCAAATCGTCGGGCCATGGGGCAATTTCTTCCAGTTTAAACGGGCTCCGCCGAGCAGAAGCTAGGCTCCGCCCTCTGATACCGCTAACATTTACCCAATCTTGACCCTCTGTCAACCGTTTTCGTGGTAAGGTGGACGCATAGGTTATTTAGGAAAGGGTGCATTTGGACAATGGACAAGCATTGGTGGCAAGAAGCGGTCGTTTATCAAGTTTACCCCCGCTCATTCCAAGACTCGAACGGCGACGGGATTGGTGATTTGGATGGGATTCGGCAGCGGCTCGATTATATCAAGCAGCTCGGCATGGACGTGATTTGGCTCAACCCCATTTACCGCTCCCCAAACGACGACAACGGCTACGACATCAGCAACTACGAAGCCATTCAACCGGACTTCGGCACCATGGCTGACTTCGATGCCCTGCTCAAGGAAGCCCACGCCAAGGGCTTGAAGATCGTCATGGACCTGGTCGTCAACCACACCTCCGACGAACACCACTGGTTCATGGAGAGCCGCCGCAGCAAGGATAATCCCTACCGCGACTACTATATTTGGCAAGACCCCGTCGACGGTCACGCCCCCAATGACTGGCAGTCGTCTTTCTCCGGCAGTGCCTGGCAGTTTGACGAGACCACCGGCCAGTACTTCCTGCATCTTTTCTCGAAGAAACAGCCCGATCTGAACTGGCGCAATTCCAAGGTCCGGCACAGTGTCTACGACATGATGACCTGGTGGCTGGACAAGGGCATCGACGGCTTCCGGATGGATGTCATCAGTCTCATTTCTAAACCCAAAGATTTCGTCACCACCCCTGTCCGCCGGCCGGCGAACGGGCCCCACGTGCACGAATACCTGGAAGAAATGAACAAAGACGTCTTGAGCAAATTCGACATCATGACCGTCGGCGAGACCCCGGGCGTGCACCCTCAGGACGCGCTCCTGTATGCCGGCCTGGACAGCCACGAGCTGAACATGATCTTCCAGTTCGAGCACATGGGTGTCGACACCGACCCCGAGCTGGGCAAGTGGCGGCCCCATCAGTTCAAGCTGACCACGCTGAAGACGATCATGAGCAAGTGGCAGACCGAGCTGAACGGCCGTGCGTGGAACTCCCTCTATTGGAACAACCACGATCAGCCCCGGGTCGTTTCCCGCTTTGGCAACGACAGCGATGAATTCCGCGAGCGCTCCGCGAAGATGCTGGGGGCTGTGCTCCACTTCCAGCAAGGTACCCCGTATATTTACCAAGGGGAAGAAATCGGCATGACCAACGCCATGAACTTCAACTCCATCGAGGACTACCAAGACATTGAGTCGCTCAATGCTTACCGCGACCTCGTGGAGCAGCACCAGACGCTGACCAACGACCAGATGATCAAGGCTCTCCACCACTCGTCCCGGGACAATGCCCGGACCCCGATGCAGTGGGACGATTCAGTCAATGCCGGATTTGCTAAGGAAGGCGTCGACCCTTGGCTGCAGCTGAACGCCAACTACACCAGTGTGAACGTGAAGAATGCCCTGGCGGATAAGGAATCCGTGTTCTATTTCTACCAGAAGATGAACACCCTGCGTAAGCAATATCCGATCATCACGTATGGGGACTACACCCTGCTCGACCCCGACGATGAGCAGACCTGGACATACACGCGGAAGCTGGACGGCCAGACACTGACCTTGACGGCCAACTTCTCCCAGGACTCGCTCACCCGGGATTACGCCGCCGCACCGGCCAACAGTACCCTGTTGTTGAGCAACTATGACGACGACCAGGGCCAGACTTTACGGCCGTATGAAGTGAAGGTTTATTTGACCAAGTAAGCGAGAAAGTTAACCAGAAAGCCGCCCGAGAATGCTGAAGCTGCAGCATTTTCGGACGGCTTTTAGGTCGTGTTGATTAATCAGCGGGAAATAGTCGGGGCCGTCGGCGGGTACGCGGACCAGGTCCCGCCGGACCAGTTCTTCAGCGATTTGGACCGTGTTCCACGCGGCGCCCTTGAGCAGGTTGTCGGAGACGATTCAGAGGTGATAACTGCCGGGAATCTTGGCATCGGCGCGGATGCGGCCGACGTAGACGGCGCGATGCCCGGTGGCCGTGAGGGGTTGGGGATAGACCTGGCGAGCGGGGTCATCTTGGACCACGATGCCCGGTGCCTGGGCCAGCACGGCCCGCAGGTCAGCCGGGCCAGGGCCGCCACCATTTGAATCGTAGAGCAATTGGAGTTGGCAATGATGCTATGATGCGCGGCTAGAAAATAAACTTGACAACGCTCAGTGACCTGTTTATCATCAGGATTAATCAATCAAACAAGTGACGTAAACGACGAGAACAGGAAAGTAGCAAAGCCAAGACTGTACAGAAAACTCACACCTGTTGAGAGTGAGGTAGCGAGGCGGAGCGAAAATGGCCTGCGATCGGTGCATCGAGCCCATTTGGGTCAGACTGCAATGGCCGGCATCCATTATCTTGCACGCGTATAACGCGTCTTTTTGACGTCTGTACGTTGCTGAGGGGTCTTTGTGTAAGCAGAGTCCCGAATTAGAATGGTACCGCGGGCAATCCGCTTCTAGTGCAACACTAGGAGCGGATTTTTTTGTGTCCCGGCCGGGCGCCGCCGCCAGTGCTGCACAGTCACTTGACCCATTTCTAACATTACGGAGGAATTCATCATGAAAAAATCAATCAAACGCACCCTCATTACCATCGTCTTGGCTCTGCCCCTGTTCTTCTTGCTGAGCGCCTGCGGCAGCAGCCAGAGCAGTGCCAGCGGCACCAGCAGCAGTACGGGTGCCGCCAAGACTGTCCGGCTGGGCATCATGGGCAGCGACGACCGCATCTGGACCGCCGTCGGCAAGGTGGCCAAGAAGAAGTACAACATCGACCTCAAGCTGACCAAGTTCACCGACTACAACCAGCCGAACCAGGCGCTGTCCGACGGCTCCATCGACCTCAATGCCTTCCAGCACCAGTACTTCCTGGACAACTGGAACAAGGCCCACAAGACGGACATCGTCAGCATCGGCAAGACCGTCCTCGCCCCCATCCGCCTCTACTCCAATAAGATCACGTCGGTCAAGGCCATTAAGAAAGGCGACGAAATCGCCATCCCCAACGACGCCACCAACGAAGGCCGGGCGCTGAACGTCCTCGTCTCCCTGGGCCTCATCAAGTTGAACAACGCGGCGCTGCCCACGACTAAGGACATCACCAGTAACAAGCTGAACCTGAAAATCACCGCCCTGGATGCAGCCCAGACCGCCCGCTCCCTGTCCGACGTGACCGCCGCCGTGGTCAATGACGGGGTCGCTAACGACGCCGGCTTGAACCCGCACAAGGCCCTCTTTGTAGAGAAAGTCGACAAGAAGTCCAGGCCTTACATCAACATCATCGCGGCCAACAAGAAAGATGCCAACAACAAGACGTACAAAGAGTTAGTCAAGTGCTACCAGACCGAAGCCACCAAGAAGCTCCTGCAGAGGTACTACAAGGGTGCCGACATTGCTGCTTGGGACATCACGTTGAAGTAAAGGAGTCTTCATGAAATGAGTACGACCAAGGAAGAAACCATCAAGCGCTTCACGGATTATCTCGCCCAGTACATCGCCCTGCCGTCGGTGTCGGCGCAGAAGAAAAGCATCCCGGAAACCGTCGCCTTTCTGCAAAAATTGATCACCGACTTGGGCGGCACGGCCGAAGTGTTCTCCGACTGGCCCAACCCGGTGATCCACGGGGAATTCACCCCCGCCCACGTAACGGCGGATACGCCGACGATCCTGTTCTATAACCACTACGACGTCCAGCCGCCGGAACCGCTGGACTTGTGGCACTCGGCGCCATTCACGCTGACGGAGAGGGACGGCAAGCTCGTGGGCCGCGGCACGGCCGATTGCAAGGGCGACCTGATCGCCCGGCTGTGCGCCCTCACCCTGTACCGCCAAGCCCACGGCGACTGGCCGTGCCGGGTCAAGTTCCTGCTGGAGGGCGAGGAAGAAATTGCCAGTCAGCACTTGGAGAAATACTTGACCAAGTACGCTGACACCTTCGCCGCCGACGTGGTGGTGTGGGAATCCGGCAGTAAGAACGCCCGCGAGCAGCTGGAGATCACCGGCGGCAACAAGGGCATCTGCTGCATCGACTTGGTGGCCACCACGGCCGCCGAGGACATCCACTCGTCCACCGCCGCGTACATCGAAGGCGCTGGCATCCGGCTGGTCCAAGCCCTGGCCAGCCTACGGGAAGTGGGCACGAACCGGTTAAAGATCAAGGGCTTGGATGCCAAGATCGTACCGCCCACCGCCCGGGAGAAAGCTTTGGTCGCGCAGGAAACCGTCGATCCCGCCGCCATTCGCCAGGCCCACGGATTGACCCGGCCGTATCTGACCGACGACATCGCCGGGGCAGCGGCGTTCTCCCCCACGTTGAACGTCGCCGGCCTCACCGGCGGCTACGAGGGGGCCGGCGTTAAAACCGTTCTCCCCCACACCGCCCGGGCGAAGCTGGACATCCGCCTGGTACCGGACCTCGATCCCGAAGAAGTCGCCGACCTGGTTCGTCAGCAGCTGGCAGCTAATGGTTTCGGTGACATCGATGTGCAGTACTTAATGGGAGAAAAGAGTTACCGTTCCGGTCTGGACGCCCCCTTGGTCCAGCGCATCACCAGCGTGGCCGAAACCACGTACGGTACTGGTCAAGTGGAACTGCTCCCCAGCTCTGCGGGGACTGGCCCGATGTACCTGTTCAACCATTATCTGCACGCACCGCTCCTGGCCTTCGGCGTCAGTTACGCCCAGAGCGGTCCCCACGCGCCCAACGAGAACATCCGCATCGCCGATTTCCACCAAGGCATCGATTTTCTCGTCAACGTGTTTACCGACTTAGCCCAAGCCAAGTGAAGAAAGGACGATATTCGGCATGAGTGCCCCCATCATTGATCTGAAAGATATTACGGTCACGTTCAAAAATAAAACCAGCACGGTCCACGCTGTAAAGAATGTGTCTTTGCAAGTGGCGAAAGGCGACGTCTACGGCATTGTCGGCTACTCCGGTGCCGGCAAGTCGACCCTGGTCCGGACCATCAACTACCTGCAAGTGCCCACCAGCGGTACCGCCACCGTGAACGGCCAGGT
This sequence comes from Schleiferilactobacillus shenzhenensis LY-73, assembly GCF_000469325.1. GTDB lineage: Bacteria > Bacillota > Bacilli > Lactobacillales > Lactobacillaceae > Schleiferilactobacillus > Schleiferilactobacillus shenzhenensis. The sequence goes on along the minus strand of NZ_KI271591.1, from coordinate 56,067 downwards.
CATGGGCCAGTTGTCGAAGAACGCACTGCGCCTGGCCCGGCGCAAGATCGGCATGATCTTCCAGCACTTCAACTTGATGAACTCCCGGACCATCGCCGCAAATATCGACTACCCGCTCCGCTACAGCGACTTGAACACCGCCCAGCGGCAGAAAAAAGTGGCCGACCTGCTCACCTTGGTCGGTCTGCAGGACAAGGCGGACGCCTATCCCGCACAGCTATCCGGCGGCCAGAAACAGCGCGTGGGCATTGCCCGGGCCTTGGCCAACGATCCGGGGATTCTGCTCTGCGACGAAGCCACCTCGGCACTGGACCCGAAAACCACCCAGGAGATTCTGGGCCTCTTGAAGCACCTGAATCAGACCCTGGGGATCACTATCGTCCTCATCACCCACGAGATGGCGGCGGTCAAAGCCGTCTGCCAGCACGTCGCGGTGATGGAACAAGGAGAAATCATCGAACGGGGCAGCCTGCTGGATATTTTCTCCCAACCGCAACAGCCCTTAACGAAAGACTTCATTAACACCGCCGCCCAGCTGGACGTGGCCCTGGCCGAAGTGCGCAAGCAGCCCGCCGTCGTCAATCTGGCGGACAACGCCCGGCTGCTGCACCTGACGTATGTCGGTGCCAGTACCGACGCGCCGCTGATTGCCTCGCTGTACCAGCAATACGGGGTGACCGCCAACATTCTCTATGGCAGCGTCGAATTTCTCCAAGACACGCCCGTGGGCAACTTGATCGTCATCCTCAGCGGCGACCCGGCGCAATTCCCAGAAGCCTTCGCCGACTTGCGCGGGCAAGGCGTCACAGTCACTGAATTGGACCCGAAAGGAACGGTGGTCGCATAATGTCATTCATCAATAAAATGCTGCCCAACGTCTCCCTGATCTGGCCCGACGTCTGGCAAGCCACGCTGGAGACGTTGTACATGACCATCGTCTCCGCCATCATCGCCGGTATCCTCGGCCTCGCCCTGGGCGTCTGGCTGGTGGTCACGGACCAAAACGGCATCACGCCGCACCCCGTCACGTACAACATTCTGGATAAACTGGTCAATATCTTCCGCTCGATTCCCTTCGTGATTCTGTTGACGGTGATCTATCCCCTCACCAAGGCCATCGTCGGGACCAGCATTGGTAACACGGCGGCGCTTGTCCCTTTGGTCGTCGGAACAATTCCTTTTTATGCCCGCCAAGTTCAGACTGCCCTGGTTCAGGTCGACCCTGGCGTCATCGAAGCCGCTCAGGCAATGGGGGCGTCCAATGTGGATATCATCTTTCGGGTATACTTGCGGGAAGGTCTCCCCGACCTGATCCGCGTCTCCGTTCTCACGCTCATTTCTCTAATTGGTCTCACCGCGATGGCTGGCGCGGTCGGGGCCGGCGGCTTAGGTAACTTGGCCGTTTCGATTGGATATCAGCGTTACCAAAGTGACGTGACCATTGTGGCGATGTTAATTATTCTAGTCATGGTATTTCTCGTCCAGGGCATCGGTGACTGGCTGACCCGGCGGACAACACACGTTTAAAATGCTTTTCGGCTCAACCACGGGTTGGGCCGTTTTTTTGGTCAAGGAAATTCCCGGTATTGTAACTCTTTCTGCCGGAAAACATAAAAGTTATACTGTCAACAAGAGGAGGTTGTGCACCATGGCCACAAAGGTTTACGCGGCGATGACGATTGCTAACTGGTTCCTGGTTCGTCACGCAGCCGAAATGCGTGCAGACGATGGTATCGACCCGATGACTCAAATGAAACTCCATAAGCTGCTTTACTACGCTCAGGGTGTGCACCTGGCGGTGACTGATGCGCCGCTGTTCAGTGACGACTTACTGGCTTGGCAGCACGGCCCGGTGGTTCGTTCATTGTATGATCGATACAAAGGACAAAGAACATTAGATACCCCAATCACTGCTCAGGAAGCAGCAGACTATGACCAAGTCGAGTCAGATCAGAATGCGGCCGAAATATTGGAAGCTGTTTACGATCGGTATGGGGAATATTCTGCGGCACAGTTACGGGAGATGACCCATGCTGAAGCACCGTGGGCAGAAACTCCCCACAATGAAGTCATCTCTCAAGACTTAATTGAACGCTTCTTCAAACAAAACATCGTCATCCAGTAATCGCAAATGAGCAGGCAGAAAAAAACAGGAAGCCCAAGAAAGCTTCCTGCTTTTGTTTCACTTGACCGCATACCGTGCATTGATATCATGCAGTAACGCTGTGGGGTTGTCGTGCAGCGGCCCACTCGTATCCTGAGTGAAGACCGCCGTCGCAGACGCGTCGTAGGTCAGCGCCTGACCCCGGCCATCATTGGGCAGTTTCTCACCACTGGTCAGCCGCCGAGACTCGTAGTGGCCAGTCTGCAGATTCAAGAAGAATTCCGCATCGCTGCCATGGGCCGCGATGAAGGGGGCGTTGGCTTTGAACCGACTCTGCTTCAGAAAAGTGCCCGCAGCCTCAGTCTCATACGGCATTAGGGCCATGATCACCTGGTCGCCGATGCGCGGCATGACCATACTGGCGTCTTCCGCAAATACGGCTTGTTTTCTTTCTTCAACCGTCGGCGGGGTGACCGGGTCGAAATCCTTCTTCGGGTAATTATCCCACTGCTCGCCCATTGTCGTCATACCCCCGGCATGAACCACGTGAATGGCCCGACCAGTCAAATCTGTCTGCTTCTTAAAGGTATATTGCTGCCGGACGAGGAATGTGAGGTTGGAATAGACATTGCTGGCGATCCGGGCATGGGGTGCCCAGCCCGTCACGACCCCGGTCACCAAAATGGCCTTGTTCTTGTTCTTCGTCCCGGCCAAATCGCTGACCTGGGCTGGCGGGGCAAAGGCCAGGTCAGAAACGCCCATGCCTTGGAACATCTTGCGCGCTTGCTTGATCGTCTCGGATTGCTTGGCCCGGGCCGTCTTTGTTTGGGCTATGACCCTATCGAATTGCGTTGCCTGCTTATCGGCACTGGTCTGGGATGACACAGCGGCCTTCGGTGCGGCTGAACGCGAGCCAGCAGTGCACCCCGCCAGCATGCTGCCGGTGAATATAAGAATGCCCAACGAGATAATCGTTCCGACGTTTTTCATGACGGCCTCCCCGCTTCAAATTCTGGTGTACCATAATCCAATTAAGACAATCGTATCATAGTGTCTAGCGATTTGTCATGGCATCGTTCGTCACCATCTGCCAAAATAAGTGTCACAATATTGCGGTAGTCGTTCGTTACCAGCTTTTGACCAAAATCAAGATAACTTTTGAAACTCACCTGCTATCCTGAATCCAGAAACAGGAGGTGACCATCATATGATGGAAGAAAGCACCAAGCGACGCTGGTTTCTCATTTCTGCAATGGCTTTTATCGTCTTGATGGCATTGGCCACAGCCGTGGACTTGCCGTTAAGCAATGCCGTCATCGATTACGGCAGCTGGTTCGGGACTTTTTTCCAAACGTTCGGCGAATTCCCGTTATATTTCGTCTACATCATCAGCGGGGAAATTGCCATGGCCTATGCCTGGCGCCGCCAGGACAAGCCCCTTTTTGCCGGCAGTCTGGGGTTGGGGGGATTCGTTCTGACCGCCTGGCAAACCAAGCAGTACGTGAATGAAACGGGCAGTTATTTTGCCGCCGTCCAGAACAATCTGAAGATTGGCCAGCCCATCGGCAAGGCCAACAGCGACAGTGCCGCTGTGACCCTGTCGGTGGCGGCAAACATTACCGTGTGGCTGATTCTGCTGGTCCTCGTCACGATCTCTGTTCAACTGTGGCTGAGTAAGAAAAGCGACGACCAAGTGGCCAGGCTCCTGGTGATCGCCGTCTTCGCCACCGCCGCCGCTTGGTTCGCCGCCGAAGCCAACGCCACGCTGAAACAGGACTGGGGCCGCGTCCGGCCTTACGAGTTGAACAAGAGCCAGAGCGACTTCACGTCCTGGCTCCACCCCAACGGCAACAACGGCCACAAGTCCTTCCCGTCCGGTCACACCATGGCCGCGACCCTAGCGATTGTTCTCTCCTGGTTTGCCACCGGCAAAGCCCGCCAGCGCTGGTTTGTCTTCGGCATCGTCTGGGGTGCCCTCGTCGCCCTGAGCAGGATCCGCATCGGTGCCCACTTTTTCTCCGACGTTACCTTTTCATTTTTCTTGACTGCACTGATCATCTACATCTTCGCCGAACTCATGACCTATCTTCAGACGCCCGGGGATGACGGTCTGACACAGTAAATTGTTATTACTATAGCAGCCCCCAAGTTTGGAGCCCGGAGTCACCCAAGACAGCAGCCTATTACCGCACCGCCGTCACACTCATGCTCCGGTCAATGGTATTTCTCCCCGTCGCATAGTCAAACTGCAGCTGCGGCTCCACGTTCCAAATGTACACGTTGAAGTTCAGCTGCCTGTCCGACGACACGGCTTGCGACCAATACCCCCGAGGCATCAGCTCGCTGCCCCGGAAGACGGTGGTCACCTGGTAGATCACCCGGGCACCCCGCTCCAGGGCATCCCGGACCGCTTCCTCATAGATCTGCATGGTCTTCTGGTTCGAGTACTCCGTCTGGGTCGCCAAGTTCTTCGGGTTGTCGGAACTGCCCTCTGCCCCGGCTTGGGGAACGCCGTCGCTATTCAAGTTGAACGTCATCGTGTAGGCAATCAGATGCCCTCGGTTGACCACCGGAATGCGATCGCCGTCAATCACCCGGTACTCTTGATGCCAGCCGGTGGGCTGCCACTTCTGGGCGGGGCGACCGGCGGACTTGCCCAGGTTTGACCGCTGCAGGTAGGCCGTGACCGTGGTGGTCCGGTTCAAACTGTCCAAGTTGCCGTAGTCGATATGGTTGCTGCGCCAGCTGCTCATGGTCAGGGTGCTCTTGCCGCCGTTGACATTGATGGCGGCCGGGTTGCCGGACTGGAAGGTGAGCTTGGCCAGGGCGGCATAGGTCGCCTGCCAATTGCTGTCACCGACCGCGGCAGACGAAGCCGCACTGCTGCTGGTGCCAGCTGCCTGACCGGTGCTGGCCGCCGCACTGCTGCCCGTGACCTGACTCGTGGGCGTGCTGGTTGACTGGGCATTGGTTCCGCTGGGCGTATTCCCGCTCCCGCCAAAGCGAGCGAGCAGGAATGCAATCAAGGCAATGACGATTAAGCCGCCAAGGGTAACATGAACAGGCTGTTTACGCCCGCGGCGCGGACTGGCGCGGCGGCGTTTCTTTTTGGCCACGGTTAATGATCTTCCTTTCTCTCTGCCTGAGCGGCTTGGTGCTGGAGGGTCAGACTGACCACCCAGGTGGACAGCGGTACGGTGGCGACGACACCCACCGTGGACAGGAGAACAGACGCGGCCTCGCTGATGAACAGCTTATCGTTGAACAGCAGGCCGGGACTGTACTTGAGCTGGACGAACCAGATGAACAGCGCCAGGTAGGAACCAAAGAAGCCGAAGAACAGCGTGTTCAGCGCCGTCCCAATAATCTTGCCGCCAATGTCCTGACCGTCCTTGAAGAGCTGAGCTGGCGTGATGTCCGGCACCTGGTCGGCGACCTCGAACAGCCCGCTGGTCACGGCGATGCTGGCTTCAGCTACGGCCCCCAGTGCCGACAGCATCAGGATACTGATACTGATTTGACTATACGGCACCCCAATGAGCAGGGAGAACCCGCCGATGTCCTCCCCCACTTCGTTGCCGAACCCTTGAATGTTGCCGAAGAACTGAATGACCCAGGCCAGCCCAGCCAGGATCAGCATGACCCCCAGCGACACCACGTAGGCAATCCGGGTGACGCGGTTGCCGGCAGCGCTGAAGAAAACCACGACGGCGAGGATCACGGCACTGGCCAGGATCGTCGTCAGCACCGGCGGCGCGCCCAGGCCGAACAACGTGACCGTGGTGAACAGGAGAATGAAGTTCAGCAGCAAGCCGAAGAAAATCGTGAAGCCGCTCTTGCCGCACACGAGGATGAGCAAGACCAGCAAGATGATACCGAGCAGTGTGACCACACCCATTATTTTCTGCCCCCTAACAACACCATACTCAACAGACTGGTCAAGGGTACCGTGACCACGATACCGATGGCGCTGACCAGCGACTGGACCATGCCCAGGTACATCGTCCAAGTGAACGTCTGGCTGAAGCTGTTGCCATTGTTTAGGTAGAGGACGGCCATGGGGAAGGTGTCGGCCATGAAGATGAGGAAGAGAATACTAATGAGCGGCCCGACGATCTCGCGGCCGACAGTCATGCCGGAACGGAAGAGCTGCCAGCGGTGGACATCAGGCGTCTCCACCACGATTTGAGCAAGAGCGGAAGAAATGTCGGACGTCTCGTCCATGATCGCCCCCAGGGAACCGATCATGATGCTCGCCCAGAAGATGGGCTTCGGCTGCTGCACCGTGTACGCGACGGCTTCGTAATGCAGACCGACGCCGCCGGTAATATGTAAGACGAAGACAAAGATGCCATAGGCGAGAAAGGTTCCCGCCAAAGTCGCCAAGCTGGCTACGCCGAATTGACGCTTCGGCCCCAGAATCAACAGCAAGGTCACCACCGTGAAGGCAAAGGTGAGTGCGGTGAAGATCCAGAGCATCGAGGCACCGTAATGGAGCAGCTCCAATTCGATGGCCAGCAGAAAAAGAGCGATGTTGGCGACCACGCTGAGGATGGCCACGGCGCCCCGCCAGCGCAGGACGGCAATGAGGACCACCGCCACCAGCCAAATGAGCAGGACAATGACGGTGTCCCGCTTCTGGTTGGTGATCGCCAGTTTGGTCCGGGCCTTGTCCTGCCAGCTGATAAAGACCTGCTGGCCCACCCGGTAACGCTGATCCACGGCGCCGGAGCGGGTGTACTGGTTATCCGTCCGGTACGTATGCCCGCGTTTGGGCCCGTTCAGCATCTTCACCGTCAAGGTCTGACGAGTCTGATAATCGGTGTTGCTGTGTTCATCCGTGTTCTTCGTCGTGGCGCCGGTCTTGTCGGCCACGATCTGGCCCACCGGCTGGCTGTACAACGGTGCGTTAACTCGGGTCAGTATCAGGGCGGCCAACCCCGTCGCCAAGACGACGGCGAGGGAAAGCCACCAACGTTTCATCCGCATAAGATTGAGGATCCTTCCAAACAATATCGTCAAGCGCGACCGCCGGCCCGTCAAAGGGGGCCTGTAAGGTTATTTTACCAATGGTGTTCTTGGTTTCAAGCATGGCTTGCGCCTGGCGCAGGTTGTGGGCGTTGATGCCGTGAAACTTGTAGGCAATCGTCGAACGCAGAGCGCCCGCGTCCAGCAAGGCACTGAGCCGCTGCAGGATCTGTCCCTGGGTCGCCATTTGGTACGCATAATCACTTTTAGAAAAGACATATTCCCAATCCAAACTGACGGATTTGTTTTTCAGCCAGGCCACCGGCAAAGCCTCGGTGGTGGCGACAATCGACCCCACATGGCCCATGGGGGCAATCAGGTCCGCTACCGCCCCAAAGTACGGCAGCGGATCATACAGATTCACGATATTGTCCACCATGTCGTAGCCCAGCGCCTGAATCTGGGGCGTCAGGTCGTCGTGGTAATCCGCCAATTTCTCAATGCCAAACTTCTTCAACCAGGGCCAGTTCACCCGGCTGGCGACACCAATGACCTCTAACCCGGCCCACTGGGCGAGCTGGATCAGAATGCTGCCGACACCGCCGGCGGCATTCACGACCATAATCGTTCCCTGGGCCGCTCCCGCGGCGGCGGGCAGACCCATCCGTTCAAACAGCAGCTCCCAAGCGGTCACGCCGGTCATGGGAATGGCCGCCGCCTGGCCGTTGGTCAGCCGCTGGGGAGCCTTGGCAATCAGCCGGTAGTCGACCACTTGGTACTCAGCATAACTGCCAGACCGGCGGGTGGAGCCAAAATAAAAGACGCGGTCGCCCACAGCAAAGCCGCGGGTCTCCGCTCCGAGGGCGACGACCTCCCCCACGGCGTCGTAGCCAAACACATGGGGCCGGCGGTGGCCGCGGATGGCGTGGCGCAGCCGAACGTCCACGGGGTTCACAGAGATGGCCAGCACTTTGACCAGCACGTCGTAGGGCTTGGGTTGCGGCGTGGGCAGCCAGACGTCTTGGAGGCTGGCTTCATCCCGGATCGGCAGTGTTTGAAAGGCCGCTACCGCATGCATCAACTTGGGTACCATGATGTTTCACCTCTTCCTATAGTATAACAGTCGCTCCCCCGCCCACATGGCGAATTGCTCATATGTGGGAGGCGGCAAGTGACTGTCTTGCTCTGGACCGGGTGACCACGAGCTGCGGAGGGAAGGCAACTGTCTGGTCTTGACCCGGGTGACTCCGGGCTG
>NZ_KI271591.1:38915-47432 GCF_000469325.1 Schleiferilactobacillus shenzhenensis LY-73 | reverse complement strand
GTAGGCGATTTGGGCCCGGAGGCTGGCGGGCGTCAGTGGCCAAGTTGGTCTTAGCGGGCGCACTTTGCCCGCTTAGACCAAGGCCAGACTTTGAGACTTTTTGACGCACTTTGTCAAAAAGACTCAAAGCTGTGCCGGCTACGTTCCACGCCCAGCCAGCCGCAGGGCCCAAATCGCCGGGTCTCGCAAATCTGCCTCTCTGAACCACGAGGCGGACGCGCGAAGCGCAACGCCGTACCGGCCATGATATAATGAAGGTTAAAACCAATAAAGGAGTGCCGCCATGACCGCATTTATCACCAGTCTCCCCATGTGGGGACTCATCGTGATTCTGATCTTGACACTCGTTCTCTTGACCCGCGCCGCCGATATCTTGGTGGACCATGCCATTCACTTATCCCGCGAAGCCGGCATCTCGGACGTTGTGGTCGGGGCGACTGTCGTTGCCCTGGGCACCAGCCTGGCCGAAATCGCCATCGCTATTTTCTCTCTATTCCAAGGCGTCACTGACTTCTCCGTCGGCAACGCCACCGGTTCCGTCATCACCAACATGAGCGTGGTGCTGGGGGTCGGGGCGCTGGCCGGGACGATTCCCGTGGCTCGACACAACCTTTCCCGGGTCCAGCTGCTGCTCACCGCGTCGCTTTTGATGATCTTCGTTTCTTCCTTGACCCTAATGAGCGGCCGGGGGTATATTCCCCGCTGGGTCGGCATCGTGTTCCTGCTGATGATTCCCGGCTACTTGTACCTCATCATCCGTCAGAATAAGGCGGACAAGGCCAAGCGGGCGGGGGCCGCACCGGTGGCGGAGCCGGAGCGGACGCACCAGCCGGCCTGGATGCACATTCTGTGGATCATCGGGGCCGGGCTGATCATTGCCGTTAGTGCCAACGCGCTGGTGGACAGCAGCACGGAGATCGCCCACCAGTTGAATATCAGTGACGCCATCATCTCCGCGACCGTCGTCGCCCTGGGCACCAGCTTCCCGGAGCTGATCACCGCTTATTACGCCGCTAAGGGCGGCTTCGGCGGGCTGGCGCTGGGCAATATCATCGGTGCCAACGTGATGAACCTGCTGCTGGTGAACGGCCTGACGATTGCGTTCTCTCCCGCCACCATCTACCTGCCCACCGTCTTCTACTTCGTCACCTTCCCCGCCCTGCTCCTCGTTCTCCTGCTCGTCGGCTGGTTCATCATCGACGGCTCCCGGGACGAGATCGACAACAAGGAGGGCGCAGTCCTCGTCATCGTGTACCTGGTTTACGTGGCGGCTTACGTGGTCGCTTTATAAGTAAGAAAGGAAGTTCCCTGCATGCCTGCATCTGCTCATCCCCTCGGCTGGTTCGCCGCCAGTGCTGTCTTCGGTGTCGCCAGCCTGGTCGCTGCTTTGATCGTTTCTAATCCCTTGTATCACGGCTTCACTTTGCTCCTGGCCGCCCTCATTGCTATCTTTCTCGCCACGGTCCTGTACACCCTGCATGTGAGTGAAGAAAAGCACCAACGGCGGTTAGTGCTCATCTTGCTGGGCGCCGTCGTTGGTGCATTAACGTTAGTCTTTATTGTGGTGATGCCGTAGCCGGATATTGCTGGCGGAAGTCCACGACGGCACCCATCAAGTTGGCCTGGCTGCGGTAGTGGGCCAGGGCCAATTCCGGCAGCCAGGGGGCAATGCCCACCTTTTCTTTCACTGCCTGCATGTATGTCGTTAATGTGGGAATCAGCCAGTCGGCCTGGGATACCCCGCCGCCTAAGACCACTTTGTCCGGATCGAAGGCGTAGCTCAGGTTGAAGATGGCTCGGGCCAGGGACGAGAAGAAGATGCCGGTCTCTTCCTTGGCTAGAGCATCGCCTTGGTCGGCCAAAGCAAAGACGGTCTTGCCGTCATATTTCTTCCCGTCGGCCTTGCGGGCCGTGTAGCGGCGGGCCATGTGGACGGGCGACGCCACATCGCTCAAAGTATTCTTGTCGTCCACCAGCATGTAGCCGAACTCACCGCCGAACAAGTGGCGGCCGTGGATCACCCGGTTATTGACGATGACGCTGCCGCCGATGCCGGTCCCGATAACGATGAAGAGCATGTTCTCCACGTCTGCCCCGGCCCCGCTGCTCAACTCGGCCAAGGCCGCACAGTTGGCGTCGTTTTCCAAGCTGATGGGCAGGTTGAAGCGGCGCGTCAGTTCCGGCACGATGGGGAAGTTATGAATATAGGGAATTGCGCTGGCGCCTTCAATGACGCCAGTTTTTTTGTTCACCGCCCCCGGTGTACTGATGGCCACCCCCATGGGCTGATACTTTGTCCGGGCCTGGTCCACGATGGCGGTCATTGCTGTGTAATATTCTGCCAGCGTGGGCGGAGTGGCCACGCTGCCTTCGTTCTCCAACTGGTCATGATGCATGACACCATACTTGATCGACGTCCCGCCAACGTCGATCACCACCAGATCTGCCATATTGTTTGCCTCACTTTCCATTCAATAGCTATATTCTACCAGCTCGTGAAGCCGTTTGCATTGATTGAGACCGCTACCAGTTTAGAATCATTATTGTATGCAGAGAGAAAGTGGCCTATTCTGGAATTGAGGTGATTTTCATGGCTGCACACGATATTCAACTGACGGACGGCCGGCAGCGTCTGGCGTTCATTACCACGCTTCTGCTGGGTACTTTCGGCATGTCCATCAGTCAATCGTCTTTGTCCACGGCGTACCCCACGCTCATGCGCGAATTTGCCATCCCGGCCAGCATGGTCCAGTGGCTCACCACCGGATTCATGCTGGTCATGTGTTTACTGATTCCCACTAGTCCATGGCTCTTACATAACGTTCCCTTCAAGAAATTATTCGTCGGCGTCGTCCTCATTTTCAGCGCCGGCACTGTTCTCTGCATCGTTGCTCCGACCTTCTGGCTTCTGGTCCTGGGCCGGATGCTGGAAGCCGTCGCCGTGGGGATTATCTTCCCGTCGTACCAGAGTGTCCTGCTGATTATTACCCCCACAGCCCGGCGCGGCAGCGTCATGGGGTTGGCCGGGTTGATCATGGGCAGTGCGCTGGCAGTGGGCCCCATCGTTTCCGGGGTGTCTTGAACTTCACCAGCTGGCGCGGCTTGTTTGTCCTCTTCCTGGTGGTCATGGCCATCGTGCTGCTGCTCACGCCCTGGGCGATCAAGAATGTTGTTGGCCAATCCCCGAGCACGATTGACGGTCTTTCTGTCGCCTTAGGCCTCGGCTTCATCGGTGTCCTGTACGTTCTGACAGAAAGCGTCTCCGCCCATCCCCAGTGGCCGTTATTGGCCGGGTTGCTTGTGGCCAGCATCATCGCCATTGCTTGGTTCATTTACCGCCAGCTGCACCGGGACCCGCCGCTATTGAATCTGCGCGTCTTTACCAGCCGGATCTACACCAAGTCCGTCTTTCTCACCGGCATCTCCTACGTGGCGCTGATTGTGACCACCATCTTGATGCCGCTGTATTACCAAAACGTGCTGGGGACGTCCGCGCTGGTCTCCGGGCTAGCCATGGTGCCGGCTGCGGTCGTCTTAGCTCTGCTCAACCCCATCAGCGGCCACTTGCTGGACCGGATGGGCGGTAAGTGGGTCATCCTTATTGGGCAGGGACTGATCATCGTCGGTATGACCGCCATGATCTGGGCCGCCAGCCAGCAGCTGCTGGTCCTTTCGATCATCATGGCGGCCTTCATTGAAAGCGGCAACGCCTTCGTCATGATGCCCAGCGTCACCATGGGCGCCAATGACTTGCCTGAAGCCCTGGTCGCCCACGCCACCGCCGTCACCACCACCGCCCGCCAGCTCTTCGGTTCCGCCGGCGTCGCCATTGCGACGGCGCTGTTGACGCTGTTCACCAACCAAAACCTGCAGCACGGCCCCATTGGCAGCCAAATCATCGGCTTCCAATACACCTTCGCCATCTTCGCCCTAGTCGGCATCATCGGCGCCCTCATCGCCCTCACCCTCCCCGCCGGCCCAGCCAAGAAAACGGCCTGACTTTGACATCGCGCGAAAACGTCGACGCCAATATACTGTTGAAACTTTAGAGGGCCTGTCGTACATGCCCATGCGCCCCATCACGACACAGCCCATCTCACAAAAAAGGCAAGCGCGAAGCGCGCGCCTGTAATTTCTTGGTTGAGGCATTTTTCCATCACAAAATCTTCGCATTTGTCCTGTACTATTTAAATTGTTGAGAGAGAGGCAGCTAACCGTAAGTCCTCTACTCAACCCCCAACAACAGTAGCAAGCACACAACCAACTTTTCTTCATGATGATTTTCCTCCCCCAACTATCCGACAGTTCAGCACTGGCCTCCCCCCAGCCGCTGAACGACATGCAAAGACCCTCACCGCCAAGTGCGCGGTGAGGGTCTTTGCTTTTTTGTACCGTGACCGTGCCAGCCGGTCCGGGACTGGGACAAAATTCTCTCTCGACGCCGTGCCAAAGCTCCGCAAGCTCCGGCAAAACGGGTTGGCACTTGGAATGGCGGAATATGAATTTTGTCCCAGTCCCTTTCTTTATTTTCTGTCATTTTGTTGGCGTGTATATCGGTCATCAGTTGCCGTAAGGACGGTTCCTAAAGGTAATTTGTGCTCTCATCACCCCCCCATTTTTAAAATCGCGTCATAAGTGTTTTGATTATGAAAGCGAATCCGCGGGTGGTATACTGAGGCCAAAAGATACTCGGGGAGGATGCTATCATGGACATTTTGACGATTGACGATCTCAGTTTTGGCTGGCGCAAACAGCCTGTTTTCAGCCACGCATTTCTTAAAATCGAGCAGCCGGGACTCTATGGCCTGGTGGCGCCCAATGGGTCGGGGAAAACGACGCTGCTGAATCTGATCAGCAGCTTGCTGCAGCCGCAAGCGGGCAAAATCAGTTTGTATGGCGGCTTGAATACGGCCAAAAACGTTTTTGACCACGTTGCCTTTCTTCAAGACAATTCGGTCCTGTACCCGTACCTCTCCGGGCGGGAACACATCAACTTCGTGGCCGATACCCACCACATTCCACGCACAGCCATTGCGCCGATTGCGGACAAACTGGAGATGACGTCTTACCTGGACAAACGGGTGCGCCATTATTCACTGGGCATGAAGCAGCGGCTGCTGCTGGCCATGGCGCTGGTGGTGGACCGGCCACTGATGCTGCTGGACGAACCGCTCAACGGCCTCGATCCCACCAGCTTGATCATCGTTCGGGAAGCATTGAATCAGGCCAAAGCCGACGGCCAGACGGCATTGATCTCCTCCCACAACCTGGATGAGCTGATGCGGGTCACCCGGGACATCTTCTTCGTCGTAGACCACGCGTTACGCTTCGAACACTTGGCCGCTGATGAGACCGCCGAACAACGATATGCCGCGTTATTCGGTGTCCATGACAAATGAGGACGCTGATTGGGTTCGAGTGGCGGCGGCTGCACCGCAGCGGCTTTGCCTGGGGTCTGCCGGTCCTGGCGATCGTGTTAGTGGGACTCTTTTTCTGGTTTTCCCAAGTGGGGGTCGACCAGTACCGGCAGGAGCTGCTCAACCATATTCAGAGTAATGACGAGATTCTTTCGCAACTGATCGGCGGTTACCGGCAAACCATCGCCGATGATTTAGAAACGGCTGACCGTAAAGCCGAGGCCAAGAAGGACATGGCTTTAGCCGTCCCGATCGGCGATGCCCTCGACGCCCAGCAGCAAGCCGTCGAAGACCGCAGTACGCCGCGCTATTTACGGGCCGTGATTGCCGCCAACACCCGCACCATCGCCTTCGACAATGCGTTACACCGCGTGCTGCTGCAAGATCATCACACGCTCACGGCCCAAACAAAATTGTATCAAACGATGCTGGCGCGCGGCTGGGCATTGGAGGACACCCACTATACCACCCAGCCTGTCGGTTTCCTGGTCAGCTGGCAATCTTGGCTGGCCCAGCCATTAGCCGTCTTGCTGGGCGTTGCCCTGCTCTCCACGACCTGGGTAACCGCCCTCTTCACCAACAATGCGGACCTCATGGCGACCACCGTTCAACCATGGCGGCGCTGGGCCCTGGCCAATTGGTTTTGGGCGGTCCTGAGCTGGCTGGCCTTTCTCACCCTCAGCAATGCCGCCGGCTGGCTTGCTGGCCAGTGGTTGGGCACGCCGCTGCTTAGCGGTACCACACCCTGGCACGCCATCGTACCGGGGACGGGCCAGAGTTACTGGATCGTCTGGGTGCAGGAAATTGGTATCAGCCTGCTTTGGTTTATTCCAATGTACGGCATCTTACTGTTGGTCACAACGTATGCAGAGAAATGGGGGCGGCAGCGATGAGAAAGATCATGACGTTTATCCGGTTTGAGTTTCTCAAACGGCGGCGGGTTTGGCCTGTGGGGATCGTGGCCCTGCTGATCACAATCAGTCTGGCCGTTGGGTTTGGCGTGCAAAAGCATAACCAATCCGTATTTGTACAAGATTACAGTACCCAGTTGAAGAAGAGGTATCCTAATGAAAACAGTCTGGGCCGTTCCGAACTGACCAGTTTTCAGAAATCCGAGGCCGCCTATCACGATTGGTTCTTCAAAAGCGTGGCCGTTAACGTCGTCCTGAACGGTCAGGGCACACGTGAAATTCCCGGATTCGGCGTGCGCTTATATGCGCGCACGGCGTCCGGCGCCCTGAGCGATGCCTTCGCCCGGACCTACGACCAGTATCGCTATATGCGCCAGAAGAACATCACCCCGATGTTCCCCGATAGTTTGGTCATCGTGCCTGTTGCGGGAGACTTGGATAAGTTGTCTGACACAGACAAGCAATGGGTAATGCGTAATAATCCGCATTTTTATGTCCAAGCGCTGCCGTTTCTTTGGTCGCTCCTACAGTCAAACGGCGTCGTTGCGCTTCTCCTGGCCTTTGGTGTCCTGCTCAGCGGCGGTCAGCTGGCCAAGGAACTCGCCCATAAACGGGCCCACAGCCATTGGCTGACACTGCAAGATGAGCCTTTTCCTGCCCAAGTGGGCATCCAATTCGGCATGATGCTGACCACCATGATCCAAGTCGTCTTTGTCCCGCTGCTGGCCGTCACGTTGGGGATTGGTCTGCTATTCGGTTTCGGTGACGGCCGCTACCCGGTATTCAGTTACCAAAATCCCGACGGCTTCGGCAGCAAAGAGGCCATTATGCCCCTGAGCCAGTATCTAACGAATACCCTGAGCCTGCTCTTCCTGCTGACTGTGTTTCTCACGCTGGTGATGATCATCCTCAGCATGCTGCTGCGCAACGGCTGGCTGACCATCCTGGGCACAATCCTGGTGGTTGGTCTCTCCCTGATCACCCCGCCAATTCCCGGCCTCCCGCTGACTTACTTCCATTTGAACGACATTGTGACGGGCATTGCCCAAGAACAAGCAGGGAGCGATGCCCTGCAAGCACCGGCCGTCTTCATTAATCTGGGCTGGTGGTGTGTTGGTCTGTTACTGCTGATTATCCTGATCACAGAATGGCGCCGGATCGTTCATCGGCTTCAGCGCATTCACCTGGCCTCCCAGAAAAGCCCTGCCTCGCTGTAACCCATGGCCGGGCACAACTAACAATTTTGTCACTTTGAGCACCTCATGGTATATCCCGGCCAGCGCTGACCTATAATAATCACGAATAAAAGATGCCGCATCACTGGGCTGCTGGTTTGTCTCTGGTTTTCTCCCAAAGGAAGCGAGTTCAATGGCTGTCAACGTCAAACTGCCCCAAAAAGTCCACTCCGGGCAGGCACTCAAGTTGTTTTTTACTAACGCATTCAACTTTTCTGGGCGCAGCAGTGTGTCCGAGTATTGGTGGGCCATGGTCGGGTTGGAATTCATCGTCACGCTACCCATGCTGGTCGTGCGCTGGAACACCGCCAATATCCGTCTGCCCGCCCACCGGGGACCGAATGCCTTGGCGATTATCCCTTATTGGTTCCGCGCCACGCCGGTGTGGACCACGATTGCGATTGCGGCGTTCCTCATCACCCTGATCCCGCAACTCTCCCTAACGGTACGGCGGTTCCGGGATGCCGGCTTCGCTGGCTGGTGGCTGCTGCTCTACTTTGGTCCCCTAGTGCTAGTAACTGCGCAGTTATTTGCTTACAATGGTGTCCTGCTGCTGATTGCGCTCACGGTACTCGCATTTTCTCTCTACATCCTCACCAAGCCTGGCCCTGAGGCGTCTTAACGCTGTCAGAACCAGACCGATTGCCTCTAAAGGAGGTCATCACCATGGATCATACGATGTCTGCTCCTCAGCGCACCGGGTTTCTGGGTGCCATTAAACTCTTTTTCACCCACTACGTCGACTTCCGCGGGACCAGCCGCCGGTCGGAGTATTGGTGGATGTTTCTCACCAACACCGTGATTCTCCTCGGGTTATTCTTCTGGATGGCGGGCGGCCTGCTCTCCAGCTTGATGCGGATCGTTAATGATCCGCATGCCGCCCCCTCTCTGATGTTCACCACCATTGTCCCGTTGATTCTATTCTTTGGCTACAGTGTCGCAATCCTCGTGCCT
>NZ_KI271591.1:35311-38905 GCF_000469325.1 Schleiferilactobacillus shenzhenensis LY-73 | reverse complement strand
CCCGCCGTTTCCGTGATGCCGGTGTGGCACCGGTATGGCTCGTGCTCACGTTGGGCGGTCCCGTGGCGATTGCCGCTGCAGATCATTTCCAGCATACGGTCTGGATCGTTCTCTTCAGTATCCTTCTGGTCGCCAACCTAGCGATTGCGGCTTTACCGAGCCGCACATCGGCAACAGTGCCCGCGTCACCGACTGTCCCCTATGTCCGGTTTGGCGATGCGGTGAAGAACTTCTTTAGAAATGCGTTCCACTTCTCCGGCCGCAGCACTCGGTCTGAGTACTGGTGGATCATGCTGATCGTCTTCGCCATTGAAATGGTTCTTGATGGCTTCACGACCCGAATTATCTTTGCCAACGCCGCGTCATTACCCCGACAGACATCCCTGATCGTCGCCTGGCGCACCCTGTGGCGGTTGGCCCCAGTGAGTTACGGCCTCCTGGTAGGCTTCAGCCTGCTCACCCTGATCCCCGTCCTCGCCCTGACCGTCCGCCGGTTCCGTGACGCCGGGGTACCCGGCTGGCTCGGAGCGGTGGCGTATATCCTGCCGCTGTTCATCAGCTGGGGCCAGAGTGCCACGCAGAACCTGGCCTTCACCGCTGTATCGTTCCTCCTGCTGGTCACCACGGTGGTCGTCGCCGCCACGCCAAGCAAGCCGCTTGCATCATAACTTTGTCTGCAGAAAGGACCTTGGCTGCCAGTCAATACTGGCCAGCCAAGGCCTTTTTATGTGAGTTCCACAGTGCTTGAGACGCGCGTCCCGGTGATTATGCTAGAATAGTAAGGTGACGATTCAAGGAGGAGAAAACGTGGAACGCGAAGGCATGAATAAAGTGGGTTCTGTACTTGCTGGTTTGGCCGCCGGGGCTTTTTTGCTGCCGGTGTTGACCCGTCTGACGAAGCGCCGAGCAGCGGCGGATACGGTGGAGGCGCAGGCCCAAGATCGGCCCGACTTGCCCGCCACCGGCCGTTTCCAAAGCAAACAGATTCCCACCCTCTACGTGCACGGCTTCCGCGGCGGCGCCCATTCTACGCAACAGATGGTCGAATCAGCCGCCCGGGCGACCCAGCAGGACAGCTGGCTGCAAGTCATCTACGATAGCGGAGAAATCACTTATGCCGGGAATTGGACCAGCGATCTCCATCCCATCGTCCAAGTCGTCTTCAAAGACAACTGGGTGGGCACCCGCATCATTTCTCACTACTTAGAAAAGATCCTGCCCGCCTTGCAGGAGAAATTCGGGTTCACCCAATATAATGCCGTGGGCCACTCGGTGGGGGCGACGGCGCTGGTCTTCGCTGAGATGCGCAACTACGACAACCCCCAATTCCCCAAACTGAATAAGCTGGTGCTGGTGGGCGGGCCGTTCGACGGCGTCGTCGCCCTGGGCGACCTGCCCAACTTCAACCGCTTCACCTGGACCGGTCGGCCGATTCTGATGAATCCCACTTACCTGGAGATGCTTCTGAGCCGCAAGCGGTTCCCGCACGACGCCAAGGTCCTGAACGTGTACGGCAACATCAACAACGGCACCAACACCGATAAGTACATCACGGTCATCTCGGCTAAGTCGATTCGCTATATTCTGGCCCCCATCGTGAAGTCCTTCAGCGAGATCGAAGTCCGCGGCCTGCCCGGCGAACATAGCATGATGCACGACGATTCCTTGGTATTGAAGAAAATCAACCGGTTCCTGTACGGCCAGGCGTGACGTCTGCCGCAACACAAAAACACACCTGCCAAAAGCATTTGGTCAGGTGTGTTTTTTGATTGCTTTCTTAAACTACGAGCGCATCAGGTCAACCAGCCCGATGATGAACTCACCCAGCAAGCAGGCCAGGGAGATGTAGCCCATCAAGGCAAAGCCGGTGGATTGAATCTGAATCGTGGTGATGGCGCCCTTGGCGAACATCAGCACGAAGAGGAACGCGTAGCCGATGACGCTGAAGACCCCGGCCCCAAAGCGAATGAGCGGCGAGGAGCGGCGCTTCCAGAAGCTGAATACGATGAAGATCAGCGGTCCCAGCGCGGCGATGACCAGAAGCAGGTAGCGCAATGTCGCGGGTGAAGTCAGCTGCATCTTGCTCAGCAGAGACGTGCCCTTACTGAAGTCGACCAGGCTGGCGGTGTTGGAGAAGTAGCCCGGGATATAGACGCCAATCATCACGAACAGGGAGAAAATGGCCCCCAAAATATCGGTGACCCCAATGTGGAAGGTCTCCTTGGTTTGCGTGTGGTCGTTATCCGCGTATTGGTCATCAGTGTCTTGGGCGGACTGATCGTCCGTGGGCGCACCATAATCCGTGTTCATCGGGTCATAACTGCTGGCCGCGGCAGCGTCGTCCGGCGCGGCTGCAGTGTTGCTGGTGTCGTACTGGGGCGCAGCAGACTGCTGGGTCTGTGCGTACTGACCATATTGATCAGTGGGTCCTTTCGTATCGTTCTGGGTCGGTGCTTGATACGCATACGCATTGGCTGGCTGCGCTGCACCGTTTTGTCCGTCTCGACCATAGGGCTCGGCCGGCTGCGGTTGAGGCTGCTGCGGTGCCTGCTGGGACTGATACTGATAGGGTGCCCCGTAAGGCGCTTGCGGCTGAGTGTCACTCGGCTGCTGGCCGAGCTGATTCTGGGGCTGACCATAAGCCGGTCCTTGATTCTGGCCATTGATCGGTCCGTAGGCATTGCCGCTGGGTGTCCCGTAGTAGGGGACATCGGCGGGTTGACTGTTATCTTCGGTGTACTCCGGCGTACTCATATCTTCCGGGGCAGCAGAGGCTTGCGGCTGCCAAGGTGTTTGGCGCGGTGCACCAGACCCTTGGGGCTGCCACCCTGGCTGGGTATCGCTGGCAGGCGCTTGCGCTTGCCAATTCTGATTTTGGTCATTTTGTGCTGGCCACGCCGGTTGTTCATACCCGTCCGCTGGTTGCGGCTGCTGCTGCCATGATTGGTCAGAAGCACTCGTCGGGTAAGTCTGCCCCACGGGACTGAACCCTGGATAACTCGGTGTGTCGTCGGCGCTCTGGACACCCACAGCGCCCGCAGCGGGCTGGTCCCAAGTGGGCTGACTGGACAACGACGGTGCGCCTTGCGGGGCACTCGCCGGTGCTGTCGGCTCATCCGCCGACAAACCCAACGTACCATTCTGCGGCACCGTCGTTTCCGGTGCTGCTGCTGTCTTCTGAGATTGACTGTCCTGCTGTCCGTCCCCCTGAATCGGTTGCAGCAGTTTGAGCTGGGCCACCCCCATGACCATCTGCCGTGCCCGGCCAGTCAATGGATAACCACAGTTTTGGCAAAAATTCTGTTGCGAGCTGACAGGGTAGCCGCAATTTGGACAATACTCCACCGTTGAAACACCTACTCCCTTAATTAACGATCACTCTTCAAAATCTAGTCTAGCTCAATTATACCGGTATTGCGAGACTATTATCAACGGCGACAGAGGTTCTCACCGTTTTTTTGAGCCCGGCGTCAGCCGGTCCCGCCCAAACGAAAAAGGACTGGGACAAAATTCTCCCTCGACGTCGTGCCAAAGCTCCGCAAACTCCGGCAAAACGGGTGGCGACGCGAAGCTAGTGCGAAGCCGGTCCGCTTT
>NZ_KI271591.1:29856-35218 GCF_000469325.1 Schleiferilactobacillus shenzhenensis LY-73 | reverse complement strand
CGTTTTGCCTCCGCTTGCTGCGCGTTGGCACTCAGTACGTCGCGGAATACGAATTTTGTCCCAGTCCCTTTTCCCTTACTCCAGCACCAGCGACCCAGTATACAACTGGTAGTACTCGCCGTGCTGCGCCATCAGCTGCTCGTGGTTCCCTTGCTCAACGATCTTCCCATGATCCAGAACGATGATCAGGTCAGAATTGAAGATGGTGGACAACCGGTGGGCGATGACGAACGTCGTCCGGCCCTTCATCAGGTTATCCATCCCGGCCTGCACCGCCCGCTCCGTGCGGGTATCGATGCTGGCGGTGGCTTCATCCATGATCATCACCGGGGGATCGGCCACGGCCGCCCGGGCAATGGACAAGAGCTGCCGTTGCCCCTGGGACAGGTCGCTGCCGTCGCCGTCGATGGTGGTCTGGTAACCCTTGGGCAGGGCCTTGATGAATTCATCCGCGTTGGCCAGCTTAGCCGCCGCGATGACCTCATCATCGGTGGCATCCAGGTTGCCCATCCGGATGTTGTTCATGATCGTATCCGTGAACAGGTTGGTCTCCTGCAGGACGATGGCCAGCGAATGGCGCAGGTCCGCCTTCTTAATGTCGCGAATATCGATGCCGTCATACGTAATCTGACCGGAATCGATGTCGTAGAAGCGGTTGATCATCGACGTGATCGTCGTCTTCCCCGCCCCAGTGGCCCCGACGAACGCGACCTTCTCCCCGGCCTTGGCGGTCAGGTTGATGTCGTGCAGGATCTGGACCCCAGGATAGTAAGAAAAGTTCACGTCATGGAACTCGACCACGCCCTGGACCGGCACCAGCTTCGCCGGCGGTCCGGGCACTTGCCAGGCCCATGTCTCGGTATGCTGCTTGGTGGGCACCAGCGCACCGCTGGCGTCTTTGGCGGTATTGGTAATGGTCACCGTGCCCTCATCGCCTTCCGGCTTCTCGTCCAACAAGCCGAAGATTCGTTCGGCCCCGGCCAACGCCATGATAATGGAGTTGACCTGCTGCGAGATCTGGGCGACCGGCTGAGTGAAGCCCCGGCTTAATTGCAGAAAGGCGGCCAGTCCGCCCAACGTCAGGGTAATCACGTGGTTAATGGCCAAGCTGCCGCCAATGACGGCGGTCAAAACGTACAGCAGGTTGGACATGTTCCCCATAATCGGGAAGACCATTGTCGCGTACGCATTGGCCTTGGCCGAATCGTTGCGCAAACCGGAGTTGTAGGTATTGAACTGTTTCTGCACGGCATCTTCGTGGGAGAATACCTTGACCACTTTCAAGCCGTTCAGAATTTCTTCCGCATAGCCGTTGACCGTTCCCAAGGCTTGCTGCTGGGCGGTGAAGTACCGGGACGACTGGGCAAACAACACCCGCACGAAGATGATGCTCAGACCCAGGACTGCCAATGACAGTAAGGTCAGGAGCGGACTGATCAACAGCATCATGACCAGAACGAACGTCATATTGAACAGCGATTGAATAAAGGTGGGAATGCTCTGGGAGATCATCTGCATCAGGGTATCGACATCGTTGGTGTAGCGGCTCATGATGTCGCCCACATCGTTACGGTCGAAGTAACTCATCGGCAACGACTGCATATGTTCGAACATTTCATCCCGGATCTGCTTTTGCACCCGCTGGCCGATAATCACCTGCAACTGGGTAAAGATTGCGGTGCCGATCACGCCGGTGTAGTAGATGCCGGCCATAATGGCGATGGCCTGGACCAGCGGCGCGAAGTTCGGCGTCGCCTCCTTGGTCAGCGGCATGATGTAACTGTCGATCAGGGTCTGAATGAACTTCGACCCCAGGGAAGCCGACAGCGCTGCGATAATGATACTGATGACAGACACCAGCCACATCGTCCGTGAACTGGCGAAGGTATACTTCAGCAGCCGGCCCAGGGTTTGCCAGGCATGCTCCGGACGGCGGCCGCGGCCGCGATTATTTCCCCGCATCTGACGCATCGCTGTCATCTCCTTCCGTATCTTTAATGGTATCTTGTTCATCCTTTTGCTGAGACTCGTTCAGTTCCTTGTAGATGGCGTTGCTCTTCAGCAGCTCCTCGTGAGTCCCGATCCCATTGATCTGGCCATTGTTCAAGACGATGATCTGATCGGCTTGGGCAATGGACGTGATCCGTTGAGAAATCATGATCTTGGTCATATTGGGCAGTTCCGTCCGCAGCGCGGTCATGATCTTACCCTCGGTCTCGGTATCCACGGCACTGGTAGAATCGTCCAAAATCAGAATCTTGGGCTTCTTCAATAGCGCCCGGGCAATCGTCAGCCGCTGTTTTTGGCCGCCGGAGACGTTACTCCCGCCCTGCTCAATGTAGGTGTCATATTTCTTCGGCATCTCTTGGACGAAGCCGTCTGCCTGGGCCATGGCCGCGGCTTTCTGCACCTCGGCATCCGTCGCATTGGCATCGCCCCAGCGCAGGTTCTCGGCAATCGTACCAGAGAACAGATTATTATTCTGGAGGACCATCGCGACGGCATCCCGCAGCGTACGCAGGTCATAGCGCCGGACATCGGTGCCGCCTACGCTGACCGTCCCAGAACTGACATCGTACAGCCGCGGAATCAGCGAGACCAATGTGGACTTGCCGGACCCCGTACCGCCGATGATGCCGACAAAGGTGCCAGGCGCGATGTGCAGCGACACATCGTTCAGGCTGGGGTGAGAAGCATGCAGATAACTCATGGACACGTCGGCAAAGTCCACCGACCCGTCCTTCACCGTCGTGATCGGATTGTCCGGATTGACGATGGACGGCTGCTCCCGCAGGATCGCCGCGATTCGGTTCGCCGACGCCTGGGAGACCGACAGCATGGTAATGATATTCGACAGCATCATCAAGCTGAAGAGAATACTCATGGTGTAAGAAAAGAGCGAGACCAGCTGCCCGGTCTCCAGCGTCTTACCGACGATCATCTGGGCGCCGACCCAGGAAACGAGCAGCATCGTAGTGTTGATCATGAAGGTCATGACCGGCGCGTTCATCGCCATCAGCCGTTGGGCTTTGGAGAAAATCGTGAAGATGCCGTTGCTGGCATCCTTAAACTTATTGATTTCTTCCTCCTGGCGATCAAAGGTCTTGATCACCCGAATGCCCCGCAGGTTCTCGTTCACGACGCGGTTCAAAATATCATACCGGCGGAACACGCGGCTGAACAGCGGGTAGGCGGTATGAATGATAAAGTAGAGGATGACCGCCAGAATCGGCACCACAATGGCGAAGATTCCCGCCATCTGGGGACTGACCCGGAAGGACATGACCATCGAGAAAATGAACATCAAGGGCGCCCGGAAGGCGATCCGGATGGAGATCTGATACGCCTGCTGGACGTTGGTAATGTCGGTGGTCAGCCGGGTGACAACACTGGCGGTGGAGAAGTGTTCAATGTTGGCAAAGGAAAACTTCTGCACCTGCGCAAACTCGTCGTGCCGCAAGTTCTGGGCGAAGCCAGCGGCGGCATGACTGGAAAACCAGCTGGCGCCGGACCCGGCCACCAAGGACACGACGGCCAGACCGACCAGAACCAAGCCCCACTTTTGAATATACGCTAAGTTCCCCGGGGTAATGCCGTAATCGATGATGTTCCCCATGAGGAAAGGAATGTACGTTTCCAACATGACTTCAATCGCCACGAGGACCGGCGAGAGCAGGGACATCCACTTGTACTCCCGCACAGATTTAAGTAGTATTTTGACCACAATTGGCCTCCTATTCTAAACGGGCGAGGCCAATGCGTCTCGATGGGAGCGCAGCGGCCTTCGCCCGGTGTTAATAATCGGCCCCCGATACGGACCGTTCGCGGTAATACACGCTTCTTCATGTTAACGCACATTAAAGGAAGTTTCACGTTGAAAGCTCAATCGTTGCATTTCCCCCACCGACCCGGTAAGCTGTGGGCATAAGCATGAAAGAAGGGACCGTGGGCAATGCGGATGCTGTGGAGATTCATTAAATTCGTCAGCCAGCTGATGATCGTTGCCGGACTGGTGCTGCTGCTGATCGTCGGGATCCGCAAGTGGCAGACGTACGACCAAGTGCACCGCGTCAGCCAGCTCATTTCTCAGCAGCAGAACACCAGCGCCAGCGCCCCCAAGGGCTGGTCTCAGTTAGAAAACTGGTGGCTGGCGGGGGAAAACGGGCAGATCGTCTATAACGCCCAGGCCCTGCCCCAGTACCAGACCGAAGCCGCCAGCGCCGCTGCTTGGTGGAACAAAGCGGCCGGCCGGCAGGTGATCGTGCCCCAAACCACGCAGGCCAATGCGGACGTGTACCTGGCCCCGGTAGAGAGCAAATACCTTTCTTTCTCCGGTCTCGCCAGCAACAGTCACAAGATCATGCTGAATATTACCGCGGAGAAGAATAACAAAAACGACAGTGATGTGATCAACATCTTCATCCACGAATTCGGCCACGCCTTCGGGCTGGCCCATGCCCCCCAGAGCTACAACGACGTGATGTCCCCCTCCCAAATCGCCTCCGGTGAGATTCGCCAGGTCTCCCAATACGACCGGGATGCCTTGACTGCCGCGCTGAACCGTATCGCCAAGGTCAAAGCCCAAGGGGTCACCGCCCAGGCCTACACCGCCATCGCTGGCCAGCAGCCCCTGGCCGACAGCGGCCTGACCAATCTGCGGGATGCGGTCCAAAACGCGCGCCAACCCCTGGTGGATGTCCTCACCCAAACCATTGCCAAGGCCGGCAAGCAGGACGAAGGCGCCAGCCCGTCCGTCAGCACCGCTAAGGATTACCTGCAGCGGCTCAAGTACAACGACACCGTCAGCGACGAGACGATCCACGGCGCGGAGAACGCTTTGCACACCTTGGCGGTGGATTATCACTTAGAGAAGTACTTTCCCTTCGCCTTCGACCAGGGCACCACTACCCAAAACAGCGACGATCTGGAGAGTTTCATCGGGGATTAATTCGGTGATTTGAACTTTTTCCGTGCCGAATCTGGCGCAATGCACTACAATAGACTTTGTAGCAAGTACTTATCAATGGAGGTATGAATTATGGCAGTTCAAGACGGTACACCTGGCGATCCTAAAGACATCGAAATGACCAGCATGCTGGACAAGAAGATGAGCGAGGAGTTCGACTGGAGCGACAGCAACTTGCCCATCCGCGACGCTCTTTGGGACTACTACATGGAGAAGAACAACCACAGCACTGACCAGACCGAAAAGGACATGCTGCCGACATTGGACATGTCTGACGACGACGTTAAGGCTTTGGCGACAAAGCTTCTCAAGAAGTAATCGTCAAACCGTATTCAAGCGCTGGCAACAGCGCAATCATGGAAGCCGCAGCGAACTGAACGCTGCGGCTTTTTTGGT
>NZ_KI271591.1:29457-29846 GCF_000469325.1 Schleiferilactobacillus shenzhenensis LY-73 | reverse complement strand
GCAGAGGGCGGAGGCCGACGGTTAGCGGCACCGGGCTGAGTGGCCTTAAGCCGGAAATCCCCGCACTTGGGATTTTTGGCTTAAGGTCCTCAGACCGTGTGCCGCTGTCGGCCGGAGCCCGTTTAGAGGGCAGAGGGCGCAGCCGAGCGCTTAGGCCACCCAGGCTAAGTGGCCATAACACCAAAAGCCCCGCACTTGGGCTTTTGGTGTTATGGTCCTTAGACTGTGGTGACCTGCTCGGCGGAGCCCGTTTACGGAGGCAGGCTGCTGTCGGCCGGAGCCCGTTTACGGAGGCAGGCTGCTGTCCTGTGCTGTACCGGGTGACTCCGGGCTCCGCGGGCGGGGGCTGGAACGTGGTGCGGCGACTTTAAGCCAATGCAAAGTACGCA
>NZ_KI271591.1:29233-29433 GCF_000469325.1 Schleiferilactobacillus shenzhenensis LY-73 | reverse complement strand
AAAACCCGACCGCTAAGGCCAATCTCACCACTGAGCCCCCGCCTGCTCCGCCCTCCGTCACCCTACATTCTTGGAGACCGAAAACATCCGGCTCGTCAGGAAATCCCGGCAGCTTTCCTCCCTGAACAACAGGGCAAGCGCCTGCAAACACAAAGTGCGGTCGGCACTTCCGGCGAATATGTCCTGGCACGGAAGACTTT
>NZ_KI271591.1:26231-29064 GCF_000469325.1 Schleiferilactobacillus shenzhenensis LY-73 | reverse complement strand
TCCGCACTTGCTTCGCTTCGCCCGCCCAGCCAGCCGGAGGGCCCAAATCGCCGGGCCACGCCAATCCAACCTTGCACAGAAACTATACTCCCGTCTCTTGTCGCCGAAACCGTTTTCCTTTATAATGAACTTTGTGTAACAGTGACCAAATTTCGATATTCTGGAGGTTTTTCATTCATGCGTAGAACTAAGATTGTTTCCACGGTCGGGCCGGCCGCTAATACGACGGATATTATGGTGCAGCTGATCAAGGCCGGGGCGGATATTTTCCGCTTCAATTTCTCCCACGGCGATCACGAAGAGCAATTGGGCCGGTTCCAGAAGGCTCATGAAGCGATGAAGATCACTGGCAAGCGCATCGGCTTGATGCTCGATACCAAGGGGGCCGAGATTCGCAGTTCCGACGTCAAGGACGACGGCAAGATCCACTTCAACATCGGCGACAAGGTCCGCATCGGTATGGATGCCAGCATCTGGACCAGCAAGGACCTGATTGGGGTCAGCTATCCCGGCCTGTACGATGACGTCCACGTCGGCGGCCACGTCCTCTTCGACGACGGCCTGTTGGACATGAAGATCCTGGAGAAGGACGACAGCAAGCGCGAGCTGGTCACTGTTGTCGAGAATGCTGGCGACCTGGGCGGTAAGAAAGGCGTCAACGCCCCAGGCGTGGAAATCAATCTGCCGGGTTTGACCGAGAAGGACCGGGACGATATTACTTGGGGGCTGCAGCAGGGCTTCAACTACATTTCTGCCTCCTTCGTCCGTAAGCCCAGCGACGTTCAAGATATTCGCGACCTGGTGGCAGCCGGCCCGAACCCGCACGTGATGATCATCCCCAAGATCGAATCCCAAGAAGGCATCAATAATGCCGACGCCATTCTGGCCGTCTCCGACGGCTTGATGGTCGCCCGGGGCGACATGGGCGTGGAGATTCCCTTCGAGCTCGTACCGCGGGTCCAGAAGGACTTGATCCGCAAGGCTAACATGGCCCACAAGCCGGTCATCACCGCCACACAAATGCTGGATTCCATGCAGGAGAACCCGCGGCCGACCCGGGCGGAAGTGGCCGACGTGGCTAACTCAGTCTATGATGGTACTGACGCGACGATGCTCTCCGGCGAGAGTGCCAACGGTCACTATCCGGTGCAATCCGTTGCCGCCATGGCCCGCATTGACGAAGCCACGGACAAGGATCTGCCCCGCCACTCCGTCATCATGGACCAGTTCAACGCCAACGACAGTATCACAGACACCCTGGGATACTCCGTCGTTTCTGCCGCTGAGCGCGTCAATGCGAAGGTGATTGTTGCCGTCACCGCTAACGGCTTCACCGCCCGCAGCATTTCTCGCTTCCGGCCGAACATTCCCATCATTGCGCTGACCTTCACCACTGAGGTGGCGGATTCCTTGATCCTCTCCTGGGGTACGACCCCCATCGTCATTGATGGCACGGAGAACATCAATGAGATCTACGCCACAGCCGAGAAGGTCGCTATGGATCAAGGCCTAGTGAAGAAAGGCGACCGCATGGTCATCACCTTGGGCATTCCGTTCGGCAAGTCGCACCACACGAACAATATGTACGTGAAAGAAATCGGCGAGGACTAGTTTCCCCACGATGTATCCAGACACTTTTTTCTGAGTCCTGAAACAATTATCAGCAGAGTGCCAGTATTTTGTCCGGCAATCGTGGACGAAATACTGGCGCTGTTTTATTGCTGATTGCTGAGTAAGCGTCAAATAATTTAGTACGCAGACGAGGCTCCTGCCATCCTGTATGATTACAGGGTCGGCAGGAGCCTCGCTATTCATTATTCGAACTCTGCTGACTTACTTGGCGAACCGGGCTTGCATCGCCGGCGACCAAGGCAAATAGACTTGCAGTGCTGTCGGATCACTGGGCACTGCCAAGTTAGGAATCTCTTCAAAGAGGGCCTCTAAATAAGCCCGTGTGTTCAAGCCATTAGCTTCGGCTGAAGGCATGATGCTGAGAATGATACCTGTAGCCTTGGCACCCTGGAAACTGGTGGAGAATAGCCAGTTCTTTCGGCCCATGACCAGCTCTTTGATGGCGCGTTCCGCCCGGTTGTTGGAGATCTCCAGCCGACCGTCGGTCAACACGAGCGCCAGTCCGGCCCGCTGATTTTGGGCGTAGTCGACGGCTCTCCCGAGCTTTGTTTTTGGCAGGGCACCCAGGTCCTATAACCAGTCGTAGAACTGATCCATGATTTTGGTGAGGTTTTCCTGCCTTTTCCCTAAGCGCTCTGTTGGCGTGAGGTCATGCCACTTCTTCTCCAGGAGGAACATGGCATCACAATATTCAACAGCGATGTAAGCGGCGCTCTTTTTTCCGTGGTCTACGGTGACGAGATCAGTCTCGGCCTTGACGAGCTGCTTTCCCTTGCTTTGCGCTGCTTTCGCAGCTTTCTTTCGTTCGTCATTAGATAGGGCATCGAAGAACTTGCGCCGAATGTGGGCTAAGCAGGCAACGCGCTTAACGTGGGGCAGTTTTTCATAGACTTGATACCCGTCTGTTTGCAGGAAGCCGGTGTACTGACCCAGTTCCTCTGCAATTTGGGAGTATGCACGCCCATCCTTATGTTCATATAAGATGACCTGCCGCTTGGCATACCACCCGGACGCCATTAACCAGTAATAGGTCTTGCTTTTATCACTCTCGATGACTTTGTAGGGCGTCTCGTCGGCGTGGATAATGTCCTGTGCAATCAGCTCTTGCTTCATCAAGCCGTGGATAGTTTCGAGAGTGCGCTCGCAGGCCAAGATGTGCCAGTTAATGATGTTCTGCCGGGTGATCGGTACACCGAGCAGT
>NZ_KI271591.1:25700-25967 GCF_000469325.1 Schleiferilactobacillus shenzhenensis LY-73 | reverse complement strand
GGCAGTTGGGACATTCGCGCTGATCGGCCGGCAAGTAATGATGTTCTTCCACGCTGGGAAACTTGCTCAGTTCATCGGCGCGTTTGCCCTTGGGCTTCTTGCGACGGTGAGCGGCGACCACGGTTTCCTGTTCTTCGGTCTCGTTCTCTGCGGTGGGCGAAGCCAACGTGACGGCCTTGAAAGGCTGGTCTGTTCACCTCCCGGCAGTGTCTCTTTTTGCACGCCGAACCTTTTGCGCAGGTGGTATTGGAGGGTCTCATTCAAGAT
>NZ_KI271591.1:3428-25690 GCF_000469325.1 Schleiferilactobacillus shenzhenensis LY-73 | reverse complement strand
TCCAATAAGCGACTTCTCGTTCAAGCTGTTGTTCGCGTTCAGTCGTCGCTGCCTTGTTCATGAGCCCACCACCTTCCTGCTTTTCGATAAAAACGATAGTAGGATTATAGCAAGCCAGGGAAATAAAAGGAAGCCCTTTCCAAGGCTTTCTGGAAAGGACTTCTAGTGGATGATGCCAGGCTTGGCGGGCCGAAGGGTCCGCCGTTCTTCAATGGCTAAACCGCTGAGTAACCGCTCCAGCTGTTGGTAACGGAGCCGCTTCACCTCGGTTTGGTTGTGGGGCCATTGCAAGTGCCCGTTCTCGAACCGCTCGTACAATAGGAGAAAGCCGTCGCCGTCCCAATACAAGGCCTTGAAGCGGTCGCTGCGTGTTCCGCAAAACAGGAACAAGGAATGGTCAAACACGTCCAGGTCGTACTCGGACTGGATCAACGCGGCCAGACCGTCGATGCCTTTACGGAGATCTGTCCGACCGCAGACGATGAAGATCTTAGCGCTGGTCAGGTCGGGCAGCATTGCCGGTCATCTCCTGTAGAATGATATGGGCGAGATAACCGTCGATGCCGTTGTAAAGGAGCACTTCGGCGTCGCCGAACCTCACTTTGACCCCCAGCTTGGTCTTAACAATCGGTGTACTGGCCGCACGGTTTACCAGCTCTACGGGGACGATGTCTTTGATTTGGGTCATAGGAAAACCTCCATCCATTGATTGATGTCTCAATTATGGGCGGAGGTTTCCTCTGAGGCTACGTACCCAGTTATTTGACGCTTACCTTACATTGCTGAAGAGTAGCCCTGGTTATATTCAGGTCAAAAACAAAGACAGCCGCACCGTCTCAACGATAATCATGACGATTATTCGTGAAACAGTGCGACTGTCGTGCCTAGTGTCGGTAGAACATATCTCTACATTGTCAATTCAGTTTGATCGGCTAACGTTGCCAGGTTGTGTTTCACTTGCGCCGCCGAAACCGTAGAAGCACAAGTTGCAAAACACAGAGCGCCGTATAAACAGCTGCCAACACTCCCACTATGGTAGCCCAAGCCATCTTGTTAGTCACTGCCACGAGCACGTTGAACCAGGAAAGCAGGAGCGGGGCTAGCATCTGTTCTTGAATGTAACTACGTTCCCGGCGATCAAGTCGGTACTTTGCGGCCATGAATTGGAGGAACAGAATGGTGAGTCCCAGAACGAGTTGACCCATGACAAAGGTCTTTGCGCTGGGAATGCCTAGAACGGCTGCCAGTACAAACAACACAGGTAACGTGCCCCAAAAAATGAGATACGCTTGTTGGGCTTTTGAAACGCCATTCGAATGCCTTGTAGCCATCATTTCACTTCATTTCCTTGGTTAGCCAAACTAGTGCCAGCTTAGGGCTATAGCCAGATTCGACTGTCCACGACGAGGATGAGATTAATTTTCCGGCACGATACGATACAAATGCTGGCGTCCCTTGGATACTGTTTTGCTCCTTAAAGAAATTCCACTGAGCGGGATCTTTATGAAGCAATTCAACATTGACGTAGTAAACTTTCCCCGAGTACTTCGACAGATCATAATTGGCTAGCGACTTTTCAAATGATGCACAATCAGGACATGTGGGGCGACCAATATAGGCAATTAGTGACTTCCCCCTTTTTACCATCTCCTCAAACTGTGCAACACTGATGGGCTGGAAGATCTTCGTCACGGGGAAGCTTTCGGAAATG
This sequence comes from Schleiferilactobacillus shenzhenensis LY-73, assembly GCF_000469325.1. Classification (GTDB taxonomy): domain Bacteria; phylum Bacillota; class Bacilli; order Lactobacillales; family Lactobacillaceae; genus Schleiferilactobacillus; species Schleiferilactobacillus shenzhenensis. The sequence continues at coordinate 23,979 of NZ_KI271591.1, read as the reverse complement.
AGTGTGTCCGGGGAATTGAGCTGTAACCGAGTTAGCACCGCTTTGTCAGAGAATCCCTCTTGACGAACAATCACAGTACCGTGGGAAATTTTCAGCAATGTTGGCGTGTATTGAATATTGAGATTCTTTACCCTCGAGTTTTCAATGGCAGAAATCTTCTCAAGATTCAAAGAATAGAACTGTTTCCCCAGACGCATCGTGTTCAACAACTTGATCTCCTTTTGGCAAGGCGGACAAGAAGGCTCGTATACAAACAGAGAAAACGAATCTTTGTCCGCAATTTTTTCCCCCAATTTCTGCGGAGAGATTGGTCGACTAATAGCTGCAGGCGATGCACCTTTATCGGACAGTGAGGCCATATTCGCTCTTGCCTGGCAAGAGCACATTAGGAATACCATTGCCAGCAGCATAAGCAAAGATTCTTTGATGAAGACAACCTTTACTTCACGCATAAATAATCCCCTCCTACATCAAAGGGACAATTGCCAAATTGTTTACCCAACCATAGTTGGGCAAACGTTAGCTGCTGTCCAGTAACCATTTACACACACTTTGTACTTGGGCACGTAACATCCCCACGCTTCTACACCAGTGCAAACAACGTATGCCCAGAATTTAGGCATTCCGCCGCACACCCAATCGTTAATTCTGTTACATGTTTCATCATAGCGTCCACCGCCTGACGCATAAGCCGTACAGGTAAAAATCTGACAGGTAACAATGGAATTAGGAGATGCCTTTTGTTTCCCCTGCGTTGGACTCATCGACGAACTGACTTGACGATTAGAATCGGCAGTTTGCTGCTGTTCAACAGCATCTTTGAGCAATATGCTTTGCCGATTCTGTACATCTCGGGCCAATGTTTCGGTGTCTACTTTTGCCTCATCCGGTGTAATCTCGTTCTGCTGACCGGTCACGAAATCCATGATTGGAATTGCCTTTTGTGACTTGGCACCCGCAGCATAGTCAAGTAAAACGACGTGAGTGATTTCATTTGACTCACGGTCGTAAAATACTGTCAATGGTGAAAGAACCTCCGTCGTGAATTGACCGCTGATTGCGGGATGAGAAGTAATTTTGCTCGTTGCTTTCGTGGAATACGAATAGACGAGCATCTCTCCACTTTCGTCTCCATTTGCGTCAAAAATTGGTTTGACGATTTGTGGCGTTTGGCTTGTAATGCGGTCAAATACTTTCTTGTAAGCGGAGCTGTTGCTGAATGCACTTGTGGCCAAGTCAGTCATCGAATCCGCGTCAGCTTTCGCCAGCTGGCCAGAAGGAACCGTTAAAAGGATACCGATGACGATGCTCAAAGCAAGCAAAAGCTTCCTGAACGTTTTGTTGAACATGAGTATTTCTCCCCTTTCTGCCTTAGTAACCCAACCAAACTATTTCGTACCGACTACCAACAATCAACTCTACAATATTGCTGTCGCCAAAACGTCCTGATATTGACGAATTTTTCGAATCCGTGATCGGAACAGGGTATCCTCCTCTCCCCGAAGAATCTCTGGGCAGCAATTAATTTTTCACAATCTGCGAATCAGAACACGCTTTCAAAAATTCTGCATCATGCATGCTCTACATATCACGTTACCTATTTCACATTTGCTGTCCTTACTCTACGACCCAATCTTGGAAAATGCAAGAACTTCGTCTCGAAAAAGCCAAGGAAATAGCTAGCCAAGTTTATTGACGAGCAATTTTACTTGGAAACCACGCTAAAGCTCTGCTCCAACTCTATTCTAAACAGCTTTCACTCCTCAGAGTGGGCTCTGAAAATTCTCTCGTCACCGTCATTCGTAAGCGTGAAATAAATCGGTACGCAGACAAGGCTCGTGCCATTTTGTATGATAACAGGGTCACAGGAGCCTCTCTTCTCATTGTTCGAATTCTGCTGGTTTACCGAGCAAGCCGGACTTGCATCGTTGCCGCCCGGCCAAAGATGCGTGCAGTACCGTCGAACCGCGAGCACCGCCAAATTTGCAATCTCTAAGAGCCCCTAAAAAAGCTCGTGTGTTCACGTCATTAACTTCGGCTGAACGCATGACGCCGAGAATGATGCCGGTGGCCTTAGTACCCTGAAAGTTAGTGCGAAATGGGGCGCTTCCTCAGGCCATGACCAGCTATTTGATGACCTGCTCCGCCTGGTTATTGGAGATTTCCAACCAACCGTTGATTAGTACGTGGGCCAGTCCAGACTGCTGGTGTTCGGCACATTCCACAGCCCAATCGAGTTTTGCTTTCGCCAGAACACCAAGGTCCTTCAATTAATCATAGAACTCAGCCATGACGTTGACGAGGGTTTCTTGCCTCTTCCTTAAGCGCTCCGACGATGTGAAGTCATTTCACTTCTTCTCCAGAAGGAACATGACGCCACAATATTCAACAGCAGCATAGACGGCGCTCTTCTTGTCATGGTAAATGTCGGTGAGATCAGTGTCAGCCTTAGCGAGCAACTTGTTTTTGGTTCGCGTTCCTTCACTGCTTTCTTGTGCTCGTCGTTAGACAGTGCGTCAGATTCGGGACAATAAGACTTGTTTGACGCCGGCAGTTTCTCGCAGTCTTGATACCTGTCCGTTTGCAAGAAGCCGGTGTGCCCCCAATTCCTCGGCGATCTGCAAGTGTGCGCGGACGTCTTTATCTGTAAAATGGATGACCTGACGTCTAGCATACCTGCCCGGAAGCCATCAACCAATAGCACGTCTTCGCCTTGTCACTCTCGATGACGTTGTACAGCGTCTCGTCTGCGCGAATGATACCTTGGTTGGGCAGCTCCTGCTTCATCAGATCGTGCAAGCGTTCTGGTACCCTTTTGACTACACATGTCAATAAACCAGTTCACTACCAATGCAGTAACACAGGCACTCTGAGGTACTTTGGGGTTTCTGCCGCTGAGCCCGCTTCCGCCCGAACATTTCCATCATTGCCCTGACCTTCACCACGGAAGTCGCCGATTCCCTGATTCTCTCCTGGGGCACCACCCCGATCGTCATTGGCGGCACGGAGAACATTAACGACATCTATGCCACGGCGGAGAAAGTGGCCATGGACCAAGGCCTGGTGAAGAAAGGCGACCGCATGGTCATCATTCTGGGCATTCCGTTCGGCAAGTCCCATCACACGAACAATATGTATGATAAGGAAATCGGCGAAGACTAATCTCCTCGCTTCAAAAAAGCATCAGCAGATTCCACCGCGGGGTGGAATCTGCTGATGCTTTTTCTTGTCCTCTCCGGTTCATGATTGCCGTTTACAATGGCAGTCTGATTCCAAAACGCGATGAAAGAAGCTGGGACCCATTGGCGGACAATGAATATGGACCCTGGGCGACGGGGAAAATGATTGGTGTCTCAGCGCTGTGTGTGTGGATTATTAAAAACACACGCATCCGTTCTGAAAACAGGACGCCATCGTAGAATTTGGAAACGCAGGACGAGGAAAGGATACTGTTAGGATAGCATGCGGGTAGCGGCCCAATCCTGCAAACGATAACTGGCAAATCGGAGCAAATTGAGGGCCATCTTATCGTTAAACTTGACGAGATAACGGGACTTCGGTCGGCGGGCAGTGATTGCCCGCCGAATTGTACGGGAGACATCCGCAACCGTTTGGGTGGGTTTGGTAATCATTCGTGACTGTTTTTCCGCCATCGCTCGGTATGGCGAATTTTGCGGGGGTGCTTTGCAGCAAATGCGTATTTGTGACCTTTGCCCAGTTTGTCCGCGTAATGCCCGGCTCAATAATGATGACATCAATACCAAAAGGTTTCATCTCAAGCCGCAAAACGTCGCTCATTGTTTCTAAAGCATGCTTAGAAATGTAGTACCAGCCCGCTAATGCCGAATAGCTTCGGCCGGCCAGCGATGAAATGTTGACGATTTTACCCGCTTTTTGCGCCCGCATGGTCGGAATGACCAACTTAATCAGGTCCGCAATGCCCAAGAGATTCACGTCCAGCTGTTCTCTTGCTTCTGCCAGCGGCACTTCTTCAATCGCGCCGAATAATCCGTAACCTGCCGCATTGACAAGCACGTCGATTCGCCCGTAACGGGTGATCACATCCTGGATAAACGCCACACGGCTATCATGGTCGGTTACGTCTAAATACTTTGCCTCAATCGCCGTGCCTTTCAAGTTGGCGATATGGCGGGCACCCCCAATCACCGTGTACCCATTTTTGACCAAATCCAACGCAGTTTGCTGCCCAATGCCGGACGAAGCACCCGTGACAATGGCCACTTTCTTCATATTCACAGCCCCTTTTACCGATAGAGTTATCTCTTAACAGCACTGCCATCTTAACTGATAGGGTTATCGCTTGTCAAGTAAAGCCGTTTCCGGTACGATTAACACGAGGTGTGCGATGAAACCAAAAAACAAAGAATTGAAACAACGCATTATCCGGACGACAAGCGCCCTGATTATCCAGAATGGCGTAGAAAATACGTCAACAGTGAAAGTGGCCCGGCGACTGAAGATTGCGCAGTCGAACATTTATTCTTACTTTCCCAACAAGCAAGCACTGCTGTTGGATGTTTTCCGCTATCATCAAGCCATCCTCATTACCCGCTTGGCGCCTGTGCTGCACGTTGGGTTGGCCCCTAAAGTACAAATCGATGCGTTAACGCAGAACATGATTCAGTTTGGCCGAGAAGACCCTGAAACTATCCAAATCATTCGCATTTTTCGGCAAACCCCCAGTATGCGGCCGCTGTTGCCAAAAATCAGCGATGATTCTTTTTTTACGGCGCTCTTTCAGCAACTGGCACAATTCCAGCAGCGCGGCCTGATTATCGAGATCGATCTGCCGTTTCTTGTCGAGAACGTCTTCTCAATCATTATCAATTATCTGACCGCCCTGGAAGCCGGGGAACTTGATGAACGAGAAACAACAACCGCGCATGTTTGTGCCTTGGTCGATCGTCTGGTGCTGACCCCTCTGCAGGGATGAAGCGCTGGCAGGGTGCCGGTTGGCAAAGGACGACGCCGTAATGATCTCCTCTAGCGGCAGCAAATACGGATTGCTCCGTTGGGGGCTTTTTTTGCGCGAAAACGCGAAAAAAAGCCGCCGCGAGGGGAGGTCGCGACGGTTTCGTTTTTCTGCCGGACCACCTGGGGAGAGGATAGTCCATGGATGGCGGAAAATTTAGAAGAAAAATCATGAAAAGAATATTTGGGGGAAAGGCGAAAACCTTTCGACGACAGTTATACTACCCGGAAAGTGTGAAGGATTTGTGACGTTTACCGTGCGTTTTTTTGAAGGCGCCCAGTGTGCGGGTCATTTACTCGGCGTTATTTTTCTCCCACTTGCTGCGGCCCCGGACCGCGGCACCGACCATGCCGGCACTGTCACCCAGCTGGGCTTCAACGATCTTCACCGCGCCCAGCGGCTGACGCAATGCGTGGGCCTGGATATAGGCTTGGGCCGGGGCCAAGAGGCGCTGGCCGGCAGCCGCCATCCCGCCGCCGATGATGATCCGCTGGGGATTGAAGACATTGATGATCGATACCAGACCGACCCCCAGCCAGACGCCGGTCTGATCCATCACTTCGTGGGCAACGGCGTCCCCTTTGTCGTAAGCCAGGGAGACCATCTTCCCGGTGAGCGGCTGACCGTCAGCCTGCCACTTGGCTAACACGCTGGTCGGTGCCTTGGCGATCGCCTCTTGGGCGGTCTGGATCAAGCCGGTGGCCGAGACGTACCGTTCCCAGCAGCCGATGTTGCCGCAATTGCACGGCCGGCCGTTGGGGTCGATGGACATGTGGCCCAGCTCGCCGGCACTGTCGGTCGTCCCGTAGAGCATCTGGCCTTGCAGAATGATGCCGGCGCCGACGCCGGTACCCAGCGTGAGCAGAATCGCATTCTGGACGCCCTTTGCGGCCCCTTCGTACCATTCACCGTACGTGTTCATCCGCACATCGTTATCCAGCACGACGGGAATCCCCAGCCGTTTTTCGAACCACTGCACCACCGGCACATCGCGCCATTGGGGGAAGTTGGCCAGGTAGTGAGAAATGCCGGCGTGGACGTCCATCAGACCAGGGACGCCAATCCCCATGGCCGCCAGATCCGCCCGGTCGGTCCCAGTTTCCCGCAACAAGCGGTTCAACAGGTTGGCCAGGTTCTCCAAAATCACATCGGCGCTCTCCGTTGAGCGGCTCGGTGCGCGTTTCTCACCGATCTGCTGCATCTGTTCATCATAAAGGGCGACCTTAGCGTTCGTTCCGCCCAGATCGATCCCTGCAAAAATAGGATTGCTCATTAACCGATCACTCCTTGAAATATATGTTCACCATTGCGCATTACACCCAAAATGTAGCATGTTTCTGAGGGAAAAGCGAGTAATAACGCTATAATGTCAGTAAGGAGTGATCGTTGTGGAACTGAAAATCATGGGCCTGACTGCTGATCTGCAGCCGGCGGTGGATCTGCTGGCGGAACGCTGGGATATCGTCTTGACGAAAACGGCTGGGTTGTCGGTCACATTGGCGCCCAGCACGGCACCGTTAATGATTCGCCGGGCGGATATGACCGGGGACATTGCCTACCCTACCCCGGCGGCTGCCCTGCGGGGCATCACGGCCTGGGTCGCCCATGCCCAGAACGAACGGCACTTTACGTACACCGATGCCAATATTCCGACGACCCTGGGCTTGGTCCTTGACGCCGACGGCCCAGCGGCCTTGACAACCGCTGAGGGCCGCCGCCTGCTGCAACGGGTCGCCGCCTTGGGCTTCACGGCCGTGACCGTGGTGACTCATGCGCCCCAGCCAGCGTGGGCCGATGATGCCCCGCTCCTCGGTTTAACTTGGCAAACCGTCCCGACCGCCCCTGAGTTAACGGCGCAGGCACACTTTTCTCTCTATGCCGAGCAAGGACTGGCCCCGAACCAAGGACTGATGCTCATGGGGGCCAAAGCGGCCGCGGACAAGCCGCCAGCCGCCCTCTGGGTCACGGCTGCTTTCGCCGATGGTGCAGAAACGCCGCTGCGGGCACTCGGCCTGGGGCTGCAAGCCGCCGCGGAAGCCGCCTACTCTGGGGATGCCAGCCCCGCATGGCTGGCCGACCAGTTCTGGCTCATGCAGCACGAAGACTGGGACGGTTTCTTTGCCTTGGATCAATTCGACAACTTCAAACGCCGGGGCAAAGCGAACCGCCACGAGGCCAACCCCAGCAAACAGCTGCTCTACATGGATTGGCTGGTACCCCGTTTTTGGGCCAGCTTCAAAGGCGTGGACGCAGAGAAACACTACCGGGTCTTGGCGGACAAACTGGCCAGTGCCGTGACGACGCCTTTGACTCGCCCGCTCTATGCTTACGCCGTGGCGCTCGCCCGCTTTCTGAGTGCCAAAGCCCACGTCCTGGCCGCCATTCAGGATGCCTACCGCAATGAGGACCGGAGCGAGATGGCCGGCGTGGTGACCGAACTGACTGCATTGGCCCCAGAATTAGACAAGGTCCACGCGACCCGCCAGACTCTGTGGCTGGCGGAACACCCTGCCGCCGGCTGGGCACTGCTGGACAGCCGTTTTGGCGGGCTGAAACAGCGCTTGCTAACGGCGGTGGATCGGTTAACGGCGTGGCAAAGCGGCACACTCAGTGTCCTGCCCGAATTGGCGGAGGCCATGAACATGACCGCTGCCGCAGCGGACGGACCAGTCGATTATGCGGTTATCACTGGTCAATCGCCGGCTTGAACCGCTGCCCAATAAAGCCTTCATGCGGTAAGCATTATTCACCCCCCTGCACGGCTTTTCTCTCTATAATGGCCCTATCATCATAGAAAGCAGGGATTCCCATGAGCCGCTTCGATTACCGAGAACAGGAACAAACAGAATACAACTTGGGTAGCGTCCCTTCTGTTGTCGTCCTCACGGAACGCAACTATTTGCAGTACCAAGGTCAAGGCCCAACATCATTGGCTGACCCGCAGTTCAAAGCCGCCGTGACAGCGATGTACACCTTCGCCGAGGGCATCAAGGACATGGCAGCGACCAGCAAAGCGCTGGCTTGGTTCCGGGATTATGTGCCTTATCCCCTGAGCGTCTTCATCACGCCGGACCAGCACTACACACTGCTCGTCAAGCAGCCGAACTTCACCATTCCTGCACTGCTGGATCAGGTCAAAGCCGACCAACCCGCATTGACTGCGGAAGCGGCGCAGGTCACCTTCTCCCGCCACGCCGAAGGAACGGAGGTGCAGCTGCTGCACACTGGACCGGTGCAGCCAGACAGCCCGGTTTGGACCGCGTTGGCGGACTTTATGACGGCTAATGACATGACGCGCACGAATCCGGGGTACCGGGAATTGTACCTAGACAATCTGCTGACCACCCCGGCCGATCAAGTGCGGACACTGGTCCGTATTCCCGTGACAATTCCAAACGACGGTCAGCAGAATTACGACGTCGCGCGTAATTAACGATTGTCATTGCGCTTTCTCTTCGCCCGTTGATGATGTTCTTCAAGAAGAAAGAGGATCGTCAGAAAAAACTCGTAGTAGAACACACGGTCGAGATTGCTACGCCAGTTCAAGACAAACCTTACCAAAATGACCATGGTGCTCACCACCGCCATAAAGAAAATTATCGTGACATACGGGTGCTCCTGATTCATTCGCCTGAGGTAGTCAGCAATCCCTGGCATAGACTATCGATCCCTTCTACGATTAACGCACCTGTGTTGGCGTTTATTTTATGTTAGCGTAACGTTTCCGAGCAGATACCGCAAACCAATGTGCGTTGCTGATTTGCATGCAGGCATATATCAACACAGTGTGTGTCTCTCTAGACGCCGTACCGGTACAGCCGCGGGGCCACGCTGCCAATCAGGTCCAAAAGGTCATCCGTGTTCCCATGATAATTACGAACAATGGTGTCTAAGATTATTCAATTTTCCCCAATTAGCGAATTGTTTTTCTCCACAATTGAATGTTCGCCTTTAAATCCCGAATGATACCCATCATTCGAGATTTTTTTATGGGAAGAAATGTGGAATATATCATTTGATATCGGGTATTGTTCGTCTTTATAGCCTCCATTGTCGGCGGTAAAAAGGCGATGCTGACCGGTTTCCAAAGCTGTCTTTGGCAACCAGGGTCGCTTGTCCAATGATCGTTCGGTATCTCCGGAAGCGTCAGACAAAAATCGCATGAGAATCAGTATGACGAACATTCTTGTTAGCCTTCTTCTATATAGTTAAGAATTAAGTTGCCAGATACGCCGCCAGCTGGTATGCTGAACCCAACTTGATCAATGGAGGTCAATCATGGCAAAAGTCGCCGTCGTCATGGGGTCAGTCTCCGACTGGCCGACCATGCGCAACACGTGTACCACGCTGCAACAATTGGGTATTGCTTACACAGCCAAGGTGATCTCGGCCCACCGCATGCCCCAGGAACTGGCCCAGTTCGCCAGCACTGCCCGGGCCGCCGGGTACGCGGTGATCATCGCCGGGGCCGGCGGGGCCGCCCACCTGCCGGGCATGCTGGCGGCCAACACCACCCTGCCGGTCTTGGGCGTACCGATCCAGTCCCACGCTCTGAGCGGTATGGATTCACTCCTGTCCATCGTCCAGATGCCCAGCGGGATTCCCGTGGGCACGCTGGCCATAGGCACGGCCGGGGCGACGAACGCCGCCTTGTTAGCCGGCCAGATCCTCGCGCTGCAAGACGCCGGTTTGGTCGCCCAGCTGGCAGCCTACCGTCAGGCCCAGCACGATGCCGCGGTGGAAAGCGAGGCCCAGCTCAGTGAGTAAGCAGTGCTTCCTCCCGCCGGCCACCATCGGTATCGTCGGCGGCGGTCAGCTGGGGCAAATGATGGCCCTGGCCGCGAAGGCCATGGGCTACCGCATCCTGGTGCTGGACCCGACGCCAAACGCCCCGGCCGGCCAGGTGGCGGACGAGCAGATCGTCGCCGCCTACGATGACACCGCCGCGCTCCTGCGGCTGGCCCAGGCCAGCGACGTGCTCACCTACGAATTCGAGAACGTCGACTTGACCACCTTGCGCCAAGCCCAGCAATACGCCGCTTTGCCCCAGGGCACGGAACTGCTGGCGATTTCCCGGGACCGCATCCGGGAGAAGACGTTCCTGGCCGACAACGGCCTGCCCGTCACTCCCTTCGCCAGCGTGCCCACGGCCGCCGCTCTGCCGGCCGCCATCGCCCGGATCGGCTACCCGGCCATCCTGAAGACCACCACCGGCGGCTATGACGGCCACGGTCAGCAGGACGTGAATAGCGCCGCCGACTTGCCGGCGGCAGCCGCCCTCGCGGCCAAGACCCCGTGTATTTTAGAAAAGCGCCAGGCCTACACCCGGGAACTGTCCATCATGGTCACCCGGGACGGTAACGGGACCGTCCGCTGCTTCCCGGTCGTGGAGAACCGCCACGCCCACCACATCCTGCACACCACCATTGCCCCGGCGCCCCGGCTGGGGGTGGACAAGCAAGCCGCCATCCAAGCGATGGCCGCCCGAGTCGCCAACGGGCTGCACCTGGCCGGTGTCCTGGGCATCGAGCTGTTCGAGACGCCCGCCGGTATCCTGGTGAACGAACTGGCGCCCCGGCCCCATAACTCGGGCCACTATTCGATTGAAGCCTGCAATTTCTCACAATTCGCCGCCCACATCTTAAGTATCTGCGGCCTGCCCATTCCGCCGATCACGTTAAGAAAGCCGGCGGTCATGCGCAACTTGCTGGGCACCGACCTGACCACCGCCATGACGCTGTGGCCGGCGCACCCGGAATGGCACTTCCACGATTATGGCAAGGCCGAGATCCGGCCGGGCCGCAAGATGGGCCACATCACTGTCGTTGCTGAAGAAAAACAATCGCTGGCCAATCTCTTAGCCAGCGTGACCTGGGAGGACAACACAACCAATGACTGACACTGCGTTACTTTATTCCGGCAAGGCTAAGCAAGTCTTTGCCACCGCTGACCCAGATGTTTTGAAGATGGTGTACTTAGACCAGGCGACCGCCTTGAACGGTAAGAAGAAAGTCCAGATCCAGGGCAAAGGCCCGGTGAACCTGCAGATTTCTACCTTGCTGTTCCAAACGGTGGCGGCTGCCGGCATTCCCACCCACTACATCGCCACCGATGATGCCACCACTATGCGCGTGCGCAAGTGCACGATGCTGCCGCTGGAAGTGGTCTTCCGCAACTTGGCCTCCGGCCACTTTGAAAGCAAGTTCCAGGTGGCGCACCTGCGGCCTTTTTCCCCGGCCATTCACGAATATTACTTCAAGTCGGATGCGCTGGACGATCCCTTCATTAACAATGATCAGATCAAGGCCCTGGGCATTGCCGACGATGCCACTCTGGCCCAGCTGCGGGACCTCACCGACCGGCTCAATGCGCTGCTCACCGCTCGCTTCGCCCAAGCGGGGATCACCCTGGTGGACGGCAAGTTCGAATTCGGCCGGCTGAGCGACGGCACCCTGGTCCTGGCCGACGAGCTGTCCCCGGACAACTTCCGCCTGGTGGACAGCACCACCAAGGAGTCCCTGGACAAGGACGTCTTCCGCAAGGACGAAGGCCCGCTGGTACCCGTCTACGAAGAAGTGCTCCGGCGCCTGCAAGAAAGCGAGGATTAGTCATGTATAAAGCCAAGATCTACGTGAACTACAAGCCCTCTGTTCTGGATCCCAAAGCCGAGGCCATCAAGACGGCGCTGACCCGGATGGATCACCAAAACGTACAAGACGTGCTCTACGGCAAGTACTTCGAACTGACCCTGGACGGCACCGATGAAGCCGCCGTCCGGGACCAGGTCGAAAGTATCTGTGACCAGCTGCTGGCCAACGTCAACATGGAGACCTACCGTTTCGACTTGGAGGCGGTCTAATGCGCGCGGCCGTCATCACCTTCCCCGGGTCCAACTGCGATACGGACCTGCAATGGGCCCTGCAGCAGATCTGCGGCATCCCCGCCGACTTGATCCCCGCCAGCCAGGACAGTTTGGCCGGGTATGACGCCGTCTTTCTCCCCGGCGGCTTCTCCTACGGCGACTACTTGCGCAGCGGCGCCATCGCCCGCTTCTCCCCCATCATGGGTGCGGTCAAGCAGTTCGCGGCCGCTGGCGGCTACGTCATCGGTATCTGCAACGGCTTCCAGATCCTCACGGAAGCCGGCCTGCTGCCAGGTGCCCTGCAGTGGAATACGTCGCTGCACTTCATCTGCGCCCCGGCGACCCTGACCGTGGTGAACACTGCCACTGCCTTTTCTAACCAATACACCGAGAACCAGGCGATTACCCTGCCCATCGCCCACGGGGAGGGTAACTATTACGCCGACCCGGTGACCCTGGCCGACCTGGAGGCCCACCACCAGGTGGTCTTCCGCTACCGGGAGAACCCCAACGGCAGCCTGAATGACATCGCCGGTATCACCAACCGGGCCGGCAACGTGCTGGGCATGATGCCCCACCCGGAGCGCCGCGTCGAGGCCCTGCTGGGCGGCACCGACGGCCAAGGCGTCTTCAATTCGTTAGCGCACACCGTGAAGGAGGCTGCTGTCCATGTTGCAGGTTGAACTGAGTCCGGAAGAAATTCGCACCGCCAAGCCTTACCGTCAGTGGGACATGACGGACGCCGAATACGCCCGCTTCACTGACTTGATTGGCCACCTGCCCACCTTCACCGAGGTCGGCTTGGCCAGCGGCATGTGGAGTGAACACTGTGCCTACAAGTACAGCAAGCCGGTCCTGCGCCGGTTCTGGACCAAGAACGAGAACGTGGTCATGGGTCCCGGCGAAGGGGCCGGGGCCATCCGCATCGGCGACGGTAAGGTGGTCGTCTTCAAGGCTGAGAGCCACAACCACCCCTCGGCCGTGGAGCCCTATGAGGGTGCGGCCACCGGCGTCGGCGGCATCATCCGGGACATTTTCTCCATGGGCGCCAAGCCCATCGCGGTCCTGGATTCTCTGCGCTTCGGCGAATTGGACAACCCCCGCACCCGCCAGCTGCTGGACCAGATCGTCGCCGGGATTGCCGGTTACGGCAACGCCATCGGTATTCCCACCGTCGGCGGCGAGACGGCCTTCGATCCCACGTATGCCCGCAATCCGTTAGTCAACGCGATGTGCGTCGGCATCATGGACGAAGACCAATTGCAGAAAGGCCGGGCCGCCGGTGTCGGCAACGCCATTCTCTACGTTGGTGCGAAGACGGGCCGGGACGGCATCAACGGGGCGTCCTTTGCCTCGGGTACTTTCTCCGACAGCGAAGCGGCCGACCGCTCCGCCGTCCAGGTGGGCGATCCGTTCATGGAAAAACTCCTGGTAGATGCCTGCTTGGAAGTGACGAACGACCACCAAGATATTCTCGTCGGGATGCAGGACATGGGGGCCGCCGGCTTGGTTTCTTCCAGCGTCGAAATGGCCGGCAAAGCGGACAGCGGCATGCAGCTGGACCTGGATCTGGTACCCCAGAGGGAACCAGGCATGACCCCCTTTGAGATCATGCTGTCCGAATCCCAGGAACGGATGCTGCTGTGCGTCGCCGCCGGCCACGAAGACGAAATCAGCGCCATCTTTGCCCGGTACGGTCTGGACGCAGTCGTCATCGGCCGGGTCACCGCCAGCCACCAATACATTTTGACCCACCACGGCGAGACGGTCTGCGACATTCCCGTGTCGTCCTTAACCAGCGATGCCCCGGTCTACCAGCAAGAAAGCCGGCGGCCGGCGCGGCTGGATTCCCCCGCTGCCCCCTGGCAGCCGGCGATCACCGACCCGACGGCCGCTTGGCTGACCCTGATGAATCAGCCGACCATCGCCAGCAAAGCCAGTCTTTACGGCCGTTATGACGCCCAGGTCCAGACCAACACCGTCGTTTTGCCGGGCAGCGATGCTGCCGTACTGCGCATCAAGGGCACCCAGCGGGCAATCGCCGTCACCACCGACAGTGCCGGCCGCTTCGTTTACCTGGATCCCGCTATCGGCGGCCAGCGCACGGTCGCGGAAGCCGCCGCCAACCTGGTGGCCAGCGGCGCCGCCCCCCTGGGTATCACCGACTGCTTGAACTACGGCGACCCCACCAAACCCGAGATCTTCTATGAGTTAGCGACCTCCGCCGCAGGCATCACAGCCGCCACCAAGGTCTTCAACACCCCCGTCATCTCGGGCAACGTCTCGTTGTATAACGAGACCAACGGCACCGCCATCTACCCCACCCCGATGGTGGGCATGGTGGGCGTCATCGACGATTTGACCACCATTACCACCCCGGCCTTCAAGCAGCCGGATGATCTGGTTTATCTGGTCGGTGAGACCACGGCCGATTTCAGCGGCAGCGAAGTGCAGAAGATGCTGACAGGCACCATCGGCGGGACGCTTCCCGCTTTGCCCCTGACTGCGATCAAAGACCGCCAAGACCACGTCCTGCGGGCAATTCGCACCCACTTGGTCAGTGCCGTGCACGACATCAGCGAAGGCGGGCTCCTGGCAGCTCTGGCGGAAATGGCCTTCCCGAACATGCTCGGGGCGGCCCTGAAGATCAACGTGCCCGCCGCCTGGCTTTTCTCCGAGACCCCGGGCCGGTTCCTGATCACGGTCGCACCGGCGCACCAGCAGGCCTTCGAAGCGGCCCTGGGCGGCGCCGCCGCCTTGCTGGGTACCGTCACGGCGGCCCCGCAATTCACTATTGCTGCCGCCGATGCCACCTTTTTGGCTGCTGTACCCGACCTGCACAAGGCCTGGGAGGAGGGCATCCCGTGCCGGCTGAACTAAAAGAACTCAACGAAGAATGCGGCTTGTTCGGTGTCTGGGGCAATCCCCACAGCGCCGCCATCACCCACCTGGGCCTGCACACGCTGCAGCACCGCGGCCAGGAAGGGGCCGGCATCGTCGGCCTGACCCCGAACGGGTTGCGCCGCCACTACGGCCTGGGCCTGCTCAGTGAAGTCTTCACCAAGCCTGAAGACCTCACCGCCCTGTCTGGCCGCGCTGCCTTAGGCCACGTGCGTTACGCCACGGCCGGCGGGCGGTTGTTAGAAAACATCCAGCCCCTGCTCTTCCGCTTCAGCACCGAGGCGATGGCCTTGGCCCACAACGGGAACTTGACCAACGCGCTCTCCCTGCGCAAGGCCTTGGAGGACACCGGGGCCATTTTCCACACCACCAGCGATACCGAAGTCCTGATGCACCTGCTGCGCCGCTCTCCGGCCAGCACGTTCACTGGCCAGCTGACTGATGCCTTGAACCAGGTCCACGGCGGCTTTGCCTTTCTGCTCTTAACGGAAAAGGGCTTGTTCGCGGCGGTGGACCCCAACGGCTTCCGGCCGCTGGTTCTGGGCACGCTGCCGGACGGCGGCACCGTCGTCTGCAGCGAAACGGCCGCCCTGGATGCAGTGGGGGCAGACTTCGTGCGGGACATCCAGCCGGGCGAACTCGTCAGCATCACCGATGTCGGTGTCACCACCCAGCCATACACCTTGCAGACCACGCTGAGCGTCTGCTCCATGGAGTTCATCTACTTCGCCCGGCCGGACTCCGAGATCCACGGCGTCAACGTCCACCAAGCGCGGGTGGCCATGGGCGAGCGGCTGGCCCAAGAACAGCCAGCGGATGCCGACATCGTCGTCGGCGTGCCCAACTCGTCCCTCTCTGCCGCCCTGGGCTACGCCCGGGCCAGCGGCATCCCCTACGATCTGGGCCTGGTCAAGAGCCAATACGTCGCCCGCACCTTCATCCAGCCCACCCAGGCGCTGCGGGAAGCCGCGGTGAAGCGCAAGCTCAGCGCCGTCCGAGCCGTCGTCGAAGGCAAGTCCGTCGCCCTTATCGACGATTCCATCGTCCGTGGAACGACTTCCATGCAGCTGGTACGGCTGCTGAAGAACGCCGGTGCCAAGGCGGTCCACCTGCGCATTGCGTCGCCGCCCCTGCGCTTCCCCTGCTTCTACGGGATCGACATCCAGTCGACCCATGAACTGATGGCCGCCAACCACACCGTGCGGGAGATGCGCGATCTGCTGGGGGCGGATTCCCTGGGCTTTCTCTCCACCAAGGCGCTGGAAGAAAGCGTCAATCTGGACCCGACGGCACCCCACCGGGGGCTGTGCGTCGCCTACTTCACCGGGGAGTACCCGACCCCGCTGTATGACTACGCGGACGCCTTGCACAAGGAACTGGCCCAGCTGCACATCACCGTATCGGAGGTCTCTGCCTAATGCCCATTGATTACACCCAAGCCGGCGTGGACATCGCCGCCGGGGAAGAAACGGTCCACCGCCTCCTGCCGCTGGCTGAAAGTACGTACGACCAAAACGTCCGCGCGGGGGTGGGCGGCTTCGCGGCCGCCTACGCCCTGCCCCAAGACCCCGACCGGCTGCTGGTGAGTGCCACCGACGGCGTGGGCACCAAGCTCCTCGTTGCCTTGGCCCAGCACAAGCTGGACACGATTGGGATCGACCTGGTGGCGATGATCGCCAACGACCTGCTGACCACCGGCGCCGCGCCGCTGTTCTTCCTGGACTACCTGGCGGTGGATACCCTGCGGCCGGATGACGCCGCCCAGATCCTGGCGGGCATCGTCGCCGGCTGCCGCCAGGCCAAGCTCGCCCTGATCGGCGGCGAGACCGCCGAGATGCCGGGCATCTATCCGGCGAACCACTTCGACCTGGCCGGCTTCGGTGTCGGCCAAGTGACCGCGGCCGACCGCCTGCCGGCGCACATCACCGCCGGCGACGTCCTGGTCGGACTGCCCAGCAGCGGCTTGCACAGCAACGGATTCTCCCTGGTCCGCCGGCTGCTGCCGGTCACCGACCCAGCGCTGCTGGTCCCCACCCGCATCTACGAACCGATCGTGCGGCCCTTACTAGACCGGCACGTACTCCACGGTCTGGCCCACATTACCGGCGGCGGCTTAGCCGACAACGTGCCCCGGATGCTGCCCCAGGACCTGGCGGCCCGAATCGACCCGGCCGCCTGGCAATGGCCGGCCGTCTTCACCCGCCTGCAAGCCGCCGGCGACCTGTCCTTGGCGACAATGCGCCAAACCTTCAACCTGGGCATCGGCATGGTCCTGGCCGTCGCCCCGGACCAGCTGGCGGCGCTGCCGGCCGAAGCGATCCGGTTGGGCAGGGTGGTGCCCCGGACCCAGGATGCATTGGAATGGGGGCCGCTGGCATGAAACGCCTAGCCGTTTTTGCCTCCGGCAACGGCACCAACTTCGAGGCTCTGGCCGACTACTTCCAAGATCCGGCCAAAGACGTCCAAATCAGTGTGGTCGTGTGCGACCACCGGCGCGCCCCGGTGATCGCCAAGGCGGCTGCCCGGGACATCCCCGTCCAGCTCGTCAACTATAAGCAAAGCGGCTCCAAACAAGCCGCCGAAGAAGCCATCCTGGCCGCACTGCCGCCCGTCGACCTGATCGTCTTGGCCGGCTTCATGCGGATCATCGGCCCCACGCTGCTGGCGGCCTTCCCCCGGCGCATCGTCAATCTGCACCCGGCCCTGCTGCCGGCGTTTCCCGGCCGGACCGGCATCGCTGATGCCTATGCCTACGGCGTGAAAATCACCGGGGTCACTGTCCATTTCGTTGATGCCGGCATCGATACTGGGGAAATCATCGCCCAGGAACCGGTCCGGATCCTCCCGGGTATGACCGAGCCTGAACTGGAGACCGCCATTCATACCGTCGAACACCGCTTATTACCCGCCACTATTGAACAGCTAATGACAGAAGGAGTGTGCTGAATCGTGCGTCGTGCATTGTTAAGCGTATCGGATAAGATTGGATTAGCAGAATTTGCCCAGGGGCTGATCGCCCAAGGGTTTGAACTGATCACCACAGGGGGCACCCGGGTGGCCTTGACCGCCGCGGGCGTGCCCAGTACCGAGGTGAGCGCCGTCACCGGCTTCCCGGAGATGCTGGACGGCCGCGTCAAGACCCTGCACCCGGCGATTGCCGCCGGTCTGCTGGCCCGCCGGGATGTCCCCGCCCATATGGCGGCTTTGGCCGACCATGACCTGGCCCCCATCGACCTCGTCGCCATTAATCTTTATCCCTTCGCCGAGACCATTAAGAAAGCCGGCGTCACCCGGGCCGAAGCCATCGAGCAGATCGACATCGGCGGCCCCACCGCCCTGCGCGCCGCCGCCAAGAACAGCGACAGCGTCTGGGCCGTGGCCGACCCCGCCGATTACCCGGCCGTCTTGACGGCCCTGGCCGCTGACGATGCAGATTACCGCCGGCAGCTGGCGGCCAAGGTGTTTCAAATCACGGCCGCCTACGACGCCCAAATCGCCGCCTACCTTTCTGACGATCCCTTCCCCGAACGCTTCACGCCCACCTACACCAAGAAGCAGGCGCTGCGCTACGGTGAGAACAGCCACCAGCACGCCGCTTTCTACGCCGCCCCGGATGCCCCGGCGGATTCCCTGGTCAACGCGGTGCAGCTGCACGGTAAGAAACTGTCTTACAACAATATCAAGGACGCCGACGCCGCGCTGCGGATGCTGGCCGAATATCCGGATAAGCCCACGGTAGTCGCCGTCAAACACATGAATCCCTGCGGCATCGGCCAGGGCGCGACTATCGAAGAGGCCTGGGATAAGGCCTACGCCGCTGATTCGATGTCCATCTTTGGCGGCATCATCGCCTTGAACCGGCCGGTGGACGCCGCTACCGCCGAGAAGATGCACCAGCTCTTCCTGGAGATCATCATGGCCCCCAGCTACGATGATGATGCGTTGGCAATCCTGGAGAAGAAGAAGAATCTTCGGGTCTTGACCATTACCCTGCCGGACCAGTCAACCGCACCCCGCTACGAGACCGTCTCCGTCACCGGCGGCCTGCTGGTGCAAGAAAGCGACCAGCAGCTGGAAGGCCCCGCAGACCTCACCGTGGTGACGGAAACGCAGCCCACAGAAGTGCAAATCGCCGCCCTGGTCTTCGCCCAATCCGTCGTCAAACACGTCAAGAGCAACGCCATCGTCGTCGCCCAAGACGGTCAGACCCTGGGCATCGGTGCCGGTCAGATGAACCGCATCGGTTCCGTGGAGATTGCCTTGAAGGAAGCTCAGCAAAACGCCAACTTTGCCGGTGCGGTGCTGGCTTCGGATGCTTTCTTCCCCATGGACGACTGTGTCGACTACGCTGCCAAGCACGGTATCCGGGCTATTATCCAGCCCGGCGGCAGTATTCGCGACCAGGACTCCATCGATAAGGCCAACACTTACGGCATCGCCATGGTCACCACTGGCGTCCGCCACTTCCGCCATTAAGGAGAATCTGACATGCATGATATTCTGATCATCGGCGAGGGCGGTCGCGAGAGTGCCCTCGGCCTCAAGTTCAAGCAGTCGCCCCAAGTCGGTACGGTCTATGTCGCACCAGGTAATCCGGGGATGCGCCGGCTGGGGTTAGAAACGGTCCCCCTGGGCATTGATGACTTCCCGAGACTGATTCAATTTGCCCAAGCCCACGGCGTGGCCCTCACCTTCGTCGGTCCCGAAGTCCCCTTAGCCGCCGGCATTGTGGATGCCTTCCAAGCCGCTGGTCAGGTGATCTTCGGCCCGACCCAAGCCGCTGCCCAGCTGGAAGCCAGTAAAGCCTTTGCCAAGGCCTTCATGCACCGCCACGGACTGCCCACGGCCAACAGCCGCACCGTGCACTCCTTGGCCGCCGGTCAGCAGGTATTGGCTGATTCGGGTGTCCCTTTGGTCTTCAAAGCGGACGGACTGGCTGCCGGCAAGGGGGTCGTTGTCGCGCTGACTCACACCGATGCCGAAGCTGCCCTGGCCCACCTCTACGCCGCTGATTCCCAGGCCCCGGTGGTCATTGAAGAATATCTGCAAGGACAGGAAGCGTCGGTCCTCGCCCTTTACCACAACGGGACGTATGTCACCCTGCCCCTGGCCCAAGACCACAAACGCCGCTTCGACAACGATGCCGGCCCCAACACTGGCGGCATGGGGGCCATCTCCCCCGCCCCGCAATTTTCCGCGGACGAAAAGGAAGCTGCCCGCACCCTGGTCGCCCGCACCATCAGCGGCATGGTCAGCGACGGCTTGGGCGGTTGCGGCGTGCTGTACATTGGCCTGATGTTCACCGCCGCCGGCCCCAAGATCTTGGAGTACAACCTGCGCTTCGGTGATCCCGAGACCCAGGTCCTCATGCCCCAGATTCAGAACGACTTCTACGCCGTCATCACGGATCTGCTCAAGGACCACCCCGCCCCGCTGCAGCTGGACGGCCAGACTTACGTCGCCGTGGTCGCCGCCCATCCCGCTTACCCCGCCGGCCCCATGTCAGCACTGCCGCTAGCGGAGATTCCCGCGGCGTGGCCCACCGGCCGCTGGCTCCCCGCCGGGGTCAGTGAAGAAAACGGGCAGCTATATTCCCACGGCGGACGGGTCTTCGCGGTAATTGGTCAGGGTGCCGACCTGCCCATGGCCCAAGCCGATGCTTACCGCTTGATGGCCGCGGTGCAAGGACCGCTGGCGATCCGCCATGATATCGGCGCGAAAGCCGTCGTGACGCGCTAACTTCTTAAATCCATCAGAATACAAAGGGACTGGGACAAAATTCATATTCCGACATT
>NZ_KI271591.1:306-3278 GCF_000469325.1 Schleiferilactobacillus shenzhenensis LY-73 | reverse complement strand
TAGCTGCGCGTCGCCGCCCGTTTTGCCGGAGCTTGCGGAGCTTTGGCACGGCGTCGAAGGAGAATTTTGTCTCAGTCCCTTTTTTCGCTCGTTTAGTTTTCTGTCCCGTTCAAGCTGCCCCAGTCATACTGGTTGCTATAGATCCGCAACCGGGCAGCGTAGCTGGGATGATCTTCCTGCTGTTTGATGGTCGACTGCAGCTCGCTCAGGTCATCGGTGATGATCCCGTCAGCGCCGATATACATCATTTCTTCCATCTTATCCTGGTCGTCCACGGTCCAGGCCCACACGGCCTGCTGCTTAAGCTTGGCTTGGTTCACGAAGTCGGCGTCCAGGGTCGTGTACTCCATCGTGTAGGCATTCGCCTTCGTCTTCGGAAAGGCCAGTGCGTAAGGCAGGATGAAGCTGGCGTAGAGCTTGGGCTGGCGGGCCTTGATCGTCTGGATCACCCGGTAGTCCAGGGAATGCACCCGGAAGTGATCCTTGATCAGGCGCGGTCCGTATTTCTGCACGAAGCCCGTCACGGCGTGGGGAGAATCATGGGCGGTGGTCTTCACCTCGACGATCAGTTTCTGGTGAATCCGCTCGGCCGTCGCCAGATAATGGTCGAAGCTGGGTACCGGTGCGCTGTGGCCATTCTCCTTGGCCGTCAGCTTCGTTGCCTGAGCCAGGGTCAGTTGCCGCGGGGTCTTGTTCACGCCGGTCAAGGCTTTGTAATTCTCGTCGTGCATGACCACCCACTGGCCATCCTTGGTCTCGTGAATGTCCATCTCGACATAATCCGGCTTCTCCTTGGCCGTCTTCTCCAGCGCTGGAATGGTATTCTGCACCCCGTTCCCGTCGTCCACGCCGCGGTGAGAAATGGTGACGGGCTGATAATCAAAACCGCCGCCCATGTAAACCGCATTGTAGATGAGGTACGCCGCGGCCAACAAGCCGATCAGCAGCCCGGCGACGACCCGGGGCCAGCGTTTGCGCTTCTTGATCTCGCGCACGCTGACCGGCGCCGGGGCGGCTTTCTTCACTTCATCCGGCGTAATCAGCAATAAGTAATACAGGGTGGTACTCAAGGCAGTGAGAAAGAGGCCGCCCACTTGCAGGGCCGCCATGGTCATGATTGCCCCCGCATATGCCCAGCCCGGCTGGGAACTGTCCAGATAGGACTGCAGCGCAATCAAGCCGGCCTGCCAGGCCATCTGGAACAAGGCTGCCGCAGCGGAGACCCAGCCGACCCGCCAGAAGTAGAACCAGAAGTGCCCGCGGGTCTCGGCCCAGCTCTGGCGCACTGCTTCCCCAGCCGGCTGGTCCGCCAAGATCATGTGGCCCAGGACCCGAATGAGACGAATGCCCAGGTACCCTAAGCCCAAGTAGAAGATAATGATGAGGATGGCAAAGACAATGTTGTTGGCAAGAAAATCCAAAATGAATTCTGGAATCCGCACCTTGTTCAGCAGTGCCGAGTTCACGATACCGCCAGCGAAAGGGACGATCAGGATGAAGTAAAAGATAAAGAAGAAGATCGTCGTCGGCCGGATGCGGGCCAAATCCCGCAGCGCTGCCCCAAAGACTGCCCGCAGACTCTCCTGGCGCTGGTGCAGGACATTATCGACCCCCGTCAAAAGAACGGCAAACTGAGCGTAAACCAGCATCAGCAGCACCAGCAGTGTGATGACCAGCGCAATGGCCCCCCAGGTATGCTGGGTGACGATCGCCCCCAAATTGTTGTAAGAGATGTACGGAATATGGCTGAGCTGCATAATGGTCTGCGTCACTGTCCGCAGAAGCGGAATGATCAACTCGCTGATCACCCCGCCAACGACAAAACTCAGGATAAAATAACTGCCCCAATGGCGAAAAAATTCGCGCAGGGCTTGGACCGTATACCGAATACTGCGTGTACCAATCATTTATGAATGCCCCCAAAAGGTTAACGTCACTTGCCATTATGGCACATTGACGGCGCGTGAGCACATTTTCTGCCCTTTCTGAAAAAGCGGCTTATAATAACTGCGAAACAAAGTACGGCGGCCGTTCCGGGACCGCCAGTGAGACAAAGGAGTCGATATTCAATGACAGATGTCACGATTACCAAAGATGTGGTCTATGATACACAGCACGACTTGAAAACGGACCTCTACACGACCGACGCAGTGACCGCCAGCTCACCGGCCATCATCATTATCCACGGCGGCGGCTGGTTCCGCGGGGATAAGTCCAAGGAAGCCGACCTGGGCGAGATCTTAGCGGAATACGGCTACTTCACCGTCGTACCCAACTACCGCCTGGCCCCCAAGGACCTCTTCCCCGCTTCCCGGGATGACTTGGAGACTCTCTACACGTGGGTCAAGAACAGTGATTACAGCTTTGACCACAGCCAGATCGCGGCTGTCGGAGCCAGTGCCGGCGGCAACCTGGCCGGCGAACTGGCGCTGAAGTTCGGCATCCCAGCCGTCTCCTGGTCCGGTATCTTCGACCTGTACGACTGGGTCAGCAAGCACCCAGACGTCGTCGCCGAGCCAGACACTAAGCAGGACGCCACCGTCCTGGCCAGCGCCCAGATCGATCAAGACGGCGCCCACGACGCGTTCTACAAGTGGTTTGTCCTGAACTACGTCAACGGCGACATGGCCCAGTTGAAGGAGGCCGACCCGATTCAGCGGGTGACCGCACAATCCGGCCCCATTTACTTCGCCAACTCGCTGAACGAGCTGGTGCCGATCAGCGGTGTGGAGAAGATGCAAGCGGCCCTTAGTGCAGCCGGCGTCGCCACCATCGCCCAGTTCATCCCCGGCAGCCGCCACGGCAAGGCGTACCAGGATGACGTCCTGGCGAACACCTTGGACTTCTTCAAGAAGAATCTTCAGTAATTGGCAATAAGAACGGCCCCCAACGCCGTGGATTGCGGTGATGGGGGCCTTTTGTGCGGGTGAGTGTTTGGCGCTGACCCGGGTGACTACGGGCTCCGCAGATTT
>NZ_KI271591.1:0-260 GCF_000469325.1 Schleiferilactobacillus shenzhenensis LY-73 | reverse complement strand
AAGCTCGGCCTTGTTCTAGGCGGCAAAGCCGCCAAGAACAATTTCACGGCTGAGCCCAATCTGCTCCGCCCTTCGTCACCCTACATTCTCGGAGACTGGAACAGTCTCGCTCTTCAGAAAACCCGGGCAGCCTCCTCCACAGTCGTGACGACAGTTGCCTGGAAAAATGAAGTTCAAGTGGCACTCTCGGCGAATCTGTCCTGGCCCCGAAGACTTTACAATCGGGTAGGAAGTAGGCGATTTGGGCCCGGAGCCAGGGG
>NZ_KI271590.1:96631-99085 GCF_000469325.1 Schleiferilactobacillus shenzhenensis LY-73 | reverse complement strand
GTCTGAGTACCGATACATTTGCGGGATTGCTTATCCCCCGAAAGGGATATGTGATCCATTCGTCAAAACTTTGTTCAGTTTTCAAAGGCCTGCGTTGCTTTGTTGCCTCAAGCGACAACTCATATAATATATCATGTCAGGCAACTCATGTCAACAATTATTTTTCAATCATCAGCCGGCTGCCTGAGCCGCTGTCGCTGTCTTGGAAAATGACAACGAAAAATATCATACCGTGCTGAGCGGCTCGCGTCAACACCTTTTTTCAGAAATTTCTGCCGCCGACCCTTAAAGCGTGAGCAAATCAATGGACGCACCCCCAGGGAAAGCCTATAGTGACGGTGTTCAACCACGAAAGGGGAGTATCACATTGGCAATGTTAGATGTTAAAAATTCAATTGAGCGGCTGCAATGGACCGTCGACCACCATTTCTTACACATTCAGGCCCAGCATCCATTCATGCGCGCTTGGGCCGTGCAATTTGAGCTGGCCTACACCGACTTCCGGGTCATTCAAATGGCGTTGCAGCTCAGCGGCCCAGAAAATCACGCCCTGCTGGCCCGTTTAGCCAAAAACTACGAGGCCATCTTCGCCTATGAGTATGAATTCGCCGGCAACGGCCTGGACGGATTCAACGCGAAGTTTGGGGACCAGATCGATCAGTATCATGCCCTGGTGACCGAATTCGACGGCATCATCGACGAAGTAAAAAAGCTGCAGCCCGCAGAAACTGATTGAGCTGCGCTGCTGGTGACAAAAACGGCTGCCCGAATGAGGCAGCCGTTTTGTGTTGATGCGTGTACGCACCCGAACAAGTCACTTTCTCAACGAAGCAATATCCAAGACCTTGCCGACCCAGGAATCGTCGTAGAAGCCTTCCTCGTGGGTGACCAGGATCACACCGCCGGGGAACGCCTGGATGGCCGTCCGCAGAGCGTCCTTCGTGGCCTCGTCCAAATGGTTCGTCGGTTCATCCAGCAAGAGCAGATTGCTGGGCGTCAGCAGCAGCCGGGCCAGCTTGATCTTCGACTGCTCGCCGCCGCTCAGTTCATGGATCGGACTCATGGCCTGCTGAGCGGTCAAACCGGTCCGGGCCAGCGCTTGGCGCAAGGTACGGGGCTGGGCTTGGGGGAAGAGGCCTTGGAGATACTGCAGGGGGTAAGCCAGCGGTGCCGGCCAATTCAGTTCCTGGTCATAGTAACCCGGTACCATGGTCGCGGCCTTGTCCACTTCACCGCCAAGGGCAGGTAATTCACCTAGGATCGTGCGCAGCAGCGTGGTCTTGCCGACGCCGTTGAACCCGGCGAAGACGACCACTTCGCCCCGGCCGACAGAAAAGTTGAGGGGGGCCTTGAGCAAAGGCTCGCCGTACCCAATCAGCAGGTCGCTAACGGTGACGAGAATTTCGTTGGCCGTCTCCACATAAGGAAACGCCAAAACGGGCCGCTTGGTATTGCCGGGCGGGGTGAGCCGGTCCACATGAGCCAGCTGCTTCTCCCGGGAACGGGCACTCTTCGAACGAGAGCCGGCTTTGTACTTGCGAATATAGGCCTCCGCCTTATTGATCTTCTCCTGCTGCTTCGTGAATTCCCGCATGTAGCTCTCGTGGGCTTCGTCCCGCAGACGCAAAGCTTGCTTCAAATTGCCGGTATAGCGGGTGATCTTGCCGAACTCGACATCGCAGATCACGTTGGTCACTTGGTCGAGGAAGTCATAATCGTGAGACACCACGATATAGGCGCCATTGAAGTCTTGAAGAAAGCTGACCAGCCAATCAATGTGTTCTTTATCCAAGAAGTTGGTCGGCTCATCCAGCAGTAAGACATCGGGATGGCTGAGCAGTAGCTTCGCGAGAATCAGTTTCGAGCGTTGACCGCCGGACAATTTGGTCACGTCCCGGTCGGCACCCAATTCGGCCAGGCCCAGCCCTGTGGCGACTTGGTCCACCCGGGTATCGATGTTGTAGAAATCGGCGGCTTCCAATTCTTCCTGGATGCTGCCTGCTTTGGCCAGCAGCTCATCGTCGGCGTTCTCGGCATACTGGGTGTAGTCATCGTTCATCCGTTTCTCAGCGGCATAGAGGTCTGCGAAGGCCGAATGCAGGAAGCCGTTAATGGTCACACCGGCACTCAACTTGGCGTACTGGTCCAAGTAGCCATAACGCACCCGTTTTTGCCACTCGACCCGGCCCTCGTCCGGAATCAGCTGACCGGTGATGATATGGATCAAGGTACTCTTGC
The DNA here is from genome assembly GCF_000469325.1 of Schleiferilactobacillus shenzhenensis LY-73. Taxonomy (GTDB): domain Bacteria; phylum Bacillota; class Bacilli; order Lactobacillales; family Lactobacillaceae; genus Schleiferilactobacillus; species Schleiferilactobacillus shenzhenensis. The sequence continues at coordinate 96,847 of NZ_KI271590.1, read as the reverse complement.
CGACCCCATTTTGTCCGATGATCCCCATCCGGTCGTGGGGGTTCAGCACCAGCTGGGCGTCAGTGTACAGCTGCTTATCCATAAATTGATGACTCAGACCGGTAACAGACAATAGGGCCATGCGCGGTCCCTCCTTTTTTCAGAAAATGCTGCTATCCAGTATGGCAGGCCCAAGCAAACAAAACAAGTCAGAGGGCGGAGCGGCCCGGTTAGAAG
>NZ_KI271590.1:82677-96585 GCF_000469325.1 Schleiferilactobacillus shenzhenensis LY-73 | reverse complement strand
ACCCGCACTTAGGTTTTACCCTTGCCCCGCCTTATCCCCTAGCTTCTGGGCCGCGGAGCCCGTTTAGAGGGCGGAGCCGAGCGGTTAGGCCACCCAGGCTAAGTGGCGCTAACGGTTAAAGCCCCGCACTTGGGCTTTAACCGTTAGCGTCCTTAGACCGTGGTGGCCTGCTCGGCCGAAGCCCGTTTATGGCCCGCAGGCGAAGCCCCACAGGCCGCCTACAACCAAACGGCCTCACCCATACGAACTGGGCCGGCCATCCGATTATGGCCGTTCCCCACACGCACCGTCAACCACACAAAGCCTGCCAACAAACCACCAGACTCCCCAGTCTCCCCAAACCTCTCCGCCCCCGGATCCTGTTTTTTGTTTGCCTTTGAAGCGCTCTTCTTCAAAGGCAAACAAAAAACAGGATCCTAGTCTTCTCTTGCTAGGATCCTGCTAACTCACGCTGGGAACGGAGGAACAACCATTGTTTGCGTTACTCGCCAAAATGGTAATTACTTTCCACCTCGTGATACTTTATTCAATTGTCCGTCGCTTGCCGACACCACCACGTTGACTATAAACCAGTCTTTAGGTTTGGCGGTGGTGCACCGCACTCTCGCGGTGCAACGATCAACGCCCGTTTTGTCTAGTTGTGGCGATACAATCAGCAATGACGCTTGGAACGTGTTGATGTCCTGTGATCAGACATACACCTCCGACAGTTTTTGTGGGACTGATGATACTTCTTTGCTACGCTTTGGTACCGGAAACTTGAACGCGGAACCGCGCGGCTCCTGGTACTCATCCTTAGTGACTAACAACGACCAACGTCTCTCGACGTCTTATCTTGCTTTCACCCGAGCGGGGTGCAGTCGCAACTCCGCTCGTTAGTGCTGATCTCGGAAAGACCACTCTGGCTTTTCTTCTACTCGACACTTGTGACTAGCAGAATCTGACATCGTCTCGGTCAGACCCAAGACTCGGAGTCTTACCGGCATTTCCGGGATGCTCCATTGGTACAGGTGAATCACACTTCTCGGTGCTCTGGTTCTCAGCTACCTGGAACTGTCCTTCACTGTTGCGTTTACCTTGGCTCTTGATGCCTGGTTCTTTAAAACGTTGTGCTGCTTGTTGCTGATGATGCTGTGGTACTTGAGAAGTTTTGAGGTTGTTCCCTCTTCCGTTCCACAACTATAATATAGCATACCCTGGAACCGGTTGCAACCCCCGTGCAGCAATAAAGTAAGCCTTTACTTTTTCTTAATATTTGGCACCACCTTGGCTGTCGCCCAGGCTTCCAGTTTGTGCTCAATCGTGCCCCAGCGCCGCTTGGGCACGATCAGAGACAACTCCCCCTTGTAAATCGGGAAGTCGCTCTCCCGCTGCCCGGTGATGCGGGCCAAATCGGCGCTGGTCAGCTGATATTCGCGGACCATGGCCTTGATGTGCGCGCGTTGGCGCAAGTGGTAAAACTCCACGTAGGCCACCGCACCGCCGCCGATGACGCCGCCGATTATCGAAACCCAGAGCGGATAGTGACCGAGCCGGGACAATAGAATCGTGAACGCTACGAAACCGGCGGTGAAGGCAGTCAGCGCCATCACGTAAGTGGAAATCATGTTCTTGTGCACGTCCGCATCCTCCTGCCGTTCAGAATAGCCCTAGCTTACAGCATTCTGGCCGGCAGAGCAAAGCCTTACAGCTTCTCTGCGATCTCGTGCCGGCGGGCAATAATCGGCAGGATCAAGCCCAGCAGCAGCAAGACAATGGGGGTCAGTACGTTCAGTGCGAGCTGGAACCACCACGTCTTCGTGTCCCCGGCAAAGGCCGCCTTGGGGGTCATCCCCAAGATGCAGGCAAAAGCGGTGAACAGGAAGCACCAAAGACCGAAGATGAAGGCCACCGACTTATTCTTCACAAACATGTAGTCGGAGTGGAACTTGTCCATCTGCCGGCTGAGCAGCATGTAGGCCAAGAAGACCCACAGGTAGCGCATGGGCATCACGATGGCGTTCAGGTTCAGCAGCCAGCCATAAAGGCCATTCATACCATGGATGCCCAGTGCCGGGATCATGATGATCAGGCCGACCAGGACAGCGGTCATCTTGTAGCCGTTGATATAAACACCGCGGCTGTTGGTCTTCGTCATGGCCTTGGGAATGAAGTGCGTATCGGCATCAGCCAGCAGCATCCGCAGCGGGGCATCGATAGAGACGGCCAGGGCGGCCATGGAAGCCATGGCATTCGTGACGGCATAGATCCACATGAAGATGTTGCCCACGTGGTAGAAATCTCCCAGCCGTTGGAAGGCCATGTACGCCCCGTTGGCATAGAGGTCCGCCGGCATGTGGTGGGCATCGAAGATCATGCCCATGGCGAAGGAACCGAGGATGGCGGAGACTGCCACCATGATTGCCAAGGCAATCATCCCTTTCGGGAACTCCTTGGCTGGGTTGTGTGTCTTATTGACGTACGGCGAGATCTTTTCTGCCCCGCCGACGGCGAAGACCAGCATGGCAATGGTCGTCAGATAGTTGAAGTCGAACTTCGGAATGTAGCTGGACAGCTGGTCCATGTGGGCTGTCGCAATGCTCGAGCCGGTCATCATCGGAGCAGAGACGCCGAGGATGATGAAGAGGATAGAAAGGACGAACATGGCCGACCCGGCAATACTGCCCAGCCGGTTCAGCGTCGTGATGCCCCGGGAGGACATCCACATGAACAGGAGGAACAGGACCAGACACAGGGTCTGCACGATCAGCGGATTCGATTCATTGATGAACTTGCCGTTGCTCTGGAATAACCAGGAGAAGGCAATCATGATTGCCTGAGGCTTCTGGGCCAGGTAGGGCACGTGCACGACCCAGTAAGTCCAAGCGGCGAAGTAAGCGAGCCGCTTACCGGATAAGTTCTGGATCCAGGACGACACGCCGCCGCCCTCGGTGGCGAAGGTCGCTCCCAACTGCCCCACCATCAAGGTGTAGGGCACAAAGTACAGGATCATGATCAAGATCCAGGAAACGACGACTGTCAGTCCCTGGTTGTAAAAGTTGTTAACGACGTTACCGAGGCCCCATACGGCCACGAATGCCAGTAACGCGATGTTGTACCAGCGTAATTGCTTCTGTTCTGCTGCCACGCTCTCTCCCGCTTTCTTGTGATTTAAGCTAAACTAAAAGACAGTACTCGATTATAGTGGAAACAAACGGGTACTGTCTTGTGAAGGCTGTGAGTATTTCGTGAACAGAAAGCGGCCGCGGCCTGAAAACGCTATGAGACATTGGCCTAGACCGCGCGGTTAAGGAATGTAGTATTCCCCGCCAGGCTGGAAGTTAGCGTTCTGGGTGTTCAGTTTCGTGTTCTCATTATTCAAGGTCTCTTTACTCAGACCCAGAGCGGTCCGAATGCTGTCAGAAATTTTCTGCAATTCTGCCGTAGTCGGCACTTGGTAGGCCCCGTCGCCGATCCACGCGTCTTGCCCTTGCAGTGTTTGACTGGCCACATTTTTAGCCGCTGACCGGTAATTACTGAAAATCGCCAGCATGTCGTCAGTGGTCAGGTCGGTCCGCATATTCGTCGACACGGAATCCAGCAGCTTCTGTAAGTGGGTCAGCGTACCCACGGAGAGGGCATTCTTGATAATCGATTTGATGACTTGCTGCTGCCGCTTTTGCCGGCCATAATCCCCGGTGGCGTCTTCGTGCCGCATCCGGGCATAGGCCAGGGCCATGGACCCGTTCAGGTGCTGCTCCCCCTTGGGAAAGTGCTGGCCGCCAGTGTAGGACGAGGTGAAGGCAAAGGGATTATCCACGTCCACCCCGCCGACGGCATCGACAATTTTCTCCAGACCGCCCATGTTGATCGTCATATAGTAATCGAGGGGCACGTTGAGAAGCTGGGAAACCGTCGCAATGGCCATCTTCTCTCCCCCGTAGTTATACGCGGAGTTGATCTTTTCCACGTCCTGCTGGGGCCGGCCGACGATTTCGGCCACTGTATCCCGGGGGATACTGGTCATGGTCACCTTATTGGTCGTCGGGTTAACGGTGGCGACAATAATCGTGTCCGAGTTGGCCGCGCCCTGGTTGGTCGAGCCTTGATCGATCCGGCCGTCGGCGCCGGTGTCGACGCCCAGCAGCAGGATAGAGAACGGCTTCTTATCTTGGATCGTGGTGGATACTTTCTTATCATCAATTGGGTTGTACGTTTTATCGATACTGCTCTTGGTTTGGTAGAAGACCCGGGCAGCATAGGCGCCGCCAGTGGCGACGACGAGAAATAGGAACAGCAAGAAAATCTTCAAGCCCCGGTGACGGACCGGCGGCCGTTTGCGACTCAGTGGATCCACGTTGTAACCTCGATTCCGATAAAATTCTGGTATTTATCATACTATAACGCCGGTCCGGTGCAAAAGCGATAGGCCCGATTTCATATCACCTTAACGAAATCGTGATAATCGGGCCGCGCACGTGCGGGCACCGTAATGAACAGGTATACTGGGCATAACTTAATTTTTGGAGGGATCAATGTGAGTACAATCACCGAGGAACCGACCCGGGACCAAGTCCCTGAAGAATTGACGTGGGACCTGACCAAAGTCTTCGCCACTGATGCCGATTGGGAAAAAGCACTGGCCGACGTGAAAGCCGCCCTGCCGGACCTGCAGCATTACGCGGGGACCTTAGGCCAAAGCGGCACCCAGCTTTTGGCCGGCATCCAAGCCATTCTGAAGACTGCCCGCGCATTCGAAAAAGTGTATGTGTACGCCAGCATGCGCAGCGATCAAGACACGGGCAATGCCCATTATCAGCAATACGATGCCCAAGCCAGCGCCGTGGCCGCCCAGTTTTCTGCTGCGACGGCCTTCATGGAGCCGGAGATCCTGGCGATTCCGGCGGACCAGTTGACCCGCTTCATCCGCGATACCCCGGGGTTGAGCGATTATCAGCACTTCATTGACACCATTACGGTGAATCGGGACCATGTCCTCTCCGCAGACCAAGAAGCCCTGCTGGCCGGGGCGGCCGATGCCCTTTCTTCCTCGGCCCAGACCTTCGGCATCCTGAGCAATTCTGACTTGGTCCTGCCTAAGGTCAAGGATGATGACGGCCGCACGGTCCAACTGACCAACGGCGTCTACAGCACCCTGCTCCAGTCGGCCCACCGGGATGTCCGGGAGGGAGCCTTCAAGGGCTTGTATGCTGCTTACGGCCAGTATCAGCACACCTTTGCCAGCACTCTGGCCGGGGAGATCAAGGCCCACAACTACGATGCCCAGGTCCACCATTATCCTGATGCCCGGGCGGCGGCGATGGCCCGGAACCACATCCCGGCCAGCGTCTACGACACCCTGATCGAGCAAGTGAATGCCCACCTGCCCTTGCTGCATCGCTATGTGGCCCTGCGCAAGCGGCTGCTTAAGCTGGACACAGTCCACATGTGGGATATGTACACGCCCATCACCGGCACGCCCCAGCTCAGCTACACCTTCCCGGAAGCCAAGGCCGAGGCGCGCCGGGCCCTGGCCGTGCTCGGTGACGACTACCTCAGCCACGTGGACGAGATCTTCAACAACCGCTACATTGACGTGGTGGAAAACAAGGGCAAGCGCTCCGGGGCTTATTCGGGCGGCTCCTACGACACCCCGCCCTACGAACTGCTGAACTGGCAGGATGACTTGGAGAATCTGTACACGCTGGTCCACGAGACCGGCCACAGTGTCCATTCCTGGTACACCCGCCACAATCAGCCGTACCAGTATGGCGACTACCCCATCTTCATCGCGGAGATTGCCTCCACCACCAACGAGAACATCCTCACTGATTATCTGCTGCAGACGCAGAGCGACCCGGCGGTCCGGGCATACGTGCTCAACCATTACCTGGACGGCTTCAAGGGCACGGTCTTCCGTCAGACCCAGTTCGCCGAGTTCGAGCACCACATCCACCAGTCCCAGCAAGCGGGCACGCCGCTGACCGCCGAGGGCATGAGCCAGTTCTACGGCGATCTGAACGCCCGCTACTACGGACCTGACACTGCCAAGGACCCGGAGATTGCCTTGGAATGGAGCCGGATTCCCCATTTCTACTATGATTATTATGTCTACCAGTATTCCACCGGCTTCGCCGCCGCCTCGACCCTGGCCGCGAAGATCACCAGCCAAGACCCCGCTGCCCGGGAACGCTACATCAACAACTTCCTGAAGAGCGGTTCTTCCCGCTACCCCATCGAGACGATGCAGCGTGCCGGCGTCGACATGACCCAGGCCGCTTACCTGGAGAATGCCTTCCAAGTCTTCGCCGACCGGCTCGCAGAACTCGAGAAGTTGGTTTAAGTTAGAAAGGTCCATACCACAGTCAAAACAAGCGCCGATTCTCGGATTGATGGTCTGCCATCACAGGAATCGGCGCTTTTTGCATTTTTATTGATACGTCCAGACCGGGTGGACATGCGTACAATAAGAGAAAAGAAGGAGGGCGCTTGCCATGTATATCCCCGTCGACCAAGATCCGTTACGCCTGCTCACCCCCGGGATCCAAGAACAGACCCCGGCCTATTTTTGCCGACTGCTGTGGCATTACATGGACAGTCTGCCGATGCAAGGCGTCGCTGTCAGCGGCGAGGTGTATTTCTTCATCCGCCAAGACGCCTGCCGCTGCCGGCTGACCTGTGTGCAGCGCAGTCCCCACTACCACCACCGCTGGGACATGCAGCTGTTCAACGGCGTGGATATTCTGCCCGCTCAGATCATCGTCTGCCGTTGCGGCGACCGCCAGATCATGTGCCTGCCGGATGAGCTCACCGCACTCCAAGCCCACTACGGCACTTAGCTAATCGCCCTGAGTGACGCGGGCATAGAGCAGCGTAGCCAGGTAGACGACTACTTCGATCGTGGCAATGAAGAAAGTAACAGGCCAATTCGTGTAGTAGCCCAGGGCTAAGCCGCCCCACACACCGACCAGCGCCAACCCGACAGAGACCAGTAACATCCGCGGGACCGTGTGCACTAAGTAGCGGGCACTGCTGGCCGGCAGCGTGAGCAGCACGAAGACCAGGAGCGAGCCGACGATCTGAGCACTGATGCTGACACTGATGGCCAGTAGGAGCAGGAACAGGACGGAAAGCAGATGTTTGGGCAGATGCTGGACCCGGGCGCCGATGCCGTCGAAGGAATCGAACGCCAGGTAACGATAGGCGAAGAACATCACCGCCAGCATGAACAGCGACAGCCCCACCAGCTGCCAGACCTCACCGACACTAATGCCGATGATGCTGCCGAACAGGATGTTGGTGGCGTAGCTGGCACTCTTGTTGGCCAAAGATAGAAAGAGGATCCCCAGCCCCATAAAGAGGGAAGAAATCGCCGCAATGGCCGCTTCCCGCCGGGATTGCTCCGTGGACATCTCGCCCACGGCGACGGCGGAGATCATGGTGAAGAGCAGCATCCCGTCGAGCGGAGCAAGACCGGTGAAGACGCCAAAACTCGCCCCGGCAAAGCCGATTTCGGACAATGTATGGGCCAAGAAAGACAGATTCCGGGCAATGACGAAGACCCCGATGACCCCGCAGGTCAAGGCGATGAACGTGCTCGCCACCCAGGCATTGCACATAAATTCTAATTGAAACATGGTCAGCCGCCTTTCTTAATCCGCAATCAAGTCATCCCGCAACGCGCTGGCGGGTCCGGTCGTCATCTGACCACCCTGGAGCAGCAAATACCGGTCGGTGTACTCCCGGGCCATGGGCAAATCATGGGTCACAAACAACACGGTCAGACCCTGCTTCTGGTTCAGTTCGCGCACCAAGCCAATGAGTTCGTGCTTCACAGCGACATCCAGACTGGCGGTGGGCTCATCCAGAATCAGCAAGCGGGGATCATTGACCAGCGCTTGAGCCAAATAGGCCCGCTGCTTCTCACCGCCGGAGGTCATGCCCAGCGGTGTCTTGGCTAATCCGGTCAGCCGGGTCTCCGTCAAAATATGAGTTAGCGCTCGCTTCTCAGCCGCAGTATGCCACGGCCAGGGCCGGGCGATTTGGTTTAGTTGGACGAAACTGCGGACGGATAGCGGGTAATCCCGGTCCAAATTACGGAATTGGGGGACGTAGCCGACGGTCAGATGGCCGCCGCCGTCGGTCTGAACGGTCCCGCTCGTAGGTTTGAGGATCCCCAGCAGGATCCGGGTCAGGGTCGTTTTACCGGACCCGTTCGCCCCTACCAGACTGACCATCGCCCCTTGGGGAATTGAAAAATTAACATGGGAAAAAATTGTCCGGTCAGCAAACGACTGGGCTAAATCGTGTACTTGAATCAATGGCTGTGCCATGTTCAACGGTCACCCTCCTTGTGCACCAGTAATAATCAGCGTTTTCCAGTATAGCATGCCCCTTTCTTGCCATGCATGAATCACCTTGCATGTATCCAGAACGCGGCCGCTGACACTCTCGGTGTTCTGCAAGGCGAGTTAATGGCGTTTCAATTCCCACCACGATACAATGTAATCGGATTCACATTCATACCCTTTTTTGGGATCTAAGGAAGGAAGTACCTGCGTATGCCAAAATTAGCGAACATTATTTTGATTGGGGACGGCGCGATCGGCTCCAGTTTTGCGTTCAACTGTCTGACCTCCGGCGTTGGCTCCAGCTTAGGAATCATCGATATCAACATGGAGCGGGTCCAGGGGGACGTGGAAGACCTGAACGACGCCCTGCCCTACGCTTCCCAGAAAAACATTTATGCTGCCAACTACCATGACTGCCAGTATGCCGACCTGATCGTGATCACCGCCGGCATCGCCCAGCGGCCCGGTCAGACCCGGCTGGAACTGCTCCAGAAGAACGCCCAGATCCTCACGGACATCGCCCACCAAATCATGTCCTCCGGCTTCAACGGCATCATCCTCATCGCCAGCAACCCGGTGGACATTTTGACCGAGCTGGTTTTGAAGATTACCGGCCTGCCCCGCAACCAAGTGATCGGCTCCGGCACCGCCCTGGATTCGGCCCGTCTACGCTCCGAAATCGGCCAGCGTTTCAACATCGACGCCCGCGCCGTCCACGGCTACATCCTGGGCGAGCACGGCGATTCTGAGTTCCCCACTTGGGATTACGTGACCATCGGCGGCAAGCCCATCCGCGACTGGCTGCCGACCGAGCACCAGGACGAGACCCTGGACGACATCGGTAACACCGTCAAGACTGCTGCCTACTCCATCATTGACAAGAAAGGCGCTACCTTCTACGGCATCGCCGCCAGCCTCACCCGGATCACGGCCGCCATCCTGGGCGACCAGCGCTCCGCCTTCGCCATGTCCGTCCACTTGGACGGCGAGTACGGCCTCCGCGATGTTTCTATCGGTGTGCCCTGCATCATCGGGGAGAAAGGCTTAGACCGGATCATCGAACTGGATCTGAACCCGGCCGACCTGAAACGCCTGACCGATTCCGCCGTGATCCTGCAAAAGAACCTGGCCGCCGTGATGGAATAGCCGCTGACCAAAACGTTTCTCAACAAACTGCCATCATGTCAGACCACAAAAATAGTGCCGCCGGCGAGTCGCTGGCGACACTATTTTCTTCACTTCAATTCAGACGATTACTTGGCAGCAGCTGCCTGACCAGGCTTCGTGGGCTTGGCCATGCCGCTTCCGGCAACATCTTCGTCCTTGTAGCCCCAGAACCAAGTCACCAGCATCGAGACGATGATGGCAGCGGCACTGGAGAGCAGGAACGCGTAGAAACTGTTCAGGTCACCAGCATTCTTCGGGTTGAAGAATGAGGAGAACCCAATCAGAGAACCAGTGAACCCGTACATATCACCATGCATCAGGCCAGTAATCAAACCACCGACGGCAGAACCAGCCAAGCCGGAAATGAAGACCTTGCGGTACTTCAGGTTGACACCATAAATGGCCGGTTCAGTGACCCCGCAGAACGCGGAGATCGTCGCGGCAAAGCCGATTTCCTTCAACTGGGCTTTCTTCGTCTTCAAGGCAACGGTCAAGACCGCAGCCCCTTGGGCAACCATGGTGGAAGAAATGATGGCATTCAACGGAGAGTGCATAATGTTCGGGTCAGTCAATTGCTGGGTAATCAGCGGTACAACACCCCAGTGCAGACCGAAGATGACCAGTACCTGGTAGAAGCCACCGATGATTAAACCACCGATAGCGCCAGATACACCGACCAGCCAGTTGATGAAGGCACCAATCCCGTTGGCGACCCCTTGAATGATCGGGCCGGTGAAGACAACGGTGATTCCGCCGACGACCAGCACGGTAATCAGCGGTACGAAAATCATGTGTAGATAATTCGGCATGACTTTCTTCAACCAGTCCTCACACTTCTTAGCCAGCCAAGCGGCAACAATCATCGGGAAGATCGAGTAGTTGTACTTGACCAGATCGAAGTTGAACCCGCCGATACTGAAGATCGTCGTGAACTTCGTCCCCAAGGTGACCATTGTCGGCAAAGTCAGAAAACCACCAATGGTCGCCGCGGTAATGACGTCCCCGCCCAAGCGGCGAGCAGCGGCATAACCGACTAGAATGGGCAGGAAGTAGAACGCTGAATCTGCAGCCTGCGAAACCATGATGTAGAACAGGTTCTTGGTAACGTCCTTGACGCCCATCGATTGCCACCAAGCAAGCATGGGCGGAATCGTCAGCATGGTCAAAATACCTTTAATAATACCTGATGCAGCGATGACCCCGATAACCGGGCTCATGGAACCTGTGATGACACCAATCAGGGCATTGAAGCCGTCACCAATGACTTGCAGAAAATTCCGCTTTTCTTGCGGTTGGTTGGCGGCAGCTGCCCCAGCCGCCGCAGACGTTTCAGCGACTGCGGCTGCGGTGGCGTCCGGGTCGGCGAATTCTTCACCGATCTGGCCGATCACGGCATCGTACACATCCGTGACCGCCGGCCCGATAACGACTTGGTACTGGCCCTGGGCCTTGCGCACCGTAATGACATCGTCCAGCTTCTCAATGTTGGCTGTTTCTTCCGGCGTGGGGTCGCTCTTTAAGTAGAACCGTAACCGGGTGATACAGTGGATCAAACTATCGATGTTGCCTTTACCGCCAACGTTCTTGACGATCTCGGCAGCTTCATGGCTATAATCTTTCTTATCCGCCATGGTTAAATCCCCCTTTTGCAGAATCAGAAATGGTAAAAAACGGTACAGCAAATAATAGCGAAGAAATACAGATTTTTGACGTTAACTCTTTGCGGTCGCCGTCCCGATCTCGTCGCCGGCACTGTGCTCACCATCAGCGACAGTCAGCTGGTCCAGATTGTCTTTACTATTGGTGATCACGACGATGATGACGTTATCGAGGCCGGCTGCCTTGACTTGATCCAGATCCATGGTGGCAATGGCTTGCCCGCCGCGGACCTGGTCCTGGGGCTTGACAGAGATGGTGAAAGGGGCGCCCTTCAAATCAACGGTATCGACGCCCATATGAATGAGCACTTCAAGGCCGTTATCCATCGTGAAGCCGACGGCGTGCTTGGTGTTCGCCACCATGGTCACGGTGCCGGCAACTGGTGCCACGATATTGCCGTCGCTCGGCTGGACACCAAAGCCTTCACCCATCACACCGCTGGAGAAAACGGGGTCCGACACTTCTTTCAGCGGGACCACTGTACCATTGACCGGTGCGTAAACATGGTTATCGGCTTCTTTGTGCCGACCGAATAATTTCTTGAACATACGGTTCATCCCTTTCTGTAGTTACATCTCCATCTTACAACAGTGACCGTCACGGCGACAGATGCCGCCGGACAAACTCCCGGTAATGAAAGTGCTGCGGATCTAAACGCGATTCGGACAAAATCGCCAACCGCGTATCGGTCAGGTAGACCTTTTGCCGGATCACGACGACGCTGGTGCCCAACTGAACTTCCAGAAATTGGTGGTCATCCCAATCGGCCGGGACCATGGTAATCTCCCGCTCGGCGTAACTGATGGGCGCAACGGACCGCTCCACGTGACCGTAAAGCGATGTCTCCGCCAGGTCCGGCGGCAAGGTCGGCACCACGTCCGTTAAAACGAAATCCCGATCCAATGAAACCGGCTGATTCCGAATCTGACGCAAGCGGCCGATGAGAATGGCCGGTTGGGCCCGGTTGGTACCGAAGCGCACCACTGGTCCCTCTTTACTGAAGAACCGGTCAGGATCGACGGAGACGCTGTCATTTTCAACCAGCCGACTGTTCGTCGGCACGTCCAAACTGGCGGCGATCTCGGTAAACCCTTTCAGTTCCGGTGACGACAACGCCGGCCGTGTTCCAATGACGACGGAACCCTTACCGTGGATCTTCTGAATCTTGCCCTCGTTGAGAAGTGCCAGCAACGCTTTGCGAATCGTTTCCCGCGACACATCGTATTGCCGGCGCAGGACATTTTCACTGGGTAAATAGTCCCCCACCGCAAACGTCCCCGCAGCGATTTTGCCTGCCAAATCGCGATAGATCAGTTCGTATTTGTTGTCGTTCATGATTGACCTCGCTACTTAAAATACGACTGTCTAAAACGCTTACTTTATTTGACAACTTTATGGTAGCACTTGTCTAGACAAGGTGTCAACCAAAACGTTTGGCAACTTGTTATAATTGTCGATGGAATCTATCGCACGCAGAAAGGTGTATTGACCTCATGACTTACCAGCTCTTCGCCGCCGATATGGACGGCACCCTGCTCACGGATAAAAAGACCTTCAACGCTCCCTTGCTTCGCCGCCTGGTGGCCTTCATGACCCCCCGGGACATGTTCTTCGCCGCCGCCAGCGGCAACCAGTACCAGCATCTGCGGACCGTCTTCGGTGATCTTCAAGACAAAATCGATTACGTGGCCGAAAACGGCGCCGTCGTCGTCGCCCGCGGCCGGATCATCTACGAAAGCCTGCTGCCGGCCGCCACCCTGACAAAACTCCTCGCCGCTCTGACCAGCGACCCGTTCTTCGCCGGTGCCCAAATCATTCTCTCGGGGCGCGACCACGCCTACATGAACCGGGTCTCCCCCGACGATGCGGCCCTGGCCCGCTACTACTACGACAGTCTGGTCATCCCGCCGGACCTGACCGCTATCGTTCACCAGGCGCCCATCTACAAGGTTGCTTTATCCTGGCCCAACCAGGACATCACCCCCCAGCTGGACCGCCTCAACCAAGCCTTCCCCGGCTTACGCGGCACCAGCTCCGGCCGCGGCGGCATCGACGTCATCGCCGACCACGTGAGCAAGGCAACGGGGCTGATGAAGCTGGAAGAAAACCGCCACCTCCTGCCGGTGGACGTGATGACCTTCGGGGACAACGGCAACGACCTGGAAATGCTCCGCCACGCCGGCTGCGGCGTCGCGGTCCAAAACGCGATTCCCGAGGTCAAGCAAACTGCCGATGTGGTCCTGGATCAGACCAACAACCAGGACGCGGTGCTGGGCTACATCCAGCGCTACCTGGAAGAAACATACGAGACAACGATCTGACAGCACCCAAACAAGGCCCCGCCTGGCATCAACCGATGTCGGGCGGGGCCTTGTGTTTGGGAAAAAATGGCAACTGTCTGGTGCTGGCCCGGGTGACGCCGGGCTCCGCAGATTGGGAGGCAGGTTAGTGTCTCGCCGTGGCCCGGGTGACTCCGGGCTCCGCAGATTTGGGCTGGAACGCCATGGGCCGACTTTAAGCCCGCGCAAAGTACACGCGGTCTTAAAGCTCGACCTTGTTGTAAGCGGGCAAAGAGCGCCCGCTAACAACAATTTCATGGCTGAGCCCAAATCTGCTCCGCCCTCCGTCACCCTACATTTTCGGAGACTGGAGATGCCTCGCTCGATACGAAAACTCGACAGCCTCCTCCACGGAAGTATGAAATCCGGCGGCCTCTGGCGATTATGTGCTGTCCCCAAAGACTTTACATTGA
>NZ_KI271590.1:72557-82514 GCF_000469325.1 Schleiferilactobacillus shenzhenensis LY-73 | reverse complement strand
GTGCCCACGGCGTTCCACGCCCAGCCAGCCGGAGGGCCCAAATCGCCGGGTCCCGCGAAACTTTCTCCTTTAGTCCGCCAGCTTCACCGTGGTCGCTTCGCTCGCCGGCACGCGGACAGGCTTGCCCTGCACGCGCACGGTCAGGTCGCGGTCGGCGGTGATGGTGACGGCGGCCGGAGTGATGACGAAGTCCAGCTGGGCCCCCTTGTACAACCGCTTGAAGTGCAACGACTGCCAGTTGGCCGGCAGATGCGGCGTGATCGTCAGCGCGTCGCCGCGGTCGTCCACACCGGCGTAGTCCCGCTGGATGATCGTCTCGGTGGCGCCCATGACGCCCAGGTGAATCCCCTCGGCCGTGGTGCCGCCTTGAATGTCGTAATAATCAGACGACAACGCCTCAGAGAACAGCTGCCAGGACAGATCCGCGTTCTGATCTTGGGCCGCCAATTCACTGTAGACCACCCGAGACAGGGTAGACCCGTGGGTGGTGCGGGCCAGCCAGAACTTCAAATTCTTGGTCATGAAGTCCTTGGGCAGGTCGTAGCCTAGGTCGCTGAACACGCTGACCACCGTTGCCGGCGTCAGGTTCCAGAAGGCCATCAAGGCATCGGCCTGCTTGGCGACTTGGTATGCGTCGGGGCTCTTGCCCTCAGCCTTCAGGATCCGGTCCATCCGGGAGATGTTGCCGTACTTGGCGCGATAAGCGTCCAGGTCGATGGTGGCCAGCTTGAAGTAGCCCTGGTATTGAGAAATGATCCCGTCCGGGGAAACTTCCAGCGCCAGCTTCGTCTCGACTTGGTTCAGCTGCGTCCAATCTGTATCGCTGAAGTCCGCCTTGGCAGCGCTGTTGGCCCACAGATCCTCGGGCAGCGCCGCTTGGAACTTCTGCAGCTGGGCGAAGAGCCAGGCGACCATGATGTTGGTGTACGTATTATTCGTGACACCCTTGTCTTCACCGGGATAGCCCTCGTGGAACTCATCCGGACCCATGACCCCGCTGATGTCGTAGCGGCCGGTCTGCTCATTATACTGGGCCATGCTCAGCCAGAACTTGGCGATACTGAGCAGCATCTCCAGGCCGTAATCCTTCATGAACACAACGTCTTGCGTGTTGTGGTAGTAGTACCAGACATTGTAGGCCACGGCCAGGGACACATGGCGCTGGCGGCGGGAGTTGTCCGGATCCCACTGGTTGGTGATTGGGTTCAAGTGGACGAACTGCGACTGCTCGTCCCCGTACATGGCCGATTGCCACGGGTACATGGCGCCCTGATGATGCTCGCTCTGGGCATACGCCCGGGCCGCCGGCAGCCGGCGGTAGCGATACTTCAGCAAGGCTTTCGCCAGTTTCGGATAATGCTGGGTGTAGAAAGGAATATTGAACAATTCGTCCCAGAAAACGTGGCCCCGGTAAGCTTCACCGTGCAAGCCCCGGGCGCCGACTGAGGCGTCCAGGTGCGGATTAGCGATGGGCGACGCGGACACGTAGGCGTGGAAAATATTCAGCCGGGCCAGTTTCTGGCTGGTCACGTCACCAACAATTTCAATATCCGATGTCTGCCAAATCTTGCGCCACTCTGCAGCGGCATTGTCCCGCGCAGTGTCGTAGGAAACCACCGGCAGCAGGGCTTGGGCCTGGGCGTCCAGGTCGGCACTTTCCAGACTGGTGAACAGCACCACGTCCTTGGTCACCGTCCAGGACTGGCCGCTGGTCAGATCCCGAGACGCTTTTTGCCGAATCACATCGTCATTCGTCGTGCCGGTCCACTCGTCCGCACCGGCCAGCTTGGTGGCGATCACGAAGGCCACGTGGGACGTCTTGGTTTCGGCCCGCATGGTCGCCGTGGCACCTTGGGCGGCCATTTTCTGCACGTCAAAGTGGCGGGAATTGAAGGCCCGGTAGCGTTCGACATTGCTGTTGACGACACTGCCGTCCAGCTTGCTGGTGATCGTGATGGTGCCGCTGAAGTCCAGCGGGGTGACGGTCATGCGCACTGCGTAATGGTGCCATTCCTTCATGTCCACGACCTTCTCGGCCCGGACGACCAGGTGCTTGTCTGGCGCCAGGGCGATGACCGTAGCGAGTGTCAGGCGGCCCTTCTGCATGTCCAGGTCGCGGTATGCATCAACGATCTTGGCGTTCTGGGGATCGATGGGCGTGCCATCAACACTGACTTGGAGGAACTGGGCGTTGGGCAGGTTGACCAGGTCTTCGTTGACCACGTCATGGCCGGCCACCTTGGTGGTCAGCTGGTTGAACAGCCCAGCCGCATAGAATCCGGGGTAGTTATCATCGCTGGCGTCCACACTGAGGTACGCGCCGCGCAGGCCGAAGAAGCCGTTACCCAGCGTCAGCAGCGCTTCTTGGCCGTAATTCTTCTTGCCGCTGTAAATGCCGTAATACGTCAAGTGCCGGCTGGCCAATTCTTCTGCTTCGGCGGCGTTCGTCACGCCGTTCTCCTTGCCGTAGACCGGAATATTGGTCCGGTCGGTGACCAGCGTCGCCAGATCGACCCGGCGCCCGCCCAAGTTGATGACCGTAGCGCTGAACTGGGACACGCTGGGCGTCAGGAGCTGCAGCTCGGTGGCCCCCATCTGCGTCAATTCCCGGTTCAGCTGCTGGCCAATGGCCGTCATGTCCCGATCGTTACTGAAGGGAATACTCTTTTCTCCACCCTGGGCGCCCTGCAGCAGCAGCGTGTCCGGCTGGACAGTTAATGTAATTTTTGTCATTCATAACACCTTTCCGTCTGCCAATGTTGTGAAGCGAAGCGGCGATTCAAGTTCATCTTAAGCCATCGGGGGGAAGCGTCGCAACCGCCGTATAATAGAAGCAGCAGGAAGAAAGGAGCGCTGCCGCGTGGGAAAAATTGGCTGGTGGGCGTGGCTGGCCGCCATGACCCTGCTCTTCATCGTTTTCATGACTAATACTGCCGCCGCTAACGGAGCGCGTTACGCCTGCGTGGTCTTGGCTGCCGGAGCGGCTTGGTTTCTCTGGCAGACCCGGGGCCGGCGCCGCGAGCAGCGGTGGCTGGCGGCGGGGATGACTGTCTCCTTAGTCACTGATGCGGTCCTTCTCTTCGCTCCGACGAGCCGCTGGGTGCCGCTGGCGGTCGGCCTCTTTGCGGCGGTCCACTGGTGCTACCTGCACCGCTTCGGTCCGGTCTGGCCGGCGGCTGCACTCGCGGCTGGTACCGCCCTGCTTAGCGGCGCGCTGGGCTGGCTGCTGCCGGCCGCCGGACTGTATGCCGGGCTGCTCCTCACGGACGCCGTCGTCACCTGGCGCGGGGAATTGCCCTCGGTGCAGGCGACCTGGCTGGCGCGGGCGGGGGTGACCGCCTTCGTTCTCTGCGACGTCGTTGTCGCCCTGGGCGCTGTGGGCCGTTCGGACCCCGGCTGGTCCTGGCTGTTTTATTGGCCCGCGCTCGTCTTGTTCGTCGCCAGTGCCCGCTGACAGTGACGATTACCACCACAAAAAGAGACCGGCAATTGCTGCCGGTCTCTTTTCTCACTCATACCTAGTGATGCTCGTGGGGCTTGCTGTCGTCCAAATCTTCGACCTTCTCCGTCGCGGCTTCCGACGTGGCGTCGGGCTGGGCGTCCGGTGTTACGGTGAACCAGTTGACGAAGCCGTGCTCGATATCGGTGACGGTGAACTTGAAGTTGGCGATGTGCAGCTCCTGGTTCTGGGTCAGGTTCGGATGGTGGTCGATGATGTAGCCGGCGACCGTGATCACGTCGGAACTCTTGAACTCGGGCACGTCGGTCTTGAAGTAGCGCTCGAAGTCGTACAGCGTGGTCTTGCCGCTGACGCGGAAGGTACCGTCAGCTTGCTTGACGATGTATTCATCGGAGACATCGTCGATCTCGTCCTTGACGGTACCGAACAGCTCCTCATAGATATCCTTGTCGGTGACGATCCCGCTGGTGCCGCCGTATTCGTCGACGACGACCACGATGGGCGTCTGCTTCTGAATCATCTGGGTCAGAATGTCATGGATCGGCATGGACTCCGGCACACTAATAATTGAGCGCAGGATGCGGGACAGCGGCAGGTCGCCGTCCACTTGATCCTGGCGCACGATGTCGTAGATGTAGACATAACCCAGAATCTTGTCCTTATCGTTATCGGCGACCACCGGGAAGCGGGAATACCCCTCTTCCAGGTAAGCCCGCAAGGCTTCCTTGACCGTGCTGGTGACGTCAATGACCGTCAGACTGGTCCGGTCGACCATGATGTCCTTGGCCACCTTGTCGTTGAGTTCGAAAGCCCGGCGCATGTAGAGCACGTCGTTTTGGTCCATCTGTCCGCTGAGCACGGCGGATTGAGAAAGGCGCAGGATCTCCGACTGGGAGAAAACCTGGTTTTCTTCATCCGCCGGGGCCATGCCCATCATCTTCACGATGCCCACGGCTGAGGTATTCAGCAGCCAGACAAAGGGATAAGCGATCGTGTGGAACACGTGCAGCGGTGTCACCAAGCGCATGAGCATCTTCAAAGGCATATCGATACTGATGTTCTTGGGCACGATTTCGGTCAAAACAACTTCTAAGTAGGTCAGAACTAGGACGCCGATGAAGGCCCCCAGAATCTGGCCGACATGGCCGCTGGCCAGGTGGGACCAGCCGAAGAACTGAATGAACATGGTCTCCAGCGTATCTTCCCCGATCCAGCCCAGCAGGATCCCGGTGAGCGACGTACCCACCTGGGTGGTGGACAGGTACTCATTCAGATTCTGGACCATGTGCAGACCACGCTTGAGTTTCTTAGCGTTGCCCTGCTTTTTCTTGATCGCGTCTTCCAGCTGACTAGGCCGGGTTTGCACCAACGCGAACTCTGCGGCGACGAAGAAGAACGCCGCGATGAACGTCACCAAAATGATGATTAAATTCTGTGCTAACTGGCCACTGGCCACAAGTCATTCCTCCAATAAATCAACAATCATACATCTTCAATTCTAGCACAGAACCGGGCGGGGAAAAGGCGGCTGGAGCGGATCAACGGCCTTTGGCATTGGCTGCCTTGACCGCCGCCTTGATGTCCACTGGCCGCCCGGCTTTTTTCTCGTCGTGGTATTCGGCGACAGCAGTGAACAGCAGGTCGCTGGCGGAATTCACGGCCGTCTCAACCGCGTCTTGAATCACACCGATGATGAAACCAACGCCGACTACTTGGATGGCGATGTCGTTACTGATGCCGAACAGGCTGGCCGCCATGGGAATCAGCAGCAGCGACCCGCCGGCAATGCCGGAGGCACCGGTGGCCGAAATCGCCGTCAGCAGGCAGAGAATGAAAGCCAGGGGGAAGGAAACACTGATGCCCAGGGTGTGGGCCGCCGCCAGTGTCAGGACAGTGATGGTCACAGCGGCCCCGCCGCTGTTGGCGGACCCGCCCAGGGGGATAGAAACGGAGTAGGAACTTTCGTCCAGTCCCAGGTCTTTGCTGGCTTGCATGTTAATGGGAATGTTCACGGCTGACGAGCGGGTGAAAAACGCCGGGATGCCGCTCACCTTCAGGGTCCAAAACACCAGCGGGTACGGGTTCTGACCCGTCATCAGCCAGGTCATGCCAGCGTAGACGACCAGGTAAACGAAGGCCATGGTCCCCACCAGCAGGACGACCAGCTGGCCGTAGCGGACCACACCGCCTAAACCGCTCTGGGACACCGCGTTAAAGACCAGGCCAACGATCCCGAACGGCGCAAATTCAATGATGAACTGGGCGACTGCCGCAATCGTGTCGGCGACTTCCTTTACGCTATGGCGAATGGTCGGACCAGTGTGGCGCAGCGTGGTGCCGAAAAGCAGCGACCAGAAAAGGATCGACAGGTAATTGGCATTGGCGATGGCCTTCAGGGGATTGCTGACGGCGTTCGTCAACAGATTTTGGATGATCGGCCCCAAGCCCTTGGGAATAGCCTCGGTCACATGGGTCCCCTTGGGCAGGACGATGGACACGGGGAATAGGTAGGACACCGCCACCGCGGTTAGCGCAGCGATGAAGGTGGCCAGCATGTAAAGCACGATCACCGTACTGAAGTGGTTCTTACTGCCGACCTCGTACTGGGCCAGCGCGGACATAATAATGAAGAACACCATGATGGGGGCAATGGCCTTCAGGGCACCGACGAACAAATCCCCGAGAATACTGATGAAGCCCCATTGAGGCACCACCAGCGCGAGGATGGCGCCGATGACGATGCCAATCAAAATGCGAATGATCAGCGAGACGGACTTATAGCGTTTAAACATGAAAAAACCTCCAAGAGTGCGAATATGTAACGAGTTTACATGATTTTGGGTCTTAATGCTACGCTCATGCCCGCATTTCCATCCTCATTTCGGCGGAAGAAAAGAATAACAGACGTTTTGAAAAGCCGAATAAGACAAGGCCTGCCCTCTTGGTGGGATTCTTCTGGCCCACTGAAATTTCTCATCGTTGACTGTATTGTCGTGCACCCCCAGACAGCGGTAGTCACCAGAGCGGTGCCGGGGCTCTGGCAATCAGCGTATTTACAAAGCGGTCTATGTAAAATTACAGTGTTATATTATTTATCGTCAGCGCCGGATAACTAAGGGATGGCGGGCCATCAACAGTACCGATTGCCTTATGTTATTGGCGTTTGCAAAGCGATGATAAGCCTATTTTCAACTCATCAGGTCGGCGCAGCAACGGGCCTTTTCTTTTCGCCAGACGGCGCGTCCAGGAATATCCATGGTCCTTAATTTTCCCACTTTACGATGTAATGGTATAATTACTGATGCAAGTTATATTATATCAGTAAGCGCTGCCTGGTCTGGGGAAACTGGCAACCGATGTTGTCTTATTGGAGGCTTTTTCATGTGGGGTAACTTGTCTTCTGACATTTTTATGCGGCGGTATCATCAGCGGCGCACGATCATCGCGGGTATTTTGAGCCTTTTAACGATTGCTCTGCTGGCCTGGTGGCCGGCACCCGTACGGGCCGCCGCGGATGGCGGGAACGGTACCGCTTTGACCCAGTCGATTATTGGAACCCAGCGGCTGATGGTGGGCGCCGCTTCTCAGAACCAAATTACGATTGGATCAAATCAATCTCAAGACTTCTTCAGTCCGTCTGGTTCCACGGTCATCGATTCAGATGCAGACGGTAACTGGAGCAACATCACGTTGACCAATATCAATGATGGCGGCGGTTACAACCAAGTCGGGGCCGTGACGTTGAATATGCGCATCGACATGAATTACGACTTCACCTTCCATTGGCAGGTGAAAACGCAACCGGCTCTTGACGACAACGGCAATCCCCGGATCATGGCGGATGGGATTGGTTTTGCCCTGCACCCTGTCTATAATGCGGGGGTGACAGGTACTGGGCCAGATAGTGAAATCAGCTCTGACCAAACCATCGACCAGGGTTTGCACGCGGTGGGCAACAACGGCGGTAACCTAGGGACGGCGGACCTGATGAATTCCTGGGGATTCAAACTTGATTCTTATTACAACGATGGTTTCTCTGGGCCGCTCGCAAACACCTTCTATGGTGACGTGCAGCATCGCCAAAATGGCCAAAACGGCGGCACCATGAACGCTGACGCTTATGCCACAGCGGATAATCGGGTCGACGGCAGCGCCGTCGATGGCATCCCGGTTGACAATCTCGGCGGTCAGTGGGGGCCTTACGGCATGTTCACCCAAACCGACGCCACGGGGTACATGTCTTATACCGCCAGCGACAATAGTATCGAACAGACGCCGCTCACCGGTAAAGCAGCAAATTCAGTCAATATGCTTGCCGGGCAATGGGAAAACATGACCATGTCCTACGATGCCACCTTTCACCAATTAAAAGTGCAAATTACCGACCCCACCGATACCAGCCGGACGATGACGTGGGAACGGGCATTGACGGCCGCTGAGCAAGCCAATATTCAAAGCAAAAAATACTATGCTTTCAGTGTCCTCGGTTCCACCGGGACATCCGTCGCGACGCAAGCTATTCAGCACTTGGGCGGTACCTTCACCCCAGAAAACCCGACACTGGTCGTGCGCCAAACAACGACGAACGGCACCTCCATTGCCGACGCTCAGACGATTACCACGAAGGGGACGGTCAAGACCCAGGCCCCGGTCCAAGCCACGCCGACAGACAAAAACAACCAATTCCAAGGCATTCTGTCGCATATTCTGTTTACGTACTACGACAGCACCGGTCATCAAGTCACTAAACGGGTGGATAATACTCGGAAAAATGGCTTTGACCGCGACGTTGACAACTGGTTCTATAGCGTCAACACCAATAATTATTCGGCCTTAACAATGGTCACGTATGTCTATCGCCGCCAAAACGATCTGCCGCAACTCACCTTCAAATATGATAACGTCACCACTGACAGCGACGGCAACGCCACCCTCACGCCCGGCAGCGACGTGCGCGTGACGGCCACGCTGACCAATCCCGCCAGTGGACCCAGTACCTGGATGGATGCCTTTGCCCTGGATAAGCTGCCCGCCATGCTCCAGCTGAAAGAACCAACAAGCAATGTGACGACCCAAGCTGACGGCTGGACCAAGATCAAGTTTGGCGACATCGCCCGCGGGACACCTGCCCAACAGGTTTTCACGCTGCACTATCAGGGCACGATGAACGCCACGCTGTATCCTGGAAGTATTCCCAGCAATGCCGGTGGTCTCGTCCTGGCTCAGGACGCCTATGTTTATGATGCTTCACCAGAAAACAAGGATACCGCAGGCAATCCCGTAAGCAGTTCCTATTACTACGTCCCGAACGTATTGGATGCACCGCTCAAGACAGAAACGGCGACCGCCGAACTCGTCGTGAGCGACTACACCGAAATGGATTACGGCAACTTCGTCCCCTACTATGGCAGCAAGGCCCCCACAGCGAGCGCCGCCTTCCATTATTGGGACGTCACAGACAAGAACGCCACCACGATGGATCCGGCCAAAACCGGCCATCCAACCACCGACATTACCGGTGCGCCGGCGAAGACCGTTACCGGCCAGCTGGGTGACGCCATCACCGCTCCGGCCACGGCATTAAGCGGGTACGACTACCTCGGCTACTATGAATACACCAGTACCGGCAGCACCTGGCACGCGGCCGGCGACACTGCACCAACCTTTTACTTCCAGAGTCAAACAGGGGCGACGCCGCAACAGACCATTGCCTATGTTTACCGGCCGACGAACAGCAAGTATCTGACGATCACCCCGCCTAAACTTGATTTTGGCCAGCACACGACGCAAACCATCAGCCAAACCAATCAGACTTGGCCGTTGTCCGACGCGGCTCAGGTCCAGGTGGCCGATAACCGGCCGCACAAGGACGGTGTCCCCACCGCAGACGGCTGGCAAGTGACCGTGCAAGCCAGCGGTCCGTTCAAAACAGCGGACGGGCAAACGCTGACAGGAGCGTCCTTGGCGTTCACTGCGCCGACAACGAGTACCACGCCGAGCCCGACACTCACCGGCGGGACGCTGACTTTGGGCACCGGGACGAGTAACACCCTGACCCTAGCCAAGACCGCCGACTACGGTTCCGCCAACCTGCAATGGGCGGCCGACGGCGTCCACCTAGCCCTGCCCAAGCAGGCCGTCGCCGCCCAGCCCTACACCACGACGCTGACCTGGACAGTCAATGACGGACTCTAATCTGAACTAGGACGTGACGATCTCACTTACGTGGATTGGGAAACTGATTACTATCTGGTCTTGACCCGGGTGACTGGAAATGTCCCACTCGACACGAAACTCTGGCAGCCTCCCCACGAGCGTTACAGCAGTCCTGGAAGTATGAAAATCAGGCGGCACCTCCCGCGAATACGTACTGGCAGCGGAGACTTTACGATCGGTTAGAGTGTAGGCGATTTGGGCCCGGAGCCAGGGGGCGTCAGTGGTGAAATTGTTGTAAATGGTCGGTTTTTGACCATTTACAACAAGGCCGGACTTGAAGC
>NZ_KI271590.1:45217-72542 GCF_000469325.1 Schleiferilactobacillus shenzhenensis LY-73 | reverse complement strand
GGCTTCAAGCCGTGCCCACCACGTTCCACGCCCCCTGGCGGAGGGCCCAAATCGCCGTGTCCCGGGGCCCTTTCTTTCCACACAAACAGGCTGACACATCATTCACCGGTCTCCGCAGTGAATAATGTGCCAGCCTTTGCTTACCTCGCCATACAGTTAGTCGTTACTCAGGTCCGCGCCATTGCTGGCGATGACCTTCTTGTACCAGTAGAAACTCTTCTTCGGGTGGCGGCTGTAGTCGCCCTCCTGCTTGTCGTTGCGGTTGACGTAGACGAAACCGTAGCGCTTGTCCATCTGGCCCGTCCCAGCGGAGGCCAGGTCGATGCAGCCCCAGGTCGTGTAGCCGATGAGGTCGACCCCGTCGGCGATGGCGTCGCCCATGGCGGCAATGTGGCCCTGCAGATAGGCGATGCGGTAGTCGTCGTTGATGCTGCCGTCCGCCTCGACCTTATCGAAGGCCCCCAGGCCGTTCTCCACGACCATCAGCGGGATATTGTAGCGACCGTAGATCCGGTCCAGCGTGATGCGCAGACCCAGCGGATCCATCGCCCAGCCCCAGTCGTTGTACTTGAGGTAGGGGTTCTTGTTGGTCTTGGTCTGGTTGGCCTCGGCCGCTTCGCCTTCGTTGGTCGTCGTCTGGACGCCGGAGGAGTAATAGCTGAAGCTGTAGAAATCCACCGTGCCCAGCGCCAGTGTCTGGCGATCGGCGTCGGTGATGTCCAGTTGGATATTGTTCTCGTCGAAGAACCGCTTGGCGAAGGCCGGATACTCGCCCCGGACCTGGACGTCGCCGCAGAAGTAGTTGCGCATGTTGTTGCTCATGTCCGCCTTGAAGGTATCTTCCGGCTTGGCGGTTAAGGGGTAGTCCACCCCCGCTGCAATCATGCAGCCGATCATATTGTCCGGATCAACGGCATGGCCGATCTGAACCGCTTGGGCACTGGCGACGAATTGGTTGTGCAGCGCCTGGTACTGGGCCTGCAGCTGGTTGCCGCCGGCTTGGACCCCCACGGGCGCCGACAACGGCGCGCCGTCCGCTAACGGCAACGCCCCGGCCATGTACGCCCCGAACGGCGACTGGAGCATGTTGATCTCGTTGAACGTCAGCCAATAGTGCACGAGCCCCCGGTATTCCCGGAACAGCGTCTGGGCGTAGTTCACGAAGAACCCGATCACCCGCCGGTCCTGCCAGCCGCCATAGGCTTCGGTCAGGTGGTACGGGGCCTCATAGTGGGAGATCGTGACCAGCGGCTCGATGCCGTATTCCTGGCACCGTTCGAAGATTTTCTTGTAGAAAGCCAAGCCCTTGCGGTTCGGCTCTGCGTCGTCGCCATTGGGGAAGATCCGGGTCCAGGCAATGGATAGGCGGTAGGTCTTGAAGCCCATCTGGTGCAAGTAATCCAGGTCTTCTTCCCAGTGGTGGTAAAAATCACTGCCGGTGTGGGAAGGATAATACGTATTCGGTTCGAGTGTTTTAGTGAAGTGGCGGGGGTGATCCACGTCGCCCCCGGTTAACATGTCCGCGGTGCTGACGCCCTTGCCGTCGACGTTCCACGCGCCTTCATATTGATTAGCAGCGGTCGCGCCGCCCCATAAGAAACCATCCGGAAACTGTGCCAAATTGATCTGTCCTTTCTCTAATCGCTTACCTTTCTATTGTAACGGAACAAGACACCGGTTTCAGGGGTTTTCTGTCACAACTTCCAAAATTCGTTCCAAGGCGGTACACTAACTAATGTAAAGTAAATCATGACAGACACATAGAAAGAAGTGGCATCTGTGGCAGACATTAATGCAAAGAACGCGGGCCAATACCGTTTTGATGACGATTTTGTTGTGAACCGGCTGGGTTACGGTACCATGCAGCTGACTGGCAAAGGCGTATGGGGGCCGTATCCAGACCCGGACCGGGCCGTCAGCGTAGTGCGCAAGGCCATCGACTTGGGTGTCAACTTCTTCGACACGGCCGATTCATACGGCCCCTGGTTTGCCGACCGCTACTTGGCCGCAGGCTTGCAGGGCGCCGCGAACCGGGACGCCCTGTTCATTTCTGACAAAGTCGGCCAGACCCGGATCGGGCCGAACCAATGGATCCCGCTGGGCGTGCCGGCCTACCTGCGCCAGCAGGTCGAGGTGTCCCTGATGACCCTGGGTATCGACCATGAAGACCTGCTCTTCCTGCACCGCATCGACGCCCATGTGCCCCTGGCCGACCAGGTCGGCGAGTTGCAAAAGCTCAAGGACGAGGGCAAGATCCGGCACATCGGTCTATCCCAGGTCACCCTGGATCAGCTCAAGGAAGCCCAGAAGTACGCCCGTATCGACGCTGTGGAGAACCTGTATAACGTCGCGAACCACAGCGACGACGACATCGTCGACTACGCCGAGGCCCAGCACATGGCGTTCGTCCCTTGGTTCCCGCTGAACACCGGCAAGCTCACCGGCACCGACAGCCCGCTGGAGAGCATCGCTAAGAAATACGGCGTCTCCCCGGCGCAAATCGCCCTGGCCTGGCTCTTGAAGCGGTCGCCGAACATTCTGCCGATCCCTGGGACCAGCAATCCGGCGCACTTGGCAGACAACGTGGCCGCGGCCAATGTACAACTAAGTGAAACAGACTTTCACCGGCTCAACTGATTGACACCAAAATATTCAAGTCATTGCTCCCCTCGAAGTGCCAGCCGAAGGGCATGATGACTTTCTATTCAGTTGTCTGATAACTGTAGACGTTGGTCGGTGCTGGACCGTCTGAATCATCGTACCAAATTAAGCTACCACTCAGTAATACTAGAAGTAACAAGCTAATGACTTGACGAGTTCTGCTCTTTTTCATCTTAGTATCTTCCCTTCGTTTTGGATCTCCATTCACGCATGACTCAGATGACATCAAAGGCCTGCCAGCAACAACATACGAGGAGGAAAATCATGGAATTACCAATTGGAGAAACCTTTAAAGATTTTCGTACTGACAAAAATCTTAGCTTAAGCGAAGCCGCAGGAGATATTGTAACCAAATCGTTCCTTTCAAAATTTGAACGGGGCGGCACTAGTATCAGCTTTAATAACCTCTTGCAACTACTGCAACGGATGAATGTTACTGTCAGTGAGTTTTTATACAGAGCATATGGTTATATGTGGACTGGAAGTGCTGCTTTTTTTAATCGCTTGTCAGTAGCGGCCGCTACTGGAAATGTTGAAGCGCTTAACAAGCTTATTCAGCAGGCAAGTACTAAATATACGTCAAGCGGGTTACAAAGCGACAAAGTTAATTTGATTGTAGCCCGGTCGGTAAAATTAACCTTTGAAGATCAATCTTTACCTAATAATGAAACCAGCCAAGTACTGGACTATCTTTTTGAATCGGAGGATTGGCTTCACTATGATTTAAAAGTATTGACGTATATTCTTCCATTTATCCCGCCAGACATGTTGCCACATGTCAGTCATGCTCTAATCAAACACACAGAAGAGTATATTAGAGTTGGTATCAATTCGCGCATAGTCGCTGAAGTGCTATTGAACATACTGGCGCGTCAAATCGAACTGCAGCACCTCCATGACGCGCAGGTACTACTCCACGATTTAGATAGAAATCCGACAATCAGAAGTATGATGATGTTTTCCATTAATTTGCAAAGCCTAAAAGCGGCTTACGAATACGTTTCTGGGCAAACCGAAGACGGTTCCAAGGAAATGTTGTGGGCACTTGACACGTTGCGTCATCTCGGTTCAGATAAGTTGGCCAAACGGTTATCTACTCAGTGGCAGGAGCTAACCGGTGTCCCTACTGAGGAGCTCGTTAATCACCAATAACCGTCTTTACCGTTACAAGCCGTCGCTACCCTCGAATGGTGGACAACGTCCTAACCCAATATGGTGTCCAACACCATGTTGGTGTTTTTTTGACTGAGCAGATGTGTTACGACAATTACACAACCGGATGATCATTCGTAAAGCCATATCGGTTACCCCCCCTTCTCCAGTATTAACGTTTAGTACACAATTATTTTCGACAGACATCCCCTTTTGAAATTCTGCCTCATATCTTCATCATCGGCGGTTTTCCAGAAACTGATGTTGCTTAAAAACGTCAGGCTTCATCACGAGTAACCTCTAGAAGAATCGCCAGAGCTTTTGTGAAGTTCTGGGACACCCAAGAATACGTCTGCTCATCGAGCATGTTCCCGTTATAGTACTCTAGCAACACATTTTCCATTGACTGGTACGACAACCGATGAGCTAAATATTCGCGCCAGAGTTGCTCTCCTGTTGTACTACTTGTCACGATCCTACAATCACCATCCCGCCTCGGTGTCAATCGTATAGCAGCTACACTTGAATACGTCTCGTGTGGCTTAGAAGCCTCGGCGTTCCCACGGCCACTCACCGTAAACGATTCCCATACTCAGCACCTCCTTTCGTGATCTATTCCAGGTAACGGCAACAGTTCTCTACCACCGGCCGCTGGCACTGGTCCAGCTGCCGGATACGATTCCCAAGCTGATTGTGATCGTCAGTTTTGGTACGGTAATCAGGAACCAACCATTCATATTACTCACCTCCTCGAATCCTCACGCTATTCTCTCAAGAAAACGACAGTAGCTTAAAGCCCTGACCCATTTGTGTAACTTACCTTGATGACACCCAAGTTCACCGTGACAGTCAAGGGAATCATTGCGATCGCTGAATTCACCAACATGGTTTTCACCACCTTCCGCTGTGCCCAAAAGCCTAAAGCCCAGAGCCGTTCGTGTAGCTCACCTTGATGACTCCTAAGTTGAGCGTAACAGTCAGTGGAATATCGGCAATCATCGCATTCGTTAACATTGCTATCACTTCCTTTCAATGTCGTTCACTCCCAATAGTGAAACACACCTTCAGGTACGCTGTTTATTTTACGCCCAGGTGTTCACGCTGTATTCTTTGTTGTTTCCTGTGGAATCACCTCCTTTCGGTAACGTGAACTTACGCGTGTCTTACATAAGCACGTCTCGTTGTAATCGCATCATTCGCCGCCCCTGATACAAAAGCTGCATCAGTAAAAATGCATAAACGAAGGTCATCACAACAGAAGTGAATGTGGCTTGTGTCTGTACGTGGATGATTTTCAAAACTGCAACTTTCTGAATGATCGGTCCGAGTGGAAGACGCAATGTCAGCACATGATACAGGATAGTGAATACAGTTGAGCTGGCTAGAAAGGCTTCAGTTCTGTACCTGTGCGTTGCCAATAGAACGGTCAGTGCACTCCAAATCAGCAATGGAATCACAAGATTCAACAACAGAAAGCCAACCAGATTTTCTTTGGTAATTGTCTGTACGAGAACAACAAAGTCAATCACCAGTCCTATCAACAAGAGCAAACAGAAAAGCTTTTCCTTAGTGTTCTTCATCATATTGGCAACTCCTCTCAAATACTGAGCAAGTCTAAGCCCGTGTTATATAGCCAATGGATAAGCATTGGTACCCGCAAGCTATGGGTTTTCTGGGCAATATAGCCAAGCAACAATCCCATTGGAAAACGGACAATCAAGTTGAACAACATGTTCTCAAAACCACCTACATGGCTAAGAAAGGCAAACATTGCTGCTTGAATCAGATTTGCTCGTGTCTTGGAAAATGAACCCGTGAGGGAATTCATAATATACCCACGGTACAGGGTCTCTTCTCCCCATGCCACAGCGATGTACCCTACCCCACTGTAAATCACAGGACTGATCACAATTTGGAAAACGTACACTAACCCAAGTACAGAGATGAGCCCGATGATGAATAAAGGCGGTATTAAACCCTGCTTAGTCCATTCCCGTTCTATAACCGATGAACGCTCGCTACCAAGTATTTCCTTTCTTGCTGCCCACCGGGTCGCCCATATGGCACCAATGTATGCACTGCTGTCCAGCAGATGGGCAACAGATCCGTTGGCCAACTTTTGCCCGAACAACGCGGTGATCACGTAGCAGACAAGTAATGCAAATGAAAATACCATCCACATCACGCCGCTCCTCATCACGGCATCGAATCGCCCACTTTTGATTCGCCCAGTATTCGTCATAGCGTCTGCTCTTTCAAGTAGCGGGCATACGTATCATTGGTGTTGCTCAGTGACTGCGGCGTCCCAACCCCAGTGACCCGACCGTCCTCTAAGACAATGACCTCATCTGCATCCCGAATACTCGATAGCCGGTGGGCAGCAGAAACTACCATGTGATCTTGGGCCAAGGAATGCATGATGCCCCGAATAATATTCTCTGAATCAGCATCAAGATTGGCGGTCACTTCGTCAAATAAGTAAATATTGGCATCGCGCAATAAAGCCTGCGCAATCGTGAGCCGTTGTCGTTGCCCTCCCGACATATTATTTCCATATTCGTGGAGCGGGGAATCCAACCCCTGCGGCAGCCCGTTGACCCACTCACCCAAGTCCACTCGGCGCAGAACAGCGTTGAGTTGCTCGTCGGTAGCAGTGGGATTGCCCATCTTCAAGTAATTCTTGAACGTGCCGCTGGTAATCTCACTGACTTGGGGAACATAGGCAATTTGGGCTCGCCATTGCTTTATTGCATAACGAGCAATAGGTTGATCTCCCAAGCAAATTTTCCCAGTATCTGGTTCGTAAAAGCGTTCAATCATCCCCATTAATGTTGACTTGCCCGCGCCGCTTGGCCCGACCAGTGCATACAGATGTTGCGGCTGTAACACCAAGGACACTTTTGTAATACCCCGATTTCCTGCATACTGTAGGGTGACGTCACTAAGTTGGAGTGGCTGGCGACTAATTTCTTTTCCGTCCAGGGATTTTCCTTCATTGTTTTCGGTGACAACACTGTTGAGCTGATCTTGCAAGCTTGCTGCTGCGCCCTCAGCGGCCTTACGGGTTTGGATATACGACGAAAAGTTGCTGACGGGCCCCGCAATCTGAAAGGCAAACAGAATAAATGACACCAACGTCCCATTCGTCATCTGACCATGGGCGATCATATACCCCCCGACGGCGAAGATCAGAGCAATAATTCCCAGCAACAGGGTAGACATAATAGGTTGCACGAAGGCCAGTACTTTAGCCATTCTTCTCCCGATGCGGTTGAGACTTTTGGTCTCCTCTTCGGCATTCTTGGTGAAAGTTGACTCGGCGCCATTGGCTTTAACCATCCGAATGTTGGCAAAGGACTCGGTGGCCATCGCGGAGTAATCGCTCAATTCGTTTTGATACTGCTCGACCGGATGCACAACTCTGGGACCAATCATTGCCAAGGCAATCCCAAAAATTGGAAGAGTAATGAGGACCATCAGTGTGAGCAGCCAGTTCAAGTAAAAGAGCACTATTGCTGTCCCGACGACCATCACGCTGCCGTTAACCAGATTAGGATAACCGCCGGAGAAATATTCCTTAATCAGCGAAAGATTGTTGACCAATCGTCCCGCCAACTGTCCTGACGGATGGCTGTCGAAAAATGAAACTGGTTTCTCTAACAGCGTAGCGTACGTTTTGTTCTGCATCAGCCGGGTCAGTGTAAGCCCCGCAAGAGAGAAAAAATAATTCCCCATGGCTGTCAGTCCTGCTGACGCCACCATGAGACCGATTGCCCAGCCGACAAGGGCACCATCGACCCCGTTCTTGTATCCATCGATGATGATCCGGATGACGAGGGGAGCGGCAATTGATGCCACTACACCCGCGACCAAAAGCAACGTTCCGGTCATCACTTGCAAGTGACTGAGTGTGTTATGCTGTGCGAGTTGTTTCAAAGCACTGCGCCCCCGCTGACGGCGCAGGTGCCATTCAACATGAAAACCAGGTGCTTGTTGCGGGGCATCATCTTTGTCCACCTGGCTATTGTTCGTTACCCGAATCATGATCAACCGCTCCTTCCAGAATCTCAATTTGAACGGGTTTCCCTGCTAACCAATTGCGCCGTTCGATAGTGTTAATTTACCACGTTAAACAGGGCCACCAATCGGCGTCAACAATACAATCACGCCGATGAAGACAAATGTGTTGATGAAGGCTGATGTGCCGGCCTCAACTTTTTTCAAATTGTTTTGACCTGTTGCCTTTATTCAACGTACTCAACTGGGAACGCAAAAATACCCTCCAAAAAATGTGGAAGGTATCCGTGTGCCATTATTATTTCAAACCCGCTACCACTTGGTCCAAGTTCCACTTGACCATATCGTAATACGTGTCCCCCGCGACCCCTTTCTTCGCCAAGGAATCGGTGTACAGCACGGCGGCGATGGGGGTGTCCGTCTCCTGGCTGACTTGCTCCATCGTCTTGGCCGGCAGGCTGCTTTCACGGAAGAGCACGGGCGGCCGGCGCTTTCTCACCGCATCCATCACGGTGCGCATCTGGGTGGGCGTCGCTTGCTGCTCGGAGTTGATCTGCCAGACGGACAAGGTCTCCAGACCATAGGCGCGGGCGAAGTAGCGGAAGGCGCCTTCGGTGGTGACGAGGATGCGGCGGTCGGCCGGAATGGTGGCCATGGTCGTCTTGGCTTCATTATCTAAGGCGGCCAGCCGCTGCGTGTACGCCGCAGCGCGGGTGCGGTAGCCGGCGGCATGGGCGGGATCCTTTTCAATCAAGGCATCCCGGATGGTCGCGACGTAACGGATGCCGTTGCTCAAGTCCAGCCAGGCATGCGGGTCGGGCTCGCCGTTGGCCAAGGGGTAGACCGGCACAGCGGCCGTCGCCGTGATCACGCTGGCGGCGTCGCGCTTGGCGGTGCGGCGCAGCTTCGTCAGCCAGCCGGCTTCCAGATTGAAGCCGTTGGCGATGATCAGGTCAGCATCCGCGACCGCCGCCACGTCCTCCGGCCGAGCCTCGTATTCGTGAGGATCCTGGCCCCGGGGCACGATGCTGCGGACGGTGCCCCGGTCGCCCAGGACCTGGGCGGTCATATCCGCCAGAATGGAATTGGTGGCCACGAGGCTGAGCTTATCCCCGGCCCCCTGATCAGCCTGGGCCGGCCGCTGAATCACCCAGACGGTCAGGGCAGAAATGGCCAGCAGCCCCAACAGAGTCAGCGCCACGCGGCGCATAGTCTCACGCATCAGCCACCGCTCCTTCCCCACGCCAAGCCCGCCGCTTGGGCGCTGCCAGGAAGGAAATGACGAAGAACACCGCGGCAGTGAGTACAATGGCCGGTCCCGACGCCCAGTTCCACGTGTAACTGAGGAATAGGCCGATGAAGGCGGACAGCCCGCCCAGGGCCCCGGCCAGCCAAAGCATGGGCTGCAGCCGGTGGGTCCATAAGTAGGCGGTCGCGGCCGGCGTCACCAGCATGGCCACGATCAGGATAATGCCCACACTCTGCAAGGCCACCACGGTGACTACGGTCAAAGCCGTCATCAGCCCGTAATGGATCACGCCAGTGGGCAGCCCATAGGAGCGGGCAAAGTTGGGATCGAAAGTGCTGATCTGCAGCTCTTTGAAAAAGAACACCACAGCCAGAATAACCAGGTTGAACACCACCAGAGTCGTCCAGACGTCGGTGCGGCTCACTGCCAGCACGTTGCCGAACAGGATATGGTGGAGGTTCGTCGTACTTTCTAACCCCGCGATCAGGATATAACCCAAGGCGAAGAAGGCGGAGAAGACGATGCCGATGACCGTGTCGTTCTTCAGCGGGCTCTTGCGGCTGGCATAACCGATGAGCAGCGCTGCCAGCAAGCCGAAGATTCCGGCACCGAGGATCATCGGGATACCCAGCATGTAAGAAGTGGCGACCCCGGGCAGGACCGCGTGGGACAGGGCGTCACCCATCAGGGACATGCCCTTCAAGATGATGAAGCTGCCCAGCACGCCGGCCATGATGCCCACCAGTACAGCGCTGATCAGCGCCATCTGGAGAAACTGGTATTGCCCAAGGCCGGTGAAGAACGCCTGAATACTAGCCATCATTGGGCCACCTCCGTTTCCGGTGCATTGAAGAGACTCTCCATATCCGGGGAGAAAGCCTGCGCGATATTCGCCGGGGTGAAAACTTGATTCACCTGGCCGTGATCGATTACACCGCGGCCGGGCGCCAGGATAAGCAGGTCGTCAAAGTATTGCCGGACCTTGTTCAAGTCATGGTGCACGACCAGCACCGTCTTCCCGGCGGCCCGCCACTGGCGGAGAATCGCCATGATGACGGCTTCGGAATGTACGTCGATGCCGGCGAACGGTTCATCCAGCAAGACCAGCGGGGCGTCTTGCAAAATCGCCCGGGCGATATAGACCCGCTGGCGCTGCCCGCCGGAGAGCGCCGTCAAGGGCCGCTCTCCTAAATCAGTCAGTTCCACCGCCGCCAAAGCGTCTTCGGCATCCAGGCGGTCTTGGCGGCTGGGCTGCCGCCCCCAGCCCAGCCGGGGGTATGCGCCCAGCAGCACGGTCTCCCGGACGGTGATGGGAAAGGTGGTATCAATCGCCGCGTGCTGGGCGACGTAGCCGATCTGGCGCTGGTTCTCCCGAATCGGTCGGTCGTGGTACAGAATGCGGCCGGAACGGACAGGAATCAGGCCGACGATGGTTTTGAGGAGTGTGGATTTACCTGCGCCGTTCGCCCCGATGACCCCCGTCAGCCGCCCGTCGGCGAGGGCGACGGTGAGGCGTTCAATGATGGGGGTGGTGCTGTACCCTACGGTCAGGTCAGTGATCTCGAGCATGAGCATCAGTCCTTTGCTTGGTTTTGTCACCTTCAGTATATCAGAAATTTAACTGCATTGAAACATTTTGTTAGCCATGCCTAAATTAGGGCTAATGGACAAGAAAAGCCGGGACAGAATGGCCGTCCCGGCTTTGCCGTAAACAGGAATATTATTCGCGAAACCCGGCGATTTAAGCCCTCCGCCAGGGGGGCGTGGAACGTGGTGGGCACGGCTTGAAGCCTTTTAGCAAAGCCCGCTAAAAGTCTTCAAGACCGGCCTCGGGGGCGTGACAAAACCCCTCGAAAATGATGGCCAAGTTCGAAAATCGACGCGATTTCCGAACTTGGCCACTTTTTTGCCCTTGGATTTCGAATATAAAAGAAGATGACCTCCTCACTTCGGCCATCTTCTTCATATTCAATGCCATTAAGGCGAAGCCTATTTGATTTTTGACCTTCTTGATGCCCCTCACCGTGAACCTTTTGAACCCTAAATAGGCCTTCAGGTTCCCGAATACCGTTTCTGCGTCAATCTGTCGCTGAGCGTAAATCATGGCATTTTTCGGTTCTGAAAGTCGTTCGCGCATCTGGGCTTTGAAGTATTCCCAGGAAGGATTGACTTTGATTTGACGACGGCGGCCGCCTTTGGTCAGAGCGGCGGGAATGGTCTTGCCGTTTTCATCCTTGTCTTCGGCCTGGTACTCCTTGAACTGCCGCTCGTCTCCGTAGGCATCGACTTGCTTGACGTACCGATGGAAATTGAACCGTACGCCTCGGGGATCCTCGTAATAGTCATCCAGTTCGTGATACGCCCAGTTCATGACCTTACTGTCGTCTGAGCGCCACTTACGACTATTTTCTTTGAGCATCGTCCCGTAAGGAATCAGCGCAGTGTGGCCCTCGAATTCATCTTCAATCGTACGGTACCCTATTTCCGATCCGTAACCGGCATCTGCCACGATGGTGTGGCCAAGAGCGTCATGGGCTGCGAGATCACGGATAAAAGGAACCAGAGTTCGGATGTCCGAAGGATTTTGGAAGATGGCATAGCCTGTCACGAATTGATTACTGGTGGCGATTTGCAGGTTGTAGGCCGGTTTCGCCTCACCACCCATGGGATCTTCTTTGACGTGCATGAAGGTCGCATCATGGTCCGTCTTTGAGTAGCTGTTGCGCTCACCAAGAATCTCTTTTTCTTGGATGTGACGGTCACGTTTTTCCTTGATCCGCTTCATCTTGCCCAGCCGGCCCTGATTTGCCCGGCGTTTCTGCCTTGCCGGATTCGGGGAAACCTTCTTGGTGGCTTCAACCTCGACGTTCAGTTCCTCTTTGCGATTTTCCAACCGGGCGACGATCTCATCCGTGTGGTCGTAG
Organism: Schleiferilactobacillus shenzhenensis LY-73; assembly: GCF_000469325.1. Classification (GTDB taxonomy): domain Bacteria; phylum Bacillota; class Bacilli; order Lactobacillales; family Lactobacillaceae; genus Schleiferilactobacillus; species Schleiferilactobacillus shenzhenensis. The sequence goes on along the minus strand of NZ_KI271590.1, from coordinate 60,539 downwards.
TCAAAGACTTGGTTCGCCGCGAAGGCTTCCGCCTCGGCTTGCTTGATTTCCGCAATCAGTTTTTCCGCCTGAGTGCGGTTCAGCTCGTCGTACCGAATCGTGTTCTTATTCCAAACGAACGAATACTTGTTAGCGTTGGCCAAGATCTTTGTGCCGTCGATGAAAGAAACGTCATCGATCAGGCCATGGGCTTTGAGAAATTGGACCATACTGTCCAGGCTCGATTGGAGAATCTCTTGGGCTTCGTTGGAGACCACAAAGCGGGCAATCGTCCGGTACGAAGGCTTCTGTTCCTGGGTCAGCCACATGGCATTAATGTTTTCTTCCGCGAACTGGGCGATGCGCCGGCAGCTGAAGTTTCCGCGCAGGTAGGCGAAAAGGACCAATTTCATCATGGCGCGGGGGTCGAATTCTCGCGGCCGGCCAGTCTGGTACAGCACCTGGTAGTCCATCGCTTCGACCAAGTCATTGATATGGTGGACAACGTGATCGGGAGCGGGGACATAGGCTGTGGTTATGTCCAAAACAAGCTGATCCATGTTATAATGTGTTTGCATTTGAGACATCCTTTCGAGGGTGTTTTAACGAGTATCGGGGTCTGTGCCCGGTACTCTTTTTTATATTATAGAGGAAAAGCTCAACCAGGGGAATCCGAAAGATCCCGTGGTTGAGCCTTTTTTTGGAGAGTTATGTCACACCCCCGATTTCACCACTGACGCCCCCTGGCTCCGGGCTCAAATCGCCTACATCTTGCCCATTCGTAAGGTCTTCGGTGCCAGGACACATTCGCCGGAGTGGCTCCTGAACTTCGTGACTCCGACGACTGCTATTACGCTCGCGGTGGAGGTTGCCGTTTTTCGTGACGGGCGAGACATTTCCGACCACCGAGAATGTAGGGTGACGAAGGGCGGAGCAGATTTGGGCTCAGCTGTGAAATTGATGTTAGTGGCTTTGCCGCTTACATCAAGGCCGATCTTTGAGACAATGCGTACTTTGCATTGGCTCAAAGTCGTGCCCACAGCGTTCCAGCCCAAATCTGCGGAGCCCGTAGTCACCCGGGTCCAGAGTGAGAACATAACCTGCCCCCAATCTGCACAACCCGCAGTCACCCGGGCCAGCGAACAGAAAATTACGCGTTACGCGAACGTCGTCGTCTCCGCCACCGGCAGCCGGACGGTCTCGTAGCCGTTCTCCGCCGCTTGACCGATGGCAACGATGGCTTCGGGGACGAAGTCAGGATGCGGGGCGAAGGCCTTCTGTACCGCGGTGCCGTTGAAGCCGCCGATGATGCAGGTGTCGTACCCGTGGGCCCGGGCAATCAGCGTCAGCTGCATCGTCACCAGCCCCGCATCCAGGCTGATGACCTTGGCCCGCGTGACCGGGTCCATTTTTTCATAGTAATCCTTGATCTCCGCCAGCTCTTCGTCGTGGGTCGTCTGACTCATCGTCCCCGCCGCCACGGCCGCATCGTAGATCTTGGCCGCATCGTGTTCTGGGTGCGGAACGCCGAAGACGATGATCATCGCGCTGCTGGTGTCGTTCTGGGGGGTGTTGGTCATCACCATGTCGTGCAGCTGCACCTTGCCGGCGGCACTGTCGACCACCACGAAGCGCCAGGGCTGCAGGTTCATCGACGACGGCGCACGGCCGGCTTGGGTGAGGATCTCCTGCATCTCCGCCCGGGTGATTTTCACATCAGGCACAAACTTGCGGATCGACCGGCGGCCGAAGACGTTTTGGGCAAAATCATTTTTAGTGAACTGAGTATATGCTGAATCAGTCATAAGGGATTGCTTCTTTCTAGATGAAATCGGATTCAACTCCGTCCCTCAGCATAACGCGGTTTGTGAAATGTGGCAATTTTTAACGGTGCCCCGGCACAATCCAATCAACGGCGGGCGAGCGTTAATCGTGGTGGCGAAAATGGCCGCCTTTAAAGTCGATGTCGATCTGGTCGGTGCTGGTCAGGGCCAGCACCCGCGCCCCGTCTGCTGCCGAATACTGTTTCGCGACCGCCGCGGCAATCTCCGGTTTGACCTCGGTCATCATCAACTCTTCCGCCACCGTCTCCATGGTCTCGCCCCGACCAGCCCGTTTCTGAGCCCGATACTCATGCCAGCCGCGCTTGAGCCAATGACCCAGATCGATGGTCATCTGCACCGCATACTCGGCCGTCCCGGCGTCGTCGCGAATCCGGATCTTGACGGTACCCTCCCGCCGGCGGCTGACCCAGAGGATACTGATCAGGACGACTAAGGGAATAATGATCAGAAAAGGCACGAACAGCACCACCGTCAGCATAATCGCCAGGCCCGCTCCGCCTAACCCGATCAGCACCGCCGCGGCGGCCGCTACTCCAATGAGCGGCAGTGCCAGCATCATCACGATGACCACGAACAATAATTTCAAGAATTTACCCATCCCGTATCCCATCTTTCTGCCATATGATGTCCCTTATCATACACGGTTAATCTTTCTCATGCTACCATAATCGGTGAAACCGCTACAACTGATACAGCAGTTTCGGTATAATGGGAGGCGAACCAATAAAGGAGGAATTCGCATGGGACTTTCGACAACTAATTTACGGGTCAACTTACAGTCTTTCCCCAGTAACGTCACCGGGGCGCTGCGCTTCAGCTGGTGGGACCAAAGCGACCGGGCCGACGACCGCCAGACCGCTTATCAGCTGCGGGTATTCGCTAATGGCCAAGCGGACCCGCTCGCGGCCACGCCCTGGCTAACCGGCCACCATAATACCGGTGTCGCCTGGCCGGAGCTGGGCCCGCTGCTCACCCCGGGGGCCTTGTACACCTGGCAGGTGCGGATCAAGAATACGCAGAAAGAAAAGTCCGCCTGGAGTGCTCCGGCCGCTTTTCTCACTGCCCTGCCCCACTGGTCGGTGCCGGGCATCTGGGCCGCACCCGGGGCCGCTGCTCCGGACAGCCTGCCCAGTACCAACGCCTTCGCCTTTCTGCAAAGCCCGGTAATCACATTAACGCCGGAAGACTATACCAAAGTCGTCCTGCGTCTGGCCAGCCGGGGGGCGGACACGCTGCTCAGCCAGAACGTGGACATCTTCTTCAACGGCCAATCGGTGGGCTTCGGGCCGGCCCGGCCCCAGGAGAACACCAACGGGAGCGGCCAGCGCACCTACCATTACAATACATACGACATCACCACCCAGGTGCAGGCCGAGAACCATATCGCTTTGCTGGCGACCGCGGCGGATGCCCAGCCCAGCGTCCATGCTGAGCTGATCGGCTACCGGAAGACCGGCGGCAGCACCACCCTGGCGGTGACCGGGCCGGATTGGACAGCCCTGGACGGCACCGCCGCCTTCGGGGATGACGGCACCCGGCTGCGCACCGGCTACTTTGCCATGCCCGCTGAAAATATCGACATGGCCCACTACCCGAAGAAATGGTGGCAAGGGACGGCTAAGGACTGGCCAGAGGCTGTGGTCACCCGACCGGCCGTCGTGGCAGAGAACGAAGCAATCCAGCCCTATGGCGCCGAGAACAGTATCCGCCAGCTGGTCACGAACCGGACCAAGGTCACACAGCTGGCCCCGGACGACTGGCTGATCGATCTGGGCCGGGAGATCATCGGCGGCTTGGCCGTGAAACTGACCAGTCCCGCCGCCCAGCGAGTGGTCGTCTGGCAAGGCGAGCAGCTGACGGCGGCCGGTCATGTCCGCCACCACCTCGCGGCCGGCCCTGATTACATCAGTCAGTGGCGCCTGGTCAAGGGGAAGAACCACTTTCTCACTGCCGAAATGAAGAACTTCCGCTACATTGAACTGCGCGGCTTCACGGGGACCATCGCACCGCTGGCAATTGCCGGCTGGCAGATTCAGCAGCCCTTCCCAGCCCAAGACGGCCGCTTCCACAGCAACCAGCCGCTGCTCAACGCGGCCTATGAACTGTCCCGCTACACGATCGCAGCCACGAACCAAGACCTCTTCGTCGATTCCCAGGCCCGGGAACGGCGCGCTTACGAGGGCGACCTGCTGGTCAACGGTTTGACCAGTTACGCCGTCTCCCGCAATGCGGCTCTGGCCCGCTATTCCGTGGACTATCTCCTGGACCACCCCACCTGGCCGGAGGATTACAAGCTGTTCAACGTGGAGATGGCCTGGTGGGATTACCTGTACACCGGTGACAGTGCTCTTCTGGCCAAGCGCTACCCAGTCCTGCAGGCCAAGCTGCACCGCGGGCCGGACAACAGCGATAACTACGACCCCGCCCTGCACCTGGTCCGCGGCACCGGCCTGATCGACTGGCCCGAGCGGGAACGGGACGGCTACGTGGTCGGCACCTATAACACCGCCTTCAACGCCATCTACGTCGGCGCTTACCGCACCATGGCGAAGATTGCTGCCCTGCTGGGCCACCGGGAAGACGCCGCCATGTATGAGAACCGGGCGCTGTTAGTGAAGAAAGCCTTACTCACCCGCCTCTGGGACCCCACCGCCGAGGCCTTCTATGACAGCCTGCAAGCGGACGGGACCGTCAACGCCCACCACGCCAAGCACGCCACCGCCTATGCCCTGGCCTACGACGTGACCAGCGGCCCGGCGATGACCAAACAAATGGCCCGCATCGTTTACAACGCAGGCCATTTCTTCGGCAGCATCTATTTCATCTACTTCATTCTCCGCGGTCTCATTGACCACGGGTACGGGGCGCTGGCCAAACAGCTGCTGAATAATCCCGACGACCAGGCCGGGGCGAAGACCTTCGCTGCGATCCTGCATCGTCTCCAGGCGACCATCACACCGGAAGCCTGGAGCAACACGCACAAGCCGAACCTCACGATGTCCCACCCGTGGGGCGCCGCGCCGGGGCTGACCATCGTCCAAGGACTGGCCGGCATCCGCCCGCTCCAAGCCGGCGGCTACCGCGTCGGCGTCCACGTCCAAGTGACCCCGGGCACCCGCTTCGCCCTGACCACCCCGACGAGTCAAGGCTTGATTACGCTGAACTACCACGAAGAGGGCCGCACCGCGATTCTGGATTTGACGGTGCCGATGAACGCCGAGGCGGTCGTGACGACACCCCAAGGACCGCTCTCCGTGGGCAGCGGGACACATTCTTTGAGCTATCCGCGGCCAAGCATTACCGTTGACTAATGCCCAGACCGCACCCATACTGGATGCAAATTCAGGAGGGTGACCGGCATGTGGGCAAACTATTTCCGCTTCAGGAAAGACCATCCTTATCTGATCGTGGTTCTCGACGCGATCGGGTTGAGCCTCATCGGTATCACAGTCGAGTACCTCTGGCACCGTGACGTCATCGCTGACGCCTTTTGGTTTGTCTTATTTCTGACAATCACATCGCTCCTCGAGGTTCGTCATGCCCACCGCAAATCATGATCTGCCGATAGTTAGTAAAAGGCCAGCCGCAAATGCGACTGGCCTTTCTCGTTACAATGAAAAACTACTTGTCTTCCCGGGCAGCGTGGTTCTTAGAGTCGGGATTATTCTGGCCGTAATAGGCATTAGCGCCGTGCTTCCGGTAGTAGTGCTTGTCCAGCAGGTACTGGGGCACGTGGATGTCCTTGTGCGTCAGCATCTCGGCGTGGTAAGCAATGTTCGCGCAGACTTCCAGCACCTTGGCGTTGTAGACGGCCTTGTCCGGCGTCGCGCCCCAGGTGAAGGGACCGTGCTGGCCGACCAGGCAGCCGGGGGTGGCGTCATAGTCCAGCCCGCGGTCTTGGAACGTCTTGACGATGACCTTGCCGGTGTTCTCCTCGTAGGCACTCTCGATCTCTTCCTTGGTCAGCGGCTCCGTGACCGGAATGTCGTTGTAGAAAGTATCGGCGTGCGTCGTGTTGACGGCGGGAATATCCAGCCGGGCACTGGCGAAGGCGACGGCCATCTCACTGTGGGTGTGCACGATGCCGCCGATCTTCGGGAAGGCATTGTACAGCACCGTGTGGGTGGGGGTGTCGCTGGACGGATTCATGTTGCCTTCAACGACCTTGCCGTTCAGGTCCACGACGACCATATCGCTGGGCTTCAAGTCGCCGTAATCCACACCGGAGGGCTTGATGACGAACAGGCCCTTGTCCCGGTCGATACCGGAGACATTGCCCCAAGTGAAGGTAACCAATTGCAGCTTCGGCAGACGCATGTTGGCGTCGTAGACGGCAGTCTTTAACTTATCTAACATTCAGAATTTCACTCCTTACAGATGATGGACGTTACAAGCCCATTGTACGGAATGGACCGGCCCAATTCAAGAGCTTGTCCGTATCAATTTAAGAAAGGCGATTCAATTTGTCCGGATTAATCCGGCAGTGGTTCGTCCAGCCACTGGTGCAGCTGGGCCATCGCCGGGATCAGTGCCACCGGCGGGGTCAGGTCCCCCAGCCGGGTAATGGCACTGACCGCCCCGGTGTACAGCGTGATCGTCTGGCGCAGGGCCAAGCGGATCGCCGCGGCATCATGCAGGTCATACGTCCCCATGAGCCGGTTGCGGGTCATCAGCGGCAGGGCCGCCCACAGTCCCTTATGGCTGACGCCGGGGTCGAATCGGCCCTGACGTTCCAAGGTCACCTGCCAGGATAGCAGTAAGAGCAGTTCCGGGCGCAGGTAGTCGCTGAATTGGCCGGCGGCATAGAGCAGGTTGCCCCGGCCCAAGCCTTTGACCACGTTGCCGGCGATCCAGAGCAGTTCGGCGCAGTGATCGGCCAGCTGGGCCTGGGTCGGCGGGTCTAAGTAGAAACTGCTGGCATCTGTGGGCCGCGGGGTGATACGGCCTTGGTCCCGGCGCCAGACGATGGCGTTCAGGCGGTCGGCCGCTAAGTACGCCGCGATGGCCGCGGTCGGGGCCATCTTCAGGTCCATGCGCTGCGTCCCGGGGTAGCGGGTGAGGAAGGTCTCCCAGTAAGTCCCATCATTTCCCCAGAGATCTTTTTCATGGAAGTGGCGCACGATGGTCGGGGTGCCGAACAGGGCCAGGTAAGCACTCGCTCGATCCGGCGCCGTGGTCTTGACGAACAGGGTGACGTCCAGATCCTGCCAAGCATCCACCGGCTTTGCTGGGTCGTTCAGCGAGCCTTCGACGCCCACCGCTTGGACGTTGGTATCTTTCTCTGCCAACGCCAGCACCTGGGCCAGCATCGCCGTGGGCCGGTCAGGCATGCTTGTCTTCCTTCCCCCGCAAGAGGTTGCGGAAGTCCAGGAAGCCGGCTTGCAGGCCACGCAGCAGCACTTCCGCCGTGCCGGCATTGGTGGCGATGGGCACATCGTACACGTCCGCCAGCCGCAACAAGGCGTTGACATCGGGTTCGTGGGGCTGCGCGGTGAGCGGGTCACGCAGGAAGATGACCAGGTCCATTTGATTTTCAGAAATCAGCGCCCCCACCTGCTGGTCGCCGCCCAGCGGTCCGGAGTTGAACTGGTGGATCTGGAGACCGGTCGCGTCATGGATCACTTGGCCGGTATGGCCGGTGGCATACAGCTCGTGCTGGCGGAGGATCTCTTCGTAGGCCGTGGCAATGCGGACGATCTCCGGCTTTTTAGCATCATGGGCAATCAAGGCAATTTTCATGGTAGTCCCCTTTCTCAATACCCCTCTAGTATCTCACAGTTCGGCCAGTGTGACGTGGTCTGTACCAATCGTCAAGTCTTGCCCGTGAAGGGCCACCAGCGGCACCCGCACTTGGCCGGCATGGAGGCTCTCCAGCTCCCGGTCGCCCAGGACCAGGGTGACGAGGGTCGTCGTGCCCGGCTGAACAATACCGGTGGCCAGCGGTAAGCGGGTCTTGGGGAAGTCGATGTTCGTGTTCGGTTCCGGGGTGGACAGCGCCACCGTCAGGCCGCCGCTGATGCCCACCAGGCCGCTGATACCGACCCGGGTCTGGTAGAACGTGCTGTTGGGAATATCCGCCGCCAGTTCCTGTTCATCCGGCGTGCCGCTGTCGGGGGCCGAGAAGCCGCCTTCGGCCAGGTGCAGTGCCCGGCCGGTGGTGATCCGGTGCACCCGCACGTGCCAGGGCATCGCTGGGACGACGAAGTTGGCGATGGTCACGTCCGGCCAAGGCTGCCACCGGGAATAGACGTAATCCGCGTGGATGGCGTAGTCCTCATACCCGAAGGCCGTGCGCCAGAAGTGCTCGCTCTCGCTGACGGCCAGGGTACTGTCGAAGGCCCCCTGCTTCAGCAGGGTCGTCCCCTTGGGGGTGGAAAAAGCGAAGGACGTCGAGTACACATACTTTTCGTACTTAGCCGCGCCGTGGGCGTGCTCGAAGGTGTGCTGGCCGGCGGTAAAGGCTTGGACTTCTTGGCCAGTCTTAGAATGAACGATCAGCATGCGCGGTTCGGGCTGGGCCTTTCTCTCTTCAAACTGAAAGTCCTCGGCTTCGCGCGTAGTCCAGAAAGGATCGCTCGCCGGCAGCGCGAGGAAGATGAACGTCTTCAGCGCCCAGTAAGCGGACGCCGGCGCGTTATAACCCTCGGCGAAGTTCATGTTGGGGTAGGCGTAGCCCACCGGCAGCAGGCCGTCGCTCTGGAACATATCCTGGCGGAACCACCAGCGCAGGTTGTTCAGGAGCAGGTGCTTGGCGTCGGCCAGGGTATAGCCGGCCGGCATCTCGACGTGGGCAAAGGCACAGGCGGCCCAGAAGGCGGCTTGGGCAAAGCGGTAATCGAGGCTGCGGCCAAAGGGCAGGGCCGCGCCGTCAGCCGCGAACCAATTGGCATAACTCTTGACGAAGGCGGTCGCCCGGGTCTTGAGCAGTGCGGCTTCCTCACTGGTATCACCGGTGAACTGGACGAACAGCAGCGTGAAGAATTGGTAGGCGAAGGGAATGTAGTTGTCGATCTGGTCAGGATAACCGTCATAGGACCAGCCGTGGCCTAGGTAGTGGGAATTAGTGACGGCCAGGTCGGCGTCGATGAACGCCTGGTGGTCCGGTTGGCCGACGTGGACGAACCAGCCGTTGACCAAGGCTCGGAACAAGAGCCAGTTCGTCTTGGGAATCACGTGGTGGTTGATCTGGTCCAGCCAAGTGAGGATGTGCTGCTGGTCCGCGGCTGCCAAGTGGTCCCAGAAGGCCGTCTGGGTTTCGAAGAGAAAAGCAGTCAAAGCACCCATCTCCACGAAGAGCTGATCGTAATCCGTGAGCGGCCCCTGCCCCCAATAATCCGGAGAATCCGGGTCGGTACAGCGGACGATACTGGTCGTCGTAAACTCCCACCAGTCGAGGTGCGCCGTGATCTGGTCCGGGTCCGTGAACAGCGGCCCCAAGCCCCAGAGCAGGCGCATGAAGCCTTCAATCTCGGTGCGGTCTTCCGTGTAGACGGCGCCGGAATGGCTCAGCTTGAACCGGCCGGGCCGGTTTTCTGCCAGCATCACCCGCATCGCCGGGGTGAGCAGACCGAGCAGCGCAGCCAGGATGTCCTGGCGGCTGCGTAACGGATTCTGCGGTAATTGGGCGTTAAATAATGGATCAGTCATGCGTATTCTCTGCCTCCGTAATGAATTCCACCGCGTCCAGGGTATAGGTGCCCTGGGCGACTTCGACGGTCACTTCGTGCTGGCCGCTGGGCAGGCCGGCCAGGATCAGGTTCGGCTGCTTCTCGGCCACCCTGAGCGGCGCCGCCAGCGGGCGGACCAGCACCCCGTCCGCGTATACGTTCAAGCGGCAGTCAGGGAGATTACCGCCGCCGATCAGGACGAAACCCGTGCCCGTGAAGCTGAACTGCAGGCTGGCGGGATGGTCAGCGTTGGCCGCGGCCCAGGACAGCGACCGTTCCCAGTTCTTGCTGTTCTGGTTGGCTTCCCGGTGCCAATCGCCGACGAATACCAGGCGCGGATCCAAGTCGTCCCAGCGGGTCTGGCTCATCGTCTGGTAACCGGGCACGCGGCTGACGATCAGGTAATGGTAAGCCGTCCGGTAATACCCCGTGCCAACCTTCACGCGGCCGCTCAGGGCCGGGTAATCACCAGCCAGGTAGCGGACGATCTCGTGACCGTCCAGCTGCACGGTGATCAAGTTGTTGGCTGCCGTGAGCTGCAGCTCGTGGTCCTGGGTCGGGTCGAAGTCTGCCTGCCAGTGCTGCTGCACGGTGCGACCTTGGTCCCAGAAGAGATAGTGGCCGTCCGGTTCGAGCCGAATACCATAAGGGGCCGCTTGGACAGCGCCGTCGAAGTCATTCTGCTCCCGAATACCCAGCGCCACGTAGTTGCCGGCTGTAGAGTTCTGCCGGGTGGCCAAATCAAAGGTGAAGCCCAGGCGGACGCTGTAGTTCTCCCACCGGTCATCACCGATAGTGAAGTTGGGCGGGCAGGAGTATTCCCAGTCTAAGGCCCGTTCGGCTTCGGTGACCTGCTGCACCAAGGCGCCCTTCTCGACTTCGAAGGCACCGCCTAAGTCAGTCGTGTAGCGCGGTGCTCCGCCCCGCTGAACCAGGTAATCGGCGGGCATCTCGGCATAAGAATAGTCGTCTTGGAAGAGCACACCGTGGTGCGGGTCTTCGTCCAACGGCGTATCGGCCGCGGCCGCCGTCAGCCGGTGGTACACCACGGCCTGATCAGCGCGCCGGTCCAGGGTCGTCACCGTGACGACACTATGGGCCTGGATCGTCACGGTGTATTGGCCGTTGGCCACGGCCACGGTGCCCCGGCATTGTTTCACGTGGGCATCATAAGCTTCCCCGGCGGTCTCCGCGCCCCGGGTTTCCCACAAATAGAAAGGCTTCTGGGCGGCGGGCAGATCAGCCAAGGTAACGGTGTACACTTGGGCTTCATCTGAGTCATTGACGAACACCGTGGAGACATCGCTGCCGTCCGGTGCCGCCAGGGTCATGTAACTCGGCGCCCCCAGGGGCTGGCTGAGGTTTTCTGTCCCCTCGGCTTGAGACGCAGTGGCACTGGCGATGTAACGCCAGCTCTGACCCTGGGTCTGGACATTCCAGCCGGCCACGGCGAAGTCGCTGAAGTGCTTCATTACCTGCAGACCGATATTGTCCACCCGGTAGTACCCGGACCAGGGGGTCTGGGCCACGATCAGCTCCTTATGAGCATAGCGGACGCCGGGATAGAACCCGGCCAGCGCCGGCTGGAAAATATACAGCGACCGGCGGGACTGGGCGTAGCTCTTGATCAGCCGGTTGGCAATGTCCAGACTGCTCTGGGTGCCGCCAATACCGATGCCGCGCGTATCCTGCTGGCGCAGGCGGCCAGCGGTCATGGGCCCGACCCCTTCGCTGTACCACACTTCATTGTGGTACGTGTCGGCCAGTTGGGTGAAGGGCTGGTCGGTGCCGTCGCTGGTGCGGTAATGGTAGCCCACTGCCGGCACCGCAGCCCGCAAGGCCGAGTCAGCGAGCATCATGTCGCCAAAATCGGTATCGGTGTTTTGGTCCGCCGCAATGAGCTTAATCGCGTTGTATCGGGCCACGGGAAAACCGGCAGGAAAGCCGTCATGGTCGTTGCGCAGGCGTTCGGCAAACCATTTGATGAACGTCACCATGGGGTGGCGGGTCTCGTTCCGGTCCGGATCGATATAGTCGAAGAGATAGCCATAGGTCTGCCAGGCGGCGATGATAGTTTGTTTGTAATATTGATACATCGTCTCATACGCCTGGGCCGGCACTCGACGATCCGGGTCGTCCGTCCGGACACTGCGCCACGCCGCCTTCAACCAGCCTGGTTCGGCCCAGCGCAAAATCGACGTCATCAAATCGGGCTGGATCTTTTTGGCATCAGCGATGAGCTGGAAACCGACGCCCCGGCGGACATCGGCGGGCGCACTTGCACTGCGCTTCGGGCTGGGTTCGGTGCCGGATGAGGTATTGGCGTCGGCCCCCAGTTCCACTTTGAGCATCCGCATCACAGGGTGCGGGCCGCCGAAGAGGATCTGGAGGAGCGCCTGGTAGGCCTCCGGGTGTTCCCACTTGTAGTCCAGCAGCAGGCGGGAGGAATTGTTGCAGTTGAGGTAGCCAAAGCCCTTGAAGGTGTTGGCGTCCCCTTGGTCGGTATGAATGTCGCTGCCATTGATTGTGAACTGGGTGGTGGTCATGTGATCGTCCTTTCTGAAGGTGTGTGCCTGCGTGCGGACGCGGCCGCACGCGAAAAAGCCGGGCTGCCGCCCAGCTTTTCTGTCTTAGTCATTCTTGAAATTCAGGGGCAGGGCCAGCCAGCGCTGACGGTAGTAAAACGCCGCCGCCTTGGGCTGCCGGTCGCGGGTGAAGATACCCTTCTTGTTGCCGTTGACCCGCATGGTCCCTTCGACCGTCTGAAAATCGGCAAAGTTCCATACTTGTTCGCCGCGGATGAAGGGATAGCTGTCGAAGACCCGGCTGAACATCTGCAGGACCTCGACCTGGTATTCTTCGCTCCACATGACGCTGGGCAGCTTGTGCAGCCCGGCTTCGGTGTCGGCACCGAACTCAGAGAAGACGATGGGTTTATCGATGCCGCTGCTGGCCCATTGATCCAGTTCCGCCCGCAGCGCAGCTTCCCCGTCGGACAGCGCGTAACCGGCATAGTGGTACCAGCCGGGATAACGGTTCAGCAGGTAGAAATCCGGGAATTGCAGGTCCTTGGAGGTGGTGATCGTATCGTCTTCGCTCAAGGTAAACGTCCGCGGCCGCCGCTGGGGATCCAGCGCGGCGGTATCCGCGAACAGCTGCTTGAAGTACGGCACCGAGCGGTCATCGCAGGTATCCGGCTCATTCAGCAGGCTCCAGGCCAGCACCGCCGGGTGGTTCTTGTCCCGCCGGATCATGTCGGTGATCTGGTCGAGATGCTTGGTGTACAGCGGCTTGATCCAGTCACCGCCGAAGAACGATTGATCCAGGCCGCCCAAGAAGGACGCGGCGGCCATCTTGAAGCCCACCGCAGGGACCTCGTCAATCACCAGAAAGCCGGCCCGGTCGGCCATTTGGTACACCTCTTCAGCATAGGGGTAGTGGGCGGTCCGAAACGAATTGGCGCCGGTCCATGCCATCAGGGCCACGTCTTTGGCCTCCACGTTCTGGTCGAACCCCCGGCCGGCAAACGGCGAATCTTCGTGACGGCCGAAGCCTTTGAGATAGACCGGCTGCCCGTTGACCAAGATCTGATGGCCGCGGATGGCAATGGTGCGCAGCCCGATACTGTCTTGGTATTCATCGACCAGCTGGCCGGCCGCTTGCAGCTGGATGGTCAGGGTATACAGGTAAGCAGCCCGCACCTGCCAGAGATGGGGCTGGGCCACCGTCAGCGTGCCTTCAGCACCCTCGCCCTGGGCGACCACGGTGCCCGCCGCATCCGTCAACGTGACGGTCACAGTGCCAGGAACGGTGGTCGCCACGGTGTACGCCACCTGGGCAGCGTCCCCGGTCAGCGTCGTATTCACGGTATAATCCGTGATCCGCTGCTGGGGCAGTGTGAGCAGGTGCACGGAGCGGTTGATGCCCGAATAATTGTAGAAATCAAAGAACGGCCGGGCCATTTTCTTCCCGTTCTTCAACGTGACGGTGTCGCCGGCCGGCAGGGCTTCCCGGGACAATTCGTTATTGCCCTGGACGACCACCAGGTTGTCGGCGCCGTAATGCACGGCGGCAGTGACGTCAGCAACGAAGGGGAGAAAACCGCCTTCGTGCCGGCGAATCAGCTGCCCGTTCACATAGATTGCGGCCCGGTGGGTGACCGCGTCAAACCGTAAGCCGACAAAGCGGCCCTGAGCGGCCGCCGGAACAAAGAAATGGCGGGCATACCAGAAGTCCCCCGTGTATTCCCGACTGTCCTTATCGGTAAAAAAGTCGTTAAAACTTGCCGGGACAGGGATCTCTTGGGCTTGGGGCAGACCCGCCGGCCAATGTTCATGGCCGCCCACGCCCAGCGCATCGAATTTGAACTGCCACATGCCATCCAGTTTTTGCTCCGTGCGGCAGGCATTGATCACGGGATACAACATTTCTTTTTCCATCAGGCCGTTACCTCCATCGTATAAATCGCTTTCATTCCTATGATACGGTTTTTAGTAAAATACGCAATGGAAAGTTGCCAAATGGCGTCGGGTTTTTCGTGCATTGTGCCTAAATTGGGCGGTGTGACGGGTAACTAATTAGTAAAAGTCTCCCAAATTAATTTTAGTAAACAAACAGCCGCCCACTGGCGGCCGAGGTTACTTGCTGCTTTCCCGCAGAATCAGTTTCGTCCCGTAATTCAACTGCCGGGGCACCCGCTGGGGATCGGCCATCCGGTCGTGGAGCAGTTCCACGGCACCGGCGCCCATTAAATCAGTGTAGGCGTGGATGGTGGACAACCGGGGACTGGTGTACTTCGCCACCGCCACATCATTAAAGCTGATCAGGCTGACCCGGCCGGGGATGGCCAGATTGTGTTCGTTGAGCGCCCGGATGACCCCCACGGCCATGGCGTCGTTACCGACGATGAAGCCATGGGGCAATTGATCGCCCAGCTGCTTGATGGCCGCATTCATCAGTTCATAGCCGGATTCCGGGGTGAAGGCCCCGATGAAGATCCGGTCGCGGTCGTAGACGCCCGCCGCCGCGCCGAAGGTCTCGAAGGCTTGGAGCCGCGTGTCTTTGATGGCCTGGTGGCCGATACTGGACGATTCTTGACCGACGATCAAGCCGATGTCGCTGATGCCCGCGGCCTGGTAATGGTCGATGATCCATTTGACGGGACTGACGTAGTCGCTAGTCACACTGTCAAACCCGTCGGCCAAGGCGTTTTGGCCAACATACACCACCGGCAGCTTCTTGGCCGCAATGTCCTGCATCTCCAGAGCATCGTACTTGCCCAGGGCAATGATGCCGCTGAAGGTGCTGTTCACGGTGTCCTGGAAGTTCTCCGTGGTCACGTATTGCAGTGCCCCGCCGTCCCCTTGGACAGTGTTCTCAATGGCGTATTGAATCTGCAAGTAATACAGGTCGTTGAGTTCCTGCTTTTCGCTGTGCCACTGGATGACCGCGATCTTTTTGGTCGCCTTGGGCACCTTTTTCCGCCGCGGCTTGTACTCCATTTCTTCCGCCACGTGCAGCACCCGCGCCCGGGTGGCATCCGTGACCGAGAGCGTATGGTCGAAGTTCAAGATGCGGGAGACGGTCGAAATCGACACCCCAGCTTTCTTGGCAATATCCTTAATGGTTGTCGTTTGCTTTTTCCTGCTTTCTATGGGGCGAAAGCCCTCACATCGTTGATAATACAACTATCCTACCATGTTTTACTAAAATTGGGGACCGTTCTGCCCAGCTTTTTGCGCGTGACCGGTACCATTTTTTCTGCCTTATGTGATAATAAGGGCAAGACACTGCCGCCGATGACGTTTGACAGAGCCTTGTTTTCTGAATGCA
>NZ_KI271590.1:36412-45103 GCF_000469325.1 Schleiferilactobacillus shenzhenensis LY-73 | reverse complement strand
AGCCGTGCCCACCACGTTCCAGCCCGTTTTGCCGGAGCTTGCGGAGCTTTGGCACGGAGTTTGGAGAGGTGTGTCATACTCACTCGGGGCGGCACCAGAAGGAGGAATTCAGCATGGTCCAAGATCCCCAGGCCATTCAGCAAGAAACGTATCACGACGGTGTATTAACGGTGGCCACCAGTCATCTCCACGGCCGCCTCAGTTGGGTGAACGACCACATCCTGCGGGTGCAAGTCAGCCAGACTGATCAGTTCCCGACCCACCCGACGGTCCCCGCCGCTGTGGCCGTCGACAAAAACAATGACCAAACCGTGGCCACCGGCGGCAGCGGGCAAACGGCCGAGACGCCCATCGTGATCGAACACGATCAGTATACGCTGACCACCGCCGACCCCTACCAGGCGGATTGGCGCAAGGCCGACGGCAGCTTGGTGATCAGCGGCCCCCACGGCCCCATCACCACGCTGCGCATGCCCACCTGGGAATATGACGAACAGGGCTGGCTGGCCCGGTTCAGCTTTTCGCCGGACGAATACTTCTTCGGCGGCGGCACCCAGAACGGCCGCAGCGCCCTGCGCGGCCAGCGGGTGACCATTGCCAACACCAACGTCTGGACCGCCGGCGGCGTCGCCTCCCCGGTGCCTTTCTTCTGGTCCACCGCCGGTTACGGTGTCTTGGTCAACACCTTCACCCCTGGCCATTACGACTTCAGTACCCCGGCCCGGGGCGTCATGATCAGCCACGAGGACCCAGTCATGGATCTCTACATCATCCTCGCCCCCGACCCGGCGCGGCTGATCCACGGCTACCACGAACTCACCGGTAAGCCGCTGCTCGCGCCCCGCTTCAGTTTCTACCCCGCCCACCTGAACGCCTACAACCGGGACTACTGGCTGCCGGTAACCAAAGAATCGGTCGGCGCCATCCTCTTCCCCGACAATCAATGGTATAAGGAATACCAGCCGATCAGTGAGAAAACCTTCAATACCGGCTACCGCGCCGGCACGATCACGGTCAACGGGCAAAAGCTGGTGCCCAACAACGGGGCGGCCCCGGTGCACTTTACCGAGCACGATGCGGACGGCAACCCCAGCGGGGCCGTGCACGAGTCTCTGAACGGCGAAGGCGCCAGTGCCCAGTTTTCTGCCCGAGCGGTCCTGGACCGGTACCTGCAAAATCAGCTGCCCATCGGCTGGTTCCTGCCTAACGACGGTTACGGCGCGGGTTACGGCCAAACGGACAGCCTGGCCGGCGACTTGGCCAACCTGCACCGCTTCACGGCCTATGCCAATGATGCCGGTGTCGCGGTGGGCTTGTGGACCCAGGAGAAGCTGCACCCCGATGACCCGGAGCACCCCCAGAAGGGCGAGCGGGACATTGAAAAAGAAGTGGGCACCGCCGGCGTCGCCGCGGTGAAGACCGACGTAGCCTGGGTCGGCGAAGGTTATACCTTCGGCCTCCACGCCACCGCTGACGCCGCGGCCGCCATGACCAAGTATGGCCAGGGCCGCCGTCCGTTCATCATGAGCCTCGACGGCTGGGCCGGCAGCCAGCGTTACACCAGCATCTGGAGCGGTGACCAGGGCGGCGACGACTGGGAGAATATTCGCAGCCACATCGCCACCTACCTGAGCACCGGCCTGTCCGGCAACCCCAACGTGGGCAGCGACATCGACGGCATCTACGGCGGCAGCGACCCGCTGATCCAGACCCGGGACCTGCAGTGGAAGAGCTTCACGCCGATCCAGCTGAATATGGACGGCTGGGGTACCCAGCCGAAGAACATGGGCCTGGTCTTCGGCAAGCCTTACGTGGACATCAACCGCGCGTATCTGCAATTCAAGACCACCCTGATGCCTTATCTCTATACGCTGGCCCACACGGCCCGGGAGACCGGCGCGCCCATCGTGCGGCCGCTGTTCTGGGCGGAACCGGACGCTTACACTTACGGCAGCGACACGGATACCGAATTCCTGCTGGGGGACGACCTGCTGATTGCCCCCGTGACCGGCCCTTACCGGTTGCAGAAAGACGGCAGCGCTCAGGTGCCCCACCTGTACCTGCCCGATCCCCACAGCTCCTGGACCGACATCTTCACCGGTCGGCGCTACAACGGCGGTCAGACACTGGCCGACTACCCGGCACCCTTGGCCCAAACACCGATCTTCGTGCGCACGGGAGCCCTTCTGCCCCGGGTCCCGGTCCATCTCACCCCCGGCACCTATCCCCACGACACCCGGATCCTCACTTACTTCCCCGGTCCGCAGCCCAGTGAGACCGCCGTGTACAGTGATGACGGGGCCACTTTGGCTTACCAAGACGGTCAGTCCGCCACGACCCGCATCCGGGCCACCGACGACGGCCGGCGCATGATCATCACGGTGGGCGCCACCCAGGGCACCTATACCGGTCAGGATCAGAACCCGGCCTTCATCCTGCAAGTGGCCACGAACGCCCGCCCTCACACGGTCCAAGTGACCGCCGGCGGCCGGCCCACGAAGCTGCGGGAGGCGCTCCAGCCTAATCCCACCGGGGCCAACTGGGCCTTGGGCGAGCTGAGCGAGTGGCCCCTGGCGGCGATCGCCCCGCGCACCGGCATTACCGTGACTCTGCCTAACCAGGCCATCACCACCGAACAGACCATCATCATCGATTATTAAGCGAGAAAGGAGTATCCCATGTCCATCCCCGTTATCATCAGCACCGACCCCGGCATCGACGACGCCGTCGCCATTAGCATCGCTCTGGGGGCGCCGGACCTTGACGTCCAGCTCATCTGTCCCACCGCTGGCAACGTCAGCCTGGCCCACACCACGGACAACGTTAGAAAGCTCCTCACCCTCCTGCACCGCGCTGTACGCATCGTCCCCGGCAGCGACCGACCGCTATTGCGGGTGCCTATCAACGCCGGCGACATCCACGGCACCAGCGGCATGGCTGGGTACGATTTCCCAGTGCCCACCGTACCGGTGGACACGACAGTCTCGGCCGCGGCGGCCATGCACGACGTGGTGGCAAACGCCGCCGCCCCCGTGACGATCGTCGCCATCGGCCCGTTGACCGACGTGGCGCTGTACCTGCACCAATACCCCGGGGACCGGGAACAGATTGGTCGAATTGTGCTGATGGGCGGTGCCCTGGGCCGGGGCAACTACGGCGTGCTCTCCGAGTTCAACATGGCCGCCGATCCGGAGGCCGCGGCCATCGTCTTCAGCGCTGGCGTCCCCATCAAGATGGCCCCGCTGGAAGTCGGGAACCAGGCCAAAATTATGCCCAACGTGACCGCCCAGATTCGTCAGCTCGGCACCGTCGGAGACATGTTCTACCATCTATTTACCCACTACCGCGGGGGCAGTGTGCAGACGGGCCTGAAGATCTACGATGCCCTCGCCGTGGGCCTGCTGTGCCGACCGGACCTGTTCACCCTGGCCCGCACCCACGTGACCATCGAGCGGACGGGCACTTATACCGCCGGTGCCACCCTGGTCGATCTGGCCGACCGGCTGCATTTGCCGGCGAACGCGGATGTGGCCACGGCGGTGGACGCAGCCGCATTTACGGACTGGTTTGTGGGGGCAATCCGGCAGGCCGCGCCCCAATAATCGTTACACGCAGCGCAGGACACTTTTTCACAACCTCTTTTGCGTGGAATCCCTGTTTCGTTGGTAAATAAAAACAACCAGGCTCTTCAGCACACCGTCGGTGATGTTGAAGGGCCTGGTTGCGTTCTCGCAGTGATTCATTCAAAAAAGTCGCGGTTTGCAGCATACCGAAACCGCTTTATTTATATGACGAATAGCACTAGCGACGCTGTAAAACAATAAAAAGGCACTAGTGAGCAAGTGCCGGGCACCCCGAATGTGTGAGTGCAAATAAAGTGAATGTGACCTGCGCTTGTTTCGGTGGATTTTCACAGTTACCATAGTCGCTACTTACTTGGGTAAACTCTGCGTCCTCATTGTCAGAACGTGTAATTGGTATCAACAAACAGATTGTCGACAAACGCGGTGGTACGGGCCATCCCAATCGTGATTGCTGCCGCCTGGCCTAAACTGATGCGTTGCGGGTGTGAAACCGTCACGGCGGCCGGTCGCTGAATCGCCCCATTCAAGGTGAGGTGAATGATGTTGGGATCGATCAGCATGTAATTGAGTTGGCCGACGAAATTCAACCGGCCGGCTGAATAGCTGGTGTAATTGATCATTTTGATACCGCGGAACAGTCCGCTTTCGCTGGTCGTGCAATAGAAATAGACGGTCCCGGCGTCATAGTGTTGGGGAGAGCGTGCGGGAGATGCATTCATCAGGGCCACGCGGACGACGGCATAGGACGCAGCGGCCTTTTTAGGACGTGCCTTGACTGAAACGGACGGTAACAGTTTGCTCTTGGCTTGTGCAAGCGAGATCCCTTCTTGCTTCGCCAGATAGTGAATCACCTGCCTCTGCGTCATCGCGCTCTGGGCCACGGCCTCAATGGGGGCGGCGGCCGCTTTGGTGAGCGGGGCATCGTCAGCCGCGCTGGCTTGACCCGCCGATAGGCAGACACCGGCCAGCAACAAGGCACCCACGGCGGTGATGCGCCAATGGTTGAAATGTTTCATAATTGTCCTCCCGCGAGTTGTGCTCGCAATTTTGGTGACAGCGCTTACCTAGCCCAATTATCGCATGGACCAGTCAAAAGCTCCAAGAACAATGCTTACACCAGCCAACCGATTGAGTTGAGAAGAAAACGGCAATTCCCGAACATTAAGCGAATATCTAATGCAATTTGTCCTTTTATTGTTCGCTTTTTCGTGGTACCCTAAACACATCATCTTTAAACCGTCGTGTTTACAGAAAGGATGCCTCATGTCAAAAGCCAACCGGTTCTTCTTGCTGATCCCGGCAACGTTAGGAATTCTCGTCTTTGCCCTCTTCCCCTTGTTGCAAATCGCCATTCCCACGGTCACCAGCGGGGCAAACCCGATCGCCCTTTACAGTCAGTTTCTGCAAAGCCATTACGACCTGCAAGTCATATTCCGAACATTGACGATCGCCGTCATCACGACCCTCGTGACCGTTCTCCTGGGCTTGCCCACCGCACTGTGGATCAGCCGCCAGACCACGGCGTGGCGCCAGGTGCTTTCTGTCATCATTCTCTTTCCCATCTTGACGAATGCCGTGGTGCGGAACTTCGCCTGGATCATTATCCTGGGCAAGAACGGGGTGCTGAACAACCTGCTGCAGGGGCTGCATCTGATCAGTGCCCCGCTGACCCTGCTGTACACCGACAGTGCCATCGTCATCGGCTCGGTCTATCTCTTCCTGCCGATCATGATTACCACCCTGGTGGATAGCGCCAACGGCTTGAATCCGGAGATTGAGGAAGCCGCCGCCGTCCTGGGGTCCCGGCCCTTCACTGTGCTGCGGGAGATCATCCTGCCCCAAATGGCGCCGGCCATCCTCACCGGGGCCATCCTGGTCTTCGCCGGAGCGATGACGGCCTACACCACCCCTCAGTTGCTGGGCGGTAACCGCCACCTGGTCATGTCCACGCTGATTTACCAGCAGGCCATGACCCTGGGGAACTGGACGACGGCCAGTGTCGTCGCCATCGTCTTGATTGGCTTGTCTCTCCTGGTTTTGGGCCTGCTCCGGTGGTACACCGGGCGGCTGGATCGGCGGGTGCAGCATGCTTGATCGGCATAACCGCGTCCTCCAAATCATCGGGGTCATCGTGTTGGCCCTGCTTATCCTGCCCTTGGGCATCGTGGTCGTTACATCCTTTGGCACCGAAGCGACCATTTCGTTTCCCATTAAGGGTTTCACCCTGGCCTGGTACGCCAACATCTGGACCCAGCCGGCCTTCGTCAGCGGCTTCCAGTCCAGCCTGACGATCGCCTTGCTGGCCAGTCTGCTGGCCCTGCTCATCGGGGTGCCGGCGGTCTACGCCCTGACCCGCTTCAATATTCCGAAGCAGGGCTGGTTCCAGACCCTCTTTCTCAGCCCGACCCTGATCCCGGAGATCGTCATCGGCTTCGCCCTGTACCAAACACTGGTCATCTCCTGGCGCCTGCCGCTGTGGCCCAGCCTGCTCATCGGCCACTTGCTGCTGTGCCTGCCCTACGTCATCCGATTGGTGACCAGCAGTATGCTGCACCTGGACCCGCACATCGAGGAGGCTGCCTGGACGCTGGGCACCAGCCGGCCCCACGCGTTCTTCACCATCGTGCTGCCCAACATCCGCACCAGCATCGTCGCCGCCTTCATGCTCTGCTTCATCAACTCGTTCAACAACATTCCCATCTCGCTGTTCCTGAACGGGCCCAGTCAGAACATGCTGCCGACAGCGATCCTGAACTACTTGCAGAACAACTACGACCCCACCGTCTCGGCCCTGTCTGTCCTGCTGATGCTCTTCACGGCGGCCTTGATGATTTTAATGGAACGACTGCTCGGCGTGGGCGCTTTGACCACGACCGGCACGAACGCATAGGAGGTATTTGATTTTGGCCCGATTGACGTTAGAAAACTTAGCCATGACGTACGGCCACGGCGATCCGGTACTGCACGACTTATCCCTGGCCGTCGCCGACGGTCAGCTTGTTTCCCTGCTGGGCCCTTCCGGCAGCGGCAAGACCACCACCCTGCGAATCATCGCCGGCCTGCTCCAGCAGACCAGCGGCACAATCAAGGTGGACGACGACGATATCAGCCGAGTGCCTGTCTACAAGCGCGGCCTGAGCATGGTCTTCCAGAGTTACGCCCTCTTCCCCCACCTCACCGTCTTCGCCAACGTGGCGTACGGCTTGAAGCGGCAGCGGATCAGCAAGGCCGAAACAACCCAGCGGGTCACGGCCATGCTGGCCACCACCGGCCTGAACGACTTGGCCGAGCGCTATCCCCAGGAACTCTCCGGCGGCCAGCAGCAGCGGGTGGCCCTAGCCCGGGCGCTGGTCGTCGATCCCCGCCTGCTCTTGCTGGACGAACCGTTGAGCAACTTGGACGCCAAGCTGCGGGTCAGCATGCGGGAAGAAATCCGCCGCCTGCAGCTCCAGCTGCACACCACCACGATCTTCGTCACCCACGACCAGGAGGAATGTTTCGCCATTTCTGACAAAGTGGCCGTCCTCAACCAAGGCAAGATTGAGCAGTATGCTGCCCCGGAAGAAATCTACCACCACCCGGCGACCGAGTTCGTCGCCCGCTTCATCGGCTTCGAGAACTTCCTGCCGGTGAACGGCACCGTGGCCGACCACGCCTACCGCGTCGGCGACCAGACCGTCCGGGTCAACGTCGCCACCGACGGCGCCGCCAAAGTCTTGACCATTCGCCCAAACCAAATCCGACTGGTCCCCGAAGGGCCGGAAGTCTTAAGCGGCCAGGTCACCATCCGCACCTACCTGGGCAGTGCGTACCGGTACACCGTGGACAGTCCCCTGGGGGCGCTGCAGATTGACGGTCCCACCGAGGCGCCGGTCGCCGTGGGCGCACCGCTGCACTTCACCTTGCCCGCTGAGCACTTATTGCCGTTGGAAGCTTGAACTAACACAAATTAGGAGTGTGCAAACTAATGAAAATGTTCTCCCGTGTCGCCCTGTCCGCTGCTGCCCTGGCTGTCGCCGTCCTCTTCGCCGGCTGCGGCAAACAAGCCAATGCCGCTGGCGGGAACCTGTCCGTCTCGACGTTCGGCCTGTCTACGAAACAAATGACGAATGACGTTTTCAAACCCTTCGAGAAAAAGACCGGCACGAAGATTCAGAGCCAGTTCGGCGACAGCAGTCAGCGGTTCACCCAGATCGCCCACAACCCCAATGCTGGGGTGGACGTCATTGAGCTTTCTCAAAACAACGCCTTGACTGGGAACAAGAAGAAGCTGTTCAAAAAGCTCGACGTTTCTAAACTGAAGAACTTCAAGACCTTGAATGCCAGCCAGCAGAAGCTGGCTAAAGAAACCAATTCGGTGCCTTATACGGTGAACAGTATCGGCATCATCTATGACCCGACCAAGACCGGCAAGATCACCTCGTGGGATCAGCTCTGGAGCGGCAAGTTGAAGGGCAAGATCGCCATTCCCGACATCACCACCACCTTCGGCCCGGCCATGCTGTATGTCGCCGGCGACCACGCCGGCACCGCCGTCACCAAGGATAACGGCGCGGCTGCGTTCAAGGCCTTGGCCAGCCTCAAGCCCAACGTCGTGAAGACCTACACCCAATCTTCGGACCTGGCGAACATGTTCAAGTCCGGCGAGATCACGGCCGCCGTGGTCGGCGACTTCGCGGTCGATATGATTCAGTCCGCCGACAGTCACGCGGTCTACACCGTCCCGGCCAGCGGCACTTACGCGAACTACGATACCGCCAGCATTCTGAAGACCACCCAGAACACCAAGGCGGCTTACGCTTACCTGGATTACCGGCTGAGCAAGACCGCCCAGACCAAGGTGGCGGCGCCCCAGTCCTTGAACAATGCGCCCATCAATGATACCGTGCAGCTGAGCAGTGCCAACGCTAAGAACAAAACTTACGGTGCCATTGCCAAGCGGGCGAAGACAATCGACTTCGACTACGTGAACAGTCATTTGAGCGGTTGGATCAAGAAGTGGAATGCGTTGATGAACAAGTAGGGTGGCGCTTCGCCCGGTTGGTGAATTGGACGAGGACAAAGCTGCGTTGTGACCCTAACGGCGCTCCGCACGCTCGTCGAAATT
>NZ_KI271590.1:28572-36402 GCF_000469325.1 Schleiferilactobacillus shenzhenensis LY-73 | reverse complement strand
CAGCTAGTGCGAAGCCGGTTCTGCGGAGCTAGTGGTGGGCACGGCTTGAAGCCTTTTTGGCAAAAACCGCCAAAAAGTCTCCAAGTCCGGCCTTGTTGTAGGCGGCAAAGCCGCCAACAACAATTTCACCACTGAGCCATTTCGCCGAGCGTGCTCCGCTTAGGTCTGATATGCAGGGCAGTTTTGTCCCAACCCACTTGTGCGGCTGGCCCATTCGCCAACCGGGCTCCGCTTAGATCACACGGACATCGTCAACAATCCCACGAAGAATTAAGGAGAAAAAAATGACAACTGTCGATTTATTACTGACCAACGGCCATGTGTTCAATAGTGCCCTGCACCGGTTCATCGAGACGGACGTGACGGTCTTGGCCGGTAAGTTCTATTGGCTGCCGGCGCCGGGGACGTTTACCGGTGAGGCGAAGAAGACCATTGATTTGGCGGGCACGTACATGATTCCAGGCCTGGTGGACTCGCATATGCATATTGAGAGTTCGATGACCACGCCCACGCGCTTCGGCCGGGCGGTGGCGTCCCACGGGACGACGACGGTCATTGCCGACGCCCACGAGATCACCAACGTGGCCGGGCTGGCCGGCTTGCAGGAATTCATGGCCCAGCCCAGTGACATCGACATTTTCTACGCCATTCCTTCCTCCGTACCATCCACGAACCCCGAGATGGAGACGACTGGTGGAATTATTGGCGTCAAAGAGACCAAGGACTTGCTGCAGGATCCGCGGATCATCTGCCTGGGCGAAGCGATGAACTTCAAGGGCATTACCTCTGAGCCTGACTCGCTCATCCGCCAGCTTATCGCCGTTTGCCGGGAAGAGCGGCCGACCATGCCGCTGGAGGGCCACTGCCCGAAGTTCACCGGCGAAGACCTGGCCAAGTTCATCTACGCTGGCATCACCTCCGACCACACTCAGCAGACCCCTGCGTCAATTGTGGAGAAAGTGACCAACGGCATGTTCGTGCAGCTGCAGAAAAAATCTCTGACAGCGGAGAACATTGCCGCCGTCAAGGACAATCACTTGTTTGAAAACGTCGGCCTGGTCACGGACGATGTCATGGCCGACGACCTGCGCCATGGTCATCTGAACAAGATCGTGCAAGAAGCCATTCGGTTGGGTCTTGATCCTGTAGACGCCATCTATATGAGCACCTATACCCCGGCCCGGCACATGGGTCTGTGGGACCGCGGGGCCATTGCCCCCGGCCGGGTCGCCGACTTCATCATTCTGCGCGACCCTGAAGCCTTCGATGTCGTGGCCGTGTATAAGAACGGCGTCCTCGTCGACCCGGCGAAAGATACCAGCCCCGCAATGGAGAATGCTTTCAGTGCCGACCTGCGGCATTCCGTCCAGGCCCAGCCGCTGCAGGCGGCGGACTTTCAGTTGAAGGCCCCCGCCGATGCGGCGACCGTCACGGCCAACGTCATTGAAATCGCTGCGGTCGGGACGTTTACCAAACGGATTCAGGTCAAAATCCCCGTTAAAGACGGTCTGGTGCAGTGGCAAAAAGCCGGCTTGGCCTTGCTGATGATTCAAGAGCGATACGGCCACGGCGGCCACATCAGCTTCGGCCTGGTCAAAGGTGCCTTAGATGCCCCTGGTGCTGTGGGCGCCACTTGGGCCCACGACCACCACAACGTGATGATGATGGGGACCGATGTGGCGGACATGGTCGTCGCCCAAAATGAATTGATTGCCGAGCAAGGCGGCTATGTCGTCGCAGCCAACGGTCAAATCACCGCCAATGCCCCGCTGCCCATCGGCGGTGTCGTCAGCGATGCACCGATTCCAGTGCTGGGTCAGCAGATTGCGGACGTGCGTCAGGCAATGCAGAAGCTGGGCTACCACAACACCAATGAGATCATGTCGTTCTCGACGTTGTCGCTGCTGGTGTCACCGGCGTTTAAGATGTCAGATAAAGGGTTGTTTGATGTTGTGAGTCAGGAGAAGATTCCCTTGTTTACAGAATGATTTTCGGTGAACCGCAAATACGCCCCAAGACATGCCCTAATGGCTGTCTCGGGGCGTTTTGTTGTTCATGCACCGTTTTATTAACAAACTTGTCAACTTCAGATTATTGCACTTCCCGCCGTCGGCGCAGCAGCTCGCTCATTATCCCTGCAGCCACCATCATGATTGCGGCCACAATGAGCAGGAGCAGCACTTCAACAGCGCCTTGCCGTTCATTTCCTGCCCAAACGCTCGCGTTTACCCGCTGCATTCGGTAATAGAACCAGCCTACGACAGCCAATACGATCACAGCAACGCTGATGAGCTGGTTCCTTTGTTTGCGCAATTGCTTGGGAGACAACTCGGCTTGCCGAAGCGCCTCCTGCGTTGCCGCATCGCCGTTCTGCCGCATCTTTCTCAATGTTGCTAATGCCCAAATGGCCACAAGGAACTCAGCACTGGCTAACACTGCGAACCCAATCGTCAGGCCAATGTTCAGCAAGGACATCCCCTTGTCACCGGTGCCAATTCCATGCGTACTCTGAATCCAGGAGCTGATGGCAAGGATACCGATCGTGAATCCACTGTATAGCCCGCGCCGACCCCAGCGGGCGATACGTTGCGGATCACCATTCAAAAAGGCCATCGCGATTCACTCCTTCCTTAGTTTCAAAAGCAGCGCGTACAACGCTATTGCCAAAGGCGCACCTTACTCCGCCTGTCTTCGCCGCAGCAAGCGGTCGCTGCAAATTGCGATAATGACATCAATTGTCCCAACGACTAACCAGAGCAAAACCATGTCTCTTAACCCGTGTATTTGATTCGTGGTCAACCAACTGAGCCGCACATTTATCATCCGCCCAAAGAACCGACCCGCTACGGAAAACAGCAATACCGCCAAAATGATCTTGGCATTTCTTTGTTGGCGCAACTGTTTCGCTGTTAATTGAGCGCGCCGAATGGCTTCCTGGGTGGCGGGGTCTCCTGTCCGCTGCATTTTTCTCAGCTTTGCTAAAGCCCAACCGCCCACCAAGAAATCAATCACCACTGATATCGCACACACAATGGCGGTCCCCGTCAAGAGCGGCGTCATGGCGCCGTCACTATCGGGACCAATTAAGCGGAAACTCATGATCCAAAAATTGGCGGTGATAAAACTGGTCGTGAAACCGCTGTTCAAACCTCGCCGGCCCCATTTTGCCAGCCGACTCGAATCGTCATTCAAGAAGGCCATCAGGGTCCCTCCATTCTCCTCCAGAACAGCCACATACTTCCTATCACTATTGCATGAAGAGCCCTCACGCTCAAGAAAACTGCTTTACTCGAAAGTCGCGTCTGAGCACATGGGTATGTGACGCCAACTAGTCTGGTCTCGATTTACATTCAGTGACACAATTCCCCTCATTGGGCACTTTCATCGGGGCCGTTTGCATCTTGGAGAATCGCTCTCTTGCCCTTCGTGTTGATGTACGCGTATAGGCCAAACAACGAAACGCCGAGGATAAAAAGGTTCCCAATCATCTCAATGCTGGTGGTCCACCTCAGATATGCCGTCACTAGGAGGCCATATGGGAGACAGACCAGTACATCGAGAAAGCTAAAGTGCAGTCCCAGTCCCCGCAAGTCTGGCAAAATTAAGCCTAGAGAAAGGGGGAACAGCAACGTGACGCTCGTTAATATTTCCAGTACTGTGTCGGACGGCAAGATGGATAGGACGAGCACATCGGTGAAAACTGCCCAACCAACCTGGAAAGATTTCTTATACGCCATTGGTTACTCTCCCCCCCTTTTTAGTTCTCACTTATCTGCCATCCCCTGCATTATACCATGTTAGCGCTTACTTTTTCCTTACAGAACTGTAAGCAAAATGGGTTGCAGCCACTGCCCAGGCCGCTGCAAGTATTGCACCGTGGGTCTGGCAATAAGGGCGCTTGAAGATGCTGGTCAGGCATCGCACTGCGTCGCCCGTCTTGGTCACCAACGTGCCATAAAAAGACTAGGGCCAACAGAAGGCGACCGTCGTCGAAAGGTTCACGACTGATGGTTTTTGATAGATTGTTCTTGCATACGTTCTTCCGCATCCAATTGTTCGTTTAACCGCTGGGCGTCTTGGGCGTCAATTCGCAATTGTACGAACGAGATAGGGGTGCTCTGCTGGTTCTTTTCATGATGGGCGATTCTAAAGGAAACACCATACATTCCCAGGCAAGCAAGAACGCGTTCTAATGCCAGAAAGCTATTTCTGGAAATGCCGTCGACTGCATCATTTTGAATCGTGATCAGGAGCCTCTGTTGGTCATCACTTGTGAACAGTATGTAGTTGCTGACACCGGCCATGTCAGCCATTTGTCTAATCGTCTTCTTTAACGTGGAAAGAATCGCGATAAATCGCCTCATCCTGCTTGCCGTTGATTTTGTGTTTCTATTGCCCGTATAGTTGCTTGTGGGCGTTAACGAAACATCTCGAATTGCATCTGATATTGCGGTGTCTTCGCTCCTGCGCATTTTTCCAAGTGGTCAAAAGGAACTCAATGCCGCCCCATTACCGCCGCCGCTCCTGCTGGAACTTCTTCGGCGTCTGCCCGGTGTACGCCTTGAAAGCCTGGATAAACTGGGAATTATCGGTGAACCCCACCTGCTCTGCCACTTGGTAAACATTCCACTCCGGGTGGGTCATCAAGAGCGACTTGGCCTTGCGCAGGCGCAGCTCCTGCAGGTATTGGAGCGGCGTCTGGTGGTAGTAGCGCTTGAAGATACTGGTCAGGTACTGCACCGTGTAGCCGGTCTTGGCGGCCAGCTGGGGATTGGTGATTTTCTCCCCGCTGTGAGCGTCCAGGTATTGCAGCACCGGGGTGACGATGCCGATCTCGGCCAGGCCCCGGGTGCCGACTTCCACGTCTTGGCGTAAGAGAAGCAGGAAGCTGAAAAGCAGCTCAGCCACCTGGCGGTCCGGTACGGCGGAATCGGCCAGCGTGCGGTAGTGAGCCGTGATGAACCCGGCCGTCTCCCGGCTGAGTGCGGGCAAGAGGCGGTAATCGCCCATGCCCAAAGGAGTGACCAGATTGGCGACCAGTGCCCCGCCAAAGGTGAGGTAAGCCGTCTGCCAGTCGGCGCCGCCCCGGTAACTGTGGGGGACGCCGGGGCGGATCAAGATACCGGCGCCGACCGGCAAGGCGTATGTCTTGCCGCCGATGCGGACGGTCCCGGTGCCTGCCGTGGTCTGCAGCCAATGGTACAGCGGGTACCCCTGGGGCCGGGTGATCGCCTCCTGCTGCCACTGGTAGCCGATACTTTCACAAAATAACGGGTACTCCCGGTTCATGTGGGTGAAGACCAAGCGCACGCTGCCACTCTCCTTTCTTTCTATCTTCAAAATAGCATACTTTGTCCCGAATTTCTCCCTCTCTTTCTCCCCGTTCCCCGCTTACAATGAAGGCATTAAACAGAGATGGAGGGATTCTCTTCATGACCAAGACACCATTCAAGCAATTCTTGTTCGGCGGCGACTATAACCCCGAGCAGTGGCCCCGGGAAGTGTGGGCCGACGACATGCAGATCCTCACCGACGTGCACATGAACGAGGCGACGATCAACGTGTTCAGCTGGGCCCAGCTGCAGCCCAGCGAGGAAACGTATGACTTTTCGACCCTGGATGCCATCGTCGAGACGCTGACCAAGCACGGCTTCAACATCGTGCTGGCCACGTCCACCGGCGCCCTGCCGGCGTGGCTGGCAACGCGCTACCCGGAGGTCACCCGCACTGATTATGAGGGCCGCCACGCCCGTTACGGCGGCCGGCACAACGCCTGTCCCACCTCGCCGGTCTTCCGCTTCTACGGTGCCCGCCTGGCCGGCAAGCTGGCCGAGCGGTACGGTCACTTGGACAACGTCGTCTGCTGGCACATTTCTAACGAATACGGCGGCTACTGCTACTGCGACAACTGTGCCAAGGCCTTCCGGGTCTGGCTCAGGCAGAAATACGGCACGCTGGACGCGTTGAACGCCGCCTGGTATACCCATTTCTGGAGCCATACCTTCTATGATTGGGAAGAAATCGTTCCGCCTAACGCCCTGAGCGACGGCATCGGCAATGACCACATCGTCCTCTCGGGGATGGGCCTGGACTGGCGCCGATTCCAGTCCGACGCCCTGCTCCAGAACTTGAAGGATGAGAAAGCCGCCATCCGCCAATATGATCCGAATACGCCGATTACCACCAACCTGATGGGGACGTTCAAAGACTTAGACTACTTCCGCTGGGCGAAAGAGCTGGACATCGTCTCCTGGGACAGTTATCCCCGCTTCGACACGCCGGCCAGCGAAGTCGCCATGCGCCACGATTTGATGCGCGGTCTCAAAGGCGGCCAGCCGTTCATGCTGATGGAACAGACCCCCAGTCAGCAGAACTGGCAACCGTATAACGCTACTAAACGGCCGGGCCAGATGCGGGCCATGAGCTATCAAGCCATCGCCCACGGCGCCGACACGATTCAGTACTTCCAGCTGCGCCAAGGCCGGGGCGGTACGGAAAAATTCCACGGCGCCATCATTTCCCACGCCGACCATGATGAGACCCGCATCATTCGAGAAACCCGCGCTCTGGGTGAAGAGCTCCAGAAGGTCGGCACCAAGATGATGAACGGCCGCATTCACGCCCAAGTCGGGATGATCTTTGACTGGGACAACTACTGGTCCCTGGAATATTCTTCCGGTCCCAGCGTGGAAATGAAGTATGTCGATCAGCTGCGGCGTTACTATGCGGCATTCTACAAGCAGAACATCGCGGTGGATATGATTCCCACCGACCTGACCGCTGCGCAGCTGGGCCAGTATGCCGTCATCGTCGCTCCCGTCCTGATCCTCATTAAGCCGGGTGTCAGTGAAGCCATTCACCAGTATGTCAAGAACGGCGGCACCTTCATTACCACCTACATGAGCGGCATCAACGACGAACACGACAACGTCATCATGGGCGGCTATCCTGGTCCCTTCCGCGACCTCTGCGGTATTTGGGCCGAGGAGACCGACGCCTTGCCGCCGCACACCGCCGTGCCGGTCCAATTCGGCGACACCCAGACCAGCGGCAGTATCGTCGCCAACGTCTCCCACTTAGAAGGGGCGGAAGCACTCGCCGCGTACGGCGGTGATGACTTCTACGCCGGCACCCCCGCCGTCAGCGTCAACCGATACGGCAGCGGTAACGCTTACTACATCGGCACCGTCTTAGATGAGAAAGGCCTGGACACTCTCGTCGCCCGGCTGATCACAGAACGCGGCCTGGCCCACTTTACCACGCCGGCCAACGTCGAGCTGACCACCCGCTCCTACGCAGCTGGTTACCGCCTGCACTTCCTCGTCAATAACGGCGGCCAAAGCGAAACGGTGGACACGCACCAATTCGCCGGCCTGCCGACCCTGGTGGGCGACGGCCCGGTTCAAGACAAAACCACCTTGGCGCCTTATGGCGTGCTGGTCATCGAAGAACAATAGTCTTTTCTGGATAGCCAAAAGCTGGGCCAAACGCATTCCTCCAGAACCGCTCAACGGTGTGGAGAAATGAGTCCTGGCCCAGCTTTGTTTGTATATTGAAAAAACGGTCGCGAGACCCGGCGATTTGGGCCCTACGGCTGGCTGGGCGTGGAACGCCATGGCTGACGCCCGCCAGCCTCCGGGCCCAAATCGCCTACTTCCTGTCCGACCGTAAAGTCTTCCGGGCCGGGACAGATTCGCCGGAGTGACCGCCTGACCTTCATACTTTTAGGAGACGACTGTAACGTCCCGAAGGGGGACTGCCAGGGTTTCGTGTCGAGCAAGATCGTCCCAGTCGCCGAGAATGTAGGGTGACGGAGGACGGAGCGGGAGG
>NZ_KI271590.1:233-28562 GCF_000469325.1 Schleiferilactobacillus shenzhenensis LY-73 | reverse complement strand
GGGCTCAGTGGTGAAATCATTCTTGGCGGCTTTGCCGCCTAGAATGAGGCCGGTCTTTGAGACTTTTGGCGCCCTTTGCCAAAAGGCTCAAAGCCGTGCCCACCACTAGCTCCGCAGGACCAGCTTCGCACTAGCTTCGCGTCGCCGCCCCCTCCCGCGCAGCCCGGAGTCACCCGGGCCAGAAACGAGACGGCTGCCTTTCTCACTCCGCATCATCATCACTGCCATCATCGTCCGCATCGTCTTCGTCGTCATCGTCCCCGACGATATCGATGCCCATGGACTGGTAGTACCGGTCAACGATGTCGAAGACCAAGTCAAGACCCTCGCCATACGCATCGTCGGCGCCGTCCAAGCTGATGAACAGAACCTCCACCGCCGCCACCCAGCCCTTGCGCCGGTAAAATGACCGCGGATCGGTGGGCTCGAGGTAGCGCTCGACCATGCCGGTGACGCTGTGCAGCAGCGTGAGGAAATCAGCCGGCTGGATCATCTTGGCAATCACCAAATCGTGGACGATGAGGGCCATGGACTCGGCCTCGTCGCCCTGGAACGGCAGCTGCATGTGGGAGAGCAAGAGTTCGAAGCTGTCGATCAGCGTCTTCAGCAGGTCGCCGGCCGGGAAGTCGGGATGCATCACGACGGAATAAAGGAAACGCAGACCGCAGGAAGTGGCAGTCAGGTTGCCCGGGAAGATGATGCCCAGGTCGATCTCCTTTTGCAGGTATTCACTGGCCCAATGAAAGAGGGTCGTGCGCTGCTTGCCGGTGAGGAAGGGGTCCATCATGTCGCCCACCAGCATGCCCGCATAGATCGTGGCGGTGTCGCCCCGGGCGGTACGGTCCAACAGGTCGCCCTCGGGTTCGCCCAGTTTTTGGAACAACCGGTTCTTGGCCATCAGCCGGGTAGCGGTCCGCTGCCGCTGGGGCCGGGTGAATTCTCCGTCGGCGAAGCCTTGGATGATCATGTTCACCGCGCTGGAGCGCCCGTCGATGTCGCCGCTGCCCAGCCGGGCCAGGGCGTCGTCGATGTCCTCCTGGGTGACTTTCTCCCCCGGGGCCAGCTTAGGTTTCTCCACATGGGGCGTCGGCACACCGTTGCGGTCGTTGAAGAAAGCCGCCAGCGCCTCGCTCTGGGCGGTGGTCAGCTGCTTGCCGGACATCAGGTCGCTCAGGGCCTGCATCTGACCTTCGGGGGTGTTGGGCTGCTCCCGGTCCCGCTGGATCTGGTCGGGATCAGCGTAAATGACCGGCAGCGGCCGGCGGCGCTGCCTGGGATCCGGGAAGGCCTCGGCTAAAGCGGCGTTGATGACCTTCTTATGGTAGGCCCGGCCCTGGCCGCCGTTGGCCCTGGTCATCGCTTGCCGGCCATAGGCCACGTAAGGTGCTCGCTCCGGCCCCGCCTCGGCTGGGCCCAAGACACTTTCCAGCAGCACCCGCAGCAGCCGCTTGGTTTGGCTGGGGAAGGTGAAGTACAGGGCTTGGGCGTGCAGAAAACCGGCTGCCGGCTGGTCCCAATCAGCGGCCTGGTGGATGATCGGCTGCAGGGTCGCCTCATCCCCGTCTGCCGCGGTTTGCTGGGCAAACTGGGCCGTGGTCGTCAACTGCTCATCACTGGCCGCGAGGTCAAACACGATCCGCAACACACGGCGCAAATCAGCCAAGGTACTGTCTGCTGGAATCACCACCCGGCGCCACACAGGGGGACGATTAGCCTCCAGCGTGATCTTCAATTGGAGATACTGTTCCTTTTTTTCTGTCTTACCGGCTTTGTCAGCGCTCATGGCCATACCCTCCTGCGGAAAACTTCTATGGTTAGTGTAGCAGAGCAAGACAGCAATGTCAGCGGTGCCGCCGGGGATTCTCCGGGCAGAGCCGCCAGTCACCTGGTCTATATCAATGATGGATTTTGACCGGTTAGGCGCTGGTGCCCTGATTACTCGCCATTTTGACCGTTTTCTCGTGACTTTTTGGGCCGGCTGACACTCTAGTGTTAGTGCATGACGGCTCATAAGTCCCGGTATGACGCGGGCCGTCGCCTCGGTTGAATGTTTTTGACTGTTTTTGCTTGATTTTGCTTGCTTTTCTTCCTGATACCGATTACACTAGGGCAATGAGTTAAAGAAAAGGAGGCCAGCGCCGTGCTGACGAATCAGCGTCATAAATTGATCCTGCAGCTGCTCCATGATAATGGCTTCTGCCAGCTGCAAGACTTGGTCAAACGGACGAACACGTCCGAGTCGACGATCCGCCGGGATCTCACGGAGCTGGCCCGGGCCGGGCTGCTTGAACGCGTCCACGGCGGCGCCCAGTTGGCGTCGCGGCCGGTGGAAGACGAGCGCATGGCGCAGCGGGAGCAGGCCCAGCCGGCCGAGAAGCAAGCCATCGCCGATTACGCCGCAGCCACGTATCTCCGCGACCACCAGGCGCTGTTCCTGGACGCCGGGACTACCGTGGCGATGCTCATCCCCCACTTGGCAGCCCGCGCGGACCTGACGATCTACACCAACAGTGTGCAGACCGCCAGTCTGCTGGCCGACGCCGATCTCTCCGTCTTCATTCCGGCGGGCGAGGTCAAGGCCGCCACGAAGGCCATTGTCGGCGCTGCCGCCGCCCGCTTCCTGGGCGGTGTTCACGTTGACTTCGCCTTCCTGGGGGCCAACGGGGTCTCCGCAGAAACCGGCTTGACCACCCCGGACCCGGAGGAAGCGACCATCAAGCAAGTGATGATCAGTGCCTCCCGGGAAACCATCGTCCTGGCCGACCACACCAAGTTCACGCAGCAGGCACTGGTCACCTTCGCCCACATCGGCGAAGTGGATCAGATCATCACGGATCAGATTCCGTTGACCGCCCGCCATGATTTTCGTTCATTCAACCATATTAAGGAGTTGACCCCCGCATGATTTATACCATTACCGCGAACCCGGCCATTGACTACGTCCTGCATCTGGACCACATGCGCCTCGGTGCGGTGAACCGCGTGCCCCAAGCCGACTTGCTGGCCGGCGGCAAGGGCATCAACGTGTCCCAGATCCTCAACCAGCTGAACGTGGCCAATACCGCCCTGGGCTTCGTCGGCGGCGACGTCGGCAAGATCCTCGAGAAGCAGCTGGTGACCAAGGCCATCAACGACCACTTCACCCGCATTGCCGCCCAGACCCGCATCAACGTGAAGATCAAGGCGGGGGAAGAAACCGAGCTCAACGCCGCCGGCCCGCACATCACCGCGACGGAGAAGGCCGCTTTCTTCCAGGAACTGGCGGCCATCCAGCCAGGGGACGTGGTCGTCATCTCTGGCAGTCTGCCGGCCAGCCTGGACAAGGATTTCTACAATGAGATCATCGCCCGGGTCCAGCACGTCGGCGCGGACTTCGCCATCGATACTACCGGGGCGCAGCTGTTAGAAAGCTTGCCCAAGCATCCCCTGGTCGTCAAGCCTAATCACCACGAACTGGCCGACTTGTTCCACATGACCTTCAAAGATGACGCCGACTTGATTGCCCATGGTCAAGACCTCTTGGCCAAAGGTGCCCAGCACGTCTTGGTCTCCATGGCCGGGGCGGGGGCGTACCTGATCACGCCGGACCACGTCTATCACTCCACCGCCCCCAAGGGCACGGTGAAGAACTCTGTCGGTGCCGGCGACTCCATGCTGGCCGGCTTCGTCGGGACGTTCACCCAGCACCGCGACGCCGTTGAAGCCTTCCGTTACGGTTTGGCCTGCGGCAGTGCCACGGCGTTCTCCGAAGACATCGCCGACCGCGCCGCCATCGACGCGCTGCTGCCGGCTATTCAAATCACGACTGTCAATTAAAGAATAGGAAGTGTAACTGTTGAAAATCCAAGATTTATTAATCAAAGATGCGATGATCATGGACCTCAAGGCGACGACGAAGGAAGCCGCTATTGACGAAATGATCGATCGTTACGCTCAGGTCGGCGTGATCAGCGACAAGGCCGACTACAAGAAGCACATTCTGGCCCGGGAAGCCGAGTCCACCACCGGTATCGGCGACGGCATCGCCATGCCCCACGCGAAGACCGACTCCGTGAAGAAGGCCGCCGTCCTCTTTGCCAAGAGCAGCCAAGGCGTGGACTTCAACGCGCTGGACGGCCAACCTGTGCACCTGTTCTTCATGATCGCTGCCCCCGCCGGTGCGAACAACGAACACCTGCAAGCCCTGGCGACCCTTTCTTCCTTGTTGATCAACCCCAGTCTGGTGGCTTCCTTGAAGAAAGCCGACACGCCGGATGAAGTGCTCAGCCTGTTCAGTGCGGCTGAAGAGAAGAAAGAAGCCGAGGACGCCCAGGAAGAAAAGGACGCTGCCGCGACCCAAGCGGCCGTCGGTAACGCCAACGCCGCCCAAGAACCGGCCGGCGCCATCAAGAAACCCTACGTCGTCGCCGTCACTGCCTGCCCCACCGGCATCGCCCATACATACATGGCCGAAGCGGCGTTGAAGGAAGAAGCCAAGAAGATGGGCGTCGCCATCAAGGTGGAGACGAACGGCTCCGAAGGGATCAAGCACCGTCTGACCGCCGACGACATCAGCCGAGCCACCGGCGTCATCATCGCGGCAGACAAAAAAGTCGAAATGAACCGCTTCGCCGGTAAGCACCTGATCAACCGGCCGGTCATCGACGGCATCAACAAGCCCCACGAATTGATCGAAGACACCTTGGCCGAAAAAGGCCCGATCTTCCAGGGCAACGGTGAAGCCGCCGCCAGTGACAGCGACGTCAGCGAGTCCCCGTCCCTGGCTCGGCAAGCTTACGCCAGCCTGATGAACGGGATCAGCAACATGCTGCCGTTCGTGGTCGGCGGCGGGATCATCATGGCCCTGTCGTTCCTGCTGGAGCGTATTCCCGGGGTCGGTGCCAAGTCGATCATCTTCACCTTCACCAACGGCCTGGGCTCCGCGGCCTTCGGCTTCCTGGTACCGGTGCTGGCGGCCTATATTGCCGAAGCCATCGGTGACCGGCCCGCCCTGCTGCCTGGGTTCGTCGCCGGCTGGATGGCCAGCAACACCGGCTTCTCAGTCATTGCCTCCAAGAACGGGGTGGCCGGCTTCCTAGGCGGTCTGGTAGGCGGCTTCCTGGCCGGTTTCATCATCCTGGTCTTGAAGAAATGGTTCAAGAACCTGCCCAAGTCCTTGGACGGGTTGAAGCCAGTCTTCATCTTCCCGATTCTCAGTTTACTGGCCATTGGCCTGATCATGTACTTCGCCATCAACCCGGTCTTCACTGCGATTAACTTAGCGCTGATCGGCTGGCTGGAAGGTCTCGGCACCACCAACGTCATCCTCGTGGGCACGATTCTCGGTGGTATGATGGCCATCGACATGGGCGGCCCCTTCAACAAAGCCGCGTATGTCTTCTCCATCGGTGTCTTCATGTCCTCCCCTCATCAAACAGACGGCCGCTGGATGGCGGCGGTCATGGCCGGCGGGATGGTCCCGCCTCTGGCGATTGCTTTAGCCACCACGATTTGGCCGAAGAAGTGGACCCCGGCAGAGCGCACCAGCGGGTTATCCGACTACCTGCTGGGCCTGTCCTTCATCACCGAAGGCGCCATTCCCTTCGCCGCGGCTGATCCGCTCCGGGTCATCACGTCCAGTATCATCGGCGCCGCCATTGCCGGCGGCCTCACCCAGTTCATGGGCGTCAACGTCCCGGCTCCCCACGGCGGTATCTTCGCCGCGTTGCTAGCCAATAAGCCGCTGCAGTTCATTCTCGCCGTGGTCGTCGGTTCCGTCATCAGCGGCGTGATCCTCGGCTTGTGGAAGAAAGAACGGCCGGACAACGGTTTGGATGAAGCGAAAGCTTAATCCTGAATATCAGGGTCGTCAGCCTGCGGGCTGGCGGCTTTTTTGTAGCATTTGCTTACCATATGGCGCTGCTTAGAATCGGTATATATGTATAGACCAATCTGTACAATGAAACAGTTCTAAATTACCTTCTCTTACAAAAATGAAAGATTGGATCCACTCAAAGGCATTGAGTTTGCCGTCCTATGATGTTATTCTGTGTTCATGCTTAAGCTTATATATCAGGTTTCCTTGCAAGGTTATCCGCCCTAGCAATTTGACCAACTTCACGGGCAGATTGACACAGTTTAGAAATTGAGGTAATAAAATGAAGAAAGAAAAACGTATTGCTTGGTTGCTCACTTCAGTTCTTATCGCCTTTCTTTTCACACTTTTTTTCCAAGCGGTTGGAGTTCAGGCTGCTGACACAGGAAATGCAACCGGCACGACTGCCAAAACGGTTCTCGCCCCCGGCCCATATACTCGGCTTTCTGACGGCGAACTAATCCCAACCTCGATCCTCAGTGCACCGAACTCACACGAGTCCGGACAAACAGATGTACTCCAAAGTGCCACTTATTCTGGATGGCATTATTGGAAAACGACTTACGCTGGAAAAGTGCTGGCTCAAGGCCAGATCCCCGACTATATCGGATTAATCGTTGGTTTCGTCCCGTATGCTGGTGGCTTTCTGAGCGCAGCAACATTTATCGTAAACGAATCAAACCAATACTGGAACAAAATTAACAAGAAAATCATTGGATCTTACGAAATGCGTAAATATTACGCGATGCCTGATGGAGACGGGGTAAACATTGAATATGATTCTTACTTTTATTCCGATTCTTCCTATAGTAACCTCCTTTGTAAAATTACCACAAGCCAAGTGATGGAACACATCCCGTTGCACTAAGATAGCTCGATTGAAGGAGGAATCCTAATGTCAGACAAGCAACCAGTGACAAACCATCACACCACAAAGTTATGGCCTGCTCAAGTCATGGTCGGCATTGCTCTTCTGCCTTTTACCTTGATTATCATTTGGTTAGCTTCTTTAGCACTCACTCACCGTGCGGCGGCAACACTTTCTGCACTCGTGATTTTGTCATTTGGCTTATTAACTAGCCTTGGTGCTCCCTTCTTAATCAAGCATGGTTTTCGGTGGTGACTATTGACTTCTTAGAAGCGGATACACGATATCAATTTCTCCAGTACAGAATTGTTGTCGCATTTCTTGAATGGAAATGGTAAAACTCGATAGTTTGCATCAAGGTGAAGGCAAACGAATCTAGGTGCATCAAACACTGCGTGACCACCGACGATATCAGCTAGACCACTGTCGTGATCGTCTCGTCGGATAACGGCTTGGATGAAGCGAAAGCTTAATTCTGAGTATTATGAGGTCGTCAGCCTGCGGGCTGGCGGCTTTTTTGTTGTTCTTCCCCTGAG
This sequence comes from Schleiferilactobacillus shenzhenensis LY-73, assembly GCF_000469325.1. Taxonomy (GTDB): domain Bacteria; phylum Bacillota; class Bacilli; order Lactobacillales; family Lactobacillaceae; genus Schleiferilactobacillus; species Schleiferilactobacillus shenzhenensis. The sequence continues at coordinate 21,304 of NZ_KI271590.1, read as the reverse complement.
CATCATCTCCCTTCTTTCCCCAAACCCAGAGTAAACTCTGGTTAACAACGAAAGGACGGATGACACTGATGGCAGCAGAAACGAAGCAGGGACAATATCAAATCGTGGGGGTGTTGGGACTTTTTTCTCTCCTCACTGCCTTGGCAGGGTCCAGTACCAACCTGGCCTTGCCGCGTATTGCCATTGACTTGCATGTGACCAGCAGCACGGCGACGTGGATCGTCCAGGTGGCATTGATTACCACCACAATCCTGCTGGTGATGTTCGGTCACCTGGGGGACTTGTTGTCCAAGAACTTCATCTTCTCGGCGGGCGGCCTGCTCTTCACCGTCGGCTCGCTGATCACGGGCGTGGCCTTCGATATCGTGACGATGCTGGTGGGCCGTTTCATTCAAGCCATCGGAGCGGCGATGGTGATGGCCAACAGCATGGGCATCGTCACGGAACATTTTGCGGACAGCAACCGAGCAGAGGCACTGGCCGCCATCGGCATGTTTGTTTCCGTAGGCTCAATCTCTGGACCGGCTCTGGGCGGGTTGATCATGTCGTTCACGAGTTGGCGCTGGATCTTTTTGCTGAACGTACCCCTGGGCATTCTTGGGGCTTTCCTCGGCGCTCGGGTCCTGCCGCTGCCCCGTTACCGTTGGGCCGACATTAAGAAAGCCACCGCCCACGCCAATTGGACCGGGCAAAATCTCTTCACCGCTGGGATCATTCTTTTCTTTCTCAGCGGTTCGATCTTTCAAAACGGCTTGCAGCGGTGGGTCATCGGCACCCTATTACTGGTGAGCGGCGTCGCGCTGACTGCAGCGGCGTTTATCCAGGACAACCACGCAGCCAAGCCATGGTTCGCACCGGCGCTGGCTCGCAACCATGACTTTCTGCTTTCTGTTATTCTGCTGGGCTTAGCCATGCTGGTCAACGCCGTGTCCAACATTCTCCTGCCGTTTTATCTTCAAAGTTTTGGCCGCATGACCCCGCTGGCCAGCGGCCTGATCATGGTCCTGCAAGACGCGACGATGCTGCTCATCACCCCGGCCGCCGGCTGGCTGGCGGACCACTGGGACCGGATGAAGCTGACGATGGTCGGACTCGCCGTGCTGGTCATTTCTCAACTGGGGTATATTACCTTCCCGGCCAATATGGCACTCTGGCGGATCATCCCGCCCATCGTATTGAACGGTATCGGTATGGGGCTGTTTCTCACTCCAAATAACGCCATCACGATGGGCGTGGTGCCAGCGACGCTGACCGGCGTGGCGGGGTCGTTCAACTCCTTCGCCCGCACATTGGGGATGACCATGGGCATCTCGCTGGGTTCTGCCTTGCTGTTCATTCAGCTCCCGGGTGTGGGCCGCATCACGCCCGGCTTGGGCATGCGATTCATGCAGGCATTTGCCACAGTGTTCTGGGTCGCTGCAGCCATTTCGTTCATTGCGCTGATTATCGTGGTGTGGCGGGGGTGGCGCGGTCCGGCGAAACAATCGATTACGCCGCATCAGTAATCGGAGCCTTCAGACGAATGCGAATAATTGTGGCTTGACATCCTCAAATGATAAATTTATGATACCAGCATGAAAACAAATGCCCCTGTTTTGTAACGGGTCCTGCCGCAGTAGCCACAATTCGAGAGGACGATGCGTATGCTCAGCGTCAATGACTTATCTTTTTCGTTCAAAAAAAACGTCATTTTTGATCAGGTCTCTTTTTCAATCAATGATGGCGAACTCGTTGGTCTCGTTGCGCCGAACGGAACAGGCAAGACGACGCTGCTGAAATTGCTGTGCGGCCTGCTGCCCACGGCCGCGACGACCTTGACGCTGAACGGCATTCATCTGTACCAGCACCGGACGGCGTATCTGCGCCAGCTTTTCTTCCTTGAGAATTCCAATCAGCTGTATGCCGACCTAACCGTGGCGGACCACCTCACGTATGTCCGCTCAATGTGGCACTCGGCCGTGGATATTGCGGGTGTCGTCGATTCGTTGGGAATGGCCGGGTATTACAGAAAGAAGATCAAAACGCTGTCGCTGGGGATGAAGCAGCACGTTCTGCTGGCGATGTATCTCGTGAGTGATGCCCAGACGCTGCTGATTGATGAACCCCTGAATGGTCTTGACCCCACCAGCATCCAACAGTTTGAGCGGGTGTTTTTGGCCTTGAAACAGCAAGGTAAAAGTATGCTGATTTCATCGCACCAAATGGATAGTGTGGGCCGAGTCAGCGATCGTGTCTTTTTTCTTCAGAACCAAACGATCGTCCCGATTGAAAACACAGGGCAGGATATGTTAGCCGTTTATAATACCATGTACCTCAAGGCGGGTGAGCAGCATGCGCGCTCTGTTTAAAGTCACTTTCAAGCGTGATGTACAATCAACCACCAACATTGTGATTTTCGCTGCGCTGGTCATCCTCTTGCTGGGGACGTTCTTTTCCCAAACCGGTCAGGCCAATACCACCCGGGGCGATTTATACAATGTGTATGTGACGACCGATGACGGCATCACCAACGAGGTCATTGCGCTGCGCAAAGTCAAACACCGGACGGCGGCGCAAACGGCGCGGCTTAATCAAAAGCTCACTGAGAAAACTTACGCCGATCAAATCATTGCGGCCGCCAGTGCTTCGCCGGCTGCCGCAGATCAGCTCAACCGTGCTTTGCTGCATTATGCCCAATACGCTCTGCGCCAGACCCAAAAGGACCCCCGCACCCCGCTGCAACTGATTGCCTACACGGACCAGCCGTTGGACCGGTCGTTGTTGGGCCGCGTGAAAGACGTGGCATTCTACCGCTATTTACTTGACCACCATATTCAAGAAATCCCCACAGCCGCGGTGCACGCGCCGGCAATCAACTACCTGGCGGGAGCATTTCTCTACCATGTGTCGCCATTCTTGATCATCGCCGTCCTCTTGGTGGGCTTGGCTGAGTTCTTTACAATGGACAAACGGCTGGGCACAATTGATTTTGCCAACACCCTTCCCATCAGCAAGAGCAAGGTGTTATTAATTCAGGGACTGCTCACGTGCTTGCTCATGTTTGTCCTCTTTTTGCTGGCCGCCGTTGCTGTTTTCCTTCTGGTCGGCAGTCAAAATGGCTGGGGCACGTGGACTTATCCCTTGGTTTACTCGCTGGATGGCCTTCACGCCCGAATCATGCCGCTGGCCCAGCTGATGGGCATGCTGGTGCTCAGCATCTTCAGCCTACTCGTCTTCTTCACAGCCATCGGTGGTCTGATCAGCTTGTTCGTCCGCACGACAGGGACGCATTTTCTCTGGGCCAGCGCCCTGCTCCTCACCGGCCTGCCCAGTGTGCTTGGTCCGGCAACCCGGTTGATGCCGTGGCTGCCGGTGGGCTATTTCGACTATGCCGCCGTCATCTTGCACCGGACCAATTGGCCAACGCTCGGTTTTGGCGGAGGGGTTGGTTTGCTGCTGGGGTGGAGTCTCCTGGTCTTTGGAGGCACCGGCGTACTACTTCACCGTCGGCAATTACTGTAGTGAGGAGGGTTGGCGATGTCCCGGTTTCAACTTAAACTGATGCCTTGGCGGCTACTAGGTGCTTTGTCTATTGTCATCTTTGTCCTGGTCGGAATATCTACCTGGCATCAACTGACTGACTACCCGCAACAACCAACATCTACCTCTCGATCAATCCGATATTATGTTGATTTTATGGATGAAATGATCACAAGAAGTCAACCAAGCAAGACGGCTTCCACCAGTGACCGGGTCCTGGCCCAAGCCAATTACCGTAAGATTAGCCAAGTGCTGGGCAAGAAACACTATGCTGAGGTGAACCGCTTAATTCTGAAAGAGTTGCACGACGTCCCCAATGATCCCATCGCGCAAAACATCGTGTTTTCTATCCCGTTCACCGGATCATTCGGCGTGCATAACATCAAAGTCGATATTGCCAAAGTTTACCAATGTCTGGTGGCCCGTGACGTGCAACATACGCCCTTTGTGAGCGAGCGCAGTGACGCGGTGAATATGCTGGGCCATACATTAGGCACCCATGATTTCGACGGACATGGTCCGACCCTATTGCTCTACTGTTTGCTTGCAGCGTTAGCCGTCCTCTTCGGTTTGTACTTTACGCTGGATTATCAGAGAAATACGAGTACGTTCGTTAATACACTGCCAACCTCCCGTTTTGGTTATCGTGTGCGCCAGACCATATTGCTCGTCATCCTGTTGAATATTGCCGTTCTTGGACCAATAATCATGATCACGTTGCTGGTTTCTTTACTGCCGGACCATGCTCTGGGCAGTCTCGTTTACCCAATCACACTATTCCCCGCTAAGGGAACCGTTCTGATCCCCCTTTGGCAATACTTTATTCTCTGGTGGCTAGTTGTCAACCTGTGGGCCCTGTTCTTAGCTGGCGGAGCACTGCTATTTAGTTTGGTTAGTCGGAATCCCATCGTCAACGTCTTTGGTTTACTGCTTGTTGTCTTTGCCGAACCGCTTCAGTTATTACGTCTCCTACCGCCAACCGCACGGCTCTTCCTGCCCCCCAGTTATACGGCCGTACCTCAAATGTTTTTCCAATTGAACCAATTTGAATCCATTCCTGTGGCTCAGTGGTATGCAACTTTTATGCTTTGGGTGCTGAGCCTCTGGCTGTTAATTGGGGTAGTGATGAAACTTCAAGAACGTCCCCGTCGGCCCGCACCGAAGCAGCCTGCTGACTGACGGCGGACATGCTACAATGAAGCCATCTGAGTCGATTTGGAGGTCTTTTAATGCCCGTACGCCTCATTGCCGCTGATATGGACGGCACCTTTCTCGACGACCGCAGTAGCTTTGATCATGACCGTTTTCATCGCGTTATGACGAGTCTGCGCACCCGCGGTATCCGCTTTGTCGCGGCAAGCGGCAACCAAACCGTCAAGATGCAGCGGCTCTTTCAAGCATTCCCCGACGTTGATTTTATCGGGCAAAACGGTGCCGAGATTCAGCTTCACGGGACGCCGCTAGAAGCAGCTACTTTTACACCAGAAACCGTTAAACGCATTTTGACTATTATGGACCAGTTTTCTGCAGCCCAAGTGGCCGTTTGCGGCGTGACCACGGTGTGGATTCGCTCAGATGCCGACCCCCGTTTTGCTCACGATATGCGCGCCTATTATCCCCACGTTGTCGCTGTCCCTAATCTGACGTCATACACACAAGGCGTCGTCAAGTTCGACATGATTGGGGCTCCCCAGACAATGACGGCCATGCTGACCCCCCTGCACCAAGCCTTGACTGGACTGGCGGTGCCCACCGCCAGCGGCACAGGCATCATTGACCTCATTCAGCCGGGACGGGATAAAGCCTGGGCGCTGCAGCAGATCAGTAAAAAACTCGATATTCCCGCCAGCGACATGCTTGTCTTTGGGGACGGAGCCAACGACTTATCCATGTTCCGTTTTGCCGGCCAAGCGGTCGCCATGGCCAATGCGGCCGCCGCAATTCGGGCGGCGGCGGACGACGTAGCTCTGGCCAACACCGAGAGCGGCGTTATGGCGTACATCGAGACGCATGTCCTCCTATGAAGCGCGTTGCAAGCATATTTCTTTCCTTTTCCTACACTGCCTTCTAAAATGACCTTGTTTCGTAAAGACAAGTGTCTTACTTAAATTGGGGGTATTCATAATGACAAGTTTTCCTCGCCGTGATCCAGTGGATGATCAATTGTTGACACCGGAGAACTCCGCGCTGCTGGTAATCGATTACCAGCCCACCCAGATCAACTCCATCGGGTCCATCGACCACCATCAGCTGATCAATAACATCACCGTTACTGCCCGCTTGGCGAAGCTGTACAAGGTACCCATCGTTTTATCCACCGTGAATGTTCAAAGCGGCCGGAATAAGGATACGATTCCGCAGCTGAAGGCGGTTCTGGGGGACCAGCCAGCCATCGACCGGACCAGCATCAACGCCTGGCAGGATAAGGACTTTGTCGAAGCCGTTAAAGCCACCGGTCGTAAGAAGCTGATCATCGCGGCTCTTTGGACTGAAGCCTGCTTGACCTTCCCAACCCTCGATGCATTGCGCGAAGGGTACGATGTCTTCCCGGTCGTTGACGCGGTCGGTGGGACTTCCTTGGTTGCCCACGAGACCGCTCTGCGACGGGTGGAACAGGCCGGTGCCCAGCTGATCTCCAACGCGCAACTAGCCTGCGAGTGGCAGCGTGACTGGAACCGGACCGATACGGTGCCTGGGTTTGTGAAGATCTTGCTGGATGCAGGTGACTTCATCAATTTGGAGTAAAACGTAACCGGACCGCAAGTCACCTTCCATACGGATAGACGGAAGCAAGTCAAGAGGGCCTTTCCCCTTGACTTGCTCTTTTGGCTTTCGCCGGTTTTCTCATATCTACCGCAATGATGACCAGTGACAACGTCACTCACACCTCGATAATGTTCGGATAACAGACTGTGCATGTAAAAAAGTGTTTGCATTAATTCGATATTGCAACACTATTTCTTGAGCTCTTCTGTTGACGTGGTAGATTATCAAGAGTAGTATTTTTTTCAAAGCCGCAAGTGCTCATGTTTATCTGGGCTCAAAAACTCAATAGAGGGATTTGAAATGTTCAAAAAGATTGCTTTCTCCATCGTTACGACAATTCTGCTGTTGGTTATCTCTGGAACTGCCACCACGTCAGTTCGTGCTGCAACAAACGCTCAGACGGCAACACTCAAAATTGACTCTCCAGATTCTGTTCTTACCACTCAAACTGCCATTGCTCACTTATTGATGTGGACCGATGGCTCGACAAACCATTACGAAACCGTCAACTATGTTCCACCCATCCGGTTAATCAAGACATTCCACCCAACGGGCACTAAGACGTATTACGAGTATGGGGATGCAAATCACACCTTGTACTACGTTCCTTTCTAAAATCAAGAATTGTGATAGCATGTAGCCGCTTGCAATCAGAGGCCTCTCTAGGCCTCTTTAGTTTGCTCTCACCGCAACGGGCAATCAACCGAAGCGTGAAGCGGAGATGTTCTTATCCCATGTGCTGGGCGGTCATGCCGCAATCTGACGAGCAGGGTCAGGAGGAAAGCTATGATGATCCGTAGATTCCATTTTCACCTTAAACGTTTCCCTTGGCCCCTATTGGCGGCTATCCTGGGCACGCTTATCCTCATGATCGCCATTCCAGCCCATCACCTCATTACCCCCTACCCCGGCGCGCAGAACAGTACGGGCAAGGCGATTCAGTTTTACAGTGCTGGCTTGGAAACTGTCGTGAGCACGTATTCGCCGCGTTCCCACGACGCGAATGCACAAACTCTTTCTTCCCGAGAACGGCATCTATCTGAAGAAAACTTCACCAAGATTCGTCAGTCACTGCTGAGTCGGGAGTACGCAATAGTCAACACGCTGATTCTTCGGCAAGTACAAGCCGTGCCGACCGAGACCATTGGTTTACACACCGTACTCATGCTCCCTTTCTGGGAATCTTTCGGTAGCCAGCAAACCACCGTGAATGTCGCGCAAGTCTATCAGTATTTGACCGCCCGCCATCTAACTGAGACGCCCATGGTCAGCGAGCGCAGTGACGCGGTTAACGTGGTCGCTCATGTACTGGGAACCCACGGGTCAGATCGGCGCAGCGCCCAGCTGATTCTGTACTGTGTGCTGGCGGCCTTTTGCCTCGTCTTCGGCTGGCTCTTTACGGTCGATGCCCGGCAAAAGACAATGAACTTTATTGCCGTGCAGCCTCAACCGCTATTCCGTTATCAGATGACTCAGGCTGGGCTGATGCTCCTCACTATGAACGTTCTGTTCTTTGCCGCCGTCAGTATTAATGTAGCCATCGTGGTCCTATCGCCGAATCATAACCTAGGCAATCTGCTCTATCCCGTCACGTATGTGGTCAAAAGCAAGACTGTACTGCTGCCGATTTGGCAGTATTTTCTTCTTTGGGCCTTACTAATTAACCTGTGGGGCGTATTTCTTGCCGGTGCCTCCCTGCTGTTCAGCCTCTGGGTCAAAAACCCGCTCGTGATCATATTCATCACCGCAGTCGTGGCGTTTGCCCAGCCGTTGCAGTTGCTGGCACTTATCCCGACTGCTTGGCAACTCTATTTTCCGGCAAGTGCCACCGCAATCCCCCAGATGTTCTTCCAGCTGGAGCAGTTCGCGGCGTTCCCCATCACAGCGTGGACCCTGCCCCTTCTTCTTTGGAGTCTGATTGTCTGGGCCGCTGCCGCCGCAATAATGCACCACCAGGCCAAGCCCCGCTCATCCCGGTAAACCCAGCCGACCAGCTTTGTTCACACCCGCAATTCCGCTATAATAGGCTTATGTACGTATGTTTGCCCAAGTGGGAGAAAGGCGGTGCGGAACATGGCAGCCAGTGATAACGAGCTTTTTAGAAATATCGATCTGCGGATCACCCGACAACTTTTTGAACGGGCCGATACCGACTACCGGGTCTACGCCGCAGCGGTCCTTGATCCCCACGCCAGCATCCCTGTGGACCGGCGGGGTGAGCTGACCGTCACCGGCGAAATGGCCCACTACGACGAGGGCACCATGACCAAGATGGATTTGCTCTACGACGAACCAGCCAGCCGCCGCTACGGCAAACCTTCCTATCAGCTGAAAGCCGTTCATTACGGCCTTCCCCAGGACGCCGCCGGCCAGTGGGCCTTTCTCACCCAGGCACTGGCCAAGAGTCCGGCCACATTGAGCAAGTTGGTCGAAGCTGTGCCGCCGGACCAGAAGATTCTGGACCTGCTGCGGGACGGCACGTTACTGGACAAGAAGATCCCTGGCGTGGGCGAGAAGACGCTGCTCAAGCTGCAAGCCATCGTCAAGCGCAACACCGACCTCAGCGTGCTTATGGCCGCCTTCGGGGACCGCTTGACGCCTATTGCCTACCAGCATATCTTCGACCACTTCGGCGACGCCCGCCGGGCCATCAAACAGATCAACAGCGACCCTTACATTCTCATCGAGGTCGGCGGCATCGGCTTCAAGACCGCTGATAAGTTTGCCTTGGCCGCCGGTGTACCCAAAAACGACCTGCGGCGCATCCGCTTCGGCATGCAATACGTCTTTGCTACTGAGATCCTGGCCAGCGGCAATACCTTCGCCTCCATCAAGTACTTCACGGCGAAGTGCCAAGACGCCCTGAACGTCGCCCCGGTGGACATCAGCCCCCAGCTGACGCCGGACGCTGCCTGGCGCAACGGCTTCGTCGTGAATACCGACTACCGCTTGGTCACCACCATGGCGATGTACGTGAAAGAGGCGGACCTTTTCCAGGGCATCACAAAGGCCGAGAAACAGCGCTGGCCGGTTTTGGAAGAAAAGAAACTCGCGGCGGCCATCACGGAATTTGAACAGGACCACCATGTCACTTTGGATGCCCAGCAGCGGCAGTTTCTCACCACCGCCAACATGCGCGGCATTACTGTGCTTAACGGCGCTGCCGGGACCGGGAAGACGTGGATCATCAATGTCTTCGTCCAGATCATGCGGGACCACAACAAGCGGCTGACCTTGATGGCCCCCACCGGCCGAGCGGCGAAGGTGCTGCGGGACTACACCGGTCACCGGGCCAGCACGGTCCACGCCCGCCTCGGCTTGATGCCCGGCTTCGAGTTCGCTGCCTACACGCGCCAGGGCAACCAAGACGTTTACGGCAAGACTGATTTCGTCATCGTGGACGAATCTTCGATGCTGACGACGGACCTGGCCTGGGAGATCGTGCGCTCCGTGGTTTACGAGAAGCGCCACCTGATTTTTGTCGGCGACGCCTTTCAGCTGCCGGCCATCGGCCCCGGGAACTTTCTCAACGACCTGGCCCAATGCCCCGCCGTCGCCACGGTGACCCTGCACCACGTCTATCGTCAAGGGGCGAAGTCTGGCATTCTCGACCTGGCCAGTACGATTCGCGAGCGGGAAGACTTGCCCTTCAATGCGGGTCAGCCTGCCTATTTATTCGGCAGTATGCGCCTGTACAACCAGCGGGACGAGGTGACCATCGCTAACACCTTGATTGCCGCCTACCATTCTTTGTGGGCCGACAACGGCCGCGACACCAGCCAGCTGCTGCTCCTGGTCAACCGCAACAAGGGGACGCTGGGTCGGATGCAGATGAATGCCCGCATCCAGCAGTTCGCCTGCCCGCCGGTGCCTGGTCAGCCGGAATACGTCGCCCCTTACGTGAACAGCGATACCGAGGAACCAGACATCTTTCGGATCGGTGATAAGGTGATGGTCTTAGCCAACGACAGCCGCGCGCAGAAAGTAGACCCCGCAACGAACCAGCGCATCGTCGCCACCAAGGACGACGAAGACGACGTGGATATCACTGACCACGTGGATATCACTGTCCACGTGGATTACGAGACCACCGTCATCACCAACGGCGATACCGGCGTCATTACCCACATCGACCCCGCCCGCCACTTCTTGGTGGTCAACGTCGACGACGAGTTCATCTATTTCAGCTTCGGCGGCATCACGACCAAGCTCGCGCTGGCCTATGCGGTGACCGTCTATAAATCCCAAGGCGGCCAAGCAGCCCACGTGCTTATCGGTCTGGCTCCCTCCGGCAACATGGTCAACGCCCAGTCCTTTTACACTGCCATCACCCGGGCAGAAGAAAGCGCCGATTGTTACGGCGACTTCGGCATGCTCGTCAGCCGCCTGCAGGTCGTACCCATTGAGCACCGTCATGATTTGTTGAAGAACTTTCTCTCCGGCCGGCTGGACGTGGACACCTTCGGCCAGCAGCCGGTGGCGGCGATGCGGGATGTGCTGGCTCCGCTGCCGCAGGGGGCCCCTGTCAAAGCGGAGACTACTGACACTGGGCATAAACCAAAGCTGACTGTGGAAGTAGACGCGGCACTGCTGGCGATGCTCAAGCAAAAGAAAAACGAAAAGTAGCTTCACTCTTTTTGCAGTACCAAGGCGATGGGTGGAGATCATTTTGACTTCCCTGCTGGCACACGATAACGCAACCGTTTTCTAAAATGGTCCTTGACAAGACCGTGGGCGACCCATTAGACTAAAGTTAATCAATTTTGAAAGGACGTGGCGACTATGGCAAGAAATACAAAGAAGAGCATTGTAATGGGCGCCGTTCGTCTCCGGGACTGATTAATCCTTTTAGGATCACCAGAACACCCGGACAATGAACGGCTCGACTATTGATGGACGATAGTGGGCGGTCATGCGACCGGGTGTATTTTTATACGCATTTTTGGGCAGCTGCCTGCTATTTGGTATGCAAAAACAGATAGCGAGGGTAACACATTGACAGATTTATTAACAGATTATGGTTTAACTGAACAGATTCGCCATACCGTTCCGCTGACCGACACGGCCAAACAATTGGCCCGGGTCATCGGCGAACAGAAGGAATTGTACCAAGTGATGACGGCCGCCGGACCCAAGCGTGCGGAAATCACCGGCAAGCTGCGGTTCAACGCGGTTTCCCGGGCGGATTTCCCCGCGGTAGGCGACTGGGTCGTCTGCCGAGCGATGGCTAACGGCCCGGTCCTGATTGAGCAGGTCGTGCCCCGGTTTTCTCAATTCACCCGCAAGATGGCGGGGTTGACGACGGATGCCCAAGTGGTGGCCGCCAACGTGGACACGGTCTTCATCGTGATGGCCATGAACCACGACTTCAATCTGCGCCGACTGGAGCGCTACGTCACCGTGGCATACGATAGCGGCGCCAGCCCCGTGGTGGTCTTGACGAAGAGCGACCTGACCGACCGCGCGGCCGACCAGATCGCCCAGGTTGAGGATACTGCCGTGGGCGTTCCCGTACACGCGGTGAGTGCGCTGACGGATAGCGGCAAGGAAGAAATCACGCCGTACTTCGCGCCAGGCCGGACGGTGGTCCTGCTGGGTTCCTCCGGCGCCGGCAAGTCGACACTGGCCAACTGGCTCCTGGGCGAGGCTGTCCAGGCCGTCAACGGCATTCGGGCGACGGACGACCACGGCAAACACACCACCACCAGCCGGGAGATCCTCCAGCTGCCGGGCGGGGGCTTGCTGATGGATACGCCGGGGATGCGGGAACTGCAGCTCTGGGACACGGACGAAAGCGCCATGGCCCAGACGTTCCAGGATATCGAGGCCTTGGCTGCCCAGTGCCGCTTCCGGGACTGCACCCACACCCATGAACCGGGCTGTGCCGTCCAAGCGGCCATTGCGGCCGGCAGCCTGCCGGCAAAGCGGCTCATCAGCTACCGCAAGCTGCAGCGCGAGAACGCCTTTCTCGCCAAGCAAACGGCGCAACGGAGCAAGACCTTGGCCCACCGGGCAAATAAACGGCGTTATGAGGGCTGAGCGGCTTGCATCGGCCAGCCAATTCGGCCAGAATGAGAGTAACTCATGATTGGAGGGATTTTCTTCATGGACTTCAAAGAAGCACAGTACACCCGGCCCGACTTCGCGGACATTAAGGCCCGCCTGGCGACTTACACCAAGGGCCTGCAAACGGCGGACGATCCGGCCACCGCCTTGGCCGCGGTCACGGCGGCCAATAAGCTGATCAACGACTACACGTCACAGCAGATGCTGGCCTCGATTCGTCATTCCATCGACACGACAGACGATTTCTACAACAAAGAAAACGACTATTGGAATGCCAATGGCCCGCTCTATGAGAATGAGGAGCGCAAGTATAAGGCGGCCGTCGTCTCTAGCCCGTACCAAAAGGAGATTGGTCAGATCTATCCTAAGCCGGACCTCATGGCCATGAAGAACGATCTGAAGATGGCCAACGAGGCGATCATTCCCCTGCAGCAGCAGGACAATGACCTGATCACCCAGTACGACAAGGTCATTGCCAGCGCCCAGATTGCCTTCCAGGGCGAGACCCTGACGCTGGCCCAGCTGGGGCCGTACCGCCAAAGCCCCGACCGGGCGACCCGCAAGGCGGCCTCCGAGGCATACTGGGGCTTCTTCGCGGACCACGAAGCCGACTTCGACCGGATCTACGACCAGATGGTCCAAGTGCGCACCAAGATTGCCCACACGCTGGGCTATGACGACTATTCCCAGTTGAGTTATGTCTACATGAACCGCTTCGGGTATGATGAAAAAATGGTCGCCCAATACCGGCAGACGGTCCGGGACAAGGTCGTGCCATTGACCCAGAAACAGTATGCCAAACAGGCCAAGCGATTGGGCCTGGCCAAGCTGGCTTACTACGACTTGCCTGTGGCCTTCAAGAGCGGCAATGCCCAGCCCCAGGGGACGGCCGACGAGCTGGTGGCCGCGGCCCAGCAGATGTACAACGAATTAGCCCCGGAGACGGGGGAGCTGTTTGCGTACATGACCAAGAACCACTTGTTCGATCTGCTGGCGACCAAGGGTAAGATGAGCGGCGGTTACTGCGAGTATATTCCCGCCCTGAAGGCCCCGTTCATCTTCGCCAACTTCAACGGCACCTCCGGCGACGTGGACGTCCTCACCCACGAGTTCGGTCACGCTTTCCAGACCCGCATGGCCAGCTGGATCAAGGACGGTTTGAGTGTCTTCCCGACCTCGGAAGCCGCCGAGATTTTTTCCATGTCCATGGAGTTCATCACCTATCCGTGGATGGCGAAGTTCTTCGGCGATGCGGCAGAAAAGTACAAGTACAACCACCTGGAAGCAGCCTTGGAGTTCCTGCCCTACGGCATTCTGGTGGACCACTTCCAGCACGAGGTCTATACCCACCCGGACTGGACGCCGGCGGAGCGCAAGGCCTGCTGGCGGGACTTGGAGAAGCAGTATAACCCGGAGCGCGATTACAGCGAGAATCCGGCGCTGGACCGAGGCATCTACTTCTTCCGCCAGGCCCATATCTTCGAGATTCCGTTCTATTACTTGGACTACACCATTGCCCAAGTATTGGCCTACGAATTCTGGAAACGGTTCGACGTCGACCACGATCCCCAAGCGTGGTCCGATTACCTGGCAATGGCCAAGGCCGGCGGTTCCCAGACTTTGATGGAACTGATCAAGACCGGCCACCTGGCGTCACCGTTTGAGCCGGGGGCGCTGGATGACACGCTGATTGCGATCAGTCAGGCGCTGGATGGCGTGGATGATCAAACGTTAGACAAGTAAAAAGGCAAGACCACTATGGTCGGTCATAGCGGAAAGGCGGTCCGAGCTGCGCGTGCAGGCTCAGACCGCCTTTTTGTTTTTAAAAACATCGATGGGTCAGTTCATTCCAACCGCTTCTGTAATTCATCTGCAAGATTAATTAGGTTTTTCGTAAGGGGATCCGTCGCCGAATCAGCCGATCGCCTGCTTCTAGTTTGCGTCGATGGTTGGAATTCGGGGTTGTTACTTAATACCTTGTGACCACCATCTTGGACGATCCAGGTGTTGTATTCAGGCGCGCCGATTGCATACGCTGTCTCAAGGTGGTTTTCGCGAATATATTTGGTAAACGCCGGAGTCTCTTTCCCATCTGTAAACGGTCTGATAGGGATAAGAATTGTACTATTGATTTTCGGTAATGGTGCCGAAGAATCTTCAGTGAAAACGAGAGTGCTATCTGAAATGTTGGAAGTATTTCCTTTATCCCATTCTTTTATCCGACCATAGGAATAATCACCATAAGTCATGTAACCGCCCTTATAGACAACAGTAATCTCTTTCCCAAGAAGTTTGGTGTCCCCACTCAGCACTTTGTCAACATAGATCGTTAATTTTGTAACTGCCGAGTTTGTTGTTCCCGTTACGCGTTGCCAATCAGTTACCAGTCCGCTAATCACTGCGGGATAAGCATCGGTTAGTTTGGCCCAGGTATCGGGTACGGTAACGTACGTATTCTCGGAACGATATGTGAATTGAGGCGAGTGAGCCAACCGTTGTTTGGCCTTTACTTCCCGGACTTGGGCTGCCTTTTTAATCATAACCGGAATCGAATGGGAATCCTTTGCAGCTTTATTTACGGTTGACGTTTTGGATGGGTTGCTGGCGTTATGGGTGACCGCCGTACAGCCACTGGCAAGTAACAATAATCCGAGTATTCCAAGGTATAAAATCGGTTTCCGTAGTGCCCAGTTAATTAATGACATTGAATTTCATCTTCCTTCATTCTCCATTTGGAAAACCAAGTGAGCGCGCAAGTCATGTATTCATCATACCGTATATGTTCAAAAAAGAAAAGGCTTACATGGAGGCGCTTAACTCGGCGAACGTCAAAGCACCCATGACAGCATCATTTTCGAAAACGGTTGCGCACGCGGCGACGGACTTTGGTACGATGTGAGTATGTCATTCACGAAAGGAATCTCGTCATGTCCCGTATCCGCCATCGTCTGCAAACGCTGCTCACCCGCTTTTTCTCTGGCCAAGACATCAGTTACCGCTTCGTCTTCGCCCTTCTGATCCCGGTCGTCATCGACCAGTTTTTCTTAGTCAGCTTCAATTTCATCAACACCAGTATGATTTCTTCCTCCGGCACTGCCGCAATCAGTGCGGTGAACATGGTGGGGAGCGTCAATATCTTTCTGGTGCAGTTTTTCGTGGCCATTGGCCTGGGCGGGACGGTGCTCATTTCTCAACACTATGGGCACAAAGATTATACGGTCCTGGCCAAGATCGTCAACGGGACAGTCTACGGCGCGGTCCTGGTGGCGATCCTGCTGGCGGCAGTATTCATGGGACTGCACCGGCAGATTCTGGCGCTGCTCTTCGGCCACGCGGACAAGGCCGTACTGGACGGGGCGGCGACGTACATGGTCGGCATCCTGCTCAGTTATCCGTGCCAAGCCGTGGTCGAAGGGACCAACGGCAGCCTGCGCGGGGTCGGCCGGACGAAGACATCGCTGCAGCTGTCCCTGACCATGAATGCCATCTACCTGGCCTTCAACATTCTTTTCGTCAGCATTCTGCACATGGGCATCATCGGCCTGACCATCTCGCTGAATATCTCTCGCATTCTGGCGGCGGTCCTCGCCATCTGGATGCTCTACCGCAACCGGGCCATCTTCAACCTGCGCATGCGGGTCCTGAAGCACCCCAGCTTCGCCATGATCCGCCGGGTGATCATTGTCGCCATCCCCTTCGCGGCCGAGTCCACCTTCTTCAACGGCGGCAAGATCATTATGCAGATGATGATCGTCAGCCTGGGCACGGACATGATCGCCGCCAACGCCATCGGCGGTTCCTGGATCGGCCTGTCCGAGATCATGCCGGCGGCGCTGAGCACGGCGCTGGTGCCCATCGTCGGCCAGTCTATCGGCCGCCGCAACATTCACGATGCCCGCAAGCTGACCAAATCCTTCGTGGTCCTTGGCAGCATCCTCTTCATCACCGTGGACCTGCTGCTGCTGCCCATCTTTCCCGTGGGCATCCGGCTCTTTAATCCGCCGGCGGCCATCGTCCCCGTGATCTTCCGCTTCTACCTGATTACCATCGTCATGCACTGCCTGGTCTGGCCGGCCAGCTTTGTCCTGCCCTCCGCTCTGCGGGCCGCCGGCGACGGCCCCTTCACCACGACTGTCTCGCTGCTCTCCATGTGGCTCTTCCGCATCGGCGTCGGCTACTACGTCGGTATCGTGCTGGGCTACGGCCTGGTCGGTATTTACCTCATCATGTGTTTGGAATGGGGCATTCGCGGCGGCATCTTCCTGCTGCGTTTTCGGGGAGAAAAGTGGTACCAGAAGAACTTTCTTAAAGGGTAAACAGAATCCACTGCACAGCAATCCACCCACCAACGATCGCAACCCGGCCAAGAAATGCCGGCCACCCCAGCAGGAAGAGCCCCCAAAGCAACGGCCAGAAGGCCACCACGAGTAGCATCGTCAATGTTAGCGGCGTGGTCGTTTGCCCCAGATGAAACACGCTCACCGGTATCATCATGGCGAAATTCACACACCCCAGCAGCGGCATATGGACGGCAGAGAGCGGGATGAGCAAACAGACGATTAACCAGGCAGCAGTGACGCTGTATTGCCAGAACACCCGCCTCCGTGAACCCCACCGAATCTGCACAAATAAGGGCTGCAATCGCTCCTGACCCATCGTCCGGCTCAACCAGAAACAAATGAGGACGAACAGCAGCCAGCTGCCAACGCTCATCATGGACGGGTACCCCAGAAAATCAATCAACGAGAAGCGGTAAACCCACCGCGCCGTCACGGTCACTAAGGCTGTCCAGGCGGTCCAGCTGATGAACGCTCCACCATACAGCGGTATCAGCAAGCGGCCATAGCGCATAGGGCAATACCTCCTCAATACCGCTCCCGCGGCATTGTCCCCACGACTGTCAGCAATAGTCCGGCAACGCCCAGCCACAGCAGATTGCTAAAATCAATCAGGAACATTTTTCCAGTTGCATAGTTTCCCCAGAACAGCGCGGCACCGGGGAATAGCGGAAATTTGCGAAGGAGTCCCGGGGCACTCTTCGCAACGATCAGCGGGATGGACCACAGCACGATGTCCGCACCGATCGCGGCCAGTGGGCTGTGTGTGAGCACGCTGACCCAAACTGTCGTTAAGGTGAATAAAAGGACGAAAACACCAAGCATGACCAGCCTTTCTGCCAAAATCCAAAGTCCCAGTTGGTGCGCCAAAGGATAGGTCAGCGCACCGGAGAAACGAAACCCGCGGTACCAACCCGCCAGCAGGCCCAAGAGCACGGTGCCGGCTGTCACGCTCGCAGCGTTCAGCAAACTGACGCGGACGTATGGCTGAATCAGGTCCGGTACCCGCCCTTGGCGCGTGAGCAGCAGCGAGCGCAGGGAGGACGTGGCCGGTCCCATCAAGTCACTGCTGATGAGCACCAGGGCAAGGGGCAAGGCCCAGAGGGTCACCACTTGATTGCCCAGCATGTCGCAAACAAAATCGGTTAATGACCGGACCGGATATAACGACGTGGACAACAGGCAACCCCCGAAGAGGATAACCACTGCGGCGAGCCAGCGGCCCTGGTGACTGCGGTAATATACCCGGACTAGTGCCCTCTCAGCGTTCCGAGCCATCGGTCACCACCTGCATTCCATCGATCACTAACCGGCGGGTGACGAGCGGTGCGACTTCGTCTTCGTGAGAGACGATCACCATGGTAACGTCTGGGCGAGCCTGACGCATCTCGGCCAGTATCGTCACCACCAGTGCCTTAGCGGCTTTGTCTAACCCGTTTAACGGTTCGTCCAACAGCAGCACAACGGGACTTTCCATGACGGCTTGCGCAATCGCCAGTTTCTGATTCATCCCCGTAGAATATTGGCGGACGCGCATCCGTTCCGCCGGATCCAGTCCCAGGCGGCTCATCCATTGCCGCACAGTATCATCATCAATGACGTGCCGAATCGCCGCCAAGAGCTGCAAGTTGGCGAACCCCGATAAGGTGCCGATGAACACCGGGGCATTAATAATGACGCCGGCATTGGTCAGAAAACGACCGGGCGGCAAAGGCTGCCCGTCCACCATGACCGTTCCTTCCCGGGGCCGCTGCAGCCCCGCCATCATTTTCAACACGGTTGACTTCCCCGAGCCATTCGGGCCTTTCAGCCAAAGCACGTCGCCTGGTCCGACGAGAAATGACACATCTTGGAGCAGCGGCCGTTTCTTCACGAAAACCGATACGCCGCGCAATTCAATCGTTGTCAAATTACCCACCCCCGATGATTCTTATAGATGATGATGATCCCGACCAGAAGGCTTTCTCCAGCCAGCAGCAGCAGCTGATACCCCACGACATTCCAGACCGCAGGCCACTGCATGTGCGGCGTCATAATCAGTGAATGGTAAATATTCACCGGCATCTGGGGTTCCGGCAGGAGCTGCAGCATGAACAACAAAATGGGCAAAAGGATAATGAGCGCCAGGGCAATAACAAACACCTGCCATTTCTTCCTGACCAGGAGCATCACCAAGGGTACACTGGCGAACTGCACCAGAACGATTAGAACGACGAAGAACAGCAGAAATAGTGTTGTGCTGATTGGACCGAGTAAATTACCAATCCCGCTCGTCAGGGGGTCGGCCCAGTAATGACCGTGCAGTGCAACCGCCAATATAGTGGCAGCCACGAGCCAGCTCGTGACGGTATAGGCCACGGCAGCTACCATTAACACGCCCACAACGCCGATAACCCGACTGCGGCCCTGGCGTAGCAGCCACCATTCACGGACACTTGAGAAATACGTCGGCACCAGCAGTACATACGCCAAACCGATTCCCACCACGGGTAAAAAGAGCGAAAGGACGGCCACTGCAGAAAAATTCGGTGCCAAGGCCACAATGAATATCGGCAGTCCGCGGGCAATCCGCCCGACGGAGCCGACCAGCATCACCCCCTCCACAACAGCGGCGAGTATGATGGCCCGCCAATAACGCCAGTGCAGTACCAATGACATAACGTCCGCCTCCTCCAAAACGAGACTCCTCAATATTGACAGCTTGAGTGTAACTATTCTTGGTGACAAAAAAGTGACGAGCACTAAAAAAGTGCAGGACCAGTTTGGTCTTGCACTCTGCTACGACTAATCATTCTGTATTAAGTACACTTCATGACTCCGCGGAAACTCACGCTTAAAGGCCGTCCGGACCGCGTGCCGGCATGGTCCAGACGCCGTTACCGGGAACGTCTGCTTGGCCTGGGTATAGCCCGCTTCGATCAAGGCCAGCGTCTCCGTCTGGCGGTAAAGAGCCAGGGAGCGGTCTTTTTTGAAGGTGAACAGCACGACGCCGCTGGCGGAAGATTTGCCAGCCGCGACGGCCAGCATCGCGCGCAAGGCTTGTTTTTCAGGAACCAGCCGCATCATCCGCCACCTGGTTTCAAAAACCGCTCCAGGTCTGCCGTGAATACGTCCTTTTGAATCGTCATCGACAGCCACACCACGGTCACGGTGGTGTCCGAATAAACGAACGCGCACCGCAACGGTCCAGTGGGCGGGTTCACCCGGCATTCGTAAACCGTCTGACCCGCATAGGGCAGGCGGCTGGCCCGTTTGACCCGGGCTAACCCGTGGGTCAGCTGACGGGCCAGGGTGGCGGCAATGTGCTGCCGGATCACCGGGGCCGCAGGCCGGTGTTTCTTGAAGAACGCCTTGCATCCCCGCGGGTCATAACCCACCTGCATTACAGCAAGTGCAGATCGAAGAACGCTCGAGTCTGGTCCAGTGCCTGGGCTTCATAGCCCTGGGCGTGCTGCCAGCCGGGGAAGAAGGTCAGCCGGCTCTCCGGCTGGACTTTAGCGACCCGCTTGAAGAATTTCATGACGTCTTCCACCGGTACGATCTCGTCCAGAGAGTTCATCATGGCGATGGGGCCGGGCTTGGTCGTCTCTTGATTCAGCGGGTCCAGCTGGGCCAGCTTGTCTTGGGTGACCGTCCCCAGATACGTATTGATGAAGTTCTGGTAGAAAGCCGCGTTGATCTCGTGCTGATCAGTCAGACCCAGCTCTTTCTTCCCGTCCAGGGACGGCTTCACGCCGGGGTGGCGGTTGATCCAGTCTTGACTTTGGACAACGGCGCTCCAGGTGCTCACGGGCAGGCCGGTGTGCATACTCGTTGTCAGGGCCATGGTGCCGCCGACGCTGACACCCAGCAGGCCCAGCTTCAGGCTGCTGAAGTCGCTTGATTGCTGCATGAACGCCACGAAGCTGTCCAAATCTTCTTGGGCCGCCGGCATTTGTGCGGCGGGGGCCAAGCGGTAATTGATGGCGGCAACGACGTAGCCGTGGTCAGAAAGAACGGTGGCCAGGTGCTTGCCGCCGGCCTTGTCTCCACGCAGCCAAGCGCCGCCGTGGATGAAAATAATGGCCGCGCCGTTGCGCTGCTGGGGTTCATAAATATCCGCTGTTTGTAAGGGATCGGTACCGTATTTGATCGTGTTCATAAGTAAGAAAAAACCTCCTTGTCGGCCGCGGCCGGCTAAAGGCCGCGGCCGTTTCTGCGTGTTATGTGACGGAACGCTCCGTCCCGTCCATCTTAGCATGCCGGCGGGACAGCACAAACGCAGGCTGCTGGCCACCGCCTTGGCAGGCTTACTCTTTCAGTATATATTATTAATTGACGGTTTTAATTTGATTTCCTTATTTAGTGCATAATAAAGGGGCATGGAATGATTACCAAAAAGAT
>NZ_KI271590.1:0-223 GCF_000469325.1 Schleiferilactobacillus shenzhenensis LY-73 | reverse complement strand
CAGGGACAAATGATGTCAAATATTGGGCAGATTGCTCCAGAGGAGCGGTAATGCTCTGCGGGATGGTGGGATTATGGGGATTTTGGTACCGAACGGTTTTGATTGCTGGATGCGTTTCCTTTTGGTAAGCTAGAAGTGTAATAAAACAAATGTTCCCACTTCTTACTCAGCTTAGCGGAGGTGTTCCCCATGCCGGTCAAAACCCACAAGATCCGTCTCTATC
>NZ_KI271589.1:86293-139405 GCF_000469325.1 Schleiferilactobacillus shenzhenensis LY-73 | reverse complement strand
AGCGCCATGCCGGGCGCCAACGATGACTTATGCGTGCCAAACTGTCAAACTCCCGAGTGATGGTGGTGCATTCACTATGGCGATGGGCCGGCCGCTGTGCTACATTAGTGAGTAATAGACCACGAGTGAACAATCGGAGGTGACGACATGACGATCCAGCAAGAACCTAACGGCGTTTTGTATACGTATTTATACCCAAAGAATTTCACCGCCACGCTTCAAGCCAACGCGGCCCGCGCAGAGCTGCAGCGGCGGGCCGATTTGGGCGATGCTCAGGCCGCCTTCTTCCTGCGGGCTCAGTCCCCGGCGACGTTCTTGAACGGGACGGCGGATAGCGAGGAGAGCAGCGAAGCACCAGCCGCGCAGAAACCGGCCAAAGAAAAGAAAAAGGCCGACAAGAAAGCCGAGAAAAAGAAAGATAAGGACAAGTCGGGTAAAAAGGACAAGAAGAAAAAGAAACACAAGAAGAAATAACAAGGGCCAGGCCACTGCGGTGAATGAACAGCGGCTGGCTCTTGTTTTAATGTGTTGCCGGTTTTGTTGCGGATACGATCAGCATCATCGGCCGCCGCAACTCGTCCTGCATATCGGGATTATCTTTCTGCATCGCCTTGGGCGGCTGCGGCTCGACCACGTCGGTCAGCTGGAAGCCTTCACGCAGCAAGGTCTCCAGATACGTGGTGAGCGTCCGATGGTATTTCTTCACGGTGTGGCCTAAGAAGTCAGTCTCTCGGCTGGATTCGTCGAAGTAGCGGTCGACTGGCCAATAGAGACGTTTACCGGCTTTGTCCGTAATCCATTCCTCCGACCCTTGGGCGGTGAAGATGGGATGCTCGACGGACATAATGAACCGGCCGGGGGTATTCAGCCGGTCCCAGATCTTGGCAACCAGACCGGCATAGTCGGCAATGTAATGGATGGCCAGCGAGCTGAGGATCACGTCGTAATGATCAGGGAGCGAAGCAATGGCGGTCATGTCCATCTGGCGGTACTGGATCCGGCGGTCACCGGTCATTTCTGCGGCCTTGTCCAGCATCTTTTGCGACGAATCGATGCCCAGCACGGCTTTGGCACCGTGCTCAGCGGCGTAGCGGCAATGCCAGCCGTAACCGCAGCCGAGATCCAGGACGGTCTTGCCGGTGAAGTCCGGCAGCACGCTTTGCAGCGTCTGCCACTCGCCCGCCGCTTTCAGCCCGCCTTCGGACCGGGCCATGTGGCTATAGGCCTGGAAGAAGTCGGGGTCATCATAGATTGATTGGTTAGAAATGATACACACCTGCTTTCTGCGTTTCTGCTACATCCAGCATAGCATTTTTTGGCTGCTGCAATGACAGCCTTTTCGGAACGCCGGATGAGACGTCGCGGCAATAAAAAAACTGGCCAGCCAGTGACCAGTTCACGGAAATATGATCGCGGTGCTGAGGTTGGAGCTAAGCGGTGCCATCACTGCCCCTGGCTAACGCCGGTTGCGCCGGTGGTGGCGGAGAAAGGCCAGAGCCAGGACACCAACAATAATTGCCTTGACGGTGTTGTTCGGTTTCTTCGTTTTAAAGGAAAGGCCGGCCGGTTGGCGGTCGTTGTCAAAATTGTCGAAGTCAACGAACTCGTTATCTTTTTGTTCATCATTCATGGCGACGCCTTCTTTCTTGCCCTTATCATACCTGAAACAGTGGCCAATGTCCGCCCGCAAGCACCGGTCTTAAGCAACCGTTAAATCGGTGGTATTCCTCCATTCGGGTTAATAGCCGTAAGCGGCTTTGACTTCATTGCTGGCTTTGAACACGCCGTTGACCACGATGGTGGGGTAGGCCTGCTTCAGTGCATCCGGATCGACAGCGCGGTCCACGGTCAGGTAGCCGATGACGTGCAGTTCGGTGTGGCGGTGTTCCGCCAGGTGGCTGGCGACGTCCCGGGCGGTGATCGTTGAGATACCAACGATCCAATCCGTCGTCTGGCGGTCCTTGCGCTGGATGTCCTTGAACTGGTCGTCATAATCGTGGAGCCGGCTCTTCACCGCGTTTTTGATGAAGTCGCTGCGGTTGCCGTAGAAGCCCTGGTCCACCAACAGGTCAATGTACCCCAGGTCGACAGGGTCGATGTTAATGGTGATCTTTTCGGTCATCGATTTTGGTCGGGCCATGCTGATTCCTCCTTTATGCTTTTTGAACAGCTTAATAATACCATCCACATGGATGGTGTCAAGCATCTATTTGGAATCTTTTTGGAAAAGAGGACTTCCGCCGAAGCCGTCGCTCCATCTTCAGACGGATTTTCCGTGACGGAACTGTTCGCCGCAGTCCCATGGGATTTGGTACACTATAAGTAAGCGCGGCAACGTGCTATCACAAATCGTAAGGGGAAAATCCAATGAAAAAATTCATGCTCGTGCTCGTCAGTCTATTAACGCTTTTTACGCTCGCCGGCTGCAATCGCGGCACCGCTTACTATTACCATATCGAAGACCAGGGCACCCGGTTTGCCAGTAAGGACAAAAACGGCGTCGTCCAAGCCCACTTGTATCGGTATGATGTAACGGCCAAAGATGCCGAGGGCAAGGAGCACAAGATTTCGTTCACGACGGTTAAGGACGCACCGCTGAAGATGCATGCGTGGCTCAAGTTGACCGCCAAAAACGGTGAAATCACCAGTTGGGAACAAGTGCAGCCGAACGAGGTGCCCGAGAAAGCGCGCTGACCGTCTCCAACGCGTGATTCATGGTATGATAATGAGTGACATTCACGCGAAGGAGCGGACAGGAATTCATGCATGAGAAGAAATCCAGCAGTAAGAAAATCATTGCCATCGTCGCAGCCGTGATCGTGGTCATTGCCGTCGCCGGGGGAATTTACTACGGTGTCCAGGCAAACAACGAGCGGGTACGGACGGAACAGGCGGCCAAGAAGAAAGCGGCAGCCGCCAGCAGTTCGAAGAAAGCCGCGGCCGCTTCGTCCAGTAAGGCCGCCGCCGAATCCTCCGAAGCCGCTGCGGATCCCCTGTACGGGAAATTAAAGCAGTACGGCTTGACGTATCCTGAGCTGCAATACGCGAAGACGATGCCAATCACTTTCGTCGGCGACTCTGTGATGCTGGGCAGTGAGTCCTTTCTGAAAGAAATCTTCCCGAAGATGGTCATGCATGCAGATGTAAGCCGCCAAGCGTATGGCGTACCGGCCGTGCTGAAGCAGATGCAAAGTGCCGGGCAGCTGGCTAATACCGTCGTCATTGGGGTCGGCACCAACGGGACGTTCACTGCTGACACCACGAAGGAAATCATGGATGTCTTGGGCAGTAAGCGGGATGTCTTCTGGATCAACGTCCACGTGCCCAGCCAGCCGTGGGAATCCCAGTCCAACGACCAAATTAAGAAGGCCACTGACAAGTACAAGAATCTGCACTTGATCGACTGGTACACCGTGGCCAAGGGCCACACCGATTGGTTCGCCGCCGACGGCTTCCATCCCAGCACAAGCGGTCAGCCGCATTACTACACGCTGGTGGCCAAACAGGTCTTGCAGCAAGTGACGAAGAAGTAAGCAAGCACAAAAAAGCAGATGATTGCTGACATATCGATTGCCAGTGATCATCTGCTATTTTTGTACGCGTGATTAGTTCTTAGCCTGTGCTGCCGTTTCTGCAGCGGCGGCTGCTTGTTCTTCTTGTAATGCCCGCCGGTCGGCGACTTTGAAGAACGGATACCAAAGGAAGAAATTCAAGACCATCACCACAGCCATGATCAAGAGCAGCTGCCAGCCGCCCAGAATAAAGGCTTGGATGGGACCGGGCGTTGTCCAGGGAAGCTGGGCCGAGGCCAGGTACTTCGTGATGCCCAGCAGCTTGATCATACCCCAGCTGACGAAGCCGGAAATCGGTGCGGTCAACAACATGGGGATGAAAAAGATGGGGTTGAGCATGATGGGAAAGCCGAAGATCAGCGGTTCATTGACGTTGAAGATGGCCGGAACCAGCTCCAATTTGAATAATTGCTTGTAACGCGCTGACTTTGCCCGGGCCATGGCGATGACCAGGCCGTATGTCTGGCCCTGACCGCCAAACATGTTGCCGGTCATGATGTAGACGATACCGGCCACTAAGTACGGCAGGGGCTTCTGGGCAGCCAAGGCATTGATGTTCTGGGTCAGCAGCGACAGCAGGATCGGGCTGGCGACCCCAAGAATCAATGACGGGTGCAGGCCGAAGAACCAGAACAGATTGGTGACCGTCGCCAGGATAATGACGCTCCAGGCGTTGCCGGTCAGGTTCTGGAGCGGGATCTGCACCAGCTTGGTGATCAAGCTGAAGATATCGTGGAACGGCGTCAGCCAGAAGCCGATGCGGACAACGAACATCAACGTGAGAATCGCCACGGCAATCAAGGCCGGACTCATCGACTCCTCGACCATCGGCGGTACACCAGGCGGCATCTTCAGGGTGAAGTGGTGCTGGGTGAGCACGACGTACAATCTGGCTGTGATGTACGCCACCAAGATGGCGACCAGCAGACCGCCGCCGCCCGTGTTTTCTGTCAGAAAGGCCGACACGGTGGTCGTCTTCCCCGTCTTGATGACTTGCGGCATCAGCATCAAGAAGCTGACCACGGCCAGCAAGGCAGCGTTGAGGCCGCTGTACTTGTAGTGGTCGGCGTAGATGTAGGCAAAGTTAAAGGCCACGTAAATCCCCAGCGCATTCATCGTGGCATTAATGGCCGCGTTGAATTGGTTATTGAGATCGGTGCTGTAAATATATTGCTGCCAAGCAGGTATCGGCAGGCCATAAATGATCAGTACGATGGATACGCCGATGGTGACCGGAATGGTCCGCACGAACGCTCCCGCCAGGGTGGAGAAGAACGTATTGGCGCTCATCTTGTTGGCGATGGGAGCGAGGTATTTATTGAGAAATTTTTCAAATCCGTTCATGTGTGTTCCCTCCTTCTTTCCAATTATACTGGAATTGCCAGGAAGAAACCGGCTACATGCTTATCATGGTGGAAAGTCATGGATGTGCACAGGGGGTGCCGACCAGACCGTAACGTTTCTCACGCCACTTGCCCCACCCCTCTGAACACGGTACCATCAGAGGCAAAAGGGAGGATGAAGACGATGGCGATGACGAAGGAACTGGCGGCGCTGGTGGACGCCAGCCCGTTGGCGATTACGGCGGACGAATTAACATTTATGCTGGACCACATCGGGGACCCCGACGGCAAGCTGCGGGACGACGTGATTTATACGCTGTTTGGCCGCGGCTTTTTTGAGGGCGGGTTCACGGCGGACCAGCGGGCAGAAGTGGCGCGTGAGGTGTTACGGCGCCAAGACCTGTGGCGGGACATTGACCGGCCCGGTACCGATGCGGTCTTTGGTCGCACGTTCACGGCCCTGGTGGGCACGCTGATCCTCAACTACGACGCGGCCCACGCTTTTCTCACTGACGATCAGCGGCGGACGTATATGCAGTGGGCAGTGACTTACTTGCAGCGAGAAAAGGACTACCGCGGGTACGTGTCCGGCCACGGCTGGGCCCATGCAGTGGGCCACGGGGCGGACTTTCTCGGCAGTGCTGTGCAGCACCCGCAATTCCTGCACACGCTGATCCCCGATGTGCAAAAAAGCGTCGTCACCGTCTTGCGGCGGATGACGAGCGCTTTCTTGGATGATGAAGAGCAGCGGTTGGCGGCAGCGCTGGTCGTGGGCTTGACTGCCCACAACATCTCACTGCGCGAGTGGACGGATTGGCTGGCCGTGGAACATGCTTATCTCTGGCACAATTATGCGGCGGATAGTCTGCCGTCTTACTACCGGCTGAGTGCGTGGCTGCGCATCATGCAGAACGCGTATTTCTTACTGCCGGTGGATGACCCGGCCCGCCAGCCGTGCTTGGCTTTCATCAATGATTATTTCATTCAGATGGGCTTTCGCCAGTAGGCCGGTCCCGACTCCAGCGGCCTAGGAGAATGTCGTAGATACTGCGCAGCGTGGAGGTCACGCCAATCCCTTTGTCGGCAATAAGCGCGGCAGCGTGGGCCGTCGCAGTGTCCGCTTGAATGTCTTTCATTGCTTGCACGGTGGCATGGTGGGCCTTGGTGCGATCAGCAATGATGATGGCGGCGGGGTCGCCGTACGCGATGGCATGGATCTGGCTGAGAGAAATGGCGTCGGGCCGTTCGACATGCACGTTGGCGCCCAGTGCCTTGAGCTGGCTGCGGACGCCCCGGGCATCCTGCCAGGTGAGGATATGGACATCAATATTTTGAAATAGTGCTGGGTTTTCCAACCAGTCTGGCAGCGGCACTGGTTCATCCGCCGTTTTCGCCTTGGCGGGCCGCACGTTGCTTTTCTTACTGTACCGGTCGAGGGCCAGGTGCAGTATTTTTTTGCTCGGTGCCGCGTTTTCAGAGTGCGTTTCCGTCGGAGTGGTGTCCGTCGTATGGGCGAGGAGGTCTTTGACCAGCGTGTCCGCCTGCTTGTCTGGTGACGTTACCTTGACCCGGACCGCATCCGTCATGGGGATGTTAGCCGGGCGCGGCGGTACCGGGACCGCCCGCGGGTGGTGATAGACGATCGGCTTGGCCCGGTCGTGGTTGATGATCTTCAGGATTTCCTTCAATTGTGCCGGGGTAACCAGCGGGGCGAAGATGTCGACAGCGACTTTCGCCGTGGGCCGCCAGCGGGCTTCGTTGGCGAACGCTCGGGTGAGCGAGTCCATTTCTTCCTGCTGCGTCTGGATGCGGGTGTGCAAGCCCTTGATCTGGCTCTGCAGGCGGGGAATGACCTCTTCCTTCAGGATGCGGTACGGCGACTGCTCTTGCTGCCAGAGGCGGTACGCGGTGATGTAGGTGTCTTGATTGTGGGCGATCCACTGACCGCGCAGACTCTTGACCTGATCAGTGGTCTTGTCCAGCGTCCGCTGCAAGCTGGCGTTGGCGGCCCGCTGCTGGGTCACAGTCTTGCTCAGGTTGCGGTTCTTGTCTTGCAGACTCTGGGCCGTGCGTTGGCGGGAGACATTGGCGGCTTGAATCGTCCGCATCGTTGCATGGGCTGCCTGATACTGGGCCTGCCAATGGGCTGTAGCCGTTTGCTCGTCCAGTACCTTCTGCTTCAACTGCTGAATGGCGTCTTGCTGCGCGACCAGGCCTTGCCGGGCGGTCGCTAGCTGGTGCTTGAGCCGATAGATTTCCTGCTGATCGGCCAATTTGTCTTGTTTACTCGGCTTTTTAGCAGCTGCCTCTTTCTTAGACGGCGGGGCCTTCTTGAGGGCCTTCTTATTTTCCTTCGGCTTAAGCGTCTTGGCTTGGCGGGCCTCTTCAGCCTCGGTTCGCACACCCGTCGTGCGCTTCACGAAGGCCGCCATCAACTGCTTACGCCGCTCATTTGCCGCCTGCTGCTGAGACTGCCCGCTCAATTTATCGAGGGCGCGTTTTAACGCAATATAATTGGCACCGGCCATGGGGATTCACCTCGCTTTCTCTCACGTGTTTAGCTCCAGTCTACCAGAGAATGGGGGCTGTTTCGAGAAGAAAGGCGAGACCGTTTTCAGCGCTTGGCCGGCTGCTCTGGCGGACTTGTACTGGTGCACGCCATGAGAGAAAAAGCTGAACACGCCGGCACTGTTCGGTCAGCCCATGAATGGCTGCCAGGTGACTCTGTTTAGTTCGGAGAAAGGGAAGCATGCCACTAATTTCTTCCCGCTTTTCTGCTTTCTAAAATGTCCTCAAAGGCCCATATTCACCGTGTAAGTCAGCGTTGCCGAGTACTCACCATTCTTGGTCACTGCTGGAACGGTCAGGCGGGCGTTGGGGTAGCCGATGATCAGCGGCGCGGCGTTCGTGTTCGGCTCCAACAGCGTGTTCATGGTGAACAAGCGGGCGGTCTGCTGGTTGGCCGGCAAGGGCGCCGCCGTGTGGTTGGCCGTCACCGCGGCCCGCCAATCCGCATCGGTGGGATATTCGTAATCCGCCGGCATGACCCCTTGGCCCAGCGCCAACGTGAAGTCGTTCCGCTCTTCGCCGCTGGCGGCGGTGAAGGGCGAGAGGAATCCATCGACGGTCCAGCTCAGCGCCGTCTGACCGGTAGCCTGGGCGTTGTCTTGGATGACCAGTTGGGCGGCTTGCTGGCTCGCTTCAGTCAGGCCGTACGTGGTCGTCTCCCTGGGCATGACGTGCCGGCCGAAATCCAGCGTCGGCGTTTGCAGGATGGCCAAGGTGCTCATTCGCTTCAAGTATAGCGCCCCTGTTTCAGCCAGGACCGTACCATCGGCGTTGCTGACCACCGTGCGCAAGGTGGTACTGCTAGGCATCTGGGTCAGATCGTTGGGCGCGTAAGTATAGCCGAACGTGAATGTCTGGCCCTGGGTAATGGCACTGGGCATCTGCACTTGGTAGCGCTGGTAATACTTATCCAGCGCGGTGTTGGTGGTGAGCGGCGTGATATTGGCGGCGGGCACAGCGCTCCCCGTGGGTGTCTGGACGGTGAGGGATGAGAGTGTCGTGCCCGGCACCCGCGGCAGCATGATCTGGAACGTCTGTTGGCTGGCAGTCCCGTTATTCTTGACGGTGCCGCTCACCGGCGCGCGGTCACTGTCTTGGAAGAAGAACACGGTATCGCTGGCGGTCGTGGTGAAGCGGTGTGCGGCCGACCAATCGGCGGTCGTATCGTCCCGGAAGAGGATAAGAAAATCCGAGTTGCGCACCAAGTCTGGGGCAGCGGCCGCCAGTTTCAGCGGGTTCGCTGCGTTGGCAGCAGTCTGCAAATTGATGGGCACGTCTTTATTCCGCTTGATTTGGACCGTGCCGTAGAAGCCGTTGTCAGTGGCGGCACTGCCGGCCGGCGGCAGCTGCAGCGCGGCGGTGACTGGACCATAGGGCAGCGGACCGGTGATGGCGTACCCCAGCGAGTCGCCCCAGTGAAGATCCAGATTTTCGGCCGTCCCGCTGGGGAAGAGCCGATCTGTCATCGTCATGCCCAGGACGGTATCGCTGCCCAGCCGATAGGTCCGAACCGTCAAGCTATCCAGGTTCACCGTCAGCCGATCCCGCCAAGTGCCCAGTGTCGACCGCACCGTATTGCCATTCATCGCCGCTGTGCGAGGCTGAATGAAGGTGCGGCTGCCACTGTCGTTCAGCTCCGGCCGCAGATCCTGAGCGAGACCCAGCGTCGCGCCGGCCATGGCCAAGTTGTTGTACTTACCAGTGTAGACCCACTGGTTATTGGGGAAGCCCTGGGTGACCTGCCCGGTGTACCCCGCGGCGGCATTCCGGTCTTGATTGGCTCTGACCCACAGCGTGTTGCTGGCCGTGGTGAACATGCGCGTGGGCTTGGCCACCGGCGTCGCCCCGCTGTAATCGTAATACTGGTAGACTTGGGCGTATCGCTGGGGAACGATGGCCCCCGCCGCCGTCAGTGTGTCGTCCGTCGCGGATTTCGTGAGCGGTCCGCTCGCCGCCGGGTCGTAGTCCTGATCCACGCTGAAGTCGCTGCCGTCGTTGACCAGGATACCGTCACTGTAACTATCCGGCCGCGCAGTCCGGGCCCGCATATCGCTCCCCAGCGGATCGCCGCTGGAATTGAGGGTATCTTTCTGTGGACTGTTGTCGAAGGGGCTGACGAAGGCGGTCCAGGTAGAAAAGTTGCTGTAGACCGGAAAATCCCGGGCGTCGTCCTGGTTACTGGTCTCCAGCTTGGCCTGGTCGATGACGGCGTAATCCATCGGCGATGTACCGGCCTTCATCTGGGCGAGCAAGTCGGCGTTGGGCGCGGTACGGTCCTTGCCAGCCAGCACGTCGTAGGGATCGACGAGGGTATTGCTGCCGTAGAGCTTGATACCGATCGCCTGGCGGTTCGGGTCGCCCTCAGCAGCGGTGCCCAGCCCGGTACCCTTGTTGAACTGGCCGTCGGGATAAGGGGCGGGCATCAGCCGGCCGGCGGTGATGGCCTGGAAGTCTTGGTTCACGTCCCCGGCATACTTGCTCATATCGAAAGAGAAATTGATATGGGCGGTTCCAGTGAACCCATTGGTCACGAAGTATTGCGAGATGTTGGCAATGATGGGCGAGACCACCGTATTTTGCCATGCTCGCCAGAGCCAACCGGAATTCGAGGTGAGCCCGCGGTCTGCCGAGTGGTAGGCCGCATTGAGCAAGGCTACGGTGCGCCCCACGTTACCGGTCAAGTAGACCGGGCTGGAAGAAAACCAGCTGGTGATCCAGGCCATGAACGGGCCTAAGAGGGGAATCCCCTCCAGATATTGGTTGACCAGTCCGTAAAAAGGATCCCAGACGGTATCTTTACCGCCGCTTTGAGCAATGAACTGCGGCTGAATATTCGTGCCGCTGCCCGTGGTATCGGTGTCGCCGGAAGCGGTGAGGTTGTCCAGCGTCTTGGCCTGACCGCCCTCGATATAACGGTTGTGCAGGTAATCCAAGTAGTCGGCCGTGCCCCGCTGGAGCTGCATCTTTGCCGTCGTCTTGTTCGCCGACACATCGTAACCAAACGGGATCCCCTTCACTTTGAGGTAGAACACGTTGGTTTTCTTCACATCTGGATCCAGGTAGACATGATGGTCGAACTGCAACGGGAAGTTCAGCTGCCCAATCTGGATGCCCCAGAAGCTGATGGACTGCAGGGTGAGATAGAAATAGGACTGGCCCCAGTCGATGGCCCCGCCCAGGGACTTGGCGTCGATGCCCTCCGGCAGGGTGACCCGCACCATGACGCCCCAGTTGCCGGCCATCGTGGCGTCGACACTGGTCTGGGAGCCGGCAATCTGAGCTTTGATGGGTACGTTCCCGGTGACTTGCAAAAAGCCGCCGTCAAACGAGGCCCCGTCCTTTAAGACGGGGCCCCGGGTCGTTTGGCTGCCGGGGTAGCCGGTGGTCATCAGGCTCTTGATGTTGCTGGCGTTGTAATTGGATTCGCCGTGCTGGTAGAAATTATTGGCTTGAGTCAAGTCTTTGAAGTCGATGAAGCCGTTGTGATCCACGTAGTTGACGCTGAACCAGGGATTGGGATCCCCGGTATCGTTGGTGTTCAATTTGTCCGGGAAGGTGATAATCGTCGGCGAGGCGGCTTTCTTACCTTCCCAATCGGCCGCGTTGCCGGTGGTAAGCGGGCTTCCCGTGCCGACACCGGTCTTGACATACGACCCTTCACCCCGCTGGCGGGCTCGGTCTAAGCCGGGGATCTGATACATATCGCCGGGGGCGGTGGCCCCTGTATTGTCCAGTACACTCCCGATGGTCGCCCCGTGGGCGCGGCCAGCGAAGGTCAAGATGAGCAGTCCCCAAAATATTGGGCCCAGAATGACCCACTGACATAGTTTTCTGAAAATTCGGTGTTGAATTAACATACGGTCGTCCTCCCTAAGGCAAAGTCTAGAAAGAGCGGCTGCGCAAGCGGTGCGGATATGCGCTGATTCCCACTACTAACGTTATTGTATCAATATTGGTACGGTATATATTTGTAGTTTCGGCAAGAAAAATTTGTCGATGATGGACATTGTGAAAATGACATTTGAAAAGCGTCCAATTACTTCAGCCAGGCAGGTGTTGTGGGAACTCACCAGATTGGTATTCATTTTCTTTACTGTGGAGCCACCCACGCGCTGCAGGGCAACGTGCTAGAATGATGGTGGAAGCCAAATTGAAAAGGAGATCGATTATCGTGAAAATTGCGATTGCAGGCGCTGGTGCCATGGGCGGCCGGTTCGGGACGATGCTGGCCCAGACGGATAATCCAGTCACGTTCATTGACTTGTGGGCGGACCATGTCCAAGCCATCAATCAGCACGGGCTCTTGGTCCACACCGATAATGGTGACCAGCGGGTCCACGTGCCTGCTTATCTGCCTCAGAACGTGCCGGGGACCTTCGACCTGATTGTGCTGTTCACTAAAGCGATGGGCATCGCGGACATGCTGACGGCGCTCAAGCCGGTGATTACGCCTCAAACGCATATCTTGGAGCTAGGCAACGGCATCGGCAACATCGAGACTATCAGCCGCTTTGTCCCCAAGGAACAGATCATTGCTGGTGTGACGGTTTGGTCCGCCGCATTGAACGGTCCCGGCGAGATCACGATGAAGGGTGATGGCAGCGTGACGCTGGAAGCCCTCGGCAGCAATGAAGCGCCGTTCTTCAAGCAGGTCGTCCAAGTACTGACGGACGCCGGTTTGAAGCCTACCGCGTCCCACGATGTTTTGGCGGCAATTTGGCGTAAGGCGGCATTGAACTCCGTCTTGAATACGTATTGCACGATTCTTGACTGCAACATCGGCGAGTTTGGCCAGCTGCCGGACCACGATGCGATGATCGACGGGGTCCTCGGCGAGTTTGCGGCGATTGCCGCCAACCAGCACGTGCACTTCGATGCTGCCGGCGCCAAGCAGCTGATTATTGCCCAGTTCCCCGACGATAAGAACGGTCTGCATTATCCGTCCATGCACCAGGACATGGCCAAGGGCCGCAAGACCGAGATCGACTTTCTCAACGGCTATATCGCGAAGGTGGGCGCGCGGGAGAACATTCCCACACCGGTGAACGCCACCTTGACGGCCCTGATCCACGGTCAGGAGAAGCTGAAGACACTGCATTCACGCGAAGCGGTCACAGCGTAATCAGCATACAGAAGAAAGCCGAGGCCAGTCACCGCGGCTTTCTTCACGCGTTGACGAATAGCGTACAATTAAGTTGGAGGCGGTAGATATGACAGAAATCAACATCACAGACCCGATGGCCAAGCTCCTGGCGGGACCGCGGTTCGCTGGCAAGACATTATTGCTCATCACTGATGACGGCGGCGGCAAGTACTCGCTGCAAGGCGGCGCTTGCAGCATCGGCACGAAGTTCACACTGATCATCCTCGACCAGCCGGACCCGGATTACAGCATTCCCCTGACGAACAACGCCGGCGTACCGCTGTTTACTTCACAGTATGACCTGACTTTCCTGGGCCAGGGCCTGACGATGGATTACCAGCACTACAGCATCAGCTTGCGCGATGACACCGGACTGCTGGATGGCGGCGTGCTGATTGCCAAGGGCGCGGATGTTTTGGCCGCGTTCAAGCAGGGGATTTTTGCTGCGGGTGCGACGTGCTAAGTACAATTTGACCGGATCTAACTAACAATATTGTGTCGTCGGCCATTGCGGCCGGCGTTTTTTGTTCTGCCAACAAGCTGGTAATTGGCGGAGTCCTTTTGAATAAGTTTCTAAAAAGTGCATTCTAGCGCTGCCCCAAATATCATAATAAGTCCCGAAACGGCAATAAGTTGACTTTGAATTAATCATTGCACACAATGGAGATGCGGTAAGTTATACAGCTGCCAAAGATGAAATTCCTTCAGACCTGACGATTGATCGCCGAGTAAATACGCTCGTGAAAGTGGGTCTTACCCCAATGTCTGCGCTCAGACAGACGATGCAGGCATTGGCCCTTGAATACGGATTTGAACTGAGAGGTGATGGCTATGAGTAAGACGTTTACTGCCGCCGAGGCCAAAAAGATACAAGAGGAAGCACCAGTACCGGTTGGCATGCGGGATGAACCGTATATTGTCATCAAACCAATGACCGAAGAAGAAATCACCGTTCACATCATGGAAATGATGCACCTGAGTCGACCTGACGCGAATGAATGGATTCGAAAAACACGATCCGAGATTAAAAAGAATAAAAACAGCACCCTTGACCGGCCTTAACAATACGTGTACGTTTGACTGGCTAGGCGGAGCCGTTGACGGCTCTTTTTCTTCGCACTTTAGAAAGCGCTAACACCTTCTGCAATCTTGACAGACGCAAAGATATACGAAATAGTAGGAGCGGAGAAACGTGCATTGATGAAGAAAAGAGGGGGCTCGGCATGGCGGATATCGACAATACAGCGCTAGCCCATTTTATCGTCTCGCTGGGGTCATTAAATGATTACGGCAGTTCGGCCTACCAGACGAAACAGGCGTTGGACCAGCATACGACGGCGCCGCTGCGCCAAGATAATGCGGACACGGCGATTTTCACCGATGCGTTGAATGGTTTGGCGGCCATTGACGAGACGGGTTTCAGTACTGCCGGAATCATCGCCGTCAACCGTCAGTTTTCTTCCCCTTCGGACGAAGAACCCCGCCGGCCGGGGCATCTTCGCGATGCCCGCAGTGATCCCTACGACCGGGTCGCCATCCTGGTCAATGCGAAGGGCACCGATGCTTATTATCCGCCGACGGTCGTGACTTGGGCAGACCTGGACCGCATCGTGACCCGTTATCAGCACTCTCCCCAGCGCGAGAGCGATGCCTGGCGAATCTTCGCTGCCATCGCCAAACTTCAGCCGTTCCAGGACGGCAATAAGCGGACGGCTTTGATTGCGGCTAACGCAGCATACGGTGGGTTGGCTCGGCACGATTACCTGATTCTTCCGGCGAAAGACTTGGACCGAGTGGAATTTATGGTCCTCCTCCTGCGTTATTATGTTGCCGCAGACGAAGACGAGGAAGCCAGTGTCCTGGCTAGGATGCTGACGCTGCTGCCGAGCCCGGCAGAAAGACACCGATTGTTGCAGCAGCCCATCACGGATACCACTGTCCACCGACCTCGGGGCATTCACGTTAAACACCAATTTGGTGACAAAGAATAACACCCGTTGCTGGGCAGCATACAAGCTGCTTGGCGACGGGTGCTTTTTCCTAAGTAAACAAAACGATTATTAACTGAGTACGGCGTCAGGGTCGTCCGTGGTGCTGTTTAAGTCGGCCATTTCTTCAGTCAGCCGGTTCACCGCATAGTTGGTGTCGAAGAGCCATTTCTTCAGATCTTTGTGGGGAATCAGCAACGGCATCCGGTCGTGGACCTTAGCCACGGTCGCGTTGGGCTTGGTGGTCATGATGATTGACCGGGTACCCTCGGGGAAGTGGGCGAGAAAGCCCGCCACCAGCAGAACATGACCCTCGGGATCGGTGAAGTAATTCTTTTCCTTATCCTTGGTCCACTCGAAGAATCCAGACATCGGGAAGACACACCGCTCGCGGGTGAATGGGGCCTTGAACATTTCCTTGACCATCACCGACTCAGCGCGGGCGTTGATGATCAGCTGCTTGG
Source organism: Schleiferilactobacillus shenzhenensis LY-73 (assembly GCF_000469325.1). Lineage (GTDB taxonomy): Bacteria > Bacillota > Bacilli > Lactobacillales > Lactobacillaceae > Schleiferilactobacillus > Schleiferilactobacillus shenzhenensis. Next base: position 124,327 of record NZ_KI271589.1, on the reverse strand, counting down.
GCTTGAAGCCAGGGAAGCCCCAGACGACACTGCCTAATGCCATCTTGCCGTCATGGGGCACGATCAGCGCCGTGTGGTCACTGGGAAACACCTCACCCGTTTTCACTGGCATATCGTGAGCTGCCAGTTGATCCGCCATTTCGCGCAGCCGCTTGTTCCGGCGTACGTCGATATAGAATCTACCGCACATTCAGAAAGTCTCCTTTCTTGCTCCACTTCTATTATAGTCTTTGAAAATGAGAAAAACGGCGAAGCCAAGCCGGGAAGAGACCTGGGGGACCACCGGGCAATGGAACTTTGCATCGCGGGCGACAAAAACACTTGCCAGATGATTTCTCTGACAAGCGTGAGTGAACCGACGCGGTGCGATTACAGCCCGTCGCTCAATGTGTACGTGAGTGTTGCATTGTATGACCCCAACTTGGCCGTGCTGGCAGTGGCACTCGGCAGAATTAATTGAATGTCATCGAAATTCACATCGTACGGATTGGTCGTCCCGGCTAATCCGGAGGCAATGTCCGTATTCGTACCGCTGGCCGTTGCACTCGTCCCGCAAGGCACATCCACACCTGACTTGTTACGGATGAACTTAATGCTGGCGCCATTCAGGAGAGCAGCGTCCTGTCCAGTCCCATTGGCGAATCCAGTCAACGCCGCATTGAGCGTCAGCGCGGCGGATTTGGCGGACCGGGTATCGCTCACCGTGAATGTATTGGCCAGGGTATTTGAATAACTCTTGGCCGTTGCGCCCGGGAGCGGTTGATTGCCAAAGTCCAATTTAGGTACCGTCAGTTGCAAGTCAGTCTTTTTGTATGTGAAGTAGATGTTCACCGTGCCGTTGTCATCCGGCAATACACCAGTGGCGTTAGCGGGTTTGACCGTCGTATTCAATGTGTAGTACGGGCCGTCACCGAGGTTGGCGGGTGGCTGGCCAGTGAGATCGGTGGCTGCCGTTGCCAACACGCTCTTTGCATCGAAGTCCCAGAAATCATAGGCTTTTCCGCTGATGCCATTCTTGGTCACGGGATCGTGAATAGCATCTTCGTTTTCGTCGACGAAATGCAGTACGGCCTTAGCCCGGGGATTGACGCGAATCGTTTCCAAGTTAGAAACGTGGGCCGTTTGGTTCCCCGTCGGCACGTCAAAGGCGTACACGCGAATTGTATGTTCGCCGTCGGTGTGCAGCTTATCCCAGTTGGCCTTGGCCTCGGTTTTCGAAATTGTGCCGGTGAAGGGCAGCCAATCGCCCTTCGGCTTACCTGCCTGGGTATACGAGACTGAGGCAAACTGCGTGCCCTGTCCTCTCAAGGTGGCGATATCTTGGGAAACATCAACAGGGTCATCGACCGTGTAAAAGATTTGCATGGCATCACTGTCCGTGTCCATCGCTTGGCCGGTCACCGGCACATCACCCGTATCCGTTGGATTTACTGTCATGGTGTGTTTATCCACCGTGATGTACGGTGCGGCAGAGTCTGTCACCTTGCCGTTATACACCATCCTGACGGACTTGCCGTAGCCGAAATTGCCAACGTAATTGCTTGACCACTTCATGGCAATCCCGGTATCGCCGTTGACGCCAGAAGCGGATGATCCGGGGGTATTCGCAGGATTCTTCGCATCACCATTGGCCTTTGTATTGGCGAAGGACTTATACCGTGTTTTGGCCCCATTATAGGCCACGCTGGTTCCTGTGAGTTGAGCTGACGTAGGGTCTTGGGCTCCTACAGCTCTTCCCCAAGGGACATCGTGCCCGCCGAACCAACCGTCCGGGCCATAATCGTTATTAAAATTATACTCGATGGCATAGGGAACGTCGGGGTTGTCTCCCTCTGGTCGAATGTACAGCCCTTCGGTATAGCCCTTCAAAGGACCTTCTTGGGCAATGGGGGCATAGCGAATAGGAATGTTATCGTTGTAATTGCTGGTGCCTGCCGTGGAGTAAAGCAGCGGTGTGGTATCATTTGTCTTTTGCGCGAGGGAAGTGTCGACATTACGGACAAAGTACATCCCCGTCAAATCCACACCAGGGGTCATATTGGTGACCGTTTCAGACATTTGCATCTGGTTGCTTTCTGGACTCGGCTGCAGTGTGCACTGGACCTTAAAGATGAGCTCAGAAACGGACGCGGCTACAGACGGGCTCAACGCCTGGATTTTAGCTGCATCGGTAATATACCCCATATAATCCAAATGAACCGTTTTGATGTCATCGATTGGTTCGTTGGGATCAGGGTACATCTGAATGTGGCGGGTGTCGTCAAACGCATAATTGGGGCTGTAACTGCCGTCAAACAGGCTGCCCGTTAACGTTTGGGCTGCACCGCCGTCCATGCCGATCAACAGGGGAGAAGAGTGCCACGAGCCGAAAGATCCCGGGCTGGCATTATCGCCGCCGCCCTGGCTCTGATATTCATCCCAACCGCCGTCGATGAAGAAGGTGGAATTAGACGCGACTCCGCGATCCCGGAATTGGCCCATCATGCGGACGTTTTTTCCCAGGTTCACCACGTTCATGTTCGGGATATCAATGCTCTGCTGGTTTGATGTCCCAAAATTCTCTCGTCTGTTCTGGTTTGGGTCGGCGGCGTCTGGATTAATCAGCGTGTTGGCTGTTTCCTTGCCGTCCCACGGGAAATACGAATTGAACATGTATTGCATCTGTAGATTCTGACCCAGGTCAAGTTTGCCATAAGCGCGTTGAATGGACGGCTGCCATAAATCCAGATTGAACGTAACTGCCGGTAATTGATTGTTGCCGGCGGGGCCAGTGGTGACCAGCTTCACTGGACACCCGCTTGCCGATTGGGCCATCTTCATAGCCGTAGCCGACAGGGTCGCTTGGAGGTACGTCGAACTGCCCTGTTGAAGCACCGCTAACTTGAAATCGTCTGCGCTGAGGCCGGCCGGCAAAGTGACCGTAAAATCTCCAGGAACTAAACTGCTCAGGGCACTTGACCAACCCGTCGGATATGTATACAAATCAATTTGCTGAACAGCGACGCCAGCAGATGTGGGTTGGATGCCGATATCAAACACTGCTGTCCCATCAGCTAACAGCCGTTGCTGGCTGCGCAAGATCTGGGCCGTAGACGATTGATTGGTCTGCGGCGCAGGTGCCGCGGCCGCTGTGGGCGGCGTATACTTACCCATCGATTCGGTTTGCGTGACGTTCGCCGCCGGAATATCCGGATTGGCTGCTTTGATCAACGCTAACTGCTTGTCCATCGGCAAATTCATGAATTCCAAGGGTGTATACGGCGTCCCCACAACCGCTTGCGCCACCCAGAGCGGGGTGGTACTTGCGGCAGTATCGTCCGCATCCGCCGCGGCCGCCTGTGTTTGGCTGGCCTTCTCCGTGATGGCCGGCAGTGTTGCCCCCAGCATTGCCTTGGCAATCGGGGACGTGGTGTCGGTTTGCGTATTTGCCGAGGCGGGGACCACACTGGGATTACTCTCAGAAGCGGCTGCTGCGTTCGTTCTGCTTCCAGAAAGGGCGGCCGCGCTGCTGCTCTCAGAAATTGCTGAAGCACTTGCGTCAGCATCAGTGTCTGCTTCTACTGTGACGGGCAATTTAGTCAAACCAATTCCCAATAATAGCATCAGACCGAACAAAACACTGACCCTGACCGCGAACTCCCGCGTCCGCGTCAACGATGGCTTCGACATTTGATATCCCCCACTCCCATGATGTTGCCATACACTTATGCCATTCCATTGTATCATCGGTGGGACAGAATAGTTTGCATATTTGGAAAAATGTCTAAGATAGACCAAAAATGTCGGATGTAATAAACAGGCCCTGTCCCCAGCCAGCAATAATACCGCTGATGGGGGCAGGGCCTGTCTTTCTCACTCAATTCATGGTACTTACCAAATCACAACGCGTTTATCCGCCGGCCGGAACATCCGGTCGCTCGGCTTCACACCGAACGCGGCATACCATTCCGGGAAGTTCGGCACCGGCACATTAGTCCGGAGCAGTGCCGGGGCGTGGACATCGGTCTTCAAGATGACCCGCTCGAATTCCGGACGAATCTTGGTGCGCCAAGTCCGGGCGTAGTTAATGAAGTATTCTTGGAAGTCGCTCTGGGGCGCGTCCTCGGCGTGGAGAATCTGGAGGGCGGCGTTCAAGCCGGCGTTGTCGGCGATGTTCTCGCTGACGACCAGTTTGCCGTTGATCTTACCGCCGGCGTAAGGAATACCGTCAAACTGGGCAATCATGGCCGCCGTGTACTTCTTGAAGGCAGCAAAGTCGGCGGGTTGCCACCAGTTCTTCTTGTTCCCGTGTTCGTCATACATCGCCCCGTTGTTGTCGAAGGCGTGGCTGATCTCGTGGCCAATGGTGGCGCCGGCCCCGCCCAGGTTGGCCGCCCGGCTGGCGTTGACATCGTAGAAGGGTGCCTGCAGGATAGCCGCCGGGAAGGTGATATCGTTAGCGGACGGATCATATGAGGCGTTGACTAGCTGAGCGGGCATATTCCATTCGCTGCGGTCCACCGGATTGTTCAGCCGAGCGAAGCGGTACTGCTGGCTGACCTCCGCAATGGTATCCAGCGTCGTGGCTAGCGGCGTCTCCTTGTCGATACTGATCCGGTCATACAGCGGCCGCGCCTTCTCAGGATAGCCCATCTTGATGACCATGGTGTCCAATTTCTTCACGGCCATCGCCTTGGTGGAATCGGACAGCCACGTGTTAGCGTGGATCTGCTGCTTGTAGGTGGCGATCAGGTCTTCGACCATGTGAGTGACATCCGCCTTGGCTTGGGGACCGAAGTATTTCTTCCCGTAGAACACGCCGATGGGTTCATCGAAGTAATGGTTGGCCACGTTGTATGCGAAGCGCTCCGGCGGGGTCAATTCCTGCTGTCCGGTCAGTGCCTGCTGGTACATCGTGCCGATCTTGCGCAGGTCACGGCTCAGGTACTGGGCGTGGTCGGTCAGCTCATTGACGTAAGCCCAGTGCTGCCATTCCCAGAAGGTGTCGGCGTTGAAGGTGTCAGAAAAGTGATTGAAGTACTTCAGGTCCAGAATGTTGACGGTCTTCGGCATACTCGGCAGGAGCGGCTGGATGCCGGCGCCAATGGCCACGCCGGCAAACTTCGTCAAGGCAATGTCCCACGCCACCGGATTATCGAAGTTGTCGTCCACGGCCGCCTCTTCGTGGTTCATGTGGTGGGCGGCGATGCGGCTGTCGAAGGTGAGGGCGTCTTGAACGTAAGTCTCCTGGTCGGCGGGACTCAGCGGCGACTGGGCCAGAAGCAGACGGGCCATCTTCTCCCACACCGGCAGCAGCTGCTGCTTCTGGGTGGGGTCGGCGTACATCGTTACATCCGGGAGGATCGTCTCCGGCGAGCTGAACATGACCTGGTAGCGGGTGGCATCGTGCATGTTGGTACCGACGTAAGGGACGAAGGGCAGGTTATACCCCTTCTGGATCAGGTACGGCAGGTTCTGATTGAAGTCGGCCAGGGTCTTGATGCTCTGGATTTTAGAAAGCCGGGGCTGAATCGGTCCCATGCCTTCCCGGTCACGCTGGTCGAAATCCAGGGCCTTGCCAAAGAGAACAGCGGCCTTTTGGAAGTTATCCTTGGGTTTGTCCGGGGCCTTCGCCAACGCATCCTTTAAATCGGCGAGTAATTCCTTTTCGACCAGTTTGTCCAAGTCGGTACTGACTCCGGCGGAGACCCGGTCCGGATCAATGGTGGCGGTTCGCTGCCAGGCGCCGTTGACATGCCCGTAGAGATCGTCTTGCACACGGGGTACTTGTTCTTCTGCCATGATGAAACTCCTTTCGTTGTACAATGTAGAAATATGGTGTAGGGCTATCATAGCCTAGATGAGTGAAAAATGATAGCGAGGAGAAGACGACGCTGAGCAGATGGGCTATCCGGGCTAAGTGCCCGGACAGCCGAATAACCCGCAGTTTGGTTTTGACGGTACGGTCCTTAGACTTTGTTCAGCCCGCTCGGTGGCAGGGAGGGGCAACGGGCAGATTGCCCCGGCCACCAATCCGTTCCCAACAAGATTTCTTGCGGCGCTCAGCCATTTTCTAATCAAAGTCAAGTAAAGGAGTGTTTCACGTGGAACAGCGGTCCCGCTGGATCATGTTATTTGCGACCTCAATGGTGTCGTTCATGTCGACGCTGGACGCCAGCGTGGTCAATATTGCCATTCCCCATATCTCGCGGGAATTGGGGGTACCAATGAACCAAGCTGAATGGGTGGTGTCGGTGTACCTGGTGGCGATTTGCGCGCTGCTGATTTTCTTTGGCCGGCTCGCCGATCAGATTGGCCGCATCCCGGTATTTCAAACAGGTACGCTGGTCTTTGTTGCCGGGTCATTGGCCTGCGGCTTGAGCGGGAGCTTGCCGCTGCTGCTCGGCGCCCGCCTGTTCCAAGCATTAGGCGCCGCCATGGTGATGTCCGCCAACTTTGGCATCATCACGGAAGCCTTTCCGATGAACGAACACGGCCGGGCGCTGGGGTTGAACAGCACGTTTGTCCAAATTGGCAATATTGCCGGGCCGGGCATCGGCGGTTTAATTCTCGCGGTCGCCAGCTGGCACTGGATTTTCTTCATTAACGTGCCCATCGGCATCATCGCGTTCTTCGTCGGTTACCGGATCTATCCCCACGATCCGGTCAATTGGTCCGCCATCCAGGTGGACTGGCCGGGATATGGTACTTTTGCCCTGACCATCGTCAGTTTCTTCATTGCCATCTACTGGGGGCAGGCGGCCGGCTTCACGCATCCGGGCGTGCTGGTGCTCTTTGCCCTGGCCGCCGCTCTGCTCGTCGCGTTTATTGTGATTGAACGACGGGTGGCCAGCCCGCTCATTGCTCTGGGCATCTTCCGCTCGCCAGGATTCACGCTGGGCATTATCTCGGCGATGCTGGTTTATATGGTCGGCTACTTTAACAATGTGATCATGCCCTTTTACCTGCAAGAAACACTGGCGCTCTCGTCGGCCACCGCTGGCGTGATCTTGATGGCGGTGCCGCTGTTGAATATGGTCAGCGCCCCCACCGGTGGGATCATCAGCGACCACATCGGGGCGGAGAAGGTATCGTTCTACGCCTTGTTTATTTTCTTCATTCCCCTCGGACTGTTCCTCTGGGCCAGCCCGACAACACCGCTGGGGTGGCTGATCGTCGGTCTGGCCATGTTCGGGGTGGCCAACGGCGCCTTCCAGAACAACCCGATGATCATGGGCGGGGCTGGTCCGGAGTACCAGGGCATCGCCGGGGCAATGGCCGCCTTAGGGAGAAATATCGGGATGGCCTTGGGACTGTCGCTGGCGACTTCGCTGCTGTATTGGGGCATGTCCCGGCAAGCAGGCACCCGGGTGATAGCCTATCCCCATGCACACCCAGACTGGTTCGTGAACGCCATGCACTTCAGCTACTGGTGGGCGGTGGCGTTGATTGGCACCGCCGTGCTGCTGATTGGCGGTCTGCTGCTGTATCGCCGCCGCTCTGAAACCGCTTAAGCATTCTGCTAGCCAAGCCTGTCTCCAACTCGGTATAATAGAATTGTAGATTGTGATTCTAATCACTTGAAAAGGAGACGATTCAATATGGCGCGTTTAGCAGGTAAAACAGCAATCATTACGGGGTCCGGCAATGGGATGGGGAAGGCCATGGCCTTGCGCTTTGCTCAGGAAGGGGCCCAGGTCCTGGTCAGTGACCGGGACGAAGCCGGTGTTCAAGCCACGGTCGATGCCATCACCGCTGCCGGCGGCAAAGCGGTCGGCGATGTTACCGACGTCAGCGACGAAGCTGCCGTGAAGGCCCTGGTGCACCGAGCTGAGACAGAATTCGGCCACTTGGACATCCTTGTCAATAATGCCGGTATCGTAGACAACTTCAAGACGGTCGTGTCAGCAACGGATGAATCCTGGGACAAAGTACTCAAAATCAACCTCTATGCACCGTTTTGGTCCTGCCGGGAAGCCGTGCCGATCATGGAAGCCCAAGAAAACGGCGGGGTGATCCTGAATATCAGTTCCGTCGGCGGCTTCTTCGGCGGCCGCGGCGGGGCGGCGTATGTCACTTCGAAGCACGCTGTTATTGGCCTGACCCGAAACATTGCGGCCACTTACGGTGTTAAGGGCAAGGTCCGGGCCAATGTCTTAGCCCCTGGTTCTGTCGTCACCAATATTGGGGCGACCATCACGGATCCTGATCCAGTGGGCCAAAAAGCACTGCAAGCGTCCGGCGGCTTTGAGTCACCGCAGGGCTCTGGCGAGGACATGGCCGACGCGGCATTGTACTTGGTGTCGGATGAGGCCAAGTTCGTGAATGGATCGGTGCTGGTGGCTGATGGCGGGTGGACGGCTCTGTAAATTTGGGTAGGAGAGACAGCACTTCTCGAGAGAGGGGTGCTGTTGTTTTTGTTGGGTTTAGTAAAAACGTTTTTACCTCCAACGGGCGGTATCCGGGATATTAACATTGTTTGGGTCACCAATTCCATGACATTAAGTAAAAAAGTTTAGTAAAATACTGATATGTTAGATGGTGATGATACATAGAAAGGAACATGTTTCTATTAAGTAACCGGTTGCATTCAACGGACAGTGATGGTATTCTACAAAGTGTAAAAACGTTTTTAAGGGGGCGTGGGACACGAAGCCGACAATTCGAGATGTGGCGAAAGCTGCGGGAGTATCTATTGCAACCGTATCGAAAGCACTGAATGGTGTCGATGTGGTGAAGCAAGAGACGAAGATGAAAGTCATCGCTGCCGCCAAAGAATTGAACTATGTGCCTAACCTTCTTGGAAAGCAGTTGAAGTCAGGGCAGACGAATATGCTAGGTTTCTTTACAAATAGTGTTTCTGGCCCGTACTTCTACACATTGATTGAGTCCATTGCGCGCACAGCTGACAGTCTCGGGTACGGATTGAACGTATTCGTGACGAAACGCCACGATACCATCCAGAATTATCTGTTCGGCAATGTCGTCGACGGTGTGATTGTGTTTGAAAGCCGAATTACTGAAAATGACGCGAAGATGATCGAACACCATCGAATCCCTGCCGTTTTCCTGGATCGACCGAAGACCGGTGACAAAATCAGCAGTATTACGTTCAATTCGTACAAAGAAGCGTTCGATGCAACAGCGTATCTCATCAGCCTGGGCAGGCGGAAAATTGTTTACCTTGCAGGGTATCCGGACAACTTCGATAGTAACGAACGACAGCGGGGATACGAAGATGCTTTACAGAAGTACGGGATTCCGGTCAACCGCTCCCTTATTCTGCCTGGTTTGTTTGAAGAACCGACATCGTACAGTGAGATGCGTCGGTTCATCAACCTCCACCCAGAAGATGTCGTGGACGGTATTCTGGCTGGTAACGATATTTCCGCAATTGGGGCCATGCGCGCACTTAAAGAGAACGGCATCAATGTTCCTCAAGACGTTAGCGTCATCGGTTTTGATGATGTTGAGATCGCTCGCTATTTCCAACCATCCCTAACAACAACCAGGAATCCAATTGGCAGACAAGGTGTTATTACTGTAAAGCAGTTAGTAAGTATGATTGCAGAAGATGCCAAGGGACAGATGGTTGTCTTGGATGGGCAAATGATTGTGCGAGACTCAACAGCAATCAAACAATAATTTTTCTTCCAAAATAAAAACGTTTTTAGTCAGCACAAAAGAGGGGTGTCCAGAATGAATTCAATTCCTGCGGGGAGAAAACGGAGTGTCAGCAGTCGGATGAAAACATGGTTTGCTGATTTTCGTTCGCAGTGGCAAATGCAATCCATGATGCTGCCGGGTGTCATTTTCATGATCGTATTCAATTTTATTCCCATTTACGGGTTGACTCTTGCGTTCAAAAGTTACTCTGTGACCGACACGATTGCTGGTGCTAAGTGGAATGGGTGGCAGAATTTCCAGACCATTATGAATGACAAGTACTTCTGGCAGGCAGTCTGGAACACGGTGGGCATCAGTGCAATTAAGCTCACCATCGAGTTCTTCTTGCCTATCGCCTTAGCCATCATGATTTACGAGGTCAACTGGTTGCCGTTCAAGAAGATTGTCCAGACAATTACGTATCTGCCTCACTTTCTTTCATGGATCATCCTTGGTGGTATGTTGATTAACTGGATGTCTTCCAACGGCTTGATCAACCAGTTCCTTGGTTTGCTGGGTATCGGGTCTCATGCAAATTATATGCTGGATGCCAATAAGTATTGGAATATTGCCGCCTGGTCGGATGTTTGGAAAGAAGTCGGTTGGGGCACTATTTTGTACCTGGCCACAATGGCCGGTATTGATCCCACATACTATGAAGCAGCCGAGATGGACGGTGCCTCTAAGCTGCGTCAAATTTGGAGTATTACGTTGCCAGGAATCAGCAGTATTATTTCTCTCAACTTGATTCTTTCGGTGTCCGGGCTGTTCGGCTCCAACTTGGATCAAACGTTGGTGTTGATGAATTCCCAGAACCAGCCTCGAGCTGAAGTCATTAATTCATACGTTTACCGAGTAGGGTTGACCCAGGGCGACTTTTCGTACGCAACGGCCGTCGGCTTGGGCGTTTCAGTCATTTCTGTCATTCTCTTGGTGGCTGCCAACATGGTCACCAAGAAGTTAAATGACAACCAATCGGTCCTGTGAGGAGGTGTCTTAAGTGGAATTAAATACAGCGCAAAAGTCGCCATTTGGTGGCAAGCGTAAAACCGGCACCAAGGTGCGAGAGACCAAAGGAACGCGAGTGTTCAATGTCGTGAACATCGTCATCCTTACTCTATTTACCCTGATTATCGTCGTACCGTTGTGGAACATTGTTATTTCGTCCTTTGCTTCTTCGACGGCCCTAAGTAATGGCAACTTTATTTTCTGGCCTCAACAATTATCGCTGGATAATTATCGAGCGGTGTTCCGCGATCCTGGCTTGTGGCGCGCCTTCTTCATTTCAGTGGCGAAAACGGGTGTGGGGGTCATTACCCATACGCTATTCTGCGCCATCGTTGCATATCCGTTGAGTAAGCGCCGCCTGAGAGGGCGGAAGCTGTATTCCACAATGGGAATCATCACGATGTTTTTCTCGGGTGGGATGATTCCAACATACCTGCTGATTAAGTCACTCGGGATGCTGAATACTTTCTGGGTCTATATTATCCCGTCCTTGTTCAGCTACTACGACGTCATTATCCTAATGAACTTCTTCCGGCAAGTGCCGGATTCGCTGGAAGAATCAGCAAAAATTGATGGTGCCAGTGACTTTCGGGTATTCTGGAGCATCATCTTACCATTATCCAAGCCCGCGCTCGCGACGATTGCACTGTTCAATGGTGTCTGGCAGTGGAATGACTTCATGACAACGAAGCTTTACGTCACCAACGAAGGCCTTTATCCGTTACAGATGCGTTTGTATGACATCATCGTGCAAGCCCAAGCCGCAAGTACAACCGGGTTGAAAGCCCAAGTCGCCATCAATACCACATCAAGGGGGGTGCAGCTCGCGACCATCATGATTACGATTCTACCCATCTTGATTCTTTATCCATTCGTTCAACGGTACTTCGTCAGCGGCACAATGCTTGGCGCTGTGAAGGAATAGTCAGTCTATTTTGAAGGAAAAGTTTAAGGGAGATGTTTATTGTGAGTATTACCAAACGGTTGGCGCGCATTGGCGCGATTGCGGCCATGGCAGCTGCAACAATGTTGATCGCCGCGGGGTGCGGCTCATCCAGTTCCAATTCATCCAGCACCAGCGACAAATTGCCCAAAGTGTCCTATAAAGTTTCAAAGAACACGCCGGCTTGGAAAGCGGATAAAAGCAAGAACAACACGTTAACGTGGTATGTCAATGCCGACTGGTGGAATAAGTCCTTTGGCAAGGACATGATCACCAAGCAAATCAAGAAAGACTTGAACGTTAATATCAAGTTTGTCACTGGGGACGATACTAAGCTGAACACGTACTTTGCTTCTGGTAAGTTGCCGGATGTTGTAACAATTCTTGACCCGAACTCTAAAGTTGCACGGACCGCCAGCCAATGGGCGTACCCGTTACAAGATTTAGCGACGAAGTACGATCCCTATTTCTTCAAGGTCGCCCGTCAAGACACCTTAAATTGGTACAAGATGAAAGATGGCAAAACATACGGTTATCCGGACTACTCGAATACTGAGGCCGACTACAAGTCAGGGAAGGTTCCGCCTCGCGACGCCTTTATTGTTCGGAAGGATGTCTTAGCAGCCATCGGCAAGCAAGACTTTACAACACCAGAAGGCTTTGTAAAAGCCATGGCAGCTATCAAAGCCAAATTCCCGAATCTCACGCCCTTCGGTTTCAACGACTTCTCTGGCGCCAATAGTTCGCTGGACAACGTTGTTCAAGATATGCTGGGTGTGCCCATTGTTACCAAAGACAACAAATACTATGCACGGAACATGGACCCGGATTATCTGAAATGGTTGAATGCTTTCCGTGAAGTCCATGCCGCTGGTAATATCAGTGATGATAGCTTTACCGACGATTCCAATGCCTTCAACGAAAAAGTCAACGTCGGTAAATACGCAACGATCATGATGGGCAGCGATGTTAACCACGGCATCAACCTACAAACATTTGCTTCAAAGCATCCGGATGACCAATATGTGGCCGTCGATGGTATCCAGAGCACTGAAGGCCGGAAACCTACGTTGTCTCAAGCAGGGATCTCTGGTTGGATGATTAACTACATTTCTAACAAGACCAAGAACCCGGCAAAGGCAATTCAGGTCTTCGAGTATCTCTTGAGCGATCGTGGGCAGATGCTGGTCAACTACGGCATCAAAGGGAAGACTTATGAAGATGCTGGTAATGGTATGGTCAAGTGGACACCAAGTGCCGCTAAGGTACAACAGGACGATCCAGATAAGTGGCAGAACCAGTACCGGATGGGCGAATTTATTCTGTTTGGCCATGATCGTTACAAGGCCTTGAACAAAGATTCCTATGTTAAGGCCATTTGGCAAATGCAGAAGTGGGGTCAGAAGTACCTGACACCGCAATTCAAGACAGAGAATATCGCACCCGATCCGGGAACCCAGGAAGCACGTGCGTACTCCGCCATTCAAACCAATTGGAGCACGACACTAGTCAGTCTCATTCGAGCAAAGTCCAAGGCAGAGTTTGATGCCAATGTAAAGAAATACAAGGATTTCGAGAAGTCCAACAGCATTGACCAAATCAATCAAACGCGGGACAAGAATATCAAAGCCAACATGAAGAAACTGAATATGAAGTAGGCTGTATACTAGAAGAAGGGCCGAGAACGGTCCTTTTTCTTTCAAGGAGATGAAGATGATGGCTCGCTTTTTTGCACTGGATGGCAAAGCCTATCGTACTTTGCAAAGCATGTACCAGCTGCTGGTACTCAATTTGATGTTTGTGATTGGGTGCTTACCCGTGGTCACGATTGGTGCTTCACTAAGTGCATTGTATGGCATGGCGCTTAAATTGGATGATCCAAGTACAGTGCAAGTGGCGCCGGGTTTCTGGCACGCTTACCGGAAAAATCTGGTGCAGGGAAGCGTGCTGGGATGGCTAGTGATGGGCCTCGTCGCCGGTATGATAGCGTTCTATTGGTGGATTGGGAAGGTGGTCGGGCCGTCTTCTCCGTTGATGGTGGCGGTGATTGCACTATATGCCATCTTGTTTCTGACCGTCATGTATATCTTCCCCCTGGTGGGCCGCTATCAAGAAACCATTGGGCAAGTGTTGCATAACGCAGTCACCTTAGCCATCGGGAATGCATGGGAGTCCGTTGTTATGTTCTTACTGATGATTGCTGTGGTCTTCTATCTTCCCTTTAAGTATCACTGGATAGCCATCATCGTCCTGGTGATGGGTTTCGCCGGCACAGCTTATTTGCAGAGCTGGTTGTTGCAGCGGGTGTTTGCAAAATATGAATAAGGGAATGGGGAAGGCAGCATGAAGTATTACGTAGGATTCGATATGGGCGGTACGACGATCAAATATGGCGTGATCGATGCTGCTGGAAAAATTGTGACGAAGGATGCTGTACCAACAGAAAAAGAGAAAAAGCCATTACTGGTTTCCATGCGTAAAGTGATTACGGCGTATCGTAAGCAATATGATATTGCCGGAGTGGGTGTCTCTATCCCGGGAATCGTTCGACGCGATGGTTTCATGATTACCGCCGGCGCCATTAAATGTCTGAACGGTTTCCCGTTGGCGGACAAATTGAGTACGATGACTGACCTGCCGGTGCACGTCGAGAATGACGCTAATGCTGCAGCCATTGCAGAGCACTGGTTGGGTAATGCCCAAGGTGTGGATGATTATATCTGTGTTGTCTTGGGGACCGGCGTTGGCGGCGGCATCGTTATCAATGGCGACGTGTATCGAGGAGCGCACGGTATGGCAGGAGAGTTTGGGTGGACGATTACCCATGACTTTGATTTGACCAAGGATCTGGAAGATGCATCGCTCAATTGGCATGCCGCTGTGGTTAGCGGCCTAGTGCACCGGTACAATGAGTCTGCCAAACAGGTGTATCCGAAAGATGCGGAAGTGACTGATGCCCGAGAAATCATTCAACTCGCCCGGGATAACGATCCCATCGCGGCACCAGTGCTGAACCAATTCATGGAAGATATTAGCATCATGGTTGTCAACATGTTTGCCAGCTTTGATCCTGAGCTGATTCTTATTGGTGGTGGGATCAGTGCCAATGACGTATTTATGGGCATGCTCATGGATAAGATACGAGAGTTCTTGACCCGGCATAAGAGCTTGAATTACATCAAAGACAAGGCACTGGGTCATGTCAAATCAACAGGATTGCATAATGACGCTGGTTTGATTGGTGCAGTTTATCCTTTGGTTCGTGCTGCCAAGGCTGAAAAGAAACTGGCATAGTTTTTCAACAAAATACAGGACACCAAAGCCCCTCACAGTCGGTTATGCCGAACTTGTGAGGGGCTTTATCGTGGGGGCCTTTCTGCCTTAAGCTTCATGCGGCGTCAGCACATCCACCAAAGTATTGATGGTATTCTGAACGGTTTTGTCCGAAAGGGGCTGGCCGAAGAAGAGGTAACCGAAGAAGACTTCGCCGATGATGCCGGACATGACGGCGCCGATCTCGCGGTTATTCCAATTTACCAGCTGACCGAGGTGCTTGAGGTGAATGAATTGGCGGTCGAACTGGAGCCAGTACGCCACGGGGAACTTCTTCACGAATTGGCGGCGCAGGGATTGGTCGTAGAAGAGCTCAGCAACGAAGATCTTGATGACCTTCTGGTTATTGCGCAGGTAGTCGATGCGGTCGCGGATGATGTTGTCGAGGAATTCCCGGAGCGTAGCGTACTTGGTGGCCAGTTTGTACTTGACCAGCTCGTCCATGGCCCGGGGGAAGAGGGATTCGCGCACCGGGTCGATGATGGCGTGGAGCAAGCCCCGCTTGTTGGTGAAGGTACTGAAGATGTTGCCCTCAGCGACGCCGGCGCGCCGGGCAATCTCCTTGGTGCTGGAGTTGGCGTAGCCGTTCTCGGCGAAGACGTCGATGGCGGCGGCCAGAATGCTCACCTGCTTCGGCGTCATATCGTCGAGCAAGTGGGCGTCGCGGAACAGTTGCAAGTCGTCGTTATTGCCCACCATCCCGGGCCACCTCCTGTCCCGTGGGAATCCAGCCGGCAATGTCGCTGGGAGAAAAGCGGTAATCCAGCGGCTGGCGGTAAGCTGCCTCGTAGGCGGCTTTCTTCTGGGCATAGTCCTGGTCAGCCATGCGGAAGCTGTTGTCTCGGGGCGACAGGGCCGGATCCGGGAAGATGGGCTTCAGGATGTGCAGCCGGTATTGCGTCTCGTTGAACTCGGTGTTGAGGGGATGATGCAGGTCAGCAATCTCAACGAAGCAGGAGACGATGGGGACGTTCAGCTTGGCCGCGTAAAAATAGGCGCCGCGCTTGGGCGGACGGGGCTTGCGGTAGTTGAACCACATTTCTTGCTCCGGGTAGATGAGAACCTTGTGCCCAGCGTCCAACCGTTTCCGCAGCAGTTCCGGGAAGGTGATGCCGGCGTAATGAATATCGATGCTGACAGGAATCGTGTCGGCATAGCGCATCAGGTAGCCCAGCCAGCCGTCCATGAAGAAGTTGGTGGTCTCGCTGGCAATGTACAGTCGGTGCATCCCCATGGCCCGGCGGACCAGCATGTTCTCGATGGGACTGAAGTGGTTGCTGGTGACGATGGCGCCGCCGGGGGTGGCGGCCAGGTTCTCCTGGCCGGTCACCACCATGTTCCGGGTAATGATCCGGGCAGCGGTATTCATGGCGGTCCGGGCAATCAGGTTGTTCACTTTATAAGACACGGTGTGCAGGTTTTGGACGTAGCTATTCAGCAGATCCAGTTCCCGCTGGTTAGAAATGTTTGGGTCGTCGGTCTCCACTTTGCTGTTGAGCTGGTTGGCGGCGACGGCTTTTTCAATGTTTTGAATGACCGGCCCGCGGTCACTCGGGGCGAATAATTGCGCAATCATAGCGCAACACCTCCTGTTTGCGCTTGAACCGTCCTGAAGGTGGGCGATTTCAGCGGAATGTCATGGGCCATATCTTCCATGTGGGCTAGTTTATCCAAGTCGGTTTGCCGGTCCACAGCGGTGTAGGCCTGCAGAGTGGCTTGCAAGGCGGGGTAGATACTGAGATTTTGGGCAGCCTGCCAGAAATAGTCCGCATGGGGCGCATCGGCGTAATGCCACGGCTTTCTGAACAAATTGTAGTGGACGAGATGGGGATTAGCCGCAGCATCGCCGGTGGTCCGCACCTGGGTGTTCCACTGGTGGGGCAGGTAGTGGATGCGGCCGTGGGCCATGGCATTAATGTAGTCCTGATCTGGCGCCAAACTGGCAAAGTGGTACTGGTTGAGCAGGGCTAAGAAATGCTGGCTGAAGTGCTCGGTCCGCAGCTTCTTCAGGTCCATCAGCAGCACGCCGGAATTGACGTACTCTGTGCGGGGTACCCCCACGGCTGCTTCGGCGTAGTGACCCATGGCCGGATCGGTACCCATGAAGTCGTCGGAGGCGGCAGCGAAGAAATTGTTGCCCAGGTCCGTATCAAACAATTCCGCCAAGTCGGTCAAAATAACGACGTCGGCGTCCAGGTACAGGGCCTTATCATATTGCGGAAACATATCCGCGATGAAGAGGCGGAAGTAAATCGTATAGGTAAAATAGTCCCCCCGCAGGGTGTTACTTTGATCGTTGATCTGAGCCTGGAGTTGATCATCCATCGGCAACAGTTCAACGGTCACGTTGGCGGTGCTCAGCGCTTGCAGGGCCGCCTGGTTTTCTGCCAGAAGCCCTTGGTGCAGAATAATGACATCATACTGGCGGGCCGGATCAGCGTGCGCGGCCAGAGAATGAATCGCCACCGTCAAGCAAGGAACGTAGGCGTCATTGATTGAGAAGAAAATAGGTAAAGTAGGCGTCGTCATGAATGAGAACTTCCTTTCAAGGCCGGAGCCAGGGCAGCGTATTGTTGAAGAATATCGTCGTAGGCATGCAGCTGTAAGACGCTGTGCATGGCCTCCGGCTGCCACGGCTTGACCGTTTGGGTATGAAACCAAGGGAATAAATGCAAGGTGGTGCTAAAGTGCTGGAGGACGGTGTCGTCCTTCAGTGTATGCTGTTCATTGTAACGGGTCGGGGCCAGCCGTTTGTTCACGGCCAGTTTATTCAGGGCCGACTGGTCAGGCATGAACATCTTGCGCTGCTGGCAGCGGACCCGGGCTTTGGCGAACAAGCCCGTTTCTTTGATTCGCGGCATATTCAGCAGCAGAACACCAGAGTTCACGTAATCAAAGGGGCGCCAGCCGTGGTGGAAGAACCACTTGCCGTAGTGATCCAGGACGCCGATGAACTCGGCCCCATGGAAGTCTTGGCTGTAGAATGCGGCAGGGTCCCGCCGGCAAAGGACATCCGTATCTAAGTAAAGCAGCCGGTCCGGCATCTGAGGCAGTTCGTCGGCATACAGCCGCAGCATCGAGCCCGGGGTGAAGCGGGTGGCCAGGTTGGCCGTGGGCGGTTCAGCGTTGAAGAGGTCAGTCACGTCGATTTTGACCACTGTGGACGCCGGCGAGCGCTGGCTGACCACCCGGCTCAGATACGCCGCCGTGCTGTCCGGCAGCGGTGCCCAGCGCTGGCCGTCCGCGGCCATGGTGGCTGTCAGAATGTAGATGTGGAGCGGTTCTTGCACGTGCTTCAACAGTGAAAGTACCGAAACTAAGACCCCATCCCCGATATGGGCATCCCCCGAATAGAGAATATTCACGATTGTCCCCCCCGTTTCTTGTATGTCACATACGCATATGTGCTATACTGCGCGGCGCGGGCCGTCATGGCCGCATGGATGCGGTCCAGCAGATCTCCCTGCTGAGCCCGGGGTGACAGGTTGGTGTCGGGGAAGAAAGGACCATCTAAGTAAACAGTGATCCCCGGCCGGCTGCCATGGCGCCGGCGGTGATACGTGGTGGTCATGGCAAAACTCGGGGTGTGCAGGGCGACGGGGTAATGGAAAGCTGCCCGGGTAAATGGCCGGATGTGGGTGTCATAGGGCCACACATGGGCCTCCGGGTACACTGTCACCGGCTGGCCGGCCGTGATGCACTGGGCCACGTCTTGTAAGAACTCTGGCATGGCGTGCAGGTCTGGCGGCACCACCACGGCCCCGCCCATTTGCAGGAACGGACCGAGGATCGGCACCGCCAGGTTGTCCGTGCGGGCAATCGTCTTAGCTGGCACACCATGGGCCAGCAGCATCGGAAAGAACGCATCACTCAGCGGTTGCGTGTGGTTACCATAGAGAAAGTAACCTCGGCCCTGATAGGGCTGCAGCACTTCCGGATTGGCCACCCGAATGCCCAGGTAACCCGCGCAATAGAGGCGAGCGAACATCTTGGCGGCCGTGTAGACGGAGATATTATAATGACGGGCCAGGGCCTTGCTAATGGCCGCCGGGCTGGGTGGTTCCGGCACAGACACCACGTCTTGAGTCTCGGAATCGAAGTCGTATTCACGTTTGGTCATAATGAGCTTCTCCTCCCCTTGTCGATTGAGTGCTCACTCAATCCTTTACCGGTTAGTATACCACCCTTTTTGGGAAGTGGGACTGACGCGGTTTGGCGAATTGACAAGGGCCGCTGAAGTTGAGACAGTTATGGGTAGAAAGGGGCGGCGCACCGTGACACAGCGGAACCGGTACATCGTGAAGATTCAAAAACTCGACGGGCATGGCAAGCACCGGAGCGAATGGTTCACGTTCTCTAACGATTTGCAGCGCGGACTGAAGCAGATGGCGGTGACTGAAGGTCTCGACGCCGCCCTGCAGTTTCTGCAAGGGGCACTGATCGTCTATCCGCTGGGACCCTACATCGAGGGGGTGATTCCCCCAATGGGCCTGGGCCGAATCCTGGTGGTGCAGCGCAAAAAACAGGGTCCCGTCAATCGGCCGCGGGCCCAGTTCCTCATGCCAGAGCGCTGGCACGGAACGGACGCCGCCGATATTCGGGATGCCCTGCGTTATGTGCAGCATGATTATAGTTATTGGACGCGTGCCCAAATTGCAGCGGATTTGGCGGCGTGGCGGGCAAAGTATCACTTACCCAATCGTTTCTGGCACTGGCCGCGCGCGTGGGTGAAACAGCTGTCCCAGTGGCGGGTCAACCGGCTGTGGCGGCAGTTGCACCACCGCAGCCAGACACGTTAATTCTGCGCGTGGTGCCGCTGGCGGGCAAAACGGAGAACGTCGTCGCGATAGCCGTGGGCGGCGTTGATACCCGCCAGCAGGTCGTCATCGTGGGTGAACGTGCGGCCGGTGCGGCGCAGCTTGGTGTACAACTCTAAGTAAGGCAAATCGGCAGCCTTGGCCAGGGCCAGTTCTTTCTCCACGTCATAGGGCACCCGGCGCATATCGACCCGGTTGGCGCCGTTATCCGCGACGTCGAGCAGCGCATATTGGGCCCGGTGATCCGTGGATAAGGCCGCCCGCGGGTCATAGGCCTGGCCCACGGCGCCGGGGTTGATGATCAGCTGGCCCTGGCTGCCGTACCGCATCAGCTGCTGGTGGATGTGGCCGAAGATGGCGATGTCCACTCGGTGGTCGGCGAAGAGGGCGTCGTAATTCTTCTGCGGCTGGTTCGGGTACAGGGTGTGGCCGCCGGCGTGGTCCGGCAGGTTGTGGGTGAGCTGGATAGTCAGTCCGGCAATGTGTTTCGTCACGGCAATCGGCCGCTTTCTCATCGTGGCAATGGTGGCGTCATCCAGATGTTCGGCGAGGTATTCGCTGAGGCGGACAAAGTAGACATCGGAGGGATCGTCGGCCCAGATGTGGCCGTCCAGAGCGGCGAAGAAAGCTTCTTCCCAGTTGCCGTTGATGATCACCTCGGTGCCGACACTGGCCAGCAGGGCGAACAGGTCCTCGGCCCCCGGTCCGGGCATGATCAGATCGCCCAGGAACCAGTAGCGGGTGGCGTGGCGGGCCTGGGCGTCGGCTAAGACCGCCCGCAGCGCCGTCGCGTTCCCGTGCACATCGGCTAACAATGCAATTCGTTCAGACATTCAACATCGCTCCCTCGTGCTTTCAGTATAAGCAGGAAGGGCGGCGCCGGCAATGCTGACCGTTCAGCTCAGTATTTCCTGGGGAATAATTGCGGTTATAATGGAAGCAGTAAGAGAAAGGAAGCTGTCCCCGATGCAAATTACGCCTGTGACGCCGGACTTGGCCGCCAAAAGCCTGCCAGTCATTGCTGATGCCTTTGCCAATGCCGCCCATAGCGACGGGCACGAGGCGGACTTGGTTACTGCGCTGCGCCACAGTTCTGATTATCGCCCAGAATATGACGCGGTGGCCGTGAACGATGAGGAGGCGGTACTGGGGCATGCCATGCTAAGCAAGGCCGCCGTGGTCGCTGATGACGGCCAGCGGTGGCCCGTTTATGTTCTGGCACCAGTAGCTGTGACGCCGGCGGAGCAGAAGAAAGGCTTGGGGACTGCCTTGGTCATGTATTTGGAGACGATGGCCTATGGCGATGGGATCCGCGCTTTGTCCGTATTGGGCGACCCGGCCTATTATGGCCGTTTCGGCTTCGTTCCCGCCCGCCCATTCGGCATCACGGCGCCATACGAGGTGGCCGATGAGAATTTCATGGTGCGCGAACTGCAAGAGGGCGGTTTGACTGGCGTCCACGGGGTTTTACACTACGATCCCGCTTTCGGTTTGACTCCCCAAGCGTGAAGAAAGGTTGCCGGGAAACATGGCATTGCGTCGTACGGTATCGGGCATCATCATGAATGACCGCCACCAGGTCTTACTGGTCCACGGTCCCCATCGCCATGAGTGGGACTTGCCCAGCGCTGACTTTGAGGCGGCAGAAATGCCGGCGATTGCCGTCCGCCGAGCCGTTCAGGCAGCTACGGGACTGACCGTGACCATCGACCGCTTTGTGGGCACGTGGTTCTGTCTTCAGCATGAAACACAGGAAACAGTGTTCGTGGTCACGCCACCGGCTGGTCAAGAAAGCGTGCCGATTAAGCTCACTTCGCGCTGGGTAGACACCACACCAACGGCTTTGGCGGCGGTGCTGCCCGCTATTCGGGTTGAACAAATCACTGCCGTCCTGGCGGGCAAGCAGGGCTTGCACGTCATCAAAGATGAGAGTATCTGGCGCTACCGCCGCCAGCGGATGGCCGAATGGCTGCATCGGCTGTGATCACCAGCTGTATTGCTGGCGGAGAATCCGGTTTCAGCATATAATGCAACCGAGAAGAAGTTTGCGTTATTGGGCATGCTGAGAGGCGGGTGGCAGTGATGGATAAGATCGTTGTACGCGGCAAGCATATCGGCTGGGGCAGCCTCTCACCGGTACTGCTGGTATTAGCCATCTTGATGAACAATACCTTTATTCACGGCGTCACCTGGGGAACGATTGTCCTGCATAGCGAACCAGCAGCCCGCGCCATTGGGCTGCTGGCACTGTCAGGATCGATCATCCTGGCTTGGGTGTTTCCCAAGGACCTGTTTGCCAAGGGTACTCAGATGGTGTTCAAGATCCTCGGCGGTCTTTTGCTGGCGGTGATTTTCTTCATACTCGTCGGTGAAATTCTGCGATTCTAAGGCAATAGGAAAGACGTCCTGTACGACTTCAAGATGAAGCCGAACGGGGCGCCTTTTTCAGTGGGCAAAATGTTGTTTGTGCTGATTAATGCGGACGGTAAAGAACATCGCTCGTTGATGGTGATATATTTGCTTCCTTTTTCTGGCGACTAAGCGGGACAGAGTAACAGGACAGAGTTAAAGAAAGAAGCCATGAAACTAGGCATTCAGCCACTTTTTCACCGTGGGCCTGTGCATCAACAAGACCGGCACTGCCAGCAGCAACGCCAGCAAACCGCAGGCGGGAAAACCCCACAAGCCGCCGGCAACGTCCATAATGCCGCCAGAATACAGGCTGCCGATGGGGGTCGAGCCCTGATTCAGCAGCACGTACACGCTCATGATGCGCCCCCGCAGTTCATTGGGAATAGAAAACTGGAAAGCTGCGTTGGACTGGTTGAGGAAGACCATGTTACAGAAGCCGATGACCACCATGAAGACCAAAGCCAGGGCGTACACGTGGACGAAGATCATCAACGACTGCATGACCGTTGTCCCCAGGGCGACCAGCAGGTACATGTCCCGGCGCAAACCGAAGCGGGAGAGATAACTCATCAGGAAGGCGGCAACGAGTGACCCGACACCAGTCGCCGAAAGCAGGTTCGCGTAGCCTTGCGCCCCGCGCCCCAGGACCTCTTGGGCATAGATGGGAATGATGACGTTATTATTGAAGTTCAGCGTGCAAATGATCATCATCAATTCCGCACTGAGCTTCACGTCGGCATGGTGGACCACATAGGTGAGACCCTCTTTGACATCGGCGATGATGTGCCGCGCCTTGTGACTGGCCACGGGGTGCTCTTGGTGGATCATTAGCAGGCCAATGATAATGGCCACGTAGCTCAGCGTATCGATGAGGAAGCAGGGAGCGACGCCCAGGGCGACCATCAGGATGCCGGCCAGCGACGGTCCGGCAATCTTCGCCAGGTTGAAGATGGACGAGTTCAATGAGATACCGTTCATCAGGTCTTTCTTCCCCACCAGCTCAATGACGTAGGACTGGCGAGTGGGCGTATCAAAGCTTTGCAAGATGCCGTAGCCCAAGGCGATGAGCAGAATCTGCCAGTATTGGACGATTTTGAGATACGTAATCGTCGTCATGATGGCGCCCAGGACGAGGAAGCCGGATTGGGTGATGAGCAGGATACGCCGTTTGGGGAAGCGGTCAATTAGTGTCCCGGCGACCAGCGTCAGGAGCAGGATCGGTACAAATTGTGCCGCCGCTAGCAGTCCTACCAGAAAGGCGGATTTGGTCATCTGGTAGACCAGCCAAGTTTGGGTCGTCCGTTGGATCCAGGTCCCCATCACAGAGATACATTGGCCAATCCAGAAGCGGCGGAAGTTTTTGGAGCGGAGGGAAGAAAAGGTATCGCCTAGCACATGAAAGTTCACTGCGGTCATCGCCTGTCTCGAAGAAATTCCTCCTTATCATTGGCTTTTGCCGAGGCGAAGTCAATGCGGCAGTGACCACCATCAAACGGACTGAATCGAGTATAATCATGGTATCCCAATATCGAAGAGAAGGTCCCGCCATGCGACTACAAATCAGCAAGTCTAAGCACAGCCAGTCATTTTATGTGGTCAAAGACGTGCGTATTGACGGCAAGAACAACAAGCGGGGCAGGTGCTTTTCTACCTGAGCAACGTGCTGTACCGGCGCTTCACGGACCGGCTGGGATCCCATCGGCGGCGGGAAATCGTCGGTCGGGAATTGCGGACCATGCGCGTGACGCCTTGGCCTGAAGGCTATCGGCCGAGTGATATGTGGGCGTATACGAAAGCCATGCAGAAGATGGAAGAGGCGCTGAACCTGCATGTGGCGTACGCCATATTACCGTCAGCGAAATTGGCAGAGATTCTCGCCGATGTCCGTCAATCCAACAAAGAAAGGCAGTCTTAACTTCATGGATATTACGTATCAAGGAACGACGCTCCGCTTCACCAGCAACGCCGAGGTCTTTTCTCCCCGAGGGCTGGACCAGGGGACTGAAACCATGCTCAACCACGCTGAAGTACACGCCAATGACCGGATTCTGGACCTGGGGTGCGGCTTCGGGTTCGTCGGCGTCTACTTCGCGGCGACGAAGCCGGAAGCCCGGGTCACGATGGCCGATGTCGATGGCAACGCCGTCGCCTTGGCTAAGGAAAACGCCGAGCAGAATCACGTCACACCCATGATTAGCCAGAGCGATGGTTTCGCGGCCATCCGGGACGCGCGCTTCGATGTCATTCTGTCGAATCCGCCGTACCACGAGAACTTTTCTGTCCCTAAGCACTTCATCGAAGGGGCCTATCGCCAGCTTGCGCCGAATGGCCGGCTGTACATGGTGACGAAGCGCCGGACATGGTATGAAAACAAGATCCGCACGGTCTTCGGCGGTGTGCATGTGATTGAGGACAATGGCTACTTCGTCTTCGCTGCCCAGAAGCGGATCGGTGAGCACCGGGGCCATACCCACGAGAAGCAGCATACGTTATCCAAGAAACTGCAGCGCAAGCAGGCCCGCCTGGCCCGGAACCAGTAAATGAACGGCCGGCAGTTGAATGTCGAGACCGAAAGCGCCACAATGAACATAATATTAAGTTAAGGGGCGAAGGGTATGTGCACATCTATGCAGATCAAATCAATCGAAGGGGATACGTTCTGGGGCCGGACGATGGACTTTGCCGACACGTTCTTCCACGACAATGATCCCCAAGGCGGCAAGAACTTCCCGGGCAAGATTACCAGCTTCCCGCGGGGTATCAAGGTACCCAGTCAGACACCGGATTGGACCACCCAGTATGCGGCGACCGGTGTCGGCGTTGCCGGTACGGCAGGCTTGTTCGATGGGGTCAACGAACATGGCTTGGCCGGGGACATGCAGGTCCTGATCGAGGCCACTGACGCGAATCAGGAATCGCTCAGCCAGCGCGGGCTGAAGGGCGTTTTCTCCACGGAATTCGTTTCTTACATTCTGACCACCTGCAAGAATGTCGCTGACGTGAAGGCGGCCGCAGCGAAGACCGGGATCCTCGGCGATGAGGCGGCCCAGGGCTTGCCCCTCCATTATGCCTTCGTTGATGCCACCGGGGCCGGCGTGGTGCTGGAGCCAGTGGACCACGGGGCCTTTAAGGTTTACGACAACGTTGGGGCGATGACCAACAGTCCCGAGTACAGTTACCACTTGACCAATATTCGTAATTACGTGTCGTTGGACACGACCAACCGCGGCCAGGGCAGTAAGATTGGCGATTATCAGCTGCAGCCCATCGAACTGGGCACCGGCTACGGCATGTTCGGCATGCCCGGCGATTACACTTCCCCGTCCCGCTTCGTCCGGGCGATGCTGATTGCACACAATATCGCCCCGTTCCACAGTGCGGACGGGATTCAGCAGCTTTACAACGCCTTCAAGTCCGTGATGGTGCCTGAGGGTCTGGGCAAGGACGCCGACAATGCTCACCGGACCGATTCCACCCAATACTGGGCCGGCTTCGACCTGAGCAAGTGCACGATGACTGTCCAGGACTCCCATTACATGACGCCCACTGTGAAGACAGTGGATCCGGACATTACCGAGATCACTTACCAAGACTTGGGCAAGACGTTCGAAGCCCACGTGTTGTAAGATAGAAAGGTAACAAGAAAGAGCCTGCGGGCTCTTTTTTCGTGGAGAGGATGGCAGCAATGCAAGTTTTGGGAATCTATGGCGGCCAGGACGCCAACGGACTGACAGCGACAGTGGTGCGGACAATATTGGGAGCGGTGCAAGCGCCGGCCACGAGCACATTCATCGACTTGAATGATTATGACCTGCACCCGGAGACACCGAACCGGCCCAACCCGGATTTGGATAAGTTAGCGGCGCAGCTCCAGGCCGCTGATATCTGGGTCTTCGGGGCACCGACTTACTATACGACGATTCCTGGGCAGCTCAAGCAATTCTTCGACGTGATGCGGCATCGCTGGACGCGGATGACGAAGGCCGGGGACAGTCTGCCGAACGGGGTGTTTGCCGACAAGCATTACGTCTCTGTCACCAGCTGCTTCGCGCCGACTTGGGACAATATTTTCACCGGGCAGACGGATTTGACGCTCCGGGCCATCGACGGGGCCATGACTTTGGCCGGCGTGCACAAAATCACCGAGCTGGTCTGCCCCAACACCTGGCGGCAGCGCACGCCGACGGAGAGAAAATTGGCTCGCGCCCGGCAGATTGGCGCCGAGTTGAGTCACTATCAACGAAAGGATGATGAAACTTTGAAACGGTATGTCTTGCTTTTCTTCATGATCGCTGTGATGGCTCTGGCCACGATGGGGATCCAGCAATTATTCAGCGCCTTGACGGCCACCTTCTGGCTGCGTTACGCCAGCTTCGTCGTGATTTTCTTCGTTCTGCTGGCGATCATCCTGCACGTGATGACGTTCATGCGGCATAAACGGGCATGAAAATCATGCTGATCGGCCGGTCAGGGGCGGGCAAGTCCACGCTGGCCCGTTGGTTGGCGGCCTAGACTGCCTATCCAGTGCTGCACCTTGACCGCTTGTGGCATAAGGCGGACTATTCACCAGAGGCCAAGCAGTGGTTTATTCAGCAGCAGCGGGACTTCATGGCGGCCCACGACAATTGGATCATTGACGGGAATTACGGCGGTACCATGCCCCTGCGGCTGGCAGAGGCGGATTTGGTGCTCTGGCTGCAAGTGAACCGGGTCCAGGCCATTATCCGAGTGGTGCGGCGCTCCCTGCGCTACCACTGGGACAAGGCCAGCCGACCGGACATGGCGGCGGGCTTCACTGAACATTGGAATCGGGACTACTGGAACTTCCTCGCTTTCGTCTGGCACTATGATGACAAGAAGTGGCAGAAAGTACTGGCCCAGCGGCCGGCGGGAACCCGCCTGGTGGTGCTGCGGGGGAAGCGGGCCAAGCGGACCTTCATGGACCGCTTCCCAAACAGCGGGGAATGAGAGTGCGTTTCTCTCCCTCCGGCCAGCAGCGGTCTGGTATACTAGACCAAAACGTTAGGCGAGGTGAGTGCGGATGGATCAGTTAGAAAAACTCCCAGAACGCATCAAGACGGTGTGGCGGGCCGATGCGGTCGCCGACGCTGGCTGGCTGCTGGTGCCGTTGGCGGCGGCAATATACGTCGTTTACTGGCGGCACTGGCCAGTGTGGCTGCTGCCGCTGGCCGGGGCGCTATTAGTGATCGTGCCCCTCGTGCAGCTGGTGCTGGTACCGTACCGATACACCTTCACGGGCTACCGCATCCGGCCGGAATCGGTTGAATTGCGCAGCGGCTTCATCTTCCGCAAGCAGGAATCGATTCCCACGACACGGATCCAGAACGTGACGATTGAGCAGGGCCCGCTGCTGCGCTGGCAGAAATTGCAGGCCGTGCGGGTAGCAACGGCGTCCACCAGTGCGAAAATTGACGGGGTGGAACCGGCAGAGGCCGAGCGGCTGCGGGCCGCCATCCTCAAGCTGGCATTGGAGGTGCGCGATGACCGCTAGGCATGTGCATCCGCTGACGCTGCTCTTTAACTGGGGCCGGAGCCTGCGGGATAACTGGGTGTTACTGCTGCTGATGCTGCTGCAGACCAATTGGATCATGGCCCGTTGGTGGGCGCTGCTTCTGGCGGGACTCTATATTGCCGGCGTGGTCCTGCTGCCGGTGGTGCGGTACGTGACATTCACGTATGCGTTGGAGGACGACATGATCGTGGTCCACAGCGGCATCTTTGAACGCAAGCATACCCATATTCCGTATGCCCGGATTCAAACGATTCAACAGAAACAGGCGTGGTATATGCGGCCGTTTCATTTGATGGCGCTGATCATTGAAACCGCCGGGCATCAGGAAGACGAACCAGAGGCGGAGCTGAATGCCGTGCCGGTGGCGGTTTATGACGAGCTGACGGCCAAGCAGCAGGCGAGCCGTCAACGCGGATCAAGCCCGGCCGAGGAGCCCGCCGACCAGGTCAGTGCACCGGCTGACCCGGCGGAGCCGAAGCACAGTGCGCCGCCCGCTGCCCCTGATGAAGGGTCAGCCACGACGCCAACCTTAGATTCGATTGCCGCCATGCTGGCGGCATCCGACAGGCCGGCGACCGTCAGCGGCGAGGCCCATTACAAGATTAATGGCCGCGATCTGAATCTATACGCGTTAACGTCGCTCAGCCTGTTTCCCTTTCTTATTGCCATCGTTCTGGGCTACCCCAAGATTGCGGCTGAGATCCCGGCCCGATTCACCGCGCAAGTGAGTCGCGGCGTCGCGTCCGCACTGCTGATCTTGGCAGGGGTTCTGATCGGTCTGCTCGTTCTCTTGGCCCTGATCACCTATCTGCGGCTGCTTACGCGGTTCTATGGTTTCACCATTACCCGGACCGGTGATGATATCACGACGCAGCGCGGCCTACTGTCCCGCAATACGGTGACCACGAAGGTGCAGCGGATTCAGGCCGTGCGGTTGTCGCAATCTATCTTACGCCGGCTGTTCCATCTGACGACGATTCAAGCGTTGCTGGCGTCGCGAGCGGCAGAGGATGAGAGTGACGATGAACTGGTTTTGCTGCCTGTGAGCCGGACGGCAACCTGGCAGCAGGTGAAGGCATTGACGGGGTACGGCACCGGCGCAGCACCAGAATGGCAGCGGCCGCCCCGGCGCACGCAGTGGTACCAGCTGCGCAATGCGTTCCTGCTCAGCCTGGTCCCCACGATCCCTTTGATGATTTGGTTACGACCCTGGGGGTACGGGGCACTGCTGCTGCCCCTGGCGGCGATTTGGCAAGGCTGGTACGCCGGTGCCCACCGCGGCGTGAGCATCGACCGCCAGCGGGATGAGCTATACGCGCTGCATGGCCGCTGGTTTACGCAAGCCACTTTAATTGCAGACCACCAGCAGATCCAGTCGGTGGCGCTGCACCAGTCAATTTGGATGCGCTCACGTCACCTCGCCCACCTGGAGATCAATGTGCGGCGGGGCAACAGCAATGATGAATTTGCTATTCGGTACTTGCCGGAAGACGCAGCCGTCAATGTGTATCAGTGGTTCACCGAAGAGCAGCGGATTCACGTGGTTACCACCCCGGTGCCGGAACCGTGAGGAAAGTTCCACTTCCCTTGCGGCCGTAGTGGTTCAGACGTTTTCATGATACAATAACAACAGCAGAATAGTTGAAAGGCGGTTGGCAAATCTGATCGTGAAGGGGTGGTAGCCTATGCGCTATCGACAAACTCTAGAGCGAAAGGGGGTGCCGGTTTGCGCATTACCGATGTCTTAACGGTCGTTTTCGCATTTGGCAGTTTTGTACTGTTACTTGTGGATGTGGTCGTTAAGCTCGTCGTAGTAATCGTCGACAATCGAAAAAACGACCGCTAACAGACTATTTGGCGATGGTCTAGCGGTCGTTTAATAGATTGCTTAGCTTTACTAATGCCAACCGTCTTAAACGGTTCTGCGGGGAGTCGCTTAGGCCAGCGGCTCCTTTGCTGTCTTTATTATACTCAATACTGAAGGTTTTACGCAAGCAATTCGGGGGTGACACTGGCCACTAAGAAGCTCCCACTAAGGAACTGCCCGCCAAGCCCCAGTGAATTAACGTTCCCCCGAAGATGGTCTACAATGAAGGCGTATCAAGAACCAAGCAAGGTACAAAAAGAAGGATGCAGCATGAACGAACAAGAGAACAAGAATGACATCAGGTATTGGAATGACAGCGGCGCGTGGTTTAACGATGATATCGGCGGTGCCTTTAAAGTATCGGTGATTACCGACGTCAAAGCGGCCACCAAAGGGGACAAGCACTTGGCGGCCGCCTTGACTGACGAGTTCGGCGATGCGCCAATCGTTCAAGTCGTGGACGCGAAGGGCACGCATCACTATTACCCCATCACCGCCCGGGATGATATTTGGGAAGATACCGGCCGCGAGTTGCGGGATAAAGGCTTCATCGCGGATACCGTTACGCAATAATGTTGGCTATCATGGCAGAATTCATCTGCCAATACAGATAATGAATGACGAGAACGTGCCGCCGATTTCCTATGTAAGGAGTTCGGCGGCACGTTCTTTGCCTTTCTTATCATCTACAAATAATAGACCACGGCGCCGATGACGCCGGCCAGCAGGATCAGCCACACCGGGTTCACATGGTACTTGGCATCGAGGAAGAACACGACGCCCAGAACCAGCAGGCTGCTCCAATCGAGATGTGCGCTGCGCCAGGCGCCCAGACCATTGATGCCGAACACGGTCAGGAGCATCAGCGAGAGGGCCACGGCCAGAATCAGGCCGGCTGAGGCGGGCTTGATACCGTCGAGGATCGCGGTTAGGAACCAGTTATCGTTGATGCGCTGCTCGAAGTGCATGTAGAGCGGCACGAAGACCAGCGAGGGCACGCACACCGCGGCGGTAGCGGCCAGGGCGGTCCAGAAGCCGCCATACAGTTGGCCCAGGTAGGTGGCCGAGTTGATGGCAATTGGGCCGGGGATGAGGCCGTCCAAGGCGTTCAAGTCTGCGAATTGCTGGACCGTCATCCCCAGCGTCTCGGATTCCTGGAAGATCAAGGAGAGCATGGCGTAACCGCCGCCGAAGCCCAGGAAGCCGATTTTGAGAAAGGTGAGAAAAATGGTGATCATGCCTTCGCCGCCCTCCGTTTCGTGACGCTCAGCAGAATTCCCACGACCGCTGCGGCGACGATCAGAGTCGGCGCGCTGGCCAGGTTGAAGACAGTGAGCAGAAAACAGGCCAACGCCAGCAGGATTGACGCGGCGTCCCGCAAGTTATACCTGGCCAGGCTGTAGGCGGCACTGAACAGAAAAGCCGCCGACGCCGCCCGGATCGCCGCCATGATACTAATGATGACGCCTTTTTGGGGAATCAGCTGATAGGCGATGGTGGCGGCGAGCATCAAGACGAAAGCCGGCAGGATGGCGCCAATGCCGGCCGCAATCATGCCTTTGGTACCGTTGATTTTCTTCCCCAAAAAGCAGGCGTTCGTCAGGGCGATGACGCCGGGGAAGGTCTGGGAAAGAGTCGTGTATTCATACAGGGTGTCGCGGTCAATGAGATGATATTGGTTGACCAGCTGGCGCTCAATCATCGGCAGCATAGCCATACCGCCAGAAAACGTGAAGGTGCCGGCAGTCAGGTAAACCTTGAATAAAATCCAGTTCTTATGCATGGGATAAATCCTCCTCGGTCTCTATTCTACCGGAACAAGAGGTTAACTAAAAATACATGTCTGGTACAATAGCCATAACAAACGCGTTATGGAGGCGTACAACGAATGAATATCCGCCAGCTCGAAATCTTTGTCCAGGTCGCCGCCACCAGGTCAGTGACCCAAGCTGCCGACCAGCTTTTTATTTCCCAGCCGGCAGTTTCCAAGGCCTTGCGGGAACTGGAAACTGCCATCGGCACCTCCTTGTTTGACCGGATCGATAATCGTCTGCATTTGAATCCCGCCGGGCAGGCGTTCCGCATCCGCGCGAAGCGGCTGCTGGCTGAATATCAAGCGTTAGCCAATTTTGGCCGGGAAGCGGCGCGGGCGTTGCCATTGCGGGTGGGCACCAGTCTGACACTGGGCCAGATCTCCCTGCCCGCCGCCATCAGCCGGTTCAAGGCCCAGTATCCCCAAACACCGCTAACGCTCTATGCGGAGAACGTCGAGCAGATCAAGGACCGCCTGGTCCGCGGTGACATCGACGTGGCTTTCATCGAAGGCTTCGCCAGCAGCCGCTCGTTCCATGCAGAGCCGATTTCTCAATATCCCCTTCTTATTGTCGGCCGACCGGGCCTGGTTCAGGGCACGCTGACGGTCGACCAGTTGGCCGTCGTGCCGTTCTTGCTGAGGGAGAAAGGCAGCACGCTGCGCGACCGTTTCGCTGACGCGGTGCACCGTCTGGGCGCTGACGTCGTGCCGATACTGCAAAGCAGCAGCACCGCGGTGCTGATCAACGCTGCAGTGGCCGGCTTGGGGCTGACAATTTTGCCAGCCCCATTTGCCCAGCCCTATGTGCAGGCGGGAACGCTGGCGGTCTATGAACTCCCGGGGGTGGCGATGAAGACTGTGAACTACGCGATCACTTTGCGGGACGCCGCCGTGAGTCCGGCGCAACGGGCGATGGTGGCGTGTTTTCGGGAGGCAGAAAGCGAAAATCAGCATATGTCATCTCCTGATGGGTACTGAATACAAACATGCAAAGGGGACGATTGTAATCTTAATGAGTTGTTCCCTTGCCGAGAAAGTTCAAAAATGGGAAGATTGTTGTAATCAATAGTATATCTGAACATTTTTGAAGGAGGCGTCCCCTATGACACGCAAAATCGATGATTTCCTAGCCCATCACCAAACATTTCTCTCTCGTACGGCACGAAACTATGGACTATCGTCTTCAATGCTTCAGACGGCTCTTGATGAAGGTATGATTGTTCGCGAGGAACCGGGTGTATACGTGTTGGCCGGTGCAGAGACGGATCAATATAGTCTGTTGAGTCAAAAATTTACTCCTGGTATCTTTTCACAAGAGACGGCGTTGATTCTTCACGGACTGACCACCGAAATGCCGCTCCACTTCTATATGACGTTTCCCCAAGGTTATAACAACCATAATCTCGCTAAGTGGGACGTGACAGCTCGTCACTTGGTCCATAATCGGTATGCGGTGGGAATTACGACAATTCAATCGCCAAGCGGCGACCCAATTAAGGTCTATGACAAAGAGCGTACATTGTTGGACGTTTGGGCCGATTCAACAATCGGACCCAATGTAAAGTATGAAGCGGTGGAAACTTATCTGTGCGGTCAATTATCAGTTGAGGACGACCTGCGTCTAGCTGCCTACGCCCGTGACTTGTATCCCACAACTGAGTTGATTACGTTAATGGAGGTGCTTGCTCGATGATGTTTGGAAATGCATAGTGCACATCTCTAGCAGAATGCCTCTCCTCAACGGAGTGGCGATGAAATACGGTATTTGATATTGCAGACCCCAGGAAAGAATTGGATTGAACAACGCTAAAAAAGCTAGCACGCACGACATTTTGACGATGCTCATGCATGCTAGCTAGTTTTTGATATTTTAGTGTTTGGGCGTGATTCCGTGTTCCTTTTCTTCCCGCAGCGCCAACGCATGCGACTCCGTCATGAACGCGACAGCAAAGACCGCGCAGAGTCCATACAGTATACCGTCCAGTACCGGCGGCACTTGCTTCATCAGCACGTGGGGGACGATCAGTACGAGGAAGGCCAGCAATCCGAAGAGCCAGCGGTTAATATGGATGCCCCGCTGCTTCAGCCAGGCCAGCAGCCATTGCGTACCGGCTAGCAAAGCGAGGAAGCCAACAAAAACGACGAGCCAATAGAACATGGAGTTCCCTGCTTTCTAAAAATGAATTACGCTTTGGCCGCAGTTGCAGCATCCGCCGCGTCATCAGTACCGTTGGCTTTCGCCTGTTCGTCGGCGACCATTTTCTTATCGTAGGCCTTGACGAACGGGTAGTAGATGATGGCGGCGACGATCAGGTTGATGACAATCAAGACGATCACCCGCCAGTCGTTCCCGGCACTGAGATAGCCGCCGATGGGGGCGGGCAGCGTCCAGGCCTGGTAGGTAGTGAAGTGGTTGACGAGGTTGAACTTCACGGCGAAGTAAGAAATGGTCGACAGCACTAGCGGCACGATGTTAAACGGCAGCAGCAGGTACGGGTTCAAAATGATCGGGGCACCGAAGATCATCGGCTCGTTGATGTTGAAGATGCCGGGGATCAGTGAGAAACCGCCGACCTCCCGCAGAAACTTGGACTTGCAGATGGTGACGAACATGAGGGCCACGACGACTGTCGCGCCGGCCCCGCCGATGGTGACGGTCCACTGGTAGAACTGTTCCGGGGCGATGTAAGGCAGCTTCGCCTCGGAGACGCCCTTCGTCAGGGCATCCGTGTTGGCATTCAGCATGATCAGCCACATTGGCCGGACGATGGAACCGACGATACTCATCCCGTGGATCCCGAAGGACCACAGGAAGTGGATGAGGAACATCGGCAGCAGTACGCCGAACAGGTTATTCCCCAGGATCCCGGTAATCGGCTTGAACAGAGTGAGCAGCGCACTGTTCACGTCGAAGCCGGCGATGTCCCGGACCAGCCAGGCGACAATGATGATGACGGCACCTGGAATCAAGGCTTCGAAGGACCGGGCCACGGCCGGCGGGACTTGGTCGGGCATCTTGATGGTGATCTTGTGCACGCTGAAGAACCGGTAGACTTCCACGGCGAAGATCATGGACACGATCCCGGTGAACATGCCGGCGGCCCCCAGGTTCGTCATGGGCAGAACGAAGCCCAGCGGTGCCTTCTTCGGGGTGAGCACGTTGACCGGCATCTGCAGCATGAAGAAAGTGCCCAGCGACAGGATGCCGCCCGTGGTACTATCCAAATGGTAGGATTTGGCCAGATCCGAGCCCATCACGAAGGTGGCGTAGATGGCCATCAAGCCCATGGTCATCCGGAAGGGCAGCGCGATAGTCGCGGAATAGGGGGCTAAGGCATCCGCCCAAGGCTTGTACGGCAGGTTGACGAAAATCAGAAAGAAACTGCCGATCAGGATCAATGAGAGCGTAGAAACAACACCGTTACGGATAGCCAGCAGATGACGCTGGGCGCCAATCTTGGCCATGGGCGGAACGAGTTTGGTCTCGATCCACTTCATCAATTTGTTCATAGAATGATTCCTCCTCAAGCGGTATACAACTGATTACCAATTCAGTATACTCACATGTGGAATGGTGTTTCAAGTATGCGTGTCAATAATGTTGACACGGGGGTACAATATTTCTTTGGACGGTTGTTTAAGGTATAGACCAATATTTCAGAAAACCATTTCCTGAGAATGAAAAAAGAACAAAAAAGGAGTCCGACAGCATGTATCTGATTGGTATCGACAGCGGCGGCACGCACATGGTGGCAGAAGCGTATGAAGAAAGAAAACGGTTGGTCCAAGAAAATAGCGGGCCGGGGAATATTGCCCTGGACCCCGCCGGTACGCAGCGGAATATTATGACGGTGCTGGCCCAGGTCTTCAATCAGCTGCCCGTGGCCCAGTGCGGGGGCATCCTCATCGGCATCGCCGGCGTGGCCATGGCTGGCGGGCAAGAGGAGATCATTGCGGCGGTGCACCGGCAGTATGCTGTTCCCGTTGCCGTGGTGAGCGACGCCGACTTGGCGTTATTGAACGGATTGCATGGCGGTCCTGGAGTCATTGCGATTGCCGGCACCGGGTCAATCGTACTGGCCCAGAAAGCCACGGGTGACCGGGTCCGGGTCGGCGGCTGGGGCTGGCGCTTCGGCGACGAGGGCAGCGCGTATGACATCGTTCGGCGGGCGTTCACCATGATGGCGGCGGCGCGGGATGATGGTCAGGTCAGTCCGATTGAGCCAGTACTGGTGGCGGCAACCCAAACGTCGCATTACCGCGCCGCTGTGGCCCGCAGTTATCAGCTGGACCGGGGTGCATTTGCCGGCTTGGCCCGGGCCGTGGCTGACGCCGCGCAGACGGGCAACACTGCCGCCCAGGCCTGTGTAACGGCCGCAGCTGAGGCGTTAGCCGCACAAATCCACCAAGCGCTGCGTCGGGCTGGCCTACCGAACGCCAGTGTCGTTGCACTAGCGGGGTCGGTCGCGGCTAAAAACGACTTGTTTTTCTCTGTGCTGCGGCGCCAACTCCCAGACGCCGAGTTGCGTCGGCTGCAGGGCAGCAATGCGGGCGGGGTGCAGTATTACCACTTTCCGCAGTGACCGCGGACAATCTTTTCCATGGCTGCCCAAGTCGCGTCAGGCACACCTGGTTTTTCTAAAGAAAAAACGGCATCGTTATCCCGGCGCCCGTGGGGGCCAGGAAACGGTGTCGCGATGGGTATATGGGCATCGCTTACTGCGCGTCGCTGAGATACTGACGCTGCAGTTGTGCCCGCATGGCCGCGTCCACTCCCAACTGATTCGTCAAATAATCCATCAGAGAGCCGTAATCCGTCTGGATCTGTACCAGAGCGGCGTCCAAGTATTCATTTCTCACTGACGCCAGCGACCGGTTGGTGGCGATCAGCGCGGCGGAGCTGTTCGTGGCCCGCAAGGCCTCCAGCCGCTCGTGCCGCTTCTCCCGTAAGAGGCTGTTGGACAGCAGATAATCGGCCCGGATCGTCTCCGCCGGCACGCCCAGCACCGTCAACAGGAAGACCGTGGCCATTCCGGTGCGGTCTTTCCCTGAGGTGCAGTGCCAGAGGACGGCGCCGGACGTTGCGTCTTGCGCAGCAAGCAGGGTGAAGAAGCGGCGGAAGGCCCGCTGGGCGCTGCCCCGGGTGACCATGTCCCGGTAAGTCGTGACCATGTTGAGAAAGCCGGCCAGCGGGTCCTTGTCGTACATCCGGCGCAGTTCGATGATGGATTTACTGACCTGGGTCTCGTCGGTGGGAAAGACGGGATTCAGTTCGTACGCCGCACCGGTCGGCAACCGGTCCGGCCACTCGTGCGCTTCCCGGGGCGAGCGCAGGTCCACCACAGTGGTGACGCCGTAGCTGGTCAGAAACTTCTGGTCTTGTTCCGTCAACTCATTCATTCGGGCGGCGCGAATCAACCGGTGGGACTTGATTACCCGCCCGTCCGCGGTGCGGTAGCCGCCCAGGTCGCGGTAATTGGGGCCTTGTTCCAGCGGCAGAACATAGGGTACTGACATGGCCACATTTCTCCCTTCAACAAAAAGGCGCCTGGGGCGAGCAGCCTCGGCGCCTATTGATATTCTACCGCAAGTCCAGCGCGGTCGGGTCAGTTCTTCGGTTCCTCCACCGCCCGGGCGATGAAGCCCTTGGCCTTCTGCAGCCGGGCGGCGGCCTCAACCTTGGGCAGCTTAGTCAGGACCATCACGATGGCTAGCTTCACATCCTGGCCGGCAGCGGTGAAGGCCTGTTCAGCAGCGGCTTCGTCGGCGCCGGTGGCCTGGCGGATGATGCGCTTGGCCCGCTCGACCAGCTTCTCGTTGGTCGGCTTCACGTCCACCATGAGGTTGCCATAGACCTTGCCGATGCCGACCATGGCGCCGGTGGAGAGCATGTTCAAGATCAGCTTTTGGGCGGTGCCGGACTTCAGCCGGGTGGAGCCGGTGAGGATCTCCGGACCGACGGGACACTCGATGGCGATGCCCGCATGGCTGCTGATTACGGCGTGGTCGTTGCAGGCGATGCTAATGGTGGTCGCGCCGATGGTCTGGGCATAATCCAAGCCGCCCACCACGTAAGGCGTGCGGCCGCTGGCAGAAATACCGACGACGGTATCGCGGGGGGTCAGCTTGTGGGCCATCAAGTCCTGCCGACCCAAGGTAACAGAATCCTCAGCGCCTTCGACGGCCACGGTCATCGCCTGCATGCCGCCGGCAATCAGCCCCTGGACCATCTCCGGCGGGGTGCCGAAGGTGGGCACGCATTCTGCCGCGTCCAGCACGCCCAGCCGGCCGCTGGTCCCGGCGCCGATGTAGAACAGCCGGCCGCCGTGGTTGAATGAATGCGTGATCGCCGTGATTGCCTGCTCAATGGCCGGCAGCGCCCGCGCCACACTCTCCGGTACGGTCTTATCTTCATTATTCATCGCCACGGCGAAGTCGTGCACAGACATGGTATCCAGGTGCATCGTCTTCTGGTTGCGGGTCTCTGTGGTCAGCTTGCTCAAGTCCATGACAGCATACCCCTTTCTAACGGGAACCAAGCGGCATCAGCCGGATGACAGCCCTTTCCAAGTCGGCTATAAGTATATCATGGAAGAAATACTGTTTCAATTACCGTTCGATTTGTTTGTGGGTTAAGAAATCGTATATCAAAAAAGACAAAGA
>NZ_KI271589.1:74876-86121 GCF_000469325.1 Schleiferilactobacillus shenzhenensis LY-73 | reverse complement strand
CGCTTGCTACGCGTTGGCACTCAGTATGTCGCGGAATATGAATTTTGTCCCAGTCCCATTGTTTAGAGTTACCGGTTGATTGAGCGAGCCATCCGTTGAATCGCGTGACGCTCGCCGCGAATCGCCTTACTTAACGCATAAATGTTCTCAAAGGGAGACTGGACGCCCCAAGCCGCGTCACCGACGTGCTGAATGTCGACGCCGTTGATTTTGTTGCGCACGGCGACCGCTTCAATGTAACGAGCGCCCGAGCCTTCTTGACTGGTGCCGATGGTACTCATCACCAGCGCGTCGTGCTGATGGGCCAGCCGGACAACCGCCCGGACATCCTCGTCGGTTAGTTCAGGCACGGTCCCGACGGCGGGCACGAGGATGACGTCGGCGCCCGCTTGCAAGAACGCCTTGACTGCAGGGAGACTGACCACCGGCTCATTGACGCCGGCGCCGTGCATCTTGCCGGCAATCACTAAGCCGGAGAAGACGTCCTTGGCGACTTTCACGTTCGCCGCAATCTGGTCGTTGGTGACGCCGGTACCAGGGTTGCCCGTCAAACACACGAAGTTGAAGCCGAGCTTCTGAGCTTCGGCCAGCGTGGCCCGGCTGGCTTGACGGCCGGCGGGGATCTCCAAGCGGGTCTCAGCCATGTCGGCGTGGACGTCCACCGGCTCCAGATTGACCCCGATGGGCCGACCCACCAGGTGCTGAAGCCGCTGGATACTCTTCCCGTCGTGGTGCACAACCGCCCCTTCATTGGGGTAGAGACCGAAGATGGCGGGGTTCAGGACGTCTAAGCCGTTCAGGAGGATCAAGTCAGCCCCGAAGGCCGCGGCGACTTCGGAGGTTGTGATGCCGTCCCCCATCTCGTGGCCGACGACGTTCTCACTCAAGACGACCCGGCCCTCGCTGGCTTTGATACTTTGTTTTAACTCGGCCGCGTTCATTTTTAACATTTCACTCGTGTTGGCACTGATCAATCTGGTAACCATTATTTTGACTCCTTCAATTATTTTTTAGCGGCGGCTGCCTTTTTGGCATCCTCGCCATTTTCTTCAACGATCTGCTGCTTATTCAGGTTGAGCAGGAATGGTAAGTAGATACCCACATCGATCACGATATTGACGGCTTGCAGAATACTGCCGGCGACAGAGCTGGTGACCAAGAAGCCAGAAATGATCGGCGGCATCGTCCAGGTGGCGATGGCCCCGGTGGTCAGCGGCACCCAGCCCAGACGCATACTGCCCCACGTCGTTAAAGCGTTGACCATGGGCGCCAGGATGAAGGGAATAATTAAAGTGGTATTCAGGACCACGGGCAGACCAAACATGGTGGGCTCGTTAATGTTGAAAATCCCCGGTGCGATAGTCAGCGGTGCGAGAACGGCCAATTGACGACTGGAACGGTGCATCAAAACCAGGATACCAATGCCCAGGACCAGCCCCAGGGTAGCACCGCCGCCGCCCATATAGACGAAGTTATCCATGAATGGTTGGGTAATAATGTGGGCCCCGTGGCTCAGACTCAACTGATGCGCCTGGGTCAACTTTTGGTTCGCGCCCGCGTTGATCAGCCAGATGGGGGAGAAGACGGTGTTAATGACGTTACCGCCGTGGATGCCCACGAACCAGAAAATACTGTTCAAGGCGATGGCCACCAGGGTCCCGCCAATCGTATCGCCCAGCAGGCTCAACGGCTTGGAGAAGATATGCAGGAAGACATCGTGCACGCTGCCCCAGCCGGCGAAGGCAAAGAGGGCGTAGATGGCCCCCCAGAAGACCACGATGACGGCCCCGGGAATGAGGGCACTGAAGCTGTCAGAAATGGCAGGCGGCACAGCCTCCGGCATCTTAATACGGATGTCTTTATTGATGAACCACTGGAATACCCAGCCCGAAACCAGGCCAATGATAATCCCGATGAACAGTCCCTTACTGCCTAAGTAATCGTAGGGCATACCCTCCAGGGGCGCCTTACCGCCCGTAAAAATACTCGGCGTAACGACGAAGAATGATGCCACCGCGATGATCCCGGCGGACTTGCCGTCGGTATGATATTGCTTGGCATAACTATCGGCGATGCCGAATGCGCCGATGACCCCCAACAGGCCGAAGGACCCATTGGTGATCTTGGCGAAAATCTGGGCAATGGAGACATCGTTGAACTTGGTGTTGGCCAAGAACGCGGTGAATTGGGAAACGGGGAAACTGTTCAGAATCATGAAGAACGAGCCGACGATGATCAGCGGCATCGCCACGGCGATCCCGTCCCGAATCGCAACCAGCCACTTATAACCGCCCAGTTTGACGGCAATCGGCATCAAATGCTTTTCAATCAGGCCGTTCAGTCCCCGGCTTGAATCATCTTTTTGTGCCATGTTGCATCCTGCTTTCTACGGTATAAATTTATACCCTGTCGCAGGGAAAAACCTCAATAATTTCAGTAAATCAGCAGGGCAAACCGGAACCGAGCTCTGGTGAAGGGCTCCAAAAGACCAGTATAGACCACATCAGCGGAAATGAAAGCGCTTATCATAAATCCACAATTGGTTCCTTTGAGATTGCGGCAGCGCTTCCTGAAAGCATGGGATTCATATTTTCAAAAAAATATTGGTCTAGTCCGATTTTAAATGACCGTAAAAAGACCAGTAATGCCGCCATTATTTGATCGTTTTGGCTTTTCTGTTTTTCTCTCTGTATTGCCATTCCTTGCCAGAAGATTACAATTAGCCATAACAACAATGGGAAGCGGGCAGTGTATGGACAAAACAGCAAAATTGTTAAGACGGTTGGCGGCAGGGAGCCAACGACTCTTGGCAGACAACCTGGTAGGAGTCTATCTTCATGGGTCGTATGTCTTAGGCGGCTATAACCCGGCTGTCAGCGACCTGGACTACTTGATGGTGGTGATGCGGCCGTTGACACTGCACGAGAAAGCCGACTTGATGCATTTCACCACGGAAGATCTGCTGCCCTTGGCACCCGCGAAGGGGCTGGAGTTCCATGTCTTACTGCTGGCCCACACCCGCCACTTCCGCCAGCCCATGCCCTTCGATTTTCATTTCTCCGAATATCACCGGGCCGAATACTTCCGCGATCCGGCAGCGTACATTGAAGGAATGCAGGGCACTGATCCAGATCTGGGGGCCCATCTGATGGTTGTCCAGACGCATGGGCGGGTCTTGACCGGCTTGCCGATTCAAGACGTCTTCGCGCCGGTACCGCCGGCAGCGTACTGGCAGAGTATCCTCTACGATATCGCGGATGCTCCTCGGCAGGTGCTCAACCACCCCACCTACATCACGCTGAATTTGTGCCGAGTGCTGGCGTACCGAGAGGATGGCGCCATTCTCTCTAAGCAAGCCGGCGGTGAGTGGGGCGAAGATCATCTGCCGAAGCTCTATCAGCCCCTGGCGTCTTACGCTTTAGCGTCCTACGAAGGGGATGAGCAGTTGAAGGATGTCGACGGGGCCATGCTGGATCATTTCGGACCGCACTTGCTGATCCGGTTTGCCCATGAATGTATCACAGCCATTAACGATCGTCAGGGGACAGAAAACAGTGGTGAAACCCATGCAAAAACGTCACCGGCGGATTAACGGGTTATTCCTATTGACGGGGGTGCTCGCGGCCCTCGCCGGCTGCACCCGGACGCCAGTGGCCCCGGTCGTCGCCACCGATCCCGGCAGGCCGGTCACCATTGCCGGCACAACGGTATCGCCGGCAGTCACGACCACGAAGGGCTTCTACGACAGCTTTATCAAGCAGTATCCGCATTTACAGTCCGCTTTGGACCATGATGCACCGCCGGAAACTTATGTCATTCCTGGATTGCGCCGGACGCGGACGCTGCTGACCCGGGATCACAAGACGGTGGGGACGAGTACCCAGATGGACCCGCAAGGCCTGGCCGTGACCAGTCAGTACGTCATCATCTCGGCATACAGCCGGGACAAGCATTACGACTCTGTCCTTTTCCTACTTAGTAAGAAAACCGGGGCGTTCTTAAAGCAAATCGTTTTGCCCACCAATGCGCATGTCGGCGGATTGGCGTATGACCCGGTGAACCACATGTTATGGGTGGCCACGGAGACCGCCCAGGCGCAGGCCGCGCTTTCGGCGTATACGTTGAAGACCCTGGATACCGCTGACTTTGCCCAGAAACAGACGGCCACCGCGTTTGACCATGTCGTGACGCTGCCCAAGATTCCCCAAGCGTCGTTCATTACGTATACCCGCAACGGCTTGTATGTCGGCTACTTTGATGCGCGCGGTCAAGGTGTTTTTGCTACCTATCCGCTGGATCGCCAGGGCATGCCGCAATTGACGGCAGGTCCGACGACGCACTTGCGGGGCCAAGACATTCATCCTGCCGTATATGACACCAGCAAACAACTTCAAGGGGTCACGTTCTACCAAGGCCGGATTCTGTTTTCCCAATCTTACGGGCCGCATCCGGCGAAGGTTTTGGTTTTCGACAATGATGGGCAGAAGACATGGATCGATTTTGATGGTGATGATATCGTCAAGAGTATCGTTATGCCGCCGTATCTGGAACAAATCGTGGCGTCGGGGAGCGATTTGTATGCGCTGTTTGAATCTGCTGCAGGTCCATACCGGCAGGCGGATTTAGAATTTCATGCGGATCGGGTGGTCAAGTTGGATTTGCCAACGTTATTGAAATGATGGCTGAGACGGTGCTTGGGGGTGTCCAATCCAGGCACGTGGGAATTTGCACCAGCGCGTTCTCAACTAAAAAAGCACCCGATTTCTCCCTACAGAAATCAGATGCTTTCAATGCCTTTCGAAAAGAGTCACCACTCTTATCTGAGTAAAAAGTCATGACATCAAGCAATTAACGATCGGCCAGTTGCCGCCGCAACGCCCGGATCTCCGCAATATCCGCATCCGGGTCCATCACCAGTGTGTCGATCTGGTGCTGTAACAGCAGCTTCTTCTCATCCGTCAAGTGCACGGGTGCCGTGCGCGCCGGGTCCACCAGCCGCTGGTCCCGAATCGTGTACGTTTGCTGGGCGACGCGCTTAACGAAGGCCTGATCGTGAGAAATGAGCAGCAGCGTGCCCGGATAGTTTTCCAGAAAGGCGGCCAGCGCCTCGATGGCGTTCAGATCCAAGTAGTTCGTCGGTTCGTCCAGCATCAGCAGGTTGTAATCGCCCACCAGTACGCGCGCCAAATTGACTTTGACCTGTTCGCCGCCGCTGAGGGTGCCCGCTGATTGGTCCCACTGGGCCGGCGGAAAGCCCAGTCCGGCCAGCAGGTTGCGAATCAAGTGCACGTCTTGGTAGCTGTGACCGGCGACGTTCTGCATCACGGTTTGCTGCCGGTCCAACGTGTCCAAATCCTGGGCGAAGTACCCCACCCGGGTCAGCGGATTCCACCAGACGCCGTGGTCCGGTCGGCTCAGTACATCCTGGAAGAACGATGTTTTACCCGCTTGGTTCGGCCCCGTAATGGCCACCCGCTGGCCCGCAGGGATTTTGAGCTGGATATTTTGAATCAGCATTTTTTTACCGCGCATGACGGTCCAGCCGTTGACCCGCAGCATCGTGTGGCCAGCCAGTTGCGGCGCATTGAGGTCTTGGAAATGAAGCGGGGCTTCTTTCTCTACCCGGTCCGGCGGCACCATGCGGTCGATTCGGCGGGCCAAGGCCATGGCCGTACTGGCTTTTTTCTTCTCCAGTTTGTCATGGCTGGTCATCCCGAAGGACTTGCGGTCGGATGCACTGAGCTTGCGGGTGTTGCCTTTCTTCAGTCGGTGAGCTTGCTGCAGACGTTTCTGGACCTGGACCTCCAGGGCCTTTTTCTTCTCCACATAATCATGATAAGCCGCCTCGGCGTGGGCTGCCTTGGTCGCTTCGGCTTGGCGATACGCTGCGTAATCACCGGTGAACACCGTCACGGTCGGGCCGCCGAAGACGACGATTTGGTCAAAGGGCTGGGCCAGCAGGGTCTCATCGTGGCTAACGACCACCAGTGTACCGGCGAAACGGCCCAGCTCCCGCGCCAGCCAATGCTGATTGAGCAGGTCCAGGTTGGCGGAAGGCTCGTCCAGCAGCAGGATCTCCGGCTGCTCGCCCAGGGCGTCGAAGATCTCCCGCTTCACCTGCTCGCCACCGCTCTCGCTGCTGAAGTCCTTGAGCTGGGGGACGTAACCAATCTTGCCGTGTTCCGTGATACGGGAATCAGCGTTGGCCGCCAGCAGCTTCAATAAGGTCGACTTGCCAGTGCCGTTCGGGCCGATAATGGCGACCCGCTCCCGGGAGTTAACCGTCAAGTGCGGCAGGGAGAAAAGCGGCTCAGCTGCGTCGGGAAATTGATAAGTGAGTTGATTGATTTGGATGGCTAACATCAATAGATGCACTTCCTGTTCTAATTCGTGCAGGAAAATGGATTAGGGTGGGGCAACCGCGCAGCACCGGTGGTGCTCACCGTCAGCCGCAACCCCTGAAGAAACACAAAAAGACCCTGATCCACCGCAATCAGGGCCACTGGTACACGCCACCGCTGTACCGAGAAACCGACCCTGGTCGCCAACAGTACAGACTCATCCCCTCGTGCTCATAGGATTCGTCTATCTGTGGTGGCAAGGGTTAGTTTTTCATCGATGAAGGTACCTCCGTTTGTTTGATTGTCTTCAATTTAGCATGACCGGGGCTGGTTGTAAAGCAGTCGGGCGCGTTACGCCTTTCTCACCGTTACCAGTACTTGCCGGTACAGATACCAGCCGATGACGCAGGTGGCCACGTCCGCCACGGGCTGCGCCCAGATGATGCCGTGGTAGCCGAACCAGGCCGC
Organism: Schleiferilactobacillus shenzhenensis LY-73; assembly: GCF_000469325.1. Classification (GTDB taxonomy): domain Bacteria; phylum Bacillota; class Bacilli; order Lactobacillales; family Lactobacillaceae; genus Schleiferilactobacillus; species Schleiferilactobacillus shenzhenensis. The sequence goes on along the minus strand of NZ_KI271589.1, from coordinate 79,312 downwards.
CCCGGCGAGGATGGCCAGGTAGAACAAGACGCCTTGGCGGGCGATGGACATGATGAACGCGCTGGCCGCCAGACCGGCGGACTGGAAGACTGTGGTGTAGACCAATACCACGCCGACGAAGGGCGTGGTCAGGAGAAAGGCGCGGAGGATGTACGTTCCAGCAGTGATGACGGCGGCATCGTGCATGAACAGCCCCATGATCTGCGGCGCGAAGAGCATCAACAGACCCGCGAGTACGACCGAGTAGCCGGCTTCCACCAGAATATCGAAGCGGATGATGGCCTTGAACCGCTGGGTATTGCGGGCGCCGTAGTTATAGCCGATGAGCGGCTGAGCACCGAAGGCGAAACCGACCATGATCAGCGTGACCAGCATGTAGACCTTGAGGACGATTCCCAGCGCTGCAATCTGGGTGGCGCCATAACGGACCAGGTAGCGGTCCAGCACGGTCGTCCCGAAGGCTTGCATCAGGTTGGTGATGGACGCGGGAATGCCGATGAAGAGCACGGCCCGCACGAGGGTACTGCCAATGTGCCACTTTCTAATATCCGCCGTCACGACTTGGCCTTGCCGATTGGTGACGCGAATCAAGAGAGCGCTGGTGATACCGTAACCGATGACGGTGGCCGTGGCGGCACCGGCAGCGCCCATATGTAAGGGGAAGATCAGGAGCGGGTCGAGCACGATGGTTACCGCGGTACCGGCGATGGTGCCGAGCATCGACTGGGTGGCCAGACCCTCCGTGCGAATCAGGTTGCCTTGCACGATGGCCACCATGATCAGGGCAGCGCCGATGGCCATGATGCGGTAGAAAGCGGCGGCGTTCCCGTAAGTGGCAGCTGTTGCCCCCAGCAGGTGCAGAATGGGATTCTCGAAGAGCAGCAGCAAGACCGACGTGAGCAGACCGACGACGATACTGCCATAGAGGCAGAAGCTGGAGACGCGGGCGCTGGTGGCGTGGTCATGCTCCCCCAGCAGCCGAGAGATCAGCGAACTGCCGCCGAGCCCGAAGATGTCGCCAATGGCCAGTAAGAAAGAAAAGAGCGGCGTGCACAAAGCCACCCCGGCCACTAAGTTGGTATCCTGGGTCTGGGCGATGAAGAAGGTGTCGGCCAGGTTGTAGACCATACTGGCGACCATTCCCGCGACAACGGGCAGGGCGAGTTTGAAATAAGCCTGGGGAATGGGGGCTTCTTCGAAAAGGGTGTGGAGCGGGTTGGCACGAGCAGACATCAGTCATATCCTCGTTTCTGGCAAGATTGCAGTCACGTTTTAGGATACCACCGTGTGTCAAGAAGAACGGCGAGAAGTCTGCTTGGCAAGCGCAGAAGGCGTGGCATGCTTAGACTGGGTACCGTTTTCATCAATCCTTGGCAAAGGGTATACTCAAAACGAAGACCACGAAGAAAGAGGACAATGACCGATGACAATTTTCGCCCAAGGCCCCGATTATCTCGAGTGCCAAAACGACAACGAACGCCTCCGCATCATCGCGTGGGGCACCAACAGCCTGCGCGTCGTAGCGACGCCCGTGGGGCCGCTGAACTTAACAAACAGTGCGCTGCTGGAACAGACCGCAGACAGTCATCCCACCGTTACGATTGTGGACGACCAGGCCAGTATTACAAACGGCACCATCACCTGCCGGATCGACAACCGCAACTGGTGGGATCGGCGGGGCCGTCTGCATTTCTACAACGCCCAGGGTGACCTGCTGCTGGAAGAAAAGGACCGGGGCGGTGCCCTGCAAAAAGACGCGCGCCAGTTTGAACCGCTGCGCGGCAGCCAATATCGGCTGACGGCGGCTTTCAACGGTCAGCCTGAGGCCCACTTCGCCGGGATGGGCCAGTACCAGCAGGCATTGGCAGACTTGAATGGCACGATCCTGGAGCTGGCGCAGCGCAACTCGCAGGTAACAGTGCCTTTCTACCTGGCGAGTACAGGCTATGGTTTCTTGTGGGCTAATCCGGCAATCGGCCAGGCGGCGTTCAATGCGAACCAGATTACTTGGACCGCCGAGGCGACCAGCCAGCTGGATTATTGGATCACTGCCGGCGATACACCGGCACAGATTGAGGAACAGTATTCGGCAGTGGTGGGCCGGGCACCGGTGATGCCCGACTACGGGCTCGGTTTCTGGCAGTCCAAGCTGCGTTACGCTACCCAGGATCAGGTGCTGGCGGTGGCCCGCAAGTACCACGAGAAGCACATCCCGGTATCGGTGCTGGTCATCGACTACTACCACTGGCCGCGCTGCGGCGACTACCGTTTCGATCCGCATTTCTTCCCAGATCCCGCGGCAATGGCGAAAGAGTTGGCGGGTTACGGCATGAAGCTGATGGTGTCGGTGTGGCCGCAGGTCGATCAGCGCAGCGAGAATTATGCGGAAATGAAAGCGAACGGTCTGCTGGTGCACACCAACTATGGCTTGCCGGCGCAGATGCAGTTCCATGGTGCGAATGAGTTCTATGATGCGACGAATCCGGGTGCGCGCGCTTATGTGTGGGCGAAGGTGAAGCACAATTACAGGGACCAGGGCATTGGCCTCTTCTGGTTAGACGAGGCGGAGCCGGAGTTTGGGACGTACGACTTCAGCAACTATACGTATTACGCCGGCAGTGTGCTGAGTACCGGCAACCTCTATCCTCGGGCGTATACCCGCGGGTTTTATGAAGGCGAGGTCGCCGCCAGCGGTCACGGCGAAGTCAACTTGGTGCGCTGTGCCTGGGTGGGCAGCCAGCGGTACGGTGCCCTGGTCTGGTCCGGTGACATTCAGTCGACTTGGCAGGATTTCCGCAACCAGATCATGGCCGGGCTGCACATGGGCATCGCTGGTATTCCCTGGTGGACTACCGACATCGGCGGCTTCCACGGCGGTCATCCGGATGACCCCGCGTTCCGCGAGCTGCTCGTACGCTGGTTCCAGTTTGGGGCTTTCTCACCCGTGATGCGCATTCACGGTGCCCGGCAGCCGATGACCAAGGTCTATAAGGCCGATGGGGAAGAAACGGAGAACGCAGGGGCCCCGAATGAGGTCTGGAGTTATGGGCCAGCGGTGGAGAAAATCCTAATCAAGTTCATCCAGATTCGCGCTCAGTTAAAGCCGTATCTGCAAGACGTGATGCAGGTGGCGCACACCACCGGCGCGCCGGTAATGCGGCCGCTGTTCTACGAGTTTCCAAAAGATCCGCAGGCGTGGCCGATTACAGATGAATACCTGCTGGGGCCGGATGCCCTGGTTGCACCGGTGGTCCAAGCGGGCGTGCAGGAGCGGATGGTTTACCTGCCGGCAGGCGCACGGTGGACCGATGCCCATTCCGGTGAAGTCTTCACGGGTGGCCAGACGGTGACCGTGCAGGCGCCCCTGGCCCGGTTGCCGTTGTTCCTGCGTAACGGCCGGCCAACGGTGTTGCAGGGTGCGTTGTAATCTCGAGATAGAAAGATACCCGCGCAGTCAGCGTACTACTGCTGGCCCCGCGGGTGTTTATTTCTTGACAGCACCGGCGTGCACCGCGCAAGATAACGGCAACGAGGAGGTGCACAGATGGTCTATGTGAGTGAATCAACACTGCGCGACATTTACAATCTGTTACTTGATCCGGGTACCCGGGACTGGGAACGGCAGCAGCTGCGCACAGCCAAGGACCTGATCGAGCAGGGTACACCGCCGGCGACCGCACTGGAACGGCTGGAGGCCGTTTTGCGGCCGTTGGCGGTACGCAACAATCTGACCCCGGCCGTCACGGATTTCTACCTGCGGCTAACCGATGATCCCGCCGGTGCCATGGCCTTTGACCTCACCGCCCACGAAGCCGCCGACTTGCCCTACCAGGACCGGGCTATCTTCGGCGGCGGCTGTTTCTGGTGCATGGTCCAGCCCTTTGAGACCTTGTCGGGCATCATCTCCGTCGTCTCTGGCTACACCGGCGGGCACGTGCCGCACCCGACCTACGACCAGGTGCTCACCCAGGCGACAGGCCATGTCGAAGCCGTGGAAGTTATCTTCGACACTCGGCAGATGACTTATCAGCAGCTGGTCGATCTGTATTGGCAGCTGACTGATCCCACTGATGCCAACGGCCAGTTCGAGGATCGCGGTAATGAGTACCGGCCAGTGATTTTTGTCAGAAATGCGGCCCAGCAGATGATTGCGGAACAGTCGAAACAGGCTGTCAAGGCTTCCGGCAAGTATCGGCGGCCAATCGTGACGACAATTGAACCGGCTGGGACGTTCTGGCCGGCGGAGAATTTCCATCAGCAGTTTTATAAGAAGCAGCCGCAACGATACAAGGCCATTGAACGTGCCCGCCGGGAGTATTTGCAGTACCAGAAAATCCAGGGTTGGCTGCATGAACGTACCCGCTGAGCAACACTGGGGCTGGGACAAAATTCGGATTCCGCGACGTACTGAGTGCCAACGCGTAGCAAGCGGAGGC
>NZ_KI271589.1:0-74735 GCF_000469325.1 Schleiferilactobacillus shenzhenensis LY-73 | reverse complement strand
GCCGGAGCTTGCGGAGCTTTGGCACGGCGTCGAGGGAGAATTTTGTCCCAGTCCCTTGCTTATGCTTCGTTCTTCAAATTGTGCAGCATCAGCCGCAACAACCGGTGCAGCTCCGCCACTTCATCCGCCGTCATGCCGGTGGTCATTGCCTGTTCCAGCGCCTGGACCTGCGCGTCGAACTCGGGCTGGTGGGCGATCATCTCCCGCCGCGCGGTGGCCGTCATCATGATTTGCTTGTAGCGCTTATCAGCCGGCGTCGGGACAACGGCCACCATCCCCGCCTCCTTCAGCCGCTTGACCAGGCCGTTGATGGTCGGTCGGCTCAGGTTGAAGACGGATTCCAGGTCGCTTTGGAAGATGACCTTGTCGTGATGGCGCACAAGATACATTAATAGCTCCGCTTGGGCACTCGTCAACGCTGGCCGGTCGGGGGAAGACTGGGCCAGCCGATTATTGATTGCTTTCTGGATCTCCGTGTTCAATGCTTTAATCAACGGGCCAATATCGTTAGACACAGGGGCCATCTCCATTCCTCACCGTTCAGGCGGTCAACTTATCGAACTGACTGTTGTACAGTTTAGCATAGAACCCATTGGCGGCCATCAGAGTGTCGTGGTTACCGGATTCGATGATGCGGCCGCCGTTCAGAACCAGAATCTTGTCGGCGTTCTTGATCGTCGACAGCCGGTGGGCGATGACCAGGCTGGTGCGGCCTTTCGTGAGTACATCCATCGAGGCCTGCAGCTGTTCCTCGGTGCGGGTATCCACGGAACTGGTGGCTTCGTCGAGAATCAGCATGGGTTTGTTCCGAATCAGGGCCCGGGCAATCGTCAGCAGTTGTTTCTGACCAACAGAGAGGGTGACGGAATCGTCCAGCACTGTCTCATATCCCTGGGGCAAGGTCCGAATGAAGTGGTCGATACCCACGGCTTTGGCGGCATCGATGACTTGGGCATCAGTCACGGCCGGGTCGTTGTATTTCAAGTTCGCCATAATCGTATCGGCGAACAGCCAGGTATCCTGGAGGACCATGTCGAACTGGTTGCGGATCGTGGTGACAGAAAGGTCGCGGGTGTCGACGCCGTCGATTTTGATCGTCCCACTGGTGACGGGGTAGTACCCCATGAGCAGGCTGATCAGCGTCGTTTTGCCAGCGCCAGTAGGGCCCACGATGGCCACTTTCTCCCCGGCCCCAATATGGGCGGTAAAGTCATGGATGATGGGCTTATCAGCGGAATAGCCGAAGTTAACGTGGTCGAAGTCAATCGTTCCTTTGGCGCGGTCAATGTGTTGCGGCGCATTGGCCCGATCGTCCGCATCCCTTTCTGCCAGGAATTGGAAGACGCGCTGGAGAGCGGCTTGGGCCGATTGCAAGCCAGAGAAGGCTTGGGTGATCTGGCCCAGCGGCTGGGTGAAGATGCGCACGTAAACCATGAAGGCGACGACGGTACCGATGGTGATCGTGCCGTTGAGGACCAGTAGGGCGCCGACCACGCTGACGGCGACATAGCCGAAGTTGCCGACGAAGGTCATGAACGGCTGCATGATGCCGGAGAGGAACTGGGCCTTCCAGACGCTGCTCTGCAGCTTCCGGTTCAGGGTGTTAAACTGCTTGGTGGCGTGGGCGGTATCGTTATACGTGTTGACCACATCGTGACCAGAATAGGTTTCTTCAACGAAACTCGAGACCTGGGCCAGCTGGTTCTGCTGGTCGGTGAAATACTTCTGGGAGTGGCTGAGGAGCAGGACGACCACGACCATCCCCAAGAGCGACGAAACAATGGTGGTCAAGCTGAGCAGCCAGTTGCTGGCGGTCATCATAACGATTGCGCCGACAATCAGCACGACTGAGGACACCAGGGTACCCAGGCTCTGGTTCAGTGATTGGCCGAAGGTATCCAGGTCGTTGGTGACCCGGGAGAGCGTGTCCCCTTCGTTATGGGTGTCAAAGTAGGTAAGGGGCAGTCGATTGATTTTGCGCGATATCTTCGTCCGCAAGTCACGGGTGAAATTCTGGGAAACCGTGGCCATGATATAGGCTTGGGCATAAGAAGCCAGTGCCCCAATGCCGTAGACGACCGCTAAGAAGAGGACGATGCGGCCGATCCCGGCGACGTCCATTGTACCGCGCAGGCCGGCAGCAATTTTATTGGTAATGTCGCTGAGCTTGTTGGGCCCGAGCAGCGTCGCTAAGCTGCCGACTGCGGCCAGCACAATGGCGGCGATCATGGCGATGAGGTAGGGCTGGCCATAGTGGCGAATACCCGGGAGCAATTTCACTTTCTTTTCTTCTGCCATATTAGGCCAACTCCTTCTTACTTAACTGAGAATAGGCAATCTCTTGATAGACTTTGTTGTGGGCGAGAAGGTCAGCGTGGGTACCGATGCCGGCGACGCGGCCTTCGTCGAGGACCACAATCTTTGTGGCGTCCATGATGGTACTGATCCGCTGGGCGACGATCACTTGGGTTGTGCCCTTGGCTTCCTGGTGCAAGGCCTGGCGCAGCTTGGCGTCAGTGGCATAGTCCAATGCCGAGAATGAATCATCGAACATGAGGATCTCGGGCCGGCGGGCCACCGCTCGGGCGATGGCTAGTCGTTGTTTCTGCCCCCCAGAGAAGTTGTCCCCGTGTTGGGCGACCGGTGCGTCTAAATCGCTGGTGAAATCATCCGCTTGGGCAACGCGCAGGGCCCGGCGCAGGTCGGTGTCGGCGAGGGTGGCTGGCTTGTTTGCCCCGGTGCCGTAATCCAGGTTGCTGCGAATCGTCCCGGAGAAGAGAACAGCCTTCTGGGGAATGTAGCCGAACTTATCGTTCAAGGCTTCTTCAGGATAGTCTTTGACGTCCACCCCATCGATGGTGATGCGGCCGCCGGTGACATCGTAGCGGCGGGCCAGGAGATTCAAGACAGTGGACTTGCCGCTGCCGGTAGCCCCGATGAAGGCAATCGTGTCGCCAGGATGGGCGGTGAAGGACAGGTCGGTAATGGCGGGGGCTTCGGCGCCGGCAAAGCGGAACGTCACGTGGTCGAAGACAATCGTCCCGGCCGGTTCTGTGGCGGCAGGCACTTTGGATGGATAAGTGACACTGGGAGTCACCGCCAAGACGTCGTTGATCCGGCCGGCGGAGACAGAGACCCGGGGCAGGATGACGAAGATGATACTGAGGAGCAGGAAGGCCATGATGACCTGGAGGGCGTAACTAGAGAAGACGATCATGTTGGAGAAAAGCGTTAGTTTGGCAGCCCCGCTGGCGGCTTGGATCAGGCTCGCCCCAATCGCATATACCGCGAGCGTCAACCCGTTAGAAATCAATGACATCCCCGGGTTCATCAAGCCTAGGACACGGTTGGCAAATAGGTTGGTCCCAGTCAGTTCTTGGTTAGCTTGGTCGAATTTCTTGTTCTGGTAATCTTCTGCGTTGAAGGCGTGGACGACCCGGATGCCGTTCAGGTTTTCCCGGGTGACCAGGTTTAACCGGTCAGTCAGCCGTTGGACCCGTTTGAACTTCGGTTGGACCAGTGTCAGGATGACCGTCAGCATGAGCACCAAGACGACCACGGCCGCGCCGGTGGCAGTGGTCCACTGCCAGCCCTTGTTGGCAATCTTGGTAATTGCCCACACGGCGGTGATCGGGGCCTTGATCAAAACTTGCATGCCCATGGCGATGATCATTTGCACTTGGGTGATGTCGTTCGTGGACCGGGTCAGTAAACTGGGAATAGAGAATCGGTTGATATCGGCTGTGGAATACGCCATGACCCGATCAAAGACCTGACCGCGCACCCGAGCGGCGAAGCCCGCCGCAATGTGGGCAGCCAAGTAACCGACAATGACGGAAGAGGCCATACTCAACAGCGAGTACAGCAGCATCACGGCACCAGGCCGCAAGATCGTGGCGGCGGTGGTGCCTTTGGTCTCCAGCGCCGTGGTGATCTGGGTCATGTAGCCGGGAATGGCCAGTTCGAAGCCGACCTGGGCGGTGATGAAGAGGACACTGACGGCAATCGTCAGCCACTCTTTCTTGTTCAGGCGCTTGAGCAATTTCAGCATAAGGAACATCTCCTTGAATAATTAGCCTGCTAATTGTATCAGGATGAGGAAGGCTAGACACGAAGTCCAGCCTTCTTTAATCGTTTAGCATGCTAATCATTATACACGCTTTGATTGTCGATGCAAGCGACGGGGAGAATCGACGACCGCGGCGCATGCCGCTGCACAGGGGGCTAATAAAAGAAGCTCCGCTGATTGCTGCTACCCTTTCTTTACTTGAAACGGCCCGCCAAAACCCGTACCCTTGAGAAAACACCTGAGGAGGAGCCACTAATGGTCAAAATTCTCGTCGTAGAAGATGATACCCAGTTCAATGATATTGTACAGACGATTCTTCGGCAGGCCGGTTATATGGTAACTGGCGCAACAGAGCCTGCCCAAGCCTATGTTTTTATCCAGGCAGAGCACTTCGATTTGATTTTGTCAGACATTATGATGCCTAAGGTCGACGGCTATCAATTCGCCCAGCAAATCCGCCGGACTGACCCGGACATCCCCATTCTTTTCATCACCGCCCGGGATGACATTGCGTCGAAGGAACGCGGCTTCAATTCAGGCATCGACGATTACATGGTTAAGCCCATCAACTTTGATGAATTGCAGTTGCGCATCAAAGCGCTGTTGCGCCGGGCCAAAATCACAGAGGACAATGTGCTGACGGTGGGTAACCTGACACTGAATAGTGAGGCGGTCACCGCCACTCTGGCGGGGCAAGATGTACGCGTTACGCTGCGTGAATTTCAGATTCTATATAAATTGCTGGCGTACCCGAACCACGCTTTCTCCCGGGCAGAGCTCATGGATGAGTTTTGGGACTTGGCCAGCAATACCAGCATGCGTGCGGTTGATGTGTATATTACCAAGCTGCGGGACAAGTTTCAGGCGGCCGACGGGTTTACGATCAAGACTGTTCACGGGTTGGGCTATAAGGCGGTGATCAAGCAATGAAGAGAAGTAACCGTACACCGGTCCAGGCCCGAGTTAATCGGCATTTTTCCTGGTCCCAGTTTTTGGCGTCATTCGTCGTCATGAGCGTGCTGGCTGCTTTGCCGGGCCTGTTGTACAGCAATAATTGGCGGCGGGTCTGGAGTCCCTTCTTGCCCTGGTACATTTTGTATTGGGTTATTGCTGCTGCCGCTTTTTCCGCTTTTACGGCCTGGCAGAAATACCGTACTTTTGATACGCCGCTCAGGGCGCTGAGCGCCGCCGCAGAAAAAGTGGCAGGCGGCGACTTTTCTGTCTATCTGCAACCGGTTCATCCGCCACAACAATATGACTACTTGGATGCGATGTTTGCTAACTTCAACATCATGGTCGCTGAATTAAGCTCGACGGAGACACTGCGCGATGACTTTGTGGCGAATGTATCCCATGAGTTCAAGCGCCCGCTGGCGAATATTCAAGGATACGCTCAGGCGCTGCAGCAGCCGGGGTTAGATACTGCCACCCAACAACAGTACACCGCAGCCATCAATCGTGCTGTCAGCAATTTGGCCGCGTTAGTGACCAATATTCTGAAGCTCAACAAATTGCAAACCCAAGTGACTCCGCCGGAGCGTCGGCCGGTTGACTTGCCCGGGCAGCTGACCCGAACGCTATTGGATTACGACGAAGTTTTGGATAGCAAACAGCTTGCGTTGACGGTCACACTGCCGGACAAGTTAACCGTCATAAGCGATCCGGCACTGCTGATGATTTTGTGGCACAACATTATTGGTAATGCTGTGAAGTTTACGCCGGTTGCCGGCCATATCACCGTCGCTGCCCAGGAATCGGCGGGAATCGTCGGCGTGACGATCACAGATGACGGCCCAGGGATGGACGAAACGACGAAAGCGCACATGTTTGATAAATTTTTCCAGGGCGATACCTCTCACAGCCCGGACGGCAATGGGCTGGGACTGGCCATGGTCGCGCAAATCAGCCAGCTCATGGGTGTTCCTGTCAAAGTGACGAGTGTTCTTGGGCGGGGCACGACAGTGACGGTCACCCTGCAGACTGCGCAAGCTTAACATTTCAGAAACATTTTCCGAACATTTTGCCAATACGCCTCCCGTATTCTTGAATCATCAAGAAAACAGGAGGCGTATTTTTATGTCAGACGAAAACTTTATTGCTTATGAATACCTTGCCCAGACCGTACCCACGCCGTTGCGGGAATCATATGTGGACGGCTATCGGAACTTTGGTTGGCAACTGGTGGCCAACCGTGAGCACGCTCAGAACAGCACCTTAAAGTTCCGTCGCGATCGGGGATTGGCCCATAAGTCGGAACTGAATCGGTTGCAGAAGCAGTACGACCAGCAGATGGCTGAGATAGCGCGGCTGCATCGCTGCCAGCATTCACGACCAACATTCCTTGCGTTGCTTGTGGGAATCGCTGGTACGGCGTTCTTAGCCGGCTCGGTTTTTGCTTGGGAAGCCGTCTTCACTCTTTTGTCCATTGCCCTGGCAGTGCCGGGCTTCATCGGGTGGGCTCTGGCATATCCCCTCTACCGCTGGTCTGAAAGCAGAGCAGAGCGACGGCTGAGTCCCCAAATTGATGCGCACTATGACAATATGACGGCCACTTGCCAAGCAGCATTTGCACTGCTTTAAGGAGGACCGGGATGAGCTGCTTACCGTATGCTTTTCATTCGACGGAGAAAAGGAGGACTGCTGCGTGGCTTACATCATCGTGATGGGGTTGATCTGCGGGGTGGCAGTAACGACCGTGGACGGTTGGCGGAATGGCGAACAACTCATCGGCAGTGCCTTGGGCCTGACCGCTGGCGTTCTTGGTGCTGCTTACACGGCCCGGCTTTGGCCAGTGACGCTGCACGGTGCCGCTGGCTGGGCAATTGTGGCGGTGGGTGGCTGCCTAGTGAGTATGGTCACACTGATTATTTATCGGCAATACCGGCAGTGGTCTAACGATGGAAAACGAGGTAATAAATGACGACATTAACAGAAAAACAGCGCAATTTAGTTTTCACCGTCCTATTAGTTAGGGACTTTAATTTCTTCCCTGTTGCAAACGGCGTTGACAACAGCACTGCCGGATATCATCCAAGAAATGGGGGTTACTGCCAACGCTGGTCAATGGCTGACCAGCGGGTTCTCCTTGGCGATGGGAATCATGATTCCTGCGACGGCATGGCTGATCCAACGATTCCCGACCAAACCTTTGTTTATCACCAGCATGTTTTTGTTCAGTGCCGGTGCGCTGGTGGCTGCGATTGCACCAACGTTCGTTTGGCTGCTGATTGGCCGTATTACCCAGGCTTTGGGGACTGGGATCCTCCTTTCTCTGACCCAGGTCGTGATTCTGACCATTTATCCCCAAGCCCAACAGGGCGGCATGATGGGAATCTATGGACTAGCGGCGAGTGCCGCCCCAATCATTGCCCCCACCATCACCGGGTTACTGATCGATTACATGAGCTGGCGGATCATTTTTTGGTTTGGCCTCGGGGTGGCCTTGGTCGACATTATCTTTGCCCTCGTCGTGATGAAGGATGTTCTGCCGACGCGGCGAGAACATTTTGATTGGCCCTCCTTCCTGCTCGTCAGCGCAGCTTTCACCGGCATCACCATTGGCTTTGGTAATTTGGGCACTGCTCCCTTCCTCAGCAGCGGAATTGCGCTGCCACTCGGGGTGGCCCTCCTCATGGCCGTTGTGTTTGTCTGGCGTTCACTGCGGATAGAGAAGCCTTTACTCGATTTACGGGCCTTTCGCAACCGTGTCTTTCGCACGGCCGTCATCCTCAGCGTGTTGATGTATGCGATTTTGATTGCCGCGTCAACATTATTTCCAATCTATGTCCAGACGGTACATCATTTGTCCGCCACAGTGTCTGGGTTGATCATGATGCCCGGATCGCTGCTGATGGCAGTCATGAGCCCTATCACGGGCCGACTATACGATCGATTTGGCATTCGGCCGTTGGTGCTGACAGGAGGCACGCTGCTATTGGTCAGCAGTATTGGTACAAGCTTTCTCACAATCGGGACGTCTGTTGCGTACCTGACAGCGGTCTGGACTATCCGCAGTGCCGCCTTGGCGTGCATGATGATGCCGATCGTTACCTGGAGTGTGACGCAGCTCAGTGGTGGGGCAATTGCCTCGGCTTCAGCCATTCTGACGACTTTGCGGACCATTGCCGGGGCAGTCGGCGCTGCGGTGATGGTGGCGTTAATGGCCTTCGTGACTAAGCAGGGTCATGTCGGCCAGCCAGCGGTAGCGAGTGTTGGCGGAATGAACGCTGCATTCATGGCTTTAACTGTCTTGGCAAGTGTGTTGCTGGTTATCTCCCTCTGGTCAGTACGCCGGAATAAAGCGGTTGAGGGTGAATAAAAAGCCTATATCGTGGTCGGCCTACGGTAACAAAACAGTACTGACAATCAGCGCATCATGACTGGTTGTCAGTTTTTTTTTACAATGAAGCAAAAGCGGGCAACGATTGGTTACCGTGATCGTCAGCTGTCAGGGTTTGCTAGCTTAAGGTTCGAGATTATATGCCCACTGGTTTGGCATGCCGTTTGCTGGCAGATTAATGAGTTTCGGGAAACGGAGTGTGCTTTCATGACAAATCCAAAAATAATTGTTCAACAATTCGATATGGTCACGGCTCACAGCCAGATGACGTTAGGCGTAACGGCCAGCGGCCATCTGGTTTGTTTGTATTTGGGTGCACGGCTGTCGAGCCAGCCGTCATTCCAACATTTACTGACAGATCTGACCCACGTCAGCTACTTAACCGACACGGATGGAATCCATGATTTTCGGCTGGAACAATTGCCTATTGCCTATCCAGCATTTGGGTATCCTGACTTGCGAGAACCGGCGGTGGTGGTGGCTGATGAGACCGGCAGCCGGATCACGGATTTGCGCTTTGAGCACCGGACCGCGCTGGCGCGTAAACCAGCAATCAGCGGTTTGCCGAGTGCCCAAGCCGATGAGGCGACGAAGTCATGGGCCTATTCTTTGCGGGATCAGGCACTGGGATTGACGGTGACATTGATTATTAGCGCCGATGTCGACCATGACGTGTTTACTCAACACGTTGTCTATACCAACAAAGGCCCGCACGCGCTGACTATTGAACGTGCTTTCTCGTTTAATTGGGACTTTCTTTCTGACCAGTACACGATGCTGGACTTGACCGGGGCGTGGAGCCGGGAAACCCACCTGCAGATGGTGCCGCTGCATCAGGGCACCCAGGGCGTGGACAGCAAGCGCGGGGCAAGCGGGCACGGGCAGAATCCGTTTATTGCTCTGGCTGTGCCCGGGACGAATTGGCAGCAGGGCCAGGTGATTGGGGTCAATCTGGTTTACAGCGGGAATTTCACCGCCCAGGCGACGGTGGACATGCATCAGAATACCCGCCTGCAGATCGGCCTCAATCCGTTCAACTTCAGCTGGCAGCTGGGTCCGCACCGCACGTTCAAGACACCCGAGGCTGTCATTGTGGCCGCCACGCACGGATTGAACGAACTCAGTGCCCGTTATCATGAGTTTTACTTGGATAACCTGATGCGCCCAGCCATTGCCCGCATGCCACGGCCCATCGTGATTAACAACTGGGAAGCGACATACTTTGACTTTGACCGGACGAAGCTGCTGGCGTTAGCCCGCCAGGCCCAAGCTGTTGGGGCAGAAATGTTTGTATTGGATGACGGCTGGTTCGGCCACCGGGATGACGACACAACTTCTCTGGGGGATTGGGTGCCGAACACGACCAAGCTAGGCGGGTCGCTCAATAGCTTGATTCACGCCATCAACGGCATTGGGCTGCATTTTGGTCTGTGGGTCGAACCAGAAATGGTGTCGCTGGACAGTGACCTGTACCGGGACCATCCGGACTGGATCATCGCAGACAGGAAACACCAGCCGCAGCTGACCCGCAGCCAGTATGTGTTGGACTTGAGCCGGCCGGAAGTACAGAACTACCTGATGCAGACGCTGGATGACCTGGTCAGTAACCATCCCATCGATTACCTGAAGTGGGACATGAACCGGAATATCACGGATGCCTACACAGCGACGTTGCCGCCGCGGCGGCAGGGTGAATTTGAACATCGTTATCTGCTGGGTCTGTACCGCATCTTGAACACTTTGGTGACCAAGCATCCCCAGCTGCTGATTGAGGGTTGCGCCGGGGGCGGTGGACGTTTCGATGCCGGCATGCTGGCCTACTGTTCAACGATTTGGACGTCCGATGATACCGACGCGATTGCCCGCCTGCCGATCCAGGCGGGGACCAGCTTGCTGTATCCGGCGGCGGCCATGAGCTGTCACGTGTCTGCTGTGCCGAATGAGCAAGTCGGTCGCAGCACACCGTTAAACACTCGCGGGCTCGTGGCTGAACAGGGAGCTTTAGGCTACGAACTGGATTTAACGCAACTGGGCGACGATGAACTGGATGCGATCAAGGACCAAATTGGGGTGTATAAAGCATTGCGTGACGTGCTGCAATTTGGGCAATTCACGCGGCTGCCCGTAGCCAATCCGGCGAATGAATGGGCATGGTCTAAACAAGTGCCGGACTGCGTGGTCGTGGATCGGGTAACGGTGTTGGCCCAACCTAATACGGTTACGAAACGCCAGCGGCTGGTGGGCTTACCGACGAATGCCGTTTATCGAGAAAGAAACTCCGGCCGACTATACGCTGCCGACTTCTTGATGGCCGTGGGGTTGCCGGTGGCGCAGCCGCACCATGATTATGCTGCCCAGCGCTGGGTGCTGGAACGCGTATAACTGGTCACAAGACAGTCAATACTGACCAACCATGAAGTAGAAGTTACTCATACAATAGAAGAAAACGCTGTCTCAACGGTTTGGCACAGCACTTGCGTAGAATGATAATGAACCGTTCAGTTGAGTAAGCTGCGTATCAACCGGCGGAATATTGCGGAGGTGTTCAACATGATTGAAATGATGCGGGTCGATGATCGTTTGATCCACGGTCAAGTCGCCCTTCTATGGACGAAGCAACTAGGCCTGAACCGAATCATCGTCGCCAACGACAAGGCGGCCAAGAGCGAGATTCAAAAGAACGCATTACTGTTGGCAGCACCGGCAGGAGTTAAAGTTGCTGTCGTTGAGGTGGATAAGGCAATCAAGATGGCCAATGACCCTCGGGGGAAGAACTTTAAGATGTTGCTGCTCGTGAACAACGTTGACGACTTATATACGATCGTCAAGGGGGTTGAACCGGGTAGCACGAAGGTAGATATCGCCAACGTCGGCCGGGTCAGCGGTGATATTGAGAACAAACATAAGCTCACTGAGACGGTCTACTTAAGCGATGATGAGGTGACTAAGGCCAACGAGATCAATGACTTGGCTAAGAACTTTGTTTATCAACCGCTGCCCACAGATGAACCCAAGCCCTTTGAGAGCTTGTTGAAGGGAGTTCACTAATTATGCTGCTGTATCAAGCATTCATTATCGGCTTGTATGCCGCTTGGGGAAAGTGGTTTGGTATCTATGGTTCATTTGGCCAAGTGATGCCGTTCTTCTTCACCCCGGTCCTTGCCATTTTACTCGGTAAGAGCCCTGTTGACGCCTTAATGATTGATGCTGCCATTGCACTGGCTTTTTATGGGGTCATGCAGATTGGGGCCGTGATGCCGCAAGACACCGGCTTCGGAGGCACGTTGGGCTTGGGCTTTGCTCTCATTCTGAATCAAAAACCCGCCATCGCCGTAGCACTGGCTGTGCCCATTTCAATGCTAGCCGTTGTAGTGTGGAACTTACTGAAATTTTGGTTTACCACCAACGTGGAAGTCTTCGACAAGTACATTGACGAGCGAAACATGAAGAAGTTTAACCGATTATGGTGGATTCAGATGGCGGTCTATATTTTGACATACTTCTTATTGGCTTTTCTTGCCGTATTACTGGGTACTCACGGCATCAAGGCATTCGTGACCAGCATTCCTAAACCGTTTTTGAGTGGTTTGACCGTTGCCGCGGGCATGTTGCCGGCGGTCGGCATGGGTATGTTGCTGAAGTATGTTTGGAACATCGAATTCCTGCCTTTCTTCATTGCCGGATTCCTACTGGGCGCCTATCTCAAATTGCCGATTATGGCCATCAGTTTGTTCGGTGTCGTCTTCGGCCTGATTATGTTTTTCATCGATCGGCATATCAATGATGTCAAGAAGAGCAACCAGGCCCAAGCCGTCACTGCGGGACCAAGCACCGATGATGATGAGGGGGATTTCTTCAATGAATAACAAGACAACGACGACTAAGGACAACAAGATGCAGCTATCATCCGAAGAAATGAAAATGACCAAGAAGCTTTTCTGGCGCAACATGTGGCTCGGGTACTGCATGAGTTATACCCGCCAGCAAGGGGTTGCTTGGGATTGGATTCATGCTCCAGTCTACAAAAAGATTTATAAGGATGACCCAGACAAGTTCTGGGAAGCAATGAAACGAAACATGGAATTCTATAATACCACGCCCAATATGAACGGCATCGTCTCCGGCTTGGCGGTGTCCATGGAACAGGAGAATGCCAAGGCACCGGCAGATACGTTCGATACAGCTGGTATCAGCGGCATGAAGATCGGCCTGATGGGGCCGATGGCCGGCATTGGTGACACGTTCTTCGCCGGTGTCTGGAGTCTAATCTTAACCGGGATTGGTATTGGCTTTGCCAAATCAGGCAATTTGGCAGTGATGTTGCTGTCACTTGTTGGCTTGCCGCCTAATATTTTGATTCGCTGGTACGGCCAGAAATACAGTTACAAGTTGGGTAGTAAGTATATTTCGAAGGCCGTCCAGGATGGTTTGATGACGATGTTCACTCGGGCTACCTCCATCGTCGGGGTTACCGTCGTCGGCGGCATGATTGCCAGCCTCGTCAAATTCCCGCTGGTCTTCAAGACCAAAATTAACGGCACCGAGTTTGTACTGCAGAAGGTCTTCGACCAGATTATGCCGGGCATCTTGCCGTTGCTCCTTTCCGTAGGCTGCTTTGTCCTCTTACGGAAGGGCAAGAACCCCGTCCTGGTCCTGCTGGGTGTCGTAGCGTTAGGCTTTATCTTGACGTTCCTCGGCATTACCGGCGCGTAATCGATTGATATAACGGCGCAGCGCATTCGCATTGAGTGCGTTGCGTTTTTTGCGGAAGAAAGGAAGTTATCACATAATGAATAAGAATGGCCAACCCTGGCAAGACGATGCTGGTGAGCTGATTCAAGCCCATGGCGGAATGATTCTACAGCACGGCGATACGTATTATTGGTACGGCGAAAATAAGGATGCAGAGAATTACCGGAATGCGGCGGGCGTGAACATGGTACCGTTTGTGGGTATCTCCTGTTATACCTCGCGGGATTTGGTGACGTGGCATAATGCCGGCGTCGTCCTCAATACAGCGACGGATCCCACCCATACGCTAGGTCGCGAGAGTATCTGCGAGCGGCCCAAAGTGCTATACGATGACCAGCGCGACCGTTTCGTTATGTGGTGCCATTACGATACGCCAGACTATACCTTTGCCGGTAATTTGGTGGCGGTCGCGGACCAGCCCACCGGCCCGTTTGTCGTGCAAAAAGTCTTGCGCCCCAACCGGCGGGAGAGCCGGGACATGACCATCTATCAAGACGGCGGCCGCACGTACTTGATCCATAGTTCCGACATGAACAAAACGTTGTACTTCAGCGAAATGACGGATGATTATCTCGACTTTACCGGTTTTACGGCCAAAGCCTTCGTCGATCAGGAGCGGGAAGCCCCCACCGTGTTCCACGCCGGCGACTGGTACTACACGGTTACGTCAGGATGCACGGGCTGGCGGCCGAATCCGGCGCTTTTCTCTCGCTCCCATTTTCTTTTCTCCAACCAGAAGCTCATCGATAATCCCTGTATTGGTCCCCGGGCGCGGACGACCTACGATGGTCAGCCCACCTATGTGCTGCCGATTGCTGGGCAGTATTATCTGATGCTGGACCACTGGCAGCGGTTCGACTTGAAGCATTCCGGTTACAGTATCCTGCCGATTGAGATTCACGGGCGGGACTTGGTGATTCCGTGGACGGAGACGCCGTTTGGCGGGCAACTGGATTAAGGAGAGAAATCTAACGAAGAAAACGAGCCATTCATAGCTGGTTGGTGTGTTGTATTGACGGTTACTCCTGACAGGAACCAGGTTACCGTTACCTGAAAATACAAGTCGATATTCCGGACCGGCCGACAGACCCTGCTAATCGATTACGGTGAGGTTTATACCTTTGTGCGCGATAGGCGGTGACAACAACGCGTTAGAGCGACTGTTCAATATAGTGTTTAATCCTAGCGAAGATTAAACACTATTTTTGGCTAAACACTGTCTTGTATCCTTAAACAATCCATGCTACATTGAACTTAAGAAAATGTTTTCATTAGGTGCGGAGGCCAGCAAATGAAGTTCCATTATTGTCCAAACTGCGGCGCAGCGTTAATTGATCGAACTGCCGGTGATGACGGCCCCACGCCCTATTGCCAGCATTGCCAGCAGTTCTGGTTCCCTTCTTTTTCTGATTGCGTGATCGTTTTGGTGGCTAACGAGGCAAACGAGATTGCATTGGTTAAGATGCCTTACTTATCAACGCGCTATGCCGGCTTTGTATCCGGCTATATGAAGCCCGGAGAAACTGCGGAGACGACGGCACGGCGAGAAGTTGAGGAAGAATTAGGACTGACCTTAACCAGTCTGCGCTTTACGGGAACGTACTGGTTTGGTAAGACTGACACCTTGATGCACGGATTCATTGGGTTGACTGCTGACCATGAGCTGGTCCCTTCCAAGGAGTTAGCATCGGCGCAATGGGTCGCTGCCACCGATGTACCAGATTTACTATTTCCGGACAGACCCGAGAACACCGCATTTTCTGTCTATCGAGCATACATGGCACGGTGACTCAGGTCCAGTTAGTCAACAAAGACGTGAATGATAGGAGAAGTGAAAAATGGCATCAGCACAAGAACGGGTCCTCGGGTCTTTGGTCAAGTTGAGCCGGGGGACCGAGGCGGTGGAAACAATGGCCATTGCCGATGACTTAGGATTGAGCCGGTCAGTGACGAGCCATTATTTGTCGCAATTGTTGACAGACAAGAAGGTCAAGAAACTGAGCGGTCGGCCTGTACGCTGGCAGCCAGCAGTGGCTGCTGCCATCGTTGCGGTCACCCCAGCGCCAATGCCTTTGCACGCTTTTGCTAACATCATTGGGGCAGAGGGCAGCCAGGCCGATAATATCCGTAAGTGCATCGCGGCTGTCAAATATCCGGACGGCGGGCTCAATATGCTGCTCACTGGTAAGAGTGGTGTGGGTAAGACTTTTCTTGCTCAAACCATCTATGACTATGCCCGTGACGCTGGCGTGATTGCCCCGCAGGCACCGTTCAAGGTACTGAATTGTGCCGATTATGCCAACAATCCGGAGCTGCTTTCGTCCGTGCTCTTCGGCTATGTCAAAGGGGCCTTTACCGGTGCCAATGTTAATAAAGAAGGGCTGATCCAGGCGGCGGACGGGGGCTATTTGCTGCTGGACGAGATCCACCGGTTGTCCGGGGAGAATCAGGAGAAGCTGTTTACTTTCATGGACACCGGGCATTACCGTCCCATCGGCGAGAACCGCAAGGATCATGTTGCCCATGTCCGCATCATCTTGGCCACGACGGAGGATCCTAAGGCAGTGTTGTTGGACACCTTCCGCCGGCGGGTGCCGGTGAGTATCCATATCACCGCCTATGCCGACCGGCCGCTGGACGAGCGGCTGGACTTCATCCAGGCGCTGTTCCACGGGGAGGCTACACGGTTCGATAAATCCCTCACGATTGCCCCTGAAGTGGTCGAAATGTTGACGCAGCTCAAGCCAGTGGGGAATGTCGGCCGTCTGAAGAACCTGATCAAAGTGGCATGTGCGCGCGCGTATACCCGGCAAGCAACCCATAGCGAGAAGATGACGATCACCCTGGCTGATTTTGAAGGGGAGGGACTGACCGTACGGGCGGACCAGGCACCGGTGACCACTCCGATGGTTGTTGCACCGACCGAAGCCGTACTGGCTGATCACATCAGTAATGTCGGTGATGCGGCGGTTATTCGTCAATTTTTTCAGGAAAATCCGCACCCAACAGCAGCGGCCAGCCGTCTGATGATCCAGAACCTCGAAGCCCAGCATGCACACGACAGCATTCACCAAACGATTCTCCACACAGTCCACCGGCTGGTCTTCAAACAGATTGTTCGTCATCGTTTTGGCTTGAAGAGCACAACGGAGTATGAGCCGATTTTCTTCCGTCTCTATGCGGAACGAGTAACGGTGCCGTCTGCTCAGCTCAAACGCGTGCAGCAGGAAGTGGCCAATAATTTTCCCCGGTCACTCCATGTGGCCAGCCAATTCTATGCGGCACTGCCGGTGCTGGATAAAGCGAGCCAAGAATTACTGACCGCGCTGCTCGCATGCTGTATCAGTGAGCTCATCGACGAAAAAATTCCGCTACGCTGCTTGATGGTCGCCCATGGCAGCCATACGGCGACCAGTATCCAATCGGTGGTCAACCAGCTTTGCGGCAGTTATCTGGTGGATGCCATCGACATGCCTATTGACACGACGATTGACCAAATTATTGGGGAAGCCAAGCGCATCGTTGACTCCTTTGATACCTCCAATGGCTTTATCCTGCTGGTGGATATGGGCTCACTCAGCCAGTTGTACCGCAAGATTAAGAACGCCCTCAGCGGTGACGTGCTGGTCATCAACAATCTGACGACCGCCACCGCGCTGGATGTCGCGCTAAAGATTCAGAGCCGGCTGCCGTTTGAACAAATCGCCGAACATGCTCGGACGGATTACAGCATTTCTGCCCAATACTTCGAGGGCTTCGCCAAGGACCAGAACATCGTCATCTCCTGTATGTCCGGGCTGGGGATCTCCGAGAAGTTACGGGACATCTTTCACGAGGTGCTGGGCAGCCAGATCAGCTTGTTGACGATGGACTTCAGCCACTTATCGCAAAGTGTGCGGGCCAATGACCGGAGCGAGTTCGAATCCACTTTACTGGTCATCACCACCACCAACTTGCCAGAGTCATTCGCCATTCCCAATATTAATATTTATGATTTACTGGCGCCGCGGGGGCAGACTTTCCTGCATAATATCCTGAGGAAGTACATTGACCAGCGCACCTTCGATGACCTGTACAATCGCATTGTCCGCTTTCTCTCCATCGAAGGGGTCACCGAGCGGCTGTCCTTCCTCAATCCGACGGTGATTATCCAAGAGGTGGAGACGGTCATCTACAAGTTCGAGCATTATTACCACATTAAGCTCGACGGCAAGATCAAGCTGAACCTGTACATGCATATTTCTCTGATGGTGGAGCGCCTGATGACTGGCGCTGGGGCCGACCGGGCCAATGA
This sequence comes from Schleiferilactobacillus shenzhenensis LY-73, assembly GCF_000469325.1. GTDB lineage: Bacteria > Bacillota > Bacilli > Lactobacillales > Lactobacillaceae > Schleiferilactobacillus > Schleiferilactobacillus shenzhenensis. The sequence continues at coordinate 57,281 of NZ_KI271589.1, read as the reverse complement.
TTTGGCTCCGGAGAGCAAGGAAGAGCAGGAGTTCTTCGACGTGGCCAAGGGTATCTGCAAGCCCCTGGAGCTCAAGTACCACATCGATATTAACGGCTATGAGCTATCGCTCCTGTACCAGCTGTTCCAGGCGATTATCGACGATCAGAATACGCCAACAGCTTAAGAAAGAAATATGCCTATCAGTAAGCGTGCCAATTTCTGGCACGCTTTTTGCGTCCTGCATGGTGAAGACACGAAGCAGAAAAAGAAAGAGGTAGAAAATATGACGAAGACCCCTGCATGGGTACAGCCCTTATTTGACCAAGTGAGCGCAAAAGCCAAGGCTGAAGCGGAACGGTTGGGCAGCGCCATTCCCTACATTCCCGGAGAAGATGGTCACTACATCGATATGGGCAAGAAAGACGTGATTTGGTGGACGAACGGCTTCTGGGCCGGCACACTGTGGCTCCTGTATCATGCCACGGGAGATGACCAATTCAGAACGACGGCAGAGGCCAATGAAGCGGTCCTTGACGGAGCGTTCGACCAGTTCATCGGGCTGCACCACGATGTTGGGTTCATGTGGGATCTGTCGGCTGTGGCTGATTATCGGCTGACCAAGAACAATCGCGCCTGGGCGCGCGGTTTGCACGCAGCGACGCTCCTGGCTGGTCGTTATAATCCTCGGGGCAAGTACCTGCGGTCTTGGAACCGGGATCGGCCGGGTTGGGTGATCATCGATAGCATGATGAATATTAACCTGTTGTACTGGGCGCGGGATGAACAAAACGATCCCCGCTATGGGTACATGGCCGAGGACCACGCGGATACAGTGATGAACAACATTGTCCGGCCGGATGGCTCAGTCGCCCACATTGGTATTTTTGATCCGACCACTGGAGAACTGTTGAAGACTGACGGCGGTCAAGGCTATGGTGAAGGGTCATCCTGGTCCCGGGGGCAAGCATGGGCCCTGTACGGCTTTGCGCTGAGCTATGCACATACCCAAAAAGAAGACTACTTAGACACTGCCAAGCGGGTCGCCAACTATTTTCTTGCCAACATCGCCGATACGGGGGACGTTCCCTTGGTGGACTTCCGGGCACCGGCGGAACCAAAAATTGTGGATACTTCTGCGGGATTGTGTGCTGCGGCCGGATTGATCACCCTCAGTCGCCAGGTTCCTGCACTAGAACAATCTCTGTACTACGACGCTGCTGTGAAAATTGTTAAAGCGGTAGCGGATGATTACTTGGACTTAGATCCGGCCACGGACGGCATCGTTACCGGTGGGACGCCGGCGTATCATGATCCCCAACACGAAGTCCGGATGATCTATTCTGATTTCTTCTTGGTCGAAGCGTTGGTGAAATTACTGGGCAAGGATTTTTTGATTTGGTAAGCTAATAAGCTAATTTGGCATGCCGTTTGCTTATATGAATATGGAAGCGTTTCTAAACACAATGGAGGTGGCATGATGATTGCAATGATGCGTGTCGACGACCGGCTGATCCATGGTCAGGTCGCGGTCATGTGGACCAAGAACTTGCAGGTAGATCGCATCTGGGTGCCTAATGACCAAATCGCCAAGAACGAGATTCAAAAGAGTGCGCTGCTGATGGCGGCACCAGATAGTGTCAAAGCGGCGATTCTGCCGGTGGCCAAGGCCATTGGCTTGCTGAACAACCCCCGGGCGGCGAAGCTCAAGATTTTGCTAATCGTCAACAACGTCCCGGATCTGCTGCGGATCGTCAAAGAGGTACCGACGACGGGCACTAAAGTGGACATTGCTAACGTCGGTCGGATAAGCGGCGACTTGGACAACAAGAAGAAGATCACGGATACCGTGTATTTGACCGCCGATGAGATTGCTCGGGCCAAGGAGATTGGTGCCTACAGTGATAATTATGTGTACCAGCCGCTGCCAGGTGATAGTGCGATTCCGTTCATGAACTTACTGAAGGAGGCATAACGATGTTTGTCAATGCATTGATGGTGGGCACCGCCCTCACCATTCAAAAATGGGGTGACTGGTACGGCAGTCTGGGGTTCAACCGGCCCATGGTAGCCGGGACGATCGTGGGTTTGCTGCTCGGCCATCCCACCCAGGGGATCATGATTGGGGCGGCCCTGGAACTGGTTTACTTAGGGAGTATCTCCCTAGGCGGGGTAATGCCCCAAGACTTTGGCATGGGGTCGGTTTTCGGCACTGCATTCGGTATCCTGCTATCATCTAAGACTTCTGTAGCCATTGCTTTGTCTCTGCCCATCAGCATGCTGGGCACGCTGCTGTATCAACTCTTTAAGATTTGGGCGACCGCACTGGTGCCGCGCTTTGAAGCCCATTTGAAAGAGCATAATATCAAGGCATTCAACCGTTTATGGCAAATTCAGCGGGCAGTGTACTTAACGATGTGGTTCCTCCTCGGGTTCGTTGGGATCATGGCCGGAACCAACGCCATCAAAGCGCTGGTCAACGCTATTCCCCAGCCGATTATGAATGGTCTGACAGTGGCGGCGGGCATGTTGCCGGCTGTCGGGATTGCGTTATTAATGATTACGTTGTGGAATAAGAAATTAGCGCCGTGGTTCTTTCTGGGCTTTGGGTTAGTAGCCTTCTTCAAAGGAACCATGATCGAAGTGGCCTTCATCGGTATTTGTATCGCGGTGCTGGTGGCCGTGGGTGATCTGGCCAACCGGCACAACAGCGGCAACAATGGCCATCCCCAGCAACCCATCAATGCAGCAGCGTCGGACGAGAGTGTGGAGGAGGATTTCTTAAATGACTGAACAAGTACAAAAGACCGACAGCTTCTTAACGAACAAGGCGGATGAGAAATGGTTCTACCGCAAATTGTTCTGGCGCCAAAACTGGCTGATGTTCTGTACGTCCTATACAAAGCAGCAAGCGGTCACGTATTCGTGGGTTCTAGAACCGTTCTTGAAGAAAATCTACGGTGCTGATAGCGACGGCTTTTACGACGCCATGCTGCGGCATCAGGACTTCTTCAATACCACCCCGATGATGGCGCCGTTCATCATGGGCTTGAATACCTCCATGGAGCGAGAGAATCATGACAAGGGCGGCAGCTTCGACGTATCCTCCATCGCTGCTATCAAAGCGGCTTTGATGGGTCCCTTTGCCGGGTTAGGTGACTCGGTGCAACAGGGGGCGTTACGGATCATCGCCACGGGGATCGCGATCGGGTTCTGCCAGAAAGGGATGTGGCTGGGACCGCTGTTGTTCCTCTTGATCTACAACATCCCTAACATGCTGATTCGCTGGTATGGCGCCAAGTTAGGGTACTCAGTTGGCCAAGACTTTGTGGCCAAGACTATGGCTAACGGGATTTTCAAGATCATTACCAAGGCCGTGTCTGTCCTGGGTCTGATGATGATTGGGGCGATGACAGCACAGTACGTGTCCTTCACCACCACCTACCAAGCCAAGATGGCCGGGCAGACCTTTAAGTTACAAGGGGTACTGGACCAGATCCTGCCTGGCTTGCTGCCGCTAGTGCTGGTTCTTGCCTGCTTCGCCTATCTGCGGAAGAAGAACCGGCCGGTCCGGGTACTGGTCGCGATCCTGGTGTTGGCCCTGGTCCTGACCTTCCTGGGCATCACTGGCGGCAAGACCGCTTAGCACGTTTTTGAACGATACGCGACGGACAGCCGGACAAGGCGGTCTGCCGCGTTTTCTTATCACTGAAAGAGAGGCTGTTATGGCGATACAGGTATTATGTACGGATTTGGACGGGACGCTGCTGAATAATCAGAAAGAAATTGCGCCGGCGGATGTCGCAGCGATCTCACGGTGGCAGGCAACGGGACGATTGTTTGGCATCACCTCCGGGCGGCAGGAAACGGGCGAGGCCCGGGCGCTGCGGACATTGGTCAGACCGGATTTTGTGGTCTGTTTAAACGGGGCACTGGTCATTAAAGCTGACAGGCAGCGAAAACGACGGCCGCTCAGCGCTGCTGCCGCTGCGCGGGTGATTACGGTGATGATGCAGGCGAACGTGCAGGAGATCGTCGTGACGTTCCAGGGCCTTTCTCATCCCTTAGACATGCACAGTGGCCGCTTCGCCGGCATTGATCCGGCGGCTTTGCCCGGTGACGGCCGGGGCATCGATAAGCTGTCGGCAATCATTAAAGATCCCCAGACCCGGGCAAAGCTTATGTTAGCGCTGCATCAGCTGCCGGTGACGACCACCCATTCCGACACGGATTATCTGGAAGTGACTGGGCCGGGCGTCACCAAAGCCAGCGGCTTGACGGTGGCGCTGGGTGCTGCTTGTCCACTCGCCCAAGTCGCGGCAGTGGGCGATTACGGCAACGACGAAGAGATGATCAAGCAGGTGGGTATCGGCTATGCCGTGGCCAACGCGACTGCTCGGTTAAAGGCGGTGGCGGACCGCTTGACCGTGGCCAATACGGATGCACCGATCAGTCACATCGTCAATGATTTGCTGGATACAAAGAACTAATCAAAAGGAGCGGCTGCTGCTGGGGGAGACCAGCGGTAACCGCTCCTTTTTGAACTGGTGGATTAGGCGTTATGGCCCCAAACTGCCAGTTCGGTGAGGGCAGGGAAGGTGGACGAGTCCTGATCCTTGATCAGATGAATCAGCCGTAATCCGGTGACGGTCCGGGGTGTTATGGGGAAGGCTTGGGGCGCAGCTGTTTTCTCTAGGGACAGCGTTTCTTGGCTGCCGTCAGAGAAGGCCGCAGTGACTTGTGTCCAATAACTATCGTGGGGATAGTCTGCCCGCAAGACTAGCGCAAGGTGATCGACCGTTACCGACCGGCCGAAGTCCAGGGCCAGCTCGGCGTCGTCCCGATTATCGATGCCCCAAGATTGGAATGGATAATTACCGTGCTTCTCGTTGGCGACCATCCCGTCAATGGCATTGCGAGCGTAGAAAGCCGGCTCGTTCCGGGTCTCGGCATTGGCAGTGACATGAGGGAAAGCACCGCTGGCGGCATGCTGGTCGTGGCTGTTTTCCGCCCAGTTGCGCTCGCTGCTGATTTCGGCGGCGGTGGCCAAACGGGCCCAGGCATAGTGATTGCGGCCGAGAAAGGCGCCGTCAGGATAGGGCCACTCCCGCTCGGTGTTGAAGGGGATGGTGAAGGCCCATTGCTTGGCTGCGAGGTACAGCAGGGCCGGTTTGAGGGCGGCATCCATTTGCACCCAGACATAGGCGGGGGCTTTGCTGACGGTAACGACGAGCTGGTCACCGGCGGCGTATTGGTGGGGGTAACTGAGATAAGCCTCAGTACCTGGCTTACTTTCTTGTAACACTTGCGGACCATGCATTAAACAGATCGTGAGGGACATATGATCGACTCCTTGTGTTCAATCGTTTTCCCTGTTCTGCAAGCAAATAATGTGCCATGATAGCGATGACATGGGTTTGGCACGGCAATTGCGTAAGCTAAGGCGAAAACCCAAAACTGCAAGGAGACGGAAATATGACTCGGATTATTTTTCTATCACATAACCAACTGGCGGCCGGCATGAAGGCTGCCGTCGAGATGATTGCTGGACCGCAAACCAACTTGGAAGCCCATGGGCTGATGCCGGGGCACAAGCCGGACGAAATCATTAACGCGCTGCGCAAAACGATTACCCCGGATCAGGATGTGATCATTCTGGCTGACCTGGTGGGCGGCAGTATGTGTAACGCCGCGATGGCCCTGCTCAACCTGCCCAACGTGACGCTGATTGGCGGGATGAACCTAGCCATGGCGCTGCAGACCGTGTTGACGCCGCCTAAGAATGATGAGGACATCGCCACGATGATTGCTCAGGCCCAAGCCAACGTTCAGCACGTGGTACTGAAGAAAGTCGTTAATAATGACGGCGAGGCGTTTTTCTGACGCCCACCCGCCGTTGCCAGCCCGGGGAGGGGACGCACGATGACGATGAATCAAGGCTTTTCTCTAAACCAAACGCAAACCCAAAGACTAGCGCTGACGCAAGGGATGCGCCAGGCGATTGCCATGCTGCGGCTGGATGCGCTGGATCTGCAGGATTATCTCGAGAACATCAGCATGGAGAACCCCCTGATGAACATCAAGATGCCATTGATGCAGCCGGTGGCGAGTCGGCCGACGGGAACCGGTGAGAGTTATCAAATCAGGGACACCCATGGCTCGCTTTTTGCCTATTTGTTGGATCAAGTACACCTGACGATGCGTAAGACGCCGCTGCGTGCGCTGGTCGTCTATTTGATCAACCAGCTGGAGCCCAGCGGCTACTTGCCCTTGACGGATGACCAGATTCTACAGCAAGTCGCCGTTTCACCGGTGATGCTGATGGACGCCAAGACCTTGCTGCAGCAATTGGACCCGCCCGGCGTCGGCGCCCATGATCTGCAAGAGTGTTTACTGTTGCAGACAGAAAACGACCCGGACGCTGTGCCGGCAGCAGCCTCCATTCTCCGGGACCATTTTCAAGCGTTGAAAGACCACCGGTGGACGGCCATTCAAAAGAAGCTGGGGCTCAATGATACGGAGTTTGGCGGGGCGATGACGTATATTCGCTCCCTTTCTGCCAATCCGGGCTTGCCGTATAACCACACCCAGACCAGTTACGTGATTCCGGAGCTGCGGGTAACGAGCCAAGACGGCAAGCTGTCGCTCACACTGATTCGGCATAACCAGCCCCAGGTGGTATTCGCCCAGGAGACGTACGATCCAGCTGAAGCAATCCACCGATGCTGAGGTCCAGGAGTACATCACCGACCGATACAGCCAGTACCAGTCCGTGATGTATAACATTCAGCGGCGGACGGATACCTTGATGATGGTCGGTCGGCAAATCGGGCGCGCCCAATATGCCTTTTTCACAGGACAGCGCCAAACGATTGCCCCGCTTCTGCTGCGGGATATTGCGCAGAAATTGCAGATCAGCGAATCGACGGTCAGCCGGGCGATCAATGATAAATATATCGAGACCGACCAGGGCGTCTTCCCGTTGAAGGACTTCTTCTCGCGGTACAGCGGCGGTGACGAATCGACGGACCAGTCGGTCGACCAGATGGTGGCCGCGCTCAAAGCCATCGTGGCCGGCGAAACGCCCGGACAGCCGCTGAGCGACGAACAGATTGCCCAGGCCCTGACGGCCCGCGGTTACCAAGTCGCCCGCCGGACGGTCGCCAAGTACCGCCAAGAGAATCATCTTCCCTCTTCTGCCCAACGGCGGCGGAACGCAAAATTGAAAGGATAATGAGCCACGATGAAGATACAGAACCCCATATTGCGCGGATTTAACCCCGACCCGAGTTTGCTGCACGTCGGTGCCGATTATTATTTGGCGACGTCCACCTTTGAATGGTGGCCAGGAATCGAGATTTATCATTCACAGGATCTTGTCCATTGGGACCTGTTATGCGAACCGCTCAACGACGAGGCAGCGATTCCTCTGCGCGGCGTCTACAATTCCGGTGGTATTTGGGCGCCGCACTTGAGTTACGCGGACGGCCAATACTGGCTGGTCTCGACGATTGTCCGGTCAGCGACGGCTTTTAAGGACACTCTGAATTTTGTGATGACTAGTCCAGATCCGGCGGGTCCATGGTCGGAACCCACTTTCATCACGGCCAGTGGTTTTGACCCGTCCCTGTTTCACGATACCGATGGGCGTCACTACATTTTGAACATGCTCTACGACCACCGGTTAGATCAGCCCGGTTTCAGCGGGATTGCTTTACAAGAGTTTGATCCCTTGACGATGAAGGTCATTGGGGAGAGAAAGAAAGTCTATACCGGCACGGATTGGGGCACCTGCGAAGGCCCCCAGATCATTAAGAAAGACGGCTGGTACTATCTACTGTGCGCGGCCGGCGGTACCGGTTTTTCCCATGCTGCGACGGTCGCCCGTAGCCGCAATATTTGGGGACCGTATGAGAACTCACCAATTAATCCGTTGATTTCGACGCGTTACACCCCGTATGCGCCATTAAAGAAATGCGGCCATGCGTGTTTTGTTGAAGTAAGTCCCACTGAGTGGTATATCGTCTTCTTATGCGCCCGGCCATTACTGCCGACGGGCCGGGCCAATACCCCGCTGGGCCGGGAGACGGGGCTGGCGCCCATCGAATGGGCAAAGGACGGCTGGCCGCGATTGACGAACCACACGACGGTACCGGACTTAACAATTACCGCGCCCTCATTGGCGACCGCTCCGCAGCGCGATGATTACTCCCAAGACCTCGATTTCAGTGAGCTGAAACAGCTGCCGCCGGAACTGAAGACACTGCGCGGACCTCTGGGGGCTACGGCGTCGCTCACCGAACGCCCCGGTTACCTCCGGCTCCACGGTCGGGAGAGTCTGTCCAGTCTGTTCAATCAGACCCTGCTCGCCCGGCGCTGGCAAGCATTCCATTTCACCGCCAGCACCGAGATGACTTTTGCGCCCACGAACTTCCAGCAGACGGCCGGGCTGGTCCCATTCTACGATACGGCGAACTGGGCGTATCTGTACGTCTCTTACGACGAGCACCGCCAGCAGACGTTCCTGCGGGTGGAGACCGCAGACATGGATCATTACCGCTACCTTTCTGACCCAGTACCGATTGATCCCCAGCAACCGGTTCAACTTCAGGTCGAAGTCGACCGGAATATTGGTCTCTTTTCTTATACCCAAGGGACCAACCACGGTATACTAGGGGAGACGTACGCGGCGGATCGGCTCAGCGATGACTACGTGAAGGACCATGGCCATCTGGGCTTCACTGGGGCGATGGTGGGGCTGTGTGCCCAGGACATGGACGCCCACCGCTCGTTCGCCGACTTCCGGTACTTCAATTATGACGAAGTCCATGACCCGGAGTGAAGAAAGGACCGCAAACTGATGCTGCACTTTACTGATTTGGCCCGTTACCAGCTGGGGGACATGGTGGCCCACTACCTGGTCGATGAGGACCACCATGTGGAGCTGATGATCTATCCCGTTGAAGATGCCCCGCTGGTGTCTGTTCCCCGCCACCAAAAGACTGTCTGTTCGCTGATTCAAGCCCGAGTGGCGGGGACTGCCGCGGACAAGAACTTCACGAATGGCTTGACGATGTACAACAACGCCACGGTGCAGTCCCTGAAACTTATCCGTCACACCAAGCGGGTGCGGGAAGATGACGATGCGGTCATTATCCGCACGTCTATGCGGGACGGTCACGGCAACCTTTACGCCCACCACCTCTTGTGGCGGCCGGGGGAGCAGCGGTTGCACACTTGGACCACCGTGCAGTGCAACCATGACCAAGGCCAGCGCTTCCTTTGGCTGGCGTCCTTTTGCCTCAGCGGCATCAGTCCGTTTTACAGCGACGCCATCCCGGCCGGCACCCTGGACCTGCTGCGGCTCCGCTCGAAGTGGGCCATGGAGGGCCGGTTGGAAGAAAGGCCGGTCGAAGACTATGATTTAGAGTCCAGTTGGAAGCCCTCCGGTCTGGCCCTGGAACAGTTCGGCCAGAACGGCACCATGCCGGTGCGCCGGTTCTTCCCTTGGGTCGGTTTACGGGACAAGCACCGCGATGTGACCTGGTTGGCAGAATTGGCTGTCCGGGCCTCCTGGCAGCTGAACGTCGGTCGCTTGGACGATCGGCTGATGATCTTCGGCGGCTTGCCCGATGCAGATAACGGTCAATGGTACGTGGACTTGGAACGGAATGAAAAATACCAGACGCCCGTCGCCTATCTCACGGTCGCCCACGGAGACTTGGCCCGGGTCAGTCACCGTTTGCAGCCAGCGGTGCACAACACGGACCTGCCGATTATTTACAACGAGTGGGGCACGACCTGGGGCAATCCCAGTGCTACCCTGATCCATGAGTCGTTGACCCTGCTGCAGCAGCATGCGATCGGCACCTACGTCATTGACGCGGGCTGGTACCAGAGCGCCCTGAACCAATGGGACGGCGGTCACGGCGACTGGGTGGTGGACCCCAAACGTTTCCCTGAAGGACTCGCCCCTGTCGTCCAGGACATCCATCAGCATAATATGAAGGCGGGTCTGTGGTTCGAGTTCGAGACGGCCGGCCGCCATAGTTTACTAGGTAACGATCATGACGCGGAACCGCCCAAGCGCCTTTATTTGTTTCCAATGGCCGGATTTTCTGCACCGCACGCTGAGGCTGAGTGGGAGAAAGAAAAAGCAGAAAAGACCATGCTGCTGCGGGAACATGACCGTGACGGCGTGCACCGGCCGGTGAGCACGGTCAAACGCCGCTTCTTGGACTTGACCCAACCAATCGTGCGGCGGTACTTACAGATCCGGATGATCGATTTGCTGAAAACTGCGGGTTTCGATTACTTGAAAGTGGACTATAACGACAGCCTGGGCCTGGATGTGCAGGACGTGGCCGGGGCCGCGTCCCCGGCCGAGAGCCTGCAGCGGCTGACGGCGGCTACCATGACCATCCTCAAGGAGGTACGTAAGCAGATTCCCAACATTAAGATTGAGAACTGCGCCTCCGGTGGCCACCGCCTGACGCCGGCTTGGATCAACGCCACCGACCTGTCCTCTTTCTCCGACGCCCACGAAACGACCAGTATCCCAATCATTGCCGCCAACGAACTAAACGTTGTGCCGGCTGCGAAGAACCTGATTTGGTGCGTCGTCCACCCGGACGATGGTGCTGATGCGCTCTACTATCATCTGATCGCGACATTCTTAGGCCGGGTATGTCTCTCCGGCGACATCCGTCAGTTGAGTGCGCCGCAATGGCAAATCATCGATGAATGCCTGACCTTCTATCGGGCGCATAGCGACCTGATTGCGCAGGGCCGACCGTTCCGCTCAGGGCCGGATATTCTCAGTTACCACGACCCAGTGGGCTACCAAGTCTCCGGGTTCCGTTTACCCGACGAGGTCCTGTACCTGTTCTTCGGGTTCAATCTGCCCGAGGCGCAGACGGTGGCCATGAATGTGCCGCCAGCGTGGCATCAAAGCGGCACAGTGGGCAGCCCCGACATCACACTGGCGCCGGGACAAGTCACCATCCCCGCCGGCCGCTTTGTGGCCCGAGCGGTGGCGTTTCAACGCTAGTCGGCGGTAAGAAAGGCGGTCTCCGCAGAGACCGCCTTTTTCGATACGCCTTAATCTTTCACTGTGGGAGACCAGCGGGGCACATCAATTGTCTGCTTCTGGGTGACGATGGCGTATCCGGTTGCTGTCGTTAGAAACTGCACCAGTCCGTCCACCCGCGTGCAACCTTGCGGGTCACCCACGACCGCACACGCCAGAACAGTGGTACCAGGGGAGAGTGATGTCGTGAGAACGGGGACGACATTCTTCTCAGGTGACAGCAGATTTGTATTCGGTCCCTGGTTCACTGCAGCGGCTTGCCGGTTATTCAGCAAGTCGATGATGGCGCTTTCGCCATTCCCGTTGGTAGCAATGGTGGCGGCACCTACTATCACGGGTTTCTGATGTTTGGGATTCCAGGGGGCCAGCGGGAACCCGCCTTCATAGCTGATCAGCGGCTGCTTGGTGGTCACCTCGTGGATCCGCACGTGCAAGTTGGCAGTCAACGGGATCAGGTAGCTGATGACCCGTGCGGTGCCAGTGTGCCAGGCACTGACGGCATAATCGGCGGCCATGTGACTGGCCGTGATGACTTTTCTGCCAGCGTATTGGTCTTGATCCGGGATACTGAAGGCCAGGGTGTTGTCGATGGCGAATGTCTCAATGCCGGTCAGATCCCGGGAGAGGTTGAAGCCGAAGTGGGAGGAGTAGGCGAACTTGCCGTATTTCTCTTGCCCGTGGTAGAGCGCCGCGTGGGCAGCCATCTGCTTGCTGGACAGGAAGACGTGGTGACCCGCCCCAGGCGTAATACGGAAGAGCATGCCGCTTGCCGGCTGGTGAGAAAGCCCAGGCAAATCGTCGGGGTAAGGGGCCGCCGGCAGCTGCCAATACGGATCGGTTGCTGGCAGCTGCAGAATGCCGAACAGCTTGAACGCCCACATGGGTGAACCGGGCGCATTATAGTCTTCAGAAAGCAGGTAGTTATTGTATCCGTAGCCCACCGTCAACGGTCCTTGACCGGTGAGACTGGTGATGGGCTGCTGCTGCCAATAGTGTGCCGCTCGGTCGATCAGGCCCTTGACTAGGGCCGGCGTGAACGCTGTCCCTCGGTACGCACCGCTGAGATAGAACTGGCACCAAAAACCAATCGGCGCAAAACGATAGGTCAGGGAACGGCCGAAGGGAATACTCCGGCCAGATTCGTCAAACCAATAGATAAAGCGGTCCGCAAAATCCTGGGCGCGCTGTCTGAACACCTGGGCGTGGTCGTCATCCGTTAATTGCGCATACAGCAGACCGTAGAAGTGGAACGCAAATGCTAGGTAGTAGTCCATCTGCTGCGTGGGGCCGTCGCTGTACACGCCGTCCCCGAGGTAGAACGTGTCCAATTGCGCGAGGGCGTTAGCCAGGACATGCTGGTCATAGGGATAGCCTTGTTTACGCAACGCTGCATTCAGCAGAACGATGAAGAAGTACCAGTTGCCGGGCGGCAGGGGAATGGCGGTCATCGTAGTCAGCCACTGGACCAAATAGGCCATATTCGCCGGGCCCAGGTCCGCCGCCAGCTGGTCGCCCCAGAAGCCAAGAAAGTAACTGATGGGACCGGTCTCCACGACAATTTGGCGGCGACTGCGGTCGACTGGCGGTAATTGCCGGTGCTGCACGATATCATAGAAGTGCTGAATCACGGGATCTTCCTTGAATGGTCGGCCACTGCCAGCGGCGGCAGGCAGATGCCCCCACAAGGGGCGCAACGCGGCTTCTAAGACTCGAATGTCAGAATCGTAGGCGGCACCAAAACTGGCCACGTAGGTGTCGTCGGGCGGAGTTAAACGGGTAAGCCAAGCGGTTAAATCGTCACGGGAAAGCATGGCAAGATTCCTTTCTGGATTGACAAAAATAGCCATACATCGGCAAAAATGTATGGCTAATAAAGGTATACACGCATGAATATCACATTGGAATGAAGCGCTGGAAATTAACGGACCAGGTAGCCGCCGTCAACCGGAATAATCGCCCCGTTAATGTAGCTAGCAGCATCACTGGCCAGGAAGACCGCGACGCCCATCAGCTCGGACGGGTCAGCCCAGTGGCCGGCGGGAATCCGGTCGAGAATTTCTTTGTTGCGCGCTGGGTCACGGCGGATCGGCGCCGTGTTAGCGGTCTTGATGTAGCCGGGGGCAATGGCGTTGACTTGCACATTGTAGGCGCCCATTTCGCTGGCGAAGGCCTTGGTCAGACCAGCGACACCGTGCTTGCTGGCGGTGTAAGAGGGGATGAACTTGCCGCCTTGGAAGGACAGCATGGAACCAATATTGATAATTTTGCCGTGCTTCTGCTTGGCAAAGACCTTCGCAGCGGACAGGGACATGTGGTAGACGGCCGTCAGGTTGATAGCGATGACCTGGTCCCAATCCTTGTCTTTGGACTCCAGCAACGGGTTGCGCCGAATCATGCCGGCGTTGTTGACCAGAATATCGATATGGCCCATCTTCTCGACGGCTTCAGCCACGACCTTGTCGGTGATGCCGGGTTCGGTCAAGTTGACGTCCATGAATTCCACCTTGCGCCCGCGCTTCTCAATCAGGCGGCGGGTGTTATCCCATTCGTCCTTGCCGAACGTGGGAATGAAGATGTCCGCGCCGGCTTCCGCCATGGCGACGGCATAGCCTTGGCCCAAGCCGGTGTTGCCGCCGGTGATGACGGCGACCTTGCCCGCCAGGCTGTACTGGCTCATCTTAAATTGGTCGAGTTCCTTTTCATGGGCTGCGATTTCTTCTGGTGATTGATCAAGTGCCATGTGTAAAAACTTCCTTTCTGAAATGAGAAAATTACTTCAGTTCCGCCATGGGAATCATGTCCATATCGTCGTAAGTCTGGTTCTCGCCGCACATCGCCCAAATGAACGAATAGCTGCTGGTGCCGATACCGCAGTGAATGGACCAGCTGGGGTTGACGACCGCCTGCTCGGGGGAGAGAACGATGTGCTTGGTCTCCGTCGGCGTGCCCAGAATATGGAAAACGCGGGCATCAGGGTCGCTGAAGTCGAAGTACATATACGTTTCCATCCGCCGCGCATGGGTGTGGGCAGGCATGGTGTTCCATCCGGAACCGCTTTCAAGGACAGTATACCCCATCTGGAGCTGGCACGTATCCATTTGGCTTGCGTCAATATATTTGTAGATCGTGCGTTTATTCATGTGCGCCTGGTCGCCCATGGGTTTAGAAAGGGCATTGGCAAACGGCAGCTTCTTGTTTGGGTAGGTCTTGTGCGCCGGTGTCGAAACAACATAGAACTTCGCCGGCGTCGCCGCGTCCTTGGACGCAAAGACGACGTGCTTCGTGCCCATGCCGATGTAGTAGCCGTCCTGCTTGACCATCTCCTCGGTCTGGCCGTCGATGGTGATGGTCCCGGCCCCGCCGATGTTGATGACGCCCAGTTCCCGCCGCTGCAGGAAGAAGTCCACGCCCAGGCCCTTGTCCAGCTTGATCTCCAGCGGTTCTCCCGTCGGCGTCACACCGCCAAAGATCATGCGGTCGTTGTAGGTATACGTGAGCAAAATATTACCGGGGTCAAAAATCTTGGGCATCAAAAACTGTGTCCGTAACTGCTCTGTATCATCGTGCTGAATATCCTCGGGACTATGCGCGTACCGAGTGACCATCGAAAATGTCATTGCTGTCGAGCTCCTTCTTTGATTTCTTAAACACTGGCCGGTGAGTGTTCAACGCCCTTATTGTTCATTGCGTTTAACCGGTGACCAGTTCAATTATCTAAAAGCAAAAAGGATGCCAAAAGCCCTCAGACCACATTCGAGGAGGGATGTGGTCTGAGGGCCAAGAGAGGAGCCGCCGTTTTTCCGGAATGCGGCGGTAATGATGCAGGGCTGGAAAAAGGCAAGGGGGTTCGCCTGTTTTCCACTATTCTTTACGCAAATTACGGGCCAAATGAACCCATTGGATAATAAAAAGGCCCGGAAATATCCGGGTCGCAGTGGATTACTTATCTTCACTCTGGGCCGTATACCGGGCGTGCTGCTGGAGCCGTTTCTCGGCCTTGATCGTCTTCAATGCCCGGGCTGCGGTCTTCTTGTTGGGACTGTGCAGCTGCCGGCGGGCACTGGCGAGATCCATCTTTTCTGCCATGGGAGATCACCTGCTTTCTGAAAGTGGTGCCATCATCATAGCACGATTGCTTACAAAAGGTAAGTGGTAATCACACGTAGATAATGGCAAACCCCCGCGGGCCAACGTGGGTCATGATCACCGGGCTGGTCAGGCGGTTGAGGATGTGCAGGTCGGGCCGCTGTTCCTTCAGGGTCTGGGCGATGGCGTCAGTGTCTTCGTGGCTGTCCACATAGGAGAGGCCGACTTGGGTGACGTTGTGGTCGGCGATGATGTCGTCCACCACGCCCTTGATCATCTTCTGCATACCTTTCTCACCCCGGGCCTTGTGAGCCACGTCCAGCTTGCCGTTGGGCATGGTCAGTTCCAGCTTGAGCTTGATGATGGAACTGACGAAGCCGATGGCGCGGCGGGCGCGGCCGCCCTTAGCGAAGTAATCTAGACTGTTGACGAAGCAAGTGAGGGTAATCTTCTTCATGTACTCGGTCAGTTGGCCGACGATGGCCTTGGCGTCATTCACCGTGCGGGCCAGCTTGGCCGCTTGCAGGACGACGAAGGCGAGGCCTCGGTCGGTCAGGCCGCTGTCCAGGACCTCCACGGGGACGTCCACTTGGTCGGCCGCCATCTGGGCCGCTTGGGGCGTGCCGCTGAGAACGGAGCCGATGTGGATCGACACGATGCTGTCACCGGGTTTGGCCAGCTTTTCATAGGCCTCGACGAACGTGCCCACGGAAGGCTGGCTGGTCTTCGGGAACTCGTCATCTTGGGCCAGGTGGTCAGAAAACTGCTGGCGGGTGATGTCGATGTTGTCCCGGTAGGTTTTCCCATCCAGGGTGACTTGCAGGGGAACCACCGTAATGCTGTTCTCCTTGATTTCTTCCGGCGTCAGTTGCGCCGTGGAATCGGTGACAATATGAATCATCAAAAATCCTTCTTTCGGACAATATATGCGAAGCCGAGAATATGGAACTGAACACCTTCTATTCTAGTCGACAAGACTAGGTTCCGTCGAGGGGCTGGGGGCGGATTTTTGCGAGGGACTCGTGCTGCTTGCCGAAGTTCTACTAGCCATCCAATATTGTCATCAATCGAATCGTGTTTCCCACTGTGCGGCCGCGTGACATTCAAACAGCATTTGGATATCGGCAGGCAGGTTCCGTTGTAAGGACAGATCGGTTGCTAAAGCCTCACTCTGGGTGAAGAGCTGGGCCGCCGCTGTTTCTACACCGGGATGCAAATCCGTCGTCTCAGCGGTGCATACGAAGAACATCTTGTAGATATCGTTCAATCTTTGTTTGGCATAACTGTGTTGCCGCATTGCCCAGACTGCCGCCAAACGGATGGGGCGGACGGTGATACCCGCCTCTTCATGGGTTTCCTTGGTTGCAATTTGCCCGGCAGAATAGCCCAGATCGGCCCAGCCCCCGGGAATCGACCACTGGCCGCTGCTTTTCTCCTGGACGAGCAGCAGTTTGTCATTAATAAAAGTTGCTGCGCGTACGTCGACCTTCGGGGTGACATAGCCGGTGTCACTGTCGAGGAAGAGGCGGAGCTGATCGGGCGAGGCATCGCTGGTTAGGCGGATAAGGTCACCGGTCAATTCGCTGAGTTGGGTGTAACGTTCCTGGTCATACACGTCATGGGCGTAGAACCTGCCAGACTGGGCAATGGCTTGAAGCTTGGCGACGATTTCTGCGAGATTTTCAGCAGGCCGTTGTGTTACCATAAGTATCAACTGCTTTCTGTAAGTGGTTTCTACGTCCATCATACGCGTTATTGGAACAAAAACAGCGGCATTCCAGAAGTTAGAAATGCCGCTGTTGATGATTGGTATGTCGTTGGCACACCAAGACTGGTTGGTCATTGAGTTATTTGAGCTGCTGTTCAACTGGCTGTTCGATCGAATGTGTTCGGTTATCGTCGGAAGGATGTACAATTGGGCCACTGTGTGCAGCGAGAGTGATAAGAACCACGGCGCCAATCAATACGTTCCTTAGTGGTTTCAATAACTTTCACCTCCATAAAGAAAGGAACTTGTCAGATGTCCTCAAAATTTGGAACTACCTTTCGCACATTGAGACAAGGCCGCCATCTTAGTCTAAGTGAAGCCTGTCAAGGCATCATGACGAAGTCGGCCTTATCTAAGTTTGAAAACGGTCACAGCACGATTCTATTTGAAAACCTGCTGCCGCTGTTAAACCGTTTGCATATCACATTTTCTGAGTTCCTGCATGCCGCCAACGATTACGCATGGAATGCCAATGGTGCGTTCTTCCGAGACTTGACCAATGCGTATTTGAACAAAAACCAAGTCACAGTGATGAAAATGATTCGTCAGGAAACGGCGGCAGCGGAAGGCGAGTCTGACCTCCGTTTTCACCAGATCAACGCCATTACAGCGAAATGTGTGCTGGCGCTGTTGAAGAAGACTGAGGTCGCCGGTACCGATATCCAGTTTGTCATTGACTATCTTTTCGATCAAGACAACTGGATGCAGTACGAACTCAGCTTTCTTCGTTACGTCATCCCTTTTTACCCTCCGGATCGGCTTCTTTTGTTGACGAAAACAATGCTCAGAAGCGGTCGCGAGTTTCTCTCTCTGGGTGGGAACGCGGATTTTGGCGCGGAGACATACTTAAGCATACTCGCCACGATGCTTGACAACGGCTGCCTGGCCGATGCCAAAAGTGCCCTGGGGATGATCGAACCGAATACTGCATTGTCTCTTTCTTTAGGCAGCTCCCTCAACTTGAAGGAACTCGAGGCAGTGCTGCAGTACTTGTCGGGCGAAAGAGAGAAAGGCTTGGCTGAGTGCCGCCGCGTTGTTGAAACTGCCAGTTGGCTTGGTATCGACTGGGAAATCGGGCAGCTGAATGATCAATGGGAAGACTTGACTAGGCAAGCCCTTTATGGTGATTAGGGCTTCAAAACTAGCTAACGGGACCGCAAAGGATGCATTACTTGCTGTTCTTGTGTATTTGATTCCATAGGGGATCAGCTAGGAAAACGGCAACGGTGGCGACGAGGGCACAGGTGAGTAGGAGTGAAAGCACGCGCGAATGTATCACCACTGGCCATACATAGCGATCCAAGATGAGGATTGGAATCACCCACAGAACATTGTAAGCAAAGTGTACGATATTTCTCGACATGACCTTTACCCCCATTTCTTTAAGCTTGCCTAGGTGCTTGCTGTTGACGCCTTTGAGGATGGGTACTGGAGCAGCACCTGACATACGATCATTTTTACCAGTGAAGCTGCACAATCATATCCGTCTTGCTGCCAATGTAAGAATTGAAAATGTCGAAGCTTGTTTTTTATTTGGTTGAAAACACATTCCGGCAATCAATAGAGGTGTCCCATTCGTATAATTGAAGAACGCGTCAACGCGACTGTATTCTGGTTATCAATTCGATGGCTGCCGCAGTCCCCACATGGTACTTTTCGCGGACAATGCGAATTTGGGTAGAAACATCGGACACCTGTTTTGTCATCTGGCATAATTGATTCTCTACGTCCTTGGACTGCAGCAACTGTTGGAGCTTCTTATGTTGGCGGCGCTCATTAATCGAGTATACAGCCAAGTTGATGAGAGCGAGTACTGCGACGCATATCGTTAAAAGCATGCAGTCTTCACGCTCGTGATCTCAGCCAATTCCAGAACGAGGTCCCTTGCTGTCTTCCCTGTAAGTTTCTTGAAGAAAGTCATGCGGTTCATGTGATCGTCCTCCATTTCGATTATTTGCTGACGACAATGGGAGGCCTATTTTTTTCTTTTGGGCACACCATCGATTATGGCGTCGCGGCGAGCTCACTGCTAGATCCTCCTCTCTTCAGTGGCCTATGAAAGCTAGAATATCAGATTATCGATACACTTGGCGACATGTTTCCTAATATTAACGGGGACAAAAGGCCAATCAAGTAAGATTCGTGAGTGGAGTGAAGGAAAACAGGTGTCTTGTGAAATTTAACGTGTTTCCTAGACGCAACAATGTCTTGCCGTTGCATAACGGAAACAGCTGGATTCAATTGTGCTGAATAAGATTGTGGCCAAATAAAATAAGCCTGCCTGGAATAAATACACTAGACAGACTGGGTAATGGTGCGGAGTGCCGCGATGATTTCTGCCAACGTCCAAGGCAGTAACGCGCAGTTCCCGTCTAATCAGCAACAGTCACCAAAGCCAGCAAATCATCCGGCACAGCCAACCGATAGTCTGCTGCACCAAACTGACCATCGTCGTGGGCGCCCCATCCTGCCAGCGCAAAGGGCATCTTCGCTGCGTGGGCGGCTTCCAAGTCAGGCGTGCCATCGCCGATGTAAATCGCGTTGGCCCCTGCCGGCAGCTGCTTGAGGACAGTCAGCAATGGTTCGGGGTCAGGTTTGTGCTGGGCCGTTGAGTCTGCTGTAATGACGACATCGAAGAGACCTTGGAAGCTGAACCGGGTGATGACGTCGTCCATCTCGGCTTGGTTTTTCGACGTCGCAACGGCCACCTTGACGCCGCGCGCGTGCAGTGCGTGCAGCAGCGCCATGATGCCGGGATAAACGGTTGCCCGATCCAGCAGGGCGGCCGCGTGCCGCAGCCAGACGTTGTACATGTGCTGCTGCCGGGCTGGATCGGCGGTGAAACGGGTAAGCGCGGCCATGCCCGGGATGCTCAGGATAAACAGCAAGTCCTGTTCGGCCACTGTCATGTTCATTTCTTCCCGCAGGGTCTGCTGCAAGGAGTGGACATAGACGTATTCCGTGTCGATCAGGGTGCCATCGACGTCGAAGATGACGGTATTAAACATGGGTAAAACCTCCTGTCAGAATTGGACCTGCTTCGATGGTACCGCATACAGGCAAAGAAAGACGGCTGCGCGCATTGGCGGGCAGCCGTTTCCTGGTTTCTATTCGGATGACGCCTTGATCAGAGGCCGGTGATGCATCACGCAATGAACCGCGTTCATGGTGCGGCCCACTGGCATTAACAAGGATGGCACGCGGAGTAGGTATGATCTGCCTACATCCACGAATTGAAGAAAGGTTCCCCTTACCCGTCATACCGCCCCAATGCTTCCTGCAAGCAGGCCACCACGTAGTCCCGAATGTTACGGGGACTCAGGACCCGGACCAAGCCGGCTTGACCGAGCAGCCACATGCGCAGACCGTACCCGTCGTTAGCGGGAATGCGGATACGGTGGACTGGCCGGCCCTGTTCGTCTGGCTGGGGCAGGGCGGCTTCCACCACGGCGTCGGGGAAGCGGTCGATGACGTATTGCGGGTCGTGGTGGTATTCGATTTCTAAAATGATTGGTTCGCCTAAATAAGGATAACGGCCGGTCTGGGCCCGTAATCGGCTGGCTTCGAACCGCTCAGTGTATGAGGTAGACCGATTTCTGGGGGGGGGTAACCATTAAGTGACTGATGCGGCTGATCCTGAAGCGGGTGAACGTCCCCCGATCGGGATCATCAGGCTGGTGGTCGCTGCCGGTGACCAGGTAGAAAAACAGGTCGCCGAAATACAAGCCGGTGGGCGTGAGGGCCGAGAAATGCTGGGCCTGGCCCTCATACGTGTAGGTGAACGTGATGGTCTCGTGGCGGCGGATGGTCTGGCCGAGGGTCAGCAGACGATCCAGCAGCGGACGCGCCGGCACCCCGCGGTAAAAGACCCGGTCGTTCTTCGTCACCCAGTCCAGCAAGGTGTGGTCCTGGCCAGAGGCCACTAATTTAGCCAATAACGGCGACATCTCGCTATTATTCAACGCCCGGCTGTTGGTCAGAATCAAGAGCATGGCCAGCAGTTCGCTGTCGTCGAAGTGGACGTTGGTGCCGGCCAGCTGCTGCTGCATTCGGTATTGGCCGGGGGCCGGACTGACGATGAGCGTGCCTTCCCCAGCGCCGTCCGCCGGTTGGGCGGCCTGCCAACTATGCTTGATCACGGCAATATCCCGCCGGATGATCGACTCGTCTTTGCCAAATTCCGCCATCAGGTCCCGTTTGGTCAGCGTCTGACCGGCCAAGAGCCGCCACATGATGGTCATCAACCGTTCTTGGCTGCCCATCAGCTATTCCCTCCCCATTATATTCAGCATTCTATGATCAGTGCTAGGCTCATTCTGCCTAGTCCCGGGTCAATTCGTCTTGGAAGGCCCGCAGTGTCGGCGACAGCACCAAGTCCGTGCGGCGCACGGCGGAGATCGTGAACCGGGGCTGGTCCGGCTGGCGGATGGGGATCGTCACCAGTCCGTCCGCGGGTGCGACCGCCATGGCGGTGAGAAAACCGATGCCCACCCCCTGGGCAATCATCTGCTTGACGGTGCCGACGTCCCCACTGCGGTAGACAATATTGGGCCGGATGCTGTCCGCGGCGGTGAACCAACGCAACGCCTGGTCGTGGACGAAGCCCTCGGCCAAGACAACGAAAGGCTGGTCGGCCAGTTCCGCTAAACTAAGCGCAGATTGCTGTGCGAGGGGATGACCCACCGGGACAATGATCGTGAAAGGCGCGCTAGCCAACGGTGTGACCGTCAGTCCCGGGACCGTGAGCGGCCCGCTGCTGCCCAGCAAGGCGATGTCGATGCTGCCGTTTTTGAGCATCGCCAGCAGCGTGTCTGAGCCGCCGCTTTGGGTCACGAGGTGTTCCGTCAAGCCCGCAGCGACCAGCCGGCCGGCGATTTTAGGGAAGTAATAGGTCCCGATGATGGGCGGCAGACCGAACCGAATCTTTTCTTCCTGCAAATGATCGATCTCGGTCTGGGCGAGGGTCAGTTCCCGGCCGATGGTCTGGGCGTGGCGGTACAACTGGCGGCCCGCCGGCGTGACTGTGAGGGCGGCGTGGCTCTGATCCCGGTGGATCAGCGTGGTCCCGAATTCATCCTCCAGCCGCTTCACCGCCTGGGTGATGGTCGGCTGGGTGACCCCAAAATGGTGGGCGGCCTGGGTGAAGTTCCCCAGGTCGACGAGTTGAACAAAATATGCTAAGTCACGCGTGTTCATGGTCAGCGGCTCCCCTCTTATAAGGGTATCTTATCACGGCCAGGCCGTGTGACAATAAGAAATTCCGGGGTGTAGAGTCATCGGTGTGATCAAGAGACAGACAAATTGGGAGGTTTATTCACTATGACATACACACCGGAACAATTACTGCACACCCCTTTTCTGAACAAAGGCACCGCCTTCACTTCGGAGGAACGCACGGCGTTAGGCTTGAACGGCCTGTTACCGCCAGCGGTGCAGACGCTGGCCCAGCAACTGAAGCAGGTCTATGCCCAGTACCAGCATAAGCAGACCGACTTGGAGAAGCGCATCTTCCTGATGACTATCTTCAACACCAACCACGTGCTGTTCTTCAAGCTGTTCAGCGAACACGTTAACGAGTTCATGCCCATCGTCTATGATCCGACGATTGCGGACACGATTGAGAATTACAGTGCGCTGTTCGTGGAACCGCAGAATGCCACATACTTGGACATCGATCATCCCGAGAACATCGAAGCGGCGCTGACGAACAGCGCGGCCGGGCGGGACATTCGCCTGATCGTCGTCACGGACGGTGAGGGCATCCTCGGCATCGGCGATTGGGGCACTCAGGGTGTCGATATCGCCGTCGGCAAGCTGATGGTTTACACCGCCGCGGCCGGCATCGACCCTAGCCAGGTGCTCCCCGTCGTCCTCGATGCGGGCACGAACAATGAGGCCCTGCTCAATGACGACTTGTACCTGGGGTTAAGAAAGAAACGCGTCTACGGTAAGCCGTACCACGCCTTCGTTGACCAGTTCGTCACGACTGCCGAGAAACTCTTCCCCAAGTTATACCTGCACTTCGAAGACTTCGGCCGCAGCAACGCCGCTGATATTTTGAACCAGTACAAGGACAAAATCACCGTGTTTAACGACGATATTCAAGGGACCGGTATTATCACTCTGGCCGGGATCCTTGGGGCACTGAACATTTCTGGCGAAAAGATGACCGACCAAGTCTACATGAGCTTCGGGGCCGGGACCGCCGGCGCCGGGATCACCCAACGGATCTACGAAGAATTCATCCAGCAAGGGATGGCCCCGGCGGAAGCCCGGAAGCATTTCTACCTGGTGGATAAGCAGGGTCTGCTGTTCGATGATATGACCGACTTGACGCCGGAGCAGAAGCCCTTCGCCCGTTCCCGCAGCGAGTTCGCCAACGCCGCTGAACTGACGAATCTGGCGGCGGCGGTCAGGGCGGTGCATCCGACCATCCTGGTCGGCACCTCCACCGTTCCAGGCACGTTCACGGAAGACATCGTGAAAGAAATGGCCGCTCACACGCCGCGGCCGATCATCTTTCCGCTGTCCAACCCGACCAAACTGGCCGAGGCCAAGGCGGCCGACCTGATTCGCTGGAGCAACGGCCAAGCCCTAGTCGCCACAGGCATTCCGGCGGCACCGGTAGAATACAACGGGGTGACGTATGCCATCGGCCAGGCCAACAATGCCCTGGTTTACCCCGGCCTGGGCTTGGGCACCATCGCGTCGACGGCCAAGCTCTTGACCGACGGCATGATCTCCGCGGCGGCCCACAGCCTGGGCGGGATCGTGGATGCCAGTCAGCCGGGGGCCGCGGTATTGCCGCCGGTTTCCCAGCTGGCGGCCTTCAGCCAGACCGTGGCGGTGGCCACGGCCAAAGAAGCGGTGGCGGAGAAGCTGAACCAGGAAGCCATCCCCGACGTGGCTCAAGCGGTGCGCAACAGCACCTGGGTTCCAGCGTACGCACCAATTAAGGCGGGTGAGTAAAGCCCTATGACGGCACTATTCACTTCCGTTCAAAGCATTCTCACCATCGTCCTGATCATTGCGCTGGGATATATTCTGCGGGAGAAGAAATGGTTCGACGACAACTTCGCCGGGACGATTTCTAAACTCTTAATGCAGATCGCCCTGCCGGCGTCGATCTTCACCAGCGTCTTGAAGCGGCTGACCGCTAGTAAACTAATCAGTCTTTCCTCGGGCCTGGTGTACGGCTTCGGCGGCGTCGCCTTGGGCTACCTGCTGGCCTTCGCCCTGGTCAAGCTGCTCAAGGTGCGGCCGGGCCGGCGGGGGACGTTCATCAACATGTTCGTCAACGCCAACACGATATTCATCGGTCTGCCGCTGAACATTGCCTTGTTTGGCGACAAGGCGACGGCGTACTTCTTGATGTACTACGTCGTCAACACCGTTTCCACCTGGACCCTGGGTGCGTTTCTGATGTCCTGGGACGACCCGACCAAGGTGGCCGGCAGCGGCACCAAGGCGGCGTTCAACTGGAAGAAACTGCTGCCGCCGCCCCTGTTGGGGTTCTTAGTGGCACTTGTCTTCATGTTTCTGCCCTTCGACGTGATGCAGGTCAGCTGGCTCAGTTTCCTGATCAACGCGCTGGATTACGTTGGCAGTCTGGTGACCCCGTTGTCCTTGGTCTATATCGGGATCATCCTGGCCGATGCTGGGCTGACGTCCATCCGCTTCGACCGGGATACGGTGGTGGCGTTGCTGGGCCGCTTCGTGGCGGCGCCGGCGTTCATCACGCTGCTGATCCTCGGCGGCATGCAGCTGGGTTTCCACGTACCGAGTTTGGAGGCCCAGACGCTGATCGTGCAAGCGTCAGCCCCCGGGCTCGCGGTTCTACCGATTTTGGCGGATAACGGTCATGGTGATGTGAAGTATGCGACCAATGTGGTCACCACGTCGACCGTACTCTTCGCCATTGTGGTACCAATCGTGATGGTATTGGTACAGAACATTTAGAGATTTGATGAAGGGTTAAGAAAAGCCGGCCAATCAGTGGGATTCCCACTTTTTGGCCGGCTATTTTGTTGTCGATGTAAAAAATGGACTATGATATACCATCTAAGCAGAAGTTTTATGGACGGCGGCTGTGGGTTAGCCCTGGAGGAAGTGACGCCATGGGGATTGGAACCAATCCAAAGAAAGGTTTTCCACAGCGTGGATCTGTATCAGGTCTTGTCGCTCATGATTGCGTTTGGCATGCTCATCGCAACCATTATGAGCGACAAGCACAACGAAAAATAACAAAAAAGCCTGTCCCTTAACTTGAGCAGGTTGAAGGCAGGCTTTACCGTCTGAAACTTGGTCGCCGCTCTTAAAGCGGTTTGCACTGGTCGGTGTTCTCACGCACACCGGCCTCTTTTGTATCTACATTATAACAAGTACATTTCTGGTTCGCAAATGGGAAAAGCCGCGCGAATCCCCGCCGTTTGCATGGTAAGATAAGACTGTTAAGCGCTTCATTTCTTACTGAAGAAAGGAATGCATTGAATCCATGACCCATATTCAAATGACGGCGGCAGACGTCGTCGGCCAAACTCAGTTCACCGCGGAGACAGGCGGCTTCAGCCTGACTGGCCGGCTGGGCGGGGGCATTGACGTGACCGGCTTCGCCTCTGCCGCAGAACGTTACCTCACAGCAGTGCTGCGGCCGGCTTCTGCGAACAGCATGGCCTTGAACCTGCTGATCTACACGACGGGGGAGAAAGACCCGGCGATGACGATCCGCTTCGGTATCCTGCCTGAGGTGCGCAGCACGATAGTAATCGACAAAGCCTGGTTCCGCGGCGACGTGCTCTTCCCCGATGCGCCGGTCGGCGGTCTGAAGGTCGTCTGCCATGGCCACGCGGTGGCTCTGGCGGATATTACGCGGATGGAACTGGCCCCGCTGCCCACCGCGGCAGTGACCACGCTGCACGTCACCAACTTGCGGTACACGAATGACTATCCGCGCATCGGTTTGGACCAGAAGGTGCTGGTGGATCAGTTCGGCCAGAACGCGAACAAGGACTGGCCCGAGAAGATCCATTCGGAGACCGAGCTGCAGCAGCGGCTGACCAAGGCTGCTGACGAGGAGCCGGCGCTGCCGGTCAGCAGCTGGGATAAGTACGGCGGCAGCTTGACCCAGCCGCTGACCCCCGGGACAGGGTTCTTCGCCACCAAGAAGGCGGCCGACCGCTGGTATCTGACCGACCCTGCCGGCAATGCCTTCTTCAGCCTGGGTGTGGATTGCGTCGGTGCGGCTAACGACTGCCGCATTGAGGGCATCCATAATTACTTAGAGTGGCTGCCGGAACACAGCGACCCGGAGTACACCCATTTCTTCGCCACTGGGCACACGCCAGCGGGCAAGCCGGTGGAGAGCTTCGCCTTCACCCAGGCCAACCTCCAGCGGGCGTTTGGCAGTCACTGGTACGAGCGCTGGCAGGAGATGATGCTGCACCAGCTGCGCGGATTGGGCATCAACACCATTGGCAACTGGAGCGACCGGGCATTGCTCCGCCGGCAGGCGCTACCTTACGTGACGATGCTGCCGCAGTTCCCGGATACGGCCGTCCACATCTTCCGCGACTTTCCGGACGTTTTCGCCCCGGAGTACACCGCCGAGGCGCAGAAGAGCGCCGCGGCCTTAGCGGCCAAGAAGGATGACCCCTGGATGATCGGGTATTTCTTGAGAAATGAACCCAGCTGGGCGTTCGTTGACCACTTGAACCTGGGCGCCGAAGTATTGGCCAACCCGGCCCGGACGGCCACCAAGGAAAAACTGGTGGCGGTACTGACAGCCCAATACCACGGGAAGATTGTGGACCTGAACGCTGCTTGGCACACGGACTTCACCAGTTTCGACCAGCTCTACACGACGGCCGCGGTACCGGCCGCGGCGGACCAAGACCTGCGGGCCTTTTCTCGCCAGATGGTCAAGCAGTACGTCAGTGTGCCGGCGGCCGCTTGCCGGGCGGTGGATCCGAACCACCTGATTCTGGGCATGCGCTGGGCCTGGGTCTCTGATCCGGACTTGATCGCTGGGTGGGAAGACTACGATGTCTTTTCGATCAACTGTTACGCCATGGATCCCACCAAGGAACTGGACCAGATTCGGGCGCTGGGGGTGGATCGACCGGTGATGATCGGCGAATTTCACTTCGGCGCGCTGGACGCTGGACCAACCGCCACGGGCCTGGAAGCCGTCAGCAGCCAGGCCGACCGGGGCACCGCCTTCCGCCATTACTGCGAAGCGGTGGCCGCCACGCCCAACGGCGTCGGCTGCCACTACTTCCAGGCCTATGACCAGTTCGCCCTGGGCCGCTTCGATGGGGAGAATTACAACATTGGTCTGTTCGATATCTGCAGTCAGCCCTACGAGGCACTGGGCGCGGCGGTGCGCGCCACGGCCCAGCACATCGACGCCATCAACGCCGGTGAGGCCCAGCCCACTGCGCCGCTAGTCACGGAGCTGCCGATGATTGCCTATTAATGGTATCGTAGGAATCATCATACGAGAAAGCAGGGGAGAAAAGTGCGACCCACGATCGACGACGTGGCCAAGACGGCAAATGTCTCTAAGGCCACGGTATCACGTTACTTAAACGGGCACTTTGAACGCATGTCAGCCGCCACGCGGGACCGCATCGCGGCGGTGGTGGCCCAGCTGGGTTTCGTGCCCAACCGCCAGGCCAGTGCCTTGAAGTCCCGGCGGACCCACCTGATCGGCGTGGTGGTGGCCGACCTGGCTAATATTTATTCCACCCTGCTGATCACGGGGATCAATGACGTGACCAAGGAGGCAGGGGACCAGATTTTGGTGGCGGGGGCCGGGAATGATCTGGCGGAGGAGAAACGGGTGCTCCACCTGCTCATTGGCCAAGGCGTCGACGGCATCATCCTGCAGCCGATGAGTCAGGATTCTCACCAGTACGACTTTGTCCGTCTCGCCGGTATCCCCATGGTGATCGTGGACCGGGACAGTCTGCCTCGGCGCCATGTCACCGTGGCCTCCAGTGATTACAGCGCCAGCCGGACCTTAGCGGAAACGGTGATTCGGGCCGGGTACAAGGACATCATCGTTTTCGCCAATCCGGTGCAATTGGTGTCGTCCCGGATGCTGCGCTACCGCGGCTTTGCGGACGTGGGCCAAGACCACCATATTCCCGTGACACTGCTGGAGACCCACGGCGATAGTGCCGCCGAGGCCGATGTCAGTATGATCGGCGCCTGGCTGACGGCCCATCCGGGACACCGGCCGGCCGTCTTCACCACCAATGGCCGGCTGCTGATGGCCGCCTTGTTCTGGATGCAGGATCAGGGCTTGCAGACGCCGCGGGACCTGGGCATCTGCGGCTACGATGATTGGGACTGGGCGCGGTTAGCCGGGCCGGGGATCACCAGCGTTAATCAGCATCCCCAGCAGATTGGCCAGAAGGCCGCTGAGTTTTTGTACCAGGCCGTGAACGGCACCCCGGCCCCGGCGACGCGCATCGAAATTCCGGCGACCCTCGATTTGCGCCACTCACTTTAAGCCATTCATTATTGCGCCAACGGACGTTACCCAGCGTCCGCTGGCGTTTTTTTTTGTTGTCTTCAAAAAAGTTTCTGGAAGCGCTTGACGGATTAGGGAAACCGGTTTACTATATTGACCATAGAGATTGGGAAATCGGTTTCCCACTTTTTACTCAGCCCCGCAGGTCCCTATCCGAAGGAGGATGTCCCATGACCACACCAATGATTGCCGCTAACTTTTTGCTCTTGGCCGACGAATGGCAAGCCGGCCGGTCCCAAGCAGAACTGATGCCCGAGTTGATCGACCTGGGTTTTGACACGATTGAGATTCGCCGCGAGTACTTCCGCAATATGACGGAAGAAATTCCAGCCGTGGCCCAACTGGCCCGCGCCCACGGCGTGACCTTGTACTACAGCGTCCCCGACGAAGTATTCGTCGACGGCGCCGTGAACCCGAAGCTGCAGGGTTACCTGGACGAGGGCAAGCAGTTAGGGATCAAGAAGATCAAGTGGAATACCGGCGACTTCGCCCATTTCACCGGCGATTTGGCTGCCGTCTTGACTCCGCTGATTGACCAAGGCATCGAAATCAATATTGAAAACGACCAAACCCAGACCAGCGGGACGTTGGCGCCCATTACCGCTTTTCTCACTGCTATCAAAGCCGCCCATGTGGACTTAGGGTATGTCTACGACTTAGGCAACTGGCCCTTCGTCGGTGCCGACCCGGTCGCTGCAGCGCAATCGCTAGCACCGTTCGTGCGGTACATCCACGTGAAGGACGACGTGACCACGGGCACCCATCCGGTGACTGTCCCCTTGGATGAGGGCGACCTGCCGTGGCGCGACATCCTGGACATCCTGCCCCAGGATGTGCCGGTAGCGTTGGAATACCCGACCGGGGCACACGACGTCATCACGATTGGGCAGAAGAAGCTTGCCCAGTATTACGCAGCGAAGTAAACCCACAATCAAGGAGTGATCCACCATGCCACAAGAACGCGTACAGATCGATCCGCAGCAGTTTGCCGAGCAATTCTTGAGCACACTGAACATTGATGTCCAACCCCGTGACCAGGATTTAGAAAGTGCCGCCAAGCAGGCCCTGGCTGCATATCTGTCGGCCTACTTCCTGGCGGAGCGGTTCAATTCAACGGAGAATACTTTCTTCGTGGACAAAGGCAACCAAGGCATCAAGTCCAGCTACCAGCGGATTTTGAGCGAACTGAACGACTATTAAGCGAGGAGGGTGACATTTATGGGAACAGCAATAACCGGCATCTTGCTCATCGCCACCTTCATCGGCTTCGTCGTTTACGCCATGAAGGGCGGCAATCTGACCGTCGGCTTCCTGGTGATGGCCGTGGCCTGGACAATCATTGGATTGGTGCCGCTGAATGTGGCCGTTAAAGAAATTTTCACCGACCCCGTACTCGGGTACGGGAAGACGGCCCTTTATATCATCCTCGGTTCCTGGTTTGGCCGGGTGCTGGTGGATACGGGGATTGCCGGCAGTATTAGTCGGCGGACGCAGAAAATCGGGAAGAATGCGCCCGTCTTCGCCACGATCCTGATTGCCTGGATTACCGCGTTGATTTTCTCCAGTGCCTACGGTGTTGGTTCCGCCATCGCAGTCGGCGTGATTCTCTTCCCCATCATGTTTTCGATGGGCGTCCCGCGGCGGGTGGCCGTTTCAGTTTTCACCCTCTCGATTGGGGCGGCGATGTATATTAACCCCGTCCTGTTCAATCAGTTCACGGTATTCTTCAAAGGCGTCAAGTGGAATGATCACTACCTCCGCTTCGGCTTCGTGGCTGCGGCAATTCAGATGATCATCGTGATGGCGATGATTCTGTTCTACGCCCGGAAAATCCGTCATGGCCAGCCTGAAATGATTGCTGAAGAAGAAGGGGAAGTCCAAGAAGTGCACTGGATCACCTATATCTTGCCCGTGGTCCCGGTCGCAATGAGCATTTTCTTCAAGTGGGATGCTATTCCGGCCTTGCTGCTGGCGACCTTGCTAGCCTTTGCGATGACCGGCAACATGAAGACTTACAAAGGGTTCGTGACGATGATGAACGATACGGCCAAGACGGCCATTGGCGACATCGCCGGGTTGCTCATCATGCTGTTAGTGCTGACCATGTTCCAGAGTGCCGCCGTGCACACGATGGGCCAGTTCACCAGCCTGTTCAAGAGCATTATCCCGAATAACCGGTTCTTGCTGGTCATCATCATGATGGTCATTGCCCCGTTATCTTACTTCCGTGGCCCACTCATGCTTTATGGTGCGGGTGCCGCCACCGCGGCGATTTTCACTGCCACGGGGATGTTCCCGCCGTATTTCTTATATGGCCTGCTGGTGGTGCCAACGATGATGGCTGTTTCTGCCGACATCACCCAGTCTTGGAACCTGTGGTCAGTGGAGTATGCCGGGCTCGACACGAAGACGTTCCTGCTCACGGGTTTGCCCTGGGCTTGGATCGCGACGGCATTCAACCTGGTTGTCGCTTACGTATTAATGTAAACTCTTCCATAAGAAGATTATTTTAGAAAGCAGGTTATCACCATGTCAGAATTCTTAACCATCGGCGAACCCATCGCCCTCTTTGCTTCAGAAGATATGGACAAGTCGCTGAAAGACGCCGTCCATTTCCACAAGTTCTTGGCCGGTGCCGAAGTGAACGTGGCGGTGGGGGTTTCCCGCCTGGGCCACTCCGCCCAGTACATCACCCGTTTAGGGGAAGATCCTTTCGGCGACTTCATTAAGGATCAGTTGGCTGAAAACCAGATTGGGACGGATTACATTTCTTCCACCCCGGACTACTGGACGGCCTTCCAATTGAAGGACCGGGTCTCCCATGGCGACCCCAGCATCTTCTACTTCCGGCGCAACTCGGCGGCGGCCCACTTTGAAAAGCGCATGCTGGACAAGATCGATTTCTCCGGCGTCAAGTTTGCCCACTTGTCCGGCATCTTTCCGGCGATTTCTGACCAAGCCTTGGACGCCTTCAAGTACTTGATTCAACTGCTGCATGAACACAACATCCGCACCACCTTCGACCCTAACCTGCGGCCGCAGCTATGGTCCAGTCAGGAGAAGATGGCCGGTACGCTGAACGAACTGGCCAAGGAAGCCGAGATCATTCTGCCTGGGGACAACGAGGGGAAGATCCTGGTGGGCAGCGACGACCCTAAGGCGATTGCTGACTTCTACCTGGGTCAGAGCGACCGCACGCAAACGGTGGTCGTGAAGACGGGGGCGAAGGGCGCATACGTCCAGACGAAGGCCGGCGATAGTTACACGGTGCCGGGCTTCAAGGTCGACCAGGTGGTCGATACGGTTGGTGCGGGCGATGGCTTCGCCCTAGGGCTGGTCACCGCGTTAATGGAAGGCCAGTCCTTACGGGACGCAGTCATCCGGGCCAATGCGGTCGGGGCCTTCGCCGTGCAAGCACCGGGCGACAACGACGGCTACCCGACACCGGAGAAGCTGGCCGCATTCCTGGCCGCCAATCCGCGATAAACGACAATTCGCCAATACGTGCTATGATTCTGCTGGCACGTATTTTGCGTTGATGAAGACGAGAAAGGGGACAGTTATGCAACTCCAAGCAGCCATTGATCGGTTGTCGCTGGATGATGCGGCGGCGTTGGCCAAGCAACTGGACGGGGTCGTGGACATCGTTGAGATGGGCACCTCGCTGGTCAAGGATTACGGGTACCACGGAATGATCACGATGCGGGCGGCCGTGCAGCGCAGTCGGCTGCTGGTCGACCTGAAGACTATCGATGAAGGGGCCTATGAGTTTACCCAAGGATTCCAGGCCGGTGCTGATATTTTGACCGTCATGGGCGCCAGTTCCCACGCGACGATTGCCGCTGTGGCGGCAGTCACCCAAGCCGCTCAGCGGACCATGATGATCGACCTGATGGAGACGACCGCGGACAAGCAAGCAGCCATCAGTGATTTCCCGGAGGCCATCTATTGTCTGCACCACAGTACCGACCGGCAGGACAAGATGGCGCCGACGGCCACGGTGGCAGCGTTCCACCAGCAATTCCCCAGCTTGAAGCACTTGGCGATTGCTGGCGGCGTCGACCAGGCTGGGGCGGCCGCGTTGGCAACCCAGGGCCTGACGGACATCGTGATCGTCGGTTCCGCGATTACCAAAGCCAACGATCCGGCGGCTGCAGCACACGATTTAATGGAGGTAGTTCACAAATGACAACAGTTTTACCCGATATTATGCACGAGATCAACACGGTGATGGCCCTGGTGGACGAAAAACAGCTGGACCAGGCGATGCCCTTTCTCACCAAAGACAAACGGATCTTCGTCATCGGCGCCGGTCGTTCTGGCTTCCAGGCGAAAGGCTTCGCCATGCGCTTGATGCACATCGGTTACACCGATTACGTCATGGGCGAGACCATTACCCCGTCGATTCAAAAGGGCGACACGTGGGTGGCGGTGTCCGGTTCTGGCACGACCAAGACCATTGTGGCGGATACGGAAGCGGCCAAAAAACTGGGGCTGAACGTGGTGGCGTTCACCAGTGACCCGGAATCACCGCTGGCCAAACTGGCCGATGCCGTCGTGGTCGTTCCCGGGGCGACTAAGACCGGGGCGGGCGTCGAGTCCATCCAGCTCTTGTCGACGCTCTTCGATCAGACGGTGCATATCACCCTGGATGCCCTCTGCCTGAAGCTGGCTAAACGGGATGATACGAGTAACGCGGCAGCGCTTCACGCCCACGTCAATGTAGAGTAGAATGGTGTTGACCAAGTAATATATCAGTCCACAAAAGAAAAGGAGCTTTTCTTCCATGCAAAAAGTTGATCGTCTGATGCGCCTGCAAAAGGCCGGTGTCGTTGCCGTTGTCCGCGGGGATAGTCCGGAGGTGGCCGAGAAGACCGCCGATGCCGTTATTGCCGGCGGGGTCACCGCTATTGAGTTGACCTTCACGGTGCCCCATGCGGACCAAGTGATCGCCAACCTGACGAAGAAGTACGCCGATGACAAGAGCGTCGTTATCGGGGCTGGTACCGTCTTAGATCCGGCCACCGCCCGGGTCGCAATGATTGCTGGGGCAGAGTTTGTGGTGAGCCCCAGCTTCAACCCGGAGACCGCTAAGATGTGCAACCTGTACGCGACACCGTACACCCCCGGCTGCATGAGCCCCACGGAGATGCAGCAGGCGCTGGAGTCTGGCGTTGATCTGGTCAAGCTGTTCCCGGGTGCGGTGATGAAGCCGGCCATGGTCAAGGCTGTCCTGGCGCCGTTCCCGTACCTGAGCATCATGCCCACCGGCGGTGTCAACGTCGACAATATGGCGGAATGGTTCGCCGCGGGTGTGGCCCTGGTCGGTGCCGGCAGTAATCTGACGGCAGGGGCCAAGACTGGCGATTACGCGGCGGTGACTGCCCAAGCCAAGAAGTACCAGGCTAAGTTGGCGGAGATTCGCGGCTAACTGTTTTCAGTAAGAACTATACAGAGGGACCGGCACGCCGGCCTCTCTTTTTGTTTGCTTGTGAAACATCGTTTTGGACGCAAAATTATCTAGCGATATATTTTGAAACGGGATTTCCCACGTGCTACGATTAAATCGGTTTCAAGGTGCACTTATTCAGCTTATTTTGGAGGCGGAAAACATGAGAAAACACACGCACGGCTGGCTGGCTCTCGCGGCCGGCTTAGCCCTGCTGCTGATTGCGGTCAGCGGGTGTGGCAACAGCAAACCCAAGGCGGCCAGCACCGTTTCTCCCACCAGTAAAGTGGTGACGACGACGGTCTATTCCAAGGCCCTGGGGATCGACTGGAATTATGACGTCTACCTGCCGGCGGGATATAACCCGACGGCCAGCAAGCGTTACCCGGTGGTCTACATGATGCACGGGCTGTACGGCAATCACCGTAACCTGCTGGAGCGGTTCAATTCCCAGCAGATGCTGGACGGTATTATTCACCGGGCCAACCAAAGGGCCATCGTGGTCTTCATCGACGGCTTCAACTCGTTCTACATCAACGCCAAGGGCGGCATGCAGATGGAGACCGCAATCATGAAGGACCTAATTCCCACCATCAACAAGACTTACAAGGTGAGCACCGCCCGCCAGGACCACGCCCTCGGCGGCATTTCCATGGGCGGTTACGGGGCGGCTCGCTTGGCGCTGAAGTACCCGGACTACTTTTCTAAAGCGGTCCTCGTCTCCCCGGCGGTCTGGTATGACTTGCCGGCCGATAACATCTTCCGCAAGTCGCTCCATGCCTTCACTGACGGCCACACGAATTGGTCGGACAAGGTCTATAACAGCGTCTTCCCGACCCATTATCTGAGCGCCGAGTCCAAGAATGTTCAGTTCTACGTGGAATCGACCAGCTCGGATACCACCGTGCCCATCAAGGACGTGACCCGCTTCGTTAAGGCGGTCAAGGCCAACGGCAACAGCGTCAAGTTCGTCAAGGACAGCGGTGACAATCACAACTGGACCTATTGGACCAAGGCCATGCCCAAGGGGTACCAATGGGTCATCGACCAGTTCAAGGTCGGCAAGTAGAAAGGCGGGGAGACCATCATGAAGAATGAGAGTTATGAAGAAATGGCCAAGAAAATCCTGGCCGATGTTGGCGGCAAGGACAATATCCAGTCGAACGTGGCTTGTATGACTCGCCTGCGCCTGGGCGTCAAGGATAAGGGCCAGGTCAATGTGGATGCATTGAAGAAAATCGACGGTGTCCTGGCCGTGGTCGATGCGGATAGCTTGCAAGTCGTCCTGGGACCGGGCAAGGTCAACCAAGTGGCCCAGCCGTTTGCTTCGCTGACCCAGGTACCGCTGGGTGCCGACGATGAGGATGAGGCCACGGTGGCCCAGGATAGCGAGCGCGCGGGCGGTGACGTGCGGGACATTGCCAAGGAAAACAAAGCCGAGAACAAGGCCAGACACGATAAGCCGCTCCAGCGCGGTCTGCAGCATATTGCCAACGTGTTCATCCCGTTATTGCCGGGGATCATTGCTGCTGGCCTGATCAACGGGCTGACTAATGTCATCGACTACCAGACTGGTTCCGCGTTCGTGAACGACTGGTGGTACATGACGATCAAGACGCTGGGCTGGGGTCTGTTCACCTTTCTGCCCATCTTCGTCGGTATGAACGCGGCCCGGGAATTCCACGGGAGCGCGATTCTTGGCGGTTTAGGCGGGACCTTGTGCCTCGGTGTCGTGGTGCCCGGCTTCCCGCTGGGGTCGCAAGCCATCACGATGCCGTTGACCAACACGCCTTACGTGGTCGGTGTCGGCGGGCTGTTGACGGCCCTGTTCATGGGCATCTTCTTCGCCTGGCTGGAGAAGCAGATTCGGCGGTGGATGCCGACGGTGCTGGACACGTTCTTCACACCGCTGCTGACCGTGATCATCGGCGCCCTGGTGGCGGTGGTTTTCCTGCAGCCGGTGGGCAGTTGGCTGACCAACGCGATTTACTTGGTCATGGACTTCGTCTACGGCAAGCTCAGCGTATTCGGCGGCTTCATCCTGTCCTCCACGTTCCTCGGCCTTGTCTCCGTCGGCCTGCACCAGGCGTTGACGCCGATCCACGTGCTGCTCAATGACCCCACCGGCCCGACCCACGGCATCAACTACCTCTTGCCCATCCTGATGATGGCTGGCGGCGGGCAAGTCGGCGCCGGCTTTGCTCTATACTTCAAGAGCAAGAATGCCCGGTTCAGAAAGATGGTGATGAGCTCGATTCCCGTGGCCATTCTGGGGATCGGCGAACCGCTGATGTACGCGGTGACCTTACCGCTGGGCCGGTCGTTTTTGACGGCGTGCATCGGCGCTGGGTTCGGCGGGGTGGTTGCTTCACTGTTCCATCTGGGCGCTGTCTCCCAGGGTGTCTCTGGTTTGTTCGGCCTGCTGATCATGCAGCCAGGGCAGCAGCTGAGCTATCTGCTGGCGATGGCCGTCGCGTATTTGGGCGGGTTCGTTGTCACCTGGTTCTTTGGGGTGGATGAAGGACGGATTGATGAGATCTATCCGGAGCAGTAGTGCCACGATGTAATACCCGTTTTTGCAAGGTTAGGAAGCGTCAGCCACGCGGCTCCTGACCTTGCTTTTTATTTGCGCAGAAAAAAGAGGGCTGATCTGTTTGACCCTTTTTGGCAAAAAAGTATAATTTCTTCAATTAATGGCTTGACAGTGAAGAAAATCTCATGATTAGTGCAATCCGTGAGCGTCTTACCTACAAGCAATTGTGTATGATGTATTGGCTGTTAATTCACATCAACTGCAATCTGTAAAAGAGGGGCGATGAGAGCCATGGAAGAAAGACATACAGGGCGTTCTATTACCCGCAAATATTACTGGTTAGCTGTGGCAGTCGTCTTGATCATTGAGCAAATTGTTCTGATGATCGCCGGCTGGTGGCCGTTATTGATCACCAGCGGCGGCTACCACGTCGAGCTGATCCTCTTAGAAACCGGCGTGAATTTAGCCCTGTTATGGGCTGCTGAACACTGGTTGCACATTCATGTTCCTTTCGCTGGACGGACCTTGTTATGGGGCCTTTTGTTGAGTGCCCCAATCATATGGCTCAACATCGGCCAGTCACTGCCGGACATTTGGCCGGAAGTTCAAACCATGTGGCGCTTAGAAGACTTTCACGCCCTCATTCCCTGGAGTATCCTCCAAGTTGTTTTGATTGCCGTGGCCGAAGAAGTTCTTTTCCGCGGCGTCGTCTTTCAGCTTTTGCGGCATGTCTTACAGGGAACGCGCTGGCCTGTTTTTAGCACGGTCGTTCTGACCAGCCTGCTTTTTGCTCTGATGCACCTGAATAATGCGGCTGGGGCACCGAATTTCTTGTTTCCCACCATCTACAACATGCTGACCGTCTTCGGCTGGGCATTGGCGGTGACGATGGTGATGCTGCTGACCCGTTCCCTCTGGCCGGGCATGATCGTGCACTTCTTAACTGATCTTTACCCCGTGACGCGGCAGTTTGCGTTTCCCGGCGGCATGTATAACCTCGAGGACCACCCCTTCAGTTGGGCCCAGTTGACTGCCGCCGGCGAATTCATGCTGCTGGGCGTCGTCATTGCACTGGTTTATATGGTAGTCTATTTGGTGATTCGCCGCCGGCATCCCCAGTGGGTCCTGACGTTTGCCTAGCCAGAATTGGCCGGTGATACTGTCCGTCGTGGCGTATAATAGATTTATTGACTCACCACGGAAGGAGCATCACCATGCAACAATTCAAGCTGCTGGCATTCGATCTAGACCATACACTGCTCAAAGAAGACGGTACCCTCGCCCCGGAGACGATTACTGTCCTGACCCATCTCCATGACGCCGGGATGAAGATCGTGCTCTGCTCCGGCCGCCCGGTGCCGGGTCTGACTAAGCTGAACCAGCAGCTGGGGCTGACCCGTCCAGGCGATTTCTCCATCTACTTCAATGGCGGGCTGGTGCGGGAGAACAACAAGGGTACCGTCATCTTCAGCCAGACTATGCCGGAACAGGCCGTGGCCGGCGTCGTGGATGTTGGCCGGCAGTACAAGGTGCCAGTCAATCTCGTTGCCGCCAATGCGGTATACGCCCTGCTAGATCACGGCGAATCCCAGTATCCGCTGGTGGCGCCCCACGGTATGCCTTTCTTATTCTACCGGGCAGACGAGTATCGCGACGCCAAGACGGAGGCTATCTACAAAGGCGCCATCGCCGTGAAACCGACGCTGGTCGACCAGCTCCAAAGCAATTTGAATATTGAGGGTGTCGACATTACCCGCTCCCGTCGCCAATTGCTGGAGCTGATGCCCGCCGGCATTAACAAGCGCGTCGGCTTGGAGCGGCTGCTCAAGCATCTCGGCTACGGCACCGAGAACCTGATGGTCTTCGGCGACGAAGAGAACGACCGGGAGATGATGCTCTTCGCCGGCCTCAGCGTCGCCGTGGGCAATGCCATCCCCAGTATCAAGGCCATCGCCGACCGGGTGACCGATACCAACGAAGAGAACGGTGTCGCCAATTTCTTGAAGAAGTACTTTTATCTATAATTGGCAGAAAAAATTTACGCCAGTAGCGTCGGTTAATGGTGTCCGTCACTTGGTTTCCGAGCAGCTCAGCGCATCCGATAGGTTTGAAGCGTCGCGGTCATCTGTGTCTCGTCGCGCACGATAGAGAGGAAAAGGTGCTCAAGGCATCAAAAAAGGAAGCTGCGGTTTTCGCAGCTTCCTTTCTTCTTGTCGTTAAGGAGATTATTAATGTGCTTAGGCGTTAACGGTATTCTCTTCTTCGACCTTGTCAGTCCAAGGAGTAGCCGTGTCAGCCAAGACCTTGTTCAACCGCTCGATGTTTGCACGGCCCTCGGTCTCCAACCACTTACGGCCAGCAGCTTCGCCGTCAACAGCGAACGGCTTGATGCCGGGCTTCCAAGTTGCACGGCCGCAAAGGACACCGTTGAACGTGGAGCCGGCATCCTTGGCGAATTGCAGTTCCTTCAAGAACAGTTCGTTGGATACACCAGCGGACAGGAAGATGAAGGGCAGGTCAGTGGCTTCGGATTGCTCCTTGTAGTAGCCGGCAGCTTCCGCCTTGGTATAGACAGGCTTGACGCCTTCGTCGGTGTAGCCCTCAACGAACTTCTGGTTGACGGGTACTTCCAACTTAAGGACAGAAACGTTGTATTGCGGCTTGCTGAATTCCTTCGTCGCGGCAATGACCTTGTGGGGCTTAACCTTGGCGAATTCTTCAGCAGAACCCTTGTCGTTCTTGCCATCGTAAGTGACCAGCTCCAAGAACAGCGGCAGACCGTTCTCCTTGGCTTCGGCACCGACCCGCTCAACGAAGGCATACTTGCGGTCGTTGATGCTGTCGGGTTCGTCGGGATCATAATAGAGCAGGAACTTAACAGCGTCGCCGCCCTCGTTCTTGATCCGCAGAGCAGACTGGTTGTCGATCAGATCTGGGAAGCGGCCAGGTTCAGTGGCATCGTAGCCGGTCTTCTCGTAGGACAGCAGCAGACCAGACTTCGGGTCGCGAACCTTGGTCGCGGGCAGGCCGTATTCAGGGTCCAGCAGAATGGCACTGGCATACTTGGTCAATTCAGAAGAAACGGCCTTCTTGAAGTCCACGATTTCTGTTTCGTTAGCCGGCTTGTTGCCTGCTTCGGCGATCATCCGCTTGATCGAACCGCGCTGGTCAATGGCTAAGGCAGAAATGACATTACTGTCGTTTGACAATTTCTTCAAGTGTTCCAACTGTGACGCATTCAATTTGACACTCATGAATAAAATAGCCTCCTATTGTGTTTCGTTTGATTTTTCAAACCGCCTCTATTATAGAACAGAAATTGGCAGACGTCACAGGCGGGTGCTTACATACCCGGGCATAAGAAAAGAGACAGATTCAAAGTGCGAATCTGTCTCTTTTCTTATGCCCAGTCCAGCGTCAGCGTGCGTCCCGGCCGCAGCTGCACCGGCAGCGGCGCCAATACTTTCGGCGGCCGTCCGTCAATGCACGCGGTCAATGTGGCAATCAGCAGCTGGCCCAAGGCATTGAACGGCTGCTGGATGGTGGCCAGCTCTGGATGATACGCCTGCATGAACGGCGTGCCGTCGTAGCCGATGATCTTCAGGTCAGCGGGCACCTTTCTGCCCAGCTGCTCCGCTTCTTCCAAAACCAGCAGCGCGGTGAGATCGTCACTGCAAAACACCCCGTCAATGGTCGGATCGTCTTGGAGCAAGGTACGGATGGTCAATCGCTTCACACTAACATCCGTGGTGAAACCCAGGGGAGTGACCTGCGGCGTCAGGTGGTGCTGCTGCAAGACATCCGCGTAGGCCCGCTGACGGTCGTTGGTCGGTTCCGGCGTCTCTGCGGAACTGACCAGCATGACGATATGCCGGCAGCCTTGGCTGACCAGGGCTTCAGCGGCAATGCGCCCGCCCTGGTAGTTGTCGCTGCTGACGATGGGGATCGTCGGCGCCAAGTTGCGGTCGAAGGCCACGATGGGCAGCGCGATTTTCTGATACTCCGTGATCCCAAGATTATGCGTACTGGTGATGATGCCGTCGACTTGGTTGGCCGCCAGCATGCGCAGGTAGGCCCGTTCCTTGTCGGCGTTGTTGGCGGAGTTGCAGAGGATCGTCTTGTACCCGGCAGCGAACAGCGTGTTCTCCAGCGTGGCCACCAGCTCCCCGAAGAAGGGGTTGCTGACGGAGGGAAAGATCAAGCCGACGAGCTGGGTCTTCTTCCCGGATAATGAGCGGGCCAAGTTATTGGGCGCGTAATTCAACTCCCGCATGGCGGCGAAGACCTTAGTCTTGGTTTTTTCACTCAATGATCCGTAATTGTTGATCACGCGGGACACGGTGGTGGGGGAGACCCCGGCTACCGCCGCGACGTCGTTCAATGTCGCCATCATGCATTCTCCTAGTTATTAATGTCGAGTGCCGTCAGCGGGTACAGCGTGGCGTGGACGGCCTCGGGTGCTGCCGTATTCAGCTGCAGCGTATCGGTCGGAGTCTGGGGGAAGAAACGCACCGTGCAGACTTTCTGCCCATTATTAAAGTATAACTCCATCACCGAGGTATCGACGAACGCGTTGAGGGTGACCGGCTGGTGAGCCGGCAGGGTGAAACGCCGAGTGGTGCCCCAG
This sequence comes from Schleiferilactobacillus shenzhenensis LY-73, assembly GCF_000469325.1. GTDB lineage: Bacteria > Bacillota > Bacilli > Lactobacillales > Lactobacillaceae > Schleiferilactobacillus > Schleiferilactobacillus shenzhenensis. Next base: position 16,214 of record NZ_KI271589.1, on the reverse strand, counting down.
TCGGTGGCGAAGGGGACGCCAGCGCGGCTGCGGTCGACCAGGACCTGCCCAGTCGTTGTGTCCAATGTGACGCGCACGCCGGCAATCGTCAAGGTCAGCGGCGTGTCTGCGTCGGCGTGCAGCGCCAATTCATAGTGGTCGCCCGTGCCGATAAAGCTGTCGGTGCCGCTGGCAATATGCAGCGGCCGCGCTTCCCCGCGCAGCCGTTTAGTCTCGGCCACGGGGTACTGGTACAGCTGCCCATCCCGGTAATGCAGCTCTTTGACCAGGCTCAGGCAATTGGCCCAGCCGTCCCGGCTATCCGGGGCGGTGACATCGGGCAGACCGATCCAGCTGCTCAGCAGGGTGCGGCCGTCTGGTGCCGTGAAGGCTTGGGAAGCATACACGTCGAAGCCTTCGTCCAGATTGGCGGGGGTCCTGGGCGCCTGTAATGTCAAGGTCTCCCAGTCTACCCCTGCGGCGGTGATCACCATATTCGGGAAGATATTATCATAGGCCGCGACGCTCTGCGCCATGCCCTGGGGACAGAAGATGAACGTTGGGTGACCGTCCACCGTGACCAGATTGGGGCATTCGATCATATACCCGCTGCGCCCCTCGATGCCGGTGCGCAGGGTGCCCCGGAAGTGCAGGTCAGACAGGGTCTCCCCCTCATAGATCAGCGGCATCCCTTGCTTGGCCCGAGTTTGACCGCCCAAGAGGACCCGGAAACGACCATCGTCGGCCAAGGTCAGCTGGGGATCGCGGAATTCATCCGTGAAGCCCGCAGGCGGCGCTTGAATCAGCGGCTTGGCGAGCTTTTCTACCCGCCCCGTCTGGTCCATCCACGCACCTACCTGGTACGCATGGCGCTGCCAGCTGCCATTGCGCACGTTGCCGGTATACATTAAGAAAAGCTGGTCGGCCAGGGGCAGCGCAGAACCCGAGTAGGCCCCTTGGGCGTCATACGGGGTGTCCGGAATGACGGCTTCACCGTCGTTCTCCCAGTGGATCAGGTCTGTGCTGCTCATCCGCACCCAGGACTTCAGCCCGTGCACCGGGCCGAAGGGAAAGGCCTGATAGAATAACTGCCAGCGGCCGTTGAAGAAACTGAAACCGTTGGGGTCGTTGAGCAGGCCCGTGGTGGGCTGGATGTGGTAATGCAGCCGCCAGGGCGAAGCCTGGACTTGGCGGCGCAGCCCGGCAACCTGACTGGCGGGCCATTCATTATACGGGCGGTAACGTAAGTCGCGATTCCATTCTGCGATCATGGGCAGTCCCTTTCTTCCTGATTAGATGTTGGCGGCAACAGGCGCGTTGGCACTCTGAGCGGTCAGGGCAATCAATTGCTTGTCGGCCGTGACGGCGTCTTGAGAAATGGGCTGGACATCGGCGTAGGCGGCGGTGTTGGTGATGACCACCATCACGGTGTCGTCGTAACCGGCCTGCTTCAACGCGGCCCGGTCGAAGGTACCAAGGAGGTCGCCGGCATTGACCCGGTCCCCCTGCTGGACATTACTGGTGAAGTGCTCGCCCTTGAGGTTGACCGTATCGATGCCCAAGTGAATGAGGATCTCGGCGCCCAAGTCGGACTTGATGCCGTACGCGTGCTTCGTGGGGTAGCTGACAGTGACCGTCCCAGCGGCCGGGGCCACAACTTGGTCGGACTCTGGGATAATGGCGATGCCTTGGCCCATGATGCCGGTGGCGAAGACCTGGTCATTGACCTTGCTGATGTCTTCGACTTGGCCGGTAACGGGGGCCATGATGACTTCGTCGCTGACAGCCGGTTCAGAAACGGTCGTGTCGTCAGCAGCTTCTTCGGCCACTGGTGCCTTCAGGACCCGCTTCGCGTAGACGAAGGTGGTGCTGAAGGAAATGACGAGGGAAACGATGGCGCAGAGCATGAACCAGAGAATCGATTGCGGTGCGATGGAGACGAAGCCGATCAAGCCGGCCGGTCCCATGGAAACGGACAGTACGTGGAACAGACCGAGCAGGGCGCTGGCGATCCCAGAAGAAATGGCCGCGCAGATGAAGGGGAACTTCAGCTTCAAGTTGACCCCGAAGATGGCCGGTTCAGTAATGCCGAGCATGGCCGAAACACTGGAAGCAGAGGCCAACGCCTTCTGCTTACTGTCCTTCGTGGCGAAGAAGATGGCCGCAGCGGCACCGCCTTGGGCGATGTTCGCCATGGAAGCCACCGGGAAGATGAATGAACCGCCGGTGGTGGCTTTCTGCGCGAGCAGCTGCGTCTCAATCGCCGGGAAGGTCTGGTGCAAGCCGGTAATGACGATGGCCGAGTAGAACAGACCGAAGATCCCCATGCTGACCCAGCCGGTGGTGTTGTACAGCCATACCAGGCTGGTGGTCAAGCCGTCCGAGACGGTACGCAGGACCGGCCCCACGATGGTGAAAGTGAGAAAGCCGGTAATGACAATGGCCAGCATCGGGGTGAAGGTGAAGTCCACAGCGCCTTTGAGGTGCTTGTGGAAGAACTTCTCCAGCGTGGCCAGGATGAAGGCCACGCCGAGGATCGGCAGGACTTGACCCTGATAGCCGGCTTGGGCAATGTGCAGCCCGAAGACGTTCCAGTAGGTCATCTTGCCGGCCGCCGTGACCGCCGCCACGTTATAGCCGTTGACCAGGGAGGGCAAGACCATGATCATGCCCATGGTCGCGCCTAAGTAAGGATTACCGCCGAAGCGTTTGGTGGCCGAGTAGCCGATGAGGATCGGCAAGAAAGCAAACGGGGCAGAGGCCATGGCGTTCACCATGTCAGCGAAGCCCTTGATGCCAGGCACCATCTGCACGACCGACTGGGCACCGAAGAGGTTCTGGGCGGTCAAGACGTTGTTCAGGGCCATGAGCAGCCCGCCGGCGACCAGGGCCGGGATGATGGGGATAAAGATATCAGAAAGCAGTTTGAATAAGTCCAGGATCGGGTTGGTTTTGGCGTTGGTCGCCGCTACTTTCTTCAAGTCATCCGTCGTGGCTTCTTTCAGCCCGGTGAGCTTGATCAGGTTGTCGTAGACCTTATCCACGTCCCCGGGTCCGATGATGATCTGGTACTGGCCGTTGGTTTCGAACGTGCCTTTCACGTCCGGATCGTTATCCAGCGCCTTTTGATCAATTTTCTTGTCGTCCTTCAAGACCAGCCGTAACCGGGTGGCACAATGGGCGGCGGCTTGAATGTTGTCCGAGCCGATGTCGGCCAGCACGCGTTTGGCCACTTCTGCATGTTTCATGGTGAAATCCTCCTTGATGGTGGTGCATCCCTAAAAGCCTTTTCATTTCTACGGTTATACTGTAACCGGTGCCAGATGAATTGTCAAGCGCTTGACAATTTTTATTTGTTGAGGGCTGAGGAAACCACGATCGAGTCTTGATAAACCCTTTGTTTATCAAGACTTTTGAGATTCAGATAATATGATTAACGGGAAGCAAAATTCGACATTGGGCTTGCTGCTGACCGCACTGTGTTCATCGAACGACAAAGCGGATGCTGCCGAGCAGGACGGCGCAGCTACAGACGCAAAGCCCAAATCCAAGTGCCACTGAGCTTGGGCGGCCAAGCTGCTCAGCGCCGCCCGATACAAAAAAGCGGCCCTCTGCAGAGGACCGCTGGCACATCGTGAAATTGTACTGACTATTTGTATGTTTTAACCAGTTGAATGGTACCGTCGGGGAAGACATTGTACAGAGCAATCGTACTGCGACCATTGTTTTTACCGACTTCGATTTGGTAAGCAGATTTGCCGTTTACGGTAACTTGTTTGTCGAACGCGTAAACCAGCGGTGCGTCATTGGCAAACTTAGCTGCGGCAGTGGGCTTCAACGCATTGATGGCGGCGTCGGAGCTGGTAATCTGGGTGGCACTGGAACTGGATGATGAACTCGAACTCTGACCAGAGGCGCTGCTGGAACTGGTACTGCTGCTCTCGCTGGACGAGCTGCTGGACGTGGTGCTGCTGCTGTCCGTGCTGCTCGACTTAGCGACCGTCTCTGTCTTCGCTTTGCTGCTTGATGCAGCAGTGGATTTGTTGCCCGAGCTGCAGGCGCCAAGGGTGAGCAGCAGGGCCAAGCCGAGTAACGGTAATGCGATCTTCTTATGCATGGTGTAACCTCCTCAAAAAACTATTGTACTACGAAAGGTTGCTGAAGCCATTAGGATGGTCGGTATATTGCGCGTCAATCCACTGATTGGTACCCACATTGTACCAATAGTGACCATTGACTTGGATTTGTTTGACAACCTTCCACCGGGAATTATGCGGTAATTTGCGTCCGGAGAAAGTACGGGCCGCACCGTAGCCATTCCATAGGGCAACACTGTATCCAGGGACGTATTTGATTTGCGCGACCGCGTTTTTGGTGACGGTCGGCGTCGGCTGATTATTATTGGTTGATGACCCTGAACTGTTGTTGGTGCTATTGGTAAAGATGCCGGTAAAATCATAACTCATATCGACATTTTTGCCTTGGTAGTTATTAGTGTACTGCCAGGCGGCGGCATTATCCACTTGCGGTGAGTCAACGCCATAATTGGCCACCCAAATAGGATAATTACGCGGCACCTTATTATTCCAGAACCAGGAAGCCATCGAGTAGGTGACCTGGTTGTTGAAACCGCGGGCGGCCAGCTCGGATTGAAAAGCCACTGTATCATTGTAAGGGTCCGCCAAAGATGAATCCTCAACGTCATCCACAACGACCGTGTTTTTTCCGAGTCCGAATTGATCCGCTGTATCAGCAAAAAAGTCGGCTTCATCACGGGCTTCATCCGCGCTATTGTAACGGGCATAGTGATACAGGCTGACTTTCAATCCAGATGCCTGGGCGGCTTTGATTTGGGCACCAGCCTTTGGATTCACGTAAGCATCCCCGTCGGCACTACCCTCCGTTAGTTTCACAACGACCCCGGCGACCTCGTTGGTAGCCAAGGACTTAAAGAAGACGACATCGTCCGGTTGGTAACTGGCGACATCGGCGAATTGGGCGAAGGCAGCAGCTTCAGCGGCCGGTGTCGTCACAGCGACCCCGACACCCAGACCAAGCAGCAGAGCGATCCCCAGCTTTTGGACGATTCTATGCGAATGATGCAAGTGGAATTCCTCCTCATATCATGGAGCGGTGTTCGGCGGGCGTCGAGTGGGCCACTCGTTGTTTTACGAATATTTACACCGTTAAGGATACCAGAAATTTGCCTGGACCACATCTCGCAGGAACTAATTATTTCACGATGAGGCGCGGCGTGCGGAACACGCGTTTTTTTTAGCGGAAGTGTCTTCGCCGAAAAGGGAGATTTGAAAACAATCTGGACCACTACTGCAAGTCCGCCTTTCTATCCAATACCTGACCACTCGCCTGGGCAATGGTCAAGGCCTGAGAAAGATCATAGATGATGTCGTCCTTGTTCTCGATCCCGACCGCGAAGCGAACCAGGTTGTCACGGACGCCGATCTTCTGCAGCTTGTCCTTGGGGTAGGGGCGTGGGTCATGGTGGTCGGCCGACAGACGAGGGATTCCACCCCGCCCAGACTGACGGCCAAGTCGATGAGCTGGAGCTTCTCGAAGAAGACGCCCAGGTCAACGCTAGGCTTGACGGAGAAAGAAATCACCGCGCCGAACCCCCGCGCCTGCTTCTTCTGAATGGCCGCTTCGGCAGGGGAGTACCAGCCCGGATAGAGGACCTGGTCGATCGCCGGATGCCGCTTGAGGGCGGCAATGACGGCAGCCACGTTTTCTTGCTGGCGATCGAGCCGGATGGCTAAGGTGCGAATGCCCCGCAGCAAGGTGTAGCTGTCGAAGGGACTGAGGGTCGCGCCCAGCGTATTTTGATAGAAGAAAAACTCGTTGTAAAGATCGGTATCGTTCAAGGTGATGGAGCCAGCGTTCAAGTCGGCGTGGCCGCCGTAGAACTTGGTGGCGGAATACACGGTCGCGTCGGCGCCCAGGGTGAGCGGCTTTTGCAGGTAACCGGTCATGAACGTATTGTCCACGATAAGCAAGGCCCCGTGCCGGTGGGCGAGGTCGGCCAGTTTGGGGATGTCGTAGACGCGCAGCGTGGGGTTGGCCGGCGTTTCTAAGAAGACAGCTTTGGCACGGCGTCGAGGGAGAATTTTGTCCCAGTCCCTTCTGAATTAAAAAAGATAATGTCAGGCCATCGGGATGGCGTTCTTCACACCGGCGGTCCGAAAATTAACCTTGTCCTGGGTGATCTGAATGGCATAATCCAGCATCTCGTCCAGCTTCTTAGCTTCTGCCGCTTGCTGATCCGGGGTGAAGTCCGCCTTGATCTTCAGGATGTCTGGATAGAAGTCCGAGTCCTTCGCGTATTCCCAGAAGTACTGGCCGTCCTTGACGTTATCGAAGTGCCAGGGCTTGCGGAAGAGGTTGTAGTGTACCAGCTTGGGATTCGGCACCAATTCTGGCGGGGTCCGGGACAGATCGTTCCAGCTCGGGTCCAAATACTTGATGTGGCCGTTGGTGATGACGTTTAAGTAATCCTGGTCGGGGGCAATGGTGTGGAAGTGGTACTGATTCATCATTTGCAGAAAAACATCGCTGAAACGTGTTTCCCGCAGTGCCTTCAAGTTCATGACCATGACGCCGGAATTCACGTACTCGTTGGTGGGCATGCCCAAGGCTTCCAGCACGTAGCGAGTACCGCGTTCATCGTGAGAAAGGAAGGTATCTTCCGTCGCTGCAATCAGCTTATCACCGAGATCCGTGCGGTACAGGTCACCGATGTCGTGCAGAACGGTGATGTCGGCGTCCAAATACAGTGCCTTATCGTATTGGGGGAACATGTCCGCGATGAACAGCCGGAAGTAAATGGTCAGCGTGACATAATCGCCCCGCAGTTTAGCTTGATCACCACCCATTTTTTTGCCGAGGCTGGTGTCGTCCATCTTCATGAAGCGAATGTTGAACTGCGATGTGGCCAGCTTGAGCAACCGCTCTTGATAAGTCTGCGCGATGCCTTCGTGGAGAATGTAGACGTCGTACTGGTCGGCCGGGTTGGCATGGGCTTCGATGGAGGTCAAAGCCACAGAGAGAAAGGGAACATACCGGTCGTCGACGGAGAAGAATAATGGGATCCGCGTGCTTGTTTGGGCCATTGGATCACAACCTTTTCGTTTATTAGGCAAGCAATTTTCTGAAATAAATTGAGTGCTCACTCAAAGAGAAGTATAAGCTGTATTTCCCACATGTCAATGATTCTGCATTCTTAGTGCGGTATTGACGTTTAGGAGTAAGTTACGTCAAGGAGGCATTGCTCGTTTTCAGAAATTGAGGGGGCACACCCGTGTGGCCGCTGGCAGAGTATTATCAGATTTCTGTTCATCTTGGTGTGAAAAAAGAAACAGAAATATAGCGCCGGAGACTCGTGCGGGGTGGGTGATGTTTGCTACACTTATCTAGTAAGCGGTGACAATAAGATGGAGGAGATGACCATGACTAGGAAAATAGCGAAATGGAGGAAAGCAGCCCAAGTGGGTGTTGCCACAGGGCTAGTCGCGGCACAATTTAGCACTATAACTGTGCCGATTGTGTTAGGGACAAGCGATGCTGCATCCCAAGTTACTACTGTTGCCAATGAAGTGGAACAGAACTATCGGCTTATCTTTAAGAGCCCGAATCCGTACGGAATAATCGTCGTCGGTGAAGGCTCGATTCGTGGCCGGCTGGGTAGTCGGGTATCGCTACCAACAAGCCAAGTTCCCAAAGGGTACGTGTTGGCGACGGATCTCAAAATTACAATAAAGGGGCATTCCGTCGAGGATGTTCTTTTGGAGCGCGCAGAGAACACCACCCGAAATGTACAGGTTAAATGGAAACTGCGCAGCACTTGGGATGGCAAAGAAACTGAGCAGTCAGAAGTGATTCCTAATCAACTGTTTGCAAGCACATTCCGTTCCTCATTCCTGAATAAGTATAATATAAAAAGTGTGTCGTCGAACAATCCGTACGTCGTGAAAAAATCGCCATGGGTTGATGTTGGCTTTTACCGTCATGCCGATTGGTACAATGGTTGCACAGTTTCTGTCGATTATTTACCGGCGAGTGTTTCACGAGAAGTGCAAATGGTAGATCCAGGGGGGAAAAATCGGGGTTTCTTTACCGTAACCGGCAGTTATGGTAGCAGTGTAACGTACAGTATGAGCAAAATACCCATTGGTTTTCAGCCGACTGTCAACCTGATTCCACTAGACGACTCGAAACCATACACGCTGTTGCTGGAGAAGAAGCAAGGAACGACGATCAATGTCTCATACCGTAACGTGTTGACCGGGCAGTCACGTAAAGTTGCCAAACAGTTCTATGATCTTATCCCCAACAGATCGGTCCTTCTAGACGACAGTTATGTCGGCGCAGAGAATGAGCAGATACTGGACGATCACTTGCCGGCACAGTTTTCAACGAGCAACAACAAACTGTATTTTAAGCCCGCAACGAGAGATCCCCAGAATCTAACTGTAGATGTAAAAACTGCCCCAATCTGGATGGACCGAAAAATACAATTCGTATCGCCGGCTGAGAACAATAGGGTGGTAGGAGAAACTACGATTACTGGGCGTTATGGTACAACTCAGCAAGTCAATACGCAGCAGGTCAAGTTGCCCACTGGATATCGTTTTCCGGATGGGCAGGCGATTTGGGTTGACATAGTCATGGACAAGGTCGAGCATTATCAATTAATGGTTGTCCCCCGAGTGATGAAAACTGTGGAGATACGCTTACAATATCAAGGGGCAGTCGTTGATGTGCGACAGATTGTTGTGGAAGTTGGCAAGATTTACGATTCAGGCAGTTTTGTCAAAACCGATGAGGTGTGGGAAACAATGGAATATAATCATTATCCCATTACCGAAGAAACGATTACTGAGGGAATCGACATCAATGTGCAACCGCGCGAGACCAACATGCCGTTAGCATATCAAACGACAGATGGGCAGCCCATCACGTTCAGCATAAAGGAGCCAATCTCAATCACGCCAGAATTCCGTGATGGTGCCTTTGGATATACTGGTGCCCAGTTATGGGCTTCTGTGCGTAGCCGCGTGGCAGCAATTCCTTCTTCAGAGTTTGGAAACTTTGATCGTAATGCGTTTGGCGGCTTGTTTATGAAGAATGCGACGATTCATGATAACAATCAGTTCCATTCACTAATGGGTGCAAATCCACTTTCGCTGGTACTCACACTTTTATCAACTAAAGTGACACGCTCATTGTCATATTTACTTGACGGAAAACAAGTGGCTACGGGCAACGTTACAGGTCAGCGGGGAGAAGAGGTTACAACACCCTTACCAGAAAAATATGCTGATCATATCGCGAATCCTGACACTATAGTTCTGGATAGTGAGGCCCCAGCATTCGTCACGTTAGTAGCGCCAACCGCTCCAGAGAAACCTGACCCGCCGGAAGTGCCGGAAAAGCCAGAACCGCCAGTGGACCCGCCGGAAGTACCAGAAAAGCCGGAACCGCCGGAAGTACCAGAAAAGCCAGAACCGCCGGAAGTACCAGAAAAGCCAGAACCGCCAGTGGATCCGCCGGAAGTACCAGAAAAGCCAGAACCGCCCGTGGATCCACCGGAGGTGCCAGAAAAGCCAAAACCACCTGTGGATCCACCGGAGGTGCCAGAAAAGCCAGAACCACCTGTGGGCCCGCCGGAAGTACCAGAACGGCCAAAACCACCAAAACCGCCAGTGATTACACCGCCGATTCTAGATTTGTTCACATTGCGGCCAGCTCGTGGGGCCGTATCGGTTCATTCGGAGAGTGGAGCAGTTCTTTATCGTGATAAGGAAACTCGAGAACCTACTCACCGGGTTTTGCCATTCGAAACGAGTTGGCAGTATTTCAACGAAGTTGTGAATTCAAAAGGACAAATTGTCGCTTACCATCTTGGCGGTGACCAATTCGTTCGAGCGGCAGACGTGATTATCGTCGACAACTCAGTTCATGGTGTTTTTACAGTTCATTACGCACCCTCACCGCACTGGTCCATTGCCGTTTGGACCAAGGACTTACAGGTTGTTAAATTGATTCCAGCCGGTTCCCGTTGGAAGACATTTGGACTGCGCACATTGAAAGATGGACGTGTTTATTATCATCTTGGCGGTAATCAGTACGTCCCGACTGACTACGGGGTCTGGATTACTCAATGATGATGTGATGAATAATTATTAATGCGTGCAAGACAGCGACACTATTTGTAACACAATAGGACAGAAATAGCTGGAGCGGTTAAAGAGGTGGTTGGCTGGTGATTTGCCGGCGAATCACCTCTTTCGTAGCCTATTATTGACAGCGGTTACTTTATTGCTAAACTGAAGATAGCTTAGCGAGGGAGTGAAGAAATGAGCACAATTGCAGACGCGGTGGCCGTGCGGCCGGCGCCGCGGCAGATTGCTTGGCAAGAGACTGAGTTCTACGGCTTCATCCATTTTGGCATGAACACCTTTACCAACCGGGAGTGGGGTACCGGTCACGAGCCGGAGGAGCTGTTCAACCCTACGGCCTTCGATGCCCGCCAATGGGCACGGGTGGCCAACGAAGCAGGGATGCGCGGGTTGATCTTGACGTGTAAGCACCACGACGGCTTTTGTTTATGGCCCAGCCGGTTCTCTGAGCACACCGTCGCCCGTTCGCCGTGGCGCAACGGCCACGGCGATGTGGTGGCCGAGGTGGCCCGGGCTTGTGCCCAGTACGGGCTGAAGTTTGGTATTTACCTTTCTCCCTGGGACCGGACCGAGGAAACTTATGGCCAGGGTAAGGCGTATAACGACTTCTATATCAATCAGCTCACCGAGCTGCTCACCCAGTATGGGCCGATCTTTGAAGTGTGGCTCGACGGTGCCAACGGCGAAGGCCCCAATGGGAAGAAACAGCACTATGAGTGGGAGCGGATCTACGCAACGGTCCGCCGGCTGCAGCCGGATGCCTGCATCGCTGTAAGCGGTCCGGACGTGCGGTGGGTCGGCAACGAAGCCGGCCATGTGCGGCCCAACGAGTGGAGCGTCGTGCCGGCCAGCTTACGCGATCAGGACGCCATCGCCGCCAAGTCCCAGCAGGAAGACGACGAAGACTTTGCCCGGGTTTTCTCGGCCACGGACGACGACCTGGGCAGTCGGACGGCGTTAGCCCAATACGAGGGGCCGCTGGTCTGGTATCCGGCCGAGGTGAATACCTCGATCCGCCCGGGCTGGTTCTACCATCCAGTGGAAGACGACCAGGTGAAGTCGGCGGCCGCGCTGTTTAAGCTGTACCAAGCCGCGGTGGGCGGCAACGGCACCTTCCTGCTGAACGTGCCCCCGGATCCCAGCGGCCAGATTGCGGCCCCGGACCGCCGAGCGTTGCAAGGCTTAGGAAGACGGGTGCGGCTGCTGCAAGCCGAAAACCTGCTGGCGGACAGCCGGGTCACGTATTCTTCCAACCCGACGCCGGTCTCTGGCACCGCTCTTTTCACCAAAGACTTGGAGCAGGTCTGGACGCCCAGTGCTGACGATCCCGCCCCTGCCATTACGGTGCAATTACCAGTCCCGACGCCTGTCAACGCGTTCGTCCTGCGGGAGCAATTCACTGCCGGCCAGCGCATCGAAGACACCGAAATTGCGGTCCAATTGCCGGACGATGACCGCTGGTACACCGTGGCCCAAGTCGGGTCGGTGGGGTACCAGCGCATCGTGTGCGTCCCGCAACAAGCCATCACGGCGGTCCAAGTGCGGTTCAAACAGTTCCGGGCGCTGCCGCTGGTGTCCTATCTGGGCGCCACCGACTTGTGCCAGCAGGATTAAAAGTCCAGATTCAGCAGAATGAATTGCGACGGCGGTTCTGCCAGAATACCGGTGAGGTATGTTTCCCAGAGGGCAGCGGACTCGTCAGCGCCTAAGATGCGGAAAATGGCTAACGCTTGGCGGCATGTCTTTTCCCCAGCCGTCCGCTGACCCTGGCGAATCTGCAGCCAGCCCCGGGCAAAAAGCGTCAGATTACGTTCCGTTAAGTCGTCGCTGGGGCGTTCCGTCATCATTGTCAGAACCGCTTGCGCTTCCGGCCAGGCACGGCGGGCCAGCAGCACGGTGAAGTCGCTGAAGAGGAGCTGGAATTGCAGGGTCGTGAAGGTGCGGCTGATGCCTAACCGTTGACTCTTACGGTAGCCCTGGCGGAGCAGCTGAAGATTTTCTGCCGGTGTAAAGAGCACGGCGGCCATAACGAACAGCGTGATTTCATAGCTGCCCCAGTCGTCCACCGTCAACAGGTAATGGCGCAGGATCGGTGTCCCCGTGTCCGGCGGAATAGCTCCCGCCGCTGCTGGGTGGGCCGTCGTGTATTCGGTTTGCAAGTAGTGGGCTAACCCCCGGAAGAAGGCCAGCATCAAGAGATTCGTTTGGCTCGGTTCTGCCTGGAACCGGGCTTTTTGTTTGGCCGCCAGTGCGATGGCTTCTTCGTAATGTTCAGACCGCAAGGTGAAGCCGGTGGTCAAGTTGTCGTCCAGGGGGGTGAGAAAGGCAGCGAGTTTTGCCCGGATGGCGGCCGGCGAATCGGCGGGATCCGCCAGCCGGCCGTAAGTGTATTCGAAGAAAAATTCCGGGTAGGGGACGTGGATCGCTTTGAGCAAGGGCATCAGCTTGGTCAGGGTGATATCGCTTCTGCCCCGTTCAAACCGGGACACGAAGGAATTGGAGATGCCCGTGGCGTTCTCGATGGTTTGCAAAGTGATGTTTTTGTTCGTTCGCAAACGGTGAAACACCGTTCCGTACAGAGTGTCGATCATGACGGCCACTTCTTTCTGCATATATAACGAATTTCTCTCAGCATAGGGGTCTGTCCTCGTATAGTCAAGGTGTGCTTAAGCCAGAGCGGTCGATTCACCATTATCCGAGGAGGAATTCATTATGAACGTTTTTCTGCATAACAAACCCTACCGTGTCCTGACGGTGTCCAGTTTTCTCAGCATGATCGGCTCCGTCCTGTTCAACATCGTGTTCATCATTTATGCCGGCGCGCTGCCATACAAGGCGCTGGCCGTGTCCCTGGTGGCAGTGGCCAACCTGGTGCCCAGCTTCTTCCAGATACCCAACGGCTACCTGGCGGATCACACCCGCCGGCGGTTCGGCATGATGACGGTCCTCAAGTTCGTTCAGTTTGCCCTGTATCTGCTGTTAGCGGTGATCATCCAGTCCAGCCAAGCCTTCTGGGCCTTTGTAGTGCTGCTGGTGATCAACATTGCCTCGGACACCATCGCGGATTACACCAGCAGCTTAGTTCTGCCATACTACAAGCACTTTATCGCCAAGGACCAGCTGGGGGACGCCACCGGTTTTGAACAAGGGGTGGGCGGCATCATCAAGATCGTGTTCCAGGGCGTCGGGGCGGCGCTGATCGTCGCGCTGCACCACAACTTCGCGCTGTTCGGCATCATCAATGCCGTCAGCTTTCTAGTCGCTGGCCTGGTTCTGTGGGCTCAGCGCCGGGCCTTTCTGCAGGCCGATGAGAAAGACAGTCCCGTGACGGTCGCGGCCGTTCCAGAAGCGGCTGATAAGGAGGGCTTCTTCGCCAGCATCGGCCACTCCCTGCGGACGGTCTACCAAAATAAGCCGCTCTTCGCTCTGGTGATGCTGACGCTGCTGGTGAACATGCTGTTCACGGCCTTGGATGGACTGGTCAACGTGACCCTGACCAGCCAGAAAGCCTTGTGGTTCGGCAACTTTGGTAACACCGTGGCGATCATTGGCATGAGTTCAGCGATTGCCATGACTGCCGGGGCACTGTTCACCCGCGACGGCTTACAGCGGCTGAGTTTGGCCACCTTGATCACCGGCGCGACGGCCATCAGCGTGCTCTTCGGCCTGAACATGGTGACAATCCAGAATCCCTATGTGATGGTCGGTACCCTGGCCGCAGCGGCTTATCTGGTGGGCAAGGTCAATCCCAAGATCAGCGCGCTGGTGATTGGCGAAAGCGACGGCGACCGTATCGCCGCCACCATGAGTGTCATTTCGACCCTCAGCTTGATTGGTATGCCGGTGGGTCAGGCCGTGTTTCTCACGATTGCCAACGCCGGCTCACCCGTCTTAGCGTGGCAGCTCTTCGCGGGGGCGGCACTGGCGGTATCCGGGTTCGGTCTCTACATCGCAGCTTACTTGAAGCGCTTGGCGGCAACCGTCCCGGAGCCGGTTAAATGAAGTGTGTTCCACGTGAAACAAAGGCAGCGCAGAGAAATCCTCATATCAATGAGGATTTTTTGCACTAGCCAAGGCTTTTCATGTCAAGTATCGTCTCCAGACGGGGTATAATTCAGGAGAGAAATTGGGGGGCGAGGAATTTGAAGAAACTCAAGTTACGGCTTGACGCGTTCAGCGACGCCGTCATTGCCATCATCCTGACCATCATGGTCTTGGATCTGACGCCGGTGATGAAGGACAACTGGACGAACTATTTGATGCTGGCCAAGGAAATCGGCGTGTATTTCATCAGTTTCGCCCTGGTGGCCAACATGTGGTACCAGCACGCCACCACGTTCAACGAAATCGACGACATGAGCTACCGGATCATGCTCTACGATTTTCTCTACTTGGCGGTGCTCTCCCTGACCCCGCTGGCGACCAATATGATGGCGGGCAACACCACCCGTATCACGGTCATCGCTTATGGCGTGCTCAGCGCGGTGGTCTCCTTCACTTTCCGCTTGTTAGCGCGTGCAGTGCTGCACTTCCAGTACACCGATAAGTCAGAAATGCGCCAGGTTTACGGCAAGATATACGGGGAGCACAACCAGTTCTATGCCTTTCTCAATATCGGCTTGCTGGTGCTGGCGTATTTCTTCCCCACCGTCGTGGTCTGGTTCTACCTGGCTTATCCGGTGACCAACCTGCTGCTGAGCAGCCGGGACCGTCAGCAGATGTATGATGTCGCCCAACTGACCCCGGCCCAGCGGAAAGAGTACTTGCAGCTGCCCCGGGAGCAGATGAAGGCCTACCGCAAGATGGTGGATGAACAAAATGCTGCCGCGGCCACCGCGGCGGCGAATGGCCAAACAGCCGCGACCAAACCGGCCGCCACGGACTGGACAGGCGTCCTGAGTCACTGGCTGGATTCTCGGATTGGCGCCCGGTCCGAAGCCGGCGCGCCCGGTACGGCAGACGTTGACCGAATCCGCCAAGTACGGCAGGAGCAGTGGGAACAATTCGTGCAGCAGCAAAAGACGATTCGCAGTGCCCAGCACACTGCCCGCCAAACCCAGCACGACCAGCGGCACATCGCTCGGGATACGCAGAAACAAGATGCCGATGCCGCTGAACGGGCACTGAAGCTGCAGCAAGCCGCCATTGATAATGCGGCCAAAATTGCCGCCCAGCGGCGGGATGCCGAAGCCGCCGAGCAGCGCGCCGCCGCCAAAGCCACCGAGCAGAAGCGCCAAGACGATGAAGCGGCGCAAAAGGCAGCGGCTAAAGCCGCAGCCAAGGCCGCCGAGCAGAAGCGGGAAGCCGAAGAAGACGCCCGCGCTGCTGCGGCCGAGACGGAAGCCAACCGCCGGGCGGAAGCACGCGATGCCCAGCTGGCCGACGCCAAGCTGGCGGCGAAGCAGCACAAGATCGACCTGAAGAGCCAGCGCCGCGAAGCCAAAGCCGCTGCCCACATTGCCCACGACCAAGCCAAGGCAGAGAAAAAGGCAGCCAAGAATCAGGATAAGAATGCTGCCGATCAACCCGCTGAGCAAGCTGCGGCAGAGCAGACACCGAATTCCGCGGCCGCGGATGCCTCATCTGACGATAGCAATAGTGGGAAGCAGAGCTAACCGCATGAAAAAGGGCGCAGCACTTCACATGCGCTGCGCCTGAGAAGAAAGGAACGAAAGCCAATGGAGGTGGAAACGCTCGTGGTGGTCTTCATAGCCATCACCATGATCTGGATAGTCGGCCAAATGATTCTCTACTTCATCTCCGCCATTCCGGTATTGCGCCGCAAGCAGCTGATCACCATCATCGGCACCGCCTACTTCGTCTTCGCCGTGGTCGTCATCGTCTTAACGCTGCTCCATCCCTTCGCCTATCCCCTCCAGCTCACTATCTACACCGTCAGCGGGCTAGCCCTCGCCACGGTAATCTCGACGTTCAGTTGGGTGCGGATATTGAGCCGGCAGTTAGGAAAGTAGCCAATTTGCGCGTGGCCCGGCGATTTGGGCCCTCCGGCTGGCTGGGCGTGGAACGTGGCCGGCACAGCTT
>NZ_KI271588.1:123789-141755 GCF_000469325.1 Schleiferilactobacillus shenzhenensis LY-73 | reverse complement strand
TTTCCAAGATTTTGTACGTCTCTATCCATTTTCGCCACCTTCATGAATTATTGGGGTATCCGTTCTTGCAAAAGTACTTCGTTAAGGGCGTTATGATCGGATCGGTTAAGGGATAAACAATTCCATGGTAATTGGTTGCAGCGAAAGGAAAGGGAATGGAAATGAACACATTTACAAATCCAGAAAGCAAAGTTTATCGCCTTGGAGGAAAACTGGTAGATTTGTTTTTCCTGAATATCTTATTTCTCCTGACGTCGCTGCCAGTTATCACACTTGGTGCGAGTACGACTGCAATGTTTACGGTCACGATGAAGATGGTCGATGACAGCCAAGGCCCGTTGGTGAAGAGTTATTTCAAAGCCTTCAAGGACAACTTCTGGCGAGGGACATTTACTGGGGTAGTTTTACTTGCGGTTGGCGCAGTACTCTATGTGGGACTGCATGTACTCAGAATGTTCCCAATTCTGTCGTTCATCATTGTTGGTATCGCACTCTTAATTGCGGTAATCAATTATGCAGTGATGCTCCTGTTCGTCTTTCCTTACAATGCCCGATATTCTGACGGATTTTGGCACAGTTTTAAAGTGTGCTGGCAGATGGCACTGCTCAACTTGAAGCCAACCATTGGCTTAGTACTCGGGCTGGCAGGGGTCCTGGCGGTTATTACCCTCGATTCGTTCTATGCCATCCTAGCAAGTTACTTCCTCATTGTGATTGGCTTTTCGTCAGTGGCTTTGTTGATCTCATCAATCGTCAAGCCGGTGTTTGCACAGTATGAACACAAATAAGTAAAGACTAGTTGCAGCGGGGGTGGGACAAAAATCGGATTAAACCGATTTCAACCCCTTTTGACCGGAGCTCGTTTTCACAAAAGTGGAAATGAGCTTCGGTTTTTTCATTGCTATTTTTCGTTCTCTTCGAGCCACTCTGCATATTTTCTTAAATCATAGGCAAGGATGACCAACCCCACTTCTCGAGAAACATGGGCTAGTCCGCGAACGTGGCACCGCCGAAAATTCAACGTGCTTTTGATTGACCCAAAGGCTGTCTCCACTTCGTCTTTGCGCTTGGCATAGACTGTTTTGCCGGGGTCATTGCCCAGCCACAGCCGTTCTTGGGATTTTTGTGTCTCCCACGTCTTATTGACGGCAATCCGTCGCGGTCGACCCGTTCGGGTCTGCGCCCAATAGTACGGTTCCGGTTCGCCCACGATCTTGGCCTGGTAGTAATCATAATGCCGAACGAAGCCGGTCTCGTGGTCTTTGCGGTACCCGTGATACAGGAAGTCGAACCGGATGCCGTGGTCGTCGACGTAGTAATTGCCCTTCTGGTGGTAATTCCAGTTGATGAACTTATGCGGGTCATGCCGGTACTTGCGGGTCATTTCCTTCTCGTACATCGTGTAAGGAATCAATGGCATCATGTGGTGCGCATCCACATAGGCGTAATTACGCTGGCCACCGTAACCGGCGTCGGCCGCCAGGTAGCGCGGCGTGATTCGTTCCCCGCCCATTTTGTTGAGAAAGGGGATCAAGGTTCGTTGATCCGTGGGCCGCTGGCAGATGTCATAGTTCAAGATGAACCGGTGATTCGTCGCGATTTGCAGGTTATAAGCCGGCTTGAGCTGGCCATTCTTCATGGGATCCTCTTTCAGACGCATGAAGGTGGCGTCGTGGTCCGTCTTAGAGAAACTGTTCCGCTGCCCAAAGAGTGCAAAATACCGGAGGTACTTCTTCTTCCGCGGCAGGTAGTCCGTTTGGATCACGTGCAGGTAGTGCTTGAGCTTACGCCGACGGCGCTTGTTCGGCGAACCGCCAGGGATCGTTCCTTCTTTGGCAATGATGCGGTTCAGGCGTTTAATCACCCGCAACAACTGGTGCTGGGCACACTTCAACGCCTTCAGCGGATTTTCATCACCTGCCGGAACGCGTAACCCAGCTAACTGCAAGGTGTGCATGAGTACCCGTACTTTGCCATTGAGTCGATCATTGGCGGTATCGGTCGCCCGGCGCCAGACGAAGGTATACTTGTCCGAACTGGCCTCAATTTTAGTCCCGTCGATGTAGCGCACGGTATTATCAATGATGTTTTGGGCAGCCAGCATTTGCTGGAGGGCCACCAAAGCAATTGGCAAGAACGTGTCCATCGCCGCCGATACACGGAAACGGTTCAGCGTCCGATAACTGGGAATTTGATAATGGTTGCGGAAGAACCAAGCCAGGGTGGTGTCATTGCCAATTTGATACTGAAGTCTGCGGCCCGTCACCGGCTGGCCTTCGGCGTATTCATACAGGAAGACTTTGAATAAGGTGCGCGGAGAATAGCCCGGCCGGCCTCGTTGGTGCTCGCTCCGATCCAGCAGAGCAGTGGGTATGGAATCGACAAAGTGGTCAATGACGTTGGCCACGCTACCCATTTTGACAACATAGACAACATTCAGTGAACGGACACTCAATTTTCTGGTACACTTGATAGGCATGGTGCTGTTTCCATCTCTTTCTGGTTGGTGTCGTTACTTACTAGGATAGTGCGGAAACCGCACTATGTTAAAATATATGCTGGTATCAAAAAGGAACCGGGCCAAGACCATTTTCAGTCTTGACTCGGTTCCTTTCATTTTGACTTTTTCTGGGAGATGGGATTTTTGTCCCACCCCCGTTTTTGTACTTCGAAATGAAAGAAATCATTTTCTATGAGCATCTATTCTGAAAACTTGTTTCTAATTGTACAATTGTACCGAACAAATATTGGCTTGACTCCAGGAAACCGCGTGCGAGGAGGTTTAGTAAACTTTACTACCGGATTTTCCGGACAAATATCGAGAATTTGTCCTGGAAGTGTTTACTTTTTTGACCGCGCAGGTTAATATATTACCTGTAAGCGCAAACAGGGTGCCGTTACGCGACCACCGAATCGTTGGTAAGTTGACCGTACAACTATTAATCATCCGACATCATCATGGTCGCCGATGCGCTGTTCGCCAAAAATTTAGTAAAATTCGAGGAGGAATTTGCTATGAAAGGCTGGAAAAAGCTTGGCCTTGCTGCGATGGCAGCGATTGCGATGCTGACACTGTCATCTTGCGGCAGTGGTAATGCCTCCAGTGCAAGCAAAGATGGGAAAATTACCATCGAGTTCATGCACTGGGGTGGTACCGACACATACAAAGGTGTCTACCAAAAGCGGATCGCTGCATTTGAAAAGGCCAACCCTAAAATCAAGGTGAAAGTCATCACTGTGGGTGACAATTACGACACAAAGCTGCTTACCATGGTCGCCGGGAACAAAGCACCTGATGTCGCACAAGTGGCTGAAGACGGTACTGGATTTGCGTCCAAGAATGCCTTCATCAGTTTGGATAGCTACATCAAAGACAACAACATGGATCTTCAAAAGACCTATGGCAACGGCAGTGATCTCTACAAATGGAAAGGCCATGTTTTTGGCATCCCAGATCGTGGTGGTGCCGGCGTGCTCTATTACAACAAGGACATCTTTGATAAAGCCCATATGGCGTATCCAAACGACAAATGGACCATCAACGACTTTTACAGAGCCGCCAAGAAGTTGACCAAGCGAGATAAGAAAGGCAACATTACCCAATGGGGTACGTCTTATGCCGATTATCAAGCAGCATGGGGCAGCTTCATGATGACCAATGGCGGATCGTTGGTCAAAAACGGTAAGGCTACCGTTGATTCTCCGCAAAACTTGAAGACATTTACTGATTACACTAAGAACTTTAAGAGTTCCAGCATTTCATACCAAACTGCTGAAGACGGTGTCAATCGGTTCCAGCAGGGTAAAGTGGCGATGACACTTGACGGCATGTGGTGGATTTTGGGTAATTCCCAAGTCAAGGGTTTGAACTTTGATATTGCACCGATGCCAGGGAAGTATTCATGGTCGACCGGCAGTGCGTTAACGATTTCTCGCCAGTCGGACAAAGCTCACCGGGCTGCCTCGTGGAAGTTCATTAAATTTATGACGGACGTCAAGGCTCAAAAAATCCTGGGTGCTTCGCTTGGTGATATTCCGGCCAATATGAAAGTTTTGGAAGATCCAGGGTTCATCAAGCAGAAGATTACCGGGAAGACTTATGATTTGGCAACCATTGCCAAAGACCAGAAGAAAGTAAAGATTGATGGCATTTTCCGCGGGCCTTGGTATAGCGAAGCAATCACAGAGTGCACAAACGAAGTCAAGGAAATGCTGCTGGGGCATCAAACGCCAAAACAATCGATTGACAATTTGCAAGCTAAAGTCCGGGCAATTCTGAATAAATACTAACGGGCCGTCAATGTGAGGAGTAAAAAAAATGGACGCAAGTACAAAAGTTGCCGATAAGCGGGGCCAATCCAGTGCTGACAAACGAACTCGAATGAACCGTCGTTGGTTCTTCTTCTTCATTTCACCTTGGCTGATTGGGTTTTTGGCTTTAACGGTCGGACCCATGATTTTCTCGTTTGTCATGAGTTTCACCAACTGGGACATGATGACCCAGATGAATTTCGTGGGCATTTCTAACTATGTCAATTTGTTCAGTGACCCGATTTTCCTAACGTCAATGAAGAATACCTTCCTTTATGCGGCAATCAGTGTTCCTCTGAATTTGTTGCTGTCACTGGGGATGGCATACCTGCTCAGTTTCCACTTGAAGGGCATGCGGTTCTTCCGGACTCTGTATTACCTGCCCGCAATCGTACCCGTTGTTGCCAGCACCATCTTGTTCACCAATATTCTGTCCAGTAATGGTTTGCTGAACAAGATGCTTGGCTTCTTCGGCATTCATGGGCCGTCTTGGTTACTCGATAAGAACATCGTCCTCTTCAGTTTCGTGTTTCTAGCCATCTGGGGTGTCGGCGGGACGATGATCCTGTTACTGTCCGCCATCAATAGTATCAACGACTCCATGTACGAGTCAGCCACGCTTGATGGTGCGACCCGGATGCAGATGTTTACACATATCACGATGCCGCAAATTTCACCGGTTATCTTCTTTAACCTGATTACCGGGATCATCGGTTCATTGCAAACCTTCACTCAGGTCTACTTGATGACCAAAGGTGGACCAGATAACGCCAGTCAAATGATAGTACCTTATCTGTACACTAACGCCTTCTCGTACTACCGGATGGGTTACGCATCTGCAATGGCTTGGGTGCTGTTCGCCGTCATTATGGTGCTGTCGGTTATCGTGCTGAAGTCTTCCAGCGCATGGGTGTTCTACGAAGAGGAGGTCAAATAACATGCTGGATCGAAAAATGAGCTTGTGGCACAAAATTCTGATTTATGCCATCCTGGTTGTTATTGGCTTCGTTCTCTTTGCCCCGTTCATGTACATGATCTCCATTTCCCTGGCAGGGAAGCAGACCAACATGATTCAGGATTTCAGTTTCTTCCCCAAAGAGTTTTATTGGCAGAACTATAAGACACTGTTCGGCAACTTGTTCGGCGGCGAGTATCCTATTGGTACTTGGTTCTTGAATACCATGTTGGTCGTCGTATTGAGTATCATCGGCCAAATGTGGTCGAGCTCGTTCGTCGCTTATGGCTTTGCTAAGATGGAATACAAGCACAAGAATTTCTTCTTCTTGCTCTTGCTGATGACCATGATGCTCCCAGGTCAAATTACCTTAATCCCGGTCTTCATCATCTTCCGTAACTTGGGTATGTACAATACATTGTGGCCGTTAATTATTCCTCAGTTCTTCGGCTCGGCCTACAACATTTTCTTCACCCGGCAATTCATGACCGCGATTCCGGGGGAGTTGTATGAGGCTGCCGAATTGGATGGCTTGAACTACTTTGGCATTTATCGCCGGATTGTCTTACCTCTGGTAATGCCGGCGCTGGCTGCCATCGCCATCTTCACCTTCAACTTTGCTTGGGGCGATTTGATGGGACCGTTGATTTATGTTTCTGACTCAAGTAAGTTTACCTTGGCTTTGGGTGCTGCCAACCTCTCTGCATCGACTAACCCTAGCGGGACAATCAATACATCGCTGGTCATGGCGCTGTCATTCTGCTTATCCATCCCTCAGATTGCCATCTACTTCTTTGGTCAGAAGTACCTGTTCAATTTGAACCTGGGCTTGGGCAACAGTGGTAGTAAGTAACATAGAGAAAGGAAGTCGCCGCATTGAAACAGCAGGAATTCATGTACAAACTGTACCATTACTCAAGCTATCTCAATTACATTCTATGGTTGTTTGAGGTCAATGCACTGATGCTGGTGATGAACGCGCCGTTGTTCATTGCGGCTATCGGTCTTCCTCTCAGCATGTCGTCACTGGCACTGTACATTGTATGCTCGCTTCCAGTTGGCCCGGTGTTGTATGCCGGAGTCAGCGCGTTGGTCCGGGTTAAAGAGAACAATGGTGTCGTAAAAGCGTTCTTCCGTGAATTAAAACGCACTTGGTTCTCGATCTTCAAGTGGACCGCAGTGCCGATCGCCGCAATTTGGCTGATACTGTTTAACCTGTCGGTGACTAGTCGAGTAGGGAGCATGCAGCCGCTGTGGTGGTTGAACGTAATCCTCTTGGCTGTTGTGGCTGCCTTCATGATCAACGTCATGATTGTACTAGCCACCTGGCATCAACCCGTTAAAGCGGCGATGCTGCTGACCCTGAAGCTGAGTATCGTCAAGTCGTTCCGCTATTACATGAATCTGATCATCATCGCCGGGACCTTCATCTTACTGAAGCTGTTCCCCGTTTACATCATCCTGTTTGGCCCCGCACTGGCATTACTGTTGTGCAAGGTCAACTTCCAACCGGTGATCGATTACGTGAATGAGCGGCCAGAGAACAAGTAGGCGTAAAGCAACATCTGTATTTGAAGCACTGCAAGCACATGAAATGTGTGTTGCAGTGCTTTTTTTGGTGTCACAGGTCATTATGGCTGACCCCATAACCGCACCTTACCATGTGTGGCCATCCCAATTGATATATCAATCGGGACGCTGGTGTCGAAATGTTACCTATATGGATAATGAGAAGACCATCTATTATTTGGTAAGCCCTTGCAGCTGATTAACCTGTCTGGTAATATTTGTACCGTTAAGTAATGAAACCGCATTATTGTACGTACATATCGCGGCTTTCCCATTTCTCAAAGTAAAGATGTCCGGTAAAAACTGGTAATCTTTCTCAGCCTATCTTCAGCAGCTGTTTCCGGCCAGTGCACAGTCGAAAATGCCGCTCGTTAGAACCCATCACGAGGAGGAAACATAATGCGCAGGATACACTTATGGCGAACCTTGGCGCTGGTTGCGGTCAGTGTCGTGACGACCCTGACCTTAGCTGCTTGCGGCAGCAATAGCAGCCAAACAGCAAAGGACGGCTCAACCAAGGTGGAGTGGTTCTCTGACGTTACTGGCTGGGGACCGAGTGGTTGGAATACCACGACGTCCCCATTGACGCGGACGATCAAAAAAATTTCGGCGTGGACCTGACGTACACTCAGCCACCGTCTGACCCAGATACGAAGCTTGGGTTGATGATTGCTTCTAAAAGCATTCCGGATGTTGTATCCGCTACGGATCCGGACACGATTCGGGAGCTGATCAAGTCTAAGCAGGTTTGGCCGATGAAGGAATTCATGGAAAAGTATGACCCGTCTTCGCATCTTTTGAAGGATTTTCCCAGTGACATCAAAAAAGCGATTGTTAACCAATATGGCGGCTGGTATTCAGTTCCCAGCCACACCAACTCCGCTGATGCTCGAAAAATCTATCCCTCTGGCAGCAAGCAGTGGCAAGACATCGCTGAATATGGCGGGAATAGTACGTTCATGTTCAACACGAAGATGATGAAGCAGTTGGGCATTACAGCCCAAGACGTGAGCACCCAAGCCGGGTTGATGGCCGCTTTCAAGAAAGTCAAAGCAGCCAATCTCAAAGTCGGCGGGAAGTCAGTCTTTCCTCTGCTGATGAACGGCAGCGTGTGGATCGATAACTCGCTGAATGGCATCTTGGCTTACAACTTTGGTGCCACACCGGTTGACCCAAAAGGGAATTACCAAATGCTTGAGCTCAGTCCAGGGTACAAAGAAGCGATGAAGTTTGTCAATACCACGATTCAGCAGGGCTACTTGAATGTCGATACGCTTACCATGGATGAGAATTCAATCAAGCCTTACATCTTAAATAATCGGGTCTTTTGCTACATTGGGAACCAAGCCAACTTTGACAAGTCCGGCTTACCGCTCAAGTCATTCGGCCCGGTGATGGCAGATAATGGTGCCCAGCCAACAGTCGGACAAGGTAAAACCCCTGGCGTTGGCTGGATTCAGACCTTTGTCAGTCGTAATGCGAAAAACCCCAAAGGTATTGCCAAAATGCTGAGTTACGCCACTTCTAAAAAAGGCTTAATCGAAAACGAGTATGGCGACAGCAAGAATTATACGATCAACAAGAAGGGGATTATTACCCGCACCGCTGCTGGTCAAAAAGAATTTACCGGTCCATACAAGAGCAATATGATCCTCTGGCCATTCGTCAACACGGCCTTTGATTACAGCACAACACCGGATCCTAAACCAGGGACAGATGCTTACGTTGCCAACCAGGTCATGGTGGCCTATGGCAAGAGCCCCAAGGTCTATCGCTTCAACTCATCCTTGCTGAACTTTGTTAATTCTAACTTGATCAGTCCGACCAGTGATTTGGGCATGAATCAATCGCAGTTGAAGGCCTATCTGCAATCACAGATTGGGAAAATCGTGACTGCGAATAATACAGCCCAGTTCAACCAGCAGTACAACGCGATGATCAAGACGATGAATAACTTGGATGTCAAAGGCATCGATGCGTTCTACAACAAGTATTACCAGAAGAACGTTAAGGCCACCGGCACGAAGATCAAAGACGTCAACGCGGACGTCTATCACGAGAAATAGGGCAGGGGTGAAAACATGGCTAAGAAAAAGGGCTTAGGCTACGATTCAACGTCGCAATTGCAACTGCATTCCTTAATGCTGCCAGGAACGATTCTGATTGTTTTGTTCAACATCATCCCATTGTTCGGGCTGCTGCTGGCGTTTAAGAATTACGATATCACCGACGGCTTCTCGGGGGTCTTCACCAGTGCCTGGTACGGTTTCCAAAACTTCAAAGTAATTTTCAGTAATAGCAACTTTGGACCGATGCTGGTCAATACGCTGGGCATTAACTTGATTGGCAACTTGATTGCCATCCCAGTGACCATCTTCTTCGCACTGATGATCAACGAGATTGCCAGCCCGCGCTTCAAGAGTTTCGTTCAAACGATTACCTATATGCCCCACTTCATTTCGTGGGTCGTCTTCGGCGGCATCATCATCACGATGCTGAGTACCGACGGCGGCATGCTGAACACGATTTTGATGAAGCTGCATATCATTAAGAGCGGGATTTCCTTCATGGCCAAGCCGCAGTATTTTTGGGCGATCGCCATCATTTCTAACCTGCTCAAGGAATTGGGCTGGGGCACGATCCTGTACATTGCGGCGATGTCCGGTGTGGATGAGTCGCTCTACGAGGCGGCAGACTTGGATGGGGCGTCGCGGATGCAGAAGATGGCGCACATCACCTTGCCGGCGATTGAGCCGACCATCGTTATCATGGTGATTTTCGCGGTCGCCGGGATCATGAACAACAACTTCGATCAAATCTACGTTCTGCAAAACCCGTTCAACTTAGGTCGCAGTGAAGTGATTGATACCTACATCTTCAAAGTCGGTTTGCAACAACTGCAATTCGGTCTAGCGGCTGCCATTAACATCTTCAAATCAGTACTGGCCATCATCCTGCTGTTCGCCGCCAACAAGATTTCGACCAAGTTGACCGATCAGGGACTATTCTAAGGAGGTTTGAAAAATGCACGAAGTTGTTACGCGTCACGAGAAAAACTTCCAGATCATCCTTGCGGTCGTTATGGTGCTGATTATGATCATTACGGTCTACCCGGTCTGGTATTCCGTGATTAATTCGTTGAACGATGCCCAATCCATCGATCGCTTCGGATACTCTCTGCTGTGGATGCGCAAGTTCTCGTTCTCCAGCTGGTACGCGGTCCTGCGGGACAATCAGATTCTGCGGGCGTTGGGCATCACCACGGCGCGGACGGTCATTGTCACTGTCCTCCAGACGATCATCACCGCGATGTTTGCCTACGGCTTCTCTCGCCCGAACCTGACCGGGAGAAAGTGGTACACCACCCTGGGTTTCATCAGCATGTACCTGAACGGCGGGATTATTGCGTACTTCATCCTGTTCGTCCAGCTGCACATCTACAACACGTTTTGGGTTTACATTCTGCCGTTCCTCTTCGGCGGGTTCTACAACGTGATCATCTATAACGCCAATTTCAAGGCCATTCCGGAGTCGTTGTTCGAATCAGCCAAACTGGATGGTGCCAGTGAGTACCAGATCTTCTTCAAGATCGTGGTGCCGCTGTCCAAGCCTGTGGTCAGCGCCCTGGGTATCTTCACCGCTGTGGCGATGTGGAACGATTACACTCAGACGTTGTACTACACCCAGAATGCCAAGCTGCAAACCTTGTCTTACTACGCGCTGACGCTGACGAAATCCAGTCAAGCCGCCTCGCAGTTAGGCAACTCTATGAACACTGCGGCAGCGAACACCGTTGGTGCGGCGATGCAGAAATCGGCGGACTTCCGTACGATTGAGTTGGCGACCATGGTTCTGGCAGCATTGCCGT
The DNA here is from genome assembly GCF_000469325.1 of Schleiferilactobacillus shenzhenensis LY-73. Taxonomy (GTDB): domain Bacteria; phylum Bacillota; class Bacilli; order Lactobacillales; family Lactobacillaceae; genus Schleiferilactobacillus; species Schleiferilactobacillus shenzhenensis. The sequence continues at coordinate 131,052 of NZ_KI271588.1, read as the reverse complement.
TGATTATCGTTTATCCCTTCGCTCAGAAGTTCTTTGAGAAGGGCGTTCTGCTGGGTTCTGTGAAGGGCTAATGACTGGAGGTCATCACCGTGAAACGTTTTTCACTGAGCATTGACGGGCCTGTCCAACGGACCCTGGGTGTCATGGGCGATCTGATTGTGTTGAACATGCTGTGGCTGCTGTGCAGTCTGCCATTAGTCACGATTGGTGCTGCTACAACGGCACTCTATACCGTCACGTTGGATATGGCTGAGGGAAAGGGTGATAAGCACTACCGTCAGTTCTTGCAAGCGTTCCTGGCTAACCTGGGCCGGGGCAGTGTGCTGGGAGTCTTACTGGCGGGCCTGGGGGCTTTCCTCATGTGGGACTATTGGTGCGTGCGCACCGTCCTGCACGATAATGTGTTCTTCCTGCTGATGGTCAGCTTGGTTACTCTGCTGTATGCCATCACCACGCTCTATACATTCCCGCAGGCCGCCCGGTTCGACGACTCAGTGGGACATTATCTCAAGAATGCGCTGTTTCTGGGGTTGGCCCACATGAAGGGCAGCCTGGCAATGTTGGCTGTCTTAGTGGTCCTGGTGGTTCTGGGGGTGGTATCGCCGCACATTATGATGATGATGGCGTTCCTCGGTGTGTTGTTTGGCTTTTCGGGGTTGGCCTATCTGTCATCTGACTATTTTGTCCACCTGTTTGCCCAGTACCAGAAATAACAGCATCATTGTGAAAGAAGAGACGCCTGTGAACTCATCGGTGATGGGTTCGTGGGCGTCTGTTTGGTCACATGGTGCCTATTTCTTGGAGCGTCGTCCCCGCCAGCTCTTGGTTCACCTGCAGAACAATCCCTGGTTTTACTGTGTGGGCGCAGTCGCTATTTTCTTCTCGCTGCGCACGTTCTGGGTATTGAAGAACCTGCCGGCGAAGCCGAAGGTGCTGGCGAATGGGAAACGGTCTGTTTGGTAACAAGGACGAGAAACGGTCAGGTTTTCTTCTAGAATTGATCGCAGTAAAAACCGCCTACCATACTGGTTGCAACCAGTCAGGTGGGCGGTTTTGCATGGCGGCGAGGGCAGGCTTCTTTTCTCCCTCACTTACTCGGCGTGTACGAGAAATCAAACTCAATGTTCTGATCGTAGTTGCCAAACCCCTTACCGTAAATCGTGCAGCCCCCAGCGTGGGCGGCGTCCTTGGGGGCGGCGATGCGGAAGGTCCACAGCGGGGCGGTGGTCAGCTTGAGTTTGGCGAAGGTGTTGTAGCTGGTGGCGTGGCCGTTGATCCAGCAGCCCATGTCGGTGATCCGCAGGTTGACCTGGGTGCCGTACTGGTTGACGCCGGAGGAGTACCAGGCCGGATTGTACTTGCCCCGCTTGTCGATGAAGTCGCCGGGGCTGGTCCATTCCCCGATGTTGGTGCCATTCAAGAAGAACGACAGGTCGGAGGGCCAGTTGCTGTTGCCGCCGGGGAACTCGGAGCCCAGCTCCATGTTGATGTCGACGATGGCCAGGTGCTGGCCGGTCTTCAGGGGATTCATCACGGTGTATTCGACGTAGCCGCTGGTGAACCAGACCAGCGAGGCGTTGAAACGCTCCGGATCCATGAAATAGCGGGGGTCGTCGAACTCGCCGATGATGTGGCTGGTGGAGACGAGGCCGCAGGGCGGGGTGACCTTGAAGTTGGTGTATTGACCGATGGGCAGGGATGAATGGTAGGTTTGGTAGGTGACTGGGGCCCGCTTGGGGAAGGCCACTTCGAGAGATTCCACCACCAGGGTGCAGCGCTTTTGCAGGCCGGCCTTGCCGGGGATACGTTCGGTCTTGATCAGGCCGGCGTTCTCCAGCAGGTCGACGTGCTTGGCCACCACCGGGTTGCTCAGGTGCAGCTTGGCGGCCATTTCTTTGACGTTGGCGGGGTGCTCCGCCAGCATTTGAATGATCGCCACGCGGGTCTTGCTGCCGAGGGCGGCGAAGAGGGGCACGGATTCTTGAGAGACGTCTACTTTCATGATGTTGTTATTCCTCCACGTAATGAGCAGTTTGGGTAATGAAATTAGTTGTTATCCAGTTGGCTAACTTTAACCGGCAATATTATCTATCTGCCTGTTTACTTATCCTATGGGCTACGATACCATGACTTTGTAAGCGATTCAACTAATTTGTGCGGAGAGGTGTGTTTCACGTGAAATCAAGTATTACCTTAGATAAGTATGCCCCCGTTGGCGAAATTGACGAAAGAATCTACGGCTCGTTCATCGAGCATCTGGGCCGGGCCGTTTATACCGGCATTTACCAGCCGGGCCACCCCAGCGCGGACGAGAACGGCTTCCGCCAGGACGTCATCGACCTGATCAATAAGCTGAACGTGCCGATTATTCGCTATCCCGGCGGCAACTTCGTCTCCGGCTTCAACTGGGAAGACAGCGTCGGTCCCAAGGACCAGCGGCCTCGCCGGCTGGACTTGGCTTGGCAGACGATTGAGAGCAACCAGTTCGGTCTGCATGAATTCATGCAGTGGCTGGGCAAGGTCCATGCCAAGCCGATGATGGCCGTTAACCTGGGTACCCGGGGCATCGACGCCGCCCGCAACCTCATTGAGTACACAAATTTTCCCAAGGGCAGTTATTACAGTGACATGCGCCGGCGCAACGGGGCCGAGCAGCCCTTCAATATCAAGACGTGGTGCTTGGGCAACGAGATGGACGGCCCTTGGCAGATCGGCCACAAGGACGCCGTGGCTTACGGCAAGTTAGCGAATGAGACCGCCCACGCCATGCGTATCGTGGACGACAGCATCGAGACCGTCGCCTGCGGCAGTTCGGGGCTGACCATGCCCACGTTCGGCAGCTGGGAAGATACCGTGCTGGACCTGACCTACGATAACATCGATTACCTTTCTCTCCACCGCTATTACGGCAACCAGGACAATGACACGCCGAACTTCCTCGCTCAATCCCTGGACCTGGATGCCTTCATCAGCGGCGTGACCGCAATCTGCGACGCCGTCAAGGCGCGCAAGCACAGCCAGAAGACAATCAATCTGTCCTTGGATGAATGGAACGTCTGGTACCACAGCAACAACCACGACGCCCACGATGAGAAATGGCAGGAGGCCCCGCACAAGCTGGAGGATATCTACAACTTCGAGGACGCGCTGCTGGTGGGCAGCATGCTGATCACGATGCTGCACCATGCCGACCGGCTGAAGATGGCTTGCCTGGCTCAGTTGGTGAACGTCATTGCGCCGATCATGACCGACGAGAACGGCGGGGCTTGGGCGCAGTCCATTTTCTACCCGTTCATGCAGGTCTCGACCCTGGGCAAGGGCACGGTGCTGACGCCGATCGTGCACAGCGAGACGTATGGGACCAAGGAATTCGATGCGGTACCGTTCGTCGATGGCGTGGCCGTGTTGAACGATGCCGGCGATACTGTGACCGTCTTCGCCGTGAACAAGTCCCTGGATACCGCCCAAGACTTCACCATTGCGGCCGGCGATTTTGACTTTGCCAGCGTCGCCCTGAGCACCCAGATGGCCGGTTACGGCTTGAAGGAGACCAACGAGGACGGCCACATGGGCATCACGCCGAACACCACGGCGCGGCTGGCCGAAGACGGCGTCCACGTTACCCTCGCCCCGGCGTCTTGGAACACGTTCCAGATTAAGGTCAACTAAGGGAGAAAAGCATGCAACCGAAGATTCAGTTTGGGGTCGATTATTACCCGGAGCATTGGCCGGAAGAACGCTGGGACCAGGACTTCGCCATGATGGCCGAGATGGGCATCGACGTGGTCCGGCTGGCGGAGTTCTCCTGGTTCAAGCTGGAACCGGCGGACGGCCAGTATGATTTTGGCTGGCTGGACAAGGTGCTGGACTTGGCGGCGGCCCACGGCATCCGCGCCGTGCTGGGCACTCCCACGGCCGCGCCGCCGGCCTGGCTGATTGCTCAGCATCCGGATATTCAGCCGGTGGACCGGGAAGGCCGGACGCATTACTTTGGCGGCCGGCACCATGATTGCCAGTCGAATCCGATTTACCGCGACTATATTGGCCGCTTCGTCCGGGCTTACGCCCAGCACTTTGGCAAGAATCCCACCGTGGTGGGCTGGCAAGTGGATAACGAGCTGGGCAACAGTCACGGTGATCTGTGCTACTGCCGCTACTGTCAGCGCCATTTTCAGAAATGGCTGCGGGCCAAGTACGACACGATCGAGAATTTGAACGAAAACTGGGGAACGGCGTTTTGGAGTCAGGGGTACCAGGACTTTTCTCAAATCCAAGCCCCCAAGATGACGGCCAGCGGGGATAATCCCAGTGCCTTGCTGGATTGGCAGCAGTGTCATTCAGACCTGATCAATGACTTCCACGCGTTCCAGGCCCAGATCATTCGCCAGTATTCCCCCGGCCGGTTCATTACCCATAATATGATGGGCTTCTCGCCGGTGGTCTGCTATTACGACCTGGGCGAGCAGCTGGACTTCGCCAGCCAGGACCAGTATCCCACAGGCCACTTCCTGGCGGATCAGACCAGCTTCCGCGGCGCCCAGTGTGCGGCCGAACTGGACTTCATCCGCAGCGTCAAGCAGCAGAGTTTCTGGGTGATGGAACAGCAGACGACGATCACCGGGTGGGAATATATGGGCCGGCTGCCTAAGCCGGGCCAGATCCCGCTGTGGTCCATGCAGTCGGTCGCCCACGGGGCGGATGCCATCGTCTACTTCCGCTGGCGTTCCTCGGCTCTGGGGACGGAGCAGTTCTGGCACGGCATTCTGCCCCACTCGGGGATTCCTGGGCGGGCGTACCGGGAGATCCGGGCGTTCATTCACCAGACCAAACCGCTGCTGCGCGAGATCAACGGGACGACGCCGCGCGCCAAGGTAGGGATCGTTTTCTCCTATCCCCAGGACTATGCCTTGAACATTCAGCCCCAGCACCCAGACATGGCGTATACCCAGACGCTGATGACGTATTACGGGGCGTTGTACCGGCGCAACGTGGCGGTGGACTTCATTCGGGACACAGCGGACTTCAGTCAGTATGACCTGGTCATCGCGCCGCTGCAGTACCTGATGACCAGTGCGCTGGCCGACCGGTATGCGGCATACGTGCAGGGCGGTGGGCAGCTGGTACTGACGATGAGGACCGGCGTGAAGCACCCGAATAACCTGTGCATGACCGACGCGGCCCTGCCCGGGAAGACCCTGAGCCAAGTGCTCGGTCTGACAGTGCCGGAATACGACTGCCTGCGGGACGTAGACGTCGTCGTTGATTGGGCCGGCCAGTCCTTCACCGGCACCCACTGGGCGGACTTGATTGCCCCGACGACCGCCACGCCGCTGGCGACGTATGGATCGGAGTTTTATGACGGGACACCGGCCATCACGCAGAATCGGTTCGGCGCTGGGACGGCGTATTACGTGGGCACCGAGCTGACGGACGCCCTCGCGGACCAGTTCGTCGGTCAGCTGCCGGCGGTGGCCGCTGAGACGATCACGGCGCCGCCGCGGGTGGAGATCACCCACCGGGACAGCGCCACCAAGCGTTACTATTTCGTGCTGAACCATACCGGCGAGACCCAGACGGTGCCGATTCCAGCCGCCTGGACACCGTATTTTTCAGAAGCTCAGCCGGGGCAGATTGCCCCTTATCACTATCAAGTATTCACGGAGGCTATTCATTCATGACAGACACCGAGACCAATTACCTGTTCGTTCATTTCCGCGAGACCCTGCCCGACCCGATCGGTGAGCAATGCTATTTCGGTTTGAGCCGGGACGGCTACCACTGGGAAGGCACCAACGGTGGTCAGCCCGTCCTCACCAGCCAAGTAGGGGAGAAAGGCGTCCGCGACTTCACCATCGTCCGCACCCAGGACAACAAGTTCCACATTATCGCCACCGACCTGAGCTTGGCCAATAAGTTCAAGACCAAATACCACAATTCTTGGAAAGAAATCAACCAGCATGGCAGCCAGTACTTCGTCGTGTGGGATTCTGACGATTTGGTACACTGGAGCGATTCCCGCATGATCGAACTGGGCAATCAGCACTTCGGCTGCCTCTGGGCCCCGGACGTCATCTGGGACGCAGAACATCAAAATTACGTCCTGCACTGGTCCTCCTCAGTGGACTACAACGACTTCGGCAACCAGGTCATCTACTTCGCCCGGACCACCGATTTCGTCCACTTCACCGAGCCGGAGATCCTGTACGCGAAGGATGATACCAGCGTGATCGATTCTGCCATGTACACGGCTAACGGCAAGTACTACTTGTTCGTGAAGAGTTCCGCGAACCCGGAGACGATCATCGAGTTCTGGTCCGGTTCGGCCACCGGCCCCTGGACGCGGGTGCCTGGTTTTGATAAAGAAATGAGTACCCTCGAGCCTGGTCAGTACGAAGCGCCCACCGCCTTCCAGCAGCCAGACGGGACCTGGTGCCTGTTCTTAGACTACTATGGGCCCAAGCACGCCCAAGGGTACGTACCGTTTGTGGCCTCCGACATCGCTAAAGGCGACTTTAAGATGGCGACCAATGAGTTCTCGTTCCCGTACGGCTTCAAACACGGCACGATTCTGAAAATCACCCCGGCCGAGTATGACCGCATCAAGCAGGCGTTTGCCTGATGGCGTTCTGAATGACCCGGGCAATGGTCTGGGGCGATTCCTGCGCGCCACTGGCCAGCCACTTGGTGACGACCCGGACGGCACCGCTGAAGAAGAATTCGTAGTAGTAATCCAGGACCGCCGGGTCGGTCTCGTGGTAGAGCTCTCGGTACTGGGCCAGCGTTTCTTCCTTGACCGGGGCGAGCACCGCCTGGAGCAGGGGACTGGCGTGGATGTTGCGGATGATGATCAGGGTGGCCGTTTCCTCGGATTGGATCACCTCGAGGATCGGCGGCAGCCACTGGTCGATGGTCGCCGTACCGCTGTGGATCAGCGGCCGGACCGTATCCACCAGCTCCTGTTCGATACTGGCAAAGAGCGCCGCCGGGCTGGCATAGTGCAGGTAGAACGTCCCGCGATTAACGTCCGCCTCCCGGCACAGCTCCGTGACGGTGATCGCCGCCAACGGCTGATGTTCCAATAACCGAATCAACGCTTCTTTCAATTGCCGCCGGGTGTATTGCGTCCGGCGGTTATTTTTGACTCCTGGCATGATGGTCTCCTCCCCGTCTGTAACGACTCAATTTGTTCAATCTCAGAGGATGTAGGGTGACGGAGGGCGGAGCAGATTGGGGTAGTGGTGGTCAAGACTTGGTTGTCGGCGT
>NZ_KI271588.1:114883-123651 GCF_000469325.1 Schleiferilactobacillus shenzhenensis LY-73 | reverse complement strand
CCGTGCCCACCACTAGCTCCGCAGGACCGGCTTCGCACTAGCTGCGCGTCGCCGCCCATTTTGCCGGAGCTTGCGGAGCTTTGGCACGGCGCCGGGGAGGGTCTCACCACACCCAACACGTTCCAGCCCCAATCTGCGGAGCCCGGAGGCACCCGGCCCGTTGACCGACATGAATTGAACAACGTTGCGAAAAGTGTCGGGTTCATGACACTCGGCTTTCAAGATGTGCTTGCGCGGTTTTCTTGAGTATTACATAATGGCATTAAATAGACAAGGTGTTCAAGCAATGAAATGAAGGGACGGATACACATGGCCTATATTGACGTGCAGCATGAATCCAAACGGTACCAAATGGGCGAGACGGTCATTAAGGCCAACGATGATATTTCTTTCTCCATTGACCAGGGCAAGCTGACGGTGATCCTCGGTCCCAGCGGGGCGGGGAAGTCAACGCTGCTGAATATTCTCGGCGGGATGGATTCTCCCAGCGGCGGCAAGATCGTCGTCGACGGGACGGACATTGCCCAGTTCAGCGAGAAGCAGCTGACGACTTACCGGCGCAACGATGTGGGCTTCGTCTTCCAGTTCTACAACTTGATTCCCAACCTGACGACGGCCGAGAACGTGGAGCTGGCCACGGCCATCGTGCCGGATGCCCTGGATCCCACCGCCGTCCTGAAAGAAGTGGGGCTGGGCGGACGTTTGAACAACTTTCCCTCCCAGCTGTCCGGCGGCGAACAGCAGCGGGTGGCGATTGCCCGGGCCTTGGCGAAGAATCCAAAGCTTTTGCTGTGCGATGAACCGACGGGGGCGCTGGATTACGAGACAGGGAAGCAGGTCCTTTCTCTCCTCCAAGACGCCAGCCACCGGGACCACAAGACGGTGATCATCATCACCCACAACTCGGCGATTGCCAAGATGGCCGACCGGGTCATCCGCATCAACGATGCCAAGGTGCGGTCGGTGGCGGATAACGCGACCCCGCTGCCGGTCTCCGAGATTGAGTGGTGAGCGCGATGCAGCCAATGGCCAAGTACATGTGGCGCAACATCAAGGATTCCTTGGGGCGCTTCATCGCGATCATTCTGATTATCTTGCTGGGCGCGCTGATCTTCGTCGGCGTCAAGGCCACCGGGCCGGCGCTGAACGCCTCGCTGAACGCGACGGTCAAGGACGACCGGCTCAGCGACGTGCAGCTCTTTTCTTCCACCGGCTTCACTGGTAAGGACGTCACGGCTGCCGAGAAGGTGGCCGGCGCCCAAGCCGAAGCGGTCAAGTTCAAGTATGTGAACGGCAGCCGCGGCCAGGTGGTGGCGCTCTATGGCTATACCGCCGGGCAGCGGCTGAATGCTTTCTCCCTGCGCAGCGGCCACGCCCCGCGCCGGACCAACGAGATCGTCCTCGATGCCCGGGCCCAGCGGACTTACGGTTACAAGCTGGGCCAGACCTACACCTTCCCGGCGGACGCTAAGCTGGGTCGGCAGACGTTCACCATCGTTGGTTTCGCCGATTCACCGCTCTACATCGACAACAGCCAGCGCGGCTCGGCCAACGTCGGCGACGGCACAGTCCGCTACTTTGCCTACATTCCGGCCAGCCAGATGAAGCTGGCCGCCGCCAGCCTGCTCAACGTCCGCTTTGCTAAGCTGCAGACGGCCGATACGGTGACGGACCATTACCAGGATCTGGTCAAGATCCAGGAGAGAAAACTGAAGGCAGTCTTCAAGACCCGGGCCAAGGACCGGAACGCGGAACTGCTGGCACCCACGCTGAAGAAGTTAGATGCCCAGCAAAAACAGCTGGATGCGGCCAAGAAACTGGCCGGTGACTCGCCCCAAATCGCGGCGCAGCAAGCCGCCTTGACGGCTGGCCGGAAGAAAGCCGTGGCGGCCGTCCATACGACTTATACGTGGGAGACGCGAAATGACCTGCCCGGCTTTTCTGCCTACGGCGACAGCTCCGATCGCATTGCGGCCATCGCCAATGTCTTCCCGGTGTTCTTCTTCCTGGTGGCGGCGCTGATCACCTTCACGACCGTCACCCGGATGGTGGAGGAGGCCCGCGGCCAAATCGGGGCGTTCAAGGCGCTGGGCTACGGCAAGTGGCGCATTGCGCTGAATTATCTGAACTATGCGCTGCTGGCCGGGGTGCTGGGGACGGTGCTCGGTTCTGTGGCCGGGAATTATTCGATTCCCCGGATCGTGATTGCCTTATATAAGAACGAGTATCTGCCCCTGACGCCGGTGGTGCCTTTTGGTTGGGACGTCGCCGCACTGGCGGCGGTCTTCTCCCTGCTGGCGACAGTGGGGGCGGCCGCCATCGTCGTCCGTGAACAACTGGCGGAGAAGCCGGCGGATCTGATGCTGCCGCGGGCGCCGAAGTCCGCTAAGCGCATCCTCCTGGAACGGATCACGCCGCTGTGGCGCCGCTTCAACTTCAATCAGAAAGTCAGCTACCGCAACCTGTTCCGCTTCAAGTCCCGGATGTGGATGACGATCATCGGCATCGCCGGGGGCACCGCTTTGATCTTGACCGGTTTCGGGATCAAGAACTCGATTCAGGCCAGCGGCGGCCGCCAGTACAGCGAGATCGTCAAGTATCAAGCGGTCGTCCGCTTAGCCGACGGGTCCGGGAAGGCGAACGCCGCCCGGGGAATCTTGGACGACAATCCCCACTACCGCAGCAGTATCGCCGTGACGGCGGACGCCGCTGACCTCACTGCCCATGGTCACAAACGGACTGACGTAACGGTCTTTGCCAGTAACGCCCCGGTCAAGATGCAGCAGTACGTCGGGCTGCATCGCCAGCAGGGCGGCACGGCCATTACGCTGCCTGCCAGCGGCGTGGTCCTGACCCAGAAGACGGCTCAGCAGCTGAACTTGGCGGTGGGCGATACGGTTCACGTGAAGACCACGGCCGGGGACACCGGCAGCGCCAAGGTCGCCGCTATTGCCACGAATTACGTGGGCAACACCATGTACCTTTCTCACCAAGCCTACCAGAAAATTCTGGGGACCAAGCCGGTCAGCAATTCCTTGCTGGTGCGGTTCAAGGCCATGACGGCCAGTCAGCGCAATACGCTGGCCCGGCAGCTGCTCAAGAGCGGCGCCGCCCTGGGCACCAGTTATACCGTGGACCAGCAAGCGACGGTGAACAACATGGGCAAGATGCTGGACCCCGTGGTGCTCATCTTCATTCTCCTCTCCGGTGTACTGTCCTTCGTGGTGCTGTATAACCTGACGAATATCAACGTCGCCGAGCGGATCCGCGAGCTTTCGACCATTAAGGTGCTGGGCTTCTACGATAACGAAGTGACGATGTATATCAGTCGGGAGAATATCATCCTGACGGTGGTGGGTATCCTCTTCGGCTATGCCGGCGGGAATCTGCTCACTGCGTATATTCTGCACCAGGCGGAGACGCCGCAAGTTATCTTCCCGCTGTACATCAGCTTCAGCGGCTACGCGGTGGCGACGGTGCTGATGATCGCGTTCACCGGAATCGTCATGGGGATTACCCACTGGCGGCTGAAGCGGGTGGATATGGTGGAGGCGTTGAAGTCCAACGACTGACTGGACTGGTCATTCCTCAGCAAAGGACGCTGAGGAATGACCAGCAAACCGGTACAAGGAGAATCCTAATAATCAGTTAGCATTCGATTGATCGAGACAGGTGCGAGGGATAAGTTTTCCCGAGGCGGCCTGTCTCTTTTGGTTGCGGCGGTAATGGGGTAAAATACGTGTACACATGCAAACAAGGGACTTTTTTTAATTTTTCACCTTTGCCGTCACTTTGCGTAATGTATAGATGACGGGCAGGATTACCCGTTGATTCGTGAAAAGGAGGAACTAATGATGGATGTGAATAAACTAGTTGACTGGTTTCGGGTGACCAACTTTGTTGATGTTCACCAAAATCGGGCTGCTGAAAATTTAACCCTGGTCAAGCTGATGAATCTGCTGTACTTTGCGCAAGGGGTTAATCTCGCTGAAACGGGTCGGCCGCTGTTCGACGAACAAATGGTGACGTGGAAGTACGGCGCACTGATTAAAAGCGTGTATACGCGCTTCGATGGCCGCAATTATGTGGCCGGTAAAATTCGGGAGCACGATCGGAATAACTACCATGAGGTGGAGAAAGATCCCGAAGCGGGCGAAGCCGTGAATTCTGTGAATCAAGCCTATGGCGGCACATCGGCCAGTGACTTGATGACCATTATTCGCATGCAAAAACCTTGGCTAGACGCAAATGGCGGACAAATCATTGACCAGCGAGTTTTGGGCCGCTATTTTGCTGAGCATGTGATGGCTCATGGGTAATCGAGGCGGTCAGCTCAGAAAACCGAACCTCAATAAGCCAGTGCATTTTGTGAAGATTGACGACAATCTATTTTATGTCCTTGCGGTGGATTCCCATTTCTCTTCGTATCGGCATTAATCCTCTGGTATCATTTTAGCTTTGTGAAAAGTTAGGCTTACAGGATGAGGAGTCAATGACCAGGACTGTCTGTCTCTTTTGGTTGCGTTAGTCATGGGGGTACAGTACGTGTACACGTGCAAAATAGAAAATTTCTCCGCTTTTTTAAATATGACGGTGCTTTTGCGTAATGTATTAGTGACGGGAAAGTAACCACCGATTCGTAGGATGGAGGAAAAATAATGGATGTAAAAAATGTTGTGGATTGGTTTATTTTGACGAATGCTGCCGACGTGAAGACAAACCCTTTGGTTGATGTGTTAACACCAATCAAACTGATGAATCTCTTGTACGTTGCACAGGGCTATCACTTGGCCGCCAACGATGAGCTCCTCTTTTCAGAGCCCATGACGGCATGGGTATTTGGGGCTAAAGTGGCTTCCGTGCAGCGGCATTTCAGCGGTAAAAGAGAAGCACTCGATCCGTTTGCTCATCACAATGGGGTCTCAGCACAGATTGTGGATGATGACAAGCATAGCCGGGAAGCCGTGCGCGCGGCATACGATGCATTTTGGGACTGGTCAACGAATGAGCTGAGTGAAGCGGTTAAGAAGCAGACACCATGGATAGAGGCGAGGGCGCGCGAGGATAACGTCATTGATCAAGGCGTGCTCAAACGGTATTTCGAACAACACGTACTTGCATATGGCTAGAAAATCACCGCACATAATCGCTTCTTCTGGTCGAAGGAAGATGCCGTCACTCACCGATACGCAACATTCAGACGCTGACCAGTACCTCGCCTTCAACTTTTCGTTCATCACTCATGAACAGAAATATTCTTTGGATGCGCTGATGAAGCGCGACCGTAAGTTTTCACAGAAGCTGTTAAAGAAGGTGGAAGCCTTGTCCACTGATCGAAAAGTACAGGTGATGAATCGAAACCGGGAACAGGGATTTGAGTTAATGCCCTTCACCGAGGTTCGTTTTCGTGTTGATCCAAAGTTCCATTCAATGGGCTTCGATGAACACTTGGAAACGGGTTATTGGGTCTTTAGGTTGAATAAACTAGGTCGGGTGATTTGTGGAATGATTAATACAGTCGTCTATATTTTAGCGGTCGACACGGATTTTGAAACCTATAAGCACTGACCGCTAATTTGTCATTCCGTGGGAACCAATGAATTGAACGCCATCCAACCTAACGCTGCTTGTTCTCCAACTGGGCCACCTGTGCCGCCACGTCCACCCCCGGATCGACCTGCTGGTTATTCAAGAAGGTATGCGTGTACGCCTGCCGGTACTGGCTCGGCGTCAGCTGCAATTTCTTCTTGAACAGCCGGCTGAAGTACTTGGGGTCGTTGAAGAACGCTTGGCGGGCGACGGCGGCCACCGGTTCGCTGGTGGTGAGCAGCAGGTAGCGGGCGTAGTCCAAGCGGACGCTGCTGATGTATTCCTGGATACTCATGCCCGTGGCCCGCTTGAAGATGCGGGTCAGGTAGCTGGCATTCAGGTGGAAGCGGTCGGCGATGGCCGTGACGGTGAGGGGCTCGGCCATGTGGGTGCGGATCCACTCCCGCACCAGGTTGCTGATGCCTTGGTGGCTCGGGCTGGCGGCTCGCTGCTGAGCGGCGTCGTTGGCCAGCTCAATGAACAGCATCGTGGCTTGGTAATCGGCGGCGCGGGGGACGAGATAATGGCTGTGGCTGACATCCAATAATTGGTGGATGTTGACCACGGCCTTTTCTTGCGCTTGAAGGTGGAAGAAACGGGGCAGGGTGAGGGCGTTCGCGGCCGGCTGGGCGGTCACCGTCGCCGGAGCGACGACGTGCAGCCAGAAGAACGTGCTGGGCGTCACCGTTTGCCGGGTCCCTTGGATGGTTTCGTGGGGGAATACCGTCAGCACGTCACCGGCTTCCAGCGTGAACGTTTCGCCGCTGACTTGCAGAAAGACCTGGCCGCTGAGGCCGACCAGAATCTCCGTGTCTGTTTCGTGCTGGTAACGGTGGTGCTGCCAGCCCAGCTCGGCGGTGAATTCACCGCAGGAAGCATAGGCTAGCGGGGCTTCTAGAGAAAAATTCAAGAACTGCATGTCATCGGGCCATCCTTTCACGAACAAGTCAGATTTGTCCACCTTTTCTATCAGTATAGCAGTTCTCTCAGCCTGTGAAAGCCCTTAAACTAACGGTATTGATACAAATTAGGAGGACAGCGCAAATGAAAATCGAGCATATCAAGGTCACCGATCCATTCTGGACAAAATACCGAGCGATTGTGAAGGATAAATTGATTCCTTACCAGTGGTCAGTGATCAACGACGACAAGGAAATTGCCATTGAGAAGGAAAACGCGGATGCCTATGACGCCGTGGAGAAGAGTCATGCGGTTGAGAACCTGAAGATTGCGGCGGGCTTGAGCAAGGGCCATTTCTACGGCTTCTGGTTCCAGGATTCTGACGTCTACAAGTGGCTGGAGGCGGTGGCCTATGCGTTGCGGTACGCCCCCGACAAGGAACTGGAAGGCATCGCCGACAGCCTCATCAACATCATCGCCCAAGCCCAAGAACCGGACGGCTACCTGGATACGTACATTCAGATTGAAGCGCCGGAGCACAAGTTCACCCATGTCTCCCTGAGCCATGAACTGTACGTCATGGGTCACTATATTGAAGCCGGGGTGGCCTACTACCAGACCACCCGCAATCAGAAGGCCCTGGACATTGCCAAGAAGATGGGCGACTGTATCGACGCTAATTTTGGCCCTGAGGACAACAAGATGCACGGTTATCCCGGTCACCCGGAAGTTGAACTGGCCCTGGCCAAGCTGGCTGACGAGACCGGCGATGCGAAGTACACCCGCGTGGCTAAGTATATGATCGACCAGCGGGGCACCCGGCCCAACAATTTCTTCGAAGAACAGCTTAAGAATGTGCAAGCTAAGAAGATCGAGGACCCCTACTACGGCGATGCCAGCAAGCCGGATCCCGAAGCGTCCTACTTCCAGAATGATGTGCCGGTACGAGAAATGCAGAGCGCGGAGGGCCACGCCGTCCGGATGGTCTACCTGCTCACCGGCATGGCCCATGTCGCGCGGCAGACCGGTGACCAGAGCCTCTTGGCGGCCAGTCAGCGGTTGTGGGAAGACATCACCCAGCGGCAGATGTATGTGACCGGCGGGGTTGGTTCCTCTGCGCCGAAGGGGGAAGCCTTCACCTTCGATTACGACCTGCCCAACGACACGGCGTACGCCGAGACCTGTGCGTCCTGCGCCATGTCCTTCTTTGCTAAGCAGATGCGGGACGCCCGTCAGGACGCTGATTATGGCGACGTGCTGGAGCGGGAACTTTACAACGGGACCATTTCTGGCATGTCCCTGGACGGCGAGCATTTCTTCTATGTGAATCCCTTGGAAGTCGACCCGGAAGCCAGCAAGAACGATCCCATGAAGTCCCACGTGAAGGTCCAGCGCGCGGCTTGGTTCGGCTGTGCCTGCTGCCCGCCGAACCTGGCGCGGTTGGTGGCCTCCGTCGATCAGTACATCTACACGGTCACGGACGACGCCATCTACGCCGACCAGTTCATCGGCAATGAGACCACCTTCGACAACGGCTTGACGATCAAGCAGACTGGCAACTTCCCTTGGTCCGGCGACGTGCAGTTCACCATTACCGCTGACCAAGCCGTGGAGACGACCGTGGCCATCCGCATCCCGGCCTGGAGCCGCCACCAGTACACGGTCACCGTGGACGGCCAGCCCCTGGCAGCCGAGCTGGACCATGGTTACTTGAAGATGAAGAGAAATTGGATCAGTACCACGCAGATCAAGCTGACGCTGGACATGAGTGTGCAGATGGTCCACGCCGATTCCCGGATCAAGGACGATGTGGGCAAGACTGCCATCCAGCGCGGACCGGTGGTCTACACCTTGGAACAAGCTGACAACGGCCGCCACTTGCAGGCTAACACGCTGCCGGCTACACCGGAATTCACCGTCACGCCAGACGACACGACCTTCGCCGTTCCGACCATGAAGATCACGGCCAACGCCCTGCACACCGACGCTGCCACACCGGCGGGCAGCCTCTACGGCACCCCGGCAACCACGCTGACCCATAAGCAGCAGCTGACCTTCATCCCGTACTTTGCCTGGGCCAACCGGGCGCCGGGCGAGATGATGGTCTGGGTGCACCAGGCGTAAGCGTTGGAGGCCCGGCGATTTGGGCCGATACGGCGTTGTGCTGCGCGCTGCCGACTCGTGAACCAAGGTATGGTCCGCAGGGCCCGGCGATTTGGACCCTCCGGCTGGCTGGGCGTGGAACGTGGCCGGCACAGCTTTGAGCCTTTTGACAAAGT
>NZ_KI271588.1:114523-114822 GCF_000469325.1 Schleiferilactobacillus shenzhenensis LY-73 | reverse complement strand
CTAAGACCAACTTGGCCACTGACGCCCGCCAGCCTCCGGGCCCAAATCGCCTACATCCTTCCCAATTGTAAAGTCTTCAGCGTGAAGTCACATTCGCCGGCGGTCCCGTCTGAACTTTATCCTCCCAGGCGATTGTCGCGATGTGCCGGGAGTCGGTTGCCTGAGTTTCGTATCGAGCGAGACATTTCCAGTCGCCGAGAATGTAGGGTGACGGAGGGCGGAGCAGATGGGGGCTCAGCTGTGAAGGTGTTGTTAGCGGCTTGCCGCTTACAACAAGGTCGAGCTTTAAGACCGCGCGT
>NZ_KI271588.1:113259-114513 GCF_000469325.1 Schleiferilactobacillus shenzhenensis LY-73 | reverse complement strand
CTTAAAGTCGGCCCACAGCGTTCCAGCCCCCAATCTGCGGAGCCCGGAGTCACCCGGGCCAACGCCAGACACTAACCTGCCTCCTAATCTGTGCAGCCCGTAGTCACCCGGGTACGACGCCAGACCGACACCTATTTTCTCCCTGCCGCCCGCTCCGAACATGCGGTATACTGATATGTGAGTGCTTCCATATTGCAAAGGAGTTGTTGTTCATGGCTGCAATGACAGCGAACACAAAGGTATTTGACCACTATAACGGTGAAGACGTCACCGAGTTTTCTCTCACCAATAAACACGGTGTGACCCTCAGCACGCTTAGCTTCGGGGCGAACTGGTACGAGCTGCTCGTGCCCACCGCCGCCGGCAAGCAGAACCTCCTGCTGAACTTCCCCCACGTCGCCGATTATGTCGAGAAGAATCCTTATCTCTGCATGTCCATCGGCCGCACCGCTGGCCGAATCGGCAAGGGTCAGTTCACGATCAACGGGACCGACTACCAGGTCGACCGCAACGAGGGCGGCAATGACCTCCACGGCGGTTTCCACGGCTTCAATTCCTATAATTGGGACGGCCGCATCGAGGATAACCACATCATCTTCACCAAGAACGTCACCAGCAGCATGGACAACTTCCCCGGCAACATGGAAGTGACGATCACTTACACGCTGACGGAGCAGGACGAGGTACTTATCGACTATGCGGCCAACGCCGATGCCGACACGCTCTTCAACCCCACGAACCACGCGTATTGGAACCTGAACGCCGGCGACATGACGGTGGGCAACCACACGCTGTTCATCAACAGTAATGACCGGTTGACGCTGGATGAAGAAAAGATTCCCACCGGCGGCCTGACGCCGGTGAAGGGCACCCCCTTCGACTTCAGCCAGCCGGCGTCGTTGGGCAAGGCCATTGCTAATCTGCAGGACATTCCAGAAAAGGGTATCGATGATGTCTATGTCCTGAATAAACACGCCGCCGATCAGCCTGTGGCGACCCTGAGCGACGCAGACAGCGGCATCAGCGTGGACATCTTCTCCGAACGCAATGCCATCGTCTGCTTCACCGCGCAAGGATTCAAGTCGGACGAGCCCTACATCGGCAAGACTGGGCAGTCCCACATTGGGGTGGCCCTGGAGTCGCAACAGGCACCGAATGCGGTGTTCGACCCGAATTACGGGAATATCACTGTCGGGCCCAACGAGATTAAACACGTGTATACGAAGTACCACTTTAGTTACTAAACCTTGTAGA
>NZ_KI271588.1:103450-113084 GCF_000469325.1 Schleiferilactobacillus shenzhenensis LY-73 | reverse complement strand
GCCGGAGCTTGCGGAGCTTTGGCACGGCGTCGAGGGAGAATTTTGTCCCAGTCCCTTTTTTGGTGCAGCTATTTGGCGGGCACCAGCGGGCTCAGGTTGTTTAGTTGAATCGTGATGAGTCTAGCGGGTATAATAAACGTAAGGAATTAGTAAGGAGCGAAGACAATGGACAGTACGATCAAGCGCAAGATACTGGCTTCGGCTAAAATCACCACCAAGAACCAAATCACCGTGCCCAAGTCGGTCCGGACGGAGCTGCATCTTGGGGAACACGACGAGCTTCAGTTTATTCTCCAGAGTGATGGATCGATTACGATTACCCCCAAAAAGAAGCCGTCTTTTTGGGCAGTCGTCCACGAGCAGGAAAAACAGTATGGAAATTTGTCGACTCCTGAAGTCGACTGGGGCGCTGACGTTGGCGGCGAGGTGATCGACTGATGAGGGCATTCCCCCAAGGCACCGTGCTGTACGTCGACCTGGATCCTGCGCAGGGGAACGAACAAAAAAAGAATCGACCATGCGTGGTGGTGAGCAACGATGATTACAACAGATATTTCAATACCGTCATTGTTGTGCCCATTAGCTCTTCTGCCAAGTATGTTGAAGAAGATCGTTATCGTGACTCACCACTATTCATCCAAGTCAAGGCGGGTAAAGTGTCTGGTACTGCGTTACTGCAGCACGTTCGGTCAGTTGATTTAACAAAACGCAGCGATGGGAAAGTGACAGGGGTTGTTAGTCAGAGTGCCATGCGGCAGATTTCTGACGGACTCCAGCACTTTTTCTAGATTAGCGGTCGAGAGCAGGAAAAAAGGCCCGGGCGGAAAACAAACATCCGTTCGAGCCTTTTTGGCTTATGCTCAGACAAAATGGTTCTTGATGATGCATTCTTGTTAGTCTTTCCCCAGCGACAGCAAGTCATCGTCATCCAGGAACTGCAAGAACGGGTGCCAGGCGGCTTTGTCGGCACCGCTATGCAGCAGATAGCGGATATAATCCGCGATGGTGCTGCTGGCAGCGAAGGGAGCCAGTTTTTTTAGCGCGGCAGCCTTTGCCGTGTCCTGCTGCCAGGCCTGGAAATACGCCTGAATGTCGGCGTCATCTAAGAAAGGAGCGGCCTTGATCACCGCGGCGGTGTCGTCCGGTGTCTGCGCCAGCAGTTCTTTCAGCACGCTGCTGCTGACAAAGGGATAGAACTTCTGCTTGGCGCGGTCATCCACCTGGGGATCTGTCCAGATCTGCCGCAGGAGGGCGTCATTCTTTTCGTCCGGCAGGAAAGGCAAGAACTTCTTCAACGTGTCCATCGTGGCCGGCAGACCGGGTACGACGTATTTGTCGACGATCTTGGCGAGGTCCTCGTCAGCCAAAAACGGCGCCATTTCCCGGGCAAGCTTCAGAAAGTCTGGATCGTCCCGGTGCTTCATCAGTTGCTTGAACACCATTGTGTTGGAGAGAAAGGGAGCAATATCTTTCAAGTGCACCGCCGACAGGTCGGCATCGTCGGCTTTTTCGTCGACTTGCGCCGGCTTCATCACCGGGGCGGCTTCCGCCAGTGTATCAGCGTCCAATGGCGCATCGTCGTCCTGAATGATCTGGATGGTATGCTGAGCGTTTTGGCTATTCAGCAGGTCGTCGAGGTCCAGGTTCAGGATACGGGCGAGGTCGGCGTATTTGTCGATATCAGGGAGCGACCGGCTGCGTTCCCAGTTGCTGACAGCTTGGTAGCTGACACCGAGTTGGTCGGCGAGGTCGTTTTGGGTCATGTTCTTTTCTTTCCGGGCAGCGGCAATTTTCTTGCCGATCCGATTGGCATCGAAGATAATCATGAGAATTCCAGCTTTCTTCATTTGTCGTGCAGCGGTTGGCCAACGGCTGTTGGCTATAATGTACCGCAGCCCCGCCGGCTTGCCTATCAAGCGTTGCTTGAGCGGCCGGCTCAACCGCTACTTGAGAAGAGAGAAAGCGCACCGTGGCGGCATTACAATGTGGGTCAGCTGCCCAAAAAGTAGATAAGAAGTACTAACGGCCGTAGACATTTCGTGGCCAAGCGGCTATCATAATAGATGACGTAGATTTGAAATCTAGGTGTGTGACAAACTGTCGGAGGTGGCAACATTTTGGAAAACCAAAATCATCACGTATCTCGCTACCAGATCCATTACGAAGTGAAAAACGCTGTTTCCCATGGCGTCTGGTTCCTGGTCAGTATTTGGTTGGTGGCGGCGCTTTGGCTGCGTGCGGCGGGTCACCATGCCGGTCCGTTGGAGATGACGGCACTGGTGATTTACGGCATCACACTGCTGAACCTCTTCCTCGCCTCCACCCTCTGTCATGCCCTGGCGTTCACCAAGGCCGCCCGGCTATTCCAGATCCTTGACCACTCCGGCATCTATCTCTTCATCGCTGGGACCTACACGGCCTACACGCTGATTGCCATCGGCGGCGTGACCGGCTGGGTGATGCTGGCGGTGGAGTGGTTCTGTGCCATCACTGGCATCGTCATCCACATCGTCAGCGGCAATCCCCACCAGAACATCGAGACCATGCTCTACATTATTATGGGCTGGCTGTGCATCGCCGCAGCCCCGACGCTCTGGCACAGCCTCGGCCCGGTCGGTTTCTGGTTCCTCGTCTCCGGCGGTGTGGTTTTCACCGTCGGCGCCGGTATCTACAGCATGAAGATGCTCAAGGAAGGCCACTTCATCTGGCACTTTATGGTGATTATTGCGAGCACGCTGATGTACGTGTCAATTTATTGGCTGGTGTGAAAAAATGGTACGGAGAACGCACCAGTACTGCGTTGCCGTTTTTCAACCAAGGCTCAGAAAAGCCGCAGCGTTCTGCACTGCGGCTTTTTTAGTATGTTCTTTTAAAAATACTGTGATGACGCGGGACGAATCGTTTCGCCCGGGAAAGTGACTGGGCACGTGTATTGCTTCAGCAAAGTACTGAGTCTCTTATTTTGGCTGATCGGTTAGGTGTAGTCAACAGTTGTACTGATTCATAGGCAAATGTAAAGATCAGACCTATTTGTCTATAAACAAGGCCGGGTTTAATGTCCTTAACAAAAGCAAACGTGTATTCTCAACCAATGATTCCGAAAATTCTTTGTGGAAAACGGTTACGGGCTGTGAGACCCGTTTGTTATACTGAAAGCAGAGATAAAACATACGTTCTAATGCCTGAACTAAGCGTGTTCCGCCAGTGCCATCGCCACTTTCACATTCTTACCAGAAAACTTGAAACGTTGCCTCCCTCGACAATCAAGAAGTGAGTTGAATCCCTGATGCCCGAGACTATTGATCCCCACGCCTACACCATCGAGACAGTCATCGATGATCCCAACTTTGACCGCCGGCAGTTTTCCCGTGAATTTACGGACTTCAACGCCATCGCCCACCGCGCAACCTACGATTTACAGAACGGCGGTGACATGAAGGAGCTGAAGAACAAAAGCCACTATCAAACTCAATTCTCAGCGGATGCCCGCATGGTCAACAGTGCCTTGAAGACGGCGAAGGGCCGTATCGAAGCTGGCAAAGAGTTGGCGAAAACACAAATCAAGCAGCGAGCCGTTAAGATCAAAGCACTGCGCGAGCAGATCTTCAAAATGAAGAAGAAAGCCGCCAAGAACAACTATTTTGATGCCACTTACCCGCAGGCCAAGCGTTTTCTAGAGAGCATTTATCACAAGCAGTGCAAGCTGAATCGGTTAGTTCAGAAGAACCAGACCGCCCAAGAGCGGCTGGATCAAGGCAACATCAAGCTGTGTTACGGGACCCGCAAAGTATTCAAAGGCTTGTCCCATCCCCGGCGGCACGAGTTCAAACACCGCAAGCAAGCGCTCCATGCGTACCAAGCGCAGCGCAATAACCAAGTCGTCTACGTCGGTGCCCAGGACGAAACCGCAGGGAATCAAAAAGCTCAGCTGACGTACCATGCGGAGGACGATACGTATTCTCTCAAGGTACGCAAAGGCCTAAAGTACAGCACCCCAGAAGACAAGTACTACGTCATCCAGCACCTCAAGATCAAGTACCAGCAAGACCGCCTGAATGAGATTCTAGCGGAACACACCAGTCCGCTGACCATTCGGATCATCCGAAAGCGAAAGAAGAATAGGAACCGTTACTATCTGCAAATCGTCTTCACCATGATGAATGCACCAGTGACAGAAACCAGCCAGGGCACTCTGGGGTTGGATTACAACTATGGGTTCATCCAGTTATGTGAGACCAACGCTACCGGCAATATCCTGGGTTTCCGAAAATACCCATTGCCCCACATGGGCCAGGACAGCAACAAGTTTCGCACAGAGCTGCAACAGCAGCTGCACACGATCGTGGAATTAGCCGTCAGCAAGAACAAGACCATCATCAAGGAAAAACTGAGTTTCACGAATACCCGCGCCAGCGTGACAGGGACATCACGCAAAGATAAGGCTTATCACCGCATGGTGCACTCCTTCGGTGACCATCTGTATGGCTTCTGGCTAGACAACATTGCCTACCGGCACGCCGTCCAGGTCATCAGCGTCCCCGCCTACAACACGAGCAAGATTGGCATTCAGAAGTATGGCCAGAAGAAAGGGCTGAACCGGCACCAAGCCGCCAGCTATGTGATTGGCCGCAAGGGTCAAGGTTTCACCGACAAACTCGTCAAAACCAAGAAGTAACGTTGTTTCGCATACGGAGAGTGGCGGCACTGGTAGATGCCGTCAGTCCAACCGGTTCCTGTTTCAGCAAAACATAAGCGGCAATTCGCCAAAGCGTTGACCCTGGGCGCCACCATGGGCGTGGGCGATACTAAGAATTGTCGTCACGTGTTTTGAGATTGGGCGAGCAGTAGCGCCCGTAATGATTTAGGCAGTGCCTACGTTTGTCTACATTATTTCCTACTGTACCTGGGAACAGTATAGCAAAGAAAGATGAGAAGTAAGGGATTGCACGACTAGAAAAGTCGAGACTGGTGTTCTGGCGGTTCACTTATCCAGAATAGAGAATTGACGAAAAAATGCGTGCAGTTCTGTTTAAATTGAGCCCCAATTTACGTATCTAATATTGTGCGTAATCACCGCAAAGCAGGACGAGTATGTTAATCATTGGATACCACGGCACGAGCTTCACCAATGCCCGAGAAATAGTGAAATACGGATTCAGTGCGGATCACTTTCCCCGCTGGACCGGAGATTTAGGAAGTGGGGTCTACGGTTATATCCAAGCAACCGACAGGCCCTTTGCGACTGCGGAATATAACGCTGCTGTGTATGTGGCGTTGAAAGCCGACATGCACCGCCTAAAACCTTGGTCGAACAGGCCAAAGTATGGCAAGCCTAAGACCGCTGTTGTACAATTCAAAGTGGATGTATACGAAGACGATGTCTGTGATTTCACAGATTACCAGCCATATGACAACTTCGTCGAACTCAAAGCACGACTGGGATTATACATCCATGCTCGTATGCCATTTTCACCTGGGGCAAGCTACCGAGATAACGAAGATGGCTGGCTAATCGAATACTTGATTCAAAAGAGACTTGTTCATGATTACGCGGTTTTCCAGATGGACACGTACAGTCCATTTGTGTCCCGGTCAAGTAATTTTGCAAACGGCCGAGAAATATGCGTTCGACGACTCGAAACCATCTCAAACTTGAGGTTGATCTAGAAGGGCGGCTGTAAAAATGACCAGTAAAAGAGTGCCAAAAGGTTTTGGCAAATTCTCCCATGAAGAAATTGATCACCTTTTATCCGATGAGCAGATAACGGAAGTTGCACACCAACTCGGCTATCTGTTTCCGGGTGATCCAGATTATGATCAATTGCGGTCTAAACGCCCGCAGTGGCAAAATGACTCGGACGATGAGGTAGCCGAATACGCTCGTCAACTGCTTGCTACGGATAACCAACACTGTCACCAACACATTAAGAAAAGAGTGGATCTTATGCACGCCATCATTACCGTCGTCGGCCAGGACAAGGTCGGCATCGTTGCCGGCGTCAGCGCCAAGCTGGCTGCTTTGAACATCAATATATTGGATATTTCCCAGACGATCATGGAACACAGTTTCACGATGATGCTTCTCGCCGCGCTCCCCGCCGATGCCGACTTCAAGGCTATTCAACAGGCCTTGACCGACTTCGGCAGCAGCCAAGATCTCACCATCCGCATTCAGCGCCAAGAGATTTTTGACGCCATGTCGTCGTTATAGGAGCGCTGCCATGGAGAAGCAGAAGATAATTGATACCATTCAGATGATCAGTGAAGAAAAGCTGGATATTCGCACCATCACGATGGGCATTTCTCTCTTAGACTGCATTACCGGCGACACCCGGGCCACAGCCGAGCGGGTGTACGACAAGATTATGAAGAAGGCCGCTCACCTGGTCCAGGTGGCCGATGACATCGAGACCGAATACGGGGTCCCCATCGTCAACA
The DNA here is from genome assembly GCF_000469325.1 of Schleiferilactobacillus shenzhenensis LY-73. Lineage (GTDB taxonomy): Bacteria > Bacillota > Bacilli > Lactobacillales > Lactobacillaceae > Schleiferilactobacillus > Schleiferilactobacillus shenzhenensis. Next base: position 106,646 of record NZ_KI271588.1, on the reverse strand, counting down.
AGCGCATCAGTATTACCCCGGTGGCCTTGCTCGCCGGTGCTGATCCGCATCCGGACTTCCGGCTGATTGCCCGCCGGCTGGACGATGCGGCCAAGGCGCTGGGCGTGGACTTCATCGGCGGTTATTCCGCCACGGTTCAGTCTGGCAGTACCCCGGCGGACGAGCTGCTCATGCGCTCCATCCCGGAGGCCCTGAGCATGACCGACCGGGTCTGCGGGTCGGTGAATATCGGGTCGACCAAGGCCGGGCTGAACATGGATGCCGTGCGGACCATGGGCCAGGTGATCAAGGACCTCAGTGCCACCGGGGCGACCAACGCCATGAAGCTGGTCGTGTTCTGCAATGCGGTGGAGGACAATCCCTTCATGGCCGGTGCTTTCTGGGGTGTTTCCGAGGGCGACACGGCCATCAACACCGGTGTCTCGGGCCCGGGCGTCGTTCAGCGGGCTTTGGCGCAGGTGCCCCATGCGGACTTTGCCCAGGTTTGCGAGACCATCAAGCAGACGGCTTTCAAGGTTTCTCGGATGGGCCAGTTTGTCGGCAAGGTGGCGGCGGAACGGCTGCACGTGCCCTTCAATATTGTTGACTTGTCCCTCGCGCCCACACCGGCCCCTGGTGATTCCGTGGCGGAGATCTTGGAGACGATGGGCTTAGGTTCCGTCGGTGCGCCCGGGACCACCGCGGCCCTGGCACTGCTCAATGATGCAGTGAAGAAAGGCGGCATCATGGCCGCAGAACGCGTCGGCGGCTTGTCCGGCGCCTTCATCCCTGTTTCTGAAGACGGGCGCATGATTGAAGCCGCGGCGGCTGGTCAGATCACCGTCGAAAAGCTGGAAGCCATGACTGCTGTCTGCTCCGTGGGACTGGATATGGTCGCCATTCCCGGTTCCACCCCCGCCAGCAGCATCAGCGGGATGATCGCCGACGAGGCGGCCATCGGCATGATCAACGCCAAGACCACCGCCGTCCGCCTGATTGCCGTGCCCGACAGCAAGGTCGGCGACACCGTGGAATTCGGCGGCATCTTCGGCCGAGCCCCGGTGATGGCCGTCAACCCGGCGTCTTCGGCCCAATTCATCGCCCGGGGCGGGCACATTCCCGCACCGATTCATTCATTCAAAAATTAATCAAACGATTCGTCATGTTCTTGCGTATGTATCATGTCAGGGGAGGTTATTAATTCCCCATCGCAGCGATACTAGAAAGAGTGATTTGAAATGGAGAGACCAGATGACTTAGACCAGCAAATTCTAGCCTTACGGGAAAAACTCCAGCCATTGCAGGCCGAATCCGATCGACGGATGGCTGCCTATTTGCACAGTCTGGGGATATATACACTGACCCAGTTGCGCGACCGGTTGGACGAAGGCCCGGAAGAGACCGCCATTCCGGTGTATCGGATGAAGGAAGAAAAGCCGGCGGCACCTACCCCCAACCCGATGCCGGCCGCACCGGCACGGCCGGCCGGGAAAGAAGACGGGCCAGCGGAAAGTACACCGGCCGCTGCCAGTCCCGCCGAATCACTAGCGGCGGCACCGAATCAAACCGCGGACCAGGCCAAAACGGCAGGGTTGTCAGACCAATCCGCAGGAACGCAGCCCGCGGCCGGCCCAGCGCAATCACCGGCGGGATCAAGCTCAGCGGCACCGGCGGCCACTCCCGCGAGTCCGGCGGCGCCGCCGGTGGAAGCGAACCGCACTTACGCTAATGCCCCGACGGATAATACGACCCCGCCGCCCCTACCGCCGCCAGTGACCCCGCGGCCGACGATTCACGACCTGTCCTTCAACGCTTTGCTCCTGCAAGTGCCGTTGATGGCGAAAACCATACGGCAAATCGTCGACATCGTGGAAGAGCGGACGGAGCACCGCTTCCCCCGGGATATGCAGCGGACGCTTTTCTTCACCCGCAAATTCGACCTGCCGTTGTTCACGTACATCAAGAATAATGTGTTGTCCGATTATGATCCGGGCAAGGATGTCACGATGACGGATGCCCAATTGGCAGCGGCCATGACCTACGCGACCCACGCCAACGATCGGGACGACGGCAGCGACGATGCCCCCGCCAAGGCGCGCACGGCATTGGCGGCTAAACGCGGCGATGCGCCCAGCGGTACTGCGCCGCACCCGGCACCCTTGAAGTCGGAGGAGACTAAGCCCTTTCAACTAACCAGCATCACCCGGCCCACCCCACCGCCCCGTAAGCCGGCGGCCAATCCGCAAGCCCTGGTGGAGCGCAAGCTGGCCGGGGCGACCGCCGGCGGGCGCTACATCAGTGAGTCGCTGGTGCGCAAGCTGCACCTGGTGGGCGGCGAGACCGTGGAGATCGTGCCCAAGGAAGGGGACGACACGCCTTTCTTCAAGATCCTGAAGCCGGCCGACCCCACGTATCATGACCATATCTACCGGTTGACGTACATTCCCGCCGAAGAGGACGAGAATGGTCAGCTGGTGCTGCGCCACGCTTACACCCAGGCCCCGCTGGTGGATCCGAGCAACGGCGAGACCTTCACGTTCGTCGTCGATCCGCACCGCTACCCGCTGCTCCACGCCGGGCAGCTGGTGGACTTTGCCTGGTACCAGGGCCAAGACCCGCGGGCGGGGAAGATCTATTGGATCCATCCGCTGGAAGAAAGTGCGCCGCTGGTGACCAAGCCGGAGCCGGCACCGGCGAAGAAAGCCGTCAAGAAAACGACGGCCCCCCAGACCGAGCCGGAGCCAGTGACCCTGGATTACGACTTGAAGGGCGGCACGGTTCTGATCGTCGGGGCGCCCAAACACGACGGCAACGTGGTGGCGATGCTCAAGCAGCATAACGGCCGCCTGACCCACTTTGACGCCAAGAGCAATGCCTACAGTCAGCTGCCGACAATGATTCGCCACGCCGATTACGTGATTCTCATTCCCACGGCGGCGTCGCACCATTCCACCCAGACGGCGGTGGCCCTGGCCAAGCAGTACGACCGGCCCTTCGCCGTGGCCAACACCCTGTCTATCGTCAACGTCGAGCGTGCCGTTTACCGGGCCGTCAACGGTTTGCCGGCCCGGTCGGTGAGCATGCAGGACACCGGCAGCGTGGAAGCTGCGGGTGCGGTGAACGAATAAGGTTGAGATAGAAATAAGACTGGACTAGGATTCACCGTGTGAATTCTGGTCCAGTCTTGTTTTTGTGGGGTGAGAAAAGTGTACGCGAT
>NZ_KI271588.1:103135-103440 GCF_000469325.1 Schleiferilactobacillus shenzhenensis LY-73 | reverse complement strand
TTGGGCCGGTACGGCGTTGCGCTTCGCGCTGCCGCCTCGTGAACCAGGATATGATTCGCGAGGCCCGGCGATTTGGGCCCTCCGGCTGGCTGGGCGAGCAAGTGCGGAGCCGGTCCTGCGCAGCTAGTGGCCGGCATGGCTCCGCCAGCCTCCGGGCCAAATCGCCTACATCCTACCCAATCGTAAAGTCTTCGGTGCCAGGACATATTCGTCGGAGGGGCCGACTGCACTTTTCATTTGCAGGCACTTGTCGTGATGTTTAGGGAGGAGGCTGCCTGAGTTTTGGCAAGGGCGAGATTGCTCCT
>NZ_KI271588.1:99088-102962 GCF_000469325.1 Schleiferilactobacillus shenzhenensis LY-73 | reverse complement strand
TCTTTGCGGGCTCAAACCGCCGTCACCACTAGCTCCGCAGGACCGGCTTCGCACTAGTTTCGCGTCGCCGCCCCCGCCCGCGGAGCCCGGAGTCACCCGGTCCGCAGACAGACGGTTATTTCTGCGCGGGTGTCCGCTTTTCTTTCTTCATTGCCCAGTACGCCAAGATGACGTACCCAATCACCACCGGCACGGTCACGATGGCGAACAGCAGCCAGCGGGAAACGGTGGGGTAGGCCATGTGCAGCAGGGCGGTGCCGAATAGTTCGATGACTAACAGCAATGTGGACCAAAAAGTAAACCACGGTCGATCTTTCATCATGCTCACCTCGTCACCATTAGTATAAGCGGTCCTCATACCGGCAGCAACGATAACGGCTCAGTCGGCGACGGCCTTTCTCCCTGGCGCGACAACTGCCGGGCTGGCCGTTAGCGGAAAGTGGATGACGTCGTCAAACAGCGGCAGCGTCTCGGGGTGCACCGTGTGGGAAATCATGATCAGTGTCAGTTGCGGATTCGTGAGAAGCATGCGTTCGATGGCCACGGCATTGGCCGGGTCAACGGCGCTGGTGCCTTCGTCCAGCAGGATCACCGGGAAGTGTCGGAGTAGTCCGCGGGCCAAGGCCAGGCGCTGGAGCTGGCCGCCGGAGAGGTTGCTGCCGTGGGGGCCGACGGGTGTGGCCAGGAAGGCTGGGGCAGCGGCGGCGTTGGGAATCAAGGCGACGGCCAGCAGTACCTGGGTCAGTACGGCATCAGAATAATCGTCCAGCAAGGTTAAGTTCTCTCTCGCCGTCGTGTTCAGTGCTCCGGGCTGCTGACTGAGGTACAGGACATGCTGCTGCAGCGTACCCGCGGGCAGCTGGCGATAATCCTGCCCCCGAAATGACAACGTGCCGGTGTAACTATCGTCATACCCGGCCAGCAGTTTCAGCAAGGTGGACTTACCGCTGCCTGAGGGGCCTGTAATCAGGTATTTCTTTCCAGCTGTGAATTGCAGGGTCACGTCGGTCAGCACCGGTGCCTGGCCATAACGGTAGGTCACGTTCGCCAGAGTGAACACCGTCTGCGTTACGCGGGTCAATGAGTGTTGCACCCGAGCAGTACTGGGTGGTTCCGAAAACGCGGTTTTTGCGTTTTCCAGTTTGGCAAAGATGGGCTTGGTACCGCGGATCATGCCGAGAAAGTTGCTCATATTGCCCAGGTTGTTGAAGACGTTGCCGGCCAGGGACCCGGTGGCGCTGATGGTGCCAATGGTCACGATGTGCAGGAGAGCGAGGATGCCGCTGAGACCAATGATCAGCACCTGGGCGATGACGTTGCCCAGCAAGCCGGTCGCTTGAACGGCCGCCTGGATCCTGGTCTGACCGACATTTGCTTGTTTCAGTGTCTGGGAAGCCGTGACGATTCGGTCCCGGATCAGCCGCAGCGCGTGATAAGGAAGCAGGAAGTCGAAGCTGCTCAAGGCATCTTCGGTATGGGAGACGAAGGCTTCATTTTCCCGCGTCAGGGTCAGGTTCCGGCTGGCCAGACGGCGGTCGAAGATCTTTGGGGCGGCAACGATGACCACAGCCATGACGGCCCCCACCGCGGCTAAGCTCCAGTGATAATAGGCGAGCATGGCCAGTGCGAACAGCGTGCCCCAGACCTCGCTGATGACGGGGAACAGTGCTGCCAGCCCTTGGGTATTGATCAGCTGGATGTCGTTGTTGAACCACGAGACATAAGTCCCCAGAGTCTGGCGGTGGAAGGCCGCGTAGTCGGTCGCCGCCAACCGGTCGGTGAGCCGGGCGCGAATCTGGATGTCCACGTTCTGGGTGATGGCCGCTTGGTAGACGGCCAGTAAGTACTCGCCCCCAGCTACGCCCATCCAGATCAGCATCAAGCAGACGGTGTTGGTGAGAAAGGCGCGGGCACTGCCCCGGACCAAGGCATCCAGCATCCGGCCGTTGAAGACCGACGCCGAGACAGTCAAGGCTTGCACGATGGCGGCCCCCAGGATATACAGGATTAATTGTTTTCGGACTGCTTGCAGATAGCGCCGCATTGGGCATCCCCCATTTCTTAAATTCAGTATAGGGGCTTGCGTTGGCGGATCAGCGGGGTAAAATGTGGACAATAGTGCACATGGGAGGGGCAAGTCAATGGTGATGATTGGGCAGGTGGTGCGCCAGATTCGGCGCAGCAAAGGCTATACCCAGAAGGAAATCTACACGGGTGTCGTCTCGCGGTCCTTTGCCATCCGCTTCGAAGCGGGCGGCCACGACATGACCGCAGAGAAGCTGTTTGCTGTGCTGGATAATCTGAATATCAGCGTGGACGAGTTCCGCTTCATCGCGGCGGGGTACCAAGAGACGCCGGCGGTGCAGCTGCGGGACGCGGTGGACCAGGCTTACCACGCCCAGGATTTCGCTGCAGTCCACCGTTTGGCCGAGACCGCCGAGCACAGTGCGGATCCGGCCCAGCGTCACGTGGCTGGCCTGGCCCGATTGATGCTGGGAGCGTATGACGGCCGGTTGGGCAAGCCGACGCCGGTGATCGAGAATTATGCCGCTTACCTGCTGACGACGAAGCAGTGGACGCTGACTGAGATTCGGCTCGCCCCGATGCTCTTGGCACTGTACGACAAGCCTGGGCAGAACGCCGCGACGGCCCAGATCACCGCCCGGATGACCGCCAGCTGTGCCCGCTACCTTTCTCCCCACGCTGATCCCTTCCGCGTCTACGATGCGCTGGTGGACTACGACCTGGTACTCTTCCAAATTCAACTGGACGAGTACCGCGAGATGGCTGCGGCCCGGCGGATGCGCGCCACCATCCAGGCCATACCGGAAGTCTTGCTCAGTGCGGAGGCCTTGACCGCCCGTACCTTGATCCTCGGCCTGTGGGAATGGTACTTCGGTGACTGGCAGAAAGGCGATGCGTATATCGCCCAGGTCCAGGCGTTCTTAGACATGCGCACCGCGGCGCCGGACCGGATCACGCCGGCTATCATCCGCGTCCGCCGGGAACGGGCCCAGCACTATCGCCATTCCGGGCGCGGCGAGGCCTAATCGTTGCCTTTCTCACAACTGCTATACTACAATGAAGAGGCAAGAAAACGGGTACACGAAACGAGGAGCGAACGCGATGACAGTAGTGAATCAACAAGACGAAGCCTATGACGGGCTCAAAAAGATGGTCTTGACCATGCAGCTGAAGCCCGGGGAGAAGATCGATAAGCACCGGTTGGAGGATAAGCTGGGCATCGGTATCACCCCCATTCGGGAGGCTATCATTCGCCTGCGCCGGGAGGGCTTATTCGACGTGGTCGCTCAAAGCGGCACCTATGTGGCCAAGATTGACCTGAACATTCTGGCGGAGGGCCGGTATGCGCGGATGAATATCGAGCGCAGCGTGACGGCTGACGCCGTGCCGCTGCTGACGGCGGACCAGATTGACGACTTGGAGCGGCTGCTGCAGATGCAGGGGCTCTATTTGCGGGCCGGGGACTACGACAAGTTCTTCCGGGCGGATGAGGACTTCCATGAGCTGTTTTACAAAGCCACCGACAAAGAGTTCCTGTGGAATTGGCTGCGGTTGTTGAACCTGCAGTTTGACCGGTTCCGCTACTTGCGTCTCGAACTGCCGGGACTGGAATGGGACAATATCTTGCGGCAGCACAAAGAAATCGTCGCTCGCGCCAAGGCTGGCGATGCGCAAGGGGCGGCGGCGGTGATCGTGGACCATCTGCACATGGTGGATGATGATGTGAAGCCGGTGCTGGCGGCCTATCCGGAATACTTTGAGAAAGCGAAGAAGCAGACAGAAGATTCCGCGGTGTTGTAGTATCGCGGGAGAAAACGGGACTGGGACAAAATTCATATTCCGCGACATG
>NZ_KI271588.1:85388-98915 GCF_000469325.1 Schleiferilactobacillus shenzhenensis LY-73 | reverse complement strand
TTTGCCGGAGCTTGCGGAGCTTTGGCACGGCGTCGAGGGAGAATTTTGTCCCAGTCCTGTTTGCTTGTTCTCGGAATTAAATGATCTGTGCGCCGAACGGCAGCAGCGCCAGTTTGGCTAACTTGAAATGCTGCTGACCAAAGGGAATCCCAACGATGGTGATGGTAAAGATCAGGCCCCACAGGAGATGGTGCAGCGCCAATTCGACCCCGCCGAAAATCAGCCAAAGGATGTTCAAAAGCAGGCTGCCGGTGCGATCCGACGGGATGACTTGTTTGCCGAAGGGCCAAAGCGTCAGCCCAGCGATCTTGAAGCACTGCATGCCCACCGGAATCCCAACGATGGTAATGCACCAGACACAGCCGACGAGGAACCAGGCGACCGCGGATAAGAAGCCGCCGAAGATAAACCAGATAATATTGCCGAGACAGCCCATGTGAATCAGTTCCTTTCTCTATCTGCATCCATTGTACCGGAGCCGGGGGGAATGCGCTATCCGCCTGGAGGATGACACGGCGAGGGCCCAGATTAATTAGTCAGTGACCGACATTTCGGGCAAGAAAAAAGCCAGCGACAACGTGTTATTTCAACGTTTGTCACTGGCGGAAAAGCAATGATGGAGCTTAACGGACTTGAACCGTCGACCTCTTGCATGCGAAGCAAGCGCTCTCCCAACTGAGCTAAAGCCCCAAAGCACTCTAAATATCATACCGCGCGGGTGGAGCGGCGTCAAGAGGAAGCGTGGCCACTGTATTTTCATCCTCACCTTGCCAGCCCCGCCCAAATTGCGGGAAAATAGCCAGGAAGGGTGGTTCCAATTTTGAATAATCAGACACAGAAGAAACCAGTACTGACCAGCAGCTTGATCTTCATCATGGCCGTGACCTGCGGCGTCGTGGTGGCCAACAACTATTACTTGCAGCCGATCGAGACGGTGATTGCCGCCAGCTTCCACGTCAGCAACGGGGCGGTGGGCATCGCCGCGATGCTGACCCAGTTCGGCTACGCCATGGGGCTTTTGCTCCTGGTACCGCTGGGAGATGTGGTGGACCGGCGCAAGCTGATCATCCGCATGTGCCTGCTGTCCGCCGTGACGTTGTTGGGCGCGTACTTTGCACCGAACCTGGCCCTATTTTCTGCAGCGTCCTTTCTCATCGGCTTGATGTCCATCGTGCCCCAGATCATCATTCCCTACGGTGCGGTTCTGGCGGGGCCGGCCAAGCGCGGTCGGGTGATGGGGACGCTCCTGGGCGGCTTGCTGGTGGGCATTCTGCTGTCCCGGACCGTCTCTGGCATCGTCGCCAGTATTTGGCCGTGGCAGTCCATCTACCTGATTGCGGTGGTGGTCATCCTGCTCCTGGCCGTCATCTTGGCTTGCACGCTGCCCGACACCGGCCGGCCCAACCACCACGGCCTCAGTTATACCCAGACCCTGGCCACGATTCCCGGCGTCATTAAGACCCACCGGGTGCTCCAAGAGGCGGCGGCCAACGGCTTCTTCATGTTCGGTACTTTTTCCATCTTCTGGTCCACGCTGATTTTCTACATATCGAGCCCCGTTTATCACTGGGGCACTCGGGAAGCGGGGCTGCTGGCGATTTTTGGGCTCTTTGGCGCCTTGGCGGCACCGCTCATCGGTCGGCTGGCCGATCGTTTTTCAGATAGAAATCTGGTGCTCATCGGGCTGCTTTTGCAAACGGCAGCTTTCCTGCTCTTGCTGGTCGGGGCCCAGCACATCGTCCTGCTCGTCCTCAGCATCATTCTCCTGGATGTGGGCAATCAGTTTGGCCAGGTGGCCAACCAGACCCGGGTGCAGAATCTGGGCGAGCACATTTCTAACCGGACCAACACGGTCTTCATGTTCAGCTACTTCATTGGCGGCTCGCTGGGCTCGCTGCTGGGTACCACCCTGTGGCAGACGGCCGGCTGGCTGGGCGTGACCGGCTTGGGCTTAGTCTTCCAGGCATTAGCCTACCTCTGCCACGGCGTAATCTTCCGACCGCGGCATAGCAAAAAAGGACCGGCCAGTGCGGCCAGTCCCAGGTAATATCATTTCTGACTTAAGCTAATAAGGTATTCAGATCCGTGTAAGGCAGGCCCAGGCTGTCGGCGACGGCCTTCTCCACTAAGTGACCTTGGTACGTGTTGACGCCGGTGGCGATGGTGCTGTCGGCCTCAATCGCCGGCACCACCCCTTGCCGGCCAATCTTGGCGGCATAGGGGACAGTGACACTAGTCAAGGCATCGGTGGCGGTGCGGGGCACGGCGCCCGGAATGTTGGCGACAGCGTAGTGGATCACGCCGTGCTTGGTGTACACCGGGTCAGCGAAGGTAGTGGCGTGGTCGGTGGTGGCGAAGATACCGCCCTGGTCGATGGGAATATCCACGACCACGGACCCCGGCGCCATACTCTTGATCATGTCCTCAGAAACGAGCTTCGGCGCCTTGGCTCCAGGAATCAGGACGGCACCAATGACCAGGTCTGCGTTGCGCACTGCCATGGTCAGGTTCTGCTGGTCAGAAAACAGCGTCTGGACGCGGCCTTCAAAGAGGTTGTCCATGCGTTCCAGGACGGCGGGGTTGATGTCCAGCAGGGTGACGTGGGCGCCCAGGTCGAGGGCCGCTCGCGCGGCGTTCATGCCGACAGTCCCGGCGCCAATGACGACCACTTGGGCCTTGGCCACGCCGGGCACGCTGCTGATCAGAATACCTTTACCGCCGTACTGCGTCTGCAAGTACTGGCTGCCGATGATGACGGCCATGCGGCCCGCCACTTGGCTCATGGGGGTCAGCGCCGGCAGGGTGTGGTTCGGCCCGACCATTGTCTCGTAACCGATGGCGGTGACTTCGCTCTTCAGCAGTGCTTCTGTCAATTCTTGGTTGGCCGCCAGATGCAGGTAGGTGTACAGGATCAAACCCGGATGGAAGTAATGATACTCATCCGGCAGCGGTTCCTTGACCTTGATGACGACGTCTTGGGACCAAGCGGTGTCGGCGTCGACAATGGCGGCCTCGGCGTCTTGGTAATCCCGGTCTGTGTAACCGGCCACTAAGCCCGCGTTGTGTTCGACATAGACTTTTTGCCCGGCATGGACGAGTTCGATCACGCCGGCCGGGGTGATGCCCACGCGGTTCTCGTTGTTCTTAACTTCTTTTGGTATACCAAAATTCACAAAACCATCTCCTTAGGGCTACTCTATCACAAATGGAATCGTTTCCCAAATGCAGTCAAGCACCAGTCCCAATTGTGGCGGCAGGAAAAGGACACCAGGCGAAGCGGCTGACGATCACTGCTGCGCAGGCGTGAAGTAATCCGGATACGCCGCGCGGACGACCTGGACATCATCATCGACCATGTGCAAATGCTCGGTGACCAATCGCTGGATGGCGGCATGGTCTTTGGCCTTCACGGCGGCCGCAATCTCCTGGTGCTGGGTGTAGATCAAGTTCCAGTCGAGGGACTGCATACTGAGCCGCAGATAGCGGTAGCGATCGAACTGCAGGTTCAGGGTCACCAGCCATTCCCACACGAAGTGCTTATGGGCGGCGTTATAGAAAAACTCATGGAACTGTTCGTCATATTGGAAGAATTGAACGTAGTCATGGGACTTGAGGATCACGGCCTCCAACTGCAGCATCTGGTCCAACTGTGCATGCTGCACGGGGGTCAAGAGATCCGCAGCTTGCGGGATCACTTCTTTTTCCACCGTCATCCGGACAAAGCGCCCCTGATACATCTGATCCAGGTTGATCTTGGCCACGAAGGTCCCGCTCTGCGGCAGCACGTCGAATAAGCCCTCCCGACGCAGCCGCAAAATCGCCTCCCGAATCGGGGTCGCCCCAATCGCCAGCTGCTGCTCCAACTCTTTTTTATCCACCCGCTGCCCAGGCGTTAACTTCAACGTCAAGATCATATCCTTCAGCCGCTCATACGCCTCATCCTGAAAATTCATCGTCTGCATCGATCTTTCACCCCTCATTACACACGCTAATCAATATATTATACCAGGTGACTACCAAAGGTCACGAACGCCGCCAGATTCCGGGAACAGCGAACTTTGCTGTTCCCATCCTTGACAGCGGTTCCTGAAACCGCTATGATAGCCGTGTACTGAAATAGTAATATATCAACTTGAATAATGCAAATGAAGAAAGCAGGTTAAATCACCTATGGCAGTCAATAATTTTGTCATCACCCAGGATACGACGGTCTTGGCCCAGTATCCGGAGAATCCCGTCTTAAGGCATGCGACCGAAATCCTACAGCGGGATATTGACCATGTCGTGACCGGCCACGGCCAGCCCAGTCAAATTTACTTAGTGCTCTCCAGCAGCAGCCACGAGAACGGGGACGAGTTCACGATCCACTACGTGAACGATCACCGGGTCGAGGTCTTGGCCGCGACGGCTCGCGGCGTCATGTATGGCGCACTCGCTATTTCCCGGGAAATATTGGGTATCGACGACTTCTGGTATTTCATGGATACACCGGTCGCCAAGAAGCCCAGTATTGCCTGGACAAATTTTGACTTGCACCTGCCCCAGTTTCAAACCAAATACCGGGGCTGGTTCGTTAACGATGAGCTGTTATTCATGACGTGGCAGGACCATGCGTCCAAAGACTATGTGTGGGACCGGATCTACGAGACACTGCTGCGGTTAGGCGGGAATATCATTGTCCCCGGTACGGATAAGAATAGTCACGCCCACCGGCCGCGGGCGCAGGAATTTGGTCTGACCATTGCCCAGCACCACGCTGAGCCGCTGGGCGCGCCGATGTTTGCCCGGGTGTACCCGAACCTGCAGGCCTCGTATTTGAAATATCCGCAACTGTTCCAGAAGTTGTGGCGCGATAGTATTGAGGCCCAGAAGGGGACGGCAGTCATCTATAGTCTGGGCTTCCGCGGTCAGGGCGACAAACCGTTTTGGGCAGACGACCCGGATCACGAATGGACCGACCAGGAGAAGGCCGACGTCATTAACAAGATCATTCAGTGGCAGTACGATACCGTCCACGAGATCGATCCCGGCGCCCAGTGTGCCTGCAATATTTACGGTGAACTCACCGCGCTTTTCAATGAGGGCCTGCTCCAGCTGCCCCAAGACATCATTGAAATCTGGGCAGACAGCGGCTACGGCAAGATGGTGTCCCGCCGGCAAGGCGACGACGATCCGCGGTCACCGATCCTGACGACCCCCAACACGGCTAACCGGCTCCGCGGCATTTATTACCACATCACCTTCCACGACCTGCAAGCCTCCAGCTTTCTGACACTGTTACCGAACAGCCCAGCCTTCGTGTCCAGCGAATTGATGAAGGTGCGGGCCGCCCACATGGATACCCTGGAACTGATCAATACCGGCAACATCAAGCCCCACGTCCTCTTCTTGCGGGAAGTGGCGCTGTCCTGGCGGGCGGATTACCAAGCCCGGAGCAACGACACGATCTTGCGGGACTACATCCACCAGTACTACCACGAAGACCACGAGCGCATTCAGAAAATCTACACGGATTACTTCAACGCACCCATCCAATATGGTCCGCACAGCGATGAGAAAGCCGGCGACGAGTTTGCTTCCTACATCCTGCGAAAATTGATCAAGACTTGGATGGGGCACTATCCGCAGTTGGAGGCAATGGGCTGGCTGACCGGTGATATCAGTGCTGACCAGCAGGTGGAGAAGATCGATCAGCTGATCGACACCAAGTACAAGGCCTGGGATCAGTTGACCCGGGATACGATCAAGACGTATGCCGATATCGGCAGTCGTCAGGACCAGATCCTGTTCTACAACGACATGCTGCTGGGGGTCTACACCCACTTCTACAGTTTGCAAGCCTTGAAGCGGACGATCCAAGGTTATCGGGAGTACCAGCAAGCCCATATCGTGCACGCCTTCTTGGCGGCGGACGAGGCCCTCAGTGCGGTGGAGAAGATTTTGGCGGCTCGCCGAGACAACCCGTCGCGTAAGTGGGTCGATTTTTACCATAACGATGCCTACACGAACGTCGCTTTGGATGCCATCAAGCTGCGCCGGCTGCGGTCGTATCTGCGGGTTCTGGGCGATGGCCCCGACGAAGACCAATGGGAGCGCAAGTATCTCATGGAGCCGTCCGATGCCCGCGTTATGCTGCTGTCCAACACGCACCTGGCGTTAAGTGACGATTATATTGCTAAGAAACTCCGGGAGCAGCTGATCGACGAAGCGTAACTTTCTTTCGGCGTGACCATTCATGCAGCGCACGGTGAGAGCCGTGCGTTTTTTGATACAAGAAAAGGCCCGCGGCTGTTGCCTGGACCTTGCGTCGTGTTGTCAGAAATCGGGCAGTCGGGTTCCAAATTGAATTAATGCATTGTCGACAGGGAGTTAATACACTGTGACGGTGGGCACACTGACTGGTTGACCCGAGACAATGCCCTTGGCGATGAGGCAATTGAACGCTTGCTCGCCAAAGAATGCGGCACTGGCCGCATCAAAGTGGTAAGGGTCCAGCAGGGTGCCGGCAGCCATGTCGATCAGGTGGATATTGGGGTCGGCCTGGGCCAGGCGGATCATGGCGTGTTCGACCTGGGGATCATACTGCTGGGAATGGTGGCTGACGGTGCCGCAAATGATGGGCAGGGCGGGGTTGCCGACGACTTCCCGGCAGCGGGCGAAGACCGCCGCCAGGTTTTCTTCGTAATGGGCCGCTGCGGTTGCTGAATACGAGCCGCGGTCCGCTTCCCCTTGATGCCACAGCATGGCTTTGATGGCCAGCTGATTGGCCATGACCTGCTGGCACTGTTGAATCATGTGGGTAAACTGCCGCAGCAGTGAATGGCGGGGACTACTTAATGCGGCCATATCGGTCGTCCAGTGATCGTCGCCGTCGCCGCTGGGGTCGATGGAAGTTCCGCCCTCCGCGCATTTGATGACGTACACGTCAGTCAATGGGGTCTGGCGCAGCAGCAAGTTGTAAGTCACCAAGTCAAATCCCCAGCGATCACTGGAGAGGTCGGCTGGGCGCAAACTGGACTGAAACACGCCCTGGTCGTGACCGGGGGTGAGATTGCTGCAATAGTGGCAATGGGCCAACGGTAACGAGATACCCGCCGGTAATTCTGCAATCGGCACGCGCCCGTCCATGTTCGACTGCCCGGCTGAGATGATCGTCCAATACTTTTCTTTTTCTGCCAAAACTAATCGCTCCTTGTGTCGCCTGAGTGCGGAGAGTGTCACCATCTGCTGTCTCGATTGTAGCCCGGCCCGGGCCGCCGCTCAACTGAAATGTTACTTGGCGGGGACGGGTCAGGCTGAGAAGCGGACCGCAGTGTCATCGCCCAGAACCATTGCCTAATCAAGCCGGCAGTGCACCAAGAAAAAATTCAAAAAATCTGAAAGCGGTTATTGACATCGCTTACGGGGAGGCTTACATTATTCACTGCAATATTAATATATCAATTGAGCCATCATTTCTTCAACCCAACAACCAACAGAGGAGACTGATTATCAATGGCTGAGAAACAAACGCCCGCTGTCGAACACGACGGTTGGGACGAATATCGGAATGAACGCATTTACCGCAACCGTGGCAAGATCGGTTTCGGCCGGTCCCTGGGCTATGGCGTCTTCGCCTGGTTCTCCATCGCCATGCAGGGCCTGGTGGGCGCCTGGCTGCTGTTCTTCTACACGAACTTCGCCGGCTTGAGTGCTGCCGCCGGGGCCTCGATCTTCCTGGTCGGACGGGTAGCCGACGCCCTAGCGTCGCTGCTCATGGGGAACTTTTCTGACACCCTGTATAAATACAAGTTCGGCCGGAAGTTCGGCCGCCGGCACTTCTTCATTCTGATCGCCGCCCCGTGTTCGCTGATCGCCATCACGATGTGGGTCTCCGGGATGAGTTACTGGTACTACCTGGTCACCTACGTGCTGACGACGATTCTGATGTCTGTGCTGCAGATTCCTTGGGAAACCTTACC
Source organism: Schleiferilactobacillus shenzhenensis LY-73 (assembly GCF_000469325.1). GTDB lineage: Bacteria > Bacillota > Bacilli > Lactobacillales > Lactobacillaceae > Schleiferilactobacillus > Schleiferilactobacillus shenzhenensis. The sequence goes on along the minus strand of NZ_KI271588.1, from coordinate 90,954 downwards.
GAATGAAATGACCAAGGACTACAACGAGCGGACCAAGATGTCCACCACCCGGATGGTCCTGGCCGGCTTGGGCAACATGCTGGTCGCCTTCGTTCCGGCCCAGCTGTTCCGCATTTGGCCGAAGTCTTCCCCCGTACCATACCTGGTGGCTCAGATCGGTTTCTCCGTGGTCTGCTTCATCCTGGTGCTGGTCACTTACTACACGACGTGGGAACACTTTGTCAGTAAGAAAGAAGCTGAAGACATTGCCCGCACCAACAGTGCTGCGCAGAATGCCCACAGTTTCAAGTCTGAATTGAGCAACTACTTTTCTACCTTCCGCATCAAGAGCTTCCGCAAACATATGGGCATCTACCTATTCTCATACTTAGGGGCCTTCATCTGGACCACCATCTTCGTCTATTACATTGTGGATGTCATCGGCGGGACGGCGTCCGATGCGGGGTATCTGCAATCCTTCAGCATCGTCTCCATTCCGGTCACGATCATCGCCGGCTACCTGGTGACCAAGATCAGTCCGCGGGCACTGTATACCATCGGTTATTCGCTGATGATCCTGGCGGCGATCTGCTACGGTGCGGTGGCGGTCTTCCACATTAGTAACTGGATGGTGCTGTTGAGTATCGTCACCTTCGCTTATGAAATCGGCCTGTACATCCTGTACTTCGTGCCGTGGAACACCTTCCCGTTCCTGCCTGACCTGGATACGTTGGTCACTGGTCAGAACCGGTCCGGTTTGTTCGCCAGTGTGATGGTCTTCATCAACCAGGTTTGCCTGGGCTTCGCTTCGGTCATCGTCGGCTACATGCTGGACTGGGCGGGCTTGATCAAGTCCACCGCTGGTTCAGTTCATCAGCCTCAAAGTGCTCAGAACATGATCGTCGGCTTGATGGTCCTGGGTGTCGGCGGCTTGATCCTTGTCGCTTTGCTCTTCGCTTCCCGGTTCCACTTGAACCGCAAAACGATCAAGGTCTTGGACGATGAACTGACCCGGCTGCAAAAGGGCGGGTACATCGAAGACGTTGATCCCAATACCCGCAAAGTCTGCGAGGACCTCACCGGGGTCAGCTTCGCCGAGATCACGGTCTGGAATTCGCACAAGAAGCCAGCCAGCGAGAACGTGATTAAGTAGGCATTGGTATCGCTTTAAGAAAAAGTCCAAAACACCTTTCTTCTTCGGGAGAAAGGTGTTATTGTTAAACTGATATATTAGTAAACAAAGAAAAATGGAGGCTATCGATTGTGGTTAAATTGACCGACGATTATGTGAAGAATGCCCAAGCATTCAAGGATGCCGGTATCGCGGTACCCCAGTTCGACCAAGCAAAGATGAAGGCAGCCACCGACGCCCACCCCGTCTGGGTGCACTTCGGCGGCGGCAACTTGTTCCGCTGCTTCCATGCCAAGATTGCCCAAGACCTGCTGAACAGCGGCGACTTGACGAGCGGCGTGATCGTTGCCGAGACGTATGACGGCGACGTGCCCAAGGATATTTACAAGCCGTATAGCGACCGCGTACTGCAAGTGGTCATGGCGCCGGACGGCAGCCTGGACAAGACACTGATTGCCAGTGTCGCCCACGCCATCTACTACAACCGGGACGATGCCTTTGGCTGGCAAGCGCTCAAGACGGTCTTTGAACAGCCGTCCTTGCAGCTGGTCACCATGTCCATTACGGAGAAAGGTTACGCACTGCACGACATGGCCGGCAACCTGACCGACCAGGCCAAGTACGATATGACCCACGGCCCGGAGGTCGCCATGACCAACATGGGGGCCATTGCCCGGTTGCTGTTTGCCCGCTTCCAGAACGGGGCGCTGCCGATCGCCATGGTCAGCACGGACAACTTTTCTCAAAACGGCCAGCGCTTCGAAGACGGCATCATGACCATTGCCAAGGGCTGGGTCGAGAATGACTTCGTACCCCAAGACTTCGTCAATTACCTCAGCGACCCCAAGCAGGTCAGCTTCCCCTGGAGCATGATTGACCGCATCACCCCGAACCCGGCTCAGAGCGTGGCGGATAAGCTGCAGAGCGAGGGCTTCGCAGATACCACCATCGTGCACACGCCGAAGCACACGAACATCGCCCCCTTCGGCAACACCGAAGAGACCCACTACCTGGTTATCGAAGACAGCTTCCCTAACGGCCGCCCAGCCTTGGAGAAAGCCGGCGTCATCCTCACCGACCGGGACACCGTCAACGATGCCGACCAGATGAAGGTGACCGCGTGCCTGAACCCGCTGCACACGGCCTTGGCGATTTTCGGCAACTTACTGGGCTACACGTCCATTGCCAGTGAGATGGAGAATCCGGATCTGGTCGCTTTGATTAAGCGGCTGGGGTACAAAGAAGACCTGCCGGTGGTGAAGGATCCGAAGATCATCAACCCGAAAGAATTCTTGGACACGCTGCTGACTAAGCGCCTGCCGAACAAGAACATTCCAGATACGCCGCAGCGGATCGCCAGCGATACATCGCAGAAGATTCCCGTCCGGTACGGGGTGACGCTGCAGCATTACGTCGACCAGGGCGGCAATGCCGTTCAGCAGCTGGTCGCCATTCCGTTCATCATCGCCGGCTGGTGCCGGTACCTGCTAGCGGTCAACGATCAGGGCGAGCGTTTTGAACCCAGCCGCGACCCGCTGCTGAAGGAACTGCAAGACAAGTTAGGCGCGTTGAAGCTCGGCTACACCGGCGACGTCCATGCCGCTCTGCAGCCTATCCTGAGCAACAAGCAGATCTTCGGCAACGACCTGTACGCCATTGGCTTAGGGGAGAAAGTCGAAACCGACTTCAAGCAGCTCATTGCTGGCCCGGGCGCTGTCGCCAAGGCGTTGCACGCATTGAATGGGGAGGATTAACACAATGAAGAATATGGGCTTTCGCTGGTACGGATCCAAGGATGACAACATCACCCTCCAACAGATCCGCCAGATTCCGGGGACGACCCAAGTCGTCGGGGCACTGTTCGATGTACCCGTCGGCGAGGTTTGGCCCAAGTCAGAAATCGCGGCACTAAAAAAGCAGGTCGAGGACGCCGGCTTGAAGCTGGAAGTCATCGAGTCCGTCAATATCCATGACGACATTAAGATCGGCCTGCCCAGCCGCGACCAGTACATCGAGAACTACAAGGAGACCATCAAGAACTTGGCCGCCTACGGGATTAAGGTCATCTGCTACAACTTCATGCCGATCTTCGACTGGCTGCGTACTGACCTGCACTATCCGCTGCCGGATGGCAGTAACGACATGGCCTTCCAGCAAGACAAGCTGAAGCCGAATCCCCAAGATATTATCGATTCGGTCCGCAACGACTCCGAAGGGTACGTACTGCCCGGTTGGGAACCCGAGCGGCTGGACACCATCGAGCACCTGTTCAAGGCGTACAAGGGTGTCGATGAACGTAAGCTGCGGGAGAACATGAAGTACTTCCTGGACGCCATCATCCCCACCTGTGAGAGTTACGGCGTGCGCATGGCGATGCACCCGGACGATCCGCCCCGCGAATTGTTCGGTCTGCCCCGGGTCTACAAGAATGCCGAAGACATGCGCATCATCGAAGAGATGCACGAATCGCCCTACAACGGCTTCACTATCTGCACCGGCAGTTTGGGGGAGAACCCCAAGAACGATGTCCCGGCGATCATCCGTGAATTTGTGAAGAAAGACCGGGCACCCTTCATCCACGCCCGGAACATTAAGTTCATGAACGCCCAGGGCGACTTTCACGAATCGGCTCACCTTTCTTCCGAAGGCAGCTTGGATATGTACGAGATCATGAAGGCCCTCTATGATACCCACTTTGACGGCTATATCCGGCCGGACCACGGCCGCAACATTTGGGGCGAGAACGGCCGCCCGGGGTACGGCTTGTACGACCGGGCACTGGGCATCACCTACTTGAACGGTTTGTGGGAAGCAATTGAGAAAGGAAACAAGTAAGATGGCTTTCTTAGATAAGGATTTCTTACTGACGAACGCACCGGCCAAGGCGCTGTTCCACCAGTATGCGGATGGGCTGCCGATCATCGACTTCCATTGCCACCTGAATCCGCAAGAAATTTACGAGAACAAGAACTTCAAGAACATGACTCGCATCTGGATCAACGAAGGCACCTATGGCGACCACTACAAGTGGCGGCTGGAGCGGGCTAACGGGGTGCCGGAAAAGCTGATCACTGGCGACGGCGACGACTACGAGAAGTTCTTGGCCTGGGCCGATACCATGGCCAACGCCTTTGGCAATCCTGTGTTTGAGTGGACCCACTTGGAGTTGAAGCGGTTCTTCGGCATTGACGAGGTCTTGAACCGGCACACGGCGCCGATGATCTGGAAGAAAGCCAACGCGCTGCTCCAGACCCCGGCCTTCAAGCCCCAAGCGCTGATCAAGAACAGCAACGTCCAAGTCGTCTGCACCACGGACGACCCGGCTTCTGACCTGCACTACCAAAAGCTGCTGGCGGCGCAAGACCCGGGCTTCAAGGTGTTGCCGGCGATGCGGCCGGACAAGCTGGTGCACATTGAGGCGGCAGGCTTCGGCCAGTATTTGGAAGAATTGAGCCAACAGGCGCAAATCCAAATCGGCTCTTTCGCCGCCTTGCAAACGGCGTTGGAACAGCGGTTCCAGTACTTCAACGACATTGGCGGGCGCCTGTCTGACCATGGGTTGGATGCGTTCCATTTCGTCGAAGCCAGCAGTGATGAACTGGACGCCATCTTGGCCAAAGGTGTGCGGAATGAGAAACTGACGGCCAAGGAGCTGGATCAGTACCGGACGATGCTCATCGAAACCTTGATGCGTCTGAACAAGCGCTTCAACTGGACGATGCAGTTCCACGTCAACGCCGCCCGCAACTTGAGCCTGCCCGGCTACCGGTCGACCGGGGCGGACACCGGCTACGATGCCATGGGCACCCAGCCGGATATCGTCGGCGAGTTCCGCAAGCTGTTTACCGCAATGGACAATGACGGTGAGATGCCGAAGGTGATTTTCTACTCCCTGAATCCCAACGATTGGATGGCCGCGGCGACGATGATGCAGTCCTTCGTTGGTCAAGGGGACACGCAGCACTTGCAGCTGGGGGCCGCTTGGTGGTTCAACGATACCGCCGAGGGCATGACCCAGCAGCTGCGGACGTATGCGGAGCAGAGCCTGTTGCCGCACTTCGTCGGGATGTTGACGGATTCCCGGTCGTTCCTGTCGTATCCGCGGCATGAGTACTTCCGCCGGGTGCTGTGCAACTTCTACGGCGAGCTGATTGAACAGGGGCGGGTGCCGAACGACCTGGCGACGATTGGACAGGTCGTGCAGAACATCAGCTACTATAATGCGCGGAACTACTTTGGGTTCTTTGATCAGAAAGATTGATATCGTTTAAGGCTGGGCTGCCGTTCACTGGGTGGATGGCGGTCCAGTTTTTTGCGTCGATGGTAGGAAATTACGCGAAACCCGGCGATTTGGGCCCTCCGGCTGGCTGGGCGGGCGACGCGAAGCTAGTGCGGAGCCGGTCCTGCGCAGCTAGCCATGGGCACGACTTTGGGACTGGGTCGAAATTCTCCCTC
>NZ_KI271588.1:79275-85253 GCF_000469325.1 Schleiferilactobacillus shenzhenensis LY-73 | reverse complement strand
GAGCCCGTTTTGCCTCCGCTTGCTACGCGTTGGCACTCAGTATGTCGCGGAATATGATTTTTGTACCAGTCCCAATTTCATGGCTGAGCCCCGCCAGCCTCCGGGACAAAATTGCCTCCGTCTTGCCCAAGCGCGAGATTATTGGACCCGGGGGACACAGTCACTGGAAATGTCGCTACGGCTGTACATTTGGCAAAACGAGCCAGTGGTGCAACGGTGCGTCATACGCGCAGTGCTTTTCCATTTCCGACTCTTGACGGATGGTATCGGTGAGGTTTTGTGGCACAATAAGGACATTCATGCAGAAAGACGGTGGCAGAATGGCGGCTAATTATTTGGAACGGTATGTTTACCAATATGGCGATAAGACTTTTACCCAAATGCCGCCGAACGTGGTGGACGACTTGATTTTTGCCATGCTCGCCTATTTGGATTATGACCGGCTGCCGGCGGGCATGCACCGGCTGGCGGATCTAGCAGGGGAAGAGACTGTGCAGGCCGCCGTTTCTGCCCGGGCCTGGGCGCCGGAGAAATACGGGCAGCTGCTGCGGGCGTTGGCGCTCAGTCCCCGGTTCAGCGGTGTGCGCTGGCACCGACACCGCGAGCGCTTGGATGATATCGCCATGGAGCAGTTCGGGGCGGTGACGTTGGAATGGGCACCGCAGACTTATTTTCTGGCCTATCGGGGGACGAATTCCACTGTCGCGGGCTGGAAGGAAGACTTGAACATGGGCTATCAGCCGGCGGTGCCGGCGCAACGGGCCGCCGTCCGCTATCTGCGGGAAACCCGGGCTGCTCTCCCCGGCCGCTATATGATCGGCGGCCATTCCAAGGGCGGCAATCTGGCTGTCTACGCCGCGCTGCACAGTGCACCGGCGTTGACCGAGGACCTGGTCCAGATCTTCAACTTTGACGGCCCCGGCTTTCTCCCTGACCCAGTGGCGGACAAACGCTATGATGCCTTGGCCGCGCGAATCACCAAGCTGGTGCCGACCGGCTCGGTGGTGGGCTTGCTGCTGGAGCACCACCAGGACTACGCCGTGGTGGCCAGCGACAGTGTCTCGTTCTGGCAGCATGATCCGTTCAACTGGCGCATCCATGGCACCGACTTCGAGTACCGGCCCCAAACCGATGCGGCGGCGCAATTCACCCAGGCCACCTTCACGGCGTGGCTGGACGGACTGTCCACAGCGGAGCGGGCGGCCATTCTGGCGTCGTTATTCACCGTGGCGGACGCGGGGCAAGCGGACACGATGGCGGAATTACGGCACCTGACGCCGGACCGGGTGCGGGCGTTCTATCATGCCGCTCGAACACTGCCGACGGAGAGCCGAGCGGTGTGGAAGAAATCGGCCCATTCGTTGTGGCATGCGCTGCGGTGGAAGTGAAGCGCATTGCTTACAGCCACTTGTTCCTCTTCGCCAGGTTCACGGCTTCCATCCGGTTCGCCACCCCCAGCTTGCTGAAGATGGCGGAGAGATAATTCCGCACAGTGCCGGCGGAGAGAAAGAGGGTCTGGGCGATCTCTTTGGTACTCTGGCCATTGGCGGCGGCTTTGAGCACGTCCATTTCTCGTTCCGACAAGGGGTTGGTGCTGGCGGTGACCATGTTTTGGACCAGCTCCGGGGCATAGACTGTGGCGCCCGCCATGATGCGGCGGATGTTCGCAACCAATTCATCGGTGGGGGCGTCTTTCAGCAGATAGCCCGCCACGCCTGCCTTCACGGCTCGCTGGAAGTAGGCACTTTGAGCGAAGGTGGTCAGGATGACCACTTTGGTCGGGAGGTGCGCGCCCTGGATGAGGTCGGCCACATCCAGGCCGGTGGCCTTGGGCATTTCAATGTCCAGCACGGCCAGGTCGGGTTTGAGCTGGCTGATGGCGGCCCAGGCCGCTTGGCCGTCGGTGGCGGTGCCGACCACGGTGATGTCGTCTTCCAGGTCCAGCAATTGCGCCAGGGCCGTGTTCAACAAGCTCTGGTCTTCGGCGAGAAATAAACGAATCATGCGTCTGGTCCTTCCTTAGGAATGGTGCAGGTCACAATGGTGCCGATGCGGTTGGCCGCAATCGTGAAGGTACCGCCCAGGTCCTGGATCCGCTGGGCCATCCCGCTGACGCCGTTGGCTCCCTGGCGGGTATAGCTGGCGCTGCCCACACCGTCGTCTTGAATCTGAACGGCGTAGACCGCCGCTGTTTTGCTAAACGTGATGGCCAGCGCGTGGGCGTGACTATGCCGAATCACGTTGGTCACACATTCTTGCAGTACGGCACTGATGGTATTCTGAATGGCGGTGGGCCAGCTGTTGGCGTCCTCTTCGTCTTCAGTATCCAAGTGAATACTGGCGGCGGCCAGATTCTCTTCCTGGGCCAGCAGCACATCGCTGATGCTTTGCTGGTGCAGGTCGTTGACGATTTGGCGGACCAGCTGCAGGTTGGCCCGGCTGGTGGCTTCGATATCCTTGAGCTCGGCGGCGACCTGGTCCGGTTTCTTTTCTAACAGCTTCTCCGCCAGCTGCGTCTTGATCGTGATCATCGAGAAAGATTGGCCGAGGGTATCGTGCAGGTCCCGGGCGATGCGTTCCCGCTCGCCCCGGCGGACGACCGCTTCCAGCCGCCGGTTGGTCTGGGCCATGGCCCGGTCCTGCATGGAGGAGCGGGCCATGTAATTGGAGAACCAGGGTGAGATCAAGGGGAAGAAAAGTCCCATCCATACCCAGGGCGACATGACCTCCCGGGGATACTTCAGCCAGGCGACGAACAGAGCGGCCGCCAGTACGGCGTAATACAGTCCGAAGAAAGGGTACAGCTTACGTTGCGGATAGTAAGAAAACATGTAGGGCAGCTGCCAAGCCGGGAAGATCATCAGGTAGAAATTCTGCTGCCACAGCGCGAAGACAAAGGTGATACCGACCTCTAAGACGATGGCCGGTGCGCGCCAACGTTTAGTCTCGTTCGCGGTCACGTAAGCGAGGATGAAGACCCCGATGGCGGTCAGCCAGCCATAGTCGCTCAGCGTTTTGGGCGGCAGATAGTCGGTCAGTGAGTAAGGGACAAATACCAGCCAGATATAATCCCAGATCCGGTTGGTATGGGTGGTACTACGCCGCGACTTTTCGGCCATTGAACTTTTCTCCCATCATCCGTCGGTGACGCAGGAGGGTGCCGCCAACGAGCAGTCCGCCGAGCAGGATGAGCCACGCGGCTAAGCCCATCATATCACGGACAGGCAGGGACTGCTGCTGGAGGAAGCGGGTGAGCAGGTCGTTGCCAAAGTAGGTGGGCATCAGCTTGCCGATGTGCTGCGCCCAGCTTGGCAGCATGCTGATGGGCCACCAGAGACCGCTAATGATGGCCATGGGGAAGGCGGTCAGGTTCGCCATGACTGAGAGGGTCTGCTGGGAGGGGGCGTAGGAGTAAAGCACGCCCAGGGCAATCAGGGGCAGGCTGGCCAGGACAGCGATGACGATGCTGCCCAGCATCTGCAGCGGCGAGAGGGCGACGCCGTTGATGACGATGGCGGCCAATTCCAGAAGCAGGACAGAGAGGGCATTCATCAAGACCACCAGGGTGCTGATCGATAAGTAATACGGCATGGTGCCCGCCGGCGTCAGGCTCAGCCGGGTGACGAAGCGGCTCTCCCGATCCTCGTGGAGAATGCTGGCGACGCCGAATAACGCATTGATCGTCAGACTGTACAGCGTCATGCTGCTGAGATACGTCTTGGCGAAGGTGGCCAGCTCGGCGGCGGACCCTTGAATCATTACCTTGGTGAAGAGCAGGTAGAAGCCCATGGGCATGAGAATCGTGAAGAAGGTATATGTGCTGTTGCGGAGAAAGTGGCGGCGCAGGTCGAATTTAAGCTGATTGAACATCATGGGTGTCCTCCTTGGTGAGTTGCAGGTAGATGGTTTCCAGCGATTGCCGGGTCACGTTGATGTGGTCCAGGTCGGTGAAGAAAGGCGCCAGTGACTTTAATGCCGCGTCGGTGTCGGTACAGTCCAGGGTGACTTTCTCCCCGTCCTGCTGCATGGCGGCGACCCCGGGCAGGGCCCGGAAAGCGGCGACGGGCCGGCGGGTGCGGAAGCTGACGGTGCCGCCGGTCTGGCGGGCCTGGAGGGCGTCCCAACTGCCCACGTAACTGAAGCGGCCGTTCTGGAGAAGGGCAATACGGTCAGCGACGTCCTGGATCTCGTTGAGGTAGTGGCTGGTGATGACGATGGTCACGCCTTGCTGCTGCATTGCCTTGACGCTGGCCCAGAAGTCCTGGCGAGCGGCCACGTCCATACCCACAGTGGGCTCGTCCAGGAAGAGCAGACGGGGGCGGTTGACGATGGCGCTGGCGTAAGTCACCCGGCGCAACTGACCGCCGGACAGGCTGGTCAAGTAGTCATTGGCGTGGGCGGTGAGGCCGGTCTCGGCCATGATGGCGGCCGGATCGGCGCCGTCGGGATAGCGGCTGGCAAGCAAGCTGAGCATTTCTTTCACCTTCACCCGGGTCAACGGCAGGTTGCCCTGGAGCATCGCCCCGATGGTTTGTTTGGCGACCGGGTTGCCGGGCACGCCGCCGCAGACGGTGATGCCGCCGGGATTCGGCAGCAAGCCTTGAATCAGGTTGAGCAGGGTGGTCTTGCCGGCGCCGTTGGGGCCGATGAGGCCGATGACTTCGCCGGGGACGACGGTTAAGTTGATATCTTGCAGGACCGGAGTGTCGCGATAGCCGAAGGCGACGTGGTCCAGGGTAATCATGGGGGTCATGGTCAGGCTTCCTTTCTAGAAGAGGTGCAGGGCGTAATGCAGGATGCATAGGGCGGGGAGCAGGACGCCCCAGACGAAGGCGTGAACGGTAACGAAGTGCGGGTCGCGCCAAGCGTTGTAGTGGGTTGCTTTGTTTTCGTTTTGATTGTTGGTCATGATGATGACTTCCTTTCGCTTGATTACATGAATAAGCATACGAGAAAGCCGGCGCGGCCAGTAGTACGCAATGTCATGACTGTCAGGTGACAATTGTCATGGAAAGAATGGCGGATATTGACATATACGATTCCATCGTATACCATTGAGTAGTATATGAAAGACGGAAATCATTTGGTTACGCGGTTGGCGTTTTTCAGGTCTGATAAATTCAAAAGTAGATGGATTGAACTTGGCCTGACAGAAGCGGAGTACGAGGATTTGATAACTGGCTTGACTGATTATTTCCGTCATCCGCCAGACAACAATTATGGTCGGTCTTTCCCGGGCACGGTGATCGAGGATGCTGGTGGCGCAATTAAGTACCGGTATCGAACAGAGCACAGTAATGAGGGTAAAAGTGGCGGCTACAGAATTATTTACTTGCTCATCGAGCGCAATCAAGTGTTCTTTTTGGATGTCTATGGGAAACACACCGGTCCCGGAAAGCACCAGAAAGAAAATCTTACCAGCAAAGAAAAAAACGCAATTCGGAAGTTATCCATTGAATTGCGTCAGTTTGCAAGGAGGAATTTGCATGACCAAAGTTAATAAAAAGTCAGCTATCGAAGAAAGTGTTGAACAATTTACTTCGTATTTACACGGTGATCCAAGTCATGTCACTGTGAACACCGTCGTCTTGGATGATCCTCCAGAGTACAAGCCGGAAGACATCAAGATGATTCGGCAGAAAGCAGGAGCAACTCAACGTGTGCTTGCTGAAATGCTTGCAGTTTCTCCGCGGACCGTAGAAGCTTGGGAGGTTGGTCGAACCAAGCCCACTGGCAGTGCACGCCGATTACTCCAACTAGTTGACGAAAATCCCAAGCTGTTGCAGCCGATGGCTTGACTTGATAGACATTCGACCGCGTTGCGCCATTTCATGATCTGGTTGGGTAGCCGTTGTTAACACAATGTACTGTGTCAATTAGCGATGGATAGTAAACTGACTAAGGCAGACATGAATCAACTGACCACATATACATGTGATGGCCCCGCAAAAAAACACGGCTAGCCGCAAACTTGCGAC
>NZ_KI271588.1:74914-79265 GCF_000469325.1 Schleiferilactobacillus shenzhenensis LY-73 | reverse complement strand
TGTGTCTTTTTCTGTTCAGTTGGTCAACTACTCCGTCCGCAGCGCAATCGCCGCGTCCTTCTTCGCCGCCATCCGGGCCGGAATATGCCCGCCCAGCAAAGTACGTGTCCAGGCCGTTATTTTCACGTCATTGCTAGTGCCGTTATAGCGCCTTGTCTGATACGTGAGAAAGACTTTGTGTCGCAGTATTGACGGAGATATACAGTCCGTATGGATCACAGCCAAACATCACTGGTAATCGTGTCGCCATTGTCACCAGTAATTTTATCTTTCAAATCGCGGAATTGCTTGGCGTCGTCATCATGGTGCAAAATGGCCATAATGGAAATGGCATCATCCATTTTCCGGACAGCATCGGGTTTAACTTTCTTTCCCTGGACATACTGAAACCATCCTGTGACAAATAACAGGATGATTTCATAGTCTGTATTACCAAAGTGCGCGCTGAGGGTTTGCATAATGTCAATCGTATTTTGAGCATAGGACAGCTGTTTGGCAATGATGAATTGTTCGAAGGATGAAAGAACAATCTCCAGGAGAAAATTATCCCAAGAACCCAGAATCGAGCTTTTCGGAATATGTTTGACGATCAGCTGCAGGAGTTGCATCTTGATGTTGGCAGACATGTATTCTGAAAAGAATGCAAAAATAACGATATCAACGGCTGTCCAAGCGTCAAGATTCAACAAGTAGGATTGGATTGGCGTCACGTTCAATGCAACGATTTTGCTTGGATCCAGGTGCATATAAATGTGGTTTTGCAGAGATTCGGCGCCGCGCCAAGAAATTAAATTCCAGCGATTTGGTTTCTTGATGTAGGCAGTATGGGCAGTAGCCACTAATTCCTTGGCTTGTGCCAACTTTTTAGCGAGCAGCGTCTTGTTTTGCACGATTTCAGGGCTTAGAAAAAAATCCGGCAGTTGGCCAAAGTATTCATAGTCTGCGGCCGTCGTGTCGGGATTATCCTGCATCAGGGAAAAAAACTCGGTCGGGGTCACATGTAACTGCTGCAACAGATGATTAAAGCGGCCAAGGCTGATGTCAGACTGCCCCCGCTCAAAGCGGGAAAGGAAGGGTTGAGAAATCACGTCATCGGTAATGTCCTCCATTTTGATCTGCTTTGATTCACGAATCTCACGAATTTTTTCGCCAAATTTCAAAATGATCTCCTCCGTTCGATGGCATGAGACAATGCCAGCCAATGTCTTATGCATATAGTAATACCATAGCACATGGTGAAAGTGGTTGGCACGCCAGGGTTTTACGATCCCAAGGCAAGGAACCAGGAAGTCCGCACTGCGGATGATTGGTACGCGTTAGCGGCCATCTACTATTTTTTGCGCACTGGAACGACGTTGTTTGTGACAGCCGGTTCTGGCCGCCAGGAACTGTTACAGAAGGCCGGCCTGCTGCAACGCGCCGGCGTATTCACTGCAGCGGATTGTGCGACAATCCGCAATTTGGTCGATCAAACCACGGTGGTTGTAGAGGCTCCCGCTCTTACGCAAGAAGCGATTGCCAGACGATTCGACACCATTGTTCGGAAATTGATGACGGCCAAAGGCAAGCGTCTTTGGACCACGACGCAATTTGGTGAAGTGGTTGATGTCCGTTCACGCCAACATGGTCTTGCCGGTTTACTCACCGCCATGCGCGAACTGGGTGTTGACGTCACAACCAAACCATTGCTGACAAAAGTTGAAGCGCAATTATTCCCTGTTAAACGGTTTCAAGATACGAGTATGTTGTTTGGTGCGGCCGGGTTAATGAAGTCGTTAGTCGGCTTGATGCAGGACGGTCAGATTGCCGCTTCCCACGATGTAGAGCTTGAAAACCTGGTTGCACAAATCACTCGCCAGGATTATGCCGATCAATGGGATTACGCCACGGGTAGAGCCGGGGCTATTGATGCACTTGCCACATTAGCAGAGTATTCCCAACAGGCAAAGTATTGGGATGCGTTGAAGAAACAAACGGCCGCCTTATTTGATGAGACTAACGACATTCTGAGGTACTGTCTGCAGGACACGGATGATTTGACGGGCCTAGGGTTTGCCCACGGCTTAACGGGCTTGGGGTGGACGTTATATCATGTTGGGCAACTGTTAAATGTGCCGGTCTACCAAGCGAAGGGGGACGAGTTGCTGCAAGTCGTGACAGCCTTGACTGAGGATTTTCTGCAGCATCATGCCCTCAATGTGATGAACTTGTCTTGGTGTGAAGGACTGGCGGGAATAGGCAGCGGGCTGCTCCGCGCCTATCAGACCGGCATCGCAGCAAAAGCAGAATCGAGTAAGCTGCTGGATAACATTACTGACCAGCTGGTCCACCATTTCTATCAACAGTCGCCTGCGTTGTGTCATGGGTTGGCCGGCACTTTGGCATTCTTCAATGATCGCCAAACATTCCAGCCGAGCACTGCCAATGCTGAGGCGGCTGAATTGGTTGCTGAGTATATGACAGCTACCGCTAACGATGGCCTTATTTTCCCCGACGAGACAATGCGCACCCATGTACTCGACTATGGTGTTGGTCAACTTGGCTGTTTGGCTCAGCTGCATCGTTACATCCGACTGTTTCAAGGTTAGGCAGGTTGCACATGCATATGTGCATGAATGGGGCAGCCGATTCTTGAAACTTGGTATGCTTAGGACGATTAAAGAAGTTGAAAGGAGTGGCAACCATGCGGAGATATTTCATGCACCACATGCTGCTTACACTATGCGTGACACTGTTGATTATGGGGACATCGTTTCTCCGGGTAGCTGTTGCCCTGGTGAATACGTATGTGCTGAACTCCCTAGTTCAGCGTAACGTTTCATTGTTCTTGAAATTCATTATTCTGAATATAACGCTTTACGTGGTATTTAGCGGAGTGCTCCTGCTGACCATGTATTTAGAAGGGGTGCTCATGCAGAAGATGAGCCTGGATCTCCGGTTGGACATCACCAGAAACATTACGGCTGGTGGCTATGCTTTCTTCCACCGCTATGATACAGGTACGTATGGGTCTTGGCTGACCAATGACGTGAATTTGATCGAAACGCAGGGCTTTGATAATTTCTTTAACGTGGTCCAGATTGGGTCAGATACGCTCTTTGCCAGCGCAGCACTGCTCTCATTCCACTGGTCATTGATTGCCGTTGCACTTTTCTTGGCCTTCCTGACGATTGTTTTACCGCAACTGGGTGCGAAAAAAATGCAACGGGCCAATATGAACCTGACCAAGGGCAACGAGGCTTTCTTGGAGAAAGTACAAAGCCTGCTGAAAGGGTTTGACACGTTGTTTGCGCTCAATGTACAAAATAAGCTGGTTGAGCAGATTAAGAAGCCAGCACAAGAACTGGCCGGGTTGAAAGTCCGTCAAAATACAACAATTGCGCAACTAACAATGCTGGGGCAACTGGCGAGTATTGTAAGCCAGTTAGCCATGATTGGTTGGAGTGGGGTCTTGATTCTGCGCAACTTGATCCCCATTGGGGCAATCCTTTCGACTGGTAGTTTGGCGGGCACTATTTTTGTCAATCTCGCCAGCTTTGGTCCAGTACTGGCGCAATTCAAGTCGGTCAAGCCGGTATTTGAAAAGTACGTCGGCCCGGCTGGCGGAGAGAGCCACGGGACAATTGGGAAGGACACGTCCGTTGATATTGCACTGCAGCAGGTCAGCTACCAGTACCCGGGCAGTGCGGCTCCTGCCCTGAAGCCGATGTCGCTGGTCATCACACCCGGTGAAAAGGTGGCGATTGTCGGTCCTTCCGGTGTTGGCAAGTCGACGCTGTTGAATATTCTGGATGGTAAGCTGACGGGGTACCAAGGAAATGTACTGGTGGCGGGGAAGCCTCTGAATTCTATCGCTGGGAACTCGCTGCGCGACAAGGTTTTGTATGTCGATCAGATGCCGTACGTGTTCAATGGGACTGTGCGGGAGAATCTGACGATGGGCGATCATTTCACTGATGCGGAAATCCATGATGCTTTGACCAAAGCAGATCTCGCTGAATTCGTTGCCAACTTGCCCCAAGGACTGGATACTCCCGTTGGTGAGGATGGCCGCTTGTTTTCAGGCGGTCAGCGCCAACGATTAGCAATTGCCCGAGGCGTGTTGCGGCACCGGCAAGTGCTGTTGGTCGATGAAGGCACCAGCAGCTTGGATGAAGAGAGTGCGTTGAAAGTGGAGGACAGCTTTTTGAAACAGAAGGAGCTGACGGTAATCTTTGTTACCCACCAGTTACACGCAGCCAATGAGAAGCAGTTCAACCAGGTTGTTACGCTGGGGTGAAAGGCAGACAGATTGGTGAAGGGAGCAAATGATTGCGGAGAAAAAGACACACGGCCACCGCCAGTTTGCGGA
>NZ_KI271588.1:72320-74904 GCF_000469325.1 Schleiferilactobacillus shenzhenensis LY-73 | reverse complement strand
TGTGTCTTTTTCTGTTCAGTTGGTCAACTACTCCGTCCGCAGCGCAATCGCCGCGTCTTTCTTCGCCGCCATCCGAGCTGGGATGTGCCCGCCCAGTACGGTGAGGATCGTGGAGATGACGATCAAAATCACACCGTGAACGGGGTTCAAGTGGGAAACGTTGGCCAGATCCGTGATGTTGTAAAGAATCACGTTGATGGGGAACGTCGCCAGCCAAGCGATGAAGACGCCCAGCACCCCGGCGCCGACGCCGAGGATGACGGTCTCTGCGTCGAACACCCGGGTGATGTCTTTCTTCCGGGCGCCCAGCGCCTTGAGTACGCCGATTTCCTTGGTCCGTTCCAAGACGGACGTGTAGGTGATGATGGCGATCATGATCATACTGGTGACCAGTGAGATACCAGCGAAAGCGACCAAGACATAGGTGATGGCGCTCATCAGGCCGCCGGTGAGGTTGGAGACCGTCCCGGCCAGGTCGGTG
The DNA here is from genome assembly GCF_000469325.1 of Schleiferilactobacillus shenzhenensis LY-73. Classification (GTDB taxonomy): domain Bacteria; phylum Bacillota; class Bacilli; order Lactobacillales; family Lactobacillaceae; genus Schleiferilactobacillus; species Schleiferilactobacillus shenzhenensis. The sequence continues at coordinate 74,423 of NZ_KI271588.1, read as the reverse complement.
TAGATGATCTTGTTGGCCTTGCTCTTGCCCTTGTTGTACTTATCCAAGTACTTGAGGATCTTATCCTTATCGTCGAAGTTGTTCGGATAGATCTGGATGGCCGCTGGGATCTTGGACCCGCCCAGGTAGCCGATCAGGGTCTTCTTCGCCGTACCGCTCGTCGCTTCGCCGGTGAGCACGTTGGTGTCGCTGCTCTTTTGCGCCTTGACGATGGCGGAATTTTCGTTCTGGGCGATGACCTGCCGGCTCAGCTGATCAGAGTAGGCAATCCCTGGTGCCAGCATCCCATCGGACTTCTTCGACTTGACCCGCATCACGCCGACAATGGTCAAGGTCTTGGTGTTCTTAGAATCCGCCATGGCCGCGCTGGCTTTCTTCGGCAGGAAATTGCCGGTGGGCAGCTTCTGGTAGTAGTCGTCATTCGCCACGACCTTGATCTGCTGGCCCAGCAGGTCCTTGAAGGTGTACTTCTGGTTCTCCTTAACGGTGAAGCCCAGATTCTTCAGGCTGTTAATGTTGATGGTGTTGTCTCGGTTCACGACCAGCACGACGTCGGTCGCCTTTGTGGGGTAGCGGCCGGCAATGGCCTTATAGTTCTCCTTGAGATACGACTGCTTGCCGTACCGGTCCACAGGATAGACTGAACCGCCCACGCCCAGCGTGGCCATCATAGCGCTGCTATCGGCGCCGGTACGGTCCGGGTTGCTGTTGGAGAACTTCACTGTCTTATACGTGCCGTCCACATTGCGAATCAGGTTCAGACCGGTGGTGTATGTATAACTGATGTTCTTCGCCAGCTTCTTGTTCAGCCCGTTGATGTAGTCCAGATAATCCTGGTCAATTTTGTTCACGTGCTGCGCTTTATCGGAAGCGGAGGTCTGGGCCGTGATTTCCTTACTTTTAGAAAAGCCCTTCTCTTGCGTCGGCCGGGTCGACGTATCCGTGCCCTGCTGGGCGATGGTGATGGGGTACTGGGCCAGCGTCTCCGCCTCGGTCTTGTCGATTTGGGACTGGAAGCCGGTGGACAGCGCCAAGACGATGGCCACCGAGATAATCCCGATACTGGAGGCGAACATCGTCAGGAAGGTGCGTCCCTTCTTCGTCTTAATGTTCGTGAAGGACAGCTTCAAGGCCGTCCAGAAGCTCATCTTGGTGCGCTTCAAGGTGAAATGGTCGTCCGCCTCATGTTCGCTATACGGATTGGAGTCATCAATGATCTTGCCGTCCGCGAAGTTGATGATGCGGTCAGCATACTGCTTCGCCAGCTGGGGATTATGGGTGACCATGATGACCAAGCGTTCTTTAGAAAGGTCCTTGATCAGCTGCATGATTTCTTCGCTGGTCTCGGAATCCAAAGCACCGGTGGGCTCGTCCGCCAGCAAGATCTCCGGGTCGTTAGCAATCGCCCGGGCAATCGCCACCCGCTGCATCTGGCCGCCGGACAATTGGTTGGGCTGCTTGTGCATGTGTTCTTTGAGACCGACCCGAATTAAGGCGTCCTCGGTGCGTTTGCGCTTTTCTGCCTTCGACACGCCGGACAAGGTCATTCCCATCTCCACGTTGTCCATGATGCTCAAGTGGCCGATGAGGTTGTAACTCTGGAAAATGAAGCCGATGGAGTTGTTCCGGTACGCATCCCAGTCGGCGTCCTTGAAGGTCTTGGTGGACTTGCCCTCGATGATCAGGTCGCCGGAATCATAGCGGTCCAGCCCGCCGATCATGTTCAGCAGCGTGGTCTTCCCAGAACCGGAAGGGCCCAGGATAGCGACAAATTCCTGCTGCCGGAAGGCGACGGACACATCGTCCAGTGCCTTGGTGATGGTGTCGCCGACGTGGTAGTACTTTTTGATGTTTTTGAGTTCGAGCATAACGATCCCCTTTGTCTGCACATTATCGATACCGTGATACAAGTACGTTAAGCCACTTTGGCTGAACTGTCTATCCGTCTGAGGTCTGGACATCCTACGATTCCGTAGAACGTAGGCGATTTGGGCCCGGAGGCTGGCGGGCGTCAGCCATGAAATTTCTGTTAGCGGGCGCTCTTGCCCGCTTACAGAAAGGCCGAGCTTTAAGACCGCGCGTACTTTGCGCGGGCTTAAAGTC
>NZ_KI271588.1:67698-72296 GCF_000469325.1 Schleiferilactobacillus shenzhenensis LY-73 | reverse complement strand
CACTTGCTTCGCTTCGCCCGCCCAGCCAGCCGGAGGGCCCAAATCGCCGGGCCTCGGCCCCTCTTTTACATTTCCGTGACACAAACCCGCCCCGAAACGTTACGTTCCCTCTTTATACTAAATAGTGAAGAAAGAGGAGGATGCGCAATGACCAAACGACGCCGAGCAATGGTATGGGGTATCGCGGTACTGGTGGTGCTGGCGGCCCTGGGCGGCGGTATTGCGGCCGTGCAGGCGGGCCAGCGGGGGGCCAATGCCCCCGAACGGCTGAGCTTGACCGGTTCCACGGCCATGGCCCCGCTGATTCAAGAAGCGGCCAAGAATTACAGCGCCGCCCATCCCAACGTGACGACCACCGTGACCGAAGGCGGCTCTGCTGAGGGATTCACCGCAGTCTCCGACGGGCGCGCCAGTTTCGGCATGAGTGATATTTTTGCGGAAGAAAAGGACGGCGTGGTGCCCAACAATCTGGTGGACCACAAGATTGCCGTGGTCGGCATCGTGCCCATCGTGAACAAGCGCCTGGGGGTCAAGACAATCACGACCACTGCCTTGCGCTTGATCTTCGCCGGTCAATATACGAATTGGCGGCAGGTGGGCGGACCGGATATGCCCATTACGATCATCAACCGGGCCGAGGGCAGCGGTACCCGCACCAGTTTTGACCGCCAGGTACTCCACGGGACCGAGCCGAAGACTGGGCTAGAACAGGAATCTTCGGCCAAGGCCCGGGCCATGGTGGCGTCCACACCGGGGGCCATTTCTTACTTGGCCCTGTCCGACTTGGACGACAGCGTTGCCCCGGTCTATATCGACGGGATCAAACCGTCCGCGGCCAACATCGAGACGGGCACATGGCCGCTGTGGGCGTACGAACATCTTTACGTGAAGGGGAAGCCGACGCTGGCCGAGGTGCGCTTCATCCAGTATCTGCAATCCGCTAAGGTCCAGAAGTCCCTGGTGACGAAGATGGGCTATCTGCCGATCAAGAATATGAAGGTGGAGCGCACGGCGGATGGCCAGCTGAACGATGTCCGACCGTAAGCTTGGCATCAATGCACAGTAAGAAAGGGTACCTTGTCCGATCACTTGACCGGACGAGGCACCCTTTCTGCAACCTACTGGTATTCGCTTAAGTAAGGTTCATTAATTGGCGTTGGCTTGGCCCAGATCGGCGCGGACGTATTGACCGCCGCCGACGTTATAGTAGGTCGCACCGTCGATCTGCTTGGTGCCGAAGGTCTGCCAGCGCGAGCCGGCGGTCAGCTGCTTCACCTGCTTGCCGTTGGCGTCCACCAGCGGGGCGGCTTGACTGCCGACCTTGAAGATGGGGTGGCTGCTGGCACTGGCAGCGGGCTTAGCGGCTGTGCTGCCGGCCACGCTCACGTCTGCAGCCTTGACCCACTCATTGGTGCCCACCTTATAACTGGTCGTACCGTCTGCGTTCTTGGCGACCGCGAAGTAGACCCACGAAGAATTGTACGGCAGCGTCCGTTCAGCACCGGTTCCGGTGGCACTGGCATAGACACCTGCACCATTCTTGTTCGTCACGGTCAAGGTGCCGGTAGCGGCCGTCACGGTACTCGTGCTGCTGGCTTGTTTAGCGGGTTGCGCAGCAGCGGGCTGCTGTTTCGGCTGGGCCTGTTTTTTGGCATCGGCGTTTTGCTGCTGGGTCGGCTTGGATTGTTTCTGACCGGCGTTGTTTTGTTGTTCGTGCTGCACGGATTGCGATTGCTGTGTGCTGGCCGCCTGGGCGGGGGAAGCGGCCGCCATCGTCAGCGGCGCGGCTGCCAAGAGGGCAGCGGAGAGAATACCAAGGGCCTTTACTTTCTGCATGAACATAATAATCGTCCTTTCTGGTATGGGGAATCTGCAGTCAACCGATAGCGAGAAATTGGGTCGTGGTTCAGCGGCGCTCCGGAGCACCTCGTTGACTACAAGAAACAGCATACCAAGCATTCCCGTCCCCGCCTAGCCGCCATTGCCACTTCTTGAGGAACTTTGCAAGGGCTTAACCGGTGTGAAGAAAGGATGGCGAAACACCACGAACACAGGGGTTAAATGTGAACTATCATTTCCCCCAATGTGAAAAAATACCCGCCGCAAGGGGCGGGCAAACACGGACGGGTTCTATTGCAACTCGGCCGCCTCGGCCGCGATGCGGTTGGCGACGCCTTCGCTCATGACCAGGTCGGTGAGCAGACCGCCGCGCAGGGCGCCCAGCGTCGCCTGGGTCTTGAACTTGCTGGTGACGATCGCCAATCGGCGGGGGACCGCCAGGGTCTGGGTCAGGGGTGCACCGAATACGGGCACATCGTCCGGGGCAATGAAGGTGCCCTGGACGGTATAGGGCCGGCCGTACAGCACACCGGCGGCCTCACCGGCCCGGTCCGGGGGGATGATGCGGTCCCGCTGGGCGTGCCAGACCGGGATCGAATCGATGGAGGCCAAGGTGCCGATTCCGGTGATGATCAAGTCCAGCCGCTGACAGAGGGCCAGGGTCGGGGTCACGGCGGGCTCTGCCGCCAGCAGCCGCCGGGCTTCTGGATCAAAGACGTACAGCGGCCCGACCAGCGTGTGGTACTGCGCGCTGAACTTATTCGCTGCCATCTCCACCATCCGGGTGGATCCGGCCTGGGAGTGGTATTTCATGTTTTCACCCATATATTGGGTGAAGTGCAGGGCGGGCACATCATCAGCCGCGAAGTGCTGAATGACGTCGTAGACTGTGCCGCCCCAAGTCAGCCCCACCACGTGCAGCGTGCGGATCAGCGGCTGGTACTGATGGGCAGCATAGGTCACCACCTGATCCACTGTCTGCGTCGGGTTGGCGGCATCCTGAATGATGGCCAGGTGGGGAATGGAGAAGGCCGCCTGGAAGCGCTGCTCCAACGCATGCAGCCGGGTGGCCGGACTCTGGATGGTGATCGTGACCAAGCCGCTGTTCTGGGCTTCGGTCAGATATTTTTCCACATAGTACCGAGACGTGTGATACTTGTCGGCCAACTCACTGATCGACGCTCGGGAGTAGTAATAATCCTGGGCGATCGCGGTGAGGAGGGCCTGATGTTCCGCTGATGCCATCGCCATTACCTGCACTTTCTATTTTCTCCCACCTAGTATATCATTCCGAGAAAGCCATTTTCAAAATTAAAAAATAAGCCTTTCGTTTTGAATAATGGAAATGTTGTGCGATAATGATCCCCGTTAAGAAGACATCATTTTGGGTTGAAGGAGGTCATTTTTCTTGGCAGAAAATGAAGTAGAACGGCTGCACAGCGCCCACACCGGTGTGCTGTCCATCAAGCCGGAGCTGACCGTGGCCAACCGGGACGACTTGGGCAAGGCCTATACGCCGGGCGTCGCCGGTCTGGCTAAAGAAATCGAAGCCGATCCGGCAAAGAAGGACGTTTACACCACCAGCGGCAAACTGGTGGCGGTGGTCACCGACGGTAGTGCGGTCCTCGGTCTGGGCAACATCGGGCCCGCTGGCGGTCTGCCCATCGTGGAGGGCAAAGCTTTGCTTTACAAGGAACTCGCCGGTGTCGACGCGATTCCCCTGGCGGTGGAACAAGTCAGCATCGACGACTTCGTCGCCACCATCAAGAACATTCAGAAGAGTTTCGCCGGTATTCACCTGGAAGACATTGCCGCCCCGCGCTGCTTCGCCATCGAAGACGCGCTGCAGCAGCAATTGGACATTCCGGTCTACCACGACGATCAGGAGGGCAGTGCCATTGTCGTCCTGGCTGGCCTGATCAACGCGGCTAAGGTGGTGGGCAAGCCCCTCACGGACTTGCACATCGTCCTCACCGGTGTCGGTGCCTCCGGTATCGCCACCGCTAAGCTGCTCCTGGCGGCCGGCATCACGCATATCACGCTGGTGGACATCCACGGCGTCGTCCGTCCGGATGACACCCAATACAATCAATATCAACGTGACTTAGCCGGCCAAGTCGACCAAGCCGCCGGCAGCACCTTGGACGAGGTCATCACTGGTGCCGACGCCTTCGTTGGCCTTTCTGACGCCCACGTGCTCACGGGTGCCCAGGTAAAGAAAATGGCCGCGCAGCCGATCATCTTCGCCCTGGCTAACCCGGTGCCCGAGATCGACCCGGCGGAGGCCCAAGCCGCCGGCGCCGCCGTCATCGCCACCGGCGCCAGCAAGTACCCCAACCAAGTCAACAACATCCTGGCATTCCCCGGCCTCTTCCGCGGTCTTCTCAAGAGTGGTCTCAAGTCCGTCAACACCGCGTTAGAAACCCAAATCGCCACCGCCCTCGCCAACCTCATCCCCGCCCCCACCGCGGACAAAATTGTCCCCGGTGTCTTCGACGCTGGTGTAGTCGACGCCGTCACGGCCGCGGTCGAAGCATTCGCGAAGCAGCAGAACTAACAAATAATCGGATAGGGAAGAAATCGTCAGCAATGACTGTGATGACACGGTTGGTATTGATTGAGGGACCCACGTCAGTGATTGCGGGAGGCATCTGCTTCACGGCCGACTCTGGCGTGGACTTCTTCGGCCATCCCAACAGTAGGGTGACGGAGGACGGACCGGATTTGGGGCGTGACTGTCCTCTGGTTCGTGCGTGGCC
>NZ_KI271588.1:62396-67238 GCF_000469325.1 Schleiferilactobacillus shenzhenensis LY-73 | reverse complement strand
TCATGGCAATTTTTTGGACATCCATTCAAAGCGTCTTAGCGATCATGATCATGATCGGCGTCGGCTACTTTGCCCAAGGCAAAGGCTGGTTCGACGACAAGTTTTCCGGCGCTCTTTCTAAACTGATCATGCAAGTGGCCTTACCCGCATCGATCTTCATGTCGATGATGAACCACTTCAAACCCGAGCAGCTGGCGAAACTCTCCGTCGGCCTGCTCTACAGTATCGTCAGCATCACCATCGGCCTGCTGATCTCCTGGCTGGTCGTGCGCGTCATGAAAGTGCCGAAGGGCAAACGCGGCCTGATGATGACCGCGATGAACTTCGCCAACACCGTCTTCATCGGCATGCCCCTGAACCAGGCGCTGTTCGGCACCCAGTCGATCCCGTATCTGCTGGTCTACTACATCGTCAACACCGTCATGCTCTGGACCATCGGCGTGTGGATCATCGCTGCCGACGATTCCACCACCGGTAACGGCACCGACACCAAGGTCAAGCTGGACTGGCACCACCTGATTCCCACCCCGTTGTGGGGCTTCATCGTGGCTTTGCCGTTCATCTACATTCCCTGGCTGCGCACCCACTTGCTGGTCAACTTCGTCACCCTGACCCTGACCGACGTCGGTGCGCTGGTCACGCCGCTGTCTTTGATCTATATCGGGATCATGCTGAAGAGCTTCGGTATCGGCAACATGCAGTTCGACAAGAACGTCATCGTGACGCTGCTGGGCCGGTTCGTCCTGGCCCCGCTGGTGATGTTCGGTCTGATTGCCTTGGGCCTGAAGATGAGCCTGAATCTGGCGCCCATGTTCTGGAAGACCCTGGTCATCCAGTCTGCTACACCGACTTTCGCCGTCTTACCGATTCTGGCGACGACCTACCATGGCGATGTGAAGTTCGCCACCAACATCGTCGTTTCGGCCTCGGTGCTGTTCGTGGTGGTCGTCCCGATCATCATGGTCTTGATGGGTTAAGCCGCGCATGGCAGACATTCGCGACTTGCACTTGCGGGTACCCAGTATTCAGAAAGACTGGCGCGCGTTCCTGGCCAGCCACGGCTTGAGCGGTTTCCCAGACAACGAGGTGGCCGCCGTGGACAGTGTCATCGGCTTGTATGACGGCGGCCGGCTCGTCGGCACCGGTGCCACTGCCGGCAATATTTTGAAGTTTATTGCCGTCGATGAAGGCGACACCCCGGGTGCGTATTTTAATCAGGTGGTGTCAGAACTCCAGAACCGGCTGATGGCGGCGGGCCACACTCACATGATGGTGTTTACCAAACCCCAGTACGAGGCCAGTTTCCATTACGTGGGCTTCACCACACTGGCCAAGACAGCTGTCGGCGTTCTGCTGGAAGCGGGCATGCCGACGATCACCCAGTACCTGCGGGGATTGCCAGACGCCGCGGCCGCCGCCGGGCAGCACTTGGCGGCCATCGTGATGAACGCCAACCCGTTCACCCGGGGGCACCGCTACCTGGTGGAGAAAGCCGCCGCTGAGAACGATGCCGTGGATGTGTTCGTGGTATCGACGGACCGTTCCCTGTTCACCAGTGCGGAACGGCTGCAGCTGGTCCAGACCGGCCTGGCGGACTTGCAGAACGTCCGGGTCTTTCCCGGGGGCGACTACATGGTCAGTTACGCCACCTTCCCGGCGTACTTTCTGCACGCCGGCGACGACGTGATCCGCTATCAGACCACCATCGACGCCCGCCTGTTCCGGGATTGGGTCGCCCCGACGCTGCATATCACCAAGCGTTATGTGGGCGAAGAACCCCGGTCCCACACCACGGCGATCTACAATACCGTCTTGGCGGCCGAGCTGCCCCCGGCGGTCCAGCTGGTGGTGGTGCCCCGGCTGACCGCGGCCGGCACGGTGGTCACTGCCACCCAGGTCCGCCAGGCCATCGCCGACCAAGATCTGGCCAGCGTGCGGGCTTTCTTACCGCCCACCACTTGGTCATTCATTCAGTCACACGAAGCAGCGCTCTTGCAGCGCATTGAGAAAGGACAGACTATTCGTGGCAATTAAGAAAACAGCATTAGCCGGGACCCTGGAGTCGTCAGACATCCAGATCACCCTGGCACCGGCGGCCAGCGGCGGTATCCAGATCGACTTGGATTCCGCCGTGGCCAGCCAGTACGGCGACCAGATCAAGAAGGTCATTACTGCAGCCCTGCAAGGCTTAGGCATTACCGATGCCCTGGTTAAGGCCGTGGACAAGGGTGCGTTGGATTGCGTCATCAAGGCCCGCACCATCGCCGCCGGTCAACGCGCCTTGGAACAGACCGAACCCGCTTGGGAGGTGCTCTAACATGGCAGAAACTGAAGAACGCCTGCGCCGGACGATGATGTTCGTCCCTGGCAACAACCCGGCGATGCTCAAGGACGCCGGTATCTACGGCGCCGATTCGATCATGTTCGACCTGGAAGACGCCGTCTCTTTGCAGGAAAAGGATGCCGCCCGGGACTTGGTCTACGAAGCCCTGAAGACAGTGGAATACGGCACCGCAGAGAAAGTGGTCCGGGTCAACGGCGTGGATACGCCGTTCTATAAAGACGACGTGCGGGCCATGGTCAAGGCCGGCATTGACGTCATTCGCCTGCCCAAGACCGAAACCGCGGCGATGATCCAAGAATTGGTCAAAGATGTCGCTGCGGCCGAGCAAGAATTCGGTCGGCCCGAGGGCAGCACCCACGTGATGGCGGCCATCGAAAGCGCCAAGGGCGTGGTCAATGTCAACGCCATCGCGGCTGCTTCCGACCGAATGATCGGCGTCGCTCTGTCCGCGGAGGACTACACCACGGACATGAAGACTCACCGGTATCCCGACGGCCGTGAGCTGGAATACGCCCGCAACGTCATCCTCCATGCCGCCCGGGCCGCGGGTATCGCCGCTTTCGACACCGTCTTCACTAACTTGGATGACGAAGAGGGCCTGATCCGCGAGACCAAGTTCATTCACCAGCTGGGCTTCGACGGCAAGTCCGTCATCAATCCCCGTCAGATTCCGGTGATCAACGCGGTATATGCGCCCACTAAGGCTGAAATTCAGACGGCCCAGCAGGTCATTGCGGCGATTGCCGAGGCCCACGAGAAGGGCTCCGGGGTCATCTCGCTGAACGGCCAAATGGTCGATCGGCCGGTGGCACTGCGCGCTCAGCGGGTGATGCGGCTGGCGCAGGCATCGCATTTGGTAGACGAGGAGGGCAACTATGTCGAAGAATAACGTTGGTGTCGACATTTCTGACGACATCTTAAGTACCTATGATTACAAGCCGTTTGCAGGGACCCAGTTGGGCAATCCGGTTTCTCACCGGGTCGCGCCCACCGTTCGTGCTCAGTTCGGCGAGAACAAAGTGGTGGATTCGATTGCGCAAGTCGTCAAGGCAGAAGTCAAAGACGGCATGACGATCTCCTTCCACCACCACTTGCGGGAGGGCGACCAGGTCTTCAACGAGGTGATGCAGGTGATCATTGACGCCGGCATCAAGGACCTGACCCTGGCCCCGTCCAGCCTGACCAACGTGATGAACGATATGGTGGTCAAGGCGATTCAGGCCGGCACCGTCACGCATATCACCAGTTCCGGCATGCGCGGCAGCCTCGGTGACGCTGTTTCCCACGGTGCCCTGAAGACGCCGGTCATCTTCCGTTCCCACGGCGGCCGCGCCCGGGCCATCGAGACCGGCAAGATCAAGATCGACGTTGCCTTCCTCGGCGTGCCCAACGCCGACGAACAGGGCAACGCCAACGGCATGACCGGCGACGCGGCCTTCGGTTCTCTGGGCTATGCCTTGATGGACGCCAAGTATGCCAACAAGGTCGTCCTGTTGACGGACAACTTGGTCCCGTACCCCAACACTCCGGCGTCGATCAACCAGACTCAGGTGGACTACGTGGTCAAGGTCGACCAGGTCGGCGACCCGGACAAGATCGGTTCCGGCGCCACCCGCTTCACCAAGGACCCCAAGGAATTGAAGATCGCCCAGATGGTCAATGACGTCATTACCCATTCGGCCTACTTCAAGGACGGCTTCTCCTTCCAGACCGGTTCCGGCGGTGCCGCTCTGGCCGTGACCCGCTACCTGCGCCAAGCCATGCTGGATAAGCACATCACCGCGTCCTTCGCCCTGGGTGGTATCACCAAGCCCACCACCGACCTATTGGCCGAGGGCTTAGTAAGAAAGGTGATGGACGTCCAAGACTTCGACAAGGGGGCGGCGGATTCGATGCATACGAATCCCGCTCAGCAAGAAATCGATGCCTCTTGGTACGCGGATCCTTTCAATAAGGGCGCCATGGTGGATAAACTGGATGTGGTCATCCTGTCCGCTTTGCAAGTGGATACGCACTTCAACGTGAATGTGCTGACGGGGTCCGACGGAGTTCTGCGGGGCGCGGTCGGCGGTCACCAGGACGCAGCGACGGCGAAGCTGACGATTATCTCGGCACCGCTGGTGCGGGGGCGGCTGGCGACCATCGTACCGCAGATGACCTCGATTACCACGCCGGGCGAGTCCATCGACGTGGTCGTGACGGAGATTGGCATTGCGATTAATCCAGATCGCCAGGACCTGGTGGCGGCGTTGAGCCATATTCCGGGTGTGCCTGTGTTCACTATTGACGAACTGGCGGCGAAGGCGGAGGCCATCGTCGGGAAGCCTGCGCCGATCGAATACACCGACCGGCCGGTGGCGTTGGTGGAGTACCGGGACGGCAGTTTGATTGACGTTATCCACCAGGTGAAGGAGTAGCGAGGGGCCGGCAATTTGGGGCCTTCGGCTGGCTGGCTGGGCGGAGCTAGCCGTGGGCGCGACAAAACTCGTATTCCAACA
>NZ_KI271588.1:43210-62264 GCF_000469325.1 Schleiferilactobacillus shenzhenensis LY-73 | reverse complement strand
TCCAGCCCGTTTTGCCGGAGCTTGCGGAGCTTTGGCACGGCGCCCAGGCAAGTTTTGTCACGTGTCCAATCTCACGGCTGACGCCCGCCAGCTTCCGGGGCCAAATTGCCTACGTTCTGACCGGTAGGATTAATATCGCAGGACCCGGATCCAGAATGAGCAAACCCGTATCGTAAGATAGGAATCGTCGAGACTGGAACAGGAGAAAGATGCTGCCTGCTTTGGGTTGATTGCTCTTGGCAGTGTTTTGCAGCCAGTGGCCAGTCTCGTACATAGCACATAGCATATAGAAATTGAAAGAAGGGACCCCGATGAGTCAGACGATTTTTGATAGCGGCGCGCCGCAGGATATTATGGCTGTGTTGGCGAATAAGGATGCGCGGGTGGTGTTGCAGGAACGGTTGATGGCAGACCATCCGGACGCGACGATTTTGGCGACGAAGCTGAATATTCCGGGGCCGATCAAGAATAATGCGGCGCTGGAGCGGTTGTTTGCGGCGGGGCTGGCGCAGTTGCGGGCGCTGTTTCCAGCCGCGGCCGTGACAGTGGCGGCGACGTGGCATCAACCCACGGGGCCGGAGGCGTTTTGGGTCGTGGCGCTGCCTGCTGACCAGGTGAAACGGTTGGCGGTGCAGTTTGAAGATGCAACGGCGTTGGGCCGCTTGTTTGATGCGGATGCGCTGACGGCGGCGACTCGGGACCGGCCGCTGTCCCGGACGGCGTTGGGGTTCCCTGCGCGCCGGTGCCTGATCTGTGGGCGGCCGGCGAAGGACTGTGCCCGTTCCCGGCGGCATAGTGTCGCCGAGCTTCAAGCGGAGATCAGCCGGCGGTACTGGGCAGCATTTCCGGCCGCCCAGGAGGACGTTCATGCCCAGGCGTGATTGGGCCGTTTTAGCGGAACGGGCGCTGCTCTACGAAGTCTTAGTGAATCCTAAGCCGGGACTGGTGGACCCGGTCAGTGCCGGGGCGCACCGGGATATGGATGTGTTTACCTTTGTGGACAGTGCGACGGCGCTGCGGCCGTATTTTGCGGCAGCCGCAACCCTTGGCCGCACCGACACTGCTGAGAATTTGCCGACCTTGTTTGCGGCCTTGCGCCCTCTCGGGGTAACGGCGGAACAGACCATGTTCGCCGCCACCAAGGGTGTGAATACCCACAAGGGGGCTGTGTTTTCGCTGGGCGTCCTGGTCGCCGCGGCCAGCTGGACGGATACCCATCGCCCAGAGCCGCTCACGGTCGCGTCAATCATCGCCACGGTACGGGGTATGCTGAAGGGGTTGACGGCGGCGGACTTTGCTGGTGTGGCCAGCAAGGACCCGGCGGCTCTGACGGCGGGTGAGCGGGAGTACCTGCATTATGGCTTCACCGGAATTCGCGGCGAGGCCGAAGCCGGTTTCCCGGCGGTGACCGACTGGGCCTTGCCGTTCTTGCGGGACCAGGCCCAGGGGGACCGCAACGCCCGCCTGCTGGACACGTTCATGGTGATCGTGGCCCACACCCGCGACAGCAATGTCATCAAGCGGGCGGGGACTGCGGCCATCGTGCCCTGGGTCCACGCCCAGGCCGCCGCGTATTTCCGCCTCGGCGGCGCGCAGACGGCAGCGGGCCGGCAGTTTCTCACCGACCTGGACGCCCAGTTCATCGCTCGCCACCTCAGCCTCGGCGGCAGTGCCGACCTGCTGATCCTCACGATTTTTTTGGTACTGGTCTTCGACTGGTTGCCGTTCGCACAAACTGATTAAATCAGAAAGGCCGTCCAGACACGCCGTGATGCGCGTTCGGACGGCCTTTTGGGTCCCTTTCTCACTTAAACATACTTCTTGTGCTTGGTCGGCAGGGCGAGGATGATGATCTCCACGATGAAGAGAATGAAGTAGACGATCCAGGCAAAGGCCAGCTTCTCGTTGAGGGCGACCACCAGGGCAACGACGCTCTGCATGGCCCAGAGGGCACCGTACCACCAGGGGCTGACGCCGGCATCGCGGAAGCGGCGAACGGTGATGGTCAGCTGGGGCAGGTTGAGGATACTGGTGGCGCTCAGGAGGATACCGTAGAAGCGCAGCACCCGGAACAGGAGGTTAGAGGCCATCCCGGCGGAACTGCTGCCGCTGGCTGAACTGGAGCCGCTGATAAAGGAAAAGAGCAGCGTCGGGGCCAGCGCCAGGGTGGTGGCGATGCCCAGGATGATGCTCAGGAGCACGATCGACCAGTATTGGGAGCGGCTGGAGCGGCCGCTGAAGACGCCGCCGCGGCGGAAGAAATCCACGAAGGCGCCGCGGATGCCCACGTGCTGGCTGTCTTCATTGGGCCGGGTCGCCCACAAGGGAACGGGGTGCCGGGTCGGCAGAAGCGTAATGACCAGGTCGGCGAGAAGCAGAAGGCCGCTGAGCAACTGTGCCAAGCCCTGGCTCGGGGCGATGAACATGATCACCGCAGGCGCCAGCCGTGTGACCAGCAGGGCCCAAGGACTCACACCGGCGTCCCGGTAGCGGCGGATGGTCACCGTCAGCTGGGGCAAACCTTGGTAGAGATACCAGGTGAAGAGCACGACAAGAATAACGCCGACGGTGCCGCCGAAGAGGGCCAGCGGCATGCCGGGGCGAATCTCGTTCTTGACGCCCACGGCCAGGATCGTGGCGACCATGATGCCGATGCCGGCAACCAGTGCGAGTACATTCATTAAGACGATCCACCAATATTGCCCGCGCCGGCTGCTGCCGCGGAAGTCGCCGGCCCGGAACCAATAATCTTTGAAGGCGGCAACGAAGCCGCGCTGCGTGTTCACGGGGAACACCTCCCTTTTCTTTCTACCTAGTATTGTGACGGCCGGGGCGGGCCGGTGCAATACAGAAGGCCCATGTCTTACGACAATGTAAGGCCGTTGGGCCGGTGCGTCATAGGCGCCCCAAAACGCTACAATAGAGGTATGGGAGGGCGATATTCAATGTCAGAAATTAGCGAGGCGCAACGGCTCCAGATCTTGCACAATCTGGTGGCCATTCCGTCGGTGAACGATCACGAGGTTCAGGTGGCCCAGTATCTGAAGAAGCTGCTGGCGGATCACGGCATCACCAGCAAGATCCTGCCGGTCAGCGGTGACCGGGCGAATCTGGTGGCAGAAATCGGCAGCGGCCAGCCAGTCCTGGCGGTGTCGGGCCACATGGATGTGGTCGACCCGGGCGACAAGCGCCAGTGGGACAGCGACCCGTTCGCCTTGACCGAGCGCCAGGGCAAATTGTTCGGCCGCGGGGCCACCGATATGAAGAGCGGCTTGGCGGCGCTGGTCATCGCCATGATTGAACTGCACGCCCAGGGCCAGCCCCAGCACGGAACGATTCGGCTGTTGGCGACTATGGGGGAAGAAATCGGCGAACTGGGCTCCAAGCAATTGTTAGATGATGGGTACATGAAGGACGCGGCTGCGTTGCTCATTGGCGAACCCACCGGCTGGTACGTGGCCCACGCCCATAAAGGGTCGATGGACATCCGCTTCACGTCCCACGGCCGGGCAGCCCACAGCTCCATGCCGGAAGACGGCTTCAACGCCATCGATCCGCTGCTCCAGCTGCTCCAGGACGGCAACCACCTCTTCCGGGAGATGAACACGAAGACCAATGAACTGCTCGGGCCCTTGACCTTCAATACGACGATCATCAGCGGCGGGCACCAGGTCAACTCGATTCCAGACCTGGCCACCGCGGAAGTCAACGTGCGCACGATTCCAGAACAGAATAACGACCGCGTGGAGAAAGAACTCAAGCGGCTGGTGGCCATTCAGAAAGAAAGCGGCGCCCAGATCGACATGGACGTGTATATGTCCCAGCCGTCCCGAGCAGTCAAAGGAGATTCGCGGCTGGCTGATCTGGCCGCGAAGCTGGGTCAGCAAGCCAGCGGCAAAGAATTAAAGCGCGGCGGCATCCCGCCAGTGACCGATGCCTCGAATCTGTTGGCCGGGAAAGGCCCGGGTTTTCCATTCATCGTCTTTGGCCCGGGTAACGCCACGGCGCATCAGGTGAACGAGTTTGTCCCCAAGGACATGTACCTGCAATTTTGCGACTTGTATCCGCAACTGTTCACGGCGTTCTTGTCACCCGAAAAATGAGAAAAAGCAAGAATCTGAGTACCCGGCCATTTTTGGTCGGGTATTTTTTTGCTTGAAAACAAAATGAAAACGTTTACCCACGTGAAAAGTGGGATAATGGGCAAATCGTCAGCGAAATTGACCGAAAAGCCTATTGACATCTCCGCCAAAAGCCGTATACTTTGACTTAATTCTTAAGAAAGCTCTCACGGAGCTAAAAGGTTGTCTGCGCAGACAAGCTAGAAATCATGTCGGAGGTTGACGTGTATGAGGAAGTTCAAGAAAGGGCTCATCATTGCTGCACTTGCCGCAGTAACGTTGTTAGCAGCCTGCAATAAGTCGTCTAATGCGAGCAGCAGTAGCAATAGCGGCGCGAGTACAAGCGTAACTACTTACAATAACGTCTATGGCACTGATCCAACTACACTGGATTACACGGTATCTTCACGGGCCACAAACAGCAGTATTTATGCTAACTTTGTTGATGGCTTGCTCGAAAACAACAAATATGGCGAGCTGATTCCTGCCTTGGCTAAGTCCTGGTCGGTGAGCAAAGATGGATTGACCTACACTTACAAGCTGCGTAAAGGTGTTAGCTGGGTTGACAGTGAGGGAAACAAAGTTGCAACAGTAAAAGCACAAGACTTTGTAACTGGGTTAAAGCACGCTGTGGCTGCTAAGTCGGAGACACTTTATGTAGTTCAGAACTCAATCAAGGGCTTGAACGACTATGTTACTGGTAAACAAAAGGACTTCTCCAAAGTTGGTGTCAAGGCGGTTGACGATTACACGGTGCAATATACGTTGAATCAGCCGGAATCGTATTGGAACTCTAAGACGACTTATGGTGTTTTGTTCCCGGTAAATGCCAAGTTCCTCAGCAGTGAGGGCAAAGACTTTGGTTCAATGAAGGCAAGCAGTATCCTGTACAATGGTGGTTATACATTGGCCAACTTTACTGCCAAGTCCGTTATCGAGCTAAAGGCTAACCCCAGTTATTGGGACAAAAAGAACGTCAATATTAAGACAGTGAAGCTCACTTATAACGATGGCTCTAATCCCGATGGGTTATACAAGTCCTTTATGAAGGGCGAAATTGATTCGTCTCGAGTTTATCCAAATCTGCCGGGCTATAAGCAAGTATTAAAGCAAAGCAAAAACAACATTGTCTGGTCTGATCAAGACGCAGCAGTATACAATTTGACTTTCAACTTATCCCGACAGACGTATAACTTAACGGATAAGAAAACCACGAAAGCCAAAGATGATACTAAGAAGGCCATTTTGAACAAAGACTTCCGTCAGGCTATCTCCTTCGGTTTCGACAAGGCTGCATATAATGCCCAGTCCGTTGGTGAGGCTGGGTCCAAGAAGTCTCTGCGGAATGAAATGACACCGCCCGATTTCGTGACGATTAACGGTCAGAAGTATGGAACTGTTTTACAGAAAGATCTACAGTCGCTGGATCCGTCCACTTACAAAGATATTGATCTGGCAGATGGTCATGATGCCACATATAACCCTACGAAGGCTAAAGAATTAATTGCATCAGCCAAGAAGGCATTGACTGCCGAAGGCGTTTCTTTCCCGATTCACTTAGACATTCCAGTGGAAGAAAAAGCCCAAAATTCAGTTAACGCTGTGAAGTCTTTGAAGAGCTCCATCGAACAGAGCTTGGGTAAAGACAACGTTCAAATTGACATTCAATACGCTTCTGAAGACAAGTATCTGGCTGCCACTTACCAAGCAACAACTGGTAAAGCAAGCGACTTCGATATCAGTAACGCTTCGGGCTGGTCTCCAGATTATGACGATCCGTCCACTTATCTGGATATCTATGATCCATCTACTGGGTCTATGTTGAACACAATTGGTTTGGAAGCATCTGCAACCGTTCAGGGCAAGGACGAAACCGCTGATGCTAAAAAAGCAGTTGGGATGGACAAATATGCAGCACTGGTCAAAGCGGCAGAAGTAATTACAAATGATACGAATGCACGTTATGCCGCCTTTGCCAAGGCTGAAGCTTACCTGTTAGACATGGGCATTCAAATTCCAATTTATTCCGGTGGTGGCGCACCCGGTGTTACCAAGGTCGTTCCCTATACTGCACCGTTCTCTTGGTCCGGTTTAGGAGGCAACAAGTACAAGTTTACTAAGCTTCAGAAAGAACCAGTCACAGCAGCTCAGAAAGCGAAGGCAAAGGCAGCATGGAGTGCAAAGCGTGCTGAAATTGCTAAAAAGGCAGCCACTAACGACTAGGCTCTGATTCAGAGGTAACACTTTAACGACCTCACGGTTTGGGGAAAGAGCTAGCCCAAGTTGGCATGGCCCTTTCCCCATTCTTTTTCATCACTAGAAAGGATTACCAGAATGAAAAAGTATATTTTCTTCCGTATCTTGCGGTCGATCGTGAGCATCTTCTTGGTAACCACGTTGACGTATATCATCATCTATACGATGGTGCCCCGCCGAGATGTATTCAAGCAGGATCCGAACATTCAAAAAATGGCTTCTAACCCAGACAATTTACTTGACTATGAGCAGACTGCATACGACAAAATGAACTATATTGACTATGTGGACACTAAGGGGCTCATTAGTAAAGTGGAAAATGCACATCCTGATGTGACAGCAACCGCCAAACATACCGCAACCAATGCCAAGTTGTTTCAAGACTGGGCTAAGCAAAATGGTTACGCACTGCATCGCTATCAAGTCAGCAAAAACTACTACGCAGTGCGAGAACTGCCGATTTGGGAAAGAGTCAGCCGCTTCTATGGAAGCCTAATTCAGATTGACAGTCCTTGGAAGATCCATGATTCCAAGAATCCCAATTTAGCACGATACCTTAAGATTGAAAATGACAAGACCGTGGGTTGGGCCCTTGTTGGTTCAGGGACGAAGTATCGTTACCAGATCTACTTCAACGGGAGCTTCCCGTATATCCACCAGAATATCCTTAAGTTTGACTTAGGTACATCCTATCCCACCTTTGCTGGTAACAGCGTTACCCAAGTAATTGGAGGCAGGCAGGGACAGACGGTTTCTACCAAGTACAAATTTCCCAATGGCCAAGTTATGAACACGGCTGACAATGTCTACACACGCCAGTACCAATCTCGAGCACACCGTGACGAGATGGCATATGACCGATATAAGGACGACTACACTAACACAGACCAAGTCAACCAAGACCCATCCATGATTGGTACGTCGTTCAGAGCAGGAATTGTTGCTTTGATTGTCTCCTATGTAATCGCCATTCCAATTGCATTAGGGATGGCACGAATGAAGGGGAAATGGTTTGACCGGTTCTTCACGGCTGTCGTGACGATCTTTATCTCCATTCCTGGGCTCGCCTTTATTTATGCGTTTCGGTACCTAGGATCACAATTCTTCGGTCTACCGGATTCATTCCCCACCAAAGGGGCCAGCGCCATCAGCTCATGGGTTTTACCGACGATTATACTTGGTATGATGGGGATTTGGGGTATTGTAATTTGGTTCCGCCGATATATGATCGACCAGCAGCAATCTGATTATGTGAAGTTTGCCAAGGCGAAGGGGCTAACGGACCGCGAAATTTATCGCCGACACATTTTCAAAAATGCTTCGATTCCAATTGTTCAAGGAATTCCTGGATCAATCATTGGTTTAATTGGCGGTGCGATGATGACAGAAACCATCTTTGCGATGCCAGGCATGGGGAAAATGCTGCCTAATGCGATTACTGATCACAACAACACGGTCGTCATTGGCCTGGTGTTTATCTTTGCGATTATTTCCATCATGTCGACATTACTCGGTGACATACTGATGTCCATCGTCGATCCGCGTATTAAATTGTCCACGTCAGGAAGTGAAGAATAATGGCAGATGCAATTGATAATGAACGGAGCATTCAAGCATTGACAGAAGACAAACTCGGAAACTCTGATTTGATTACGGACGATGACTTTGTCCAAGTTCCTTTAGACACGCTTGCGTCCGAAAAAATCGATACGCCTAAGTATTCCTATTGGGGTTCTGTTGCTAAAGCGTTCTTTTCCAATAAGGTAACAGTACTGATGCTTGTCCTGGTCGTATTCATTCTGGGAATGTCGTTTATCCAGCCGTTATTCAGCGGATATAGTTTAAAGGATGTCAGCAAAATCAACGACTTAGGTGCTCGGTACAATTGGCCGAGTAGCAAGTATTGGTTTGGTACTGACCAAAATGGGCAATCTCTGTTTGATGCCATTTGGGCGGGTGCCCGTACCTCCATCTCTATTGGGGTTATTGGGACATTAATCACGACAACGATTGGTGTCATCGTCGGGGGTATCTGGGGTGTGTCCAAGCGCCTTGATAAAGTGATGTTGGAAGTTTACAACGTCATTAGCAATGTCCCTAGTTTGTTGATTATCATTGTGTTGTCTTACACTTTGGGCAGCGGCTTCTGGAATCTCATCTTTGCGATGACCTGCACAAGTTGGTTAGGAACTGCCTACAGTATTCGGGTATACGTTATGATGTACCGTGACCGGGAGTACAATATTGCATCAAAGACGTTGGGTACACCTACTTTCCGTGTCGTGACACGAAACATCTTGCCATATCTGACATCAGTTATTGTGACAAGCGCATCCCTGTCCCTCTCGGGATTCATTGATTACGAAGTGTTCTTGTCATATGTTGGCGTCGGCTTGAGCCAGAACGTGCCATCTTTAGGCCGGCTCATTTCCACGTATTCACCTTACATGACAAGCTATCCCTACCTGTTCTGGCTTCCTGTATTAACGTTGGCATTACTGACAATTTCCCTGTACGTCGTTGGGCAAAACCTAGCAGATGCTTCTGATCCGCGGACACATATGTAATGGAAGAAAGGAGAAAAACTGATGAGTGAAGAAAGCACAAACAAAACGATTCTTAAGGTCGATGACCTTTCCGTCAACTTCCAAGTCCGCGGCAAAACCTTAAAGGCGATCCATCACGTTTCTCTGGACCTTCACGATGGGGAAACGTTAGCCATTGTGGGAGAATCTGGTTCTGGCAAGTCAGTTTTAACTAAAACGTTTACTGGAATGTTGGAACAGAATGGTAAAGTTGTTGGCGGTACGATTGATTACAACGGCACCCGTTTGACCGACATCAAAACCGATAAGGAGTGGGTCAAATATCGCGGCAAGGAATTGGCAACTATCTTTCAGGACCCAATGACATCTCTGGATCCTATCCACACGATTGGCTCACAAATTAGTGAGGTCATTGTCAAGCATCAAGGCAAATCAAAGGCTGAAGCCAAGAAAATGGCCATTCAGTTGATGACTCGCACTGGTATCACAGATGCCGCTCGACGGTATTCAGATTACCCTTTCCAATATTCTGGGGGAATGCGCCAGCGGATTGTCATTGCTATTGCACTGGCGTGCCATCCCAAAATTTTAATTTGTGATGAGCCAACGACGGCTTTGGATGTGACGACACAGGCACAAATTCTGGATCTAATCCGAGAATTGAAGAATGAGTACAAGTTCAGCATGATTTTCATCACGCATGATCTGGGCGTCGTCGCATCAATTGCAGACCGAATTGCGGTAATGTACTCTGGTCGTATCATTGAAATTGGGACCTGTGATGAAATCTTTTACGATCCACGGCACCCGTACACGTGGAGTTTGTTGTCGTCGTTGCCACAGCTTGCGACGAAAGGTGACAATCTGTACTCGATCCCAGGGACACCACCGTCTCTTTATGCCGATATCAAAGGTGACGCTTTTGCCCCACGGAATCCATTTGCACTGAAGGCCGACTTTAAAGCTGAGCCGCCTATGTTTAAGATATCTGATACACACTACGCCCAAACCTGGCTGCTGGATCCACGCGCGCCAAAGATTGAAAAGCCAAAAATTATCCAGAATTTGCATGAACGGATGGAAAAGCAAATGGAATCAGACTTCATGAAACGGGCAGAGACGGAGGATATCGCTGATGCAAACTAACCCAGAAATTGTTCTGTCATTGCGGGACGTCGCCGTCACATACGGCGAAGGTAAAAATGCCCTTACTGCCGTTCAACATGTGAATTTTGACATCCACAAGGGAGAAACATTTTCTCTTGTTGGCGAATCGGGGTCGGGTAAATCTACGATTGCCAAGGCAGTTTTGGGAATTCATGATACCAGTTCCGGTGTCGTGAATTTTGAAGGCGCTCAAATCAATGGCAAATTACCCGCTAAGCAACGGCATGCACTTGACCGCAAGATTCAAATGATCTTCCAAGACCCGGCTGCTTCCTTGAACGAACGGGCCACCGTCGACTACATCATTTCCGAAGGCTTGTACAATTACCATCTGTACGACTCTGAAGAGGACCGCGAGAAGAAAGTCCGCCAAATGATGGCGGAAGTCGGCTTGCTGCCGGAACAGCTGTACCGCTACCCCCACGAATTCTCCGGCGGTCAGCGGCAGCGGATCGGGATTGCCCGGGCGCTCATCATGCAGCCGGACCTGGTAGTCTGCGACGAGCCGATTTCTGCCCTGGACATGTCCATTCGCGCCCAGGTCTTGAACCTGCTGAAGAAGTTCCAAGAAGAGGAAGGGTTGACTTACCTGTTCATTGCCCACGATCTGTCGGTGGTGCGTTACATTTCTGACCGGATCGCCGTGATTCGTCACGGTCGTATCGTCGAAGTGGCGGAGACGGAAGAATTGTTCACCCACCCGATCCACCCATACACCCAAGCCTTGCTGTCGGCCGTGCCTGTCCCCGACCCGCAACTGGCCCAGCACAAGCAGCTGATCGTGTACGATCCCAGCATGCACCACTACGAGACGGATAAGCCGTCTCTGGTGGAGATTCTGCCCGGCCACTTCGTTTGGTGCAACAAGGCAGAAGAGGCCAAGTACCGCGGCGAACTCGCGGGCTTAGCCGGATAAGCGCCCAGCCAACCTCTGACGCGTACCCAATACCAGCGTATCATTAGTAGAAAGCACACCGCGTCCCCGCAGCAAAGGGGGAGGCGGTGTGCTTTTTGCGTCTCTGGATTGCGCCGGGTCAGAGGCATCACCCGGGTGGGACCCGCGACCCGTTTCAGAAAACTGCTATATTAATTTGTCTGCTGAGCCTCGGGTGCCGCCGCACCCGGCATTTGTGTCCATTCCCAACATGTGTCGTGCAGCCAGCGGGTCCTGGCAATCGCCCCGGGGAACCCCACGCTAACAGCGATTCTTCGTAATCCAGCTGAAACCATACCATCAAGCCACCTTTCATTTGTGCATAAACTCCTAAGATTTGTACCTTCACGCGTTTCTGCAAGCGCTTTAGAATAATGGTTGTGAAGTGGAAAACACAATCTATTGAGGGGAGGTGCGACAATGGCCGGACAACTCACACCGATGACGTCGGCCCCGGTCCATCCGCAAGCGAAGCACCACAAGAATACGCTTTGGTGGCGGCTGTTCAAGAACCGGACCTACTTCCTGTTCTGTCTGCCGGGGGTCGTGTTCATGATCTTGTTCTTCTACATCCCCGTCTTAGCCAACGTGGTGGCGTTCAAGGATTTCTCCTATTCCGAGGGCGGCTTCATCGCCGGTCTGCTCCAAAGTCCGTGGGTCGGCTTCAACAACTTCAAGTTCTTCTTTGAATCCGCGGACTTCTGGATCGTGACCCGCAACACCATCGGGTACAACATGGTCTTCCTGCTGCTCAACTTCTTCTTCGCCATTTTCTTCGCGATCATCATGAGTCAGCTGCGCAACCGGCGGCTGCTGCGGGGGTACCAGACCTTGATGCTGTTCCCGTACTTCTTGTCCTGGGCAGTGCTGCAATACTTCGTCTATGCGTTCCTGAACCCGGATAAGGGGATCGTCAACCAGATGATCCACGCCTTGGCCGGCGGCAAGGGCATCGATTTCTACAATAATCCTGCGCCGTGGCCGTTCATCATCCTGTTCCTGGGGGTCTGGAAGGGTATCGGCTACAACAGTATTCTGTACTTCGCCACGGCGATGGGGATCGACCCCACGCTGTACGAGGCGTCGATGATCGACGGGGCCAGCAAGTGGCAGCAGATCAAGAATGTCACGATTCCGCATATCGTGCCGGTGGCGACCTTGATGCTCATTCTGAACATCGGCGGGATCTTCCGCAGCGATATTGGGCTGTTCTACGTCGTACCGCGCATGTCGGGGCCGTTAATCAACGTGACCCAGACGTTCGATACGTACATCTACCGCGCATTGACGACGACCAACGACATTGGCATGTCCACGGCCGCCGGGCTGGTTCAGTCGGTGGTCGGGGCGGCCTTGATCCTGACCTGTAACGCCATCGTCCGCAAGGTGGAACCGAAGTCGGCACTATTTTAAGGGGAGGCGAGTTTCGTGGCTAAGCGGCAGAAGAAGCAGTTGTCATCGGTCGAAATTCGCAGTTTCGGCCCCGGTGCCAACCTGTTCTTCAACATTTTTCTGGCAATCTTCGCAGTTTCCTGTATCTTTCCGTTCCTGTTCATCATCGTCATTTCCTTCACCCGGGAGAGTGACTTGGTTCAGTACGGGTACCAGTTGTGGCCTAAGCATTGGTCCTTCGGCGCGTACCAGTACCTGCAATCGTTCAGCGGCCAATTTCTCCAATCCCTGGGCGTCACGATCTTCATCACCGTGGTGGGGACATGCTTGAACACCCTGTTCAGCGCCACGTACGGTTACGCGATCTCCCGCAAGGACTTCACGTACCGGCGGTTCTTCACGGTGTTCGCCCTGATCTCACTGCTGTTCACCCCCGGCATGGTGCCGACGTACTTGGTCGTCACCCGGATGCTGCACCTGTCTGATAACATCTGGGCGCTGATCCTGCCCGGCGCCTTCGGGGTCTATAACGTGCTCATCATGCGCACGTTCTACCTCACCCAGGTGCCCGATTCCATCGTGGAGTCGGCGCGCATTGACGGGGCCAGCGAGCTCTTGATCTTCCGCAAGATTGTTATCCCTTTGGCCATTCCGGGAATCGCCACCATCAGCTTGTTCAGCGCCCTGGGCTTCTGGAACGACTGGTTCAACGGGATGCTCTATATCACCAGCGATTCCAAGGTGCCGTTACAGTACCTGCTGGTGCGCATCCAGAGCAACATCGACATCTTGGCCAAGTCGGCGCAGCAGAGTTCCACCATTGGCGCTGCGGTGGCGGCCATCCCCAGCGAGGGGACGCGGATGGCCATGGTCGTTCTATCGACCCTGCCCATCGCCTTGACCTATCCGTTCTTCCAGAAGTACTTCGTCCGCGGCATGACCATCGGCGGGGTGAAGGAATAAGGTTGGCAACGCAATTGATTGAGACAGACCACAATTGAGGAGGCATTTTTATCATGAAGAAATGGACCAAACTACTGGTCGGCATGTCCGCCATCTTGGGTACCCTGCTGTTGGCGGCAGGCTGTTCCGGCGGCAACAGCAGCTCCGGCAGCAACAAGGTCACCGTCAGCATGTATCAGCCTGGCGACAAACCGAAAAACTACAATGAAATGATCAAGGCGGCCAACGCCCGCATCCACAAGACGCTGCCCAACGTGGACTTGGACCTCAAGTTCATCGGCTGGGGCGACTGGGGCAAGAAGTACAACGTCATGGTCACCTCCGGCGATCCGTATGACATTTCCTTCGCCAGTGACTACGTCAGCAACGCCCAGAAGGGGGCCTATGCGGACCTCACCGACCTGATGCAGAAGTACGCCAAGAAGGCTTACGACATGATCGACCCTGCCTACATCAAGGGGAATACGGTCAAGGGCAAGCTGTACGCCTTCCCGGTGAACGCCAACGTCTATGCGGCCAACGTTCTGACCTTCAACATGGACTTGGTGAACAAGTACAACTTGGACATCAGCAAGGTCAAGAGCTACGCCGACTTGACCCCGATCTTTGAGAAATTCCACAAGGAAGCCCCGAACATCGCGGCCTTCGCCATCGGCCAGAACTACAAGGCGTCGATGAAGGCCGTGGAGTATCCGGCGACCAATTCCCTGCCTTTCGCCGTTTATGAAGACGGCAAGGACAGCAAGATCTTCAACCGCTACGATTCACCGGAAATGCAGAAGACCCTGACCATGTTCCACGACTGGTACCAAAAGGGGTACATTCCTCGAGACGCGGCCACTTCCACGACCGGCTATAACTTCCAGGAAAACACCTGGCTGGTCCAAGAGCAGACCCAAGGCCCGTTCGATTACGGTGATACGATCCTGAAGAACGCTGCTGGCGGTAAGGACTTGAAGTCCATGCCGTTGACCGACCCGTACAAGAGCGAAGCCCAGGCCCAGATGGCGAACTACACCATTTCTAAGACCTCCAAGCACAAGAAGGAAGCCATGCAGGTGCTGAACTTGCTGAACAGCGACCCGGTGCTGCTGAATAACTTCGTCTGGGGCGTCAAGGGCACCCAGTGGAACTTCACTGACGAGAAGGCCGGCAAGATCAAGGTCACCAAGAAGTACGCCCCTGGCTACTACCTGGGCGCTTGGATCATGGGCAACAACCGCATCCTCTACACTCAGGACACGGTCACGGACGCGATGATCAAGACCCGTGACGACGGCATCAAGAACACGCCGCAATCCGCGATGCTGGGCTTCAACCCCGACATCTCCAGTATTAAGACAGAAATGTCCAACATTACCAACGTCATGAGCAAGTACAACGACACGTTGAACACTGGCACGGCTGATCCGCTCCCGACCATCAAGAAGATGGATGCCGAGCTGAAGACGGCCGGTTACGACAAAGTCCTGAAGGAATTGCAGAAGCAGTACGACGCCTTCCTGAAGGGATAAGCTGACTGCGCTGCCCCTGCGGCACCAGGTATGCCTAGAGCGGGTCCCGCCTGTCGGGAAGCGGTCTAGGCATATTTCTTTGCCCCGACGGCGCAACCGCTTACGATAATAAGGAGAGAAAAGGGGAGAACGCCATGATCAGTGAAACGGTCCAAAACGTTTTTGTCCGCATTTATTGTCTGCTGCTGCTGAACTTTTACTTCCTGGCCTTTTCCGTCCTGGGCCTGGGCCTATTCGGGGTCGGCCCGGCCGCTCGGATGGTGGTGGAGCTGTACCTGGACGCCAATTGGGATTATCAAGAATTGCATTTCAAGAGTGCCTGGGCGTATTTCAAGCAGTATTTCTGGCTGGGCAACGCCGAAGCCTGGGGCGTGTTGGGGATTCTCCTGGTCTTCGCCTACAATCTGTGGCTGTCCACGCAGCTGACCGGACTGTGGGTGCTCCTCATCCAGTTCATCCTGCTCTTCGCCATGGTCATGACCGCGGTCATCGCCCTCTACTGGCTGGCGACCCAGAGCCAGTACGACGTCGGTTGGCGGGACGCCTTGACCCTGAGCATCGCCCAGTTTTTCCAGAACTTTCCCACCACGTTGCTGACGATTGGCGGACTGGTCGTCATTCTGGCGGTCACCCGCTTCTTCCCGGGACTGCTTGCCTTTCTCACTTTCGCCGTGCTCTTACTATGGCCGGTGTGGCGGTCGCAGCGCTGGTTCGCCCACGTGGATGACCTGCTCGCGGGGAAGAAATGAACCGCTTCAGCCGCCGCAATACCAGTCTGCGTTCGCTCATCCGCACGTTCTCCTGGCTGACCACGGCGGTGGTCGTCTTCGTGGTGGGTATCGCCAGCGTCGTGCGGGTGCAAAACGCGCTGAGCAGCAGCCAGCAGGCGCGCACCATCGCCGTCAGTGAGATGGGCAACCAACTGGCCCAGCACCAGCAGGACACCGACCAGTTTGCCGCGCAGATCAACGACCGGGCGAGCAATCTTGCGAATCTGATGCAGTACTTCAGTCAGTCGCCGGCGAACTACGCTGAGTACGCCATCGACGACAGCCTCCGGGGCAATCAATATTGGTACTGGCCCCGGGAGGCGCAGAATATGATGATTCAAAAGGACCAGATCACCCGGATCGTCCTGACCATGGCCGCCAGTAAGAAAGTGTTCGTTGCCACCCGGGACGATAAGATGGGCCGGCTGTATACCAAGTACACCCTGGCGAACGCCTTGGTGGCGACCAGCCCGCTGACCAATCCGTATACCTCGATTGGTGTGGGCACCCTGCGCATGACCTATGATCCCAGCATCGTGACCGCGCAGCTGCGCCGGCTCCACGACACCGCCGCGATGCAGCTGCTGGTCTTCGATAACGATGGCAAACAGCTGTGGCATTACCAAGGCGCGGGGGTGGGCAGCGCGAGTCAGCAGGCGGTGCAAAAGACGGTAGCCGCCACCAGCAGTGACGACTTGGCCCGAACGCTGAAGCCCCGGTACTTCGTGCAGGTGGGTAACGTGAGCACCGGCGGTTACCGGGTCTTTGCCGTGGTGGCCCGGGCCGCCGTTTATGCCCAAATTGGGCAGAATATTGCCCTGTACGCCCTGCTGGGCGGCCTCGTGCTGGCCATTTTGCTGACGCTGCTGCGGCTCATCTTCCGCCGCTACCAGCATGCCCTGACCGTCATGGTCGGCGAGATGCAGGTGGTTGGCGCCGGCCACTTGCAGGAGCGGGTGACGATTCCCGCCCGTAACGAAGACTTGCAGATTCTGGCGAAGGGCACAAACAAGATGCTGGACGATATCAACGGCTACATTTACGAGATCTACCAGCTGAAGATCGACCAGCAGGACGCCCACATGAAGGCTTTGCAGGCCCAGATCAACCCCCATTTTCTTTACAACACCTTGGAATATATCCGGATGGCTGCGCTGGACGCCGACCAGCCGGAATTGGCCGAGGTGGTCTTCAGCTTTGCCAGCCTGATGCGCAACAACACCGACCAATCGCCGGTGACCACGCTGGGCGATGAGCTGGGCTTCATCGAGAAATACGTTTACCTTTACCAGATGCGCTACCCGGACCGGTTGGCCTACCAGATTCAGCTGGCTCCCGCCCTGGCCGAGTTGCGAATTCCCAAGTTTACACTGCAGCCAATCGTGGAGAATTACTTCGCCCACGGGGTCGATTTCCACCGGCGGGACAATGTGATTGAGGTCAAGGCCCATCCCGTCGGTGACCAGCAGGTGATCATCCAAGTGCTGAACAACGGCCGCAGCCTCGGCCCGGAACGCGTCACTCAGGTGAACGCCACGATCACCGCCCAGCCGCTGGAGCAGCCCCAGTCTATCGGTCTGCAGAACGTCTTCGCCCGTCTTCGGCACTTCTTTGGCCCCGGCGCGACCATGCGCCTGGCCAACCGGCCGGGCGGCGGGGTGATGACCACGATTTTGTTGCCAAGGCAGAAAGGAGTGGCGCAACGTGATGAATCGCGTGATCATCGTTGATGATGAATATATGATTCTGCGCGGAATGCAGAAAGTGGTGGATTGGGCTGCGGCCGGCTTCACCGTGCAGGCCACCTTCGATTCCCCTGTGGAAGCGTTAGCCTACTTGCACACGCACGCCGTGGACCTGATCATCTCGGACATGGCGATGCCGGAGATGGACGGCATCACCTTCATGCAGCAAGCCCAAGGATTGCTGCCGTGCGTGGCGTTTTTGGTTCTCTCCGGGTACGGGGATTTTGACTACGTCAAGGCCAGCTTGCAGCTGGGCGCCACGGACTACCTGCGCAAACCGGTGGATCCTAAGGAACTGCGCGCTGCTCTGGCCAAAGTGGCGGCGCAGATTCAAGCCCAGGCCGAGTCCAAGCAAATGCTGGTGCTGGCCCAACAGCACCTGCTGCAACAGCTGCTGGACGGGGAATTGGCCCACTTGACCGACCACGAGGCGGCCGTGCTGGGTCTCGATGCCGCCGCTTGGGGCAACGGCTTGACGGTCATCGGTTTCATGGCCCCGGCCGTGCCGGCTTTGGCCGACTTTCTCAATGGGCACCGCCAGCCTCTGTTTCTCTCCACCGACGACTGCTTCGTACTGTGCTGCCAAGGCAATCGCCGGGTGGTCCAGCACATCCTGCGCCACCTGCCCACCGGCGCGGACCCGGCCAGCACCGCTGTGGTCGCGGCCCCTAGCGTGCATTCGGCGGCAGCCATTCACGACGCCTTCCGCCGCGTTGTGGAGACCATCCACCGGTTGGATTTCTATCAAGAGACCACGGGTTTGACGCTGCTCGCCGAACCGGAAGCCCCCACCGCCACCGACCTGCCAGTACCGGTCATTGAAGAAATTCGGGGCAACGTACGCACGGCCCAGAAGGACGTGCTCCTGGCCCAGGTTGAAGGTATCTTCCACGTCTTGAAAGCACGCCGGGCACCGGTCAGTTACGTTCGCCAGGTGGCCCTGCTGATCGTCGTCACCGTGGCCCAGCAGTACCAGAGCGGGCTGCCCAACTACAACGGGGTGGTGGCCGCGCTGAACAGCGAGCGTACCTGGCGCAGTCTGGCCGACCGGGTAGCGGCGGTAATCAGTACGCTGGTCATCGATGAACCCGGCCAGTACGGCGAGAACGTGGCGGCCGTGCTGGATATTCTCCGCGCCCGGTACCAGGAACCCCTCCAGCTCAACGAGATCGCCGATTCCCTGCACCTCAACCGCACCTACCTGGGTCAGCTGTTCATCAAGGAGACGGGCAAGAGCTTCGCCGCCTTCCTCAACGACTGGCGCATCGAGCAGGCCAAGTACCTCCTGCGCCACTCCCAGATGGACGTGGGCAGCGTGGCGGCGAAGGTGGGCTACCAGAACACGGGCTACTTCTTCCGCCAGTTCCGCAAGCAGCTGGGCTGTTCGCCGAAGGAATACCGGGAGCAAGCCGGGCGGCAGCTGGTGTAAAGCCTGCGGCTGGACAACTGATTGGGTTATCATATATCATATGAGATGGACGCAGAGTCCCTTTGGCGCTAGACGCCGTATGGCTTGTTCTGAAAAGGGCAAGCCTTTTTTGTACAGAGGGGGCGGAGGCTGGCTGCTGTCTGGCAGTTGCCCGGAAGTATGAAAGGTGCTACCTCCGGCGAATACGTCGTGGCGCGAAGATCTCACGATCCAGCAA
>NZ_KI271588.1:0-43072 GCF_000469325.1 Schleiferilactobacillus shenzhenensis LY-73 | reverse complement strand
GTGCCCATGGCGTTCCAGCCCCAGCCAGCCGGAGGGCCCAAATCGCCGGGTTTCGCGAATCTTTTCTCGCGCCACGAGGCAGATGTGCGAAGCACAACGCCGTATCGGCCCAAATCGCCGGGTTTCGCGAATCACCTCTGCGCCACGAGGCGGCAGCGCGGAGCGCAACGCCGATAAAAATAACGGCTTTCTCTCTGTGCTTCCCCGCCACTCTGCTATAATGGAATAAGCATTCACCGTGTTCTGTCTAATCGGAGAGGAGTTGCCGTCGTGTACCTGCTGCATCGTATCGATAACCAAACATCTGGCGCCATGCAGATCAAGTTGTTGAATAAGGAAAACAAATTGTCTATTGGCTACGCTGCCTTCGTGCAAGCCGGGGAGGGCGGCACGTTGATTGCACACGCCCAGCAGATGAGCAAATCCGACTTTGCCGTCTACTTTGGCGCCTTGGGCCATACCATGGAGCTTCCTTGGGCCACCCGGACCCGCAGCCACTGGCTGTACTATTTTCTCCGCCTCCACGAAGGGGACACGATCATTGTTCCTGGTCTGCCCACCGCCACCGACTTCACCGTTTATGAAGCCGTTGGGCTGCCCCAGGCCGTCCCCACCGTGGCCCGGGAACACGACATCGGTTTCACCGTGGCAGTGAAGAAAGTCGCCACCGAACCCATGGCCACCGCCGGCCCGACCCTGCAGGGGGCCTTGCATTTTCGGGGCATGGACCTGCTGCTGTGCGGCCGCGCGGCGGAGGAGGTCGACGCCCTGGTCGCCCATCGCCCGCTGCCGACAGAATTGCCGGACCCAGCGGCGGTGGCCGCGGTTCAAGGACAGCTCCAGCGGATGCCGCTGGCTCAGCTGACCCAGATGGTGGGACGTTATTTCGCCGCCATTGGGGCGATTGAAGTCCGCTATCCGAGTACCGAGTCCAGTCAGGTGGACGATGACGAGACCACGCCAGTGGACGTCATCGGCGTCTTCCCCGCGCTGGGTGCCGTCGTCTTTGCCCATGTTCAGCAGTATGCCGGCACCGTGCCGGAAGAGGGCATTCAGGACCTGGTCGGTTTCCAGTACACCACATTTTCCGGTTACGATGTCTTTGCGCCCGTGAAGTGGTTCGTGACGACGGGGCATTTGCCGGAGAGTGAAGACGAGGCCGTGGGTTACGTGCAAGAGAATCAGATTCAGGTCATCCAGGGGGACAGCTTTGCCCAGCGGCTGGTCAAGGCCGGCGTGGACGTCACGTTATAAAGGGCTTGCTTTCTCCCTACCCCCGCGTTATGCTCAACGTGTAATATCAATTGATCGGCGATGACGTTCGCCAGGTCCGCGGCTTGTCTGCGGCCGTAATATTACAGTTTGCTGTAGTTGATGACGTCTGCGATATTCCGTGGTGAACGGGTTATTGCAGGCGCTTTTTCTTTTGTTGGATTTCAGAAAGGAAGCTTTTAGGTCATGGCAGTTACCATTAGTCAGGTCCACGCACGGGAAATTTTCGATTCACGGGGCAATCCCACGGTTGAAGCAGAGGTGACGTTGTCAGATGGCACCATGGGCCGTGCCGAAGTGCCTTCTGGCGCGTCCACGGGTGAGAAAGAAGCCGTTGAATTACGTGACGGCGGTGAGCGTCTGGGCGGCAAGGGTGTGCTGAAAGCCGTCAAGAATGTGAACACGGAGATCAACAAGGCCTTGCAGGGCCTCGACCCATTCAATCAGGGCCACATTGATCACGTCATGATCGACTTGGACGGCACGCCGAATAAGGCGCGGTTAGGCGCCAATGCGATTCTGGGTGTGTCCATGGCCAATGTCCGGGCCGCGGCCAACGAACAGCATACGCCGCTGTACCGTTACTTAGGCGGGACCGATCTGGAGCTGCCGCAAACCTTCCACAATGTCATTAATGGTGGTGAACACGCCGATAACGACATCGACATTCAGGAATTCATGATCACCCCCATCGAACGGACGAGTTTCCGGGATGGGTTCGAGAAGATTGTTAATACGTATCACACATTGAAGCGCATCCTGGCCAAGCGTGGCGAATCCACCGGCTTAGGCGACGAGGGCGGCTTTGCCCCGAACCTAAAGTCTTCGGAGGAAGCCTTGCAGCTGCTGCACGATGCCATTACCCAAGCCGGGTACAAGCCGGGCAAGGAGATCGGCATTGCCTTCGATGCCGCTGCGTCATATTTCTACAACAAGGATACGAAGAAGTACGACTTGGAAGGGCACAGTTATACGCCCGATGAGTTGTCCGACCACTATGCCGCATGGTTCAAGAAGTTCCCGGAGATCATCTCCATTGAAGATCCGTACAGCGAAGATGACTGGGACAACTTCGTCAAGTTCACGAAGAAATACGGCAGCCAGATTCAGATCGTTGCCGATGATCCGGTCTGCACGAATCCCCAGTTGATTGCGGAAGCCATCAAGCGCGGCTTGGCTAACTCCATTCTGATCAAGCTGAACCAGATCGGGACGGTGACCGAGACCTTGGAGGCCGTCCGCTTAGCGCGGAAGAACGGCTACACGACGATGATTTCTCACCGTTCTGGCGAGACCGGTGATACCTTCGTGGCCGACTTCACCGTCGCTGTTAACGGCGGCGAACTGAAGGCCGGGGCGCCGGCGCGTTCCGAACGGGTCGAGAAATACAACCAGCTGCTGCGGATCGAGGAACAGCTGGGTCAAGACAGCAGCCGGCTGGCCCGGTTCCCGGACAGCGTGGATTACGACTGAGTTCGCTGAACTGCGTGTTTAAAGAATATTAATTGTCGCCGCTATACCCGCACGGTCGTCGGACTGTGCGGGTATAGTAGTCCTTGGAACAAGAAAGGGGAGGTCAGCGATGGCCAGTGCACCAATGGAGGAGAAGTACCCGCAACCGGGCTTAACGGCCGCGGAAGTGGCGGCCCAACAGAAGAAGTTCGGGGCCAACCGGCAGCCGGCGCTGCCGACGAACTTTTGGCGGCTCGTACTGAACGGGTTGTGGGGACCGCTGCCGTGGCTGCTGGAGGCAGCAATCATCTTGGAGTTCTTTTTGGGAAAGGCCCTGCAGGCAACGTTTATCTTGATCCTGCTGGTTTTCTCCGCCGTGGATGGGGCGGTGCAGAAAAAACGCTCGATGAAGGCGCTGGGCGGCTTGCATGCCGACCTGCGCACCCAGTCCCGGGTGAAACGGGCCGAACAGTGGGAAAACTTGCCGGCCGATGAGCTGGTGCCGGGGGACATCGTCCATATTCAGCTGGGGGATGTGATCCCAGCCGACGGCACCGTCCTGATCGGCAGCGTTAGTGCGGATCAAGCAGCGCTCACCGGCGAAAGTGTGCCGGTGGCGAAGGGCGTCAAGGACCCGGTCTATGCGGCCGCCACGGTGGTGTCCGGTGACGCTATCGTGCAGGTGACGAAGACCGGCACCAACAGCAGCTACGGCAAGACGGCCGACCTGCTGACGCACGCCACGGCGCCGGGCCGCTTGGAGAAACTGCTCTTCGGCATCGTCCGCCTGCTGGTCATTTTGGACGTGACCCTGGTCGCGGTGCTGACCGTGACCGCCTTAATTCGAGGCACGAACATCATGGACCTGCTGCCGTTTCTGGTCATTCTGTTCATCGCCACGATCCCGGTGGCGATGCCCTCCAGCTTCACCGTGGCCAACTCGGTGGAGGCGTCGCGGCTGGCCAAGGAGAAGATTCTGGTCAGCGGTTTGACCGGTATTCAAGAGGCGGCGTCGCTGGATGTCCTGTTGGTGGATAAAACCGGCACGCTGACCCAGGACCGGACGGCCTTGGCAGCAGTCACGCCCTTAGTACCGGCTACTTATGATGACGCCGCTGTCCTCACCCTGGCGGCTGCGGCCTGCGACCCCCAGGGCCGCAGCAGTATTGAGCGGGCGATTCGGGAAAGGGCGGAGAAGCAAGGGCCCCTTTCTCAACCGGCTACCTTCACGCCCTTCGATCCGGCGAAGAAATATTCCCAAGCTACCATTGCCTGGCAGGGCAGCGACCGGACCGTCCAGCTGGGGTCGCCCACCGTGCTGATGCAAACCGCGAACGTGCCGGCTAATATGTCAGCAGCGTTGGCCAAGCTTACCGCCACCGGCGCCCGGGTGGTGGCCGCCGCCGTGGACGGCGCTATCGTGGGGCTGATTGCCATTGCCGACCCGATTAAGCCGGATGTGCCCGCGCTGATTCAGCGGCTGGGCAAGCGGGGCATCCAAGTGATCATGCTCACCGGCGATACCCAAGCCACTGCCCAGGCGGTCGCCCAGCAAGTGGGCTTGCACGGCGCCATCGGTACCCCAGCCGACATGGACCGGGCGCCCCGGGACTACGCCGGGTTCGCCAACGTCCTGCCCGCCGACAAGTTCCGGCTGGTGCAAGACTTGCAGCAAGCCGGTGCCGTCGTCGGGATGCTGGGGGACGGTGTGAACGATGCGCCGGCCCTGAAGCAGGCGGATGTCGGGATCGCCGTGACCACCGCTACCGACATTGCCAAGCTGGCGGCGGACGTCATTCTCACCGAGCCGGATCTGGGCGCCATCAACGATGTCGTTGACGCCGGCCAGCGGGTCTATCAGCGGATGATGACCTGGATCATCACCAAGCTCACCCGCACCGCTCAGCTGACCGTGCTGCTCACCTTCGGCTATTTGTTCACCGGCTACTTCCCGGTATCGCTGAGTATGATCGTGTTCATCGTGCTGATGAACGATACGGTGACCTTGACGCTGGGCACCGACCGTACCTATCCCAGTGATCGGCCCACCCGTTGGCACCTGACCGATCTGGCGAAGATCGCCAGCGGCTTAACGGTGGGGTGGCTGATCCTCGGTTTTGGTCTGCTTTGGTATTTCGAGTATCACCAGCAGCTTTCGGCGAATAGCGTCAGTACATTGTTATTCGCGTACCTGATCTTTTCGGCTATGGCCACCATCTACATGACCCGCACCCGGGGTGCCTTCTGGCGGGCGGTGCCGAGCAAGACGGTGCTGGGTGTGACCTGTTTGGATATGGCCGCCACCACGGTGATGGCCCTGACCGGCTTCATCACGCCCCGGGTGGCGATTGGGCCGTACCTCATCGTCATCGCCGGCGTCCTGGTCTTCGCTGTGTTACTGGATCTGGTCAAGCAAGCCTTCTATCGCGCGCAAGCGGCGTGAGGCGGCCGTGAAGAGGTGCTCATCATAGCGGGTGAGCACCTCTTCTTTGTATTGCCGCGGGCCAATGTAGCAGCGGTAATTCAGTTCGATTTGTAAGGCAGAAATGTGCGGCTCCGCGCCATAATGGGCGGTGATGTCGCCGCCGCGAAAGACCGTGTTTTGGGCGACCGTGAACCCCTGGGCCGTGAGTGCCGTCGCGAACGCTCGCCGCAGCGCGGCGCTACTGGCCTGGTCGTTACGGTTGCCCAAAACGATGTCGGCGGTGGGAGCGCCCGGCCGCCCCGGATAAGCGCCGAAGCTGTGCAGGTCGATGAGGGTGACGTGACCGAATTGTGCAATCTTCTCGTCCAGCAACTGCTGCAGCGCATCCCGATACGGCTGGTAATCGCGGGCCAGACGATCATGGATCACCGCCAGCGGCAATGGTGCCGCGTATAACGGGTGGCCGAAGGTGTTGCGTTCGTACACGGTGGTCCGCTGATAACGGCCCACCGGTGCCACCACCACCGGCCGATTGGGGTCGGCGGCATAGCGGCTGACTTGGTTAGTGATGGTGGTGAAGCCAGCACTGGGGAGAAAGGCGTAGAGGGCCGGCAGGAACCAGTCGGTGTTAGCCAAGATAGCCGTAGGCAGCAGCATCTGCTGCATTTCTGGCGGCAGCCAGGTGCCGCTGTGGGGCAGACTGATGACGACGGGGCGGGTGCGGTCGTGTCCGTTCTGAATCAGGTACGGCAATGGTTTGTTCAAGAGGCGGGACTTCCTTCTTTACTGTTCTCTCATGATTAAGTACGCATTTTCTGCGCTGAAAGAAAAAAACGGTCAGCCGAATTAACGGTATACTGGCAGTGACAAGACTCTAGAAAGCAGGGATTCTATGCATCTCTTGATCACCGGCGGAGCCGGCTTCATCGGCAGCAACTTCATCCATTATATGCGTCAAGCCCACCCGGAGGACACCCTTATCAACCTGGACGCGCTGACCTACGCAGGCAACCTGGCGAATCTGGCTGACATACCCGAAGACGCCCATTATCACTTCGTTCGCGGCAGCATCCTCAACCACGATCTGCTCGTCCACCTGATTCGGGAATACCGGATCGACGCCATCGTCAACTTTGCCGCCGAGTCCCACGTGGACCGCAGCATTTCTGACCCGATGGTCTTCATCGATTCGAATATCAAGGGGGTGGCAACGCTGCTGGACGTTGCTCGGACCACTGGGGTGCGCCGCTTCCAGCAGGTCTCCACTGACGAGGTCTACGGCAGTATGCCCGCACCCCAGCAGGCCACCGAAGAGACGCCGCTGAATCCCAGCTCACCCTATTCCGCCGCCAAGGCCAGTGCCGACCTGCTGGTCCTCGCCGCCCACCGCACTTACGGTCAGGATGTCACGATCACCCGCTGTTCCAACAATTACGGGCCGTACCAGTATCCCGAGAAGCTCATTCCCCTCATGATTCAGCATGGGCTGGAAGGCAAGACACTGCCGGTGTACGGTACCGGCGAGAACATCCGCGATTGGCTGTACGTCAGCGATCATTGCTGGGCCATCGACCTGGTGCTGAGAAAGGCCGCCCCTGGCAGCATCTACAACATCAGCGGCCATAACGAGCGGACCAACCTGGCGATCATCCACGAGATCATCACCCAGCTGCATATTGATCCCCAGCTCATTCGGCACGTGGCGGACCGGCCGGGCCACGACTGGCGGTATTCCTTGGATGCCAGCAAGCTCCACCATGATTTGGGCTGGCAGCCAACCGTCAGCTTTGCGGAGGGCATGCACCGGACGATTCAGTGGTACCAAGACCATCAAGATTGGTGGCGGGATTTGAATCAACAGCCCGTCCGGTGAATTTGCAGAAAGTCACCGATGCGGGTAAACTGTTTTTCATAAGTGAATCGGCGATGACGTTCGCCGCGACTATGACGATAGTGTCATTAATGACGCCTGCCGCCCGGGTAATGACTCGGGCAGCAGGCGTCTTTTCTTTTTTTATAATGAAAGGAATGGTGAAAAACATGATCATGGATAAGACGGCACGGCGCGGCAATGGCGTGGTGGTCTTTATTGGCGGTGCAGCGGGGGGCCTGGCCCGGTATGGGTTGAACTGGGTGATTGGGGACACCAGCGGCTTTCTGGGAACAATGGCGGAAAATCTAGTGGGCAGTTTTCTGCTCGCCTGGCTGACGGCTTACGCCGTGGACAGCGACTGGCCGGACCGGCTGGTACTGGGCTTGGGGACAGGTGTGCTGGGCGGCTTCACGACGTTTTCCACCCTGATGCTGGCCACCGTGAGCCATCTGGGCCGGGCACCGCTACAGACACTTGGTTTCCTGCTGGTGAATCTGGTCGGCGGCTTGGTGCTGGCTGTCACGGGGTACGCCTGGGGTTTCCGGGGGACGACACGACGGGAGGGGGCGCGATGATCTGGCTGATGATTGGCGTGGGCGCTGGTACGGGTGCACTTTGCCGGTACGCTGTGACGATGGCGGGTAAGCGCTGGTGGCCGGAGCGGCCCATCGCCACAATGCTGATCAACATCGCTGGGGCGTTCGCTGCCGGCTTGGTCAGCGGCTGGGCACCCCTGCCGGTATTGGCCCGCAGTTTGCTGCTGGTCGGTGTGTGCGGCGGCTTCACGACATTTTCCACGTTTGCCGTGGACATGGCCATTTTACTGAGAAACCGGCGCTGGTCGTGGACTGTGGTGTATGCCGCTAGTTCTATGGTCTTTGGTCTGCTGGCCGCGTGGCTGGGGCTGTTGCTCACCGCCTAGGGTCCGCCGACTGCTGGCGGTACTGGGTCGGGGTTAGTCCCACCACTTGCTTGAACTTGCTGCTGAAGTAATACGGCGACTGGAAGCCGACATCCGCAGCGATGCGCTTGGCGGCAGTGGTGGTGTTGCGCAGCAGTGATTAGCGGATTGGCCTCGTTTGTGTCTCAGTGGGGGGCCGGACGGCTTGGTTCATCGACTGGCCAGCCCGCACTGTATCAATCTCTGGCAAATCAAAATACCGAGTAACCTTGATTGCGGCGTTAGTCGAAGGCGGGAGAGATATCGGAACAAAACTGGTCATGCTGTTATTTAAAAGTTCAATGAGTATTGGTAAACAATGCGGACGCCTTGTTTACTACGTTGATGCCGTACATTTTCTATTGTCTTTTCCAATCGCTGTCACTGGACTGACGCGACCAAGATTATTATATTGCCGGTCAGTGAAGGCTTCTTAGACATCATGGCACAGCATCCATGATAATAATTTTATGACAGAAATGTGGGATAATTATTATTGGCGTACTTCCCTAACTACAGCATTGGACTACAATGGTTTACAGGTGACAATATATTAGCTTGCTTGCGGTAAAATATCCCGCCGCTGCCGGTCATCTCGCGGCAGGCAGGGGCGGCAAATGATCCGCAAGCAGCTGATCAATCATTCTTGTGGGGAAGGATATGTCCATTGAGCAAGCAAACACAAAGATGTTATTTACAGCCGTTCATCCGACTGCTTATTGTTTTAGCTGCTGTGTTGATTGGCGGCAGTGCGGCGGGCAGCAGAACCCTGGTGAGAGCAGATACGGTGACGCCCGCAACTAAGGCCGCGGCCGCAAGCCGCAGTACGCTGCCGCAATGGGTCGAAGAAGCCTGTATCGGGACGGCATACACGCCGCTAGAATTTCTTAGTCTGCCGGTGGCGACTCAAGAACAGTTCGTCAAAACATTGCACCCGGACATTGCGCTCGCCCAGGTGACCGCGACGGCCTCAGTGGGCAAGGTGCGTACGGAAGCGGCCACGGGGTTATCCCGTGCGCCGGTCCAATCAACCATCAGCCCAGGCCAGCCGCTGGCGGCCACCCAGATGCTCACCGCAGCCGCCAGTACCCCGGCAAAGACTTACATAGAAGCGGAACCAGATACCAGCGGCGGCGTAAGCCTCAATTTCGCCAGCAGCGGGAGTGCCCAAGTCAATACAACGGCCATCAATCCCGGAAATTGGACGAGTGACCAAATTGCAGCATTGCAGGCTACAGATTTTCACGTGACGACTAATAGTGGGATTCCTGCCAGTGCCGTGACAGTGAAGAATGCTGCTGGGCAGCTGACGTTGACGCTGACGGATAGCGCGGTGAGCCAGCTAACGCCGACAGGAACGAACATCACGTTGGCAGTCACAGGCCCAACAGCGACCCAGCAGCCGCTTTCCATCGTGGTCAACGTCTGGCGGCCGAGTATCCAACGTGCCCATGTGTCGTTAGATTTGGGGAACAAGTCGGAGCTCCAGTTTATGTATTCCGGCTATTACACCGGCAGCAGTACGACGACTCATGATCCGATGACGATTAGCGACGCTCGGCTCATGGACGTTCCCAATGTCAATGTGCTGGATAACAGTGGCAGCACGCCAGTACGTATTCATGGATTATATGGGGATACGGATAATTCTTCCCCGGAGTCATTTGGGCCCCCTCTTACGTCCAGTTCTTTACTGGTCAGCACTAACGACACAACAGAGGCCGTACCAGGCTACTATGCGATTTATCAGTTCGATGACATTCGCCATATCGAGATGACCGCCAGCGGCCAGACACTGCAACTCAGTTACGACGGCTACATCACCGACCAGAGTCGCCTCGCCGCCATTGGGCTCGATGTCCCAGAGCTCGTGCTGCACGTTGAGAGTACGCTCATGCCGAGTACGGGCAATACGCAGATGGCGATGTTTGAAACGGTAAGTAACCCGAAGACGGTGGCGGGTCAAGCCAATACATTGGATTTGACTAACAAAATTTTCTTTGAGCGGACCTACGACACCTGTTTCACTGTCGGGGGCGGTACTCCAGAGGATTATGTGCCGATTGACTATATGCCGATCGCCAATGACGGTCCACTAAAGGGGTATAACGAGGGTTTAGCAATTCGTTCAACGGAAACCACGTTTCCTTATACCATTTCTTACAACTTCAACAACAAAAATGGTCCGGATGCCTGGCTGGGCAGCCACTGGATGCAGGTGAACGGCTGGAGTGACACAGACATCTCGCCGAAAGAGGCCACCAGCGAATCGATCAACATTCCGCCCCACGATGATTACGGCTTCACAAGCCTGACTGATCGAGGCATGGCGAGCAAACAAGAAACGGCCGGCAGCGTAGCTTATGACGATCACAATGGGACAAACGGCGATACCGGGATTGC
Source organism: Schleiferilactobacillus shenzhenensis LY-73 (assembly GCF_000469325.1). Lineage (GTDB taxonomy): Bacteria > Bacillota > Bacilli > Lactobacillales > Lactobacillaceae > Schleiferilactobacillus > Schleiferilactobacillus shenzhenensis. The sequence goes on along the minus strand of NZ_KI271588.1, from coordinate 32,707 downwards.
CATGAAGTGGTCCTCTCAGGCTGTGGGCCCATTTGCACCGGGCGACCAGAAAACGATGGTCTTCAATTCCCAAGTGAACAACAGTTACCCCCCTGTTCTTACCGTTGACAACAAGACACTGACAGTGGATCAAAATACCGCTAATGCCAGTGTGCCCGGAACAGTCTCTGACGAAAACAGTCAGAAAGTGAATGTTTACTATTCCTTGGATAAACCAGTGACGCCGACGACCGTTCCAGCGGCGGCGGATCGGCACTTGCTGGATTCGGTGGATTACGGCATCGCGGCCGCACCCCATGACGATTACCTGCCTTTCAATGGAACGCTGAGCAGCAGCACATTGCAGGCCATCAAGACAGCCGTCAAGGACAACGACGAACACACCCTGTATCTGTATGCCGTGGATGTCCCGGACGCGACCCAAACCCAGGAAATGGTTTCCAACATTGAAACCGTACGGATCAACCCGAAAGCGCAGGCTGTTCTCCACTTCGAGACAGCTGCCGGACGAGTGCTGCGGGCACCCGTGACCAAGCGCGGCACTGCTGGGACGGCGTATAATTTCAAAGACTTCGCCGCGACGGCCGCTGACGTGACCGCGTCGGCCGCCACGGATTTGACTGGGCACGCGCCATTAACCATTGGGACGTACGCCCTGGATCAATCCAGCTTGCCTGCGAATGCGGCCGGCAATCTACCCGACAGCAACACCGGGTCGGTGGACATCACGTTCGTTTACAAACCGCTCTCCTTGAGCTTGAGCGTCCCCGACCTGAAGTTTGGCCAACATCCTTTGCCGCAGGCAGACGCAGCGTATCCCAACAAAGGCACCGGGACGTTTACATACGCTGCCGGCAGCGTGAGCCACAGTGTGCAGCTCAGTGCCGCGCTCACGGGATTCAAGGACTTGACCCATTCGAACGCAGCCCCGTTGGCGCAGGCAGATATTGCGTTCACCCCCACGGGCGGCACAGCGGTGCAGGTGCCCGCAGGGGCAGATGGTGACACCCCGGGGACTGCGACGGCCATTACCGGGAAAATGACCAGCCATGCAGGAACGGGGAACACGATTCCATTCTCTGCCATCAACTTGGAGGTTTCTGGAAATGCTGGGGCGACGTTGAAGACGGATCAGTACAAGGCAACCGTGATGTATACGTTGACGGACGCTGATACGACGTTGTGAAGGTTGCGTGCGGACATGAAAAAAAGCAGGCGTTTGCCTGCTTTTTTCATGCGCTAATCTTTGTAAATTTCCTTGGCCAACCCAAACGCTGACCAGGCCTTGGGCCAGCCGGCGTAGAAGGCCAGGTGGGTAATCAGCTCCACCATCTCGTCCTTGGTGACGCCGTTTGTCTTGGCCATCTTCATGTGCGCCTCCAGCTGGGGGAACAGCCCCTGGGACATCAGCGACGCACAGGTAATCATGCTGCGGTCGCGGGCAGATAACTTGTCCTCCCGGGACCAGACTTCACCGAACAAGACATCATCATTCAACTCTGCAAATTTCGGCGCGAAGTCGCCCAATTGGTCGCGCCCGGCCGTTTGCTTCTTGGCCATCTTACTTAGCCTCCAATGTGTTGTATTCCGTGTCGTTCACCGGCGCCAGCCATTCAGTCGTGCCCTTGGTGATGGCAATGTGGCTGAACCAGCTGTCCTTTGTCGCACCGTGCCAATGTTCAACCCCCGGGTGAATGGCGACGCTATCGCCGGGATGCAGCCGCCACGCCGGCTGGCCTTTTTCCTGGTACCAGCCTTCGCCGGCGGTGACTAGCAGCAGCTGGTAGCCGTTGTGGTGGATATGCCAGTTGTTCCGGCACCCCGGTTCGAAGGTGACGTTGGCAACGTGCACGTCAATATCATCATCCAGGGGAATCAGCGACTGCAGGTAACTCTGGCCAATGAAGTATTGGGCATATGCAGAATTCTTATCACCGAGCCCGAACAGCCCGCCGTGGTTTTCATTTGTGGTCATTGAATCGTCCTCCTTTTAAGTTGTCGGTTTCACTATACGCCTGGCTGTGACCAATGTATAATCGTAATCAGTCATAACGACTCATGTGTTTTAATTATGGAAGGAAGAAAGCCGATGGAACTCCATACCTTGCGGTCGTTCGTCGCCATCGTCGATGCCGGGACAATGACGGCGGCCGCCGCGCTGCTGCATATTTCTCAACCGGCACTGTCCCGCCAGATCAGCGACCTGGAAAACGAGCTGCACACACCGCTGTTCGACCGGGCTGGGCGGGGGCTGAGCCTGACGCCGGCGGGGACGTACTTGGTTAGCCGGGCGCGGCAGATCCTGGCTTTGGCCGACGGCACGGCCGCCGCTCTAAATCAGCAGACACCGCTGAGCGGACCGCTGACCATCGGGCTGGGCGAATCGGCCCTGAATCGGCAGGTCATTCAAGCCGCGGCCCAGTTGTGCCGGGAGCACCCGGCGGTCCAGCTGCATCTTTATAGCGGCAACGCCGACGATATTTTTGAACGTCTGGACCGGGGCGTGCTGGACTTCGGCGTGGTGATCGACCCGGCGGATAAGAACAAGTACGCCTGGGCGCCGCTCACCGGCCGCAACATCTGGGGCTTGACCGTTCCGCCGGCATCACCGTTGGCGAAGAGGCCAGCCATCACCCGGGCGGTCTTCCGGCACACGCCGCTGATCATCTCCGACCGCTCACCCGTCCAGCAGATGTTAGAAAATTGGCTCGGCGCACCGCTAGGGAAAGACCAAGTGGTGGGCCGCTTCAACCTGATCTTCAACGCAGCCATTCTGGCTGAAACCGGCATGGGTGCCGTTGTGGGCATCAGCCACCTGACCGAGACCGTGGCGCCAGGTTTGCGGTTTATTCCGTTCACTCCGGAACTGTCCACCGGCATGACGCTGATCTGGCCGAAGAATACGGTGCTGTCACCGCCGGCTCGGGCGTTTCTGAAAGTATTCACGCAATCCCCCGCTTAGCCAGCCCATTGTATCTTTAGGAGTAGGCAGAGGACCATTTCTCCTGTAGAATGAATTATGTGATGCAAAATACTTAGGGGAGTTGTTTGTTTGATGAAGAAAACATGGATGCACTGGCTGCGCGCCGCTGTTGTTGGCGCGGGTCTCTTATTTGGTGCCTTGGCGGTCGGGCATTCTGCCCAGGCAGCGACGGGCAGTACAGTGGGGACGGTCAACTATGTCCAGAATTACGGTATCGCGCTGTATGAGCAGCCCGGCGCCCACGTTCTGAACAAGTTCCTCAAAACCGGCACACGCTGGCAGGTCTTTGCCGGGGCAGCGGCGGGGAATGACTATTACTTCAACCTCGGCGGTAAACAGTACATGTCAGGCAAGTATTTCGATATTCAAAATGAGTCGAGTACCCAGGCTCTCCGTGCCGTTGGCCGGGTGAAATACGTGCCGGGTTACAGTATTGCCATTTGGACCAAGGCCACTAGCGGGCAGAAGCCGGTCCCGGGGCGTAAGCTGCTGCACAATTCTGCTTGGCGGGTCAATCGCCGGCAAGTGGTCAACGGCCACGTCTGGTATGAATTGGGCACGAATCAGTGGATTGACGGCACTTATTTCTATCTGACCTCTGAGCAGAGCCGGGGAACAAAGCAATATGCGACCGCGCCTGAAGACTTGGTCAAACCTGGGAATAACAGTGGCAATAACAACAACGGTGGCAGCGTGACCCCGCCGAGCACCGCCCATCCCGACAGCCAGACTGTCTATGTAGCGGCCAGCGGCAAGAAATACCATTTCATCACGAACTGCGTGGGCCTGTCGAATGCGGATAAAGGCAAACTGCGGACGATGACCTTAGCCCAGGCCCGGGCCAAAGGGTATACGCAATGTAACTTAGAAAAGTAAGAGCAGAAAGACTAAACGTCGCCTGTCGGGCGGCGTTTTTCTACCCTTGGAAAATGCCAGACAGGGTCGGCAAGCCCCAAAAAACGCCATCCGCAGCCGGATGACGTTTTTCATGACTTTTCTCGTTGCTTAACTGAGCACAGCGGTCTTCTCACCCAACAAGGCCTTCTGGGCGGCGACGTTCATCACGTTCCACGGGCGGTCGAAGCCGGGCTGGAAGAAGAAGTCGGCGTAAGCCAGGTCTTCCAGACGCAGCTTGGCTTGGATGGCCAGGCTGATGGTGTTGATGTTGGCCGTGACGTCCCGCTTGGCCATGATCTGGGCACCGAGGATACGGTGGCTGTCCGGGGCATAGGTCAGCTTGAAGTAGACGTCGGTGTTGCCGGCAGTGGTCGGCACGAAGGGCGGCTGCGTGGTGTCGCGGACGAAGATGGAGGCCGTCTTGACGCCGAACTTGTCGGCGGTGCCTTCCTTGATCCCCGTAGAAGCAAAGTGGTAATCAAAGACGGACAGAGCGGAGGAACCGGACACTGGCGGCATGGCGATGCGTTCGCCCAGCAGGTTCTTGGCGGCAATGCGGCCTTGGCGGCGGGCATTCGTAGCCAGGGCAATTTGCTCGTGGCCTTCCGTCGGTGCGAAGGGGACCTTGGTGGCATCGCCCACGGCGTAGATGTCGGGGGCCGAGGTCTCCAGATGGTCGTTGATCTTGACCAGGCCTTTCTCATCCAGGTCCAGGATACCTTGCAGCCAGTCAGTGTTGGCCTTGATACCGGCGGTTTGGATGATCAGGTCGGCCGGGTAGGTGCCCTGGTCGGTGACGACCTGCGTGGCCTGGCCGTTCTCTGCGGTATATTCCTTGACCGTTTGGCCGGTGGCCGGATAGATGTTGTGGGCCTTCATCGTGTCTTCGAGAATGTCGGTGAATTCTTCATCCAAGTAGACGCCGAGGGGCCGCGGAATCATGTCCACCAGGGTGACGTGCTTGCCCGCCTTAGCGAAGACTTCAGCGGCTTCGGTGCCGATGTAGCCAGCGCCGACGACAACCACGTTCTGAACGCTGGGATCGACGGTCTTGGCCTTCAGCTTAGCCGCCCAGTCGCGCCCGCGCATGGCGTACACGTTGGGCAGGTCCGCACCGGGTACCGGCAGGCTAGCTGGGACCGCGCCGACGGAGAGGACGAGCTTGTCATAATGCTCTGTCCGGGTGGTGTCGTGGGCCAGGTCATGAACGGTGACGGTATGGGCCGCCGGGTCCACCGTGGTGATCTCTTGCCGGGTGAAGACGTGGACGCCCTGAGCCCGCATGCCCTCCGGCGTGGCGTAGCGGACGCTGTTGACGTCTTTGACAACGCCCTCTAAGTATAATTGCATGCCGCAGGAGAGGAAGGAGAGAAAATCGCCTTTCTCATACCACTGAATCTCAGTCTCTGGGGCTTGCGCGAGGATTCCCCGAACAGTTTCATAACCGCCATGGGACGAACCGACAACGATAACTTTCATCAGAAAACGCACTCCTTTGATCAAATTAGATTGTGGACAATCACACATGTTAATCGTAGCACATGGCTGTCTTTCTGACCACATCTTACAGCTTAGATTGTAACAGTTCTAAAAAAGGATTCAATATTAATGACGCAAGAAAAGTGCCGGTTCACGGGACCAGGGGCGATAGCCTATAATGGGGGTGTACGTTGAAAGGGGTGCCAGTAGGTTGAAGAAAATTCTGAACGATCCCAGCGACCTTGTACCGGAAATGATGGCCGGCATGGTCGCCAGTTATCCGCAATATGTCCGCTTGATTCCGGATACCACCGCCGTGGTGCGCAACGATAAGGCGTTCACGGAGAAACATGAACCCAGGGTTGGCGTCGTCTCCGGCGGCGGCAGCGGGCACGAACCGCTCCACGCCGGCTTCGTCGGGTTGGGAATGCTGACGGCGGCGGTGGCCGGGCAAGTCTTCACGTCGCCCACACCGGACCAGATCTACGAAGCCATCAAGGCAGCCAACCAGGGCCGCGGGGTGCTGCTCATCATCAAGAATTACTCCGGTGATGTCATGAACTTCGACATGGCCAAGGACTTGGCCGGTATCGACGACATCCCGGTGGAATCCATCGTTGTCGATGACGATGTGGCCGTGGAAGATTCCCTGTACACCCAGGGCCGCCGCGGCGTTGCCGGGACAGTCTTCGTGGAGAAAATCGTGGGGGCGGCCGCCGAGGCCGGCGCCGACCTCAAGACGCTGGTCCAGCTGGGTAAGGATGTCATTGCCCAGACCAAGACCATCGGGGTGGCGCTCCACGCCGCCACGGTACCGGAAGTCGGCCACCCCGGCTTCGAACTAGGGCCGGACGAGATGGAGTACGGCGTCGGTATCCACAACGAGCCCGGCTACAAGCGGGAAAAGATGGTGCCGTCCGCGCAACTGGCCAAAGAGCTGCTGGGCAAGATCGGGGACCAGTTTCCCGGCGGTCTGGCGGACAAGTCTTTCGCTGTTCTGGTCAACGGTTTTGGAGCCACCCCGCTGGGCGAGCAGTTCATCTTCGCTAACGATGTCCTCCACCAGCTCGGGGAGGCCCAGGCGACAGCGGCCTTCACGAAGGTCGGCAACTACGTCACGTCCTTGGACATGACAGGCCTGTCGCTGACTTTGCTGCAGTTGACGGATAAGCACTGGCTGCCGTACTTGAACGCACCGGCAGCCACGATCGGTTGGGGGGATACACGGAATGAACGTTGAACAAGTCAAGCAATGGATGCAGCTGTTTAGTGCAGAAATCGAAAAGAACAAGGATTACCTCAGTCAGTTAGACACCGACATCGGTGACGGCGACCACGGCAATAATATGGCCCGGGGCGTCAAAGCCGTCGAGGCCGGGCTGGCCAAGGACCAGCCCACGGACCTGGCACAAACCTTCAAGAGCATCGCCATGAGCCTCATCAGCAAGGTCGGCGGCGCGTCCGGTCCGCTGTACGGTACGGCCTTTCTGGAAATGGCCAAGGCCGCCAAGGACGACGAAAACGATCTGCCGGCGCTCCTGCAAGCCGCCGCTGCCGGCGTCGCTAAACGCGGCGGCGCTAAGGTCGGCGATAAGACCATGGTCGACGTTTGGCTGCCGGCCGCGGCCGACGCCAAGCAGGGCCAGCTGAATGATGCCGTTATCGATAAGCTGGTGGCCGCGACCAAGCCGTTGCGGGCCTTGAAGGGCCGCGCGTCTTACCTGGGTGAGCGCTCCATCGGCCACCTGGACCCCGGCGCCGTCAGTACCGGGATGCTGTTGAAGACCTTGCTGCAAGCGACGAAGTAAGAAAGGGGCCTTTCTATGGCAGCCAATACACAAACCGGCATGGTCCTGGTCTCCCACGTGCCCGAGATCGTCGCCGGGATCACCAAACTGATCCGGCAAGTCGCCCCCGACGTGGCCTTGACCACCGCCGGCGGCACCAGTGACGGTGACATCGGCACCGACGCCACCCACATTCTCCAGGCCATCGACGCCAATCCGGCGACGGACCTGATGGTGTTCTACGATCTGGGCAGTGCCAAGATGAACCTAGATCTCGTCACCGACATGACCGATAAACCGCTGCACCGTTACGATGTGGCCTTCGTCGAAGGGGCGTACACCTGCGCGGCGCTGCTTCAAGCGGGGGACAGCCGGGCGGAAATCGAGAAGCAATTAGCCCCGTTGAAGATCAAGTGACCCGAATCGGCCAGCCCACAGCATCGCGGCATCCCGGGGACGGGGGACCAACATTTGCGGCGGGCAGCGCAAACCGTGGGAGTCGGCGCCCATTCTCATAGCGGGCTGCCCCGGTCGCACTTAACCGTCGAAATTCTGACCACTGGTTGAGAAACGCGGCAGGGCGCCGTTTCGGTGAACTTGTTGGGACCATGATCAATATTTTGACACATTGCCGACTCTGTCTATTGAAAACAGAGTCGGCTTTTGTATACCCATTTTCTGAAATGCGGCCTAGACCGATGTCAAGCTCGGTTTCTTACATTTCTGTAAGGCCCCTATACAATAGAGTGTGAGAATAAAGATGGGGGCGTGTGTATCATGCGATTATCGGATTATAACCAAATATTGAAAGACCTCGTGGCCATCTCCGGGACTGATGGCCGGGACGCGGTGGCGTATATTGCCCGCTTATTGGGGAAGCATCACATTCCAGTCCACCGAGTGGTCTGCTCTGGGGGCCAGATGAATCTCGTGGCGGAGATCGGCAACAGCCGCGGTCCCGTTCTGGGCTTCGCTGCCCACACCGGTATTGCCGCGGCGGTGCCGGCCGATGACCCGCCCAGGGCTCAGGTGCAGGACGGTAAGCTGTACGGGCCCGGTGTGGCCGACATGAAGGCAGGCTTGGCGGCGGGACTGATTGCCTTGATTCAGCTTCACGACGCCGGCGTCATCCTGAACGGCTGCGTCCGGCTCTTGGCCACCGCTGGCCGGGCCATCAGTGCCCAGGGGATGCAGACACTGGCCGAGCACGGGTATCTGGATGACATCACAGGCGTAATCATCGGCGAACCAAGCACGGTGACCAAGGCGTGTCAGACCCAACCGGTGGCGGCGCTGGCGGATGATATCCAGGCCGTCGTCACGGCCGGCGCCGTTCCCGCCGGTCGGCAGCACTTTGTGATTGCCGCCCAGCGAACGACCAGCACCCGGCTGGTGAACCTTGCCCAGCAGTTGGGGGAGAAGCACCTGAAGCAGCCCCTGCCGGTGATCAACGGTGCCGCCGACATTGACGTCCAGCCCATTGTTGACCGCAATCCAGACATCGAGGCCGTCGTCACCGGCCCCGGCAGCTGGACCAGCCCGGACCACGCTGAATACGTCGATTTGGCGCTTTACCATCGCTACATCAATTTTTACATCGATCTGTACAAGCATTACTTAGCCATGTTGTAATATGTCAGTTTCAGAAATGAAGGCCGCTGCCTGCCGCGGGGGGCGGCCTTTTTGAGTTCTGCTGCGCGCATTGCCTGGTCTCCTTTCTGAAAAATGTGCTACAGTAGTACACATATCAAGAAAAGGAATGATGCGTTACGGGTATCCTGTTTGCCCTCATCACCGCCGCCTGTTGGGGCAGTATCTCTGTGGTCAGCCACAAGATCGGCGGCAGCAGTCAGAACCAGATCCTCGGCGAGAGTTACGGGATCCTGTTCTTCGCGCTGATCTATTACTTAATCGAGCAGCCGACGATCAGCCTGCAGACGATGCTCGTCGGCTTGGCCTCGGGCCTGTTCTACTGCTGGGGCCAAAACCAGCAGTTCCGCGGCCTGGAAGCCATCGGGGTATCCATGGGCATGCCCCTGTCCACCGCCGCCCAGCTGGTCATCACCACGCTGGCCGGGGCCTTCATCTTCGGCGAATGGACCGGGATGCGGGATTATCTCTTCGGCTTCGCCGCGCTGATCATCCTGATTATCGGGGCGGTCTTCACATCGAAGAAAGAAAAGACGGCTGGGGCGGCCCCCGACGCCGGCGGCAACAAGCAGCAGCTGGTGGGCATCATTGCCATGCTGCTGTCCGGGGTCGGCATTTCTCTCTACTCCATCGTGAACAAGGCCTTCACCCCCGACCCGGCGGCGCTGATCCTGCCCCAGGCGATCGGTGTGCTGATTGAAGGCTTCGCCGCCAGCAGCAGTCAGCCGGCGCGGAAGATGAACAGCCGCTTCACCTATTACAACATGGTCCTGGGCCTGCTGTGGGCCCTGGGCAACCTGTTCTACACCCAAGCGGTGCAGATGAGCGGGCTGGCCATCAGCTTCTCACTGTCCCAGATGGGCGTCGTCATCTCCACCCTGGGCGGCATCGTGATCCTGCGGGAGCACAAGACCCGCAAGGAACTGGTCTACACGCTCATCGGCTGCGGCCTGGTGATCGTCGGCGGCGTCCTGCTGGGCGTCATGCAAGCATAAGGGGGACGAAGAATGACAGAGGCAGAAAAGAACCAAATCAAACGCCTAGTGCAGAGTGCCCGCAACATTCAGCGCGCGCTGTGGCTGACAGCAACGGTGTGGCTGGTCTTGCTCGCCGGTATCGTGATCCAACAGGTATTGTTCGCTAACGGCAGCGCGGCCACGCTGCCCGTGGCTGCCGTCGTCGTCTTGATCGTTATCCTCGCGGCGGTAACGGCCTATCCCATCCTGCTGCTGGTCCAGCGCCAGCGGCTGACCAAGGTTGTGTGGCAGGCGCTGCCCCAGGAACAGTTGCGCTCCACCGCCCAAGTGGCCGACCCCATTACGACGGTGACCGACTTGGGCACCTACTATCTGGTCGTGGCCCCCTTGGCCTCGATCACCTTGCCCAAGGGCTCGACCCAAATCGAAGTCGATCCCCAAGCCGCGCAGTCGACGTATAAACAGCAGTCCAGTTATTTCAACGAACACCACTTGAACCGCTGGCTGAAGCCGGCCGAGGTCAATGCGGCGGCCTTCTTGGCGGCTTTACCAGAGGATAGTTATGACGCCCTGGTCCACGCCGATCGCCAGGCGGACATCCTCCATCTCACCCCTGCGGCGTTTAAGGCGTTAGGGGACAGTGCCAAGTAGTACAGTAAGGTAAGAAACGCCCGTCTGAAAACTGCTATAGCAGTCGTCAGACGGGCGTTTTTGCTGTTTCATTCAAAAAAATATCTGTATCACTTTGGCTTTTCTGCAACCGGCTCCATTGTGAATTTGTGAAATTTCATCAATGCCCGTCCTCACGTGGTTTCCAGGACTTTGTGAAGTATTCTGAATACAGATGGGGAATGCTGTTCCGACGCGTTTTCAAGGTGTTTACATCCGGGTAGCGGGGCGGTATGGTAATCGTGAAATCACTCATCAGGAGATGCTGAAGATGCCTGCTACCCAATTGAAAAAAGTTTACGATGAACAAGAATCTGTTACCACAGAGGTCAACGATTTAGTGGCCGCTGCCCAACACGCGTTTAAAGAATATCAAGCATTCGACCAAAAACAAGTGGACGCCATCTGCCAGGCCGTGGTCAATGCGGCCATCGTCCACTCCCGCGTTCTCGCTTTTCTCGCCTGGAAAGAAACCGGCCGGGGCAATGCCGAGGACAAAGCCATCAAAAACATCTACGCCAGCCAGTACATCTGGAACAACATTAAGAACGATAAGACCGTGGGTAAGATTGCAGAAGACCCGATCCACGGCATCACCAAGTACGCCGAACCGCTGGGTGTCGTGGCTGGTGTGACGCCTGTGACGAACCCGACATCCACCGTCATCTTCAAAATTCTAATGGCGCTGAAGACGCGCAACGCCATTATCTTCGGCCTGCACCCCCAGGCCCAGCAATGCGGGGCCGCGACGGTCCGGGTCTTGGCGAAGGCTGCGACGGATGCCGGTGCTCCGGCGAACCTGATCCAGTACATTCACCACCCCAGTATTGAAGCGACCAGTGCTTTAATGAACAACCCGCAAGTGGCCATCGTCCTGGCCACCGGCGGTCCGGGGATGGTCAAAGCCGCCTATTCCACCGGCAAGCCGGCCCTGGGTGTTGGGCCCGGTAATGCACCGGCCTACATCGAACAGAGTTGCGACATTAAGGCCACGGTCAGCGATATCATGCTCAGCAAGACCTTCGACAACGGCATGATCTGCGCTTCTGAGAACAGCATCGTCGTTGATGCCGCCATCGAGGACCAGGTCAAGGCAGAATTCACGCGCCAGGGTGCGTACTTTGTCCCTGAAGCGGATGTCGCCAAACTCAGCGCCGCTGTCATTGACCCCCAGCGGCACACCGTCCGCGGCCCGGTTGCTGGGCAGACCGCTGAGAAGATCGCCAAGCTGGCCGGTATCACCGTGCCGGCTGGCACCAAGGTCCTGATCGCCCCGGTGGCCGGCATCGGCACGAACTACCCGCTGTCCGGCGAGAAGCTGTCTCCGGTCCTTTCCATGTACCGGGCTAACGACCGCCAGGCCGCTTTCAACTTGTGCTTGGCACTGCTGAACTACGGCGGCCTCGGCCATACAGCCGCACTGCACACCACCAACAAGGACGTCATCGCCGCCTTCGGCCAGATGATGCCCGCCTGCCGGATCCTGGTCAACCAGCCCGCTTCCCTCGGCGGTATCGGCGGTCTCTTCAATGCCCTGACGCCATCCTTGACGCTGGGCACCGGGACGTATGGGAAGAACTCCATTTCCCACAATCTGACCGATACCGACCTGTTGAACATCAAGACCGTGGCGACTCCGACCCGCCATCCGAACGCGCTGATTGCTGAATTGCGCGGAGTGATTCGGAAGCAGCAGCTGTAACAATCATTCGTCGTGAGAAAAGAGAAGACCTGTCCCGGGCCGCATCATCAGTCCACTGATGATCATTCTGGGGCGGGTCTTTTGTTATGCTTTGGTTGAGGCGCAGCGTACGTATAGCATGACGTCTCGTCGAGTAAGTCAGAACGCTGGCAAAAAAGGCCGTATATGGTATTGGCCTGGGCATGGTAAGAGACACACTGACCATAGACACATCGCCACATTTGCAACTAATTATCCACAGATACGGTTAATTATACTCCTGTTAAACAGCAACGACGGTCTTATTTTAGAGCATTTTCCCACCTTTTGTTGATTCCTACAGCCCTCCCCCTTGCTTACAATGAATGTATTCAAGAACACCATATGCCAATGAGTATACTGTGACAAAGCGGGGGAGGGGCAGGCCGTATGTTCAAATATTTAAAATCAAATTTCTGGGGTGTGTGCGTCACATGCATTCTGCTCTTTTGCCAACAAGGGGCAATCGTATTTACTTCCGCCCGTTCAGCAAATACGTTGAATGCCCTCATTTCTTTGCGCTGGACGCCGTTCATCCAAGCCATATTGATTCAATTTGCGGGGTGGGTCGCCTTTTAGGTTTTCGCGTACTTTGGCGCGGTTTCCCAGGAGAAAACCATCCAGACGATCAATACGACTATCCGAGTCGATGTGCTGGGCGGGGTGACGGCCCAAGAATTCTCCCAGTTTCACGAAAAACCAATTGGCACGTACGAATCCTGGCTCAGCAATGATATCAACACGGTTGATCAGGCTGCCTTTGCCAACTTCTTTGACCTGACGGCGTCGCTCTTCGGTGCCGGTATCGCCATTTTCACGCTGTTTTTCTATAGTGTTTGGATTGGCATCGCGACGTTAGTATTGACTGGGCTGATGATGCTGATCCCGATGCTGTTCTCCAAACCCATGAACCGGGTGGGTGAAAATGCCACCAAAGAAAACGAACACTTTATGTCCGTTTCCGACAATATGCTGAAAGCCTATGACGTGTACAAGTCGTTTAACGTTGTCGGCAACATCGTTAACAAAATTCGGGCAGCGTCACTCAGTCTGAAAGATGTGATGGTCAAGCAGACGCGCATGCAGGCCATTGTTGCTGTCCTCGGGTTTGCCGGGAATATCGTGTCTAACCTGGCACTTCTCTTACTCACCGGGTATTTGGCGATTGCCCGAGTGCTGACCATCGGCACAGTCGATGCGGTGGGCAGCCTGAGCACCAATATTTTCAACACCCTTGGGAATCTCAGCAACCATTTTGCGTCCATTGCGTCAACTAAAAGTATTTTTGCCAAGTTTGCCGCGGTGGAAGACAGACCGCGCCAGGCTGGGCAGAAATTACCGGTGGACGAGCCGTTGCAATATACGGCGCAGGGACTGGTGCCCACCGTAAAAAATAACGCCGTCACGCCGCCTCTGGCCTTCACCTTTGCCCAGCATGGCAAATACATGCTCGTCGGACCCAGCGGCAGCGGCAAGACGACATTTCTCAAAGTGCTCAGCGGGCAGAACCCGGAGTACACGGGGTCAGTCACCTTAGGCGGGGTCGAGCTTAAAGCCCTTGATCCGGCACTGATCCGCGATCATGTGATCTATCTCAGCCAAGATTACCATATCCTGGCCGGTTCGATTCGGTCCAATATTCTGCTCGATGAGAATTACAGCGATGCTGAAGTACGGCGAGCACTGACCGATGCTGGCGGAGAAATTCTGCTGCCCAGGCTGGACGCTGATGCGGGGGAGGACGGTAACAATCTCTCCGGCGGGGAGAAGCAGAGAATTGCCCTGGCCCGCGGTTTTCTCCGGCACAAAGACATTGTCTTCTCCGACGAAAGCACCTCGGGTCTGCAGACGGAGATGGCCATCGCCATTGAACGGACCCTGGTCCTGAATCCTAACATTATGGTCATCATGGTGACCCACCAGCCGTTCTCGGAAATCGAAGCCATGATGGATCGGGTTTATACGTTCCCTGAAGATTTGGCAGAGACCGGCGATTCACCGGCAACGGTGCCGGATGTCGTGGTCGAATAGCGACAGACGAGCTGGCTGGGGAATCGGTATCAGGCCTTTCAAGAATGATCCGTTCCGCGCTTTTTGATCAAGTCGCGGGACGGATTTTTTGTGCTTGTGTCGGCACACATACTCCGGTATAGTGTGAGGTGAGCCGCACGCTCATGATTCTTTAATAATCGATGCTGCGACCAGGGACAAGGTTTCCCGTGTTTATCGTGATTCATACGCTGGAGAAACAGCGTTCAGCCGCCCTCACAACGCTAGCGACTGGCACCGTTTGGTACGACATACTTGTTCCTGGCCCATTTTTGCACTCATCGTGGGGGGGGTTCACATGTTACGACGCTTTCTTTCATTTGCCAAAGCCGACACTATCTTTCTTCTATTCGTGATCCCAATTGCTGCGCTAGTCTCGGTCTCCGTCTCAGCGGTGCTGCAGCTCATCACCGATACTGCAAACGGCAAGTCCGGACTGAGCTACGCAATGCTGGTCCTGGTTGTGCTGGCATACGTGGTCATCGACGCGCTCGTTTGGTCTTACCGTTCTTATATCCGGTCCAAGTGGCTGAACAACATCAGTGCCGGCGTCCGGGACAGCTTGATGACCCACTATCTGTCCGAGACAGAAACACTAGCCGAGACCGACCACGGCCAAAAGAACACCCGCTTGAACCAGATGACCAACAACGTGGATGTCCTCCAGAACGATTACTTGGCCGCTGCCGTCAATATCTACAGCGAACTGTGCCAATTTTTCATTGCCATCGTGATGTCCGTCTTCATCCAGCCCGTCCTCTGCTTGATCGTCATCGCGCTGTGTTTGCCGATTCTGCTGATTCCGGTCTTCAATCAGAAAGTGCTGAAGCGGTCCAAGAACCGGGTGCTGGCATCATCAGAGCAGTACACCCAGACGATGCAGAACATTCTGAACGGGTTACGCACGATCCAACTGTTTAATGTGCACCGCATCATGCAGCGGGTTTTTGCCAAGAAAAACAGTGCGTGGCTGAAGGATCAAAACGCAGACCAGCGCAACCGGAAGACCATCAGTGGGATTTCTCAGCTCCTGGACAATGTCCTGTATCTGGGGACCTGGGTCGGCGGGATCTTCTTCGTGATGCAAGGATCGCTGACGCTGGGCGAACTGGTCGGTTTCTCCCAATTGATGGTATTCATTTCTGAGCCGCTGCAGTCGGCATCTGGTTTGATTGCGGATTACGTGGGCGGTAAGGAAGCCGCCGTCAAGATCAGCGACAGTTTGGCCGCCAACGAGCCGTCCGCCAAGGGCACCGCAATCGATCAGCTGCACACCATTGCTTACGAGAATGTCGCCGAGGAAAAGTCCAGCAAGACAATTCTCCACGACATATCGCTGTCCCTTTCGGCGGGCAAGCATTATCTCATTGTGGGCAAAACCGGCAGCGGCAAGTCAACGCTGCTGAACCTGCCGTTGCTCAGCAAGACAGGCTATCAAGGCCGCGTTCTGATCAATGGTGTCGATCAAAAGAAGATCGATTTGGCCAGTCTCCGGGACCATCTGGGGATCGCCGAACAAAACGGAGCGCTGTTCACCGGCACCATCAAAGATAACGTCACCATGTTTCGCGATCAGTATACGGCGGCAGAAATCACCCAGGCGTTAGATCAGGCGCAGTTGTCGCAGTATGCGACGCCTGCCGGACTGGCGAAAAAGGTGACTTTTTCTGGGCAAGAGCTGTCTGGTGGTGAGACCAAGCGCCTCTACATTGCCCGGGCTTTGCTGGGCCGCTTCGACTTTCTGCTCTTCGATGAACCCGCCAGCGGCTTAGACCCGAAAACGGCCAGCGGCATCGAAACCATGTTGATGAGCTTGCCCTGCGGTTGGGCGACGATTACCCACCGCTTCAATCGCCAACTATTCGACTATGCCGACGAGATTCTGGTCGTGGACCAAGGCACCATCGTCGCCCGCGGCCAAGCGCAGGACCCGGTCATTCAGGACCATCTGGCGGGACTCAAGCTGGCCGGGGCATAAGGGAAGGCGGCTGACCGGCTGTCACCAAACTGGGTCGCCGATGGTCTGCCAGCAGCCAGATATCCAAGCAAAACCCGTCGATGCCGATCGCCCCAGCCAAAATCTTGGTTGAGGCGGCGACACCAACGGGTTTTGTTATGCCGGCAGGTGAAAGAAGCCCAGGGCGGTCCCGATTTTTTGACCGCTAAGCAGATACCGCCTGGCCGTTCGCTGCAGTTCGGTATGCGTGGGATACTGGCCGGGGTCATCGCGCAAGCCCCCGAAGATGCGCTCTTCGGCTTGGCGGTCGTCAGGGAAGAAAGCGACGTTGCTGAACCGCTCCTGAAACTGAATAATGTGACTGGTTGCTGGCAGGAGCTGCTGCAACGCGGGCGCAAGCAGCCAAGAGTGGCAGCAGAACCACCTTTGGTGAAAATACGCTTGAGCCCGTTGAAATGAGGCGTCGCAGTCAGCGGCTAGTAACGGACCATCGGCGGGGATATGAACGTTCAGCCAGTTCTCGGCAGCCTGCGGCAAACGCGGGTCCGGCGAAGATGGCAACGGCTCGAACTGGAGTCGGCCAAGGCGGAACAGCTTGTGCTGCAAGGTGAGGGTAAGCCAAGGCACTTCGGTGATCCCCCAGACCCCGGTCTTGGCGTGGTGATCCTCCGCCCAGATGGTCAGGTCACGGTAAGAGTCAATGTAGACTTGCTGACTGAGGCCATGGGCGGGGAAGTAAGCATCGTCTTCGGCTGCGAGGCGGGAGAGGACAGTCAGCGCCAGTGCTGGGTCGGCGAGGAGCTGGGCGATAAATTGTTTGGGGGAATTCGTGAGGCAATGCTGCCACTGAGAAAAACTAATTTTCTGATTGCGTATTTGTTCTTGGGCTTGGGGCGGCATGTTGACCAGCGTTAACATCGTTGATAGGTTCACTCACTTGATCCTTCCTGGCACGATGCCTAATATTCGATTGAGATCCGTTGCTGTCTTCGCCCGTGCGAGATGAGGCTGGGCAAGATCGCCGATGACTTCTTGCAGTGACATCCGCACATCATGATTAAGCCGCTTGGTATTGGTCACGTGTTTAGCAATGCCATCAAAACGATTATGAATTTGCGCATTATGCTGATCTGTTCGGTTATGCGGCATGCGTCTATTTTGGTGCATGGCAGATGGCCTCCGTTTCCTTGCCCATCAATTGTATCATGTGCGCGCCACCAAAAAACCGCCGCCGGGGGAGGACCGGCAGCGGGTAACAAGAAGAAATATGAGGGAGGATAACCAGCAAGGCCGTTCGTTTTGGGGGAGGAAGTTGCCTTGCTGACAGTTTGTATACTACGCGCCGGTTGTGAAGGCTTTGTGACGGGAATGTTTGGCAAAATGGAAATATGGGGCTCAGCTGTTGCAAATTTCTAAAGTAATCACGCTAACGATATCCTTGAGATGGCGTAGGCTAACCATTAACGCCACTGGATTCCAGGATAATCGGCGCCAAAAAGTATGCCAGCCACGAAAAAAAGCGGCGGTGAATGGCCAAAAATTTTCGATTATGCAAGTTCCGGCCGTTTCCCTCGGTTATCCAATAGAATGAACACGTTGATTTGAGAAAAGCCGATCGGGGGGAGACACATGGAGAAAGAGCCGAAGCAATCCACATTGGCTCGAGAGTTCAACCGCTGGCGGATCATGAATCGGCTCTTGCTCGCTGATGCGGCAGCGCCAGTGACGACCGCCGCCACTTTGAGCCGCTTTGAGTCCGGTCATAGTTCTCTTTCGGGCGATCTTTTTGGTCAGCTGCTCATACACTTTCCCGTGCCTTTGACCGTCTTGGCAGGAGAATACCATGCCGCGCAGCACGTACCATCACTTTTTGAAACAATCAGCATCCTTCTTAGCGATGCCGCCACAGCGCGCACACGGCAGCAAAAGATTACCGAGGCTATCAGCCTGTATCAAGCGCAATTCGATCTCACAAAGATACCCCTTTATCGTTTGCAAGCCGATGCGGTCAAGTTGGTTTTTACTCGCCCAATGGATCAATCTGTCGAAAGCGCGGTGGCGGTGCACTACTTTTCCCGTGTGCAGTATTATAGCGAAGCAGAACTCCAAACAGCCGTTTTTTTGGTCCTTATCGTTTCTGAATCAGACCGTGATGCTTTATTACAACACATCTTACTTCATGTCCGGCTTGATGACGACCGCCAAACGCAGGTTGTAACATTGATTACTGTTGCCGGGGTGATTACAGCCGCTCGCCACGGGCACCTTGGTCAGGCTGAGCGATGGCAGCACATTGCTCAGCGGTTGGGCAGCGCCGACAACACGCCGACGGCGGTCAGGGTTTGCCTGCAGCTCAGTCGGCTCATCCTGGCCTGGCATCGCGCACCCGCCCAGCAGGGTTTGCAGACCGCGCAAGCTCAGGCTTTACAGCATGATCTCCGCGAAGCTGGTGCTGTGCACCTTTCCCGGGGTGCATCGCTTATTTGGCATTATGGTACGAACAACGAGAAGGGGTGCAAAGTGCATGACGTTTGGTCAGCAATTTAAGCAATACCGTGAAGAACGGGGAATCACGATTAACCAGGCCAGTATCGGTATCTGTGCACCCTCCACATTATCTCGTTTCGAGAACGGACAGTCTCACCTTGCTGCGGTTACCCTGATCGCCCTGATTGATCGGCTGCAGCTGGATTGGGAGAGCTTCTTTGCCCCCGCCCAGTCGGCTGCGGTAATCGTCCCCGTCTGCTTTTTGCCTGCGTTGCAAAAGGCACTGGCTGCGGGCAGCGCCTTGGCCTTGGAACAATTGTCTGGCGCAATCGCGGCGGCTCCTGAATGGTCCGTGAAGAATCGGCAGGCGGCCCTGTGGCTTATCCAATTCCACCTGATGCGCTGGTTTCCCCAGTGGCAGTCGGCCGACGCGGCACTCGTGAATACGTGCTTCGATTATTTCATGAATACCGCCTCCCATGGTCAGATGGATCTTTTTCTTGGTGCGGCCCTCGCCCGGGTGGCGACACCAGAGCAAGTTACGAGTCTCGCCCATGCGGTGCAGAAAATCCAGCCGTCGGCATCTTCCCGTGCCGCCTTCAATCAATTACTCACGGCCATCGCCCTGGTGGATTTTGAAAGACGGCAACCTAAACAAGCCGCTCACATGGTGGCCTTGATTCAGTTTCCCCTGTGGCACGATGCCGTGTGGGCACTTGTCAGTCAGGTTTTGCAGACTGTTGTGCGAGCACAGACAGGGGCACCTGCAGCCACCCAAGAGGTTGTGCGCGCAATGCAGTTGTTCGCTCGGTTGGCGTCTCCGGACGTCGTGCGTACTTTTGGTCGAGAACCAGCCATTACTAGGTGGTTGATTCCCCAGCAACAAAACGACAACAGTCTATTAAGAATGCAACAAAACCCGGATAAGCTTGCCGATTAATCCATTTCCGTAATAATCAAGCTGATTGTGAACGCCTTGTGTTAACATCGCTCTATTAGAAAAGTGGGGAAGTATAGATGGCTGACAAACCAGTATTTGGACCGGACACTTTGAAGAATGATACGGCACCAGCAGACGCGCCTAAACCAACCGTCCCAGTGCAGCAAAGTACTGAAACTCCTGGGACGGCGGCACCGTTTGGTGCGGGCGCGTTCACGCAGGATTCGGCTGCCGCAGACTCCGATGCTGGGCAGGAGACGTCATCCACCCAGCCCGCGGGGGCAAATACACAACCCAAGTTTGGCGCTGGGGCGCAATCCGCGGGTGCTTCAACCGTGGATCCCGCTGAACGGCAAGCTGGCCAAGCCGGCATTATCATCGATGGGATTGGGCAGTTGCTGAATCAAAAAGGGTTGGTTTTTTGGCTTGTGTATTACGCATTGGCCGCAGCTCTCTATTTTGTGACCACGCAACCCGTGTCTTTTCTTGGTATTTGGTACTACCGAATGTGGGAAGTGAACCGGATACTTGATCCGTTTGAACTGATGGGGCCGCAAGTCTACCAGATTCTCTGTGTTCTTTTCTTCCCGCCGATTACTTGGTGGCTGCGCAATCACTGCCAACCCGCACATACACTGACGGGCTTGGCCTTCTTTAGCCAGCCAGCCCCTCAAGGCAGCCGCGCTTGGCCGTACTGGATATTGCGGCCTCTTTTCACTGTCATCAAATTTGTGTTAAGCGGTGTTGCCGGTGTTCTGGGCATCGTTGTCGGGTTGTTTTCATTATTTAGCAAGTAATCGTAGAGAGGAGACACTTGCATGGGACGTTCGATTACCGTCGGCCGCGGGTTTGGCAAGCACACGTTTGCAGAGGCCATGGATATGACCCGGGCCGGAGACACAATTTTACTGGAACCCGGACATTACTCAGAACCCAGGGGTTACCGTGTCGCTAATGTGCGGATGCGCGGACTGGGGGAGCAGCCCAGTGATGTCGTCCTGGAGACGCGCTTCCAAGTTGTGGAGAGCGGCACACTGAATTTAGAAAATCTCACCATGGATTCCCATGCGATGACCGGCAATACGTGTTACATCACGGCCCAGTGCACACTGATTGCCCGCGGTGTGATTTTTGAAACATCTCAAGCTTGGCCGACTTTGGCGGTTACTGGGGGAACGATTGGACTCACTGCGTGTACCGTCCTACAGAGTGACCCTCAACAAAACGCCGTGTATTCGGACAAAACTAGCACGCTGATTATCAGCCAATGCGATATCGATGATATCTCTGTCGCCAAATCAAAGTTGACACTGCAGATGACACAGGTGCGGCGTTGTTTAATGATTATTGACAATAGCGAGGTAGACGCGGATACCTTATATTTGGTTAACACCAACCCGCGTATTTTTACTTTTGCCGTGCGTACCGGGTCTGTATTTCGAGCAGATAAATTGGTTGTGGCGGAAGGCCATGCCAATGCAGAGGTCAAAGACAGCAGTGCAGTCCTTAAGGCAGCGAATGTTGATGCAACACATCTGATTACGATTTCTCAGGACGAAGGCAGTACCGTCCAAGTGCCTGGTGCAATCGTCCAGGTGGATAAGAAAGCAACAAGTACCACAGACGGCGCACCAGCTAAGCCGGCGCCAAGCAAAGCGGATCCCCAGCCGGATGCCCCGGAGGCTAAAGATAAAACCCAAGACGGTACTCAGACGCCGCTCAAGACCCGCATGCCGGCGGCACTGACGCAGCTCGATGCGATGATTGGACTCACGCAAGTTAAGACGGAAGTTCACCAGTTTATTCAACTTGCCGTCTTCAATCGCCGCCGGATAGAAAAAGGCCTGCCAGGGGTAACACAGTCATTGCATTCCCTGTTTTTGGGCAACCCGGGGACAGGCAAGACCACAGTTGCCCGCTTAGTAGGTAAAATCATGTTTCAGGAGCGGGTGCTGCCCAAAGATAACTATGTCGAAGTGGGGCGCGCTGATTTGGTGGCGGAGAACATTGGCGGCACGGCATTGAAAACGAAAGCCGTCTTGGACAGTGCGCTTGGCGGCGTCTTGTTCATTGACGAGGCGTACACCCTCTATCAACAGGGCAGTACGAACTGGGGACAGGAAGCGGTGGATACCATTATGCAATATATGGAGGATCACCGTAACGAATTGATGATTATTTTTGCCGGTTATACTCAGCCAATGCAGGATTTCATAAACATGAATCCTGGTATCCGGTCCCGCACGCCGAACGTATTTCATTTCACCGATTACACGCCCGCTGAAGTCGCCACGATTGGTCTGAAGCAAATTGCCGGGAAAGAATTTAAGGTCGATCCGGATTACTATCGGGCCACAGTCGTCAAGGCATACGCGGCTGATGTCGATCACAGTAACGGGCGGTGGATCAGAAACTTCAATGACAAACTGCTGCGCGTCGTCGCCAATAACGTCATGGCAGACCCCAAGCGAGATGATTCCACGATTCTCAAGACAGACATCGACGATTTACTTGGCGGAGATGCGCAGGCGAAAGCAGATACGGTCACCGCACTACTCAAACAGCTAGATGACCTCGTCGGCCAACAAACCGTCAAGAATGCAATTCACGATCTCGTCGACCAAGTTCGCGTGACCCAAAAGGTGGGGGATAAGCTGGATGATAATGATAAGCCGACTTATCACATGGTGTTTGCTGGCGACCCAGGGACAGGCAAGACAACGGTGGCCCGTATTCTGGCCAAACTGTTCTACAATCTGGGGGTTTTGCCCAAAGACACGGTCATCGAAGTGGCTCGACCCCAACTCATTGGCCGGTATATCGGTGAAACAGAAGAAAAGACGAGTAAGGCTATCCGCGATGCACTCGGCGGCGTTCTCTTCGTTGACGAAGCGTATCAATTAGTCACCGAGAATGACAACCAAGATTTTGGGCAGAAGGCCGTGGAGACCTTCATTACCGAGTTAGAAAACCATCGCCAGGATTTCGTCGCTATTTTTGCCGGGTATACACAACCCATGCAGCACTTCTTGGATGCTAACCCTGGCTTGCGGTCGCGGGTCCCCTATACACTGGAGTTCCAGCCTTATACCCCGGATGAAGTGGCGGAGATCGTCAATCGCTTGATTACCCGCCATCTCCATGTGAATTCTGCGCTACTGAAGAAAGTCGTCGCTGCCCATTACCAGCAAATCCCAGCGAAAGAACAGGCCAACGGTCGGTGGGCGCGGACTTTCGCTGAAAAACTGGTTCAGCAGCACAAGCTCTGGCTGGTCGACCATTTGGATACAGACGATGTGAAACAAATTCAAGACGGCACTGTCGTGGCCAGCTTGAGCTGGGACATCTAGTGCCGCCGCCAACGATACACAAAAAGCGATAGTGACAACCACGTTCCGTGCTGTCACTACCGCCTTTTTATTTGCATCAGCGGGTCACTGGTTATTGGCCTGCCGTGCTTTGTGCAATAAGAAAAGGAACGCGACCGGGCCAATGATATAGCTGAAGTAATACTTCATGACGAAAAAGAGGAACCGTAAGCCGTAGAAAAAGATGACGACCCAAGAGAATCCTCTGCTTAACTCGCCATCGCCATTGCCATAGAAGGCCATGTCCCAAAGACTGGCTTCGGCCAGGTTCTGACTGTACTGACCCGGGCGGTGATGAATAAGATCGCCCAGGGTGCGAAAAATTGTGGCAGTCAGCGGATAAAGGAGAAAGTTGATGATGTTGACGCTGAGTGGATACACTTGGCCGGTCACCTGATCTGAATCCAACATAACGGCAAAACCCAAGGCCGAAATCAGGAAGTACTTGATCCAAGTGCCAGCAGGCTGCATTTTCAGAACTTGGCCAAACCAGTGGAGGCCAGTACCGACAACCGCCTTCCCGGTTTTTGCGGCCGTCTTGGCGGCGTCTAGGACGGCCTGGGAAGATGGATTCACCTGGGGGTGGGACTGATTACTCTGCTGATTAGCGGCAGTTTGCCCAGTATTGCTTGTTTGGGCGGGTGATGCTTGCTGCTGATCTTGTTGAGGCGTCGAAGCAGGTGTGCCGCTCTGCTGATTTGAGAGCGCCTTGGGCCCAAATACGGGACGTTCACTCATAATTGCATTCCTCCGTTGATATCAAACTGTCCTTTACGGTAACACAGCCATGAACGGCGGGTTGTGTTGATTACGATAATGGAATCACGAGCCAGTGTTTATTCTTGGTGTTCCAAATCAGTGCCTAATCAGTTGTCACGTTGTTTGTTAAGGGACGTCCCTTAATGACAGGCGGTATTGTTCCAGGCCGTAAAGTTTCGAAACAGCAAAGCGGGTACCGTGACGGCCAGTATATGTAAAAGCAGCGAATTCTGCTGAAGTATACGTATCAGTTGCAGCGACCAGTAACTTTCTTTAATCAATAACGGAATACGATTGCCTTGTCGTGGGCAAATTGTCATCGCCCCTTCCGCCTATTAATTTTACAGTTTGCGTGAGATAATAACTCAGAGTGAATGCAATTGCTGGTGTGTCTTAACATGGGGGGAGATTCTGGTTATGGTCGTAGCAGATAATTCATGGATTGGTCCAAAATTTCAGGCACTTCGTAAAGAACGGGGAGTCACTTTGAAAGAAGCAACTGATGGCATATGCTCTGTTGCTGCGCTTTCAAAATTTGAAAACGGTAAGGCACAGTTATCCGCAACAGATATGGTGGCACTTGTTAACCGGTTGCACTTGGATTGGAGCCTTTTTGTTCCTAAATCTGAACGGTACTTCAATGGTACTTTTAGTCAAGCGTTTTCTGCCTTTCGGTCTTATCCTTCATACATCGCCTGGAAGGAGTTCTCCCGGAAAATGACGATTATGGAGGAAAACCGACAACCCCAGAATCGAAGCGGAATTTTTGCGGCTCACTTAATTGGCCATATTCTTTATCCAGACATGGTCCCGCTTAACCCATTGATTGTCGATCGGACAGTTGATTATTTGTTTAGGATGACTGATTGGTCTGAGGCTGATAAGATACTTGCCAGCGCGTTGATTAAAGTACGCCCCAGCTCTGTGGATTCTGCTGAGCACTACATGACTGACCGCGCCAAGGCGCACGTTAACTTGCGAGATGCATTACGTGCGGATGTCCCGTTAGTAACCCAACTTGCACTGTTACGCGGTCGTCAAGGTCATTTTCAGCAGGCCCATGCTTTGATTGAACTGGTTCAGAAGATTGGTTCGCCAGGGGATGGCGGGGAATATCCAGTAGCGGAAATTCGCCTTACCGAATTTGCTATTACGGTTCTGGAACAACCAAAACAGGCTCAGCGGTTTAAACAGGAATTTGTTAAATTGATTAATGGATTTACTCTATTTGGTGCTGATAATTATCTGAGCCAATTTATTGAGTGGAACCAACTGACGTTTATGCTGGTGGCACAAGGAGATGATCACCATGAAGGCTGAAAAACCAGAATCACTTGGCACGTTTTTCAAACGCTTGCGTGCAGTCAATAATCTGACTTTGGCTGATATTGGACAAGACAAAGCAAGCCAAGCTGCAGTTAGCCGTTTTGAAAGCGGAGGCTCTCAACTTTCTGCCCCAGCGTTTTGGCTAATACTGACCAGACTGCGGGAAGACATTGGGGATATTCAAACCGAATTTTCTGGGAATGATCCAGATGACTTCGTAGGACCGATGAATGATGCGCTGATGCTTTTTAATCAAGGAGGGAAGCAGAAAGATGCGTGGGCGATGTTTGCCCATCTATTTGACCAAGAAAAGAACGCGTTTGAACAGACAGGGCTGATTTATCACAAATTGAACTATTATATGTTGATTCGGGTATTGGCTGCTGTGAATACTTTGGATGTTCCCGATGTTCCTACAATGGTAAAAGAGTCACAGGCTTATTTCAATTCTCTTAAATATTTCAGCACCTATGATCTGATTGTCTTGTCTACACTGATGCAGTGGTATAAACCAGACACGACTATCGATTATCTCTTGAAGGCAATGTCGGGGGCCGCAGTTGACGTCAGCAATCAGGAACGGAATCACTGGGTATGGGTATTGATGGCGAATACTTTAACCTTTTGTAATATACATCGCCGATTTGATTTAGGCGAGAGAGTGTATTCTATTGCAAAACAAATGCAATGGCCACCGACAGAGGCTGAAGCACGGATGCTGTTATATGATGCCCACATGTGTGCGCGCTATGGGCAAGGTGAGCGAGGCGCAGTGGAAGCTGAAATGGCTGACTTCCTCGCCAGCATGTCCACACTTGATTCGGATTTTGGTGAATATCTTACCCATGCTTGGGATGTGTGGACAAAGTCCATTCGAGAGGATGAGCGCGTCCCATTAGCACGGCGAGCTAAAGAGCAAATATACGGCGGTGATTTGAGTAGAATACCTGCAGGATTCTATTTTTATTACAATATTCACCCCTTTGACCCAGTTGAGTACGAGCAAAACGCATACGGAAACTCCAAATGATGACAGTTCGACTCATTGCAGGATCATGGAACAAAGAGGAAAAAAGAACAACGAATCATCAAAACAAACCAGGGCAAAACCATCCGGTAATTGTATGGCTTTGTCCTGGTTCTTATTGTTCTCTATCAACTCGCCAGAGTCTGGTTCTACATTTGACGTTGGTTAACTGATGGCGTTATAAAACAAGCCAACGATCACAGTCACCGCGCCCAAGGCAGCCATTGCTACTGGTGCCTTTTTGATAATCGTCGTCACGATCCGATTCCGCAAGTTGTATTCACACATGGCGTTTCCCCCTTTCGTGTAATTAGTAGCATGGAGACGAAAAGTACGCCCCCTCAGCCATAAGTATACCCGCAACCGCTTTGCTTTCACATCCTCTCAAAAGCACTCGTTGAAAGTGTGCCATTACACAGTGTAGCGAGTGCAGCCTTCACACGAGCACCCCAATGTTCCCGATAAGACCCTCGGGCGCACTTTGCCCGAGGGTCTTATCATCATATTTCTCCATGCTTACCGACAAATAAATCCATTCTCTTCTCCCGCCAATCCCGCATAATAGCTCCTTGACAGTAACAATCGATTACGGGAGGAAAAACACAATGAATCCTTATCAATGGATCTGGCGGTATGCCAGGCAGTACAAGGGGAGAATGGTGCTGGCAGCGCTGCTGATTGTCGGCAACGCGCTGGGCATTATCGTCGTACCGCTGCTGGGCGGGAAGATCATCGACGTGGTCATCAACCAAGGGCACACGGATCAGCTGCCGTGGATGCTGGCGGTGATGATGGGCACCACGGTGGCCCGGACGCTGATGCGCTACCTGTACCAGATCCTCTTCGAACGGGTCGGCCAGAACACGCTGTACGACGTGCGCAAGGACCTGTTCAACAAGCTTCAGACACTGGACTTCAATTTCTTCAATACGGTCCGGACAGGGGACATCATGGCCCGGATGACCGGGGACATGGACGCCATCCGGCACTTCGTTTCCTGGGTCTCTTACAACGTCATCGAGTGTGTGCTCTGGTTCTTCACGGCGGTAGTCGTGATGAGCACCATCTCTTGGCCGCTGATGCTGGCCCTGGTGGCCGTGACGCCGATCATCGGGGTCCTGACGATCATGATGAGCAACTCGGCCCACCCCGTGTTCTTCCAGATTCGCCAGAGCTTCGCCCGGCTGAACTCCATGGTGGAAGAAAATATCTCCGGTAACCGGGTGGTCAAGGCTTTCACCCGAGAACCGTACGAGATTCAGAAGTTTGACAAGCTGAACAATGAATACAAGCAGAAAAACATGGACTCGGCAGCGGTGTCTCGCCGCTACCTGCCCATCCTGGACTTCCTTGCCTCCATGCTCACCGTGGTGGCCCTGCTCCTGGGCGGTTACTTCGTCATCAACGGCAGCATGACCCTGGGCGACTTGGTGGCCTTCAACGGCTTCCTGTGGATGCTGAACCAGCCCATGCG
This sequence comes from Schleiferilactobacillus shenzhenensis LY-73, assembly GCF_000469325.1. GTDB lineage: Bacteria > Bacillota > Bacilli > Lactobacillales > Lactobacillaceae > Schleiferilactobacillus > Schleiferilactobacillus shenzhenensis. Next base: position 5,158 of record NZ_KI271588.1, on the reverse strand, counting down.
GATGAGCGGCTGGCTGATCAACGATATCCAGCGGTTCTCGGCGGCGACCATTAAGATTCGCCAGATGCTGGGCGCCAAGTCGGCCATTCCGGTGGCGGACGCGGCCCATTACGAGCACATCAAGGGCACCGTCGAGTTCCGCCACGTCAATTTCGAATACGCGGACGACCCGACCCAGCCTGTGCTCCACGACATCAACTTTAAGGTCACCCCCGGCCAGACCATGGGTATTCTGGGGGAGACCGGGTCCGGCAAGTCTACCCTGATGAACTTGATCACCCGGTTCTACGATCCCACCACCGGTGAGGTTCTGATCGACGGCAAGAACGCGAAGCAATACCCCGTCCGGCAGCTCCGCGACCAGGTGACCATTGTCATGCAGGACCAGTTCCTGTTCTCCGACACCATTGAAGACAACATCAACTACGGCAACCGCGAGGCCAATCCCCACTTCATCCGGGACATGGCCAGCGTTGCCGATGCGGATAACTTTATTGAAGAAATGCCCGACGGTTACGACACCGTCGTCGGCGAGCGGGGCGTCGGCTTGTCCGGCGGCCAGAAGCAGCGTATCTCGCTGACCCGGGCACTGGTCAAGGACCCGTCGATCCTGATTCTGGACGACACCACGTCCGCGCTGGACATGGAGACCGAGGCCAAGATTCAGAAAGAACTGCGGCGCATCACCAAGGACAAGACGACGTTCATCATCGCCACCCGTATTTCTTCCATTCGGCAGGCCGACCAGATCATTGTTTTGAAGAAAGGCCGCATCATCGAGCGGGGTACCCACGAGGAGCTGCTCGCCCTGCACGGCTACTATTACGACACGTACGAGAAACAGCTGGGGGCGCTGGGTGTCAGCCCGGCCCCGCACCCGGCACACCACGACAACCGCACTGGGGAGGCGATTACCAATGGCTAAACGCAATACCTACAACGAAGACGAAGCACTGGAACAAGAATTCAACTGGGGTTATTACAAACGTCTGGGCAAGTATTTGAAACCATACCTGGGCCGGCTGATGATCGTCCTGGGCAGCATTCTGGTGGCCAACGTCGCCGTGATCCTTGGCCCGTACCTGACCAAGGTGGCCATCGACTCGGCGATTCCCAACAAGGACATGCGCCAGTTATGGCTCATCGCCGGCATCTTCCTGGTGACCCTGGTCGTCGCGTTCTTCTGCATGCGCTACCGCATCTGGGCGATCACTGAGATTGGTCAGGACATGCTCAAGGACATGCGCTCGGACATCTTCGACCACCTGCAGACGCTGCCGTTTTCTTACTTCGACACGCGGCCCCACGGGAAGATCCTGATTCGGGTGGTGAATTACATCAACACGCTGTCCGACCTGCTCAGCAACGGGCTCATCAACCTGATTTCTGACCTCATCAGCCTGATCGTCACACTGATCTTCATGTTCGTCATCGACTGGAAGCTGACGCTGTTCAGTATGGCGTTCCTGCCCATCCTGTTCGTCTGGGCCTGGGTCGTGAAGAACAAGCAGCGGGTGGCGTACCAGATTCTGAGTAATAAACAGTCGAACCTGAACGCGTACATCCACGAAAGCATCGCCGGCATCAAAGTGACTCAGGGGTTCGCGCAAGAAAAGAACGCTGAGCAGCGCTTCGCCGATGTCTCTAACGAATATCGCGACACCTGGATGCATGCAGTGAAAATCCAGTTCGCCTTGTGGCCTGGGGTGCAGAACATTGCCGTCATGACCACGGCGTTGATCTACTTCGTCGGCGTCAACCACGTCGGGGTCGCTGTCACCACCGGGACGCTGATTGCCTTCATCGGTTACATCAACAACTTCTGGAACCCGGTCATTAACATTGGTAACTTCTACAATTCGCTGATCACCGCCACAGCGTATTTGGAACGGATCTTCGAGACTCTGGATGAGAAACCCGAAATCAAGGATGCACCGGACGCCTTTGCCCTGCCGCCGATTCGCGGGGACGTGCGCTTCAACGACGTCTCCTTCAAGTATGACCAAGACGGCCCGATGATCCTGCACCACATCAATTTCCACGCCACTCCGGGGCAGTCCATCGCCCTGGTGGGACCCACCGGCGCCGGCAAGTCCACTGTCATCAACCTGCTGTCCCGCTTCTACAACGTGACCGAGGGGGAGATCCTCATCGACGGCGTTGACATCAGTAAGGTCACTCTGAAGTCCCTGCGCCAGCAGATGGGGGTGATGCTCCAAGATACCTTCATCTTCTCCGGTACGATTCTCGACAACATCCGCTACGGCAAGCTGGACGCCACGGAGGAGGAGGTCATTGCCGCCGCCAAGGTGGTCCGGGCGGATGACTTCATCCGCCATCTGAAGAACGGCTACCACACGGAGCTGCAGGAGCGGGGCTCGACCTTGTCTGCTGGCCAGCGCCAGCTGATTGCCTTCGCCCGGACGCTGCTGGCGGACCCGCGGATCCTGATCCTGGACGAGGCCACCGCCGCCATTGACACCCAGACGGAGATTCTCTTGCAACAGGGGCTCAACGCCCTGCTCAAGGGCCGAACGAGTTTCATCATCGCTCACCGGCTGTCCACGATTCAGAACGCCGACCAGATCTTCGTCATCGACCACGGCGAGATCGTCGAGCGGGGCAACCACGACAGCCTGATGCAGGACCGTGGGCCATACTTCGAGTTGTATGATGCCCAGTACCGGATGTTGAAGGCACTGTAAGAAAGGTTGGAAGCACCCAAGGGCGGTGCTTCCTTTTTTGGTGCCGGGGAGAAAAGGGGGGCATGCGACCTGGCGAGTTGGACTCCCGGGTGACTGGGCCGGCAAAATGTGTGCGCAGCCCGTAGTCTTCCGGCTCAGAGAAGGGAGCAGCCGCCGGCTCAACCGCCGCGCCTTTCTCCCGTGAAAACGGTATAATATAACTATCTAAGAGCACCAGGGGAGTGATCACTATGCTGGACTTATCCGGCACCGTACCGGAAGTGCTCTACGTGTTTCCTTACAAGAATACCAAGGTCGGGGACAATCGGCTGCATCAGCACGACTTCCCCGAGATCTCCATCATGGTCGACGGTTGCGCCAATTACTTGATTGGCGACCAGCGCTTCCACATCACCAAGGGCCAGGTGCTGATGTTCAACCCCCACACGTGGCACCAGGAGAGTCAGCCGGCGGGGACGTTCAGCTACCAGGTGCACATCGGCTTCCGCAACTTCGTCCTGCCGGGGATTGGCAGTGATAAGCTGCCCTTTGCCAATTCTGTTATCGATTTGGGTAACCAGTGGCACGAGTTTTTTGCAGTGGTGCATCAGCTGATCAGCGAGAACCATCGCCAGGCGCTGGGCAAGCAGCTGCTGGAGCGGGCGATGGTGACTGAGCTGCTGGTGTATTTGTTGCGGGCACTGCCGGAGAACTGCGTCGCCGACGATCAAATCTTAGGCGGGGAGCAGTCGCCGGACTCGCCGGCGGAAACGCAGGCGGTGGTCACCCAGGCCACGTATTATCTGAACGCCCATTACGATGAGGATGTCTCTCTGGCCCAGCTGGCCGCCAGCCTCCACGTCAGCAGTGCCCACCTGTCCCGCCTCTTCAAGACGGTGACCGGTGAGACCCCCAGCAGCTACCTGACCCGCATTCGCATGCAGCGGGCGGAGGAGCTCCTGCACAATGATCAGCTGACCATCAAGGAAGTGGCCACCCGGGTGGGGTACCTTGACCCGCTGTATTTCTCCAAGCAGTTCAAGAAGCACTTTGGCCGAACGCCGTCGGCCGAGCGGTGAAGAAATGCACCAGAGGAAGAAATGCACACCGTGTGAGAAACAAGTGTTGTATTACACGTACGGCTTGCCGCTGGGCGGATGAGGCGCCAGTTTGATTGTGGCGGTCGTCGTCCATGCCTGGCCGTCGCCGATTGGGTGGCTGTATTGTTTTATGCCGTTTTAGATCAATTTGCCGTTTGTACTGGGCTACTGGATTGTCGATGCGTATCGGCAGCGGCACGAATGAAAAAGCTCCCCTGAACCGCCATCAAGGTGGTTGCAGGGGAGCTTTTTCTGACTGTGGAGACTACCGGCTCACATTACTGCTACTGGCCAGTGCCTTCCGAATATCCGCATCCGTAATGATATTCAAATCACCATGGATCGTCAGCTTCAGCACACTGGCTGTACTGGCGTAATCAATCAATTCCTGCGGCGCGAAGCCGTTGATCAGCCCGTGCACCAGCGCGGCCCCGAAAGCATCACCGCTGGCGACGCCTTCCATGACGTGGACGTGGTAGGTACGGCCTTGCCAGACGCCATCGCCCTGGACGAGCAGAGCAGTGCAAGTGTTGTCGTCGGCGGTGGGCATGTCCCGGACCACGCTGGCGACGGTGTGGATGCTGGGATACTGTTTCTGAATCGACTGCATGGCGGCCACGAAGCTGTCTTTCTGTTCGATGCCCCGGGTCATATCGCCGTCGAAGGCGTCAATGCCCAGCGCCCCGGCGAAGTCCTCGTCGTTGGCGATACAGATATTGACGAAGGGCATGAGCTGAGCCATGGCGGCTTGGGCTTCCGCGGGCGACCACATCTTGCCCCGGTAGTTCACGTCGCAGACCACGGTGATGTCATGGGCTTGGCAGTACTGGCAAGCGGCCAGCAGGGCGGTGCGCAGTTCGGCGGAGAGGGCGGCGGTGATCCCGGAGAAATAGAAATAGGTCACACCAGCGAGCAGTGTCGGCCAATCGAATTCGTCAGCGCGGGCTAACGCAAAGGAGCTGCCGGCGCGGTCGTAGACCACGTTGGTGCCGCGAACACTGGTGCCTTTCTCAAAGAAATAGATGCCCAGACGGGGGCCGCCGCGGCGGATCAGGCGGGTGTCGACGCCATACTTGCGCACGGTGGCCAGGGCGGTGTCGCCCAAAGCGTTATCCGGCAGCTTGGTCAGGTAGGCCGCGTTGTCACCCAGCAGTGCCAGCGACACCGCCACGTTCGCCTCGGAGCCGCCGTAGTTCGCGGCGAAGCTGTCCGCTTGGAGGATCCGCTGGTATTCCGGCGGCTTCAGCCGCAGCATCATTTCACCCATGGTCAGTACTTTATCCATTCGTTAGGTCGTCCCTTCCATACCTCTTATCTCGGTTCAGTATAGCATGCTGTGAAGCGGTTTCCTATAGCTAATATATCAGATACCGA
>NZ_KI271587.1:142400-147076 GCF_000469325.1 Schleiferilactobacillus shenzhenensis LY-73 | reverse complement strand
GGTAGACCGTTCCTCTTCCTTAGGCTTCAGTGTTGCACTTCGGTTGACAATTCGGGAAAAGCAGAAATTACCGTGGCGAGGTCCTTTTCGACCCGATTGTGTTCTATAATGTTCATGGCGCAAGCTCTCCTTGTATCAAGATTATAGTCAAATCCAGTATACAGCGCAGGAGAGCCTTGCGCTTATTTTATTGGCCAAAAAGCCCATAACCACGCTGATTCAACATGGTTATGAGCTTGAAAGTTTCAGTTGTGCAGGTTAAAAATCATCCCATGAATCATCATGGTCCTGAGTCGGATTATCCTGCCCCTTGAGTTCCGGATGCAGTTCCACCGGTTTAGGCGTCACCGGCTGGCGGGGCACTGGCTGCGGTGCGGCCGGCTTGGCCCAAGCGTGGGCATCCGGTGGCGAGCGCCGGGCAAGGATCTCCAGGGCCGCTTGTTTTTCCAGGCGCAGGCGATCGTCTTCCAGCCAGCCGCCGATGGCAAACACGTCAACGAGCATCCAGATCACGGTGACGATGGTGCCGATGCCGAAGGTCAGCACCACGGTCAGGGTCATGGCGATGGCACTGGCGGTCTTGCCCAAATAGTAGCGGTGGGCCCCAATGATGCCGGCAAAGAACCAGAGTAAATAAGCCGCCGCGGCACTTTTTTGGTTTTTGATGACTTCAGAATTGACCAGCATACGTTCTTCGTTCGTTAACTGGCGCAGCAAATAGTCGTTTTCCATGGCCCTCTCCTGTCCTTTCAGACGTTCAGCGGTAACGGGTTTCATCTACCCTCATTGTATCATGCTGAACAGCTGCGCCGCTGGCTGGCGAACTAACAGATTTGTCACTTGGGGACGGCAGTCAGCGGGACTGGACGAGCGCAACGATAACTGCTGCGGCCACCGCCAAGAGGATGCCGATCGTGATGACCTGGCCTACCGGGTTGTACCAATTGATTCCGATGCCGAAGCCAAAGCGTTTGGGGACGAAAAGCGGTTCCTTATTTTCCGGATGGTGTTTGGGCGTCATGGGGCCGGCTTCCTTTCTCCCTTACCCTTGGGTCTTGCGCCAATCAGCGAAGGCGGCGTGGATCATGTCCGCGCTCTGCTGGTTAAGCAGGGGCGGCAGGTCGTCTTCGGTGAAGTAATCCGTGCCGACCGTCTCGTACTGCTCCTCGGTGATGCGCTTGCCGCCGATGGGCGTGACGGCCCAGAGCGTGGAAATGACCTGACACTCGTCGCCGTTGGGGTAGACGGTGAAGCCTTGGTCGAAGATGCCGATGAAGTGGTCGACGCGCACGGCCAGGCCGCTGTCTTCCTTATATTCCCGGAGAACGTTCTCCCGGAAGGTCTCGCCGTATTCCATGTAACCGCCGGGAAGGCTCCACGTGCGGTTGTCGGTCCGCTGCTGGAGCAGGATCCGGCCCTCGTCGTTGAACACTGCGCCGGCTGCGGCGTTGAGGATGATCGGCTTGTGGCCCACCAAGGCCCGGATCTCTTTGATATAATCTGCCATCTGTCCGCCTGCTTTCTCAATGATTGCCACCACTGTAGCAAAAAGGGCCAGCGAACGCAAAATGAAAAACGGCTGTTTTGTTTTCCACTGCCCCCACAAGGGCGGTGAGACGTGCTAGAATCGGCGTATATTGTTTGCAGAAAGTGAGCTATCCGCCATGCCTGAAGTCCGGTTCCACAGCGTTTTTGATATCATCGGCCCGGTGATGGTCGGTCCCAGCAGTTCCCACACCGCCGGCGCCGCCCGCATCGGGAAAGTGGTCCACGACATTTTTGGGACCACCCCTGAAAAAATCACCGTGTACCTGTACGAGTCCTTCGCCAAGACCTACCGCGGCCATGGCACCGACGTCGCCATCGTCGGCGGTCTGCTGGGGATGGCCCCTGACGACCCGCAACTCCCCGACGCCCTGAAGATTGCGTACGAACGAGGCATTTCTGTCGGTTTCGTGCCTAAGAGCGACAAGGTGGACCATCCGAATACGGCTTGTATCGTCTTGAAGAAAGGCGACCGGCGGCTAGAGGTGACCGGCGTCTCCATTGGCGGCGGCAACATTCAGATTACCGAGATCAACGGCTTCAAGATCTCCCTGAGCATGGGGACGCCCACGTACATCACGATCCACGACGACGTCCCGGGGATGATCGCCCAAGTGACCCAGATTTTCTCCCAGGCCAACATCAATATCGGGACGATGACGGTTACCCGCACGGCTAAGGGCGAGAAGGCCATCATGATCATTGAGGTCGACGGGTACAACGACGCCCTCTTGGCCCAGCTCAAGCAGCTGCCCCACATGATCAACGTCACGTATTTCGAATAAGGAGGAAGAAAAGTGTTTTACACGATCAAAGACCTCGTCGCTCAAAGTGCGGCGTATCCTTCTATTGCGGCGATGATGGTGGCCTTGGAGGAAGAAAATACGAACCGCAGCGCGGCGGAGATTCGCCGGTTGATGGGTAAGAACTTGGATGCTATGGTTCATTCCGTACACCAAGGCATCGCCGGGGTGAAATCCGTGACCGGTCTGACGGGGATGGAAGCCAAGAAAATGGACGGCTATTTGGCCGCCGGTGATTTTTTGAGCGGTCGGCCAATTTTGGAAGCCGTCCGCAACGCCATCGCCGTGAATGAAGTCAACGCCAAGATGGGTCTCATTTGTGCGACCCCCACGGCGGGCAGTGCCGGCGTGTTAGCCGGCGTACTCCTGGCGGTGCGTGACCGGCTGGGGCTGAGCCGGGATGACCAGGTGGACTTTCTTTTCACCGCTGGCGCCTTCGGCTTAGTTATTGCCAATAACGCCGGTATTGCCGGGGCGGAGGGCGGCTGCCAAGAGGAAGTCGGCTCCGCCAGTGCCATGGCTTCCGCCGCCTTGGTCTGCGCCAAGGGCGGTACGGCCCAGCAGGCGGCTAATGCCGTGGCCATGACGCTGCAGAACATGCTGGGCCTGATATGCGATCCTGTCGCCGGCTTGGTGGAAGTGCCTTGTGTGAAACGCAACGCCCTGGGTGCCAGTCAGGCAATGATTTCGGCCGACATGGCTCTGGCCGGCTTGAAGAGTGTCATTCCGGTGGACGAAACGGTGGAAGCCATGCGCAAAGTCGGACTGCAGATGCCGTCAGCCTTCAAGGAAACCGCCGAGGGCGGCCTGGCGACGACGCCCACTGCGCTGAAGCTGAAACAGCAGATTTTCGGTGACCGGGCATGAGCCGGCTGATCATCATTCGCGGCAACTCCGGCTCCGGCAAGACCACAGTGGCCCAGGCGGTCCACCGCCAGCTGCCGGGGTCGCTGCTGATCGACCAAGATGTCGTCCGCCGCGATATGCTAGGGGCCTCAGACAAGCCGGGCAACCCCAGCATTGCTTTGATGGCAGCCATCGCCCGTTTCGGCTTGGCCCGCAACCAGACCGTCATTCTGGAAGGCATTCTGGTCAAGAAGGTTTATGGCACGATGCTCAGCGAACTGGCCGCCGCCTTTGACGCCGTCCAAGCCTATTATTACGATCTGACGTTAGAAGAGACCCTCCGCCGCCACCAGACTCGGCACCGCGCCTCGTTTGGGCCGGCAGAACTGGAACGCTGGTTCATTCCCCACGATGTCCTGGGCTGGCCCCAGGAAGAAATGATTGCGCCGACGTGGACTGCCGCCCAGGCGGCGGTACATATCGTGACTGCAGAGTAAGCAAACAGCCCCCCGTTTGTTTCACGTGAAACAAGCGGGGGCTGTTGATTCAGCGGCGCTGGCGAGCAGAATGCCCCGCTGGGCGGGGCACTGATTACGGGTTTGTGATCCCGTCGTTACCGCTCAGCATTGATTGGCGGCTTGGTGGGGATCCCCCGAGCTTGCAGATCTTCCTCCAGTCCCCGCGTCAGTGTGGCGGAGAAATTGATTCCCGCTTGCTCGGCCGCTTCGGCCAAGTAGGCAGGAATGCGTGTGTTCTTTCTCACGTAAGGAACGTGCACGGTCTGGGCCGCTTGGTCGAGGTCAGAGGCCACTAGGGCGACATAATGCGGCTGATGGGCCGCTTCCACGGTGGCCAGGCTGCTGGCTGCGGGCAGCTTTTTTTCGTCATATAGCATGAGACCCAATGCCTGTTCGGCATTCAGCATGGCTTCCGGCAATGTTTTGGCTTGGGTGATGGCGCCCGGGACGTCCGGGAATGTGACAGTCACCCAGCCCTCATTATCAGTCTGGTCAAAAACAGCAGGATAGGCAACGATACGGTGAGTCATGATGTTTTCTCCTTTCAACGCAATCCCATTTGCTGCAGGATGGCCGCATATGTTTTCGGGGCGAGCAGTTCCGCTTCACTGGTGTACGGAACGGTGACCTTGTGGCCGTGGTTATCGCTGAAGCGGTGGTGGGATCCCCGGACCCGGGTCAGTTCAAAGCCCTGACGGTTTAGCAGCACCAGAACATTGGCTACTTTTCGCTGATTCATTGATTTTCTCCTCTCTATTATACGCACATATGCACACAAAAGGAAGATGCTTCTTTTGCGGATGCAGTACATTACGCAAAGCGAGGCAAAAAGTGAACACACTAGCATCCAGTGGGCCAAAAAGGTGAAAACCGGCTTTTCCTCCCGTATGTTAAAATAGTCTTAACTATGACGCGATCGTTTACCGGTGTGGGGTCGTGACAAAACTCGTATTTCGGCGTGACA
>NZ_KI271587.1:138131-142390 GCF_000469325.1 Schleiferilactobacillus shenzhenensis LY-73 | reverse complement strand
ACGCGTAGCAAGCGGAGGCAAAATGGGCTCAGTGGTGAAATCATTCTTGGCGGCTTTTAGCGATTTTTGCTAAAAGGCTACAAGCCGTGCCCACCACGTTCCAGCCCATTTTGCCGGAGCTTTGGCACGGTGCGCGGAAGAGTTCTGTCACAGCTCCCAAACGCGATTCAAAGAGAAGGAAGACTACAAATGAAGAACGTGTTCCAACGCATCAAGCTCCCGGCTTTCATGCGCAATGCCCGGGTGATGACCATTTTCTTGGTGATCATCGGTTTATCCCTGGCGACGATCATTCTGAGTTACTTCAACTCGTTCTGGATCGGCCTGGCCTTGACGGTACTGTTCTTGGCCCTGGTCGTCAGTGTTTACTACGCGGCGGAAGTGATCACCCAGGACACCCAGAAGTACGTTTCTGACCTCACCTACCGCATCAAGCGGGGCGAGCAGGAAGCACTCATTCAGATGCCGATTGGGATCTTGCTGTACAACGATCGGAAGGTCGTGCAGTGGACGAACCCGTTCTTCCAGCAATATATTGGGAAGAAAGACATCTTGGGCAAGACGCTGGACGACAGCCTGCCGGACTTGGGCCAGTTTGTCGCCAAGTATAGCGGCGACGATACGCCGCACCAGATCAAGTGGGGCGACAACCAGTTTGAGATGACGGTCCAGGACGATCTGGGCGTCATCTACCTGCTGGACATCACCAAGTACGCTAAAATCGAAGACCAGCTCAACGCCCAGCAAGTGGCGATCGGCCAGGTCTTCCTGGACAACTACGACGAGATCACCCAGTCGATGGACGACCAGGCGATTTCTAATATGAACAACTATGTCACGAACAAACTGACGGACTGGGCGAACCACTACCACATGTTCATCAAGCGGGTGGACGACGACCACTTCTTCGTGATGGCTTACATGGCCCGGCTGCAAGAGGCGGAACACGATAAGTTCAAGATCCTCGATGTGATTCGCCAGGATACGTCGAAACAGAACTATCCGCTGACCCTTTCCATCGGCTTCGCTTACGGCAACCCGAACCTGGCCACGCTGGCCAACGACGCCCAGTCCAACCTGGACCTGGCTCTGGGCCGGGGCGGCGACCAGGTCGTCGTCAAGTCGCCGGATTCCCCGGCCCGCTTCTTCGGCGGCCGGACCAACCCGATGGAGAAACGGACGCGGGTGCGCGCTCGGATGATCTCCCAAGCCCTGCAAGAAATCTTCAAGCAAGTCGATAAGATTTACGTGATGGGTCACGCCCGCCCGGACATGGATGCCATCGGTGCATCCCTGGGGATTCGCCGTATCGCCGAGATGAACGGCAAGGAATGCGATGTGATTGTCGATGCCAACGACGTGCACTCCGACGTGCAGCGCCTGCTGCAGCGGGTGGAGGAACAGCCGGAGGTGGCCAAGCATATCTTGACGCCCACCGAGGCCTTGAACCAGGTGACCGACAAGACACTGTTGATCCTGGTGGACCACTCCAAGCCGTCGATCTCCATCTCGCCGGAGCTGTGTCAGCGGCTGTCCCAGCGGCTCATCGTCATTGACCACCACCGCCGGGGCGAGGAGTTCCCGGAGAACCCGATGCTGGTGTACATTGAACCTTACGCCAGTTCGACCTGCGAACTGATCACGGAGATGTTCGAGTACCAGCCCAAGAACGTGGCGGGCCTGAGCAAGCTGGAAGCCACTGCGATGCTGGCCGGGATCACCGTCGATACCCACAGCTTTTCGCTGCGCACCGGCACGCGGACATTCGACGCGGCCTCCTATTTACGGTCAGTGGGTGCAGATAGTACACTGGTACAGGAACTGCTCAAGGAAGATGTGAACAACTTCATCCAGAAGAACCACCTGATTGAAACGATCGAGATGGTCGAGCCGAACATGGCCCTGTGTACCGGTGAAGAGGACGAAGTCTATGATCCGGTGGTGGCCGCCCAAGCGGCGGATACGCTGCTGTCGCTGGCCGGCATCGAAGCCTCCTTCGTCATCGTTAAGCGGATCGACGGCGTCATCGGTATCTCGGCCCGCTCCCTGGGCCGGGTCAATGTCCAGGTGATCATGGAGAAAATGGGCGGCGGCGGCCACTTGTCCAATGCGGCCACTCAGCTGAAGAACACCACCATCGCCCAGGCCCGCCAGCAGCTGAAGGATATTCTGACCCAGCTGGTGGCGGCCGACGAAGAGTAGCACGGCGGCCCGGACCGCTTCAGGCAGACCGGGCCGGCCAATATCGAGAAGGGAAGAAAACCAATGAAAGTCATTTTCTTACAAGACGTACGCGGCAAAGGCAACCGGGGCGACATCAAGGATGTCCCCGATGGTTACGCCCAAAATTTCTTATTCAAGCAAGGCAAAGCCAAGGAAGCAACCCCCAAGGCTATGAGCGAGCTGAAGGGCAAACAGCGGGCGGAAGCCAAGCAGCGGGCTGAGGAGCTGGAAGAGGCCAAGCAGTTCAAGGCCAAGATCGAGGATGACAAGACGGTCGTCCAGATTCAATCGAAGGCCGGGGCTGATGCCAAGCTGTTCGGTTCTATTCCCAGCAAGCAGATTGCCCAAGCCCTGGACAAGCAGTTCGGCTTGAAGGTCGACAAGCGCAAGATCGACCTGCCGGAACCGATTCGGTCGCTGGGCTACACCAACGTCCCGGTCCGTTTGGCGCCCGGCGTGGATGCGGTTATTCGCGTGCACGTGACCCAGCAGGATTAATTTCCCGGGAAATAATTGAATTCATGAATCGAGGAATCAAACAGCGTGAATAACGAATTGATCGATCGGACACCACCCCAGGATAACGATGCCGAGCAATCCGTTCTCGGCGCTGTTTTTCTGTCCCGTGATGCCCTGGTCGAGGCCATGGCTTACGTCACGGCGGACGATTTCTATAAGAAAGCCCACCAGTACATCTTCGCGGCGATGGTCGCACTTTCTGACCGGGACGTGAGCATCGACGCCGTCACCCTGAGCAACGAACTCACCGCCCGCCAGCAGTTGGCCGATGCCGGTGGTGTCAGCTACTTAGTCGAATTGGCAGAAAAGGTGCCGACGGCGGCCAACGTCGTCTACTACGCCCAAATCGTCAAAGAGAAAGCCACTCTGCGGCGGCTGATCGATACGGCCACCCACATCGTCCAGACGGGTTACAATCCGGAGGGCGATGTCTCCGATGTCTTGGACAACGCCGAGAAAGAGATTATGGCGGTATCGGATACCACCCAGCAGAACGGTTTCCGGCGCATCGACGATGTCTTGCAGGAAGCCTTCTCCAAGGTGACGGAACTGTCGAAAAACAACGACGACATCACCGGCCTTTCGACCGGTTACCGGGATTTGGATCTGATTACGGCGGGCCTGCACGAGGACGAACTGATCATTGTTGCCGCCCGACCCGGGGTGGGGAAGACGGCCTTCGCCTTGAACGTCGCCCAGAACGTGGCGACCAAGAGCGATACGGCCGTCGCCATCTTCAGCCTGGAAATGGGCGCCGAGCAGCTGGTCAATCGGATGCTCTGTGCCGAGGGCAGCATCGAAGCCAACCACCTGCGTACTGGCCAACTGACAGACAATGAGTGGGAAAGTCTGGTCGTTGCCATGGGCAGCTTGGCGAAGGCCAAGATCTTCATCGACGACACGCCGGGCATTAAGATGGCCAATATTCGGGCCAAAGCCCGCCGGTTGGCCAAAGAACAGGGCAACTTGGGCTTGATCGTGGTCGATTACCTGCAGCTGATCGAGGGGACCGGCCAAGAGAATCGCCAGCAAGAAGTGTCTGCCATTTCACGGCAGATGAAGATGCTGGCGAAGGAACTGCACGTGCCGGTCATCGCCCTGTCCCAGCTCTCCCGGAGCGTGGAGCAGCGGCAGGATAAGCGGCCAGTGCTGTCTGATATTCGGGAATCCGGCTCTATCGAGCAGGATGCCGACATCGTCGCATTCCTGTACCGGGACGACTATTACCGGGACGAGGACGGCGATGATGACGACAGCTACGGCGGCGACAGCGGTGGCGGCGGGAACGCGCCGACCAGCTCGGAGGACGAAGACTCCGACGCCGGGGTGGTCGAAGTGATCATTGAGAAGAACCGTTCCGGCGCCCGGGGCACCGTCAAGCTTCTGTTTATCAAGTCCTACAATAAGTTCTCATCAATCTCCTACGCCCAGCCGACGAACTGATCAGTGAGAAAAGCAGCCTGAGATGGGTCCTACCGAAGGACTTGTCTTAGGCTGTTTTCTTGTGGGGAGTGTTC
>NZ_KI271587.1:137626-137953 GCF_000469325.1 Schleiferilactobacillus shenzhenensis LY-73 | reverse complement strand
CTAAGACCAATTTGGCCACTGACGCCCGCCAGCCTCCGGGCCCAAATCGCCTACATCGCGCCCGATTGTAAAGCCTTAGTGGCCAGGACATATTCGCCGGAGGTGCACCAAGATGCTCGTACCTTCAGGCAAATGCTGTAACGCCCCCGAAGGAGTTGCGAGGGTTTCGTGTCGAGCGAGACTATTCCAGTGTCCGATGATGTAGGATGGGGCGACGAAGGGCAGAGCAGATTGGGGGCTCAGCTGTGAAATTTGGGCGTGACAGAACTCGTATTTGGGCATGACTGAGTGCCAACGCGTAGCAAGCGGAGGCAAAACGCGGTCAGT
>NZ_KI271587.1:55600-137603 GCF_000469325.1 Schleiferilactobacillus shenzhenensis LY-73 | reverse complement strand
CACTAGCTTCGCGTCGCCGCCCGTTTTGCCGGAGCTTGCGGAGCTTTGGCACGGCGCCCGGCAAGCTTTGTCACCTGTCCGTGGCGATCCCAGCCCAAACCTGCGGAGCCCGTAGTCACCCGGACCCGAGACCAGACACTAAATTCCTGAGCCGCGCCAATTTTCACGAATGATTACAACTGCCCAGCCGACATCGATTCGGCTTTGCGTTGCCAAATGAACGTCAAACTGGTATTATCAGCTGGTGTGATTTTTTAACCAGAACGAACGCGCGCCAGTCGCGCGACAATAATAATTTGAGGTGGACATTCATGACAGCAACGGTCGTGGTCGGGACCCAGTGGGGCGACGAAGGTAAAGGTAAAATCACGGATTTTCTCAGCGCAGGGGCACAGGCAATTGCCCGCTACCAAGGCGGCGATAACGCCGGACATACGATTAAGACAGATGGGCAAACGTATGCCTTGCGCCAAATCCCGTCCGGTATTTTGTATCCGGACAAGACGGCAGTGATCGGTAACGGCGTCGTCATCAACCCTGAGAGCCTGGTGGAAGAGCTGCACCGCCTGCACGATGCCGGTGTGACCACGGATCATCTGAAGATTTCTAACCGCGCCCACGTGATCCTGCCTTACCACATTGAGCAGGACAAACTGATGGAGAAGGCCAAGGGCGCCGATAAGATTGGCACGACCCACCGGGGGATTGGCCCGGCTTACATGGATAAGGCCGCCCGCATCGGGATCCGCATGGCTGACCTGATTGAAGCCGACACCTTCAAGGAGAAGCTGCAGGAGAACCTGGCGGCGAAGAATGAACTGTTCACTAAGATCTATGGCGGTGCACCGCTGTCCTTCGACGATATCTACGATAAGTTCTACGCTTACGGCCAGGAGCTGGCGCCGTTCGTCACCGACACCAGCGTCGTCTTGAACGACATTCTCGATGCCGGCCACAACGTGCTGTTCGAAGGCGCCCAGGGGACCATGCTGGATATTGACCAGGGGACTTATCCTTACGTGACTTCGTCCAACCCGGCGGCCGGCGTCGGTTCCGGTTCCGGCGTGGGCGTGACTCACATCAACCGGGTCGTCGGCGTGGCCAAGGCGTATACCTCCCGGGTGGGCGATGGCCCGTTCCCGACGGAGCTGCTGGACAGCATCGGCGATACGATTCGCGACGCTGGTCATGAGTATGGTGTCGTTACTCACCGTCCTCGGCGGATCGGCTGGTTTGACGCCGTGGTCCTGAAGCACACCAAGCGGGTGGCCGGTCTGACCGACCTGGCGCTGAACTCCGTAGACGTTCTGACCGGGTTGAAGACCGTGAAGATCGGCGTGGGGTATAAGCTCCACGGCCAGGTCATCCAGCACTATCCGGCGAGTTTGAAGGAGCTGGCCGCCTGCGAACCGGTGTATGAAGAAATGCCCGGCTGGGACGAGGATATTTCGCACTGCACGACCCTCGCTGAACTGCCGGCTAATGCCCGCAACTACGTCCTGCGGATCCAGGAACTGGTCGGTGTGCCGCTGCTCACCTTCTCGGTTGGCCCGGATCGGGAACAGACCCAGGTCCTGCGGGATGTTTGGGAACAAGCCCCGGCATTTGCCCAGTAAATAACATGATTACTCAGCGCTGCCCGTTCTTTAAGGCAGCGCTTTTTTGGTGTCTCAACGCGCTCATGGCCTTGCGCCGGGTAAGGGGCAAGGCTACCATGGAATTGTATAACAACTGTCATGTCAGTTTGGGGGCTGGGATGGAAAAACAGAAGGAAAGCTGGCAGTGTCAATTTGCACAGAAATGGGACAATTCTTCATCGTATTGGTAATTGGGTGATGGTGTTGATTCTTCTTATCGGCAGCTTGGGCAGTCTGCCCACGGCCGTCGTGGACGCCGCCGGGCCGAATATCACTGGTTTGACGGCGGACGCCGCGGCGGTGACCGACCCGACGACCAACAAGACGGTGAGCCATACGGCCGTCCTGTATGCCTATAATGCCTACGACGTCACCTATCAGTGGGCGGCGGCTGATGATCAAACGATCAATGGGCAGACCACGGCGACGTTCACCTTGCCGAGCAACTTGCAGATCAAAGAGACCCAGCAAAAGGATCTGTCTTTCGATAATCAAACCGTTGGGCATTTCTCTATCAAACCAGGCAGTCACACGGGCACGATTCAGTTCAATGACGCCCTGCAGAGCTTGAAAGACCGCCACGGCAGTTTTAGCTTCATTGCGTATGGGTCGACTGATGGCGGTAATAATCATCATGCCCAGATCAACCAGATTGGCTGGATCAGCGGCCGCCAAGGCGGCAATACCAACGACACCAGTAAGGACGCGACCCAGCTGACGTGGAACGGGGCGGTGAATCCCGGGACCAGCACCTGGGCACAGGCGGTAGCCAGTTTCACCTTGAGTCCGAACCAAACTTACCAGTCCGCGACCATTACCCACGGTCAATATCCGAACAACGATATGACTAATCCGTTTCAAAGCGCCGGCACCTTGGCCCCGAGTGCCTATACAGTCACACCGGTACCGCAAGCCGACGGCGGCACCGTTGTCCAATTTACGTTTAAGCAGCCCGTTCATGAAGCCATGAATTTTGTCCTCCTCACGAAGCCCGCGGTCATTGAAAATCAGGCCAACACCTGGACAAGCGCCATGACCATGAAAGCAAGCACCTTAGCTCAACCGCTCACGGCGAACGCCACCGAGACGGACGGAACGACCAGCCACGTTACGGCAGACAAGCTGGATTCCATTATCCTGACCAAAAGGAGCGCAGCGGATCAGCGGGTACTGCCCAATGCCCAGTACCGGCTGGTCAATGCGGACAAAGTCCCCGTGACGAAGGACTATAACGGGCAGGACATTACGACGTTGACTACCAGCACTGACGGGACGCTTAAGATCGGCAGCCTGGTCATCGGTACATATTATTTAATTGAAACGAAGGCACCAAACGGCTATCAACTGGACACGACGCCTCAGCGGGTCGTGCTGCCCCAAGGCCAGGGCGTTGATCACCCCGTGGCGGTGACCGCGACGGATAAACCCGTTGCCCCTCAGCCCACGACGGGGACCGTGGCGATTACCAAGGTCAATCAGCAAAAGCAACCGCTGGCCGGGGCCGCTTTCGCCCTCATCAATACCCATAAAAAGCAGGTCGGCCAAGCCGCGACGGATAAGCAGGGGCAGGCGGTGCTGGCGAAAGTGCCGGCGGGCAAGTATACGCTGCACGAAACGAAAGCCCCTGATGGCTACCAAGCAGCGGCGGACCAGTCCGTCACTGTGACGGCTGGCCAAACGGCGAAGGTGACGGTGACCGATGAGAGAACACCGGTCGTACACCCCACGGGGACCGTGCAACTGACAAAGACGGACGGGCATGACCCAGTGGCCGGCGCGCGTTATCAGCTGGCACCGAACGATAAAGACGGGACGGCCGCCCAGACGGCAACCACCGACAAAGATGGTCAAATCACCTTTACTAAGCTGGTACCAGGGAAATACACGCTGACGGAAGTCAAAGCGCCCCAAGGCTACGAACAAGATAAGACGGTTCATCACGTCACTGTGGTCGCGGATAAAACCGCTAAGGTACCCGTGACAGACGTGAAGACGCCGATCGTGCACCCCACGGGAACGGTGCAGCTGACAAAGACGGACGGGCATGATCCGGTAGCTGGCGCGCGTTATCAGTTGGCACCGAACGATAAAGACGGTACGGCAGCTCAAACGGCGGTGACCGATAAGGTCGGTCAAATCACCTTCGCCAAGCTGGTCCCAGGGAAATACACGCTGACGGAAGTCAAAGCGCCCCAGGGCTATGCACAAGATAAGACGGCCCATCACGTCACTGTGGTCGCGGATAAAACCGCTAAGGTATCTGTGACAGACGTGAAGACGCCGGTGGAGCCGACGGTTGGGACACTGACGCTAACGAAGACGGATACCCAGGGCCAGCCTTTGGCCGGGGCGGTCTTCACGGTGACCGGGCCTTCCGGCACCCCGGTCGGCGATTACACCACGACCCAGTCGGGCCAAGCGACCGTGGCGAAACTCGCCCCTGGCCAGTATACGGTCCAGGAGAAGACTGCCCCCCAGGGCTATCTGCGCAATACCCAGCAGTATCAGGTAACGATTCAAGGGAAGAAAACGACCGCGCTGACCGTGCCGGACGAAAAGACGCCGCCGACGCCCACGCCGATCGTGCCCAGCGGTCCCGGGACGCTGATCCTGACGAAGACGGCCGCTGATGATGGACAGAAACCGGTCGCCGGTGCGCAGTACACGGTCTTGACCGCTTTAGCTCCGGCGCAGCCGGTGGCCAGCGGGATCACCGATGCCCAGGGCCGGGTGGTGATCAGCGGTTTAGCCCCCGGCAGTTACCAGGTGCGGGAGACCCGTGCGGCGGATGGCTACGCCTTGAATACGCAGTCTTATCCCTTCACTGTCACGGCCGGCGGCACTGCTACCGTGACGACCACCGACAAGCCCGCCGCTCCTATCAAGCCGGCGACAGCGACACTGCTGCTGCAAAAGACGGCCGCTGATAAACCGCAGAAACCGCTGGCAGGAGCGACCTATGCCCTCTATCGGCAGACGAGCAAGGCGACTGTTAAAGTTGCTGCCCGCCAGTCGGACAACAACGGTATCATGCGGTTCACCGGCTTATCCCAAGGCCATTATCTCTATAAAGAAGTGACGCCGCCCAGCGGTTATGCCATCGATCCGGAGGCCCACCCGGTGACAGTCCATCCGCACAAACAAAAGACCGTAAAGGTGCAGACCAGTGATCCGCCGGTACCCGTGCCGAACCCGACACCGAAGCCAACACCAGGCCCAACGCCAAATCCGACACCGAACCCAACGCCAACCCCACAGCCGAGTCCGCAACCCGCGCCAGCGCCAACACCGGTGACACCTAGCGCCGGTGGTGGTGCGACGGCTAATGGCAGTGCGGCAGGCCAGTCCGGCGTGACCACGCTGGGCACCAAGACGAACGAGCGCCAAGGGGCCCACGGTACGCTGCCGCAAACCGGTGACGTTACCGAGGAACTCTGGCAGTACATTGGCTGGACCTTAGTCTTGAGTAGTTTGCTCGCCATCGGTATTTGGTGGCGGCCGCGCGCTAAAAAGAACGCATAATGATTGGAACGTATGAACCCGGCAGAAATGCCGGGTTTTATTTTCTTCAGCTAGTAGGTATTGCCAACTAGTCATGGGCATGATAAAGTAGGCTTATCAACTAGTTGGTAATACCTAATAGTCGACCAGGGAGGTGCTGGCATGGCCCAGGATATGCAAAGTCAAATGCTCAAAGGAGTCCTGCAAGGCTGTGTCCTGATCATTCTCAGTCACGGCGAATACTACGGGTACACACTGAGCCAAGAACTGGCCCAGTACGGCTTTGCCGGCATTCCCAAGGGAACGATTTACCCGCTGCTCTTGTCCTTGGAGAAGAAAGGCCTGATCACCAGCGAACTGCGGGCCTCCCCGGACGGGCCTGACCGGAAATACTACCACGTCACGCCGGCGGGCCAAGCGGCCCAGGCCAACTTTCTTACCCAGTGGCATGCCTTAAGCGACCACGTTAATCAACTGCTGACAGCCAAAGGGGGCAATGACCATGACTAAGAACGCGACCCAATTGACCAATGATAATAACCGGCTGCGGGAGCAGCTGAATGCACCCAATAAGAAATATTACGAAGATTTGTTACTGTACATTCGGGGGAAGTCTTTTCTCAAGGACAGCCAAGCGGTAGAGCAGGAGCTGCTCACGATTCTCACAGATATTCTGGCGGCCCAACAGGACGGCGTGACCGCAGAGGCGTATTTTGGCCAGCGACCGCAAGAGACGGCCGACGCGATTCTGGCCGAAGTGCCCAATCACTGGCTGGGGGTGGTCAAGATGTACGGGTGGCTGCTGCTGTTCGTAGTACTGATCATGCTGCTGCCCGCCCTGGCCATCGCGACTGTGCCGGTCGACGCGGGCACCTTGCTGCTGACGGCGGCTTATTGGCTCAGCGCCGCTACGGTGGTCGTGGCGGCGATTGCCCGGTCGACATACCGGCCGCCGCACCGCTGGACCACGCTCTGGCGCATCCTGGGTATCATGGTGCTGCTGATTCCCGGGTTCTTAATCGCCACGCTGCTGAAAACACCGTGGCGGATATATCTCAGTGGTGGTGTGGGCATTGCAGTGATCCTTCTCCTAGTGGCCGGCGGCGCCATTGCACTGTGGCGGGAACCGGACCGGCAGATGTGGCTGCCGTTTGTTCCCCTGATGATCGTTATGGCACTGAGCGGTATTGTCACCCGGGTGCCGGCGTGGCAGAAAGGACTGCTGGACACGACGCCTGGACAGATCACATTGGGAGCAGTGATCGTCGCTGGGCTCCTGACTTTTTATGGCCTGACGTGGAGAATGGTGCGAAAGCAGTGATCCACTGAAGGCAGTATTCTGATAACTCACGCCACAGCTGGCAAGAACTTGATGTGACTGATGAGAATAGCCCCTCCGGCCGGGGTATTACGAAAAGGGCAAGGAAGCACGCATGGTCAAGAAACGGGGCGTTTCTTGACCATGCGTGTATTTTTTTGAAGAAAAATGAAATATTGGGTTGTATGGAGATGAAGCATGGAGTAATATCTCAGTCAAGGACATTTAGGCCTCAGAGCATAGTAAGAAAATGGTATCCGGAGGAGACATTATGGCAGAAGGTAAGATTATTCTGGTGGAGGGAATCTCGAACTCGGGGAAAACAACACTTTGCAAGTACATGCGCGAGCGTGATGGATACACAGTTGTTCCAGAAGCCATTCGATACTTGGAAAGACGATTGGATGCGCCAGGTGATGACATTCTTAACGTGCCGCAGTCGCGGGAACAAGAAATCCGCAATCAAGATATCCTGTTCGATTTGGAGTTTGAGAAACTATTCGACGCAAACTACAGAATCAAACACGGGCAGAATGTGGTGATAGACAAGTCTGCGTATTCTATTGTGGCAACGGCGTACGCTTTCAGAAAACGAGGGTTGGTTCCAGATGCTTATGAACTGGCAGAAAAACGTTTTTTGAAGTTTTGGGATAAAGTTCATGAATACCATCTGCGATTACCTGATTGCAATTTGTTGTTGCGAGCTGATGCAGAAAAATCACAACAACGTAATTTATCTCGTAGCCATATGCTTCGTTCAGTTTGGACAGAGGAGTCAACCCGATCTGGTCAGGAGACTTCCCTGGAAGAACAGTTTAGTCGCCTGGGAAATTCTGCTGTGTTGTTGGAAACAACTGGTTTATCTCCGGAAGAGGTATACAAAATGGCAACAGCCGCGATCAGAGATTAGTAGAACCAAGTGTGGACCCTACATGGGCAACAATTGAACGTGAGCGTAAATAAGGAGGTATCGTATATGACGTTGACAGGAATTGCTCTGATGATTTGCTTGGCACTCTTGGCTCAGCTTTCGTGGCACATGGTCAGAAACCATATTGTTATTGAAAGATTAGAAAGCCTGCAAAATAGTAAACGGCAGGAAGCGGGCCAGAAGACCGAGACTCCAGAATTGTTTGTTGTTATTCCCTGCTTGCGTGAACAGACAACAATTCTGGACACCATGGACTACTTTCTTGAGCTTACTTCTAACAGTGAAAATATCCATCTCGTGATTGTAACCACTGAAAAAGAAAAGGCTGAAGCGAGGTCATCGGATTACGTAACGACGTACTCTGTTATTCGAAAAAAGATTACTGGATCATTAAGATACAGCGGGGTTACGTTGCTTAATTATCCGAAAACCGACGGGATGATGGCGCACCAACTAAACTACGCCGCACGCTACATCAAGGAACATTCTCACGCAAATTGGTCAAAAAGCTACTTCGTTGTTTACAACGCCGATAGCCGACCAGGAAGAAATGTGTTTCGCGAGGTGTACGCCAAAGCGTTTGACCGCTCTTGGCCCAAAGTTATGCAGGAGTATTCAGCTTTTTTCCTAAATTTGGATAGTTTGAGCCCGTTAATGCGTGGATTCGCCGTTTACCAGACAAATTTCGAGTTAACGAATGGATACACCAACTCTATTCTGTATTCGGATTATTTAAGGTCACATGTTGTTGGACACGGACTGTATCTGCGCTTTGACTTCTTAGACGCAATTGGTGGCTTTACAACCCGGTTTTGGTGCGAAGACATTTACCTAAGCTTTTATTTGCGTAGTATTGGCGTTCGCGCCGTTCCCATTGATACAGTGGAGATCGCTGAAGCACCGAAGTCTATGTCAGTATTGATAAAGCAGAATGCCAACTGGTTTAAAACGTTATCAGAAACGACTAAAATTTACCATTCGTTATCCGACGAGATTTTTAATACACGGGCGTTCTTGTATTGGATGAATCAGTTAAGAGGTGCGGCTGCGTGGGTGTTACTACCATCAGCATACGTTTTGCTGGCAGTTGCACTCCTAGTGACGCAGAATTGGGTAATTAGCGCTTTGTTTTGCATAACTCTTTGGGCACCCACGACCATGCGATATCTGCTAACATTACGATTATTCCGACGTCTGAATATGGATAAAATCGATACAGAGTTTCGGATGTCAGTGTTAGGGTCAGCTGCTTACTTGGTTTCCAATCTAGGGCCATTGTATGGCTTAACTCACCTACATGCTCAGAAATACAAAACAGAAAGATAGGCAATAACACATGAAAATACTTCAAAAATTTATGGATCAGGCCGCTGCCCATCCTACTCAAGTGGCAATCGTGTCGGGAGACACCCACTTGACGTTTGCTGACGTTCTTCACATGGCGGAAGCGGTGCGCGCTCAGCTTGGTCAGGCTGAAAGCACACAAGTCGTGCCATTCTATTTGCAACAGACAATGAATGTATTACCGACAATCATTGGTATCTGGCTTGCCAGGAGAATTCCTATGCCGCTTGTCTCAGCACTTTCAGTTAGGGAGGCAGTTAATCGCGTTACCGACGTTCCCTGGGATACGCTTATCGTCGACAGAGACTCTGCCGTACTTAGCAGCAGGAAGATTGTCTTTGTGGGAAGAGGATCGTCTCTAGGCCCTGCCCAAGATAACACATTCGCGCAGCCCTTTCCGAATGAGACGGCATACATTTTATCCACTTCGGGTAGTACAGGTGTTCCAAAAAAGGTATTTCTAACAGAAGAGAATATTTGCTGGATTCTGGGTGAGTTGTATCCGCTTGTCGAGATGAACGCCGCCTCCCGTTTTCTTTTTTCTACGCCATATTCTTTCGATGTCTCCCTTAGTGAGGTGTTGGCTCCCGTTTTCACTGGGTGTCAGCTGGTATGCTTACAATCAAGTCCTTCAAAAGCAGAGAGCATCCGGGCTATTCCTAAGTTGATTGCCGAAAAGCGTATCACGCATCTGTCGTTATCGCCTTCTTTTGCGGAAGCACTATTAGATATCGCCGGGCCACATGTCTTTGACCAGTTGCACTACCTGCTGGTTGCCGGAGAAGCATTCCCCGTTTCTCTCGTGCAAAAACTGGCTGCAGCCTTAGCGGCCGGCTGCCATGTGTTTAATGTTTATGGACCGACAGAGACCACGATTTATGCCACCCACTACGCTGTTACTGGGCAGGAACGCACAGCTGTACCGATTGGTGTCCCATTTCATGGCGCTGTTGTTAAACTTGTCGATAAAACTGGTCACACAGTACGAGACAAAGGGGAACTGTACATCGGCGGTAAGGGCGTCACATTGGGTTACTTACTGGACGAGGTCAAGAATCATGAGAAATTTGTAACCCAAGATGGCGAACGTTACTATCAATCAGGCGACGACGTCAGTGTCGACGCAGGGGGCCAGATTGTGTTTCTGGGTCGTCAAGATGATCAAGTGCAAGTTAACGGGATTCGAGTTGAATTAGGCGAAATCGAAAGTATTGTCGCCTCACTCCCAGAAATTGTCTCAGTTAAGGTTAAGTATCGGGGAAAACGAATCTATTTGTTCTATATTGGCCGAGCAGATCAGCACAGGGCAATATTGAACAAGTTGCCCGAGTACCTGAATCCCATCATTATTCGGGCTGACTCTTTTCTTTACACGTATAACCGTAAGTTTGACACGAATGCGATGATTGCACAGTATCAGGGGACGGATTCTACCGTTGGGAATGAATCCGTTTATGCACAACTAAAGCAGATATTGGCGAAGTACCAGGTGACCCAGGTCAGTGATTTGGATTCATTGGACACTGTCCGGTTCTTCCTAGACGTGGAAACAGCGTTTTCTACAGCAATTGACGATGCCCGGGTATTTGAACTGGACACGCTCGCCAAATTGACCCACTATATTGAACATCCCGAGGTGGCGATGCCTAATGATATACAGCCCAACGCGTTGATTAGCGAAAAAATTAATCTACGGACGCTAATCAAGAGTCGCCAGTATCAATACAGTGCTGATGTGGTCGCGGCTTCTTCATCACAGCAAAGCCTATTCCTGAAAGGAAAGAAGGCGCTGTACCGGGTCTCTATCGCACTGCCTGAAGTGACGCAGGATGTTGTTGACGCAATCGATACAACGATTCGTCAGCTCATGAGCCGAATCGACATTCTCAACCTTGCGTGGTTTATCAAAGATGAACGGTTGGCATTCAAGACAATTACCAACAATCAACCGATTGTCTTTGTTACCCAACACGGGATGGACGATCAGGATATCGAGAAAGTATTCTATGAAACGGAAGGGTTGCCCATTTTTGCCTGCCTTTTGAATGTCAGTGCCAAACAGTTGGACTTTGTCTTCACTCACCATACCATCGATGCTTCTTCAGCGACGATGTTCCAGGGCCTGTTCTGGAAATTGTACCGGGGGGATCTGACGCTTGCTCAAGTACCTGAGAGCAGTTTTGCCGGCTTCATGAAACTCGTCAAGGAAGCCAATGAGACTACCAATCTCGAAGATGTGGTCGACAAAATCCCGCAGACAAGTGTTGATCTGCATTTGCACAAAATTGATACGAAGCTGTATATTGCCCAATTCCACACCAGCCAACGCGATACAGACAGTATCACCGCCCTCGCTGCCTATATTGTGGCAAAAGCCGTGATTCAGGATCGGGAAGTACCGTCCATTACGGGCAAGCTGGCCTTAAATATTCGTCACTTCGCTGATTTTGATGCGTCTAATGTCATCGGCGATGTTCACGCCACTGTGCCGTTCGAGGTAAGAGACACTGATGACTACGGCACGTTTATGACGCGGTACAAGCAATGGGTGGCTTTTAATCAGACAGGTGTTGATGTTCGCTACTGTTTATTCAACACCGTGGGCGCCCATCAAGAGGCATTGCCGCGGGTGGCCGAACGATGGAACGCAATGAACATTTCTCTGAACTATATTGGTGAAGTGAAAGATCCCGATAGTGAGATCCGAGAAATTCAACAATTGCCATTCAAAGAAAACTACATCACTGTGTTTTCCCACCAAGGAACAATCTCCTGTATTCTCTATGGTGATCTGTTCAGGCAAGCGGACTATTCGATTTGCCATACAAGCGATACGACTGACTTGACTGTCAATGAGCTGACCTGGGAAGGGTAGAAGACCATGGAAAAAGAGAATAGAAACATTGTACGATTGATTGCCCGGGGTCAGACGAACGGCTTTGGCAATAAGATTTATGATTATGCCAACAAGTTGGTTATTGCCGGTCTCGGCAGTCAGTCCAGCTTCTTTATGGGAATGTATCAGGCTAGCGAGACAATTGTGAGCATCATTTTCGACATCTTCGGCGGAGTCATTGCTGACACCAGGGACCGGAAGAAAGTTCTCGTCATCACGGACCTTGCGGCAGCAATTGCGACATTTGTTGTATTTTTGCAGTACAGCAAGTCCAATCCGTGGTTGTTCGTGATTGTCAATGTCATCTTGGCCGTGTTGTACTCATTTAACAGCCCGACTTATAAGGCAATCGTAAAAGACCTGCTGTCCAAGAAAAACATCTACAAATACAACTCCCTTTCTAAAACAATTTCTGAATTGATCAGTGTTGTGACCCCGCTGCTGGGCATGCTGCTCATAACGGCCTTGGGCTTCAAATTTGGCATGCTGGTAAACGCGCTCAGTTTCTTTATCTCGGCCATCATTGAGTGGCGTTTTGAAGTTATCAATACCAGTCCCGTCAAGCCGGGTGCCCATGAAACAACGTTGCATGCGATGAGGGAGGGATTCAAGTACATTAAGAGCGATAAGGGGTTGATGACTGTTCTGATTGCCAGTTCGTTGATCAACTTCTTCTTCGCGGGGTACGAGTTTTCGATTCCCTTTACCAATCAGATGGCGCACTTTGATAATATGTTTGCCTACATATTGATTGCGGAGTCCGTGGGAAATATTGTTGGCGCCTCGCTGAATGGGCTGCTCAAACTCGATTGGTCAATGACCCAATACAGCCGGTGTCTGCTGGGGGTGTCATTGCCGATTATTGCCATTCCGTTCTTAACCTTTCATTGGTCGATGATTTTGATCCTTTGTGGGGTTTCGTCTGGCTTCATGACCGTATTCAACATTCAACTGTTTTCAGATCTTCAGTCTAACGTGAAAACAGAGTATTTGGGGCGAGTCTTCAGTGTGATTTTTACTGTTGCGATTCTCTTTATGCCGGTAGGCACCTATGTGTTTTCAGCCATCAACATCAAAACGTGGCCGGTCTTTGGCCTTGTCGGTATTGGCGAATTGCTGGTGTTCATCTTTATGGCCGGTGCGATTCGAATTTTCAAGATTGATTAGCAAGCTTAAACCGTAACCCATTTCTTGCCTTACCCGGATGATGCAGGGCCCTGCATCATCCGGGTTTCTTGTGTTCAAAAACAAAATGTTGACACCATGTCACTTTTCCTGTAAGATAATTTCTGTTGAGTGACACAGCGTCACTTTTGAAAGGAAGTCAATCCCATGCCCACGTCCACATTTTTGAACCTCAAACCTGAAAAGAAACAGATCGTGACCCAGGCCATCCTGCAAGAATTCTCCGCCTATCCCTTCGCTGACGCCCAAGTAGCCCGCATCGTGAAGGCGGCCGGCATTGCCCGGGGGGCCTTCTACAAGTACTTCGCTGACTTGGCCGACGCCTATGTCTACATCTACAGTGTCGCCATGCGCGATATTCACCAGCAGATCCGCGTGCAGGACACGCCGGGCTACGACGCTGACGGCTATCTGGCCTATGCAGAGCAGTTCCTCGCCTCGCTGGCGGACAATCCGTACAGCGCTTTGATCAAGCGCCACTTCACAGAAAACGAGGGGGCGGTGGCCATTCCCACCGCCCTCAATTCACCGGAACAGCTCGCTGAGCTGGCCGCTCCGGATTGGGCCGCCACCATCCTCAGTCACGAAGTCATTCGGCAAGTGATGCTTTACCCCCGCTTGCACGACACCTTATTGAAGAAATTCGCCACCGCACTCCACCAACTGGAAGGAAGTCACCGTTAATGTACTTGGCTTGGAAAGAAATTAAACACGAAAAATTGCGTTATGGCCTGATCGTCGGGATGATCCTGCTGATCAGTTACTTAGTTTATATCCTGAGCGGGCTGTCCTTCGGCCTGGCGCAGCAAAGCACCGAGGCCATCACCTCCTGGGGCGCCCAGAGTGTCATTCTGGATAAAGACGCCAACACCAGCCTGCAGCAGTCCATGCTGACGAAAAGCCAGACGGATAAACTGACGCTGACGAAGAAAGAAAGTTACGTGGGCCAGACACCCGTTGTGACCAAACAAGCCCAGCACAAGAATGTCTCGGCCCAGTTCCTAGGGCTGGATTGGGCCCAGTTCATCGGCACCAAGCTGACACTAGTCTACGGGCATAAACCGACCAAAGCCAACCAAGTCGTGGTCGACGATGCCTTCAAGACGGACGGCTACGCCCTGGGGGATAAGATTCAGTTCAATTCCAATAAGGACCATTACACCATCGTCGGCTTCACCCACAATGCCAAGATCGACATTGCCCCGGTCGTCTACGGCAGCCTGAGCACGTGGCGGGACTTGAAGAAATTACCGGCCACCTTCACCGCCAGCGGCATCATTTCCCGCGACGCGGATTACAGCACCGGGATCGCCCAACTAAAGACGTACCCGGTGAGCACATTCATCAATAAGCTGCCCGGTTACAGCGCCCAGAACATGACCTTCACCTTCATGATCGCCTTTCTGATGATTATCTCCCTGGTGGTCATCGCTGTGTTCCTGTACATTCTGACGATTCAAAAGATTCCCAACTACGCGGTGTTGCGCGCCCAAGGGGTACCGTCCGGGGTACTGGTGAACAACACCATCAGCCAGGCCCTGCTGCTCGTCTTCGGCGGGTTGGCGCTGGGCAGCAGCCTGACGGCGTTGACCGCTAAATTATTACCCGCGGCCGTGCCCATTGCCTTCAATTGGCCCATGCTCATTGGCGTTACCGCCGGCATTCTGCTCACCGGTGTCGTGGGGGCCTTGATCCCCGTGAAACTCATCCTCAAAGTTGATCCCGTTACGGTCATTAGCTAAAGGAGCCGCTTAATATGACAAAAACCACCACGATTGAAATGCACCATATCGATAAAACATTTGGTCACGATACCAGCAAGATCCAAGTGCTCAAGGACATCGACTTCACCGCCCAGAAAGGCGAGATGAGTCTGGTCATCGGGCCCTCCGGTTCGGGTAAGAGCACCTTTCTCACCATTGCCGGCGGACTGCAGACGCCCACCGCGGGCACGGTCACAGTGGAGGACACACCGCTGACGACGATTCCCGTGAAACAGCGGGATGCCCTGCGGCTGAACAAGATCGGCTTCATTCTCCAGGCCTATAACCTGGTGCCGTTCCTGACGGTTCAAGAGCAATTCAGCTTCGTGGACCGCATCAAGGGGACGACGCACATGGACCCGAGCGGCTTGGCGGCCCTCTTAGACGACCTCGGGATCAGCGACCTGGTGGACAAGTATCCCAGCGAACTGTCCGGCGGCCAGACCCAGCGGGTGGCCATCGCCCGCGCCTTGTATCCTGACCCGGAGATCGTCCTGGCCGACGAGCCCACGGCGGCCCTGGACAGTCAGCGGGTCGCCGTGGTCGGCCAGCTGCTGCACGACCTGGCGAAGAAGCACGACAAGTCGATCATTGTCGTTACCCACGACATGCGCCTGGAACAGTTCGCGGACCATATCTACGAGATCCTGGACGGGACGATGCGCCAGGCGAGTTAAGCAGGAAGAAAGGACTCATAAGTCTACCCGCTGAAACCGCCGGGTGCTCACCGTGAGTGTCCGCCCGAAGCTGACAGCGAACGCAGCGAATCCGAGGGTGAGAAAGCCGAGCTGACGCACCAAGTCCGCCGGGGGTCACGCCGTTGGTCCAGGCCATCCCCGGTAGAAGCGGGCGAGGGCACTGGCGTGGGCGATGTCCGGGACGGACTGGCCGCTTTCCCACTTGGCGATGGCTTGGCGGGTGACGCCGGCGCCTTCTGCGGTTTGTTCCAGGGTGTACCCGAAGTGGGCGCGCAAGTTTTGCAAGTTCCCGGCCAAAGGTGATTTTTCTGACATAGCTGATTCCTCCGTTTTCTGCGATCATGCATACCCTTATCATACCGGGCCCGCCGCCCAGAACAACCCGCCGCCGTTACCATTCGGCGTTAACAGCGGTTGCCTTACGATGTTGTAAGACCGGCGCCCCTGCGTTGGGGTCCAGCGGCAGGAACGTTATAATGGGAGACATACAGAAAGGAGCCTGTCCCATGGCCTCATACCAAGTACCGACAGAAACCCGGCTGCCCATGCCCCATCAGGAGCCGCCCCGCCGGTCCATTCGCACCCTCAAGGATCTGGTGGTCCGCATCGTCTGGCTGGCGGTGGGACTCGCCCTGGTCTTCATTCCGCAACTGCCGATGTCGGCGGTCTTGATCATGAAAAAAGAACATCACCCGGCCAGCACCCCGGTCTTCATTGCCTTGCTGGTCCTGATGATCGTCCTTTACGGCGGGGCCATCTGGGCCGTGCGCCGCTTGATCCGCCAATATACCAGCCAGCCCCTCGTGCGCCGCTGGGAAGCGCGGGACTGGCTCTACCTGGGCGTCGGCTACCTGGTCATGCTGGGCACGAAGCTCCTGCTCATTCCGTTCTACACGGGCACGTCCGGGGAGAAAATGACCCAGAATGACGCGGCCATCCAAGCGCTTCTGAAGAATGGCAACCAGATGGTCATCATGATCGTGCTCATGACGGTGTTCGCGGCTCCGATCATTGAAGAGATGGTCTTCCGGGGATACGTGATGACGGCTTTTTATACGAAAAATCCCATCTGGCCGATTCTTATCTCGGGGATCTTGTTCGGGGCCGTCCACCGCAACGACAACTTGGCCGGGACACTAATCTACGTGGTCTTGGGCATGATTCTGGCCTATGTGTACCGGCGCACGGGGAACATGGGGGTCAATATCGGCCTCCACTTTCTCAACAACGCGCCGATGTTATTGATTGGGCTGCAAATGCTGAAATAAAGCGACGGGAGGTGATCGGTCATGACTGAGGACAGCTTGCTCTACCGCTTCGGTGAATCGGTGAAGCGCGTCTTCTTCTTCTCCGTCTACTTCCTGATCATGGGCTGGTACCAGGCACCAGCGCAGCTGCCGGAGCTGGGCCTGACCACCGCCTGGATGCGGGACCACGACGGCTGGCTGGCGCTGGCCGCCCTGGCCCTGACCGCGGCCATCGTCACCTTCTTCAGCAACCGTTACCTGCACATGCTGCATCAGTGGAACCCCAAAGACTTCGGCCGGCACGCGCGGAAGTGGCAGAACTGGGTTGCAAGCGCGGCGGCCGCCCTGCTCATGGCCGGGCTCGTGTATCTCGGCACCCGGCCGCCGCTGTCCGGGTACGCCGCCGTGCTGAAGGGGCAGTGGGCGGTGATTCCAATCACCACACTGGTCGGCCAGCTGGTCGGGGCGCCGCTCATCGAAGAGCTGACGTACCGGGGCATCTTCATGAATTATTTCTGGAACCGGGATAATGTGGTGTTCCGCATCCTCACCGTTCTGTCCAGCGCGGTCATCTTCGGCCTGCTCCATGAGTTCTCCTGGTCTTTGGCGCTGCTCTTCTGGTGCGCCGTCGGCCTGGTCTTCGCCACCTTGTACGAGGTCACCCGGGATCTGCGCTTCCCGTGGCTGGTGCATGTGCTGGCGAATGGCTTGCTGCTGTATTTGTTGCGGTGAGAAAGGTGACGCTGTTTGCGTATTGAGAAGTTTCAAGTCAAGAACCATAATGCGCTACGCGTGGCAGGGTCTACGATCTTTTAAGGCTGTGTTGAAAGAGACGCCCGTTGATTCCGCCTGGCAATGAGGTGACAGTCGCCGCATATTTCAAGATCTGCGCTCTGTTGCTCAACGTGTCTGATGAAGCGGATGTTGGTATGCAGGCACGGATGCACATACTCAAAAGATGGCAGTACTGCTTGATGTTGTCATACCATGCAAAACCCGCCAGATCAAAAAAACAGTGACGCGTCTATGCCTTCCCCTCTTGATGGCGGTTACATGATGCTGTATTCTGATGTCACAACATCAATAGGAGTGATGGCAATCAAGAAACGGCATGTATCAATTTAGGCCAGGTGGCACTCACCATCCTCTCGTCCCATTCACTGTCAAACAGGTCGAGTGCATCATAGACTCGGTGAAGGATGATTTGTGCCTGGATGGTCTCACCCTGGTTGAACGCAATAGCCGCCTCAAGCACCTTACGATGAATTGAGAATTGCATCTTCTTCTGAAGAGCTGTCACGTCACCGCTTAGGCGTAAGAGGTATGCCGCAGTATGATCTGCTGGCAAAGAAATAATTAGCTGCGTGGCCACGTCGAGTGAGATGTTGCCGACTGAGTTGGCGTTATCCAACGATTCGATGAACGTTAACGCGCGCAGATACAAATTCTGTGCCACCCAGATCAAATCTTCCTTGGATAAAAATGAAGGAAGCCACCGCAAGACGTGCAAGTCATAGGACAGCCAATTAGGCTGTTGATGAAAATAAGCCATAGCAAATGCAACATCTGTGTCAGGCAGTGGCTTGTCGTGCATCATCGCAAGGGCTGCATTTACGACAATCGCATCCAAGTGGCGATAAGGCAATGCTGCTTCATGTGTCGCTGGAGACTCGAAGAACTTTTGTAACCTGAGAAGTGCCGACACATCACGATTTTCGTAAGCCGAGCTAATCGATTGAAAAAAGCGTGCAACCTGTGTGTGATTAAAGCCTTGTTCACGAGAAAAAAATTCAGACGGATCAATGCGTAAACGGTCGAGCAAAGGGAGAACATCGATCAGATACGGGGACGTTGTGTCTGACTCGAAACGATGCAACGTTGACGTATTGATGAGACCCTCGGCGGTTGCAGTCGCACTGAAATGTCGATTGTCGACTCTGAACCAGTGAAAAGTTTTGCCAGGCGTAAAGCGCATGATAATCCCTCCAAAAAGGTAAGTATGCGAAAGGAACAGTTTAACGGTTGAAATGATTTTACGCGCCATGTCGTCTAATGACAACCATAAAATCCTTTTGTTCCACACCCATGAGATTGTGAGCAGCGTGCGCCAGCAAAAAACAAAGGAGTGATTCACATGAAATATGTAAAGATTGGGTTCTTCGCTCGGATTATTGTCTTGGCTTCTGCTTTATTGCTGTTCGCAGGTATTCTGGCGCCAGCAACACGGGCGTACGCTGCAACAACAAACACAGATACTCAACAGAGCTCAAAGACGGCATCAAATGTGAACCAGACAAACAGCACACAAATGATTGTGCCTGCTGGCGGTGGCGGTGACACGTATTTCAAGTATGCAGGAAATTGGAAATTTTCACAGTCTTGGAGTGGCGACATGGCCACCGATATTCTCATTCGCAGTGCGGAAACGTCGTTGATCCTCGACTTACTGCCAATCCCATATGGCGTAGGAAAAATCGCCGGCATTACCATTGCAGTTAAGGGCGTTTACGATGCTTTAGCCTTTGGTAATGGTGGCGCACACAATGTCTATTACACGGTAGACGAATACTACGATGTGTCATCAAACTATTCGTATTTCTTGGATGTGATTAACTATTACACAAATAGTAGTCATACGCATTTCATTCGACAAGAACAAGCCGTTTTTTATTCCTAATGCTACTGTCACAAAAGAGCAGAAACACACATCGATGAAAAACAAAAAGACAGCCAACCTAATCAAAAGTATCGTCCAAGGGCATTCTTCTCTGCGCTTCACCTTAAATGCGTATCGGTTTAACCTATTCATTGACATACTGACGTTGGTCATCGGCATCCCTGTGGCAGGGCAGGTTGTCAAGGTACTGCGACATCCGCAGGGTTCTCAATTATTCAACGCAATGCCCACCGAGCTTGGCTTCATTCTTATATTTGGGATAATTGCAATGGGGGATGCAATTTACTGCGGATTGCGTATTCACACAGTGAAACGAGCTGAAAGAAAATCATCCTCTGACAACGATCACTATCCTCATAAACCAGGGATCAAACGATAAAGACTTCTGTTGTGGGCATCTTAAGTTTCATGAGTGTGGCCAACATTTCCACAAACGTAGAAGTGAAAGCGACCAAATTCGTACGATATCGTACAATTTGGTCGCTTCTTCTACCACACGAAGCGTAAGTTAAACGTCGGATAATTCAGTACGCAGACGAGGCTACTACCATCCCGGATGATTACAGGATCAGTAGGAGCCTTGCTTCTCATTATTCGAGCTCTGAGTGTTACTGGGCAAACCGGGCTTGGCAGACCGAATGGAAAGTTGTTCTTCAATACCAATACTGGTGAGCAAACGTTCTGGCCGCTGATACCGGAGCCATTTCACCTCAGCTTGGTAGTGGGGCCATTGCAGGTGACCGTTCAGAATCCGCGTGTAAAGCCGTAACCGTTCCAAATTTAAGGCTTTAAGCGGCTGTCACAGTACGCCTTCCACAAAACAGAAACAGGGAGTGGGCAAACACGTCCAAGTTGGATTCAGATTGAAAGATTCAGTCTTGCTGCTTTCTTGGACAATCGCACTGTAAGAATGGGCTTTTGGGTATTGGCAATTTGCCCGTGAGAAATCAGATGCATCTTCACAAACCACTCCCAGGTGGCAAACGTCTCTTCAACCTAAATAAGGCTGGAACCCAATTCACAAGACGAGCGCAATGCACTGTCCGTAGATTGGGTCGCAACCTTATGTTCGTTGCAGCCTACTTGAGCCGCGTCATTTTTGGTGCCCAGTGATTGATGGGACCGAACTTATGGCCCACCGCGATGGGGTCGGCGATGGCTTCGTAAGTATACTGTTTGGCGATGCGGAAGGCGTCGGCCATGCCGTTGCCCTTGGCCAGTTCCGCCGTGATGGCGGCGGAGAGGGTGTCGCCGGTGCCGTTGATGTGCTCGGTGGCGACATAGGGCGCACTCAGCCAGAAGCTGGTGCCGTCGGCCAAGAGGGCGAAGTCGCGGACCTCATCCTGGTCGCCGTCGTGGTGCGCGCCTTTGACCAGAACGTTTTTGGCGCCCATGTCTTGCAGCTTATGGGCGGCGGTGACCATATCGGCGTCGGTGGTGATATCCATTTCTGCTAGTTTTTGGGCTTCGAAGAAGTTCGGGGTGATGACGGTGGCCAGAGGAATCAGCTCCTGGCGAAGGGTCTCGTAGGCACTTTCTTCCAGCAGCATTGCGCCGTGCTTGGTGATGATCACCGGGTCCAGGACCAGGGGGCCGAAGGTGCCGGCCTTGACGTTCGTTGCGACGGTGCGGATCAGTTCGGAGTCAGAAAGCATCCCGGTCTTCGCTGCCCGAATCTTAAAGTCCGCCGCCAGCGTCTTGAACTGCTGGGCAATGAAGTCGGTGGGCATGTTGTGGGCGGCGTCAATACCGTAGGAGTTGCCAGATACCGCAGCCGTGAGGACACACATGCCGTGCACACCTAACGTAAACATCGTGGTCAGATCGGCTTCCATGCCAGCGGAGCCGTCGGAGTCGGCGCCAGCAATGGTCAGTGCTTGGGGAAATTCATTTGCCATCTCAAATCCCTCGTTTCTTGATATTTTTATGGATTAGAGCCCATTATACATGGGATTGCGACGGGGTCCAGCAATCACGATTTTGTGGGCAAAAAAGTAGGAAAAATGGGCCCACCTTGGTATCATTATAAGCGTGGGGAGTGTGCATGAAGGAGGCCCCAAATGGTTCACCGCAAACACAATCGAGTAGATGGGAAAGGACGCATTGTCATTCCGGTGAAAATCCGCCAGGCAATGGGTATTGAGCCCGGCAGTATGATCGAGTTTGATTATATGGCTCGGCGCCATCAACTTGTGATCCGCGCGGTCACCGAGACGGATCAGCGTGCACACAATCGGGAAACCTAATCACCTAAAGGAGTGGTGTGAATGTCTAAGACAGAAGATCAAATGCATAATGCCAAGGACCACCTCGCTGGTAAGGCAAAGGAGACCTATGGTAAGGTGACCGGTGATAAGCAGGCCGAAACCGAAGGCAAAGCTCAAGACTTGAAAGCTGATGTTGGCGATAAAGTCTCTGAGATCAAAGAAAATGTCTCCGAAAAGGTCGGCGATCTCATCGATCGGGTTAAGAACAAAGACGAAAAAAAAGACTAGCCAGGTGCTAGTCGGCTGCCGCTAAGCTGTGTGGGCTTGGCGGCTTTTTTAGAGAGCGGAGCCGAGCGGTTAGGCCACCCAGGCTAAGTGGCCCTAACACCGAAAGCCCCGCACTTGGGCTTTTGGTGTTAGGGTCCTTAGACTGTGGTGGCCTGCTCGGCGGAGCTCGTTTCCAGAGGTAGCCAAGGAGGTCAGCCCCGTACTTGGGCTTTTGCTGTTGGGGTCCTTAGACTGTGTGGGGCTGTCGGCCGGAGTCCGTTTACGGAGGCACCCACTCCCCGCCAAGCATATCCTTTGCCTTTCTCTCCCAATGCGTCTAAGATGACCGCAACTTCGAAGGAGGCTGAGTGAGATGGCCAAAACATTAGATATCGTGGTCCCGTTCGATAATCTGGGCGGGTACTTCAAGAATTCACTGAACAGCTTGCGGCAGCAGGACACGGACGACTTCACGGTCTGGCTGGTGGATGACGGCAGTACCGATGGGTCGCTGCGGCTGGCCCAGGAGACGGCCGCGGCCGATGCCCGCTTCCAGGTCGTTCAGCTGCCGCACCATGAGGGCACATCGGCGGCTCGCAATGCCGGGGTGGCGGCTGGTACAGCGCCGCTGGTCACCTTCGTGGACGGCGATGATCAGGTGGCGCCGGCTTTTGCGGCAACGCTCATTGAAGGCTTCCGCGCGCACCATGCCGACATCGTCTCCGTCGGGTACACCTGGGGCGGCGGCTGGTTCCGGCGGGGCAGCACAGGCGGCCGGGACCGCTGGCAGCAGATCAGCAAGCCGGACATGCTGGACCAAGTCACCCACCACGGCACGGCCGTGGGCGGCTACATTTGGAACAAGGGGTTCTCCCGGGCAATGCTGACCAGTCACGGGGTGACCTATGACACGAGTTTAAAAATTGCCGAGGATTATCTGTATGCCACGGAGGCCGCGGCCGCCGGGGAGAATTTCTGGTATAACCCGGTGGTGCTGTATACCAAGATCAACCGGCCAGGATCAACGATCCATTCCCGGACGTGGGAGATGAGCCAGCAAGAGGGCGATGTGTTCACCCGGATGGCGGCGATCAGGCAGCAGGCGCTGGCTGCGGATGCAGGTAGTGCTTCAAGATAAACGGCGACAGCAGCGTCGTCAGCAGGATGACGATGACGATGGCCGGGTACTGCTCGGCTGGGAAGAGGTGGGCGTCGTTGCCAATTTGAGCGGTGATGAGCGCCATCTCGCCCCGAGACACCATCCCCGCGCCGATGGTCAGCCCTTGCTGCTTGGTGAAGCCGCCCAGCATCGCGCCGGCCATACCGCCATAGAGTTTCGTTAATACAGCCAGGATGGTGAACAAGACGATCAGCACTAGGTCGGCCCAGCTCAAGGTGAGCTTCATCTGCAAACCGATCCCAACGAAGAAGAAGGGGACGAAGAAGGCATAGCCCATGGGCTCGATGCTGGCGTCCACTTCTTTTTTTGTGGGCGTTTGGGCCACGGCGACGCCGGCGAAGAAGGCGCCGACCACATCGGACAAGCCCACAAAGTCCGCCAAGGCAGCGGTCCCCAGCAGGATGACCATCGCCATCAGCGTCGGTCCAGCAATCACCAGCAAGCGTTCGCTGAAACGCATCAGCAGCGGTGCCAACCAGCGAATGAGAACAACGATGCCGCCGAAGAAGAGCAGCTGTTCACCGATCGACAGCAACAGGTTGGGCTGCTCTCCTGCTTTCTGCGCGCCGCCGAAACTAATGAAGAAGCTTAGCAGCAGGACGCCGAGGATGTCGTCGGCCACCGCGGCCCCGAGAATCGTGGCCCCCTCCGGCCGGTTCAGCGCGTTTTCTTCCTTCAGCACATCCACCGAGATACTCACGGAGGTGGCGGAGAAGACGATGCCCACCAGAATACTCTCGATCACCGACATCCCCAGCAGCTTGCTGGCGACGCCCAGGGCAATGACTGGAGCGGCCACGCCGATGCAGGCGACGTACAGCGACGGCTTGAGGAAGCGGCGCAGCAAGTGCAGGTCGCTTTCCAGCCCGGCAAGGAACATCAGAACGATGACGCCGAGTTCAGAAAAGATCGACATGACTTCGCTGGGCCGCAGCCAGCCGAGGACAGCCGGGCCGAGCAGGATCCCGGCGAGCAGCTGACCAACGACGGCCGGCATATTCAGCCGACGAGAGATTTGGGCGAGGATCGTGGTGGTCGCAAGAACAAGAACAATAGGGAGGAGAATGGCCATAGGAGGAGCGTGTTCCTTTCTGTCATGACTAAGAGAAGAAAAAAGAAGGGGCGCAGAAACTGTTTTCGAAACGGCTTACGCCGCCAGCAGCTCTGCGTCCCAATAGGTTTGGCACCTACGGATAATATACCAGAAAATTGGGGACAATTCAATGAAACGGCATTGGTACCCTTTAACCGCAACGCAAAATCTGGTACTATCTCATCCGAGGAAGACCGCTTCTCTCTGCGATTAGTTTGGCGACTAATGAGAGGACTAGCGGTCTTCTTTTTGTGCGACCACTCCCTACGAGGAAAGCTTTACATAAAGCGCTGAGACCATACTAGGACGGGCTGCTGAGCCCTTATCAAACAGGACGGTTTACTAGTTTGTAAGCGTTTTTTGCTATAATTGGGATGCTTAGTAGGGAGGGATTGTCGTGCCGAAGATGAAACCAGCACTTGCCATTGCACTAGCGCTCTTGTTGGGCCTGTTTGTTGCGCTGTCGTTTACTGATTCGCCAATCTACCGGTACATGACCACCGGATTAGTCGTCCTGACCATTGGCTATGTGTTCTGGCGGCTGGCTCTGCTGATTATCGTGAACGTACGCTCGCGGCGGCATTGACTGCCAGCGCCAGCCAGCCGGAGGGCCCAAATCGCCGGGTACCCGAAGCTTCCTACGCAAAAAAACCGGGGCAGCAGCCACACCGCCAGAAGCGCAGTGACGATTGTCCCGGTTTTTTTCTCTCTTACTTCTATAGAAACTAACTGAAATATGAAAGCTAGATTTGGCTGAACCCCTTGGCTGACGGGGCTTAAGTGCCCCAAAATTGAGTACATCCTGTTAAATCAGGGGCATTTTCAAGTCTCCTGGGCAGACCAGCCAAATAATTGTCGATCGTGTTATTTAATGCGGTTCTGGGCACTCCGTATTGCTTGCAGAGATGGCGGACTGCTCCAATCAGCCCAGCTAACAGCGTGATCAAGGTAATGGTGGGCATGGCCTTCTCCATTCGTAGGAAGACGTCACCGAGCGTCTCCTTATCCATCCCCATTCGTTTTTGCCAGACCAGCAAATCATAGGTGAGCATTACAATGGCGATATGACCGCATAGGCCGTCGTAGTCCTGGATCTTGGTTTGGGTCAGCCGCAGGTACTGCTTGGCTGTCTTGAAATAGCCCTCAATCTGCCAGCGGCGCTCGTATAACGAGACGATCTGGTCAGGACGCAAACCGATTTTCGTGGTGGCGAGGACCAAGTAGGTATCGTGCCGGTGCCGATCGGTGACGAAAATCAGCCGCAACGGGAACTCCTGAGTACCGACATGGGCTTTCACTTTGACATTGTACAAGTACTTGGCATACTTCCGGTGATGCTCTCGGCGCAGTGTATCGTATATGTTTTTCACGCTCCGCAATTTGCCCTGGAACCGGTAATACACTTTCTCGGTGCGCTTGACCATACCCAAGCCGTGCATACCCAACCGACGCAATTGGAAGAACATCTTAGGCGAGCTGAACCAACTGTCAAATAACACAATCGATGCATGGAGACCGCACTCCTGTGCTTTCTGAAGAAGAATAAGGGCGACTTCATTCATCGGCCTCATCGCCAGGGTCCGGCGTTGGCCTGCATTGGAACGGCAATCGATAGTCTGTGCTGGTGCACCGACCCGATTCTTAGCCGCCTTGCTCGACAGTGGGAGGTTATTGACCGGCATGAAGTTTTTCCCGTCGCTCAGGCCCAGGGTGAGATCGCGAAAGCTGCGTTTGTACTGACTGGAGTCGTGGTCATATCCGTTGGCGAGCAGCTCAGTTTTCTTACCCTGAGGACGAGGCATGATCGTATCATCCAGGATAAAGGCCAGGTTGGCGCGGTTGTCGAAGATAAAACCAGCGTTGACCAGGAGTCCGGCAAGGAATCCGCTGGTCAGCTTACACCAGTTGATACGTCCGTCTTCTAAGACGTTATATGCGGTCCGCTTGGTAAAGCAGGCCGGCCAATCTGACCGGTAAAGCGACCGACCGGCAAATTTCACCCAAGAAAGGATGGCCCCCAAGACATCGGGGAAGGAAAGAGACGACCGCCGCTTATAATTAACTTGGCGGGTCAACCGGGTTATGTGGACCAGGTGAAAGGCCATCTGGATTGGCTTCTTTAGCCAACTTTCAACTTTGTTCTGCTTCTGAGACCGGTTCTGTGTTATATTACTCATGGCGCAAGCTCTCCTTTGTTACTGATTTTCGTCGAATCCAGTATACAACGCAGGAGAAAACTTGCGCTTTTATTGTGCAGTCATAAAGCCCAGAACGACGGGCTTGAAGAGCAAAAAAAGACCGATTGAACTTTCACATTTCAGAAACTAAGTTAAAGGCACTTCCTGTACCCAGCCAGCGGGGCCGTCCACATCGCCGAACTGGATCCCCGTCAGCAAGTCATACAGCTTGTGGGTGATCGGGCCGACTTTCTTCTCGTCGTAGAACACGTGGTAGTGGTCGCCGTACTGAATGCCGGCAATGGGAGAGATGACCGCGGCGGTACCGCAGGCAGCGGCTTCGCCGAACTCGTCCAGCTCGTCGATGCTGATGCGGGTCTCCTCCGTCTTCATGCCCAGCACGTGCTCGGCCAGGTAGAGGCTGGAGTACTTGGTGATACTGGGCAGGATCGAGGGCGACTTGGGCGTCTTCAGGGTCTTGCCGTCCTTCGTGAAGGCCAGGAAGTTGGCGGAACCGACTTCTTCGATGTAGCGGTGGTGCACCGGGTCGAGGTAGAT
The DNA here is from genome assembly GCF_000469325.1 of Schleiferilactobacillus shenzhenensis LY-73. Lineage (GTDB taxonomy): Bacteria > Bacillota > Bacilli > Lactobacillales > Lactobacillaceae > Schleiferilactobacillus > Schleiferilactobacillus shenzhenensis. Next base: position 110,924 of record NZ_KI271587.1, on the reverse strand, counting down.
GGCGTCGCTGAAGTGGTGGGTATGGGCCTCCTGGCCGGCCAGGAGGCTGGCGGCGTAGTTGCCGCCGACCTTGCTTTGGCCGGTGCCGTTATGGGCCGCGCGGTCGTAGTCCACGACCAGGAAGCTGGTGGGAGTCAAGCCGCCCTTGAAGTAGGGGCCGACCGGCATGGCGAAGATGCGCAGGACATACTCGGGCGCTGGGTGCACGCCAATGTTTTCACCGACCCCGATGAGCAGCGGGCGAATGTAGAGCGTGGCACCGGTGCCGTAAGGCGGGACGTAATCGGCGTTGGCCGCCACGACCAATTTGACGGCGTTGAGAAAGTCGTCGGTGGGGTATTCCGGCATCAGCAGCCGGTCAGCGGAATGCTGCAAGCGCTGGGCATTTTGGTCCGGGCGGAACAGCAAGATGCGACCGTCCTTGGCCCGGTAAGCCTTCATGCCTTCGAAAGCGCCTTGACCATAGTGGAGAATCGGTGAGCTTTCGTTCATTGTCATATTAGGGTCTTTGGTGAGCTGGCCCGGTTCCCAGGCCCCATCCCGCCAGTGTGCTTCAAAGCGGTAAGGTGTCTGCATGTACTCGAAGCCGAGATGCTGCCAGTCAATCGTCTTGGGATCAGTGAGCATGGGTATTCCCTCTTTTTCAGTAATTTACTACACATCATACACTCACTTTCTGAGATGTCCAGAGATTTCATAATATTTTTGGCAAGTTTCTTAACATTGTCCATTTCTCTGGTCCAGTCCCGCTGGCCGAGAATTTCTGATGATTTGGGAAAGATGGCGGACCGCGGTTGCGCCGCAGGGGTGGTGACTGGTACTATTTTCCCTAGACTTACGATAATGTCACATAGACAAGGACGGGCTATTACGTGATTACTGTCAAAGCACCAGGAAAGTTATATATTGCCGGCGAGTACGCTGTTGTGGAAGCGGGCGAACCCGCAGTCATCGTGGCCCTGAACCAATTCGTCACGGTGCGCATCGAAGCCGCCCACGGGATGGGCCGTATCCAATCGAAGCAGTACCAAGAAAACTCGATCACCTGGCAGCGCCAGGGCGACGAAATGGTCTTCGATAACCGGGACAATCCCTTCCATTACATCCTTTCGGCGATTCGGCTGACGGAAGCGTACGCTAGCGAGCAGGGCAAGGCCTTACGGCTGTTCAATCTGTATGTTGATTCCGACTTGGATTCTGCCGACGGCCGTAAGTTCGGTTTGGGCAGCTCAGCGGCGGTGACCGTCGGCACGGTCAAGGCTCTGCTGCAGTTCTACGGCCTGGCCCTCAGTCAGGAACAGATCTATAAGCTGGCCGCCATCGCTCACTTGGACATCCAAGGAAACGGGTCGCTGGGCGACATCGCCGCCAGTGTTTTCGGCGGCTGGATCGCTTACCGGTCCTTCGACCGGGAATGGCTGCGGGCCCAGCGCAACCTGGCCTCGCTCAGCGAACTGCTGGCGATGCCCTGGCCGGGGCTGGATATCGAACTGCTCACCCCACCGGAGAGCCTTCGCTTGCTCATCGGCTGGACCGGTTCGCCGGCTTCTACCTCCCACTTGGTGGACCAGATCAAGGCGGCCACGTCCCGCTCCCGGACCGAGTACAAGCATTTCTTGCACCGCAGCCGGGCCGTTGTGGAGAAACTGGTCCAGGGTTTCCGGGAGGGCAACTTGGCCCTCATCAAGCAGCAGATTGGCCGCAACCGTTTCTTACTCCAGCAACTGAGTCAGTTCAGCCACGTCCATATTGAGACCGCCAAACTGACCCAGCTCTGCGACCTGGCCATTGCGGCCGGCGGGGCGGCGAAGACCTCCGGTGCCGGCGGCGGCGATTGCGGCATCGTGATCCTCGACCGGCATATCGACCCGGAGACACTGATCGCTCAGTGGCACCAAATCGGTGTCCAGCACTTGCCGCTCAGCGTTCATCTGATTCCGGCGCCGGCGGTCACGGCCCTGCGGGAAGCACGGTAGCTAATTAGTCCACATTCGCATCCAGGGGAGTCCCGGTTTGGGGTTGTCCTGGTATTTTTTTGCAGAAAGCCTTGCTTACTTTTTGTAAGTGGATATAATGGGTCTTGTAGCGGTGCAGGTGCCGCATTGAAATTGGAGGTTGATTTTACTTATGACAATGACCAATGGTTACGAGCAAAGTGATCGTGAACAAAAACTGGATTTCATTAATGTCAACGACTTGGCCAAAGAGGCCCAAGCCATCATCCCTAAGGGCGGCTACGGTTATATCCGCGGCGGCTCCGAGGACGAGTGGACGTTGCGGGAGAACACGCTGGCCTTCAACCACGCCCAGATCATTCCCCGGGCGCTGACGGACATGGAGAACCCCGCCACCGACACCGAAGTCTTCGGCTTGAAGCTGAAGACCCCGCTGATGATGGCGCCGCTGGCGGCCCAGGGCTTGGCCCACGCCAAGGGTGAGACCGACACGGCCCGCGGCGTCGCAGCTGTCGGCGGCTTGATGGCCCAAAGTACTTACTCGTCCACGTCCATTGCGGACACAGCGGCGGCCGGCAACGGGGCCCCGCAGTTCTTCCAGCTCTACATGAGCAAGGATTGGGACTTCAATCACCATCTGTTGGACGAAGCCAAGAAGGCCGGCGTGAAGGGCATCATCTTGACCCTTGACGCACCGGTGGACGGCTTCCGGGAAGACGATTTGCGCAATCACTTCCAGTTCCCGATTCCCATGGCCAACCTAACGGAGTACTCTGAGGGCGATGGTTCCGGCAAGGGTATTGCGGAGATTTACGCCGCAGCGGCCCAGAAGATCGGCCCGAAGGATATCGAGCGGATCGCCGAGTACACCGATTTGCCCGTCATCGCCAAGGGCATCATGAGCCCGGACGATGCGATGAAGGCCATTGGCGCCGGCGCGGCCGGGATCTACGTTTCTAACCATGGCGGCCGTCAGCTGAACGGCGGCCCGGCCTCCTTCGACGTGCTGCCGAGCATCGCCCAGGCGGTCAACCACAAGGTACCGATCATCTTCGATTCCGGCGTTCGCCGCGGTTCCCACATCTTCAAGGCCCTGGCCGCCGGTGCTGATCTGGTTGCTTTGGGCCGGCCGGTCGTCTACGGCTTGGCTTTGGGCGGTGCCCAAGGTGTCCAGAGCGTCTTCGAGCACTTGGCCGACGAGCTGAAGATCGACATGCAGCTGGCAGGGACGAAGACCATTGCTGATGTGAAGAACACCCGCCTGGCCCATTTCCCAGCTTAATTCGGACAACATTCGGACAACATAATATAGATAGAAAAGCGCCTGTGCGGACGATTCGGTCCGGGCAGGCGCTTTTCTCGTATGCTGGTAAGGATGGGGATAGGGGGATGACACGAATACGGGAATGATGGCTAGGATTGGGGCATCTTCGGTGTCGATTGCGGCAGCGGGTGGAAATGGAGCAGGATCTGCTGGCAAAGGTCTTGCAGCTGTCGAATGGTCAGACCCTGCAATAATCCCTTCGCCAACGCCACGGTCAATTCCGGCGTGATGATCTCGTCTGTGGTGATGGGCAGCTGGGTGCTGATGCGGGTGCCGCGGTGGCGGTCGCCCTCCACGTAGCCGTCCGTCTTAAGTAACTGGTAACACTTGGAGACGGTCATCGGATCGATGTTCAGACTGGTGCCGAGTATCCGGGTGGCAGGGAGCTGCTCGCCGGGGTGCAGCTCGCCCGTGGCCACGCCGATAATGATCTGTTGGGCCAGCTGGATGTAGATAGGTTGGGCACTGTCTTCCGTGATGTGGAACTGCACGAAAATCACCGCCTTGGGTTGTATTGCTTGCATTAATACAATAACGGCAAGTTACGTATATTATAGAACAGCTTGTATGACATTCATAGACCGTTTACATTATTTGCTGAACCCGTGTTGATACGCGTATCTAGCGGGTTTCATGACATTCAGGCCCTGTCAATATTGCTTATAGGCCCTCCTTTATTACAGATTTGTTGACCTTACAAGTTGAATGTGGCAACCTGTAAAGATCTCGTTACGAAACTGTAACAATCACCGTGTTATCGTGTACAGAGTTCAGGAGGTCATCAAACATGAAGAAAATTTCACGCGTTTTAGCAGGGATTGCCGCCCTTATGATGCTCGGCAGTCTCGTCACTCCCGTGAATGTACACGCTGATTCGGTCTCCGATGCGAAGTCCGCCATCAGCAGCAAGAAGGATATTTCGAACAAGCTGGTCAATGAAATCAATGACCAGACCAACAAGTTGAACGATTTAAACAAGCAAGTCGTCGCCAAGCAAAGCGAGTTAGACAGTACCGAAGAGGCGATCGACACCGCCCAGGCGCGGATCAGTGAACTGTCGGGGAAGATCAGTGCCATGCAGACCCAGATTGCGCAGCGTAAAGACACGCTGAAACAGCAGCTGATTGCTTTACAGAAACAGAACGCCGATACCGTAACCGGTAATATCTACATCGACTTTCTGCTCAAGAGCGACAACTTGTCCGACTTGATCAGCCGGACCTTCACCGTCAACAAGATCTCTGGGGCCACCAAGGATGCCTTAACGGCCGTCCAGGACGCCCAGAAGCAGCTGGCCAGTCTGAAGACTGAGCAGCAGCAGAAAGAAACCCAGCTGCAGAGCCAGAAGCAGCAGATCGTGCAAGACCAGAATGACTTGCAGGCGGCGCAAAAAGCCGCGCAAGACCAGCAAACGAAGCTCCAGCAAGAATTGAATGACAATAAGTCCCAGCTGTCCGGCCTGCAAGCCCAGCTGACTTCTGCCCTGGCTGCCCAAAAGGCCCAGCAGGAAGCCTTAGCGGCGAAACAGTCCAGCAGTACCGCCGCGAGCAATACGAGCGCCGCGCCGACGAATACCAGCACCAGCACCGGTACCAGCAGCAGTTCATCCGGTATGCGGGTCATGAAGATTTCGTTCTATGACCCCGCCGTTCTCGGGTCCAGTATGGGCTACGGCGGTGTTGCCGCCGCACTGTCCATCTATCCGAAGGGCACTCGGTTGAAGATCGTCTTCGCCGATGGTACCGAGATCCACCGGGTCGTCAACGATACCGGTACGTTCGCCTACAGCAATCCGAACCAGTTGGATGTCGCTTGGCCCAACGCGTCAGTACCCTCTTACGGGGTGACCACTGCGGTCGTTACCGTCGAATAATCAATGAAACTTTCATTCTCCAGGCTGCGGTCTGGGGATTTTTTTCACCCCGGCTTACCAAACGCGCTATAATGGTGTACGAGGCGATGAATTATGGCAGATAGCGAAAAGAAAGACACTGCAAAGAACACAGCACCCAAAGTCGAAATCAAAGACGACGTGAAGGCCCTTGGCGAAAAGCTGATGACCCGCGGCTACATTACCGAGAAGGACACCCCGAACATGAAGGATGCCGTATACGCCAAGGCACTCGCCAAGGCTATCGACAAGGAAGTACGGAGTGAAGAAAAAGACCCGTTCATCCAGTTCGAGAGCTTCGACTACCAAAAGGGCGACATTAAGAACATCATCTTCAACATGGATATTATCAAGTCCCGGGACGACGCCATGGATACCTTGAGCGCCGAACTGGGCGAGAAAGAAATCAAAATCACCAAGCAAGCCGAGGAAGAAATCAACGAAATCGGCAACGTTTGATTGTTATTTAAAATGCCGGATCCCTGCGCGTGAGCAGAGAACCGGCATTTTTTCGTCGTTGTTATTGGATGCCTTTAGCCGCTAAGTAGTCTTGCAGGACGACGGCTTGGTTGTGCGTCTCGTCCTTGGCGCCGAAGAGCAGGACCACCGGACCGGTTGCGGCCTTATCCTTGACCAGCTGCAAGAAGTCCGGGGTCGCCGGATTGGCGTCCAGTTCTGCAATGTAGCGCTGCTTGAACTCCGGGTACTTCTCCGGGTCATGGCCGAACCACTGGCGCAGTTCGGTGCTCGGGCCAATCTGCTTATCCCATTCGTCCAATTCCGCCTTGACCTTCGACACACCCCGGGGCCACAGCCGGTCCACCAGAATCCGGTAGCCATCCTTCGGGTCGGGTAACAAGTCCCCGTAGATACGTTTGATTTTGACACTCATCGGACTCACCTCTAAGATAAGTTTAGCATTTCAGGAAGAAAGGAGCGGAGCAAATGGCATACGCCGACTTTTTCACCGGACGTTCAACGCAGGCCATTGCCCAGGACTTGTTAGGCCGGCCGCTGCTGTACCATTCACCGGCAGGGCTCGTAGGCGGCTGGATCGTTGAGACCGAGGCCTATCTCGGTCAGGCCGATAATGCGGCTCACGCCTACCAAGGCCACCGGTCACCCGCCAACGAGGCCCTGTACGGCCCGCCGGGGACGATTTATATCTATGAGCGGCGCGGCTTGTTTATGTGCGATATTGCCGTGCAAGCCGCAGAGGTCCCCCAGGGGGTGCTGCTGCGCGGCATTCAGCCCGTCTGGGGGATCGACATCATGCAGGCCAACCGTGCCGGCCGGTCCTTGGGCGAGCTGACCAATGGGCCAGGCAAGCTGTTTCGGGCGTTCGGCGTGCGCGACAAAAGCTTGAACTTACATCATTTAGCGACGGCGCCGCTGACGGTGGTGCTGGCCGATGAATGGCGCAGCCTTCCCCGGACGATCGCGGATTCTGCCCGGGTTGGCGTCCGCGCCGGCGGCTGGCATGACCGGCCGTATCGGTTTTACGTTGCCGGGAACCCGTGGGTGTCGAAGACGGCGAAGCGGTCGTGGCGGGCAGATCATGGCTGGGCCCGCGAAGCTCCGGTGGATTTGCCGAGGACATTATTACCTGGGAAATAATGGCGCTTCTCATTGATGTGTCAGTACGCACGGGTGACAGAGCAGACCCAATCCCGAATTGAGAACTGCCAATGTAGAGATATACGTTCTTACTGTGATACAATTTCTTCAGGGTCAAAGATTGGGGTGTTGACGATGAGTTTCCTAAACCTTTTGACTGTAGTGACGAGGCCCTTCGTCCAAACAGTTACTGGTGTTAGCCGCATCATTACTAAAGTGATGCAGCCTGTGGCGGCCAAAAAGCGCTCTTACTACCCAGCCATGTCAAAGAAAAGCGATGAAGCGAAAATTTCTGGTGATTTTCGAGCAATTGGAAATGACCTCTTTAAGGTGCTGAATAATTACGAGCAAAAACACCGACACCCACTCACCAACCGGTGGTAATGATATCGACCGTGCGGTAAACCAAGTGCATCAATTACCGCCAAGCGATAACCAGACTCAAGACGTCAATCAGAAATAGAAAAAAAGAGAGCGCGGATTTTGTTCGCCCTCTCTTTTTCTATTCTAGGGCTTGATGTATCGGTACCCGTCATCCTGCAGCGCCGCCAGGTCAGCCACCCCCGCCGGCACCACCGTCACGCCCGCCGGCAGCTGGCTGTCTGCTAAGCCATGGCTCTGCATCGAGTTATGGCAGGCGTGGAAGGCCACACCGGCGCTTTGCAAGGTATCCACCTGGTCCCGCAAACGGGCTACCAAATAACCCATGATGGCGTCGCCGTTGATCAGCACAACGATGGTGTAGGACGTGCCGCTGCTTTTGCCGTAAGCCAGCAGGTTCTGGACGTTGCTTAGTGCGTGGTCCCACTTTTCTAACTCATCCACATGGAATACGACCTTAGTCATCGTCATCGTCCTCCTCATCTTCGGCAGCCGGCAGCGCCAGCGTCTGGTCGTTGATGGCCGCCATGAAGGCGTCGTAGTCGGCGTGGACTTGCTGGGCATAGGCCTGGGACCAGTCGATCAGCGCACTGACCAGCTTCCTCTTCTGACCGGCGTAACCCCGGACCAGGGCCCCGGTGGGACTCTGGGCGTGGCCCCGGGCCAGCAGCAGCGCACAGATGCGGGCGTAGGTATCGAAGTCGTCCTTGTCCATTTTCTCAATATCCATGGATTCCTTCATGTCGCGGAATTGGCGGACGTAGAAACTGCGGCCGGTGTCGTCGTTATGGTAGAAGCCCAGGAACGGGTCGGAGGCGCGCTGCAGGATCTGCTGGCAGGTGACGATACGCTCGCCGTTGTCGGGGCCGTCCTGGCTGAAGCGGGTGGTCACGTCGAAGCCTTGGAACCGGCGAGTGGGCAGGGCTTCCTTGATCTGCAGGACCAGGTGGCTGCCGTCGATGGCGGTGAGCAGGACCAGGTAGCAGCGGGTGCCGAAGCTGCCGACCCCGACGCTGTGGCGGACGATGTCGCTGACGTGGAACTGGGACAGGAGCACCGCCACGTCGGGCTTGACGGTCTGAATATAGGTCCGCAGATGGGTGGCGATCTCCTTGAACCGTTTGTCAGAAACATGTACCGTCCTCGGTGCGTTCTCCTTGAAGATCAGGTGACCGCGGTCGTCCAGCGTCGTGAACTTGCGGACGACTTGCTCGGAATCCCGGGCGGGGGCGTTGTCCTTGATCTTGCGCCACAACTTGGGCAGTGACGCCCCCTCGGCCTGGGCCGTCAGGAAGCTCTCGACTTCAGTGGAGAAGTAATAGCGTTCCAGGGCACTATGGTCGTCGAAGCACTCGATGATGATCTGCTGGTAGGTCTGGACGGTGTGGGTCATGATATCTTCCAGATCGTCCTCGTCCAGCTTGATCTGCTCCCCCGCCAAGATAATGCTGACGAGCAGCCGGCGGACGTCCCAATCCCAGCTGCCGATGGTCGACTCATCGAAGTCGTTGAGGTCGAAGAGCAGCTTGCGTTCCGGCGAGGCATAGAAGCCGAAGTTGCCGACGTGGGCATCACCGGAGATGACGACGGGAATATTCGTGGCCGTCTGCTTGGTCAAGTCGTAAGCCATCAGTTCATCGGTACCGCGAAAGAAAGAAAAGGGCGAGGCCGCCATCCGCTCGTGACGCAGCGGGACCAATTCCTTAATGAAGGCCCGTTCCACGTGCTGGATGCCTTGGACGACATCCCGGTGGACGGGCTTGAACTCTGCGAGCGCACTGAAGGGCACCTTGTCCCGGATGTCCTTGCCCATATTCTGCAGCTCGCTGACCGTGTTCTTGATGCGGATCTGACTTAGGTCATACCGCAAACGGGACACCTTTTTAGGTGTCGTGAGCGGTTTCGTTTCGTTCGCCATACTAAGACCCCTTTGCGTACAATGATTACTTCCATTGTGGGCACGGCAGGCAGTCAAGTCAACGGTTTTGCTAATCTGACAAATTGTGAGACAGTTTTGTTCACGCTGGCACATGTAAGCGGTACACTATGGGCAATATGGAGGAGGTTGCTGGCATGCAAAATTTCAAAGGAATTCAAGGCATTCTGCGTATCGTCGCATTGATTGGGCTGTTGCTTGCAGTGGTCACGTTCTTCGTGCAGTCACTGCGTCAGTTTTTGCCGGTAGCAATCGTTTTGGCTGGCGTTGCCGGTATTGCCGGCCAGCTGGTCAACAGAACCCCGCGGCCGCACTGATCGGCAGATTGGAGAAAATATCATGGGCACTCTACTGTGGTCTGAATGGTGTCAAATGGGCCGGGATTGGTTTCATTGGTGGGGCCTCGCGGGGGTGGCCGTCGTCCTGGCCGCCGGGGCGATTTTTAGTCAAGGCGGCTGGTGGCTTGGCGCAGTTATTGTGGCCATAGTCGCCATTATTGCCGCGGTCTATCACCTTTTTGCGCTTGACACCCAGCACCAGCAACTGGCGGGGGAATTGGCCGCCGGCCAGTCCCCGCTGACCGTCGCCGCCGTGCGCTGTCTCAGCGCTCTGTTGGCTTTGGTGGTCGCTGGGGCCGTCGCACTGGGCTATTTAGCCCTGCTGCACCGGTTTGAGCCGGCGGTCGTCTCTGCCCGGGCAGTGGCCGTTATTGGCGGTGCAGCCATTGTGATTTTTTGGTGGCTGCTTTTCTGGTTAATGCCGTTTCTGTTCTCCGGGTCGCCCAATGGACCCGTGGGCGGTATGCTGCTCCTTTTCGGCGGTGCCTACGCGCTGGTCCAGTTCGTTATTCCGCCTCAGGTCATTACGGCGTTCACCGCACCGGCCCGCCGGGTGATGATGTTGGTCACCGTGAGCGCAGCCTCGGCGGGCCTGATGCTCCTTTCATTTCTGGCAAGTATCCTGGTACTCCGTCACCGTATCCGCACCAATGACTTCTAGACGGCATACAAATACCCCTGACCGGATCATCCCAGTCAGGGATATTTTCTGATCGTAATAGAATTCAGAAACGGGGCGTTTCTTACCTCACCCGGGCATTATTCCCGCACAGCGTTGGCCTTGCCGACCACCCGGTGCTGGGGCCGGTTGTTGCTGTCGCTGGGCGCTAGGGACTTGCCGTGACGCGCCCGCAGTGCCCAGAGAATGGAGACGGTGTCGATGACTTCCTGGAGCATCGCGCCGAAGAGGGCGGGGATGGCGCCAGTCGAGGCCACCAGCATCAGTGCGGTACAAATGAAGATGCCCAGCAGAACGGACTGCTTGGCCACGTTCATGGTGTCCCGGGAGATGCGGACGGCACGGGTCACTCGGCCCAAGTCGTCCTTGAGAATGACCATGTCGGCCGATTCACTGGCCGCGGTGGAGCCGTGGGCGCCCATGGCGATCCCGACATCGGCTACGGACAGGGACGGGGCGTCATTGACCCCGTCACCGACCATCACGCTGGGCCGCTGATCGTCAGGGAGACTGTTCAGCATGTCGATCTTATCCTGGGGCAGGCACTCGGCCTGCAGGTCGTCAATGCCCACCTCGTCGGCAATCGCCTGGGCGGTCTCCTTCTTATCCCCCGTGAGCATCATGACGTGATTGATGCCCAGGGTATGCAAGTCGGCAATGGTGTCCTTCGCTTCGGGCCGCAGTTCGTCATTGAAGGTGATCAGACCGGCATAGGTGCCATTGATGCTGACGTAGACCGCGGTCCCGTCCACGACGGCACTAGCCGGTGCGCCCGCGAAGTCGGCCTTGCCGACGCGGATGGTCTCGCCGCCGACCTTGGCGGTGACCCCGGCGCCAGTGGTTTCTTCAATACTATCGGTGGCCAGCAGCTTATCCCGGCGGGCACTCTTGACCAGCGAGCGGGCGAGAATATGGTTAGACTGCTGCTCAGCACTGGCGGCCGCTTGGAGCAGATGGGTGGCAGAAATGTGGTCCGTGGGCCGTACTTTGTCCACGGCCAATACACCGCGGGTAATTGTGCCGGTCTTATCGAAGGCAATCGTCTTGGCGCCGGCCAATTTCTCAATCACGGTCCCCGTCTTGACGATAATGCCGTTGCGGCTGGCCCGGCTCATGCCAGAAACCAGGGCCACTGGCGCGGCCAAGATCAGCGGGCAGGGTGAGGCGACGACCAGCACTTCAGCGAACCGGTGGGGGTCGCCGCTGACCGCCCAGGCAATGCCGGCGATCAAGTACGCAACGAGGGTAAAGGGCACGGCGTACCGGTCAGCTAAACGGACAAAGTGGGCTGGCCGGGCTTCGGACTCTTTAACCAGCGCAACGATCTTCTGATACTGACTGTCGGCGGCGGCCTTCGTGGCCCGAATCGTCAGCGCCGTATCGCCGTTGACCGCCCCGGACATCACTTCGTCGCCGGTGCGCCGCTCCACCGGCCGGGATTCCCCGGTCAGCGATGATTCGTCCAGCGTGGAGCGCCCGTTAATGATGATGCCGTCGACAGGAACGACTTCGCCGGGCTTGACCAGCAGATGATCGTCGATGTGCACATCTTCAATGGTAATGTCCTTCAGCCGGTCCCCTTCGAAGCGATGGGCCGTGGATGGTGAATTATCGAGTAAGCTCTTCAGCTCAGAGCCGGCTTTATGCTGGGCATAATCCTCCAGTGCATCGCCGCCGGTGAGCATCACCAGAATCATCAGCGCGGCCCAGTATTCACTGATCGCCAGGGTGGCGATGATGGCGGTGATGGCCAGGATATCGACCCCGTACTTGCCGGACCGTAATGTTTTGATCATTTCAATAAGCATGGTGAACGCAATGACTGACCCCATGAGGGTGACGATGACTTGGGCAGCAATATTCAGATGGAAGACGAATTGCAGGACGAGTGCCAGGACACCAATGGCAATGGTGGTCAGCAGCTTGGTTTTGTGTGACATAAGAAACGCCCCTTTCTGTAACTACTCCTAAATTATAATCATTCTAAATTAGGAATGCAAGCGTGGAGATGGGAATATACCGAGGTATCTTTACATATCCATGGTACCATGATGGAGCAAGAAAAGCGAAGGGCGGATTCAAAATGATCCAATGGGATGCAGCAACCATTAAGCAATTTCAAGACACCTTACTGGGCTGGTACGATGCCCATGGCCGGGCTTTGCCCTGGCGGCGGGACCACGCGCCATACCACGTCTGGCTGTCCGAAGTGATGCTCCAGCAGACCGGGGTGCAGACCGTGATTCCTTACTATGAGCGGTGGCTGGCCCATTGGCCCACCCTGACGGATCTAGCCGCCGCGGATGAGGCAGCCGTTCTCAAAGAGTGGGCCGGCCTGGGCTATTATTCCCGGGCCCGCAACCTGTTGAAGACCGCCCAGATCATCACCCAAGAACGGGGTGGTCAGTGGCCGACGACGGCAGCGGGGCTGAAGCAATTGCCGGGCATCGGCGATTACGTCGCCGGCGCCGTAGCCTCCATTGCCTTCGGCGAACCCGTCCCGGCCATTGACGGGAATGCCTACCGGGTCTTTGCCCGGCTGCTGCTGATCGATACAGACATCCGCAGCGGCGCCGCCCAGAGGGTGTTCCGGGCAGCCATCACCCCCCTGATCCCCCAGGACCGGCCAGGGGATTTCAACCAGGCGGTCATGGATCTAGGGTCCAGCTACATGACGGCGAAGCATCCGGATAGTGCCCATTCTCCGGTGGCCGCTTTCGACGCTGCGTACCAGCAGGGCGTCACAGATCAGTATCCCGTGAAGAGCGCGAAGAAAAAGCCAGTGGCAAAGACATACACCGCCCTGGTCCTGACGACACCGGACGGGCAAGCAGTGTGGCAGCAGCGGCCCAGTCGAGGGCTGTTGGCCAGTTTGTGGACGTGGCCGCTGCTGACCGGGGACCAGCGGGCAGCGACCGTACCGGAGCTGCTGACGCAATTGGCGGCCGCTCACGCCATCACCATGGCGTCAGCGGCAGTGCTGCGGGACCAGTCGGTGGGCGCCGGCAGCGTCACTCACGTGTTCACCCACCAGCACTGGACGGTGTATCTGCGGCACTTGACCTTGGCGGCGCCAACAGCACTCCCGGCCAATGCCCGCTGGCTGCCGCTGGCTCAGCAGACGCTGGCTGAACCCACACTGCAGAGGAAGATGGCGGCGTACTATAATAAGAACAAGACAGATTAAGGAGGCGGCCAGCCATGCGGGCAGCAGCAGCAACGATCGGCATTTTTCTCCTCGGCCTAGTGGCCATCATTATCCTCGCCCGGGAAGTGGGCTTACTGCACCGCATCAAACCCGCGGGGATGAAATTCGTGGGCTGGTGTGCCGGCTTAGGGCTGGTCTTCCTCCTGCTGGGGGCCTCTTGGGCCGCCGTCGCCGGCACTCTGGCGGCCCTGGCGGCGGTGGGCATCTTACTAGCCGCCCTCCACTTCAGCAATCGGTTGCAGTAATATTCACTTTTTAGAAAAAAGGCTTCACAAATCGTTCGAAAGCGGTTAAAATAATTGAGGTCGAAGTTGTCTAGACCAGTTGGGCGTTCGCCATGCATTGACAAGTGTTATTGCTAACAGGTGCCCTGGTCAAGATGCTATGATATTTACAGATGGGAATTTTCCTCGGCAAAGCCCTGCGTGATGGGGTTTTGCCGGTTTCGTGCCCATTGCTAGTGCCGTTTGGAACGGCCTCGCGGCTGTTCCGCACAGAAGTTTATAGGAGGCGAAGTTATGGTTGGCATCATTCTTGCAAGTCACGGTCAATTTGCCGCCGGGATCAAGCAATCCGGGCAAATGATTTTCGGTGAGCAGGAGAAGGTCGAAGCAGTGACCTTCATGCCCAACGAAGGACCGGCTGATTTGAAGGCCCACTTGGAAGAAGCCATCAGCAAGTTCGATCCGGACGATGAAGTGCTCTTCCTGATTGATTTGTGGGGCGGTTCTCCGTTCAATCAGGCCAATGGCTTGTATGAGGCCCACAAAGATAAATGGGCGATCGTCACCGGGTTGAATCTGCCCATGCTGGTGGAGGCATACGGCTCACGGTTGACGATGAATTCCGCGCAAGAGATTGCAGCGCATATCGTTGAGGCGGGTCGCGACGGTGTGAAGATCAAGCCCGAAGACTTGGAACCGAAGAGTACTGGGAATGCCGCCGCGCCGGCTGCCGATGCGGCACCGACGACCACCAACGGTCAGGTGGGGGCACCTGGGTCGATGCAGTACGTGCTGGCCCGGATCGATTCCCGGCTCCTCCACGGCCAGGTTGCCACGACTTGGACAAAGACATCCGGGGCAAACCGCATCATCGTGGTATCGGATGCCGTCGCGCACGACGAGTTGCGCAAGAAGCTGATCATGGAAGCAGCACCAGTGGGTGTGCATGCCCATGTGGTGCCGATTGACCAAATGATCAAGCTGGCCAAAGACGACCAGCATTTCGGCGGGCAAAAAGCATTGCTGTTATTCGAGAATCCAGAAGACGCATTGAAGGCTATCGAAGGCGGCGTGCCGCTGAAGGAACTGAACATCGGTTCCATGGCTCACTCCGTCGGCAAGGTCCAGCCCAACAAGGTGCTGGCCTTCAACCAGGAAGATATCGATACATTCAAGAAGTTGAAGGACATGGGCGTCAAGTTCGATGTGCGTAAAGTGCCGGGCGACAATGCCGACAATATGGACAACATCTTGAAGAAAGCCCAGTCCATGCTGGATCAGCAGAAATAATTGAATATCCTATTTCATTGAGAGAGAAAGAGAGGACTAATACCCATGAATTTGAACTGGATTCAGATCGTATTAGTCATCGGCGTGTCGTTTTTGGCGGGGATGGAAGGTATTTTGGATGAATTCCACTTCCATCAGCCGATTATTGCCTGCACGCTGATTGGCTTAGTCACTGGGAACTTGATTCCCTGTGTCATTTTGGGCGGTCAATTGGAAATGATCGCCTTAGGGTGGGCCAACATTGGTGCCGCCGTTGCGCCTGATGCCGCCTTGGCATCTGTTGCATCTGCTATTATTCTGGTTCTAGGCGGTCAAGGCCAAAACGGTGTCCACGCGGCCATCGCTATTGCCATCCCGCTGGCCGTCGCCGGCTTGCTGCTGACGACTGTTGTCCGGACCTTGGCCACTGGTGTTGTCCACCTGATGGACCGGGCTGCTGAAGAGGGCAGCTTCGCGAAGGTCGATATGTGGCAAATCGTTGCCATTATCATGCAGGGCCTGCGGATCGCCATTCCGGCCGGGTTGATTCTGGCCGTCGGGGCGTCTCGGGTGAGCGACTTGCTGCACATGATGCCGGCTTGGCTGACCGATGGCCTGGGCGTCGGCGGCGGCATGGTCGTGGCCGTTGGGTACGCGATGATCATCAACATGATGGCCACGAAGGAAGTTTGGCCGTTCTTCGCCATCGGCTTCGTGATGGCGACGGTGAAAGACTTGACCTTGATCGGCTTAGGGGCTATTGGTGTTGCCTTGGCGTTGATCTACTTGACACTGTCCAAGATGGGCGGCAGTTCAAACAGCGGCAACGGTTCTGGTAACAACAATACCGGTGATCCCGTCGGTAAGCTGATTGACGATTATTGAGAAAGGGGGGCTAACCAATGGCAGATCGTATTACGTTATCTAAAGCCGACCGGCTGCACGTTTGGTGGCGGTCGACGTTCATTCAAGGGTCTTGGAACTACGAGCGGATGCAGAACGGCGGCTTCGCCTATTCCATGATTCCGGCACTTAAGAAATTATACAAGACAAAGGAAGACCGGGCGGCAGCACTGAAGCGCCACTTGGAATTCTTCAACACGCACCCGTACTTGGCCTCCCCGATTATCGGGGTCACCCTTGGAACAAGACCGGGCCAACGGCGCACCAGTCGATGATGTCGCCATTCAAGGGGTCAAGGTCGGCATGATGGGTCCGTTGGCCGGTATTGGGGACCCAGTATTCTGGTTCACCATCAAGCCGATCATCGGTGCCCTGGCCGCTTCCCTGGCCATGACTGGGAATATCCTCGGCCCGCTGATTTACTTCTTTGCTTGGAACATCATCCGGATGGCCTTCACCTGGTATACACAGGAGTTCGGCTACCGGGTGGGATCTCGTATTACCGATGACTTATCCGGCGGCTTGCTGCAGGATGTCACGAAGGGCGCCACGATTTTGGGTATGTTTATCCTGGGATCGTTGGTCAACCGGTGGGTCGCAGTGAAATTCACACCTGTCGTTTCCACTGTGCCGAACCAAGCCGGTGCTTACATTGACTGGAGCAAGTTGCCCAGCGGTGCCAAAGGAATTCAAAAGGCACTGCAGCTGCAGCAGCAAGGCTTGTCTCTTACCCGAGACAAAGTCACGACCTTGCAGCAAAACCTGGACAGCTTGATTCCTGGGTTGGCAGCCTTGGGCCTGACCTTCCTCTGCATGTGGTTACTGAAGAAGAAGGTTTCACCCATCGTCATCATCCTCGGCCTGTTCGTGGTTGGTGTTGTGCTCCACGTTGTTGGCTGGATGTAATTCAATCACCTAATCAGCGTCAGTACGCAAACAAGTGAAGCTGCATACCCCTTACCGGATATGCAGCTTCATTGCGTTCAGCCCCCGGCCAGCGCGGGTTGAACCGGGCGTGTTACAATAGAAATAACATCAAGCAGAGGAGAAAGCGAGCACGATATGGTTGAATCATTGAACACAAAAGTCGACTTGGTGGTAGATGCCACATCGTACCTGGGCATGCCGGAATACGGCAAGATCATGGTGGGCGACAAAGGTTTCGAGTTCTACAACGAGAAAAACCTGAACCATTATATCCAAATCCCTTGGGACGAAGTGCGTCTGGTGATCGTCTCGTTCGTTTTCTGGAATAAGTGGATTCCCCGTTACGCCGTGGAAACCCAGAAAGCCGGCACGTATTCTTTCTCCTCCAAGGAACCTAAGCGCGTCCTGCGGGCGATACGGGAGTACATCCCGGCAGACCACATCGTCAAGTCGCTGAGCTTCTTCCAGGTCATCGGCCGGGCGTTCCACCGGCGCAAACAGCCGGCGGGCCAGACGGCTTCTGGGCCGGCCGTAAAGACAAGCAAGCTCACCAAGAAAAAGAAAAAAAGAGCGGGTAAGAAATGAGCGTATTCGTTGGCAGAAACCCGATGTTGTGGTAACCTCGACGCATCGATGAAGTGACGACTGGTCATCGGCCCTGCCGGCTGGTGGCGGCACCGTTGTCAGGAGACTGGCAGCGAGAAAGGAGCGGTCCCTATGGATCAACCGCTAAATCAAGAAATCGAATTGACCGTGCGCGCCCGCACCAACATGACGGGCAAGTATCGGGCAGGGATGCTGGCGTTGGGTAATGCTGGCATCGAATTTATCACCCGGGCCGCTCACGCCAAGAATTTTACCTGGCTGCCCTGGGCCCAGATCCAGTATGTCTGGATTGAGACGTTCTTCGGCGGCCGGATGACCAAGGGCTTTCAAGTGACCACTGTGGACGGCAGCCAGTGGGACTTTACCGTGAGTCACAGCCAAGCAGTGCTGGATTACATGGCTCGGCACTTGACCAGTCGTCAACTGTTGCAGGACGGCCGCACGTGGCGGCCAACAAATACCGCTGAATAAGACAATACACAATGGGTCGTCGCCAGTCTGGGCGGCGGCTTTTTTCGTGGGCGCCTTTCTGTTAAAAGTACGCCCTGGGGCCGATTGCGAAGACCTGGCCCGCGCCCGTACAATGAGGATAATGACACCTTCGGAAAGGAGACCGGGTCCATGCGCCGCATTGGCATCATCATCAGTGTTCTCCTGGCGGCCGCGCTAGTCGGCTACCGGGTCTTCGTGCGGCCGAGTCTGCCGCTGTTCACCGCCCAGCAGTACGATCCTTACTTCTTGGGCGCTGTTGGGCTGCTGGTGCTGGGCTGGGGTATCGTGCTGGTGCACTTCCTGCTCCGCTTCAGCGGCGGGTTGGCGCGCATTGACCGGATGGACGGTATCGCCTTCGAAGAGTATACGGCCCAGCTGCTGGTCCACCTCGGCTTCACTGACGTCAAGGTGACGCCGGCCAGCCGGGACCAGGGTGTGGACATTATCGCCCGCGCAGACAACGAGAGCTTCGGCATCCAGTGCAAGCGGTACAACCACGATGTGGACAATAGCGCCGTTCAGCAGGTCTTCACCGGCTGCGCCTTCTACCATCTGGACCATCCTGTGGTGATCTCGAATTCATACTATACCGCGAGCGCTAAGGAACTGGCTGCCGGCGTCGGCGTGCGCCTGATCGACCGGGATGAGCTGGCAGAAATGCTCAGCGATGCCAAGTGACCGCAGCCACTGGAGCCCTGACACAGTAATCGCTACAATATAGGTATGATGACACAGACAGAATTTCCTTACCTTGGCCTCAAGGCCAGCACGGATCCAGATCAGATCGCCGAACGGCTGCGCTGCCAGCCGCAGGTTTTTGAGTTCTTTACCACCCCGGCGGACGTGACCCCAGCCGGGGTGGCTCATCTGCGGGCGATGATTGCCTGGGTCCAGCAGACCACTCGGCGGATCGTCATCCACCACCCGATGAGCTGGCACGGCGGTCACGTAGAAATCGCCAGTGACGACGCCGCTTTGCAAGCCTTCGTGGAAGCCAGCACGACGGCCCTATTACAGGTGGCCCGGGACACGGATACCCAGCTCTTGCTGCATGGGTCCTATAATGAACCCGCCGCGCGGATTCAGGCAGAATTTGGCAGCGTGGCGGCCGGCCGGGCGGCCGTTCTCGCCCAGCTGGACCATTGGCGGGACGTGGGCGGTGACCGCATCATGTTCGAGAACTCCATCTCGCCCACATTTCCGTACACGGACCCCGCGTTCAACGCGGTACTGCTGGCCCATCACTACCGCTTGGCCTACGATACGAGTCACACGTTCATTGCTGCCCACGGCAGTAATGACGTGCTCGCTGCGTCGTTGCGTCAGCTGGCCCCGGCCGTTGTCCACTATCACTTGGTGGATTCCCAGGGCCTGCGCCACGACAGCTTGCCGCTGGGGCAGGGCAAGATTGAATGGGCCCGCGTCTGGCCGCTGTTGAATCCCCAGGCCACGAACATTTATGAGATCACCTTGGCCGACCAGCTGGACAGTACGGCCCAACGGGAGAGCCACGCGTACTTAGAACGCATCAAGCAGAAAGCGGCCCGGTCATGAGACGCCGCCCGCAGCCGCAGCACCACGCCGCCCGGTTCTTTCTCGGGGCCGCCGCGGTGTTATTTGTGTTGGCCGGCGTGATCGGGCTGGGCAGCCTGCTCCATACTCACGCGGCGGAGTGGGGACTGACCGCCCCGGCAGCCACTGCCTCGACTGCGCGGCAGAAGAAACGGGCGCCATTGGCCGACAAGCCGGCGGCCAAACGCTGGTCCGACTTTTCTGCCCGGCGGCCCTTCGTCTATACGGCCCTGGGGGACAGCTTAGCCGCGGGCTACTTCGCCACGGCCAGCAGCAGGGGGTATGTGGCCCAAGTCGCCCAGCAGGTCAAGACCCAGCAGCACGTGCCGGTGACTGTCCACAACTTCAGCGAAAACGGCGGCAGCATCAACACGGTGGCGTTCCCCCAATTGACGGAAATCTATAATACTCAGCCGGACTTGGTGACGATCGAATTCGGAACGAACGAGTCGGTGTACGACGATCCGCCCCATTCTGCGACGCCGGCGAAGTTCGAGAAGAATCTGCGGAAGCTGATCAGCGACTTGCGGGCCAACACCCACGCCCGCATCGTGCTTCTGACGACGTGGAATCAGCCTCGCTCGCTGACCTACGATGCCCGTATTCAGGCGGTGGCCAAGGCGGACCATCTGCCGGTGGCCAACCTCCAGCCGATTTGGCAGCAGGCACAACAAAACGGCGCCCTTTCTGTCAAAGGCGCCGCGTCATTCTTAGGTTATGGGGACGGCTTCCACCCCAGCGATACGGGGCACACCCTCATCGCTCGGGCGGTTTACCAGCAGGTCAAGCCGCTCTTCACGCCTTGACCGGCAGCAGGGCGCGCATCTTGCCGGCGGCTTCCTTCAGGTCGAAGCCGCCGTTGGTCGATGCCCACTCGCTGATCAGGCCCAGCAGGTCATGGACGTAATTCTGGTACAAGTCTTCACCGGGCATGTCCACGGTCCACAGCCCCTGGTCCTTGCCTTGGGTGAACAGCGTGTGCAGCGCGGCCAGGTAGTTGACCAGGTAGCCGCCCTCTTGGAGCAGTTTCAAGTCGCTGGCCTGGGTGAGGTACAGCACCAGCAGCCGCTTGAGCAGGTCCGGCCCCAGGGTGACGGTCGCGTTGACCGCGATGTCCGTGAGGGTCTTGATCTTGCCGGTGAGCGGCGCCGGGCCGGCTAAGATCTGGTCCAGCAGCACATTCGAGTTCAGCAGCAAGTTGTTATAGTAGTCCAACAAGATGTCGTCCTTACTCTTGAAGTAGTGATAGAACGACCCCTTGGTGACGTTGAACGACCCGGAGATGTCGTTCACCGACACGTTGTCGAAGCCCTTCTTGCGGAACATATCCAGCGCACGGCCGGCCAGTTCGGCTCGGGTAACTTTCATTGCCAATGTCCTCCTTTAATTGAGAAAAGAAACTCCGTACCACGGTATGCCATCATTGTACCCGGAATCGCTCCCATAGTCCACGCAAGAGACTTCCCAACAGGGTACCGGTGACGTTGGTGATGATATCGTTGGCGTCGGCCCAGCGGTTGAGCTGGACGGTCAGGCCGGCCAGGAACTGACCGCCCTCAATGAGGACGGTCAGCGCTAGACCGGCGAGGAAGATCTGCGACCAGCGCCAGTGATACAGCTGGCGCAGAAGCCAACCGAAGGGGACCGTCATCAGAATGTTGAGCCAGAAATCCGGGGTGAACGCCCCGCGGAAGGGGATCGGGTTGGTGGGGGCCGTCCCCACCATGATCGGCTGCATCCCGCTCCACGCCCCATGGTGGGTGGCAAACGGCGTGAAGCACAGGGGAATGAGCAGGAGCAGGTAGCTCCACAGGGCAAATTGAGCCAACTTTTGCGACCAGGTCGCTGCTTGCCGCCAGGGCCGCACCCGCAGCAAACTGCCCAGCCACAGCAGCAGTAAGAGACTTGCCGGTATCCATTTGACCATCACGGCCGCCTCCTTTTGCGTTTATTATACCGTGGTTTCGCCGCCGCCTGACCTCAACCCGCAAAACTTGGTATATCGTTAACCAACGACTTCTCGGCCCAATCCCCGGAATCGCCGGTTTCTGGCGATTCATCTTGGTATAATGAAAGGGAAACTACTATTGGAGGCAGTGTCCATGGCAATCGAACCATTATTTCTGCACCCGTATTTCCAACCCAAGATCTGGGGCGGACGCAAGCTGGCCAGCGAATTCGGCTATAAGATCCCCGACGGCAAGATTGGGGAATGCTGGGCCATCTCAGCCCATCCCCACGGTCCCAGCCGGGTGATCAACGGACCCTTGGCCGGCTTGGCGCTGGATGACGCGTATAAGCTGCACCCGGAATACTTCGGCGATCCCAGTGAGAAAGTCTTCCCGCTGCTGACGAAGATCCTGGATGCGGAAGCGAGCCTTTCTGTCCAAGTCCACCCGGACGATGCCTACGCTGAGGAACACGAGCACGAGCTGGGCAAGACGGAGTGCTGGTACGTGATCCAAGCCGACCCGGGCTCTTACCTCATCTACGGGCACCACGCCCAGACCCGCCAGGAGCTGGCGGACATGATCCACGCCGGCGAGTGGGACAAGCTGCTGCGCAAGGTGCCGGTCAAGACCGGCGACTTCATCTTCGTCCCCAGCGGTACCATCCACGCCTTGAATAAGGGCATCATGGTCCTGGAGACCCAGCAGTCCAGCGATACCACATACCGGCTCTACGATTACGACCGGGTGGACGCGAAGACCGGCAAGAAGCGCGATCTGCACCTGCAGCAGTCCATCGACGTGACCAACGTGCCGCACCACGACCCCAAGCTCGACATTCAGACCGAACAGCGCGGGGCGTCCACCTTCACCACCTACGTCCAGCCGCCCATCTCCCCGTTCTTCAGCGTCTGGCAGTGGCGGATCAAGGATAAGCAGGCACTGCACCACGTCAGTGCCCCCTACACCCTGGTCTCTGTGCTGGCCGGCGACGGCACCTTGACCGCTGACGGCGACCCGTACGAACTGCACAAGGGGATGCACTTCATCATCCCAGCCCAGATCAAGGACTGGACCGTGGACGGCGACATGCAGATCATTGCGTCAGAACCAGGACAGCAAGAATAGTCTGACATTTTGAGAAAACTGGCAAGAGCCGTTAAGGCTTGCGCCAGCTTTTTATTTCTCCCGGAAAAAGAAGGAAGGGGGGGACCGTGGCGTGTAAAGAGCTGAGAAGCACCGATCAAAATGAGCCGTGCACATTTGTCAATCATCATATTGACATTTGGGGGGGCAAGATTAGACTGGCCTTATCTCAGCGCGAGAGCACTTTTTCCACATACGTGCATCTCGCCGAAAACGCAGGTGAGCGCCATGCCCCAGCCAACGACCAGTAAGCGCCAGTTCTATCGGTACTTGTTCCACGATGCGAAAAGATGGCTCTTCTTGAGCATCGTGTTTTGTGCGCTCATGGCACTGGACGGCATTGTTTCCCCGGCGTTTGTGGGGCAGTTGACGAACGCTGTCACCGCAGGGCCGGTTTGCGGCCGTCCCGCAAATCGAAATCGAACATGCTGCGACGGCACGGTATGCCGCCCAATTCGATAAAATCTATCGGGTTGCCGACAGAACCTTCCGCCAAGTACAATCGCTGGCCGAGTAATTCCGCCAGAACGGCACATTGCTTATTCCCTACTGTAAAGGAGGAGCACCACCATGTCCCTGCTCAAAGATCTCATCCAAGGGCATCCCTCGCAGCGCTTTTCGAGAAATGCCTACCGCACCACCTTCACCTGCGCAGTCATCGGCGCCGCCATCATGCTATATCGCCTCACTGTCAGCGACCGCCAACTGGTTCAATCCCCGCACATCTTCGCCACGCCCCAGGATGGTCAACTTTACTTAGGGATGGACGGCGTCCTGCTCATTCTGTTCCTGGTCAGTGCCGGCGTGATTGCCTACCACCTGCACCGCCTCAAACACAAAAAGTAAGGTATCGGGCAGACAAAAAGGGCGTCAATATCGCAATTGACTGCCCCATTGTGCGCGGCGCTCACTGCTCCCGCTCCCGATAAGCGGCGCTTTCCCGCTTATCATCCGTTTCGCTGGTTGCCTGGATTTTGGTCCCCGACCCGTAATTGTGTGAATTTACTCTTGTTCCGATCGAACACGAGGGTGAGCGGCTGCCGCTTGCCCTCTTTTTTGACCACCAGGGTGAAGCGGGTCACTCGCGGCGCGTCGGTGACGACGTAACTGGTAATGGCGGAATTGTTGAACTTGCCGTTGCTCCGGCGCAGGTACATCTGCAAGCCGGCAGCGCTGGCGTCGTCCAGCCCGAGCTGGCGGGCGATGCCGACGAAGAGGGACCGATCGTTGATTTTCTCGTAGAGGTCGGCCCGCCCCAGCCCGTTCTTGATCTGGGTCAGAAAGTTGACAGCCGTCGCGTTCCCCGGCGTCCCCAGCCCCACCTTGGGGACGATGAATTGCGGCTGAACGGTCCCCTGGAAGCGGCCGGCGAAGTATGACGAGAGCAGCTGATCGCCCCGGTAGTAGATGCGGTAGCGGTACGACCAGATGGCGGGCGTGTCCTGATACCGGTTCGCGCTCAGATACAAGAAACTGCCCTGAGTGTCGCGGCCATAGCCCAGCATCGTTAAGTCGCTAATATATTGGTAAGGCTTGTCGTTGACCCACTTTTTCAAGCGCTTTGCTTCGGTGGGAGAAAGGAAAGTCGTATAGTTTTGGTCCGCGACCGAGAAACGCTGCTGAGCCACGGTAAAAGCGGCCACGGCGGCATTCCGACGCTTGCTGTCGTTCCCGTCCAGGTCGACGCCCTTGACCGTTTCCTGCGCCGCCGCGGCATCGGGGCTGACCACCAGGTTGAATGGGATCGTCTGCTTCGTCAGCCACGTGGACAAGCCGTTGGCGATTTCCGTCCGGCGGACAAAGCCAAACACCCCGATGACGATCAACACGATCAGTACAATACTCCAGCGTAAAATCCGCCGTTTCGCTTTCTTACTCATCCGGCCGTTCCTTCCCCCACAATTTCTTTCTCTAGCTTAACTGATTGGCCGGGGGAGCGCAAAAACTGCGGTCGTTCTCGGCGACCGCCCGCCTTTCTTCTATACATCAATCACGGCAAAAAACGGTCACAATGTCAACCGCACAAGCATCTGCCCAGCCAGACCGCGGCACAACTAACCGGCCCTGATCCCGGGATGATTCGCCCGCCCCTGGCGAATCATCCCTTGTCTCGGTACAATAGGAACAGATTGTAACGCAGAAAGGACGATTGGGGTGGCCCAGGGGGCGCGGCGTTCGCCGCAGTATCAGCGTGCCAAACGGATTATGCTGGTCATTGCGAGTTTAGTGATGGCCCTCTTTGTGGTCGCTTTGATGGGCTGGTGGTTCTTGAACCACCACTTCAGCAGCACGGTGGAAGCCCAGTACACCAATCTGGAACAGCGGGCGCTGAAGACGGACGTCGCGCCCAGTGACCGACGGCAGCTGGCCGGTACCCGGGCGACCTGGCAATGGGCCTTCACGGACCGCAGCCAAACCCTTTGGCAGCATTTTGCCACGGATTACGCCCGCCGCCAAGACCGGGCGAAGCAGGTGGCGGCGCTGTACGACGGTCAAGGCGATTACCGGGATAGCGTGACGGCGGCCGGCTTGAGCAAGCTGGACCAGACGCTGCTCCAAGAGAAGAATCAGACCGTTTACCAAGACCAGAAGAACAAGCTGGACACGGTCCAGGTCTGGTTCCAGCAGACCACGGACGCCAACACGTTTATCCAGAAGATCTACGGGGATTACCAAGCCACGAAGACCGCCCCCACACTTCAGCAGATTGCCCAGACCAAGGCGTATTACAGCCTGATCCGTAACCGCACCGTGGCGAACCGCTGGCGCCAGCCGGTGAAGGACTTGGATGCCGCCTTCGAGAAGAACACCTCGGAGACCAACGCCGCCCAGTCGGCCGCGGAGCAAAAAGCCCTGGACGCCTTGAAGAACGCCCCGCTGACCCAGGGCTATACCCCCGCTCAGGTGACCATCACCCAGGGCGGGTCCACGGTGGCCGGGAACAGCGGCAGCGATTATGACGCCATTTTGAGCAACGCCGGCATCACGGCCAGCCGGGTCCTGCTGGTGGACCAGGCGACCCAAGCGGCCCGTTTCCTCACCCGGACCAGCGGCCACTATTCCGCCGACGGCAACACCATCACGCTGGACAGCCTCAGCTTGAGCGGCGGGCAGTACAGCGTCAGCGCCACCATCGACGGCGGCCAGGGCGCTGTCGTCACCGACCCCAGCGCCAGCGACTTCGGCACGTACTACGCCCAGACCAGTGCCGCCCCCAGCACCAGTCCCGTCGCCGACACCGCCAACAGCAACGACACCAGCGACTTCAACGCCGCCACCCCGGTTTTCTGGCTGCGCAACAACACCGACCTCCAGACCAGCATCCTGCTCAAGGGCCGGACCACCATCGGCTTCATTGCCGCTGGCGCGAGCACTCTGAGCAACATGATCAGTACCAGTGCCGGTTACAATACCATTGCCAACCAGATCACCCCCAGCACCGTCGTTTACGTTTACTGAGTTGAAGGAAGAAAGGAGAAAACTGCCCGTGGATGAGCAACAGCCCGGGGTATTATCCCGCACCGCCCGCCGCCAAGCCGCTGAAGCCGCGCGCCGGCACCATCACGGGCACCAGCCGCATAAGAAGCACCGCGGCTGGAAGATCTTTCTCCTGGTCCTGCTCACCCTGCTGGTCCTGGCGGGGACAGCGGCGGGCGTGGCCTGGGCCAAGTACGGCGGCCAGGCCAAGCAGGCCATTACCGACGGCTACACCATTGCCGCTACCGTGAAACGGGCGGACTTTTCGCCTAAACAGCCCACCGTGGTCAAGGACAAAAATGGTCAGGTCATTCGGACGCTGTCGCCGAACCAGCCCATCTACTTGAAGTATGCCCAAATCAATCCGGGGATCACCAAGGGACTGGTGGCGGTGGAAGACCGCCGGTTCTATGAACACCACGGAGTCGATCCTTACGCCGTAGTCCGCTCACTGGTCAGCGTGCTGCGCCGGCGCCAGGTCCAAGGCGGCTCTACGCTCACCCAGCAATTGGTGAAGAACGATATTCTCAAGGACCAGAGCCAGACCCCCATGCGCAAGGTGCGGGAGATGGTCATCGCCCAGGAACTGGAGAAAAAATTCAGCAAGCACGATATCCTGGAATTCTATCTGAACGACACGTACTTCGGCCATGGCCAATACGGCATCGGCAGCGCCGCCAAGTATTACTTCAACACGGACCAAAGCAAGCTGACACTGAACCAGATTGCGCTGCTGGTGGGGATTCCCAACAACCCGACGCTGTACGACCCGTTGAATAATCCCACCGGGGCGCGCAACCGGCGCAATACGGTGCTCTACGTCTGGCAGCAGCAGGGCCTGATTGGTAGCAAGGTCTTCGCTCGGGAGTCGGCCAAGCCGCTGGGGCTGAACGTAACGAACACCAATACCAATAGCAACATCACGGACAATTATGCCGTGTCGTATGCCTTGACCAATGCCACCGAGGCGTTGATGTCGGCCAACGGCTTCACGTTCCAGTATGCCTTCAAAGATACGAAGGCGCAGCAGAACTATAACGCGCAATATAATCGGCTCTATCAGCAGGACTATGCCCAATTATTGAACGGCGGCTACGTGATCAATACCACCATCGATATGGGTATCCAGCAGAAGATTGAGCAGCTCGCCAGTCAAACTTATGCGCCGTACACGGCCAAGGACAGCCAGGGCCGCCTGCAGCCGCAAGTGGCCAGCACTGTGGTCGACAACCAGACGGGGGATGTGCTGGCCATCATCGGCGGCCGCTCTCCCCAGAACGACCAGGTCAACCGGGCGCTCAGTGCCCGGCCCTTCGGTTCCACGGCCAAGCCGATCGTGGCCTACGCCGAAGCCTTCAGCCGGGGGTATACGCCGATGAGTACGATGGTCGATAAGCCCGTCACTAACGTCAATGGGCAGCCGTTGCAGAACTATTACGCTGGTTACCATGGTAGTATGACCCTGCGCCACGCCCTGGAAGATTCCGTCAACACGGTCGCCTTCCAACTGGCCGCCCAGGATACGCAGAAGTCTTATTATGAAAAGCTCGGTCAGATGCAGTTCTCCGCCATCACGCCGAGCGACCTGGCCAATGGTCCGGCCATGGCCCTGGGCAGCTTCCGCACCAATACCACTGAGATGGCCGGCGCCTACAGTACGTTCTCCCGCAGCGGCCAGTTCATCGCCCCCAGCAACCTGACCACCCTGTACGACAGTTACAACCGGCGGACGGTGTTCCAGAACGGCCACGAGAAAAAGAACGTCTTTTCTGCCAATGCCAGTTACAT
The DNA here is from genome assembly GCF_000469325.1 of Schleiferilactobacillus shenzhenensis LY-73. Taxonomy (GTDB): domain Bacteria; phylum Bacillota; class Bacilli; order Lactobacillales; family Lactobacillaceae; genus Schleiferilactobacillus; species Schleiferilactobacillus shenzhenensis. The sequence goes on along the minus strand of NZ_KI271587.1, from coordinate 83,242 downwards.
GATGATCAACACGATGCAGGGCGTCTTGAAGAATGGTCTGGGCAAGGCGGCGGCGCTGAACAATTACCCGTACACCGCCGGCAAGACCGGGACCACCGATAACTACCACGACATCAGCTTCGTCGGTCTGACCCCGCGCTTCACCATCGCGAATTGGACGGGCTATGATTCCAATAATTCGGGTAATAACGGAGAACTCACCGAAAGTATGCAGATGCTGCCGATGGCCCTGTTCAAAGCGGAGGGGCAGTACCTGGTCTCGGCGCTGAAGGAGACCAAGACGGACTTCCCGATGCCCAGCACGATCCGCAAGGTGGGGAATAATAATCTGGAAGCCTTGCCGGAGAAGCAGAAGAAGACCGCCAATGACGTCATCACGGCCGACCTCAGCCAGCTCGCCAGCGAGCGCAAGCAGGCCAATGCTGACCGCTTGACCAACCTGGATTATCGGCTCATCTACCACCTGTCGAAGAAAGAAGAAGACAAGCGGGAGAAAGTTGTGCGCACGGCTATTGCCGACTTCAACGACCAGGGCGAGCTGCCCAGTCTGAAGAAGTACGACACCTGGCTCAAGCAGATCCAAGATATTCGTTATAAGAATCAAAAAGTGCGCCGGCAAAGTGCCAAGCGCAGTTTCGACGACCAGCTGAATCACCTGGTGCGGGATCTGAATTACCAGCAGGCCCTGCTGCAAGAAGAAGAAAGCAACGCTAAACTGGCGAAGTATAACCAGCAGAAAGCAGCCATCGAAAGCGAGCGGGACAAGGAGCGCCAGGCCAAGCTGGCGGAACTGCAGAGCCAATACGACACGCAGCTGGCCGCCACCCGCCAAGCCTATGAGACCAACGCCAGCGACAAGGAGACCCAGCGGCAGAAGCTCATCAGCATCATGAACGAGATTCGGTCTTACGGCGGCAGTGCGCCGGACGTGACGCTGAACGTACCCAGCGACAACAGTGCGAGCAGCAGTACCAGGCGGTAGTTCATCACAGCAGTCAACAAGTCTTCACAAAAAGATCTTAAAGTGTTCAACAAAACAGTGAAGGACTCATCGCTCCCCGGTGTAGAAGGATGAAAAATGAATTTTTTGTGAATTCTATATATATTTGAAAGAATGGAGTAAAGCACATTCGGCTCTGAGGGTTGACTGTAAGAATGTAAACATATATTCTTTGTGTGTTGGAACCTCGGTACTTGCATATTAAGGAGTGTCTACTTATGAAGCTTATCAAAAGTATGATTGCCACTTCTGCCACAGCATTGATTATTGGTACAATTGCACCAACAATTGCGGCAGCGGACACTGCAACTGAGCAGCAGGCTACAACCGAAAACGTAAAAGGCGGTAGTAAAGCGGTAGCTCTCACACCGCAACAGAAAACTATCATCGACAACGCACCCGTGTTGTCAGATGCCCGCAAACAACAAATGCAATATGGAGAATCTAAGACTGGCGAATTTAGTGGTTCCACCTATAGCTATGATTGGCAGTTTGAACGGAACTATTATGACGGGCGTGCAACAGCTCGGGAAGCGGCAGTGGCAGGTGACATTCTGTCAATTGCCGGCCTTGGCGTTACAGGCCTTTCAATCGTTGTCAAAGCCGCTAAGATCAAGGCTGCACTGGGCATCGCCGGAGTAGTTTTAACAGGTGCAAGTGGTGCAGCGGCCATTCATGACCTGGTTAGTGATGGCTATGTCTCACCCTACTATGTTATGAGAAAGAGGTATGTCGCTCCGGCTGGAAACGGAAAGGTGTATATCGAGGACGATTACTATATGTATGAAGACTCCAGCTATACAAAATTGGCATACGCAGTGAAGAGCAGTATCCCCCAACAAACAGTGTCTATCGGATAGACCCATAAATTTGAGGTGATATCATGCATTCAAAAAAAGCCATGTTAGTAGTAATCTATTTGACGTTACTCTTGGCCGCACTCTTGGTCCTTTTTGGCGACCTGGCCGGCATGCCGAGAATTGTGCACGATTGGTGTGCGATTATCATTTCTATATGTGCGGTAGTGACTTTCATCTGGGCAATGTTGAAACCGCGACATTGAGTTCGGTTCTCGCACAAACGAGAGGAACTGGGATAACCTCCCACTCCTGGCGCACTCAGTACTAATCCAGAACCTTGGTGTGACGTGCAGGAGAAGGGGGTTATTTCGTTCCTTTTTTTACTCAGATTATAGTTGTAACCATTTATAGATTCCTGTTACAAGCGAGCATTTACCCTACCTTGTACCCCCGCCCAAAAAGGTGCAAAATGGAAACGTTCGGTTTTTACTTGCACGGGCGGTCTGGTTTGGGACCCGCACGCGTTATCTGGGTTGAGAGAGGTTTGCCATGGCTGTTTGGAAAAGGATCGCCAGCGACCGGGTCTTGCAGATCACCACGGTGATCGCGGGCCTGAGCCTGCTTTTGGCGCGGCCGCGCTTAGCGGATATTCACTTCGCCACCCTGTGGTCGGTGCTGGGGATGCTCACGCTGATTCAGATCTTTGAGTACCTGCACGTATTGGACGTGGCCGCGTACCATTTGACCAGCCACGCGCCGGATGCCCGGCGGCTGACGTGGATGTTCATGCTGCTGGCGTTTGGGTCTGGCATGTTTTTGACCAACGATATCACCGTGCTGACCCTGGTGCCGCTGTACCTGCGGATTGCCCGCAAGCACCAGCTGCCCCAGATCCTGCCGGTGTCGCTGATCGGCATGACGGCCAACCTGGGCAGTGCGGTGACGCCCTTCGGCAATCCCCATAACATCTTTCTGGTCTCCCACTTCACGGTGGCTCCCAGCACGTTCTTCCGCTGGTCACTGCCGCTGGCGGTGTGCAGCATCCTCTTTCTCTTCGCTTTGAGCTTCTTCGTCGAACCCCGGCCAGTGCCGACCATCAGCATCGCCAACGTGCAGATTGCGCCGCGGCCGTTCATTGTTGCCTTGGGCGTCGCGCTGCTCATCTTCTTGGGCGTGTTCAAAATTATCCCGCCGTATGTGGGAACCTGCGTGGCGATCATCGTCGCCCTGGGGGTGGCGCCCCGCATCATGGCGAATGTGGACTACGCCTTGGTGCTCACCTTCGTGCTGTTCTTCGTCGTCGTCAGCAACATCTCCCAGGTGAGCGTGATTTCTGACACGTTAAAGGCGCTGGAAGGCGACCATCTGTCGGTCTACTTCAGCGCTTTGGGGGTCAGTCAATTCATCAGCAACGTGCCGGCGACGATCCTGCTGGCCCGCTTCACCGGCCATGCCCAAGCCTTGATTTACGGTGCCAATCTGGGCGGCTTAGGCAGCCTGGTGGCCTCCATGGCCAACCTGTTGACGTTCAAGCAGTATTGTGCTGAGGGCAGCGCCAGTCCGCGGCGATTCTTCGCCGGGTTTGCCGCGCTCAACGGCATCGGTCTGGTGGTCATGGGAGCGGTGGGCTGGTTCCTGCTTACCCTAACTGCTTAGTCCTGTTTACCAAGTGAAGGCCTCATAGTAGATCTGCCCGCGGCCGATGCCTTGCTGGGTCAATACCTTGATCCAGTGGCGGGCCATCACAGCCGGACCGCCGATGAGGACGGCCACATCGTGCAGGTCGGCGGGCAGCCGGCTGAGCACATCGTCGTCCGAGAAGCGTCCGACCCGCCGATACACGGTGAGGGCCGGGCGCTTTTCCCATGCCGTGAATTGGTCCGGATAGAGCATACTGGCCACCGTGCTGGCGTTATAGAAGACCGTTGTCGGCACCGCTGGGGCAGGGGGCGCCGCCAGCAGCGACAGCAGCGGCACCACCCCGGTCCCGCCGGCGATCATCACCACGTGGGCCGGCCGTTGTTCTTGCAGAAAGGCGTGGTAGCGGCCGTACCCGCCCTGCACCTGGACGGCCTGGGGGACCGGTACGGCGGCCAGTAAGCGAGTGAAGTCCCCGTCACCGCGAATGGCCAGCCGAATGCGGTGTCCGTCGGCCTGGGGGTCATTGGCCAGCGAGAACGGATGCGGTTCGCTCAAGCCGACCAATTCGGGAAAGCTGAGAAAGATGAAATCCCCCGGATACAAATCCAGGCCGCGCGGACGGCGGGGCAGCCGAATCGTTAATTCTTGCAAGTTCGGCGCCAAGGGGACATTCGCTACCAACTCGCCCGCGGCCCTGGGCCCTAGCTTGGCCCAGAGGTAGCTGCCGGCCACCAGGACTGATGCCCCTAAGAACCAGGCCATGAAGGGTATGATCGCCCGGATGTACGAAATCAGCAGAACGTGGATGAATACCAGGACCGTGGCGACCAGATTGAGCCGGTGCACCCAGACGTTGAATTCATGGTGGAACACCTTTTCTAACCAGGTCTTGAGCTGGGCCAGGGGCGGGATCCGGCTGGTCAGCCAGCTGGCGAGAAAAATCAGGGAATAGAGCATCACCGCCAGGAAGAGGTTGAATGCCCAGTCGCCGGTGGTCTTGGTCCAGCCCTCGGAGGTCGTGCCCGTCTTGTGCAGGTAAGCCAAGGCGATGGCCGCGATGCTGACCAACCCATGGATCATATACATCTCGGGCAGGCCAATGAGCCGGTCAAGCCAGCGAGGCCGGGTGCTCAGGTAGATGGCGGCGAGCATCCAGGCATAGGCGATGGTGCCGTAAAGAATGGCTTGGCGCTGGTCGTTATAGATGGCGGGCAGGCCGGTGCTCACCGTCTGAAGGAAGGGCAGAGGCACGAGGAAGAGCACCGTCAGCCAGGCCAGGCCGAGGGCGAAGTTATGCCGTTTGAGCATTGGCCAGCACCCCCTTTGCGAATGGCTGCACGCGGTGGGCGGCGGTGACGAACAGCCCGGTCAGCTGGGCCTGGGCAATATGGTCAAGCAGCCGCACCTGCCCGCCCGCCAAGCCGGCGGTGGCCCAAACATCGGCGGCGGTCAGGTTCGGGGCCAGAATCGTCACCTGGGCCAAGTCCGCCGGGCCGCGGCGCAGGATGTGCTCGCCCCGCTTGCTGGTCCCCGACGTGGCGACGGCGCCGGTAGCGACGGTATAGGCAGCAATCAGCCGCTGGGGGTCGGCCGGATCCTCGATGCCCACGTGCCACTGGAAGGTGCTTCCCGGCCGTGTCGCCAGCTGCATGTCGCCGCCGCCGTTGACTCCCACCGCCACGACGGCCGGGTCGTTCAGCAAGGGGGTGAGAAAGGCTCGGGTGACCTGGGCCACTGCCCAGCCCTTCACGTAGCCGGTGGGATCAAAGGGACCGTTGAAGAACGGGTCGAAATCGCCTTGCGTGGTCTCGGTGGCCGCCAGCACCGCCGCGTAGATCTGCTGAAATTCTGGATCATTCAACAGAATACTTTGGTCACCAGCCTGGTACCGGCGCACCAGCGAGTCTGACCGGAAGGGCGAATAGGCGCGATCGATCCGTGCCAGCTCAGCGGCCACTTGGGCGGCGGCCGGGCCGAGCAGTGCTTCACCGGCGGCCCGGTCGGTAACGGCTAGACTCACGATGAAAGGCACGTTCATCTGGTGAATCAGGCGGTGAAGCAAGACCGGTGCAGTCATTGGGTCGTCCTCCCTTCCTGGGCCAAGGTCACCGCGTTTTGCAGGGATTCCTGGAAGCCGTCGCTGGTCTCGGTCGCCCCGGAAACTTGCTGGATGGCTCCGCTTTGGGCCTTCAACGCCTCTTCTTTTAGAACGGGCAGTGCCTGGGCATTGATCTGCTCTGAACGCCGCTCTTCATTGGGATACGCCAGCACGTTGACCGTGCTGATTTGCCCAGACTTGACGACAATCTGCAATTGGACCGCCCCATGGGGCGTGTCCACTGATTTGCCGGTATAAGTACCGTCTTTCAGGCCTGCAGTTTTCGTCGTGGCCGTTGTGTTACCGGTCGTGCCAGAATCACCCGTTGTGTTATTTTTAGTTGCACTCGCCGCCGGCGCAGCGGTCTCGCTTTTCTTGAAGAATACCAGATACGTATCAATGATCATGGCCAGAGCCACAGCAACCGTCAGGAGCAAACCCACGATTTTCCGATACATCGCGTCCACCTCCATTGAAGTGCTTTCAGTATACTGGAGAATTGCGAATTATTTGTTATTTTTGCTCGTCTGAATGATGACCGCGGCGACCGCGGTACGGTTGCACTGCTCGGCCAAAACCAGTACCCTGAAGACATGCTGAATGGAAGAAAGGACCCTCACCCATGACGATTCAAACCACCGTGATTACCACCGACAAAACCAAGCTGACCGCTGACTTGGGTATGTACTTAGAAAAAACCTTCCCCGGGAAACAGTTCTCCCGCACGACGGACCGCTACGAAGGTGTCGCCGAGCGCCTCACCGCCAGCGGCGTCCAGGACGAACTGGCTGAGATCATCGGCTACTACCCGGAAGCCAGTGCCGTTGAACTGAAGGCCACCCATGTCAGTGAGACCAATGATGTCACATTGACCCTGACCGTGGTGTACCCCGATGTGCAGGGACCGCGGACGGAGACGATTCAGGTGCCGCTGCGGGTGGCCGAGCTGGCGGCGGACGCGGAATAACTTGAAAAGTAAAGAAAGACCAGTCCTGACGTTTGGAAAACGTTGGGACTGGTCTATTTTCTGCCCGCCGGCTGAATCTTGAAGTTGTGCTTCAGACGGGGCCAAATGTGGGTATCGGACCAGGCGATGATGACACCGTTGAAGAGCATGGAGAAGACGGTGGCGACGTTGATGCCCAAAAGCTTACCGGAGAACGCCCAGGTGATAATAATCGCGATGATCGGCGGGATGAAGTCTACCAGCTGGGAAGCGGTGGCGTTGCCGTGGAGGTACCGGAAGCGGAGGATGTTGCTCGTATCGTCGTTGGGGTGCATGATCAAGTTCGCCCGCTGATAGAGGGAGATGGCGATGCCAAAGGTGACCACCCCGAAGCACGACACGAACGCACGCGCCAGCACGGGCCAGCTGCCCACACCCAGCGCCGTGAACAGCCAGGTGAAGATGTTGACGAAATAGCCGTAGAGGAAGGCATAGGCCACTTCGGCGACAAAACGGGGCAGGTCGACGCGGTGAATCAGAAACTGGTTGGTCAGGGCACTGAGAATACCGCTGACAAACAGAATGATGCCAATATTCCACCCTTGCCAGGCATTCAGATTGATCGCTGCCGCCGTCCAAATCCCACTGCCCATCGCGCCCACGATACATAGACCCTGGCCCATCGCGTTCAGTAACAGCCCCACAATCAGGCCGGTCCAGCGCTCCGGTAATGTATTAACGATAATGGCCGCCTTCCTTTCTCTTTCGGTCTCTATTATCTCGGTCGAAGAGATAACTGGCAAGTGATATATCAGATGATATAAAAACAAAAGCTAGGACCGCACTCACTGTCTGCGCACGATTCGGCGGGGCTGATCAGTGAAGTTGGTCCTAGCCTTGTTTTCTTTTTTGTTCTGCACGGGTCTTGACAGCTAAGGATAGATGGTAATGTGGGATGGTTCGCGTGAGAGACAAGTTTAGCGGCTTATCCCGGCCCCCAAGCCAGGCAGTCCCCGCCACGCCTTTCTCACGGCAAACTACACCACCAAACTCAACAACAGCACGCCGCCCAGCCCCACCACCGAAATAATGGTCTCCAACAACGTCCACGTCAGCAGCGTCTGCTTGATGGTCAGGTCGAAGTACTCCCGGAACATCCAGAACCCCGCATCGTTCACGTGGCTGGCCGCCAGGGAGCCCGCGCCGATGGCCAGGACCATTAACGCCGGATTGACCCCGGCACTCTGCATCAGCGGCAGCACCAGGCCGGAAGCGGTCATCGCTGCGACGGTGGCACTGCCCAGGGCGACGCGCAGCACGACGGCGATGAGCCAGCCCAGGATCAGCGGCGAGATGTTGCTGCCCATGAACAAATTCTTCACGGAATCGCCGACGCCGCCGTCGATCAGCACCTGCTTGAACGCGCCGCCCCCGCCGATGACCAGCAGGAGCATGGCGATGGACTTCACGGCCTCTTCCAGCGTGCTCATGATGTCCTTCGACGCAATGTGCCGGTGCCAGCCCATCGCCCACATGGCGAAGAGCAGCGAGATGAGCATCGCAATACTGGGCGAGCCGATGAAGCTGATGATGTTATCCAGCGTCCCCGGGGACTTCGGCGCCCGGCCGCCGTGGACGATCATCTGGTAGACCGTGGCGATGGCCATGAGAATCACGGGGAATAGGGAAGTCAGCGTGGACAGCCCGAAGCTGGGCGTCTGGTTCAGGGTGAATTCTTTTTGCGGACCCAGGGCAGAAAGGTTCCCCGGCGTGCGAACGCATCCGGGACGATTTTCTTGGCGAACCGAGAAAAGAGCGGGCCGGCGATGTAGACCGCTGGGATGGCCACCAGGATACCGTAGGCCAGGACCGTCCCGGCGGGCGCGCCCAGAGCGGTGGCGATGGCGGTTGGTGCCGGGTGGGGCGGCAGGAAGCCGTGGGTCACGGAGAGGGCGGCGGCCATGGGGATACCCAGCGTGAGGATCGGCACGCCGGCTTCAGCCGCAATGGCGAAGATGATCGGGATCAACAGGACAATGCCGACTTCGAAGAAGAGGGCAATCCCGATGATGAAGGACGCCAACACCACGGCGATTTGGATACGTTTCTTACCAAACGCATTGATCAGCGTGTGGGCAATGCGGTAAGCGCCGCCGGCGTCGGCCACCAAGCGGCCGAGCATGGCGCCGAAGCCGAAGACCAGGGCCAGTTCGCCCAGCTGGGCGCCGATCCCATTTTGAATACTGGTGGCGATCTTCGCCGGCGGCATACCGAGGCCCAGGGCGACGGCCACGGCGGTGATGATCAGCGCCACGTAGGTGTTCATCTTGAATTTGATGATCAATAGGAGCAACAGGGCGATGCCGATGACGAGCACGATTAAGTCCATTTCTACTCACTCCTTGTTGAACGCCTAGTCCTCCGGCGCGATCCGGGCCGTGGGGTCCGGGTGGCGGCGCTGGAAGTCGGCGATGGCGGTGTATTCGGTAGACAGTTCCCGGGTCAGCCGGATCCAAATCGGCAGCAGTTCGCGGTAGATTGGGAAGACGCTGGGATCCGGGTGGTGGGTGTTGGTGACGCCCACCATATCCTTGACGGCGCTGAGGTCGTCGATCAGGCCCAGGCGCTTCATGGCAATGACGACGGCCCCCAGGGCGGAGCTTTCGAAACTCTCGGGGATGTTCACGTCCTGCTCGAAGATGTCGGCCAGCATCTGGCGCCACAACGCGCTGCGGGCGAAGCCGCCGGTGGCCTGGATGGCCTGGGGCTTGCCGGTAATGCCTTCAATCATCAGCATTACCATGTAAAGATTGTAGACGATGCCTTCCAGGGTGGCCCGGACCATGTGGGCGCGGGTGTGCTGGCGGGTGAGGCCGAAGAAGCTGCCCCGGGCGTTAGCGTCCCAGATGGGCGCCCGTTCCCCGCCCAGGTAGGGGTGGAACAGGAGGCCATCGGCACCGGCGGGGATCTTGCTGGCAATCGTGGTGAGCAATTCATAGGAATCGACATCCATCTGTTCCGCCGTGAGTTTCTCCGGGGCAAAGAGCTGGTCCCGCACCCAGCGGAAGACGATGCCGCCGTTGTTCACGGGGCCGCCCACGACCCAGCGGCCGGGGGCCAGGTAGTAAGTGAACAGCCGGCCCTGGGGATCGACCACGGGCTTATCGGTGACCACCCGGACGGCGCCGGACGTGCCGATGGTGACGGCGAGGACGCCGGGATCGATCGCGTTGACGCCCAAGTTGCTGAGGGTGCCGTCGCTGGCACCGATGATGAATGGTACGGACGAATCGATTCCGATGACGTCGGCGTAGGCGGGGTTCAGGCCGGTGAGCTGGTAATCGGTATCGACTAACTCAGGCAGCTGGTCCCGGGTAACCTGGGCGACGGCTAAGGCCTGATCGTCCCAATCCATGGTGTGGATGTTGAACAGGCCGGTGGCGTTGGCCAGGGAATAGTCCTGAACGTAGCGGCCGAAGAGGCGGTGCAGGATATAGTCTTTGATTCCGATGACATGGGCCGTCTGCCGCATCAAGTCGGGGTGTTCCGCATTCAGCCAGCGCAGCTTGACCAACGGGGACATGGGGTGGGTGGGCACGCCGGTGTTTTTGAACAGCTGCATACCTAGACCACTGTCTTTCAACTCTGTTGCATATTGAGCCGCCCGGTTATCGGCCCAGGTGATGACCCGCGTCAGGGGGGTATTGTCTTGGCCCATCAAGATTAGGCTGTGCATGGCGGCAGAGAAAGAAACCCCAGCCAGTTCCCCGGGCTTCAGGTGCGCCCGGCGCATCACGGCGGTCAGGCCGGCAATGGTGGCGTCGAAGATTTCTTCCGGGTCCTCCTCAGCCATATCCGGCGTATCTTGATAGAGCGGATAGGGGGTGTTGGCACTGGCGACGACTTGGCCGCGGGTGTCAAAAAGAACGACTTTCGTACTGGTGGTGCCGAGGTCGACACCGATGAGGTAGTTTGTCATAACGCGGTCCTTTCTGCCTTACTGATGATCCACTGCGTGGCCGCCGAACTGGTTGCGCAGGGCGGCGACGACCTTGCCGCTCATGGCGTCGGGGGCTTCGGAACGGTAACGGGCCATGAGGGCGGCGCTGATGGCGGGCGTGGGCACGTGGAGGCGGATGGCTTCTTCGACGGTCCAGGCACCCTCGCCGGAGGAGTGCATGACCCCCTTGATGGCGGTCAGGTTGGGGTCGGCGGTGAAGGCATTCTCGGCCAGGCCCATCAGCCAGCCGCGGATGACGGAGCCGTGGTTCCACATCTTGGCGACGGCGGCGTTGTCGTAGTCGTATTCGCTCTTCGCCAGGACCTCGAAGCCTTCGCCGATGGCCTGCATCATACCGTATTCGATGCCGTTGTGGACCATCTTCAGGTAATGGCCGCTGCCGGCGGGGCCGGTGAACAAGTAGCCGTCGGGGGCGGCGATGGCTTGGAAGAGCGCTGCAATGCGGGGGAAGACGTCTTCCTCGCCGCCAATCATGAAATTGCCGTCGCGGCGGGCCCCGGCCATGCCGCCGGAGGTGCCGGCATCGAAGAAGTGGATGCCTTGGGCACTCAGCGCAGCGGCCCGGCGCCGGGAGTCCTTGTAGAAGGAATTGCCGCCGTCGATGAGAATGTCGTCGGGGCTGAGCAGGCCGGTCAAAGTTTCGATGGATTGTTCCGTCGGGGTGCCAGCCGGTACCATGAGCCAAACGATGCGGGGCGGGGTGAGGGCCTGGACCAGGGCTGCCAGGGAATCGACCGCGGTCGCGCCGTATGCCGCAACCTGGGTGCGGGCCGCCGTATTCAGGTCATAGGCGGTCACGGCGATGCCGCGATCGCGCATATTCTGGACCAGGTTCATGCCCATTTTGCCTAAGCCGATCATGCCAATGTGCAGTGTTGTCATTACGATTTTCCTCTCTTGGTGGTGGTCTTGAAACGCTTTCGTCAACTGTTGAGGCTAGTATATGCAAAATATTTCCATAATGCAAGTGTGGAAAATGAAAATAATTTTTATCCCCGTCGAATTATGGTATAATTCTGGCGAAAGGTGGGAGTGGGATGACCCAGTTTGCATTGCAGTTACAGACGTATAAGCCGCGCTTGCGCGGACAGGAGAAACGCTTGGCCGACTATTTACTGGCCCATCAGCGGGCGGCCAGTGAGCTGTCGATCGGACAGCTGGCGGCAGCCACGGGGGTTTCCGCTGCCACCATCTCCCGTTTTGCCAAGGCTCTGGGCTACGATAACTTCCAGGCGCTGCGCCTAGCCCTGGCCCAAGCGCCAGCGGCGGGTGACCCGCCGCTGTTCCAGGAGTTCAGCCCGGATGACGATATTGCTACCCAAGCCCGCAAAATTTTTGCGGCGAATATCGACGCGCTCCAGGCAACCAGCGAAAACTTGGACCCCGCGGCGCTGGCGGCGGCGGTCAAAATGATTACCGGCGCTCGGCAGCTCGGGTTATACGGCTTAGGCGCCAGCAATCTGGTCGCCCTGGACGGCTACCATAAATTTTTACGAACCGCTCTGCCGGTGGCCTACGCCGCTGATTTTCACATGCAGCTGATGAGCATCACTCACTTGACCAAACGGGATGCTGCCGTCGTCATCTCCCACTCGGGGGAAGACCGCGACGCCTTGGCTTTGACCGCCATTGCCAGCCAGCATCACGTGCCGCTGATCGTGATCACCGGCGCTCCCCACAGTACAGTGGCTAAGCAAGCCGCGGTGGTCCTGGTGGCGGTGGCTGAAGAATCTCAGTACCGGCCGGAGGCACTGCACGCGCTGATTGCGGAGATGACGCTGATGGATACCCTGTTCATGCTCAGTGCCCTGCGCACTGGCAGCCAGACCGCGCCGCTGTACCAGGAAATACGGGCCGTCATTGATCAAACGCGAGAGAAGAACTAGATTGAGCCGCTGTATGAACGTGTCAATTTCAATAATTGTTGTTATCTCTGCATGAGATTGGTGGCCGCGGCCCTTGTTCACCGCCGGTGGCAGATGCTATTCTAGCCATGGGAAGAAAATCACAAAAAAGTTTGGTCCACGAGCAGGCTGGGGGCTTGCTGGGGAGTCCGGATCACCCGCGCGGGTAGAAAACGAGCACCGTTTCCAGGGGAGGAAGCGGTGCTCGTTTTTGTATATCAGAGGGCGCAGGCGGGCGATTAGGCCGCCTGGGCGGAGTGGCCTTAAGCCGTCAATCCCTGCATTTGGGAGTGATGGCTTAAGGTCCTCAGACCAGGGTGGCCTGCCCGCCAGAGCCTGTTTATATCAGAGGGCGCAGGCGGGCGATTAGACGCCACCCGTTTCTTATGCAGCCTTTTACGCTGCGATCAGTAAGCTAGGTAAGGGCGGCCGCCGCTGCTTTGTGGAGAGTGTGTGGTTTCTACGGCGGCCGCGCCAACGTGGTACGAGGTACTTTAGGAAAAAAGGGCCTCGTAGTAGTGGGGCTACCACGAGGCTAGGGGTTTGGGAGGATTTGGGATAAATTGCTCCTCGGAACAACTCTATAGTACCAAGAAAAGTGGGCTTATGAACTTTCAATATCTTCCCATTAATTCACAGTTTTTGAAAGTAGTGTGGGAAAAACTCACCAGCCGCCGGAGAAGCCGCCGCCGCCGGAGGAACCACCGCCGAAGCCGCCGCCAAAACTGCCGCCGTCCCCGCCGCCACTGGAACCGCCGGAAGAACCGCCGCCCCAGAAGCCGCCGAAAGGACCAGAATCATCATTGTGGTGATCATTATTTGACATTAACAACGCCAAAATGGCGTAAAACTCCATATCGTTGACCCGGCTCAGCCGTTCCAGACTGCTGTCAGGCAAGCCGTTCAAGCGGGCGAGAAAGACGTCGTAGTCCGGCACCTTTTCTGGATGTTCGTCAGCGAGCTGACTGTAGCGGTCGGCGACGTTTTCCCGCAGCGCCGCTTCTTTGATGGCCGGCGTCAGCCGGCGGGCAATGACATCGCTGGGCTTGTCCAAATCCACCGTGCGGTTCACCCGGTTGGCGACGTCTTCTGCTGCGACGTGCAAGTCGTTATGTTCCGCCAAATACTGGTTCACAGCTTGCCGGATCATCTGCTGATTCGCCGCCCGCCGCTGTTCCCGTTGAGCGATGTGTTCTTGAATGGCGGTGAGCAGCGCCGCCATGGTGAAGTGGGGGATGAGGGGCGCCAAGTCCATGTCCGAGATAATGTCGGCATAGTCCAGAGGTTTGCCCCCGCGGCCCTTCCGCACGATACCCGGCTCTTGGTTCTCCAAATAATTGAGGACCACATTTTGGTCGGCGTACTCCAGCATTTCGTCGTCATCGGCATGACGATCCAAGCCCGCACTCTTCACGGCTTGCCAAGTATCGACACCGCGGAAGTAAGGGGCCAGCACGCCGGTGTAACGGTCCTTGGTCAAGGCCAGGAAGCGCCGCCGACGCTGCCAGTGACGCAATAAGGATTGCAGCACGAAGAAAATAATGATCAAGCCGACGACGGCTGCCGTGGCAATCATCACTGTCCGCCAGAAGCGCTTTTTGGCGGCGTCTTGCTGGCGCCGCTCAGCCACCTGCGCGGGGGTGTCCAGCTTGGCGTTCTGCAATTTCTGAACGATTCGCTGGCTGATCTTGGTGATCGCCGCATCGTAATCCTTGGCTTTCAAGTCTGCGGTGACATCGGCCGTGATCAAGTCGTCCTTGGCACTGTCGGTAATCACCGGCTCTAGACCATAGCCGACTTCCAGATGGTACTTGCGGTCGTCGGTGGCAATCAGGAACAGCAGGCCGTTATCCCAGCCCTTGTGGCCGATGCCCCACTTCTGGAACAGGTCGGCACCCTGGGTCTCGATGTCGGTATCCGCCGGCAGGTGCTTCTCGGTAATGACGGCATACTGGGGTTTGCCGTTCAGCTTGGTCAGCTGGTGGTTAGAAATGTCGTTGATGTAGTTTTTGGTCTGAGCGCTAAGCACGCCGGCGTTATCTTCCACGTACACTTGGTCAGCAGCGTGGACCGGCGTGGCGGCCTGAAAGCCGAACCAGGCAGCCAAGATCAGCGTCAAGAGAATTAAAACAAGGGCCGGCACGCCCCGCTTGGGTTGGTTCGATTGGTGAATAGGCATCGAAAAAGAACGGCCTCCTTTGGGTACTGCTGGATGGTCGGTTTTCTGCTTAAACAAATTCATCATAGATGATCTCGACCAGCTGCTTGCGCCGGGCGATGTTCAGACCGCTCACCGGCTGGGTGAGGATCTTGTGGTACTCGTCCAGGACATCGGCGCGCAAGGGCGTCGAGTTGTGCAGGTCTTGGATGACCGCGTCGGCGTCAGGGGACTCACTCAGGTCGACGAATAGTTCCATCTTGTTCAGCACATCGTGGAGCAGGTCGGTCAAGACCGCGTTGGGCTTGCCGCTGTGGTCGGTCATGACGACCACCGGGGAAGTGAGGGGCTGGTGGTCGATTTGAATCATTTTCAACATATCGAATACCGTCATTTGATCGTCTTCTTTCTGCGGGACGTGCCTACATTCTACCAAATTGCCCGGGTGGTTGCAGTCATAAGACACCGTGGGTCGTCTTCACCCAGTCGGTATCATGCCGTAAGAAATGGGCGATGGCGGTGAGGGTGATGGGGATCGTCAGCAAGGCAACCAGCGGCAGGGACCAAAACAAGCCCCAGGCCGTGGCCCAGCCGCCCTGGACCATCCGGGTGTAGACACCGATGTAGAACAAATACTCGGCCAGCATCAGCGCCAGCACGACCACCACCGCGATGCTCAGGTGGCCGGTGGCGATAGCAAAGATTTGCCAGGCCAGCATGGCCAGGCCGCCCAGCCAGAGTAGCAGTCCGGTCAAGGGCAGGGCCATGAACCAGAGCATTTCTAACTTCGCCGGCCAACGGAGGGCACGGCTTCGCCGGACCGGGGCGGCAAAGGCCCGGGCTACTTGCAGGCCGCCGGTAGCCCAGCGGACCCGCTGGCGGAAGTACGTGCGCAGGGTGATCGTCGGTTCTTGGCGCACGCGGGCCGTCATGAGATAGGCGGTGCGGTGACCGGCAAGAAGCAGACGGGTAGAGATCTCGAAGTCCTCCAGCAGCGTCGTGCCCCACTGGATCCGGCTCAGCGCCGTGAGCCGGAAGAACTGGCCGTTGCCGCTGCCGGCGGCATCCCCCAGATGGCTGCGGACGTTCTGGGTGAGGGCGTTCAGGACAGAAAACTCGAAGTCCTGCACCCGCGCCAGCCAGTGACTGGTCCCCAGCACCGTCACGCCGGTCTGGACCATTGCCACGGCCGGGTCGCCGGCGAAGGCGTCGGCCACTTGGCACAGGTCAGCGGCACTGATCTCGCCGTCCGCGTCGAGCACCCCGACCACGGTGCGGTCAGCTGCGTGGGGCGCGTGCTGACGTATGTAGGCCAGGGCGGTGTTCAGCGCCCGGCCCTTCCCCCGGCCGCCGACGTCGGGCCGGCGGTAGAGAATGTGGATATTCGGATGGCGCTTGGCCGCCTGGGTGAGCAAGTCGTTGGTGTCATCCGCGCTGCCGTCTTCCACCACGACCAGATGCAGGCGACCATACGCCAAGGGCCATTGCAGGCGGGTGAAGCGTTCGATCGCTGCCTGAACAATGGCCTCTTCGTCGTGCATGGGCATCAGTAAGAAAATATCTTGGGGCCGGTCAACTGGTTGCCCTACTGGCCGGGGCGGCACTTTCACCGCCAGTAAGAGGGCATTCACCGTGAACCCGCTGACGGCGATGATCCAAAAGATCACCGAAACAACGTGCAGCAGTGTCATCCTTTAGCCGCCGCGGGCGTCAGGGTCAACGCCTCCGGCAGCGCGTCGGCCGCTCCGGTAGCGACGTAATCCACAGACAGGTCCCGGTTGGTGATCTTGCCCAGCGCCTGCTGGTCGGCTGGGGTGCTGACCAGCAGCTGGTCCCACGGATAAGTCTGCAGGGCTTTCTTCACGGGCGCCGGCTTCGCGGCGACCGCACTGAAGTACGGCAGCTCGCGGTCGGCGAAGTCGCCGGCGAGCCGGGTAAAGATCGGATCGCGGGGGTCGCCGATGACGAACAAGTCGCTGTGCTGCTGCCAGAAGGAGGACAGCCACCAGTAGGCCAGGTCGTGGGTGCTGTTGAACACGGTATAGAGCAGACCGTTGGTGTCGTACATCTGAATGTTGTCCACTTTCTCATCCACATAATGGAAAGAAAGGACCAGGGTGCCTTCAATGCGGTAGTAGTCGACTTGCTGCATCTTGCCGTCCTTGGCGAAGGTGGTGGTGCGGGACAACTGGCCGTGCTCGTTGAACTCGGAGCGCTTGGAGAGGCGGTCTTCTGAGTAGTAGTCGATCTGGGCAATGTGTTCTGCGTCTGTGTAGTCGACGTGCATCAGGTGCTGGTCATGATCGTAGATATCCCGGGTGCGGCGGTCGTCAGACCAGACAGAGCGCCAGTGATCGTTGTCCGGAATCGTGATCTGCTGGGCGGTATTCGGGGCGCTCTTCTGCAGTTCGGTGAAGAGGTTGTAGACCGTCGGGGTATGCAGGTCGTGCTTGGCGGCCCAAGTCTGGACATGGTCGGCCAGGGCTGGGTCGTAGGCGTAGCTGATGAGCGTCGCGGGGTGTTTAAGGTGCGCTTCCAGGTACTGGAAGATGGCGACGAGGTCCTTTTCTTGAGCCGCGCCAAAATCGGAGGCCAGGACACCGTATTGGTGACTATCCTTCAGCTGGAAGAGACGAATCAAGTGGTCCGCCTTGAAAATGTGCTGAATGTCGTCTTGCAACGCGGCCAGTGCGCGCTGCTGGGCCTCGAATTGACTGACGATCTCCTGGTGCTCCCGGCTCGCTTCTTTCTCCCGGGTCTGCAGTGTGTTGAGCTGGGCGTGGCGTTCCCGCTTAGCTTGCTCGATCTGCTGCTGGACTTGGCGGATCTGCTGGGCGTTCTCGTCCATCTTGGCGTTAGTGGCAGTCAGTCCGTCTTGGGTGTTGGCCAGTTCATCCTTTAACCGCGTGCTCTTATCCTGCAACTGGGTGGCTTCCTTTTGCAGCTTTTCAGCCGCGGTGTGCAGGGCGTAGACCTCGTCTTTGTTCTTCTCGATGATTTGGACCACGGCCACCAGGTCGTTTTCACCCTTGATCTCGGCGGACAGCTTATCGTTATCGGCCTGGTTCTTCTTCTGGGCAGCCGCGTTGTCCTGCAGCGCCGTGTTGTTCTCATCGACGCCCTTTTGCAAGTTCGTCACTTGCTGCTCCAAATTGGCGATTTGTTTTTGCAGATCGGCTTTGGCGGTATTCAGGTCGGTGAGCTGCTGGTTAAGGGCAGTATCGTCCTCTGCGGCCAGCTTCTTTTGCTGTTCAGCAATGTCGGCGAGCTGGACCGTGATCCGCTTCTCCCGGGCACTGACCTCCCGCAAGGCCTGCTTAATGGCGTCCCGGCGGGCAAACATCTTAGTTTGCAGCTCCTGGCGCAGTCCCTGGTATTGCGTTGCCAGGCCCTTCATCTGTTTCTTCAGGCGGTCAATTGCTTCCGGCAGGTCCGTTGCATCGGCAGTCGATACGGCGGTCGAGACCGCAGTGACCGCCGGGGCCGTTGCTGGTGCGGCCGTGCCGGATTGGTCGGCAGGTGCTGCACTGGTCTGCTCCGGCGCTGCCGGTTGCGGATCAGCTGCCGCCTCTTGTTTATTGACGCTGAGCAGCGTCGTTAGTGCTGACTGCTCCGTCTTTTCCTTACTCTTGAATAATCTCATGATCATACCCCTCTGTGCGCACGACGATAGTCTCTACCACATTGTACTAAAGATTTAAGGAAATTGGTAAGAATTCTAGAGGGCGGCGCTGAGCGGTTAGGCCGCCTGGGCTAAGGGGCCCTAAGCCGGAAATCCCCGCACTTGGGATTTGTGGCTTAAGGTCCTCAGACCGTGTGCCGCTGTCGGCCGGAGCCCGTTTTGGCTAGAGCACTAACAGGGGAAGGAATCTTCGCCCTCATGAGTACAGTGCAGTGGACGTTACCGGGTTAGAAATTGTTTTCTTCCGCGCAGGATTCAAAAAACCGTAAAAAGTCCCACAAATCCCCAATCTGCAATATTGACAGCGCCAACGAACGTGTTAAAATTGGACTAGACCAGTAAGAACGAAGAAAAACACTGACTTTTTCGGAAAAGGGGAATCATTGATGAATATTATTACGGTGAAGGATGCGCAAGAGGGCGGCCAAAAGGCGTTCAACATTTTCAAGGAAGCCTTAGCGGCAGATGCCAAGGTCTTTGGTTTGGCGACGGGTTCTACGCCGATCACGCTGTACAATGCGTTGACAGCGTCCGACTTGGATTTCTCCCAGAAGATCTCCATTAACCTGGATGAGTACGTCGGTTTGGCGCCGGACAATCCGCAATCTTACCATTACTTCATGCAGCAGCACTTGTTCAACCAGAAGCCATTCAAGACGAGTTATGTGCCTAACGGCTTGGCGAAGGATGCGGACGCTGAGACGCAGCGATATGACGACATCATTGCCGCTAATCCCATTGACCTGCAGATCCTGGGCATCGGCCGCAACGGCCACATCGGCTTCAACGAGCCCGGCTCTCCGCTCAACGGTAAGACTCACAAGGTACCGCTGACTCAGTCGACGATCGACGCCAACGCCCGCTTCTTCGACAACGAAGAAGACGTGCCCCGCTTCGCCTATTCGATGGGCATCGGCTCCATCATGACGGCCAAGCACATCCTGCTGATGGCTTACGGCGAGAACAAGGCCGATGCCATTCAGAAGATGGTCGAGGGTCCGGTCACGAACCACGTGCCGGCCAGCGCGCTGCAGAACCACAACCACGTGACCGTGATCGTGGACGAGGCCGCAGCGAGCAAGCTGAGCAAGTAATTTACTGACAGAAAAGAAAAGCAGCGGAGCGACGCCACGCAGATTGCGTGGTGCGTTCCGCTGCTTTTTTGCACGGGTTAATCGTCTTCCCAACTGCGGTGAATGCGGCGCAAGTCGTTTTTGTATACCCACCGGGCATAAAAGAACCCGAAAATGGCTCCGGGGATAAGCGCGGTGAGAAGATTGATATTGAAACTGTACCGGTCCCCGTCCCGAAGGAAATAGAATGATGCCAGCCAGCCGGCAGTGGCTAAGAGCGTGAATTTAAGAAAATTCCCGAAGCGGCGATCCTTAAAGCCTTGACGGAGGCGAACCACATCGGCTTCGCTGGCCGCATCCACTTGGTCGAGAGCGCTTTTCCGAATACTGCGGATCATCCCGATCTCGAAGGCCGCCAGAAGACCAAACAAAAGCCAAGAGCCCAGCGAAATGTAGTGGTAGAAGAAGCAATCCCAGACGACAGAAGCTAGTGTAGCGAGACTGAGAGCGAGATCGCCAATGGCCGCATAACGGCCGCCAATCCGGTCAAATGTCCGCTGCTGATATTCGTCCGCCGGTGAGATGCCAAAGACCAACCGATTGAGTCTATCCATCCTGCTCATCCTCCTTGGCGGCCGCCAGTGTGGGCGGCCAAAACAACGTGTTCAGATCCGTGTGTAAAGCTTGAGCGAGGCTGATGCATAAGTCCAAGCTGGGGTTGTATTTGGCATTTTCAATCAAATTCACGGTCTGTCGGGCAACCCCAATTTCATTCGCCAGCGCGAGTTGTGACAAATGCAGTGCTTTCCGGAACTCTCGGACGCGATTCATGACGGCCTCCTTGGGATATGTCACATATAATTGACATCCTAACGATATTGTCTCATGGGTCAGGGGGAATGTCAATTATATATGACAAGGCGTGAAGGGTCGTCGCTCTCGATTACCACGACCAGGATGTTTTGCGAGATAATGGACATGAGGTGATCACATGGCAAAAACAGTAACAATCGGCAAAAGTGATGTTACGTCCATGCCCTTGGGCTTGGGCACCAACAAAGTGGGCGGGCATAACCTGTTCCCTGACTTGGATGACAAGCAGGGCGCTGAGGTCGTCCGCACGGCCCTGGACAACGGCATTCAGATGCTGGACACGGCTTTCCGTTACGGTAATGGCCGTTCGGAAGAAATTATCGGGCAGGTATTGAAGGACTACGACCGGCACCAGGTTGTGCTGGCAACTAAGGCCTCCCACGACCCGGCCCAGAACATGGCTCACAATAATCGACCGGAATTTCTAAAAAAAGCCGTGGATGATGCGCTGCTGCGGCTGCAGACAGACTATATTGATGTCTTCTACATTCACTTTCCCGACGAAGACACACCGAAGTACGAGGCAGTCGGCGCCTTGGAAGAGGCCCGGGAGGCTGGTAAGATTCGCGCGATTGGGGTCTCCAACTTTTCTCTCGACCAGATCAAAGAGGCTAACCAGGACGGTTATGTGGATATTGTCGAGGGGAAGTACAGTCTGATCCACCGTAACCCTGAGGCGGAGGAGTTTGCGTATCTGAAAGCCAATCACATTTCTTTCGTACCTTATGAGCCGCTGGCTCTGGGCCTCCTGACCGGCAAGTACCAAGCCGACCAGGTCTTCCAGAAGGGGGACTGGCAATTCGACCATGATCCGGTGAACTTCGGCCCAGAACGGTTCAAGAAAAATGTTGCGGCGATTGACCAAATCAGGCCGATTGCCCAAGCACACCACACCAGTTTGGTCGACGTCTTTCTTGCCTGGTACCTGGCTAACCCCAACGTGAGCGTCGTTATCCCCGGCGCCCGTAAGCCGGAGCAAGTCGTTCAGAACATTAAGGCTTTGGATGTGCGATTGAGCCCAGCGGAATATCAGACGATTGCCAACGCGTTCCCGGAAGCGGCAGGCGGGTCTGATGCCCCGGCATACGTTTAGCGACCAATTCTTTTGAGAATCAATCATCATGCATCACCCGAGAGCCTTGCCGCGGCAAGGCTCTTTTTGTTGCGCATCCGATGACAAAAAGTTCCGCAGAAGCCTACGCTTTCCACGGAACTTTTTGGTATCTGCGCCTCTTAGCGCTCTTCTCTATGTTGCCGCACCGCAGCAGCCTGATACGCGGCCACCTCGTCCGCCGCGGCCCAGACATAGTGCTCGGGATAGACCGCCACCAGCTGCCGCGGCCGATTATCTTCCGCCTCTCGGGGATCGTAAACCAGCGGTGTCCGCTGCCGCTCGATTGCTGGGTCCGGAATGGGAATCGCCGACAGCAAGCTTTTCGTATACGGGTGCAAGGGATGGTTGTAGACCTCATCGGCGCTGGCCAGTTCGACCAGCCGGCCATTGTGCATGACGGCGATCCGGTCAGAAATGTATTTGACCATCGCGAGGTCGTGGGCGATGAACAAATAGGTCAGACCCTGTTTGGCCTGAATGTCCTTCAACAAGTTCACCACCTGGGCTTGGATGGAAACGTCCAGCGCAGAAATCGGTTCATCGGCGATGATGAATTCCGGTTCCACGGCCAGTGCCCGGGCAATCCCGATGCGCTGCCGCTGGCCGCCGGAGAATTCGTGGGGATAGCGGTTGGCGTGGTCCTGGTTCAGACCCACCTGAGCGAGCAGGGCGTTGACCCGGTTGTCCCGGTCGGCGGCGCTGGCGGCCAAGTGGTGGATATCGATCCCCTCAGCGATGATGTCTTTGACCTTCATCCGCGGATTCAAAGAAGCGTAAGGGTCTTGGAAAATCATCTGCACCTTGCGGCGAAAGTCCCGCATGGCCGGGGAACCGGTGCGCAGCCGGGCAATGTTTTGGCCGGCAAAAAGTACGTCGCCGCCGGTGGGCTGGTATAAGCGGATCAGCGAGCGTCCTGTGGTAGTCTTGCCGGATCCGGACTCGCCCACCAGCCCCAGGGTCTCGCCTTGGTAGATGGAAAAAGAAATGTCCTGGACGGCTTTGACTTCATCCTTCTTTCCCGGGTTAAATGTTTGCACTAAGTGGTCAACTTGCACCAGCACGGGCCGCTTGGCGGACGTCGTGACAGAATCATTGGTCATTTCACAGGGACACCTCCTAATGAGCGAACCGCGCCGCCCAGATTTGGCGGCGGCGGGCGATTTCCGGCGGCAGGGTGACCTGGGGCGCTGCCGGATGCAGCAGCCAGGTCGCCGCCGCGTGGGTCGGGGAGACGGGGAAGAAAGGCGGCTGCTCCGCCAAGTCAATCTGCATGGCAAAGGGATTGCGCGGAGCAAAGGCATCACCAGGCGGCGGCGCCAAAAGGTCCGGCGGCGTACCGGGGATGGTGTACAGCCGGTCCGCACTCGTCGTCAGCGTCGGCATCGCTTCGAGCAGCCCCCACGTATAGGGATGCTGGGGGTTGTAGAAAATCTCGTCAACCATGCCGTATTCGACGATTTTGCCGGCATACATGACGGCGACCCGGTCCGCAATACCGGCCACGACACCCAAATCATGGGTAATGAAGATAATCGACGTGCCGGTCGTGGCCTGGATTTCCTTCAACAAGTGGATGATCTGCGCCTGAATCGTGACGTCCAAGGCCGTGGTCGGTTCATCGGCCAGCAGGATCTGGGGCTGGGTGATGATGGCCATGGCAATGACGATTCGCTGCCGCTGGCCGCCAGAAAATTGGTGGGGATAATCCTTCAACCGTTCAGCGGCATCCTGGATGCCCACCAGCTGGAGCACCCGGACCGCCTCCGCCAGGGCTTTCTTCTCTGATATCGAGGTATGCAGGCGGAGCGGTTCAGCGACCTGCTTACCGATGGGCATCGTCGGATCCAGACTGGTCATGGGGTCTTGAAAGATCATCGCAATGTCGTTGCCCCGCAGTGCATTCAGCTGCCGCTTGGTGTTTTTAAGTATATCCGCGTCTTGGAACATGATACGGCCCGCCACGATGCGGGCATTGTTGGCCAGCAGACCCATGATCGAGCGGACGGTGACGGACTTGCCCGAGCCGGATTCGCCGACGATGGCCAACGTTTCTCCCTTATTCAGGGTGAAGCTGACGTCGCGAATGGCGTGCACCGGACCAGCGAAGGTCGCGAAGTCGACCCGGAGATTTTCAACGGACAATATCGGACTATCTGTTGGTTGAACCATACATATCCTCCTTATCTGCTGCTGCGGGGATCGAAGGCATCCCGCAAGCCGTCCGCCAGCAAGTTGAAGGCCAGCATGAGCACCACGATGATGATGGCCGGGAAGACCAGCTCGCTGGGATAGAGCTGGAGAACTTTCTGCCCGTCCGCCAGCAGCGTGCCCAGACTCGCTGTCGGTGCCGGCAAGCCGATGCCGATGTAGCTGAGAAAGGCCTCAAAGAAGATGGCCGACGGGATCGTGAACATGGTCTGAATGATAATGGTCGAGCTGAGGTTGGGCAGCAAGTGCTTGACGGCGATGCGGCGGCTGGTTTCGCCCAGGGTGCGGGCGGCCAGAATGAATTCCTGGTTCTTCAGCTGCAGCGTTTCTGCCCGCACCAGCCGGGCCATGGTGACCCAGCCGGTCATGGCGATGGCCAGAATGATGGAGGTCAAGCCGGGCTTAAACACCAGCAGCATCAAGATGACCACGATCAGGTTGGGCACCGACGAAATGATTTCGATGAGGCGCTGCATGATCGTATCCGTGCGGCCGCCTCGCCAGCCGGCGATGAGGCCGTAGAAGACGCCGATCGTCAGGTCAAAGAAGGTGGCCAGCAGGGCAATGAACAAGGAGACCCGGGTGCCCACCAGGATACGCGCGAGCAGGTCCCGGCCTAAGTAGTCGGTGCCCAGGAAGAAATACGTCCCCCGGGGCACCCCGCTGCGGGCATACAAATCCACGCCGTCCCGGTACCCGTTAAAAAACGGCACGTTCAAATTGCCCCACTTCGGCGGCAGGTGGGTATACGCCAAATGCTGCGTGTTGGGATTCGCCGGAGAGAACCAGAGGGACAGCAAAGCGGCGCTGCCGATGAAAACAAGGAGCCAAAAGGACACCAGCGCCAGCTTGTTTTGCTTAAGCCGGCTGCGGGCGTCTTGGCTGAACGTCAGGGAGGGCGCGGCAATCTGTTCCTGGGCTTGGGTATTCACCGGCACCGGCTTAAAGGCTTCCGGACCGAGGGGCCTGCTTGGTGATTGAGGCGTCATGCGTTCACCTCCCCGGACAAGCGGATACGCGGATCAATGATGCCGTACAGAATGTCGACGATGAGAATGACCCCGGTGAGCATGGCGGAATACAGCATCGTCAGTCCCATGATAACGGGATAGTCATTGGTGGTGATGGACTGGACGAATTGCTGGCCGATGCCGGGAATGGCAAAGACGTTTTCCACCACCAGGGACCCCAGCATCAAGTCGACCGCCATCGGCCCAATGATCGTCACGACGGGGATCATGGAATTGCGTAGGGCGTGGCGGGCGACCAGCTGCCATTGAGAATTTCCCTTGGCCCGCGCCACTTCGATATAGTCGGAATTCAAGACGTCCACCATTTCTGTCCGCATGAACCGGGCGGTGTTCGCCAGTGGGGCCATGGCCAGGGCCAGGGTGGGCAGAATGCTGGACGAGAAGCCGGTCCACAGCGCGATGGGGAACCAGTGCAGCTTGTAGGCCAGCCAGAATTGGAGCAGGGCGGCAATCACGAAGTTGGGGATCGACCGGCCGATGATGGCGAAGATGGTGGCGGTGGCGTCGACCCAGCTGTTCTTGCGCATCGCGGCGACCGCCCCCAACAGGATGCCCAGCAAGGTGCCGATGAGCATCGCCTGGACACCCAGTTGCAGCGACGGGCCGATGCGGGTAGAAATAAGATAAGAAACGCTCTGGCCGGTGAACTGATAGGATTCGCCAAAACGGCCGTGGACCACGCCCACCATGTAGTTGAGGTACTGCTGCCAGACGGGCAGGTCCAACCCGTACTGTTTGCGCAGGACAGCGATTTGGTCCGGGGCAATCTTCGGGTTGTTGAACGGCGTCCCGGGCAGCAGTTTCATCAAGAAAAACGTGAACGTGGCGACAATGAAGAGGGTCAGGACGAGGTAGCCCAGGCGTTTCAGAACATATTTGATCATTTCGGCTCCTTCCAAAAATAATGGCGGACAGACGAAAGGACCGGACATTCAGCCCGCGTCGCTGACGCTGGCTGAATGTCCAATCCCGCAGAAAGCTGATTCGGAGTTGGTTACGATAAGTAACCAATACTTTAACGGAAAATGGGGTCAATTTCAACTGAAACGGGCTGGCCAGAGCAGCGGCAAGGTCACGCGCTGGGTTCCGAGCCGCCGGATTTTTCTTGCAGCAGACTCAGCAACGTCTGTACCTCATCTCTCAGCCGGCGGCCCACATCGGTCTCGGCGACGGTCTGGCGGGCCCGGGCCTGTTCCACGATGCGCTTGGTGGTGACGATGTCGGTCAAATCAGCGATGGCCTGAGCGCGGGTGGTGAAGGGCTGGAGGGTGACCAGTTGGAGCCCGTAGGAGTTATAGAGCAGGGTGTAGCCGCCGATACCGGTGGTGGGCTGATAGGCGCGGGCGAAGCCGCCGTCGATGATCAGCATCTTGCCGTCGGCGAGGATCGGCGACTGGCCTTTCTTCACCGGGGTGTGGCCATTGATCACCCGGCCGTTCGTCGGGTTCAGGCCGAATTCGGTGAGGATGTGTTCGATGAACTCGGGCTGGTGGCGCAAGGTGTAGTAACTGTTGGGCACTTCCTCATGGGTCGCCTGATCGGCGATGAAGTAGCGCTCGAAGGTGGTCATTGCCCGCTTGCCGAAGAGGGGCGATTCCGGACCAGTCCACAAGTACCAGAGCAGGTCGGTGGAGAGGTCGTCGCCCTGACTGGGGGTGGCGTAACTCTCCCGCAGGTTTTCTTCCAGCATGTCGAACAGGACCTTGCCCTTGTACAGGTGGCCGTCCAGGGCCAGGCCCTCCATCTCGCCGGCCGGCGTGACGGGGACGCAGCCGTGGATGAGCAGGTTGCCGTTATAGGCCAGGTACATACTGCCGTGGGCCATGAAGAAGTCCATGTGGCGGTGGAGCTTCTCGGAGTTGACGAAGGCCCGGGTGAGCTGGTCGATGACGTCCTGTTCCTCCGGCAGCAGGGCGTAAGGATCCTTGGCGTCCACGGTCTGGAAGCAGCCGTGGATCAAGGGATACGTGTGCCCGCCCAGGGTAATGGTCTGGCGGTCCGGGCTGATCTTGTCCAGCAGCTTGCGCGCTTGCATCTTGAACTCCGGCCGGCGGTCGATGGCTTGGCCCTCCAGCTTGAACTGAATGATGGCGATGGCCTGGTGGATCTTGGTCAACTGGCTCAGTTCCGCCGGGTTCGGCTGGCGGTCAGCGCGTATGATCTTCGGCGCGAAGCCGGGATTGTCCTGGTAGTATTTCTCGGCTAAGAGAGAAAGGTGGCGGAGATTGATGCCGTACGCATCTTCCACGATCGCCAGGTTATTGTAGCGGGCGCAGATGCGCAGCAGGTTGGCGATGCACAGCTGGGAACCGGCGGCCGCCCCCAGCCAGAGGATGTCGTGGTTGCCCCACTGCAGGTCGACGGAGTGGTGGCGCATCAAGCGGTCCATGATCTTGTCCGGGGCTGGGCCGCGGTCGTAGATGTCGCCGACCACGTGCAGGTGATCGACCACCAACCGCTGGATCGTGTGGCAGAGAGCGATGATGAAGTCGTCCGCCGTGTGCAGGGCAATCAGGTCATCGGTGATCTGGGCGTAGTATTTCTTCTTATCTTCCGTGCTGAAGTCGCCGTAGAGCAGTTCTTCGGTGATGTAGACGAACTTCGGGTCCAACGCTTTGCGCACCTTCGACCGGGTGTACTTCGTGGCACAGTACCGCAGCATCTCCAGCAGGTGACGGAACGTGTCCAGGTACCACTGGCGCAGGTCGTCCGGGTCGGTCAGATGTTGCTGGACGATCTTGATCCGGTCGGCGGGGTAATAGATGAGAAAGGCAAAGACCTTCTGCCGCTGGGGTGTCATCTGGCCGCTGAACAGGTCTTGGATCTTGATGACGATGTTGCCGGAGGCGTTCCTGAGAATATGGTCAAAGGCATCGAACTCTCCGTGGATGTCGCTCATGAACGCTTCGGTGCTCTTGGGCAGGTTCAAAATGGCTTCCAGGTTGATGATCTCGGTGGTCAAGGCTTCTTTGGTGGGGAACTTTTCTTGCAGCTCGGCTCGTTCCAGTGCACGCATACTGCCACGTCCTTCGTTTGAGATGCTTTCATTATAGCAAGTGCGGGAGATGTGAGAACTACAAAATTTGTCCCCGG
>NZ_KI271587.1:50057-55507 GCF_000469325.1 Schleiferilactobacillus shenzhenensis LY-73 | reverse complement strand
AGACTTTTAGCGGTCTTTGCTAAAAGTCTTCAAGCCGTGCCCACCACGTTCCAGCCCATTTTTCCGGAGCTTGCGGAGCTTTGGCACGTCCTCAGGAGAGCAAAAATATCAGTTGGAACAGATGTTCGAAGATAGCCTTTCTTGTTATACTGGAAACATGACGAAAAGGATGGTGATGGTGATGCGCTTCTTGCATACGGCCGATTGGCACATCGGCAAGCGGCTGAACAGCTTCGACCTGCTGGCGGATCAGCAGGCGGTGTTCGAACAGATTCGGGATGTGGCCCGCAGCGAACACGTCGATGCCCTGGTCATCGCCGGGGACGTGTACGACCGGGCGCTGGCCAACGAAGAGTCGGTGGAGGCGGTCAACGGGATGATCCAGACGCTGAACCTGACCGACCAGCTGCCGCTACTGGTGATCAGCGGCAACCATGACAGCCCGGTGCGGCTGGGGACCGGGTCCCCCTGGTTTAAGGCAACGCACTACTACCTGCACACCGCACTGGCCCAGGCCATCGACGAACCGGTTACGCTGGGGGACACCCAGTTTTTCCTGCTGCCGTTTTGGCAGCCGTTTGCTGCCCGCCAGTACTTCGCCGACGACAGTTTGACCACCGTGCCGCTGGCCATGGCCGCCATCGTCCAGGCGATGCAGGCCAAGTTTGCCCCGGACAAGAAGCACGTCCTGGTCGCCCATCTCTTCGCGGCCGGCGCCAGTCAGACGGATTCGGAGACGACCAGTAAAGTGGGCGGCTTGGACGCTGTCCCCGTGGATCTGCTCCAGGTCTTCGATTACGTCGCCCTGGGCCACCTCCACAGCCACCACGCCTTGCATGATGAGAAAGTCCGATATAGCGGCTCGCCGCTGAAGTTCTCCGCTTCCGAAGCCGGCGATGAGAAAGGGGTCTGGATCGTGGACACCACCGCCGGAACCGTTGAATGGCGGCCGCTGACGTCGCCCCACGACTTGCAGGCGATCACGGCCAGCTTCGCGGACCTGACGAAGCCGGATTTCTTACCGCCGGATGCTCAGGACGACTACCTGGCCATTACCCTGACCGATACCCAGGTGATTCCCAATGTGATGCAGATCCTGCGGGGGCAGTACCCGCATATTCTGGAGATCAAGCGGGCCCATGGCCGGGCGCGGGATGATGAAGCGCCGGTCCTGACCGTGCAGCGCCACCTGGATCCCCAGAAGCTGGCGGCGGATTTCTACACGGAGATGCAGGAGACACCTCTGACGGACCGGCAGACGGAATGGCTGAAGCAGACCTGGGCAGAAATGGAGGCACAAGAATGATCCCGAAGACGATCGTGGTCCGTAACTTTGGACCATATGTGGATGAGACCCTGGATTTCACCCGGTTTGCAGAAGTGCCGCTGTTTCTGATCAGCGGCAAGACCGGCAGCGGTAAGTCGACCTTATTCGATGCCATGCGCTTCGCTCTCTACGGTGACGCCAGTGTGGATGCCGGCGAGCGGGAAGGGGCATCTTTGCGCAGCAATTTTGCCGACGAGACTGAACCGTCCCGGGTAACCTTTACCTTCACCCAAGACGAGCTGACTTATGTCCTCAGCCGGGAACCGAAGCAGCGGCTGAAGAAGAAGCGTGGGGAAGGGTATAAAGAATACAATGCCACGGCCAAGCTGGCGGTCTTCAAGGGTAAGAAACAGCTCCATGAATACACCAAGACCCGTTCTGTGGATGACCACCTGCGTGATTTGCTGGGGCTGACGGCAGAGCAGTTCACTCAGATCGTGCTGCTGCCCCAGGGAGAATTCCGCAAGTTTCTCAACGCTGACAGTAACGAGAAAGAGGGCGTCCTGCGCCAGTTGTTCGGCACCGCCAAGTACCGCCGCTGGGGCGACGTCATCAGCCAGCACGCCAAGGCGGCCCAAAACGCCGCCAGCCGCGTGGACGAACAGCTGAGCAGCCTGCTCCAGCAGCTGCCCTGGCCGGAGACGATGACGGAAGAAGTGACGCCTTATTTGACGAGCCCGCTGAATTATCAGGCGCAGTGGGGGCAGTTCTTAGAAACGCTCCATTCCCAGCAGCAGGCTGAGGTACAGGCGGCCCAGACGGCCCAGCAGGCCGCCCAGAAGAAGTTGGCGGCGAGTCAGGACACGCTGCACGCCGGTCAGGAACTGGCGAAGCAGCGGCAGAGTGCGGCGGCCCTGCGGACCCGGCAGGCGGCGCTGGCGGAGCAAAGGGATGACATGACGGCGCTGACCCAGCAGATCAGCCAGCTGGAGTTCAGCCAAACGCTTCTGCCCTTGCAGCAGCGGATCAGCGACCGGCAGACCCGGCTAGCTGAGGCGCAGCAGACTGAAACCGCGAGCCGGGCCCAGCTGGCGACGGCCCAGCAGGCCTTGCAGGCCGCCGAACAGCAGCTGGCAGATCTGGTGAAGCAGCAGCCGGCGGTTGACCAGGCTCGGGAACAAGCCGCCAAGCTGACTGATTTACTGCCCCAGTTTGCCAAAGTGGCGGCCGCCAAGAAGCAGGCGGCGGCCGCCGACCGGTTGCTGCAAAAAGCCCAAGCGGCCGTCAAGGAGCAGACCGCGGCCCTGGCGGAGCAGCAGGCGGCGCTGCAAAAAGCCCAAGCGGCAGCGGCCCAGCAGTCCGCTCTGCTGACCCAGCAAAACCAGCTGGACCAGCAAAAGCACGACGCGGCATTAGCGGAAGAACACTTGCATACCGTCACCGCCCAATGGCAGGCTTGGCAGCAGGCCGCTGATGCCGTGGCAGCGGTGAGCAACAAAGCAGCCGCTGCCGCGAAAAAGGCCCAAGAATTAGCCGCCGCTTATCAGCAGACAAAGAGCGATTGGGCAGCCGGCCAAATTGCCCGGCTCAGCCAGGACCTGCTGCCCGGCCAGCCGTGCCCGGTCTGCGGCAGTCTGGACCACCCAGAGCCCGCAGTGAGTACCGTCACCGTGACGGTCACCGATGCCCAGCGGGACGCTGCCGAGCAAGCTTGGCAAAAGGCCAGTCAGCGGCAGGCGGCCCTCGCCAGTGAACAGCAGCAGGGGATGACCCAGCTGCAAAAGGCGGCCAGTCAGCTGCAGGCCGCGTGGCAGACGTATCAGCCGGAAGCGGACGTACCCACGGATTGGCCGGCTGCGCTGACGGCCGAGCAGCAGCGGCTGGCCCAGCAGCGGACGACGATCACGGCTGCTCAGCGGGCCAACCAAACCGCTCTGAAGATGGCGACCCAAGCCGCTGCGGCGGCCGCTCGCTTGCAACCGGCGATCGATCAGCAGCAGAAGGCCGTCACCACGGCCCAAGACCAGGCGAACGCCGCTGATAAGGCGGCGGCCCAAGCCCAGACGACGGCCGCCGATGCTCAGGCCCAATTACCGGCGGACTACCCGACGGCGGCGGCCCTGCAAGCGGCTATTGCCCAGCTGACCGCTCAGGTTCAGGCCCAGCAGAAGGCTCAGACCGCGGCCCAGCAGGCCAAGGAGCAGCAGCAGACCCAAGTGACCACGTTGACTACCCGCATCGCGGCTGCCCAGCATGACCAGGCGGCGGCCCAGGCCCAACTCACAGACGACCAGCAGCAGCTGACCGTCGCGCTGGCGGACCATACACCCACCATCGCCGCCGCCGACCTGCCGGCGCTCTTCGCCGCGCTGAAACAGCTGCCGGCGCTGCGCCAGCAGCGGGACGAGTATCAGACCCAGATGACCACCGTGGCGGCCCAACTGGTCCAGGTAGAAGCCGCGATCAACGGCCAGCCGGCCCCGGATGTGGCTGCACTGCAGGCCGCTGTGGCAACTCTGCAGGCCGACGCGAATACCGCCAACCAGGCCTTCTTCACCGCCCAAGCAGCGGCCGCTCAGACGCTGAAGGCGGAGAAAGAAATGGCCCGGCTGGTCAAGGACCAAGCCGACCAAGCGGCTATCGCCCGGGAATGGGCCCAGCTGAGCGAGACGGTGAATGGCAAGGGGGCTATCAAGCTGAGTCTGGAGCGCTATGTCCTGCGGGCTTACTTGCAGGAAGTCCTGCGTATTGCCAACAGCCGCTTGGACCGGCTGACCAACGGCCGCTACGAGCTGCAGCTGCATAAAGAAAACGGGGCTTACGCCACGAATACCGGCCTCGAGCTGGATGTTTTCGACGACAACGTGGGCGCCACCCGGTCGGTGCATACGCTGTCCGGCGGCGAGAGCTTCCTCACGGCGCTGAGTCTGGCACTTGCACTCGGTGAAGTGGTCCAAAACGAGAGCGGCGGCATCCAGATCAATGCTCTGTTCGTCGATGAAGGCTTCGGCTCACTGGACGAAGACGCCCTGGCTGGGGCCATCGACGCGCTGCAATCCATCGAAGGTCAGCAGCGGATCATCGGTATTATTTCCCACGTGCGGGAACTGCGTCAGCAGATCCCCGACCAGTTGTGGGTGGAAACGGAAGGGGACGGCCGCAGCCGCCTGCACTATCCCACGAGTGATGAAATCGAGGCGAAGGCGCTGTGAAATGGACCTGTGCCCACTGTACGCTGCGCTGGGAGAGCAGTGCCTTTGTGACAGATAGCCAAGCAGCCAGCATCTGCGCCATGTGCCGTGCCCACGGGGTGGCCGCCGGGGACTTTGCCAATCCGGCCAGCCAACTGTTTAGCCAAGGCACCGGTCTGACTTACACCGGCGCCGAGCAAACCACGGGTCAGCCGCTGACCTTGACCAAAACGGCCCGGCGCCAGGCGGAAGGCATCGCCGACAGTTTTGCAGTGGCCCCGCCGGCAGTGGCGGCGGCCATTTCACCGGCGGACTTTTCTGACCAGCTCTGGCAGATGCTCCACACCCCGCCGGATGAGTGGCCCAGCGGCGACCTGCCGACCGTTCTGGCCGCCTGGGGCTATCCGGTCCAGAAGCTGTTCAACCAAAACACGCTGGACCTGACCACCCGCCAATATATTCGCGAGCACTATCACCATATCTGCCAGTATTGCGGCCGTTATGGCAACAGTGTGGACCACATGGACCCGGTCAGCGTCAGCGCCGACAACACCATCGCCAACCTGACGCTGGCTTGCAGCGAGTGCAACCAGCTCAAGGGAGACATGCCTTACGCTGACTTCATCCGCATCGACGCCGCCACTGCTCCGCTCAAGGCCGACCTGCGGCGCCTCGAGCAGGCGGCCAACGCCTTCCAAGGCCGAGTCACCGCGCTCCAAAGCCAGCTCGCGGCCCTCACCCACCAAGCTGCCGACCCTCTGGCCCCCGGCGCCGCCGCCCTGCGCCGCCGCATCAAGGTTGCCCAAGACCTTCTGGACCAGTCCAAGGCCGACAGCAAGCACATCAGCGACCTCCGCAGCGCCTATGTCCACAGTCGTTGGGCGGTGGCGCAATACCAGGAAGAAACGGATCAGTGGTGAGAAAAGACGGTGTACAAAATACCCTCCGTTGACTGAATGCCAGTGAACGGAGGGTATTTAGATTGGTCGCGA
>NZ_KI271587.1:43205-49897 GCF_000469325.1 Schleiferilactobacillus shenzhenensis LY-73 | reverse complement strand
ACAACAATTTCATGGCTGACGCCCGCCAGCCTCCGGGCCCAAATCGCCTACATCCTACCCGATCGTAAAGTCTTCGGTGTCAGGACATATTAGCCGGCGGGGTGCCGCCCACACTTTGAATACGCAGGTGATTGTCGTGTTATTGGGGGAGGAAGCCGCCAGCGTTTAGTGGCGAACAAGACTGTTCCAGTCTCCGAAAATGTAGGGTGACGAGGGGCGGAGCAGATTGGGGGACTCAGCTGTGAAATAGGGGGGTGTGACTCAGTGCCAACGCGTAGCAAGCGGAGGCAAAACGGGCTCAAACCGTGCCCACCGCGTTCCAGCCCGTTTTGCCGGAGCTTTGGCACGGCGCTCGCGCAGCCCAGAGTCACCCGGGCCAGAGAAGGCCTTCTTTTCTCACCGCCGCCGCTTGTCGTACAGAATGTACCAAATCCCCAGCACAATGATCCCCACCAGCGACCAGATGATGGTCCAGAACCACGCGTCGTGCCGGTTCGCGAAGGGCAGGGCGACATTCATGCCATAGAAGCCCGTGATCACTGGCGGGATCATCAAGACGATGCTCCACACCGTGAGGAAGCGCATCGTCCCGTTCAGGTTATTGTTGAGAACGTTGCTGAAGCCGTCGGTCACCCGGTCGATGATGTCTGCGGCGATCTGGGCCATCTGCTGCCCCTGCTGGATCTCGATCAGCACATCGTTGAGCCGCTCCTTCTCTTCGGCATTCAGCTCCAGGGGGTCAGTGGGGGAGTTGGTGGCCATCATGAAGCGGCGAATGGCGATGAGGTTGTTGTTCTCGGCCGTGGTCAGGTAGACCGTCTGCTGGGCCAGCTGGGTCAGGGCGCTGACCTGAGTGTTGGTCGGCCGCTTGTGCCAGTTCTCCAGCTCGCTGCGGCGGTCGTTGATCGTGTCCAGCACGTCGAAGTAGTCGGTGCTCAGCGCGAAGAGCAGGTCGAACAGGAGCAGGAAGATGGACCGGTCGTTGTCGGCCGCCTGCTGGATGATACCCTGCAGCTGGTCGATCACGGTGGTCCCGTCAGCGTCGGGAATAACGCTGATCAGCCGGGCACTGTTGAAGACGAAGGTGATGGGCAGGGTCAGAAAGCCGCCGGGGGCTGCTTCCTTATTGACAAAGCGGAAGACCAGCAACCAGTAGCCGCTGGCGGTATCGTATTCGAGGCGGGCCCGTTCCCGCATATCGGCCAAGTAGGGGGTGAACCGTGCCGGCAGTCCGGCGGTGGACTCCAAGTCTTGATAATCTACCGTTGTCGGGGTGGTTACGGCAATCCATTCTTGACCGGCGTGGAGCGGGTGTTTCTTGATCATGACCAGACCTCCTAAAGAGTAATTATCCCCATTATACCGGTCTCTCGGAACGGTCGCTCAGGCCCCGGTGAAAAAAGTCACGTTAAATGCTTGACAACCATCTGAGTCTCAGTGTAGAGTAGTGTTCATAACAAATACATGAGCGTTCGCTCATTTAGGAGTGTGCTAGCATGCAAACTGCAGCCATAACACAACTCAATCACCGATTTTACTACGACTATTATAGATAGCCGGTTTGTACCCCATCGTGGATGCAGACCTCAGCGTTTGTATCTATGATGGCCGTACACATTGATGTGCACCCGCCGCATAGATCGAGATAATCGATGCGGCAGGGCCCGAGATAATATTTTTTGGAGCCGTTCCCCGTCGATCATCGCGATTGCGGGGAACGGCATTTTTTATGCCTGGTGCTGACCTTGGAGAAGAAATTGATGGAGGACCCCGCATGAAAAAATTGGCAAAGTTAACGAAACGATACTGGCTCATCACTGGATTGAGCGCCTTATTGCTCCTGGTGCTCACGGCTTGCGGCCAGCAAGCCCAAGGCAGCAGCGGCACCAAACAAATCAAGATCGGTATCCTGGAATTGATGAACCAAACGGCCCTGGACGATGCTCGGGAGGGGTTCATCACTGAACTGGCCAAGCAGGGGTACAAAGACGGCAAGAACCTTTCTATCCATTACGTCAACGCTCAGAATGATCAGGCGAATCTAAAAAGCATGAGTGAGCAATTGGCCAAAGATAAGAACACGGTGAACCTGGCGATTGCCACGCCCGCCGCCCAGGCGCTGGCCCTGGCGGATAAAGAAACACCGCTCCTGTTCACGGCCATCACCGATCCGGTGGGGGCCAAACTGGTTCGCAGCCTGGCCCAGCCCGGCGGGAACATTACCGGGACCACCGACCTGGTGCCGGTGGCCGGTCAGATCAAGCTTCTGCACCAGCTGTTTCCCCAGGCCAAGACCATCGGCCTGCTGTATAACGCGGCGGAGCCGAATTCCTTGGTCCAAGTGAAGATGGCGAAGGCGGCGATTGCCAAGCTGGGGCTGCATACCACCAGTCTAACCGTGGCCAGCACCAATGATGTGGCCCAAGCGATGACGTCCTTGGCCGCTAAGGCCGACGCCGTCTACGTGCCGGCAGACAACGTGGTCGCGGCCGCCATGGCCACGGTGGGCAAGGTCTCCGCCGAGAAGAAGGTCCCGGTAGTCCCGGCAGCCAGCACCATGGTCCCCGCTGGCGGGGTCGCCACCAACGGTATCGATTATAAGAAACTGGGCGCCCAAACTGCCCGGATGGCCATCAAGATCATCAAGGGCCAGAAACCCGCCGACCTGGCGGTGGAAAAGCCGGCCGACGTGGGGCTGGTCGTGAACCAGAAACTTGCGCACTTATTCAAAATCGATCCAAAAGAAATCGTGCGGTCCGGCCATTAACCATGCGCCCTGACCGCCGAGGAGGAATTGTGATGAAACACAGTAAGGGAATCAAACTCGCTGCCCTGGTCCTGACCGTTGGGTTATTGGCCTTGAGCAGTGCCTGCAGCGGTCAGAAAGCAAAGGGCAGTACGGACGGCAAAGTCAAAATTGGTATCTTACAGCTGATGGACCAAAACGCGTTGGACGAAACGCGCCAGGGCTTCATCGCTGAACTGAAAAAAGAGGGGTACACCCAGGGCAAGAACCTGACGATTGATTACGTCAATGCCCAAAACGACCAGGCCAACCTCAAAACCATGAGTGAAAAACTGGCTAAGGATCAAAACAACGTCAATGTGGCGATCGCCACCCCGGCGGCGCAAGCGCTGCTGCAAGCGGATAAGAAGACACCGCTGCTCTTCACCGCCATCTTCGACCCGTTAGCGGCGGGACTGACCAAGACGCTGGCCAAGCCCAGCGCCAACATGACGGGGGCGACGGACACGGTGCCAGTGGCCGGGCAGATCAAACTGCTGCACCAGTTGTTCCCGCAAGCCAAAAAGATTGGGCTGTTGTACAATGCCAGCGAACCCAACTCCTTATCCGCCATTAAGATGGCGAAGAAGGCAGTCGCTGCACTAGGCCTTCAATCCATTTCTAAAACCGTCGCCAGCACCGCGGATGTGCAGCAGACGACGACGGCCCTGGCCCACCAAGTGGATGCCATCTACATCCCCGCGGACAATGTCCTGACGGCGGCGATGGCCACCGTTGGCAAGGTCTCGCTGGATACCAAAGTGCCGGTGATCCCGGCCACGGGGCCGATGGTCCAGCTGGGCGGCGTCGCCACCAACGGCATCGACTTCACCAAGCTCGGTGCCCAGACTGCGCAGATGGCGATCAAGATTCTGAAGGGGAAGAAAGTCGCCGACCTGCCGGTGGAACAGCCCAAGGACATCAGCCTGGTGGTGAACAAGAAGTTTGCCCAAGCGTTCCACGTCGATCCCCAAGCCGTCGTTAAACAAAAGTAAAAGCAATCAAATAGAATGCACTGTTTCACGTGAAACAGCAGCGGGAGGAAATCATCATGAAAAAGCATACTGGACTCATGCTCGTCTTGACCATCGCACTGGCGGTCCTCGTCAGTGCCTGCGGCAGCAAAGCCAATAGCAGCGCCAGCGGCAAGGATGCCAAAGTCAAAATCGGCATCTTGCAGCTGATGGATCAAAGTGCCCTGGACCAAGCTCGGAAGGGGTTCATCGCCGAGTTGAAGAAGGAAGGCTACACCCAGGGGAAGAACCTGACCATCGATTACGTGAACGCCCAAAACGACCAGGCCAACCTGAAGAGTATGAGCGAAAAGCTGGCCAAGGATAAGAACACCGTCAACGTGGCCATCGCCACCCCGGCTGCCCAGGCCCTGCTTCAAGCGGATAAGGACACGCCCCAACTGTTCACCGCCATCACCGACCCCGTTTCCGCCGGTTTGACCACCAGCATGAAGAAACCCAGCGGCAACGTCACCGGCACCAGCGACATGGTCCCCGTCGCCGGCCAGATCGAACTGCTGCACAAGCTGTTCCCCAAGGCCAAGAAAATCGGCCTGCTGTACAACGCCGCAGAGCCCAACTCGGTTTATTCTATTAAACTGGCACAAGCAGCCCTCAAGAAGCTGGGCCTAAGTGCTGATGCCAAGACCGTAGCGACCACGGCGGACGTGCAGCAGACGATGACCGCCCTGGCCAGCCAGGTCGATGCCATCTACATGCCGGCCGATAACGTACTGACAGCTGCCATGGCCACTGTTGGCAAGGTGTCTGCGGATAAGAAAGTGCCTGTCATTCCCGCCACTGGCCCGATGGTGAAGCTCGGCGGCGTGGCCACCAACGGCTTCAGTTACACCGATTTAGGGGCTCAAACCGCCAAGATGGCCGTCAAGATCATCAAGGGCAAGAAGCCCCAGGATCTGCCGGTGGAAATGCCCCAAAACGTGGGCTTGGTCGTTAATGATAAAATGGCGAAGGTCTTCAATATTGACCCGCAAAAGATCGTCGGCACCAAGTAACCGCGCCATCATAGAATAGGAGGACACCACGACATTATGGATATACTGTTATCGAGCATCTCCCAAGGCCTGATCTGGTCGATCATGGCCATCGGGGTCTATCTCACCTTCCGCATCCTGGACATCGCCGATATGACGGCCGAGGGCGCTTTCCCGCTGGGGGCGGCCTTCGCGGCCAGCCTCATCGCCAACCACGCCAACCCCTGGCTGGCGACGCTGGTGGGAATGCTGGGCGGCATGGCAGCGGGCCTGGTTTCTGGCCTGCTGTACACCCGTCTGCGCATCCCGGCGCTGCTCACCGGGATCTTGACCCTGACCGGCCTGTACTCCATCAACCTGCGCATCATGGGCAAGGCCAACATCGCCCTGCTGAACCAGACGACCGTCTTCAGTGCGTTCGCCCGCTTCAGCAACACCACCCAGGTGATCATCGTCGGGGCATTGCTCGTCGCAGTCATCATGATTCTCTTGGTGCTTTTCTTCAATACAGAAATGGGCCTGGCCGCCCGCGCCGTCGGGGATAATCCCGATATGAGCGCGGCCAACGGCGTGCACGTGGCCAACATGCAGATCGTTATCTACATGCTCTCCAACGGCTTGATTGCGCTGGCCGGTGCCTTGATGGCCCAGTCCAACGGCTACGCCGATATTTCCATGGGGGTCGGGACCATCGTCATCGCCCTGGCC
Organism: Schleiferilactobacillus shenzhenensis LY-73; assembly: GCF_000469325.1. Taxonomy (GTDB): domain Bacteria; phylum Bacillota; class Bacilli; order Lactobacillales; family Lactobacillaceae; genus Schleiferilactobacillus; species Schleiferilactobacillus shenzhenensis. The sequence continues at coordinate 44,396 of NZ_KI271587.1, read as the reverse complement.
GCCATCATCATTGGCGAGGTGCTGGTGCGCAACCTGACCTTTGGCAAGCGGCTGCTGACGATCATCATCGGCGCCATCATTTACCGGCTGATTATCGCGCTGGTTCTGTGGCTGGGCGTGGACCCCAACGACCTGCGGCTTTTCTACGCTGGTCTGTTGACGGTGCTGCTGGCCCTGCCGTGGGTGCGCAACCGGGTCAAGACCAGTACCCGGCGGCGGCTGAACCGTCAGCACATCGCGACGCTGAATGCGCAGGATAATGGGGAAGAAAAGGAGCACGCCGACAATGACAAATAACGCTGTCTTAACGATTCGCGACTTGAACCAGTACTTCGAACAAGGGACGATCAACGAGACCCACGCCCTCCAAGGCATCAACCTGACCGTCACCGACGGCGAGTTCGTCACCATCATCGGCGGCAACGGCGCGGGCAAGTCGACACTGCTCAACTCCATTGCTGGCACTCTGCCCATCGACGCCGGCCAGGTGATCCTCGCCGGGCGGGACATCACGTATGACGACGTGACGGCCCGCGCCCGCTGGATCGCCCGGGTCTTCCAAGATCCCAAGATGGGCACCGCTCAGCGCCTGTCTGTGGCGGAGAACATGGCCCTGGCCGCCAAGCGGGGCGAGCACCATTCGCTGTTCCGCATCGGCACGCCCCACGCCGCCCGACCGCGGTTCCAGGAAGCGCTCAAGCGGCTCAACCTGGGCTTGGAAGACCGCCTCGATACCGAGATCGGCCTGCTCTCCGGCGGTCAGCGCCAAGCCATCACGCTTTTGATGGCGACACTGCAGAAACCCAAGCTGCTCCTGCTGGATGAACACACCGCCGCCCTGGACCCCAAGACCAGCGCCACCGTGCTGCACCTGACGAACCAGCTGGTCCAGGAAGAGGACCTGACCACGCTGATGATCACCCACAACATGCAGGACGCCATCAAGTACGGCAACCGGCTGTTGATGCTGGACCACGGGAAGATCGTCGTGGATGTGGCCGGTGAACAGAAGCAGCACCTGACCGTGCCAGACTTGCTCGAACTGTTCAACAAGGCGAGTCAGGAAGAAATGACCGACGACGAATTGTTGCTGGCGCGGGATGAATAAGCACGCGTAACAGAAACGCCCGTGACCCGTTGGGGTTGCGGGCTTTTCTTGTGCCCGCGAGAGTGGGGATAATTGTCTAGCGC
>NZ_KI271587.1:30795-43048 GCF_000469325.1 Schleiferilactobacillus shenzhenensis LY-73 | reverse complement strand
CCACCACTGAGCCCCCGCCCGCTCCGCCCTCCGTCACCCTACATTCTCGGAGACTGGGAACGTCTCGCTCCTCACAAAGTCAAGGCAGCTCTTTCCACAAATTTCCTGGCGGCCACGCAAACCCAGAAGTATGGGTGGTACCGCCGGCGAATATGTCCTGGCACTGACAATTTCACAATTGGGTAGGAAGTAGACGATTTGGGCCCGGAGGCTGGCGGGCGTCAGTGTGCCGGCCACGTTCCACGCCCAGCCAGCCGGAGGGCCCAAATCGCCGGGTCCGCAGATCTTTTTCTATGTATCGTTCCAGTTAACATTTCTCCCCAATAGTTAACAACCACTCCATATACAATCCGCCCCCTGACGCTTAGAATTGTCGTGAGTGATGAGGAGATGAGCGGATGCGTGTGAATATTGGCCCGGTGCTCGTGCAGGAGCGGAAGAAGCGGGGAATTACCCAGCAGCAGCTGGCGGACTTCATCGGGGTCTCGAAGGCGGCGGTGTCGAAGTGGGAGACGGGGCAGACCTATCCCGATATTACCCTGCTGCCCGCCTTGGCGGCGTACTTCGACCTGCGCATCGACGACTTGCTGGACTATGAACCGCAGCTGGCGGCCAAGGAGATCCACAGTATCTATGCGTCGCTGAAGCAGTCGGTGACCACTGAACCCGGGGAGAAAGTATTGGCCCGTCTGCGCAGTTTGGTGCGCCGCTATTATGCCTGTTATCCGTTCTTGGAGCAGATGGGGATGTGGCTGCTGAACCACTTCGACCAGCTGCCGGGGAAAGATACGCCGAGCAAGCTGCAAGCTTATATTCCCGAAGCGCAGCAGCTCTTCGTGCGAGTGCGGAAAAATGCGCCGGATTCGCAGCTGAAAATGCGGGCGCGCAACATGGAGGCTTATACCATGGTGATACTCAATAAGCCGGCCGCAGTATTAGACCTCTTGGGCACCTTCACGCCGGAATATTTGCCGTCAGAAAGCCTGATTGCCAGCGCCCAGCAGATGCTGGGGGAGACCGATCAGGCCCAGGCCACGTACCAGAGCGCCCTGTATCAAGCAACCAGCGTGGTGGCCAGTTACTTTACCAATTATCTGCAGATGCTCCTGGCTGATCCGCAACGGTTTGCGGAAACGTACCGGCGTGCGCGGGCCTTTGCCGCCGTGTTTGACTTGGCTCGCCTCAATCCCTTGGTGTATTGCAATCTGCTGGGGTCCGCGGCGGCCGGCTTTGCCCAACAAAAACAGCCGGATCAGGTCTTTGCCGTACTGACGGACTACGCCGCCGCTTACCAAGCGACCACGTTTCCCGTCACGCTCCACGGGGATGCGTATTTTGACAAAATTGGTCCCTGGCTGGACCAGTTGGACATCGGTACCCAGACGCCGCGGAATACGGCGTTGGTGGAGCAGAGTCTGCGGGACGTGATTCTCAACAATCCGGTCTTCACCGCCTACCACGATGATCCCCGCTGGGCAGATATTGCTGCCGCAATGCGGCCGAAGGAGAAAAACAATCATGAATAACAATGTTGATGTCTTAATGGACAATTTACCGATCTTTATTCCCCTGATCCTCTTGGAACTGGCGCTGATGATTACGGCTTTGGTGCACGTGCTGCGCCACCCTCATTACCGGTTCGGAAACAAGATTCTGTGGGTCGTGGTGGTCGTGGTCTTCCAAATCATTGGGCCAATCGTCTATTTTGTATTCGGCAGAGGGGACGACAGCCGTGCCTGATATTTTGACCTTAAGCCACATCCAGAAGTCTTTTGGCAGTCAGCGGGTATTAACGGACTTGGACTTCAGCGTGCCCACCGGTTCGATCTTTGGGTTTGTCGGGGAGAACGGGGCGGGTAAGACCACCACCATGCGGCTCATTCTGGGGCTGGATAAGCCGGATGACGGCACGATCACGGTGGGCGGGGAGAAAGTGACCTTCGGGGCTACGAAGACGAACCGGATCACCGGCTATTTGCCGGATGTACCCGCATTCTATGATTACATGACGCCCACGGAGTATTTAACGCTTTGCGCCCGCATCACCGGGATCAGCGACCGCCGGCAGCGCATCAGCGAGATGCTCGACTTGGTGGGCTTGCCAGCGGACAAACACCGCATTCGCGGCTTTTCCCGGGGCATGAAGCAGCGCTTGGGCATCGCCCAGGCGCTGCTGAACCGGCCCCAGCTGCTCATTTGCGATGAACCTACCAGCGCGCTGGATCCGGCGGGACGCAACGAGTTTTTGGATTTGTTGGCGTCGTTGCGGGGGCAGGTGACCGTGCTCTTTTCTACCCATATCCTCAGTGACGTGGAGCGAATCAGCGACCGGGTGGGAATCCTACATGGCGGCCGGCTGCAGGCCTGCGATACCTTGGCTGGTCTGCATCAGCGCTTCGGCCGGCCTCAGATCGTCTTGACCTTGGCGGATACCGCCGCGGCCAAGGAGTGTGCGGCGGCCTTGGCGCCCCTGGCGGCGCAGGTTCAGGGGACCACGGTGACGGTGGATTATCAGGGCGCTTACCCAGCAGCCGCCCGGACGGTACTGCGCCGCTTAGTGACGGCCGACATCACGCCCACGGGCCTGCAGCAGGAGAACCCGACGCTGGACCAGATTTTCTTGGAGGTGATCAAGAATGCGTGATTTGGGCACGATGCTGCGGAAAGAAATGCTCGAGACGTGGCGGACATACCGATTCCTCATCCTGGCCGTTGTCTTCTTGATCTTTGCCCTCATGAGTCCGCTGTTTGCCAAGCTGACCCCGACGATCATGAAGATGAGCTTCGGCAGTACGCTGGCGCTGAAAATGCCCCAGCCCACGTCGGCGGATTCCTGGACGCAATTCTATAAGAATATGAGTCAACTGGGTATCTTCGTGGTCGCCATCATGTTCAGCGGCACGATGAGCCAGGAGCTGAGCAAGGGCACCCTGGTGAACCTGGTGACCAAGGGCCTGGCCCGCTGGACCGTCGTCGTCAGCAAGTACCTGGCCCTGCTGGGTCAATGGCTGGTCATCACCGGTACCAGCTTTCTGGTGACTTGGGGGTATACCGCTTACTATTTCCCGGATACGAAGAGTCCCCACCCCGGCGCCGGCCTCATCCCGCTGCTGCTCTTCGGGGCTTTCTTCCTCGCCGTCATCCTCTGCGGCTCCACCCTGGCCCGCAACAGCTACGGCGGCTTGCTTTTCACCGCCATCGTGGTGGCCTTGCTGTTCGTCGTGAACGTCTTTAAGAAAGCCCACGACTACAACCCCGTCTCGCTGATCAGCGACAACATGGCCCTGGTCGCCGGCACGAAGTCCCTCACGGACCTGGCTCCGGCCATGATTATCGTTGGGGCGGCGGCGTTCCTGCTGCTGGCTTGGGCCGTGGTCTTGTTGAACCGGCGGAAGCTGTAATCTAACGTTTTTGTAATATGCAAACCAATTCATTGCGCTGCCTGCCACCGACCCTGTACAATGACGGTAGATGAATATCGGAATGAAGGGAGTCGGCCATGAAGAAAGCATTGCGCGTGCTGCAGGGTATCGGTAAATGGATCGGTTTTGTGCTGCTGGCTTTTATCACTGGGATCGTTATCTCGTTCAACACGTCGCCCAAACTGTTTGCCTCGATCATCGCGCAGATGCCGCAACTGGCTAAGGTCGGCCCTTCGCCTGCGAACTGGACGCGATACGAACGGCGGGTGACCCGGACGAGCAACATCACCTATCCTTCAAAGTACACCAATAATACGTTGGATCTCTATACGCCGAAGACTAACCAGGGCAAACAGCCCGTCATCTTCTGGCTGCATGGCGGGGCCTTTGTGTCCGGCAGTAAAGAAGGCGCCCGGGACTTTGCGTATAAGATGAGCGCGACCCAAGGGTACAGCGTGGTGGCCGTGAACTACGAAGTGGCCCCCAATGCCCAATACCCGGACCAGATCATTCAGCTGGGCGAGGCTATCCATTACTTCCAGACGCACCAAGCCGAGTACCCGCAACTGGATATGAACAAAGTGATCATCGGCGGCGACTCCGCCGGCGCCCAGATGGCATCGCAGTATATTGCTGTTCAGACCAACCCTAAGCTGGCGAAAGAAATGAACCTGACGCCCCAGCTTCAGCCCAGCCAAATCATCGCGGCCGTGCTGTATTGCGGGCCTTACGATATGAAGACGTTGGCGACGATTCAGAACAAGGCGCTGCAGTTCATGGTCAACCAGCTGGGCTGGGCGTACATGGGCACCCGCGATTGGGTCAATTCAGATATGGCCAGCGAGTCCTCGACCACCGACCAAGTGACCAAGGATTACCCGCCGACCTTCTTGACTGATGGCAATACCGGCTCCTTTGAAGGCCACGCCCTCAAGCTGGAATCCGTGCTCAAGGCGCACCACGTGCCTGTTTCTACTTTGTTCTTCGGGCCGAACGAGGCCGTGTACCACGAGTATCAGTTCCAGATGAATTCGAAGAACGGCAAGCTGGCCTTCGACCGCACCGCGTCCTTCCTGAACCAGTACCGCTGATGCGTACGCTGATTTTGGTGGGGCATCCCGATTTGCGTCATTCGGGGACTCAGGCGTTCTTGCACGAGGCAGCCCAGGCCTTGACCAATGCCGATTGGTGGGATATCACCAGTCAAGCCGTCACGACGCCGGCTCAGATTGCCCAATTACAGGGAGAAATGCGCCGATACGACCGCCTGATCTTCCAGTTTCCGTTGTATTGGTACAGTCTCCCCGGGGTCTTCAAACAGTGGCTCGACACGGTTTGGACGGCCCCGTTTGTGTCCGGGCGGCCAGGGGAGGCCCCGGCACTGGCCGGCAAGGAATTAGGTATCGTGGTGACTTTCAGCCAAGCCGCGGAAGATTACCGCTTGGGCGGCAAGGAACATTTCTCACTGAGCGAACTGATGCGGCCGCTGGCGGCGCTGGGACTGGCCGCCCAGATGCGGCTGCTGCCGCTGTTCCCAGTGGCGCAGTTCGCCTATATGCCGGAAACGAAACGACAACGGCTGCTGGTAGCTTACGCTCAGTACTTGAGTCTGCCGGCGGGGACACACTTCGCGGACCGGGCCCGCTGGTTCAGTGATTGGCTAACGGCCCATGCGAGTGAGGATCAGGAGTATGCAGCGTGGGCGGCGGCATTAGCGGCCCGCCAAGAGCAATTGACGGACCTGCACGACACGCTGGCGGAGATGCGCCGGGAAGAAGATGACCGGAATGGCGGATGACGAGGAACAAGACGATGCTTTGGCGGCAGCTATTCGGCAGCGGGCGGCGGCCGCACCGGATTATGTGCAGCGGGCCGTGCTGCTAGCCCTGGCCGATTTTGCTGCCGCCCAGCAGCGGCGCATTACGCTGACCAGCGGTGAGATCGACGGCCGGTCGTGGGATCACGAATCATGGTAAGACGAGGGGATGAGCGGATGACGTGGACAGCAGGCAATGCCAATGGATTATTTTCAGGACTTCATTTCAGTGGCCGCTGGATTCCCCGGCGCGTTGCCGATCAGGATGCGATGTACACGACCAATCTCGGGGCCGCGATTCACTTCCAGATCGATGGGGCCAGCAGCACCATCCTGCACTTTGTGGAGACGCCCCGGCCGGTACCCAGCCAGATTGCCATCCGTATCGATAATGGCCGCTACGTGCACTTCGACCTGGCCCACACCCCCGTCATGCTGGCGACTACACCGACTGTCCACCAGATCAGCGTCGTCATGTCCGGTAACACAGACGACGACCCCGTTTGGGCGGCGGACCAAGATGCCGGTTTTGCGTTCACCGGCGTCACGTTGCCCAATGGCGGCCAACTAGCGCCCATCGTGCCGGCTGGCCCCCGCCTGACCTTCATCGGCGATTCGATCACGGCCGGTTGCTGGGTAGCCGGCAAGACACCGGCTAAGGACTACCGGGGCGAAGCATCCTACGCGGCCATCACGGCGACGAAGATGAACGCGGAAGAAACCCGCATTGCTTACAGTGCGGCGGGAATATTGCAACCCGGCCGGGGCGGTGTGCCGGCGGCCAAAGACTTCTTCGGCCACTTGGACAACCGCACGCCCTGGGCCGTGGACACCGAACAGGATGCCGTCATCATCAATCTTGGCACGAACGACCAAGACTATCCGGTGGAAGAGTTCGTTACGGCGTATATCCGTTTTGCCGCCCAGCTGCGCGGGGTCTACGACGACCGGCCGATTTTCTTGATGATTCCCTTCAACCAAACCTTCGCTGAACCCATCCGTCACGTGGCCCGGCGCGGGGACCGGTTGCAGATCATCGAAACGAAAGATTGGACGATTGAAACGACCGACGGGACCCACCCCAATTTGGTGGGTCATAAGAATGCGGCCCGCCATCTGGTGGGCGTACTGCAGAAAGCGTTAGCCCAAAATCAGGAATAGCGTCGGCACATGTCGTGAAGCAGGCTGATAACAGCCGGAACGGAGCGGGGTGGTGATCATGCGGATTCACAATGCTAAATGGTTATTACTGATCGTTGTCTCAGGACTGGTGCTGGGGCTGGCGGGGTGCCGGGCCATCTCCCAGCGGCTGGCCGGTTATGAGCCGGTGCAGGTCGCCTTTAGTTACGGTCAACAGTCATTCACTGGTATGACAGCCCAGGGAACCAAGCCGAAGATGGTATTTCCACTCACTGATAAGACCGTCACAATCTCAGTGAGTCATTTGTCGGCAGGATACAAATATGAAGTGGCCATGGATACGGAAGCCAAAGAGTTGTTCCGGGCATACGGTGATTCACCGCCGGCAGGGGTACAGAGTATGGGTACAACGGCTGAAGTGTCTCAGAGCGATCCCAAATCCAATCAGTTCCTTAAACCCGGTAAGTTCACCCTTACTGTCCGGGTGATTAACCGTAAGACGAACAAAACGATTGAAACGGTCACTATTCCGTATACCATTCGTTAAGCATAATCATCATGCACACAACTTTTTATCATTATTCGTCGGCTTATTTTGCAGATATGTAAGCCAGTCCCGGCACCCTCAATAACCCCAGAAGTATCCCGCCTTGTCTCCGTCTCGTTCGCTCCCCAGAACGAGACATTTTTTGTGGTGGCAGTCATATTTCCCACCGGTGGAAGCTCACATCTATGTTATAATCATCCTGAATCTTAAGAATTTACTAAGGACCATCCGGGGAGGAAATCATTATGAAGATATGTCCACATTGCGGCGCGGAGAATGCCGCGACCGCCAAGTTTTGTACCCGTTGCGGAACGTCGCTGGTCGATGTGCCCGTCACCACCGCACAGGCGGACCAAAGCACCGCACCGGCGGCCAGCACTGTGGCCAGCCAGCCAGACAGTTCCGCGACCAACAGCGCCGCGCCTGGCCAAACACCGCCGGCGGCTCCGGGCCAAGCGACACCGCCGCCCACTGCTAGCGTCCCACCGGCCTATGGGCCGACGCCCGACCAAGGGAACGTACCACCTGCCTATGTTGCCCCAGCTCAGCCGGCGGGGCCGAACCGGTTGGATCAAGCCAAGACTTACGGGGCCAACTATTTTAACAACCTGCTCCAGTCTTGGCAGCACCCGATGGCCTGGGCCGCCCACCAGCAGGATGAACATCCTTACTACGGCATCATCAGCCTTGTGTTATTAGCCCTGCTCAACACGCTGGCCTTCTGGGGCGTAATGCGCCACATCGTCCAGCTCCTGCTCAGCTGGGCGGTGAAGTATGCCAGCAATCTGGGCGGTGTCATCGGCGGGGCCAGTGTCGCCAGTAATCTGCCCTCCGCTAGCGAGATTGCCAGTGTGCAGGCACAGGTGGATCAAGCCGTTTCCCTGTATGTATCGAATGCCTACATTCAATTTTTTCTGTATACCATTGCTATTTTTGCACTCAACATCGTGGTCGGTTATTTGGCGAAGCGTTATTTGATGGGCGACGAGACGCAAAGTTTCTTTTCTTATGTCAACCAATTCAGCTATTATCTGAATTCTGCGCTGATCGTCGCCGCCATCATGGCCGTCCTGGCCCTGCTGGGCATCGTCCAGTCTTACGTTGTTCTGATTGGCCTGATCATGATCGCGGGGGCCATCTTCAACGTGGCTTTCTTCATGGCCACCACCCAGGGCGTCCAGAAGCGGCTCGACCGCGTCTACACGATGGTCATCGTACAGGTCGCGGTCAACGTGCTGGTCATGCTGTTCGTGACTAGCCGGATCACCAGCATTGTCACGACCATCATCGACCAGATGCAGCACAGCGGCCTCTTCCGATGAAGCACGCGGCGTGGCTGCTGCTTGTCGGGGCGCTGCTCCTGGGCGGTTGTCAGCAGCCGGCCAAGCCCGCCGCTTCGCCCTCGACATCCACCAGTACAGTGAGAAAGGCCCCGGCCAAGCGCGCGCAAGCGAAAAAAGCCGCCGCCAAGAAGTCGTCTGCGGCCGCCAAAACACCGGTCGCTGCGACGATTGTCAGCCAATTACACCAGTCTGGCCACCAGTCTTTGGTCTATGCGCCATTGGGAGATTCTCTTTCTGTGGGGCTGTTCGCTGATAGTCGCCAGTCCCGCTTTACCAGCTTGTTCGCGGCTTCCTTGGGCCAGGCGGTGGGCAAACCGGTGACCGAGAAGGGCGTGGCGGTCGTCGGGAAAACCGCCGCCAACTTAGGCGTCCCCAGCATCGCCACGATCGTCAGTCAGCAGCCGGATATCGTCACCATCGAATTTGGCACCAATGATGCCGTGGGCGGGGCGAGTGATACTGTGCTGACAGCGTTTCGGCAGGATTTGGTGACGATCGTCAACCAGCTGCAGCAGCAGACCCACGCCCAACTGATCCTCATGACGACCTGGAGTCCGGCGAATGGCCAATACATTGCCAGTGACCAGGCGTTTGATACGCAGATCAAGGCGGTCGGCCGGCAGTACCGTGTACCCGTGGCCGACTTGCGGACGATTTGGCAGGGCAACGCCAGCGTGACCGGTCCGGCCGGTCAGACGCTGCCGGACTTTGCCCAATGGGGCACCCGGGACACCTTTCATCCCAATCAGCGGGGGCATCAAGCGATTGCTGACTTGCTCATGAAAATCGTCCGGCAGCCACAGTAGGAGGGGTATTTTGAATACATTGAAGTTTTGTCCCAATTGCGGCCAACCCGTGGGCCCGACGGATGATTTCTGTCAAAACTGCGGGTTCGACCTGCGGGCGGCGCGGGCTAAACTGGCCGCGCAGGCCGACACTCAAGAGACGGCGGCTTCCCAGAATGCGGCCGCGCCGCAGCCGCCGGTATCCGATGCCGCGCCCGCAGAAGAGAATCCGTTACCTGCGCAATCGGCCGCACCGATACCAGAACGGCCGCCTTTGACCGACGCAGCCCCAGATGTACCGCCAGCGGCCAGCGCGGAAGCGAATGACCAGCTGCCGCCGGCCACTAACCAAGTACCTGCGGCACCACCCAGTAATCAAGCGAACCCAGGCATCTCGCCCCAGATCAACGCGGCCGGACCAGCGGCTGCACCCCTTCACCAGACGGATACGGCCGCAGCGGCTGACCAACCGGGGTCACCGGCACCGGTGCAATCAGCTGCCGACCAGAACATTCCAGGTACGCCAGTGCCGCCGGCCAGCCCAGCGGGTCCGAACAGCCCGGTACCGCCGTTGGCGGCGCAGCCTGCCCTTGCGGCAGACAAACGGCCGCCGCATAAGCGCCGGCGCTGGCCCTGGCTCGTTGTGCTCCTCCTGCTTCTCGTCCTCGCTGGCGGTTATTTCGCCGGTACGATGGTGTACAGCAAGGGCCGCCAGGTTCCTGCACTGGCCCAAGCCATAGCCAGCGGCGATCCGCAAAAAATGGCTGCCGTGGCCGTCGACAGCCAGGGTACAGCGCTGTCCGCAGACCAGCTTAAGCCCTTGGCGGCGTTGATGAAGAAGCAGCCGGCCGTCGCCCAGAAGCTGAAGCAGGCGGTCTCGGCTGAAACGGTCAAGGGCCCGGTCCAAGTGGTGGCTAGCGGCCGGCAGCTGCTCCTGTTCCCCGCGTACCGCGTGGCCCTGAAGACCATGCCGGTCGCGGTGGCCACTAACCTTTCTGCCCCGGCCTTCACCCTCGACGGGGCGCCAATCACGGTCAGCGGTGCAAGTACGCGCCGGTATACGCTGCCCCAGCAGCTCCCCGGGATCCATGCCGTGACAGTCAAGGGTAAGCAGGACGGCGAGAACAAGACGCTGCACCAGACCGTGACCCTTTCTCCCTTCAGCACTACCCCAGCCATCGTGATGAACGGCAAGGCTAAGGCGAGCAAGGATACCCTCTCCGCGCTGCTGGCAGACAGCAGCAAGGAGGCCGACCAGGAAGCGGCGAAGGCCAGTAAGAAAGCGGCCGCGGAGAGCAGCAGCGCGGCTAAGAAGGTGGACCGGGCCAGCGATGTCGATATGGACCAGTTCGACAGTGACGTCGATGCCCGCAATGACGACGACAGTACCGATGGCGTCGTCGGCCACTGGCGTTCTGGCAACCAGACCTTCAACTTCAACGATGACGGTACTTATAGTGGGACGTCCAACGGCAAGACCACTGCCGGCTCGTACAAGGTCGTCTACCGGGACGGCGATACGCTCAATATACAATTCACTAACAGCCAGGGGACGGTCGTGGAGCCGTTCGCGCTGGCAGACGGCCACTTGATCGAGACGAATCTCAAGATCGATTGGTCGCCCGCTGACTGATTTGGGGAAGGAAGAAAAGTGATGGAGAACAAACAAGAATTCTGTCCTAATTGCGGGGCGGCCGTGAAGTCCAGTGATGATTTCTGCCCCAATTGCGGGTACAACCTGGCGGCGTATCGGCAGCGGCTGCAGGCAGCAGAACAGGCGGCCGGGTCAAGCGCGCCGACACCGCCGCCGACTCAGCCGGCGCCGCCGGTGCAGTCTGCCGCCCAGCAGCCCCCCGCCCAGCGAGCGCCGCGCCCACCGCGGCAGCCGCTGAGCAAGAAACAGAAAGTCTTATTATGGGTCGCCGCAATTCTCGTCGTCCTGCTGGGCGGCGGTTATTACGCGGGCACACAGTACTTCAGCCGGGCAAACCAGTTGAACCGGGCGGCTGCGGCCTTCGCCAAGAATGATCCCCAGACCGCCGCGGCCTACATCACCACCGACGACCCGAAACTGTCAGTGGATGCCCAGACGGTTAAGCCGCTGCTAAAGGAGTTCCAGGCCACACCGTCACTGGTCACGCAATTCAAGCAGCAGGCCAGCCAGCAGGCGTTGGCGGCAGTGCCCAGCACCACCAGCGGTTTCGTGGAGAGCGGCCGCCGACTGCTGCTGTTCCCGGCATACAAGTATAAAGTCCAGGCGGTCTACCCCCGGGTGACGACCAACCAGAATTCCACCCAAGTGACCTTCAGCGGTGCCCCGGCAGTGCGGGTCACCGGTAAGCTGAACGGCAAGGAAGTCGGCCCGCTGATGCCCGGCCGCTACACCATCACCACCACGGCCACGATCAGCGGCAAGAAAGTGAGCAGCCGCCAGACCCGGGACTTGACGGATGCCACCCCGGAACTCGCACTCGCCTTCAAGACCGTCAGCTTCACTGCTACCGGCTATCCTGGTGCCGCCGTCTTGATCAACGGCGAGAGCATGGGCCAGATCGGCAAGGACAGCACGCTGACGATCAAGGATTATCCCATCACCAGCGGCGCAGCCAAGATGACCGAAGTCTTCACGGCCAACGGGAAGAAAATCGCCTCGAACCCCGTCAGCATTCAAGACGCCAGCGACAACGATGAGATCGGCGTGGGCTACCCTGGCGTCATTAGCCACGATAATGCCCAGGAATTAGTCGACGCGGCTTTCCAGAATACCCACGATATCGTTCGGTACGACGACGCCAGCGATTCGGACATCAGGGAAGCAACGGATCTCTTTGAGAACGGTAAAGATAACAAGTACTACCAGCAATTATTATCGACGATGACCGGTTATCATAAGTCTCAGTCTATCGATTCGTGGGAAGCCAAGGTGCGGCTGCAGCATGTCTATCCCATTGCTGAGAACCAAGCGTTAGTCATTTTTAACGTGTCCTGGATCTTCACCAACGCGGACACCGACGGCTACCACGTCCAGACGTTCCAATACCGGGGCCAGATCGACCGCAACACCAAGGCCGACCGCGACGCGGCGGATGCTTACGTTATCAACAGCTTCTCTATCACGAAGAAAATTGAAGACCGGCACACGGACGACGGCAGCGACTACTAAATATAGTTGCTATATTGGGTATATTCGCGCAGTGACC
>NZ_KI271587.1:0-30598 GCF_000469325.1 Schleiferilactobacillus shenzhenensis LY-73 | reverse complement strand
GACGCCCGCCAGCCTCCGGGCCCAAATCGCCTACATCCTGCGCAATCGTAAAATCTTTGGTACGAGGACATATTCCCAGAGTACCGACTGCCCGGTTCGCCCCCGCCCGCGGAGCCCGTAGTCACCCGGGTCCAGACCAGACAATAACATTCACCGATAACACACGCGTCGTTCGTTCCTTAGAACGGGGCGTTATTTTTTTGCCTTCAGAGTGAGCACCACCCCGGTATTTTCTGGGCAAACGTGCTAATCTAGTATTGTAGAACTCTGTAGAGTGTTCTATAATGGCTGACAATTATTGAAGAGACGCTGACCCGCCTCCGATTTTAGAAAAGGACGTGTTATTTTATGGCAAAACTCACCCAAGAAATGAAAGACTTAATGGACAAAGGCCTCGCCTTTCTCGCTACTGCTGATGAAAACGGCAACCCCCAAGTTGGACCGAAGGGCACGATGCGTGTCTTCGACGACGAGCACCTGATCTATAACGAAGAGACCGGCCGGCAGGCATGGCACAACATCCAAGCCACGGGTAAAGCCGCAGTTGCGTTCCACCCGACCCCGGGTCTGAAAGGCTTCCGGGTCGAGGGCCGGGCGACGACCTATACCGATGGCCCGTACATGGAGAATGCCAAACAGTTCGTCGAGGGGACGAAGCTGCCTCAACCGATGGCTGCCGTTGTCATTACCGTGGATCGCATCGTCACTTTGGATGCCGGTCCCAACGCCGGTACCGAGATCGCCAACGACCCGGTCAAAGACTAAAACTGAATCGCTAACGCAGCAGTCAAGAGGGAGGAGCCCATCTCATGAGTGAAACCGCATTGGCACCAGAAAACACATTGCTTGGCGTCCATCACGTCACCGCCATCACCAGCGACGGCCAGAAGATATTCGATTTCTTCGCTAAAGTCCTGGGGATGCACCTGATCAAGAAGACGGTCAACCAGGACGATGTCGAGACGTACCACTTGTACTTCACCGATGACAAGGGGGCGCCGGGGACGGACATGACGTTCTTCGACTTCCCCGGCATTCCCAAGGGGATCAAGGGGACCAACTCAATTTCTCGGGTCTCCTTCCGGGTGCCCAACGATGCCGCACTGGACTATTGGGCACAACGCTTCACGGAGAACGGTATCGCCCACGAGGCAATCGGGACGGAATTCGGGGCTAAGGTCCTGCCCTTCCACGATTTCGACGATCAGCAGTACCAGCTGATTTCGGACGAGACCAACCATGGCGTGCCCGGCGGCACCCCGTGGCAGAAGAGTCCGGTACCGCCCGAATTCGCCATCCAAGGCTTGGGGCCGGTGCGGGTCACCGTGTATAACAAGGAACACTTCGACTTGCTGCTGCGGACTGTGATGGGGTTTGAGAAAGTGGCCGAAGAAGGCCAGAAGACCCTTTACGAAGTCAACCACGGCGGCCATGGCGCTCAAATCGTTCTGGAACACCGGGAAGATCTGCCCCTGGCCGTGGAAGGGTACGGCAACGTGCACCACGCTGCGTGGCGGGTACCGGACCGGGGCCGCTTGGATTTCTGGATCTATCGTCTGCAATCCTTCGATCTGCCCCAATCCGGGTTCATCGACCGCTTCTACTTCAAGTCGGAATACTTCCGGGCGGCGCCCCAGGTGCTGTTCGAGATTGCAACCGACGGCCCGGGCTTTCTTCAGGATGAGACTTATGAGGAAGCCGGCATTCATCTGGAACTGCCGCCTTTCTTAGAGCCCCATCGGGAAGAAATCGAAGCGAAGCTGCATCCGCTGAATACGGAGGTGTGAGCCATGGCGTTACTGGGACACGATATCATCTACGCATACCAGCCGGGGCGGGCCGATTACCGGCCGGTCCTGCTGCTGCACGGTACCGGCGGCGATGAGCACGACCTGATGGCCATTGGCATGGGGCTCTTCCCCGATAGTCCGCTCATCGGCCTGCGCGGCCGCTTGCGCGAACAGGGGCAGACTCGCTACTTCAAGCACACGCCCGGCGGCGGCTTCGATCAGCAAGACTTGGTGGCGGGAGAAAAATGGCTGCTCAACAGCATGGTCGCCTTAATGAATCATCTGCAGCTGCCCAAGACCCCGCCCATCGTGATCGGCTACTCCAACGGGGCCAACATTGCGGCTGACTTGATGCTCCGGGGTGGCCCAGTCTTCTCCGCGGCGATTCTGCTGCACCCGATGGTCGTCGGCGACCCGCTGCCCCAGCGAGACGGCCAGCCGCTGGCCGGTGTGCCTGTCTGGCTGTCCCACGGCCGGGGCGACGACATCGTCCCGGTGCCGACGTTCAACGGGCTGGTCCAGGCCTTCGCCGATCAAGGCGCCCAGGCCTTTACTTACGCCAGTGACGCCGGCCACCAGATCACCCTGCAAGAAATCGAAGGCGCTCGACTTTGGCTGGACCGGTTAGAACAGCCGGCGGGTCCGGCCGCAGAAGGGAAGGCGTAACACCAATGCATGCATTTGGATTTGATCATTTTGGCGGACCGGATGTTTTTCAAGCGATTGAGAAACCGACACCGACACCCAAGGCCGGTCAAGTGGCGATTACGGTCATTGGCATCGGCTTCAACCCCTATGACGCCAGCTTGCGCCGGGGGGACCAGGCGGCGGCTCGGCCGCTGCCGTTTCCCATCATTCCCGGGCAGGACGTGGTTGGCAAGATCAGTGCCTTGGGAGAAGGGGTCACCGACTATGCTGTCGGTGATATCGTCATGAACCACCGGCCGTTACGCGGCTACTCAGAAGTGGTCACCGCCTCCCTGGCGAAGATTGCCCCGAAGTGCGGCGCACTTTCCTTCCTGGACGCGGCCGCCCTGCCCAACGTGGGCACGGTCGCCTACGCCCTGGTCCATTCCCTGGGCCAGTTGCAGAAAGGCCAAAACGTGGCGGTCATCGGGGCCAGCGGCAGTGTCGGCAGCCTCGCCGTCCAACTGGCGAAATACGCCGGCGCCCACGTGCTGGCCGTCGCCGGTGAACGGCACGCCGACTTTCTCCGCTGGCTGACGCCGGACGACATCTTCCTGTACGACGGTGTCAGCAAGCGCGACAACGCCTGGGCCCAGCGCTTTGACCTGGTGGTGGATGCGGCGACCCAAGGCGCCAACGGTGAATTGGCCGCCTGGCTGGTGAAACCAGCCGGGATCATCACCACGGTGGGGGAACCCAGCACGATCCCCGCCGCCGAAACAGTTACCGTTCTCGCTGCTGGCGGCAAGCAGGCCATCAGCGACCACGATATCTTGATGTATTACAACCACATGGCCGATACTTTCGGCCTGACAGTGCGAGTGGCGAAGAACGTGCCGTTCGGCGTCGGCGGAGTCCAGGAAGCTCACCAATTACTGGATGCTGGCGGTGTGGCGGGTAAAATCGTGGCTGTCCGGCCCCATGGTCGGACGACCCGGCATACGCCTCATGCATAACCGCAATCAAAAATCCCAGCCGTCACGGCTGGGATTTTTTCATGGGACGAGCATTTAGTCGGTCAGCAGACGGGGCAGCCGATCAGAAAACTGAATCGACAAGTCCCACGCGGCAATTCCCGTGAACTTCGCCATATCCGCCAAAGTGATGCGGCGGTCGCCATCTTGGCCGAGGATTGTAACCGGAGTGTGCACCGGCAGCGGGCCAGGTAGGCGGACCATCATGGCGTCCATGGTCAGTTTACCGACGATGGGGCAGGGCTGACCGTTAATGAGGACCGAGAAGCCCCTCAGCTTGATGTTCAAACCGTCGCCGTAACCGATGGGTACTGTTCCGATCCACTGGTCAGTGTCCGTCATATACGTGTGGCCGTACGAAACGCCCTCACCCGCAGGTACTTTCTTCACCATGATCAGTTCGGATTCCAACCGTTCAATCTGGGCCAAGTAATCATCCGGCCGGACGGTCCCTTCAGACGGTTCGAGGCCGTAGAGGGCCGTGCCGATGCGGACGACATCGGTGGGCACCTCCGCCGCGTGGTAAATTGCCGCGCCGGAGTTGGCCACGTGCACCATCGGCGGTTCCGGCAGGCCGTCGGTCAAGGTGTGCCAACGCGCGACTTGGCGGTGGAAGTAATCGGTGGCCACGATGTCCGAATCGGCGAAGTGGGTCATGAGGCCTTGGTAAGTGAACTGCGCGGGCCGCTCTTGCAGGTATTGGATACTGGCGGCGAGTTCCGCCCGGTCCCGGGTGCCGATGCGGGCCATACCGGTGTCGACGGCCAGGGAGACCAGCAAGGGGGCTGGGGTGTCCGCTAAATAAGCCGCCGCTTCTTGCAGCCAAGAGAGGCTGGCGACGGTGACGATGAAGTGCTGTTCGGCACACAACCGGGCATCGGTGGCACTGATCAGGGACATGATCAGGATTGGGGCGGTAATGCCTGCTTCCCGCAGGGCCAACCCGTCATCCACGACGGCCACGGCCAGGCCTTGGGCGCCGCCGTGGAGGGCCGCCTGGCTGACCGGCAGCAGGCCGAAGCCGTAAGCGTTGTCCTTAACGGCGGCGAAGATGAAGCGGGCCTGGGCCGCCTTCTGAACGACCGCAATATTATGGGTAATGGCTTTCTGAGAAATGAGGAGCCGAGTGGGCCGGTGGCGTGCGACAACCATCGTATCCGCTTCCTTTCTAATCGTATCGCAATGTGACAATGCGTTCATTATACGTGGCGAACTTCCCGGAGGCAAATCTGACAGCCGTCCAAGTTGGGTCCAACTGGTTGAAGCGGTGCCTGATTAGTGGGAAAATGAAGCCGCTGGCATGTTAACGGTTACACGATAACGGGGAGGTCAACTGATTTGGATATCAAGAAACAAATGGTCGGCGGCGCGGTCCTGCTGCTGTCCAGCATTGTGCTGGTCGGCCATACCGTGATTGACCACGCTGCCAAGGCGGCGGTCCCGGCTGCGGTCAAGAGCAGCCGCCGCGAGTCCGCTGCGGATCACCAATTGACTGTGGCCCGGCGGCAGGCGGCTAAGCACCGCGCTGCTTATCTTGTCGGAAATCAAGGCCGGCCCGTGGTCTACACCGGTGCCGGGGCCGCTTATACCGCCAAACTGGCGACGGCCCTCAAGACAGAGGCCCGGCTGGTGGATGCGGTGGTCCGCGGTCTGGTGGTGCAGACGACGGATGCCCCCTTCGAGCACACGGCCCACACGCTGTACACCCTGTTTGTGACGGCGGTCTATGCTGGCGATGCTGCCCTGAAGGGGCAGACTGTGCCGATCTTGACCGTGGGCGGCAGGATTCAAAGGGCGGAATTGGCTGCCCAGCGGTCGCTGAAGGCAGCCGCAGCAAAAGAACAACAGACGGCTGCGCAATTGAACGACGTCACGCTGGTGCGGGCTGATGGTTTTGACCCGGCAACGCCGGGAGACGAGATCGTCGCCACGTTGACGAAGGTCCCGAGTCCCGCCTTGCAGCAGGATGTGTACATGACCATTTCGCCAGAATGGTTTTTCTACAAGCCGCAGGGGACGGCGCAATTCGTGATGCACGCCCAGCCCACGCTGGCGGAGATCACCGCCGGCAGTCATGGTTATCTGCAAGGTCCAGACGCGCGCACCACCCGCGGGCAAATTGTGGCGGATGTGAATACCATGGTGCGGACTGGACGGATTCCGGACTAACATCCTCATTTTCTAAAAATTAGTGCTTGACAGGGCCCCGCTTCTCCAGTAGTATGGTCGCCAGACAGCTAAATAACTACCACGAAGAAATAGAGGTTGCGGAATCTATGATGGTCCTGGAGCATGCGGATGCGCTGAAGGGACCGGGGGAGATGCCGCCGAAATGGATGATGGGCCGCACCGTTATCTGTTGGGGCCGTTGGGGAATACCCGCGGAACTGTCTTGGCCGCCAAGTCACTTGGCCCCAAGGAGCGCTATTCTGGTTCTTGCACGATGAAGAATTAGTCTGAGGCCTTTGTTGAATTCCACTGAATTTGACAAAGGCCTTTTTGGTTCTCTATTTCCCCTCGGTGGTGCATACATTGAAGGGAGAGCAATTAGATGTCGCATATGTTGAAGAAATGGTGGGCCGCTCTGGCGGTCCTGGTGGTGGGCATCGGCGTCGCCGGTGCATTGCACCGTACGCCGGTACAGGCTGCGGGCAAGGATAACGGGGAGTTCAAGGTCGGCATGGAAGCCGGTTACGCCCCGTTTAACTGGACCCAAAGCGACAGCAGTAATGGCGCCGTGAAGATTCAAGGCTCCAATGAGTATGCCAACGGGTACGATGTGCAGATCGCCAAGCGGATCGCCAAGGCACTGGGCAAGAAGCCGGTCGTCGTGAAGACGGATTGGGACGGCCTGCCCCCCGCACTCACTTCGGGTAAGATCGACGCCATCATTGCCGGCATGTCACCGACGCCGGAACGGCGCAAGACCATCGACTTTACTAATACGTATTACGTTTCTAATATGACCATGGTCGTGCGTAAGGACGGCAAGTATGCCAATGCCACTTCGCTTAAGGACTTCAAAGGGGCTAAGATTACCGGCCAGCTGAGCACGTCGGATTACGACGCGATTGATCAGATCAAGGGCGTTATCAAGGAACCGGCGATGAATAACTTCCCCGCCATGCGGGCGGCGATCGAGTCCGGCACCATTGACGGGTATGCGTCCGAGATTCCAGAAGGCAGTTCCGCAGAGGCAGCCAACCCGAACCTAAAGATGATCCATTTCGCCAAGGGTCAGGGCTTCAAGACCAACCCCGACGAAAGCGACCTGGCCATCGGGGTGCGCAAGGGGTATGAATATAAGGCCAAGATCAATGAAGTCTTAGCGGGCATCTCGCAAAAAGAGCGAACCCGCATCATGAACGAAGCCGTGGCAAATCAGCCGTCGACGGGTAACACCGGCAACTGGTTCGTCGGTTTGATGCAGCAATACGGCGGCATGCTCCTGCGGGGCACCGGCATGACCATTCTGCTGGCCGTTGTCGGGACACTGGTGGGCTTCATCATCGGCCTGCTGGTCGGCATCATCCGCACTATTCCTCGTCCGCGGAGCATGGGCAAGCGCGGTCTCTTACGTTTCTTCGATTGGCTCTTGGCCGTATACATCGAAGTCTTCCGGGGCACGCCAATGATCGTGCAAGCGGCTGTCCTGTATTATGGTTCGGCTCAGGCCCTGCACTTGAGCATGGACCGTACGGTAGCTGCGCTGGTTATCGTCTCGATCAACACCGGGGCGTATATTTCTGAAATCATTCGCGGGGGCATCACCTCCGTGGACAACGGCCAGTTCGAGGCCGCCAACGCCCTGGGCATGACCCACTTCCAGATGATGCGCAAGGTCATCCTGCCCCAGGCCGTCCGCAATTCACTGCCGGCCGTGACCAACGAGTTCATCGTGAACATCAAGGATACGTCCGTACTGAGTGTCATTTCTGTCTCTGAACTGTTCTTCTCCGGGGAGACCATCGCCGGACAGAACTTCCAATTCTTCCACACGTACCTGGTCATCAGTGCCATCTACCTGATCATGACCTTCACCATCTCCCGGGCCTTCCGGCTGATTGAGAAGCACATGGATGGGCCGAAAAACTATAACGTTATGAATAACCAGATGCAGGTCGAGACGCCCCACATTGGCGGCACGACGACGGCGAGAAAGGACGCGGAATAAGTATGAAAGACGAAATGATCCTGCAAGTGCAAAACCTGCATAAGTCCTTCGGCGACCACGAGGTGCTGAAAGACATCAACCTGGACGTGCACAAGGGTGAAGTGATGTCCATCATCGGCGCGTCCGGTTCCGGCAAGTCCACCTTGCTGCGGAACATCAACCTGTTGGAGCAGCCCACCGGCGGCGACATTCTCTTCCACGAGAAGAGTATCTTGAGCGATGATTTCGACGTCACCCTCTACCGGGCCAAAGTCGGTATGGTGTTCCAGAGCTTCAACTTGTTCAATAATTTGAACGTGCTGCAAAACGTGATGGTCGGCCAGACCACCGTCCTCAAGCGGGACGCCGCCGCGGCCAAGACCCACGCGATGGAATTGCTGGAGCGGGTCGGCATGGCGCCCTACGTCAACGCCAAGCCCGACCAGCTCTCCGGCGGCCAGCAGCAGCGGGTCGCCATCGCCCGGGCCGAAGCGATGGACCCGGAGGTGCTGCTGTTCGATGAACCCACTTCCGCGCTGGATCCCGAGATGGTGGATGAAGTGCTGAACACCATGTCCAGCCTGGCGCACACCGGCTTGACGATGATCATCGTCACCCACGAGATGCAATTTGCCCGGGACGTGTCCGACGTCGTCTGCTTCATGAACGACGGTGTCCTGGCCGAGACCGGTACGCCGGAACAGATCTTCGAGCACCCGCAGGAACAGCGGACGCAGGAGTTCTTGAAGCGGTATTTGAGCCGGGTGTAATACGGTAGAGGAAGAAAATACGCCGCGACCTCCATGATGAGGCGCGGCGTATTTTTGTACGCTGATAGTCACGAATTGTACCCGACCATAAGGAGCCAGGCGCCGCCATAGAGGGCAACACCGGCCAGAGCAGCGAGCAGGACGTAGATGAACGCCTTGACCCCTCCGTGGATCGTGGCCTGGCGATGAATCAGGTAGGCCAGCAAGATACTGGCGAGGAGCAGTGTTAAAGGAATCAGGAGAAGTGGGAGACGGGGCAAGAAAGCACGGAACATGGGCGGCACCTCGTTTCTAGTGAATAATCTTCCAGTCAGACAGCCCGATGCTGGAAAGCGCGGACCACGATCAAGACCAGCCAAGTCACGTAAGCGATGGTCAGCAGCAGCACCAGCCCAATCAGTAGGAGGGCGATTGGGAACCATAGTTCACTCAGTGTCAGTGGATCCGGCAGTCCCAGTGCGGCCAGCACGGCGGCACCGGTGAAGAGTGCCGCGCCGTGGGCTGCTCGGCTGGCCTGGCGACTATGCCAGGCGCCAGCGGCAAAGCTGCCGGCGGTGAGCAGCAGGACGAGGAGCAGCCAGAGCACCGGCTGGCCGGGGCCCGCTTGGCTGAGAGAGTAAAGAACGGCAGAGAGAAACAGGATATCAACCATTGCTGAGAAAGCGGCGACGCATTGGGCAAGACGGGTCATGGGATCCTTCCTTTCGTCTGCAAGCTACTGATAGCGTATGCCGTTGGGACCGGTCACGTCAAGCGGAGCCAGTGGTCAATGTTTTGGCGGCGGATCATGCGGTAGCTGACCAGGCTGAACACAGCCCAGACGACGAATAGGATGAACACAACGATGCCGATTTCCAGCCAGGGAATGGCAAAGGCCACCTCGTAAATGGTGCTGAGCCGCTTCAATAGCACTTGGTTCAACAGTGTGCCCAAAACACTGCCCCAGATTAAGCTGATGAGCAGTAACCGGCCATTCTCGAGACCTAAGAGACGGGTCACTTGTCCCGGGGTCGTGCCAAT
This sequence comes from Schleiferilactobacillus shenzhenensis LY-73, assembly GCF_000469325.1. Classification (GTDB taxonomy): domain Bacteria; phylum Bacillota; class Bacilli; order Lactobacillales; family Lactobacillaceae; genus Schleiferilactobacillus; species Schleiferilactobacillus shenzhenensis. The sequence continues at coordinate 21,204 of NZ_KI271587.1, read as the reverse complement.
GGCCTGCAGCATCGCCAGTTCACGCCGGCGTTGCAGCAAGTTGGCAAAGATATGGTTGATGATATTGGCTAAACTGACCAGGCTGAGAAGCGCCAAGAAGCCGTATACCATGACTTGGATAGCTGTCAGCAAGGCCATACTTTTTTCGTCATTGGCGACCACATCGTAACCGTCCGTGGGCATCAAGTTTTGCAGCTTCTTGAATGTCACACCGTGCTGGCGGGTATCGCGCAGCATGATGTTGTATTCCACTGTTGGCGATTCGATTTTCGTTTTCTTCAGCGAGCGGGCCAAGATGCTTTCTGAAATAACGACACCGCCGTTGTACGACGCAGCGGCGCGTAATAAGGGCGTATCGGCGGGAACAGTTTTGCTGACTGTCAGCTTGCCGAGTTCGGCGAAGTCTAAGGGACCGCTAAACTGGGTGGGGAAGCCCCACACTTGGCGCCGCTGGCCCTTGGTGATGACCCGGTGCGACGGGTTCAGCAAGACGACTTGGCCGTTGAATTGGCTGGCGAACGTTTTGTCCGGTACTACGAAGACCGGCACAATATTACTCGCGAACCCCGGGGGCCGTTTGTTGATTTGAAAGTCGTAGCGCTTGGTCGCCAAGCTAGCTTGGACATTATCCGTCCGGTCAATAGCCGTTGCGATTGTGTCGAAGTGAGGGGTGTCCGGCAGGGTGAAATAAAGGTCAGCACCATGGCCGTAATCGGTGACGGTATCTTTAAGGACGGCCCGGGCAAAGCCGGTAAAGCCGACAAAGATGAGGATCGAGACACTTAACGTGGCGATCATGGTCCAGCGCGTCCCGCTGTTGCGCCGATAATTCTTAGCGGCTAAACGGCTGAGGGGTGTGGGCATGAGTCGGCCCCATAAACCGGTCCGCATTTGCCAGGAACGTAACCGGGGGGTCGCCAGGTTATCCCGGACGGCGACGAGCGGCGTCACGCGGGCCGCCCGCTGAGCTGGCCGGGCGCTGGCCAGGAACGTTACGATGATCATGAAGACGGCACTGCCAATGAGAGCCCACGGACTGAGGGTGAAGTAGAGATGGAAAGGAAATTTGCTGTTACCAAAATTCCGGTTGAGCAGTTCTAGAACGACGGCGATGCCGCCGGTACCCGCTAGATAGCCCAGCCCAAGCGCAGGCAAAACCAGCGCCAGGGCCTCCCGATAGACGAGCTGCCGGACCTGTTTGGGTGTGGCCCCAATCGACCGTAAGAGACCGTACCGTTGGGTGCGGGCCCGAACGCCCAAGTTGATGCTGGTGTAAATCATCATGCCAGCGGCCAGTCCAATGACAATGAGGGCAAAAAGCAGCAAGCCGCTAACGGTGACCATATCCCGCAGGTTGCCGCCGGCCCCGAGCCAACTGAGCGCGCGGTCGTTGAATGAAATTTTGGTGGCCGCTTGGTTGACGCCATTGGCCGTCGCCAGGGCTTGGACGCGCTGCTGAAGGCGGGTCACACTGGCGAAGCTGCCGGCGATACTGACGGTACCGGTGCTGGGTTGATCGTTATACGTGATCCAGCGGTAGGCGCTAGAAAACGTGTGATAGCCGTTAATCACGCCAACGATCCTGAACGAGCGGTTTTTCCCAGCTATGGTGAGGCGGATGGTTTCCAGTTTGATTGGTTTCCCAGAGCGGGCATCGGAGGGGACAACCAGTTCAGACGGGGTACGCGGCAACCGGCCAGCCACGAGTTGGGGGCCGACTAATTGTCGCAGGGCGGTTGGGTCCATACCGACCAAGTTTGCTCCGTTGCCCACGTAGTTCTGGTACCCTTTCGGCAGGGCCGCTGTCCCTAAGTTAGAAAAAGCCAAGGAGCGGGTTACGGCAGGGTCCTGGCGCAGTTTTTGCACGTTGGCCCGAGGCACATCCTGGATGACAAACTGCATCCCGCCCGTATCCTGAATACTATATTCGTACAAGTTTTTCTGGCTGCTGGTAAACCCCACCAAGGTCGCCACCACCAGCGTCGCTGCGATGCCCATGGACACGATCGTCAACAGCGTCCGGCCCATTTCTCCCTGCAAAGTGCGCTTGGTCAGGCGGTTAATGATGCCCATTGCCGCCACCTCCAGTCAGCTTACCGTCGGTGATGGTCAGGACCCGGTCAGCCTGGGCCGCGATGGCCGGGTCGTGGGTGATGACCACCAGGGTCTGGCCACGGGTGGTGTTGGCCGCCCGGAGCAGGGCCATAATTTCTTGGGAATTGCGCTGATCCAGATTGCCGGTGGGCTCATCGGCGAGGACGATCGCCGGGTGGTTGATCAGCGCCCGACCGATGGCGACCCGCTGCTGCTGGCCGCCGGAGAGCTCGCTGGGCAGGGCCCCGGCCTTCTCCGTTAAGCCCAGGGTGGCCAAGAGGTCGCTCAGTTCGGCCCCGGGAATCTTGCGCCCGTCCAAGTCAGCGGGCAGCGTCATATTCTCCTGTACTGTCAGGGTGGGCAGGAGGTTGTAGAACTGATAAATAAGGCCCACTTGGCGGCGGCGGAAGATGGCCAGCTGGGTCTCGTTCAGGGCGAAGACGTCGGTATCGTACAGCTGGACCGTCCCGCTGGTGGGCTTGTCGACGCCGCCCAGCAGGTGCAGCAGGGTGGACTTGCCGGAGCCCGACGGCCCGACGATGGCCACGAACTCCCCGGCAGCGATTGCCAGGTTGGCGTGGTTCAGCGCCGGGATCTCCTCCCCGGTGTATTGTTTCGTCAATTCATGCGCAGTTAAGATCGCCATGATGTACTCCCCTTTCTCACCCCCTATGCTACCGAGTCTAAGTGACAGACAAGTGACGGCGCTTACGTGTACAGGGAGAAAGTGAACGTCACCCCGGCTGCGGTGTTGGCGGCGGCCAGGTGGCCGTCGCTGGCTTGGGCGATGCCGGCGGCGATGGCCAGGCCAATGCCGATGTTGTTGGGATCGCTGTGGACGCCGCGGTAGAAGCGCTCGAAGAGGTGGGGCAGGTCCTGGGGCGCGATGGCGGGCCCCTGGTTGGTGATGGCAATGGTCGGCCCCATGGGGGTGGCCGCGGCCGTCACCGTCAGGGTGGAACCGGCTGGAGCATGTTCACTGGCGTTCTTCAAGACGTTGATGACGGCTTCCCGGAAGAGGGCCGGATTGACCTTCAGCGTTAGACCGGCAGGCACGTGCCAAGCCACTTGCAGCTGCTTGTCGCTGATCAGCGGCAGCAGCGGGTTGAGACTGGCCTTGAGCAGAGCGTCAGCCGTGACCGCCTCCTTCTGCTGACTGAGGGTGTGGGTGTCGACCCGGGCCAGCAGGATTAGCTGGGCAACAAGCTGGGCTAGCCGGTCGTTCTGACGAATGAGTGCCGCCTGGGTGGTCGCGGCGTTGGCCGCCGTAAGCAGCTCGCTTAGGTTGCCGATGGCCGCAATGGGCGTGCGCAGCTGGTGGGCAATATCCGTAATCGCCTGGGTCAGCTGGTCCCGGTCGCGCTGCAAGTCGCTGCGCAGCGCCGCGGTCTCCCGCACGTAGTGGTAGAGCTGGTTGTTCAGTTGAGAAAACAGCCCTTCATCGTTCAGCGTGATCGTGTAATCCGTGTGCCCCTGGCGGGCGGCGGCCAGCTGGTCGTTGGCCTGGATCAGGCCGGCCAGCGTCTGCCGGCTCCAGCGCCGGACCAAGCCGGCGGTGAGCAGCGCAGCCAGGCCGAACAGCCCAGCCAGCAGCCAGACGTTTGCATCCGTGACCCACCACAGCACCGCTTCGCTCAGCCCGAAGAGCAGCAGCAAGCCCCCGCCTAGCCGCCACGCTGTCCGAGTTTCCGGGGCCCAGCCCCAGTTATTTTTCTGCATTAAGGAAGTACCCCATGCCCCGCACCGTCTTGATCAGCTGGGGCCGGGCGGGGTCGGCCTCCAGCTTCTGGCGGAGGCGCTTAATGGCCACCGTCAGAGTGTTATCTTCCACGAACGTGTCTTGAATATCCCACACAGCAGCCAGCAGCTGGTCCCGGGTGAGGATGGCGTTGGGGTGGGTGAAAAGATACGCCAGCAGGCGGTATTCGTTGGCACTGAGGGAGATCCGCTGACCGGCCCGGGTGACGGTCCGGGCGGCCGGGTCGAGGCGGACGCCCCGGAAGGTGAGGACGGCTGGGGGCAGCAGCTTGGCCAGCCGGGCCTGGAGAACCCGCAAACTAACGGGTTTGACGATATAATCGTCAGCCAGGGCGAGGCCCGCCAGCGTGGTCCGCTCGCTGTCGTTGGCGGTGAGGACAACAATCTTGGCGCTGAGAAGCGGCCGCCAGGTCTGCAGCCAGGCAAGGCCGTCACCGTCGGGCAAGGTCAGGTCTAACAAAATCACGGTGTAGTCCCGGGATTGCACAGCGGCCGTCGCACCCGCAAGATCAGGGACCGCCGTGACGGCGGTCTGGGGCTGGAAGTAGGCGGCCAGCGTCTGGCGCAGGACCGGTTCGTCTTCGATGATCAGGTAAGCCATGGCAGCGATTCCTTTCTTCCTGGGGCTAGCGCAGCAGGGCGAGTAGTGCGACGAGAACGGTGGAGAAATTGTACATGAAGTGGGTGGTGATGTTATACCAAATATTCTGCTGGCGGCGGTAGATGACAGCGAACGTGAGACCAATGAGCATGAACGGAATCGTTAAGATGACCACGCCCTGGACGTTGCCCCAGTGGAAAAAGCCGAAAATGACAGACGAGACCAGCATCATGACGATGCCCAGACCGCGGCGGGCCCGCCACTGGTAATAGAGTACATGGCGGAAGAAAAGCTCTTCATAGAAAGGCGCGGCCAGCAAAGCAGGCACGATAGCGATAATCAAGGGCTTCGTATTGGTGACCAGCGGGGCAATGTTCGCCGTCGTGCCGGTCTTCAGATGAGTGCTCAAGACGAGGACGAGGGTGAAGATGACGACGACGATCTTGATGGCCAAGGAGAGCAGCAAAAGCAGGAGCAGCCGGCGCCAGAGGTGGGTACGGAAGGCTCGCCAAGCAGGCTGGAGAATGTCCCAGTAGAGGGCCATCATGGCGATCATGGTGAGCACAGCGGCAATGGAGAAAATAATCACTTGGGTGAGAGCGGGGAGCTTCAGCACGGTGATGATCAGTTCGACTGCCAATTCAGCAGCGATGATCAGGACGGCGAGGCCGGTCTTGCGCCAGTCGATGCGGGGTGCAGGTTCGTCAGTGGGTGCCATGAAATAACCGCCTTTCTTCGATACTGTCTCTGGACCGCTATAGACAGGTCCTGCCTAGACGATACCCCGGGTGGGAAGCGCTGTCAAAGAAGCCGGTCCAAAAAATCTAGGCTGACGCGGGGAAGCCCCGGCGCAGCCTAGATCGGTCGAAGGTGCTGTAATTGGTCCGTCCGCACGGCTAGCGGTCCTGATCGAACTGCGGGAAGCCCAGTGCCGCCATCTCTTTGGCGAACTCCTGGGGGGCATGCAGTTTCTTGACGGATTGTTTGTATACCGCCAGGCCAGAAGCACGGGCGGGCTGATCAGCGGTCGGTTTGACCATGGCCATCAATTCCTTTCACTATTCCAGTGTAGCAAGATGCCCAGGCTTGCGGCAAGAAAATTGGCCGCGCTTTCAGCTTTTCTTTACCCCTTTAACGCAATTGTGACGGGTTCTAGACCAGTTCGTGACAAGCGAGACAAAATTCCCGCCCATTCGCTGCCAGCATGCTAGACTGAACGTGGAACTAGAATGATTTAAGGGGGATTCAAGGATGCAAAAAGCAAAGAACATTCTGTTTGTCAATGAAAAAGGGCCCAACACGAAGGCGTACTTGATCAGCAGCCCGAACCAGGACCAGTGCCAAGCCATCGTCCAGGCCACGAGTCCGGAGGAAGCCGTCAAGCTGGCCACTGGTGAGGTCTGGACTTACGATCACCTGTCTAAGAACGTTCAGCGGGCCGACTACTTAGACGACTACGATATGTACACCGACGCTGACACGCTGATGCCGCTGCTGCTGGCCCACGGCTGGAAGTTCAACGTGAACGACCCGGCTCACCTGATCGACGAGCGGGATATCGACAACGTGAAGAAGTACGGGTTTGCCAAGTACACGCAGATGGTCAAGGACGGGGATATCGACCGGCCGTGGATCAATTAGCCGATGTTGCGGTTCGTTAAAAAAAGACGGCATCAGTCCCTCATTGGAGAGACCGGTGCCGTATTTGTTTGCTTTCTGCTTAAAGCATCTTAGTTATCCGTCGGTACATCGTGCTCAGCGAAGATTTCCGGCAAGCTCTTGAGGTTTGCCCCGTCATACTCGGCGAAGAATTCCTGAACGTTATCCAGGTGGGTCAAGTCGCGGTTGGCGTTGTAGGCGGGGTTGATCGATTCGTGCCAGGCGCCGTCGGCTTGGGTCAGTTCCAGTTCTTCCACCGGGATCCCGCGCTTGTCGGTGATCTTGGCGTCAATGAGGAACGGCCGGCCTTCCTTGGTCGCGGCCAGCGCCTTGGCAAAGGCATCGGGCAATTCGCTGGACTTGGTGACGGTGACCGCTTCGACACCCATGCCGCGGGAGATCATGGCGAAGTCTTGGTCGTCGATGAAGATACCGCTGTGGTTCATCGGGATGTCGTCCTGCTCGGACTTAATGAAGTTCAAGCTGGCGTTGGACGTAATAATATTGATGATCGGCAGGTCGTACTTCTTCTCGGTAATCAGATCCTGCATCACCATGGAGAAGGCACCGTCGCCGGCGATGTGGAACACTTGCCGGTCCGGGTAGCTCAAGGCTGCGGCCAGCGCGCCAGGGACGCCGGACCCCATGGAGGCGAAGAGGGCGGAGATGACCCATTTATTCTTCGGGGTGAGGTGCAGGTAGCGGAAGCTGTTGATGATGTTGTCACCCACGTCGATGGAGAAGATGGCGTCATCATCGGCGACCTTATTGATCTCCCGGTAGATCTGCTCGAATTCCAGCGGATCAGTCTCCCGGTTGGTCATGTGGTCCAGGTAGGCTTGCCAGTTTTGCATGTCGGCCACAGCGGCTTGGAAGAAAGGCGACGGGGCCACGGTCTCGCTGCGCGCCAGCATCTTATCAACAAAGGCACCGCCATCGGACCAAACACCCAGGTCGAGATAGTGGTGGCGGCCGAATTGGGCCTCATCGGTATCGACTTGAATGAACTTGAACGGGTGGGTCCGATAGATCAGGTTAGCAAACGGGAAGTCGGCCCCGATGGCAATGACCAGGTCGGAGACGGCGAAGATCTCGTCGGCGGCCTTGGATGCGGCCCGGTTCAGCATGCCCAGGTTTCCTTCGTAGTCATCGGGAATCAGGCCCTTGGCCAGGCCGGTGATGGCAATGGGAATCTGCAGCTTCTTGGACAACTCGACCAGCTTAGCCCCGTTGTCGCGGATCCCCCGGCCAACGTGAAAAATCGGCCGTTTAGCATTCTTGATCATCTCCAGCACAGCGTCGATTTCCATGTCGTTGGGCTGCGGTAACGGCTTGTCCTTGTGGTCTGTCGGCGACACCGAAGAGTACAGTTCGTCAGGAATCTGCACATAGCCGAAGTCGTTGGGAATGACCACGACTGCCACGCCTTGGTGCTTATAGGCCTCGCGAATGGCCTTGTCGACCACGTAGGGCAGACTTTCCGGCGTCATGACCAGCCGTGCATAGGCCGCCACATCCGCAAAAATGGGGTTCTCGTCGAATTCCTGGAAGTAGTTGTAGTTCATGTTGGTGTGGGGCACCTGGCCGATGAGGGCCAGGACCGGCGCATGGTCTTCCCGGGCATCATACAAGCCGGTGAGCAGGTTGGTGGCCCCAGGGCCAGCAGAACCGAAGGCCAGACCGATCTTGCCAGTGAGCTTGGCATCAGCCGCCGCCGCTAGGGCGCCGACCTGTTCGTGGCGAATCTGGATGTACCGCATCCGCTCTTTCTCAATATCCAGAGCGTTCATGGTCGAATTGAAGGACCCGCCAGGGTAGCCGTACATATGGTCCACACCCCAGGCCTCTAATACTTTCAACATTGCGACGGAAGCAGGCACGGTCCCCGTGGGGGTCGTCATTTTCTTTTCCGGTACAGGGTTCGGAACTGTGTTTTGCATTACGCATTCTCCTTTGACTGGTTTGTGGTTACACCATTCCCCCCCAGGGGGAATCAGTTGTCTACAACCTTAATGTCTACAATCTATCATAGCCTGGAACCGATTACAAGGGGTTTGCCCGCAAACTGTAACATTTTTTGAAGAAATCTGTACTAGTGGGCGGCGAAGAGAAATTGGGCGATGCGCCGGTCGACTTGAGGATTCTCATGTAAAGCGCTGTGGTAAGCCGTTAACGGCGAACCGTGGATGACGGTCAACTGCGCCTGAGGAATCTCTTTGACCAGGTGCTGGACGGATGCCAACGGGACCTGCCAGTCGCTGCCGGTATTCCAGATGTCGCCGGCGATGGCCAAGACCGGCAGCTTTTGGGGGAAGCCGCCGAAATCATTGTTGTTCCGGGCACCGCCGGAGGCGATGGCGACGTAGCGGACGACCTGGGGCTGCGTGGCCGCGGGCGGCTGACTAATGTAGCGGAAAGCCAAGTAGCCGCCCATGGAGTGACCGACGATGTTGATTCGGCGGACATGGTATTGCTGGTACAGCGTGGTCATGATCGTCTGCAGCTGGGCAGTCTGTTTCTCCGGGTGGCGGGCGTCGGCGAAGATGATGTTGATCAGCGGGTTGCGCCGGTCCAAGGCCGCCCGCTGAGTGATCGTTAAGCGGCCGTTGCCGCTGACATTGATCGTCATGGCGTCCGTGCCGATGCCGTACCGGGCGAAGCGGCCAATGAGCGGCGAGAAGGTCCAAGAATTGCTGTTATACCCCGGGATGAAGACCGTGGCGACAGTGCCCTGGCTGACGGAGAGGTGGCGGATGGCGTTGAGCTGGCTTTGCCACCAGACGGTCCCGCCAACGGCGACGGCCCCGATGATACCCGCGGTCCAGGCGGCGGCCCGGCGCCAGCGGTGCGTATTTTTGACAGACATGGACGATGGCCCTCTTTCTATTTCTATTTTACGGTGTTGCCGCGCTCCGGCGCACGGATGATGCTCATCGCGGGCAGCCCTAATGCCGATTCCAGAAAATGGGAAAAACGGCTGGCCCAAATGGCCGGCCCCAGCGGCTAGTCCCTGGTGCCTATCACGTTTGGCACCGCTTCCGGCATTTTTTGGTATACAGTACCCGTCCAACCCGCTGAGAGTACGTTTCACGGCCTCTCATCCAACAGTCTTAGTCCTGAGCAGGATTGGTCTGGCAGACTGGCAAGTGGGCCGTTCTTTTGCAGAAAAGTGGGCAAACTTTGATGTTTTTCAGTCGCCTTTCTCCCTGATAATCAAGATGACGTAAAGGCCAAAAAAGGAGCTGGCACATCATGATGAAGCAAATCCAAAAGCATCCCAAGATTACGGCGACATTCACCGTGGTCGGGGCCATCAGTGCCCTGGCCGGGGGCGGTAATGTGTGGGTCACCCCGCCGTTCGCGGCCCAGCCGGTGGTGGCGGCCACGGTGAAGCAGTATACCCCCAACGCAGCCAACGTGAATCGGCTGATCCTCACGGAGATCAATCGGCTGCGCGCCCAGAATCATCTGTCCGCGCTGCGGTTGAATAATACGATCACCACGGGCTGGTCCAACAGTATCGTGGCGAAGAATGCCCGGCTGCCCGAATTGCAGCACGACCCTAACCAGCCGGCTGCGTTGAACCGCATGGGCTTCCTGCTCACCGGGGAGAATCTGGCGGCCACGCCGCTGGACGTGACGATTATTGAGGGCGGCCGCCACAAGCCGGCCGTGACCAACGATGTCGATTTGGCGCTGGAGACAGTCGCCCAGTACTACGATGACTACGGCGTGCCCGATTACGGCCACCGGAAGAACCTGCTCAACCCGTACTTCACCGACGTGGGCATCGCCTTCGCGCTGGCGAAGCAAGCCGATGGGACGTACATGGCGTACAACGCGCTGGACTTCGGCGGCAACGTCAGCCAGAGCCGGTACAATACGGCAGCGGCTTACTTCAACTATTCCCAGCAAAACGGCTTGAGCAGCCGCTATCCGTCTGTGTATCAGCCGTCGAGCCCCAGCACCCTGGCGGCTGCGGCCATCAAGACCAGCACCCCCAAGCGGATCGCCACCGTGCACTACCGCGGCGGGGTCGGTCTGTTCACCGGCTACGGACCCACCGCCCGCTTCACCCGGCGCATGCTGCCGAACGGTTCCCGCTGGCTGGTTGACCGGGTGGCCAAGGATAACGTCGGCCGGACATGGTACGAAGTGGGGAGAAATCAGTGGATCGATGCCAAGTATGTGACCTCGAACTTTTAAAAAAACCCGGCACCGCGTTCTCTGGATGAGAGAAAACGCCGTACCGGGCTTTTGATGCGTTGAATTATTGATGGTTCTCGAACTTGAACTTGCTCCACGGGTGAACATAGTCGAGCAGGCCGAGTTCGTGTTCATTGATGCGGCCGACCTTATTCTTGCGGGGGTCGCTGTGGGGCTGCAGGGCAATTTGCAGCTCATTTTTGTAGTGGCCGAAATCATCATTGCCGATGAGGACATCGCCGCGCTGGAATTCGATCGTGTTGTCGTGGGCCGGGTTGGGCACGTCCTTGTACGTCACTCGCGGCATGGTGGAGCGAATGACCAGGGCGTTGACGTCGCCCCGGCGGAAGTGCTGGGGCTTGAGGACGATGGTTTTCTCAATATCGTTCACGTCCGGAACAAAGTTAACGTCGAATTGCAGCTGGTAGCGGTTCAGGTCGCTGAGGGCCTTCAGCTCGTCCTCGCTGGCGTAGGCATTGCCGATGAGCACGTCGTCGATCAGGCCGGAGGCAAAGAGCTGCTTGGCTTGCACGGCGATGGGCAGGTGGCGGTGGGCTTCCAAGGTGGGCAGGCCGTCGTTGACGTTCCACGGGCCCTGATTGCCGTGGGCACTGGAGACGAAGGCGGCGGTGTGAATGCCGTATTTCTTGAAGCGCTTCGTCGTGCGAACGAAGAAGTCGTAGGGCAGGCCGGTACCGACCTGGGGATAGAAGTTGTGGCAGCCGAAGATGAACGGCTCGTTGGCCTGATAGCTGAGCACGTTGTCCAAGTATGCCACGTCGTTGCTCATGTTCAATTCAATGAACAGGTTGTACGGGTTGTACGACAGCATTGCTTCGGTGGCGCCGTTGAAGCCCTCATCCAAGCGAATGCCGGAGACGCCCAGATCAGCGAAGAAAGAAAGGTCCGAGTAGCTGATCCCCAGATCGTCGAAGATTCGCGGAGATACGTCGAGAACGGTGTCGTAGCCAAGCGTGTTGCCGTAGCTGATGATCTTCTTGAACTTGGCCTTGGTTGCCTCCGGGTCGCTGGCTTCCAGCATGGACATGAAGATGCGGGTGAAGCCGTACTTATGGCCCAGGTCCAGGTAGCGGGCGTCCTCTTCGTAGTTGCTATGGTCGGGATAGATGGATAGTCCGAGTTGACGGAACGTCATAATATTGATTCCTCCTCAAAGTACGTTGGCGGTGAGCGAACCAACGTGAATGCACTTTCAATTATAATGGCCTAGACCGCTTTGAACAACCCCCCCCAACGCGATCGGGAAGAGTCATTTTAGTCGTTTTCTCTGTCCAGCCGGCGCATAATAGAGCTGATTGCAGAAGCTGTCTCGGTCATTGCAGTCAGGCGTCTGGTGATGATTCTTCTTGAGAAAGCAGGAAATGACGATGACATTATCAGAATTCATGGCGACCCTGCCCACTGGGACCGAGCCGTTAATGGTGACGGACTCTGAATTGGTGGGCCTTCTATTCGGCTTATCGACCGCCTACAAACAGAATTCAGCGGGTAATCTGGTCAAAGAAGCCCTGACTGGCGCGGCCATGGGCGGTCTGGCCCGCCCAGCCGCGGCGAACACATCGATGCCCTTCGCTGATACCAGCCAAGTTGCCGCCGATATTCAACGCCAACTCAGCAAGGCCAAGCACTTGCCGCTGCCGCTGACCATGACGGCAAACCACTTGCCGGTGGGCACCCACTTCACCCATGATCTAGACGGGCTGCGGGCGTTTTTGGCCCTCACGCCGGGGTATCGGTTCACGCTGGTTAGCCCTACGGAGATACAGATTACCAAAGCATAGACTCAGCGATGAAGAAAGCTGTCTGGCAGCGGCAGAGGCCGTTGCCGGGCAGCTTTTTGTTCTAAAAATTCAGATCCACCAGCACCAGGGAATGATGCGGATCCGCCAGAATTTCTGTTAGACGATTTGTCCAGATTCTTTCCTGCGCCTGACTGCCGATCCTGTGAAAAATGGCGATGGATTGCCGGCAAGCCTGTTCGCCTTGCCGGCGGTCACCAGAAGCTATCTCCAGCCACCCCCGCAAGAATACAGCGATGACTTTGGTGCCCAGATTGTCTGCCTCGGGCAGCTGCTCGATCAGCGTTAATACCTGGTTGGCTTCAGCGTACCCTTGGTGAGAAATCAAAATCGTAAAATCATCGATCAACAACTTCGCTTGGATATTGCGAAATGCCGGGTTAAAGCTTAACTGTTGGCTCTTTTTGATGCCGGTCCGGAGCAGCTGAATATTTTCTGCTGGTGTGAAAAAGGTGGCTGAGAGCAAGAAAATCTCAATTTCGTAGATCCCCCAATTATCCACGTTCCACAAATAATGGCGCAGGATTGGTGTGCTGTTGTCCGGCGGCAATTCGGCCAAGCTGCGGTGATGACTGGTCAAGTAGCTGCAGTACAGGTCACGATATTCACTACGCCAAAAAGCGAGTGCAAGCAGATTGGCGTGATTAGGGTGCTGATGAAAACGTGCCGTCTGCTGGGTAACGATATCGGCGACTAGGTCATAATGGTCGGGTGAGAATGATGTGTTAGTCCCCAAAAAGTCAGTGAATGCGGCGCCCAACACATCATTCTGACGATATAAAGCAACTTGTATAGCGGTTGCTGGCTGAGGGGATGCACTGACTTGAGCGTATTGATAGGCAAAGAAAAATTCATTGTAGGATACGTGAATGGCTACCAGCAAAGGGAGAAGTTTACTTAGTGTGATGTCGTTTTTGCCTTGTTCAAAACGGGATATCAAGGAATTTGAAATACCGGTTGTCTTCTCCACATTTTGCAAGGTGATGTGTTTGTCTTTACGCAGTCTGCGGTAAATTGCCCCATATGGTGTCATCTGCTCAGTCCTTTCTGCATATATTCAGAATGCTAGCACGGCGTCGATTTCTTGGCCAATACTCAGAGGTAATCAGAAAGCGAGTGGTGGTCATGAAAACGTACTTTGAGCGTACCTATCAGTTGAACATTGTGTTACTGCTCTTTATCGCGGGAGCGCAGTTAGCTAATGCGCTAGCGGCGATCCTGAATGCGAACGTGCTGAACTCTTTGTTGAAACTAAACCTGCGTGCATTCGGTCACGCAGTGGCGCTAGAAATTGGGGCGTGGCTCCTCTTTTCCGTTTTGCTGTATGCTCAGCAGTATTTGATGGGGGTCGTTATCCAGAAGATGAGCCTTTTGCTGCGTCAAGATATTATGCGCCAGTTAAGCCGCCGGCCATACGCAGTGTACCATGAGGAGAGCAGTGATACGTATGGTTCCTGGCTCACCAACGACATTACGATGATTGAAGAACAAGGATTTAAGAATGTATATTCTGTGGCAAAGGCCATAGTGGGTACACTGGTTTCTGTGGCTGTGCTGTTAACGTATCATTGGTCGCTCGTTCTGCTGACGTTCATCTTGTCTGCTGTGACGACCGGACTGCCCCAGTTGCTGAGCAAGCAAATGGCGCGGGCCAGTGTGGAGACGGCCCGCTCAAACGAACGGTTTCTGAGCGGTGTTCATGATTTGCTGGCAGGGTTTGATACGCTCTTCAGTTTTGATAAAACTGCCCACCTAGTCACTGGTGTCACAAAGTACGGTCAGGCATTAGCAACGGCAAAAATCCGCCAAAACACAATCAATACGACCGCTTCGATTATCGGTGTGATAGCAAATGTTTCCAGTCAGATTCTTACGATGGCTTGGACGGGGGTCCTCGCTTTGCAAAAGCTGACAACTGTGGGGGCGACGGTTTCGACTAGTCAGTTAGCCTCAACGGTTTACAACGGGGTGGCCAATTTAGGTACTGAGTTCAATGCGATTCGGTCCGTTCAGCCGATTTTGGCGAAGTATCATTTGAATGCAGTACCACAGCACAACAGTCATAAAGTAACGAACAATCTTGCCGATACGGGGTTAGTGATCCGGCAGCTCACCTTTACCTATGACCAACAGCCAGCCCTCGGGCCGGTCGATCTGAGGGTGCCTGCAGCAAGTAAAGCAGCAATTACTGGTGATTCAGGAGTCGGTAAATCCACGCTGCTGAATATCTTGGCCGGAAAGTTGTCCGGCTATCAAGGGTCCGTGAAGATTGGCGGGCAGGAGTTGAAGAATCTATCCTTAGCCGAACTGCATCGGATGGTGCTCTATATCGACCAGATCCCTTACGTATTCAACGACACGATCCGCGAGAACGTCACGTTAGGCGACCCCTATTCAGACAAACCAATCTGGGCAGCCCTCAAAGAAAGCGACCTGGCAGACTTCGTTGCCGCGCAACCGCAGGGGCTTGATACACCAGTTGGCGAGAATGGCCGGCTGTTCTCCGGTGGCCAACGTCAGCGACTGGCTTTGGCCCGGGGGCTGTTGCGGCACAAGAAGGTACTGCTGATTGACGAGGGGACGAACAGTCTCAGCCATGCCGCCGCCATCAGCGTGGAGAACCAATTCTTGCAGCTGCCGGACACCACGGTGCTGTTCGTCACCCATCAGTTACACCAAGAAAACCGACAACTGTTCGATCAAGTGCTGCAGCTGCAGCCGGCCACAGCATAGCCGCAAGCAAAAAAGCCGGGCCAGCATTCCCACAGAGTACGCAACTCTGTTGGGACGCTGGTCCGGCTTTTTTTCTCACTGCAGCTTAAGACGCTTGGCTGTCGCTGCTGCCGCTCATAATGCTGTTGATTGTAGAGACGACCACGTTACTGGGGATGGCGAAGCCCATGCCGTCCACGGACGTGCCGCTGGAGGTCTGGCCGGAGAGTTTCATCGAGGTGATGCCGATGATCTGGCCGGAGAGGTTGATCAGCGGGCCGCCGGAATTCCCGGAGTTGATGGCCGCGTCGGTCTGGATGGCCTTCATCGTAGTGGTGCTCTGGCTGTTGTCGTCTTCAGAGACGGTGACGGTGCGGCTGGGGGCAGAAACGATGCCTTCAGTCACGGTGTTGGCGTACTCGGAGCCCAGGGGCGAGCCGATGGCCAGAACGGACTCGCCAGCTTCCACGCTGCTGGAATTGGCGAAGCTGGCGACTGTGGTGACCTTGCTGCTATCGATGGACAGCACGGCAATGTCCTTGCTGGCGCTGGTGCCTACCAGAGTGGCGGTGAGCTTGGTGCCGTCATTGAGCAGTACCTGAAGCTTGTCAGCGCCGTCGACGACGTGGTTGTTGGTGACGATGTAGGCCTTGCCGTTGCTCTTCTTGAAAATCACGCCGCTGCCTTCGCTCTCGGACGAAGCCGACTGGCTGCTCTCGTCGCCGTACTGGCTGCTGCCCCGGCCATAACCGCCGTAGCTGCTACCATACAGGCTGCTGCTGTCGCTTTCTTGGGTAGCGATGACTGAAACGACCGCGTTGGCCACTTTCTTATACGCGGCCGTGGCAGTCCCGCTGGCCGCACTGGTGGTGGACAGGTTCGTGGCCGTCCCGCTGGTCGTGGTGGTCGCCGTCGTCGTGGCGGTGGCTGCGCTTTGCTGCTGGCTCTGGCCGATAGCATAGACGACCCCGCCGCCAACGCCGCCACCCATCAGGGCACTGGCGAGGGCGAGGATGACGATTTTGGATGATTTCTTCGGGGTGGATACCGTATTTTTCTTACTCATGAGATGTCTTCCTTTCGTTTGCTCGATTGTCTATAGCTTAGCGGGCAAATCGGAAGAAGCCGCTAACAATTGACGGCCAATTCAGGACTAAATCATGACTTTTCTAAGTATCGAAAAAGCCGCCCCAGACCGTGGCGGCGGCTTTTCTCCTGATAATTAACGCTTCTGGTGCTGGTAAAGATCCCACTTGCCCTGGACGATGGCGTTGCACAGGTCGGCGTAGCCAATCCCGGCGGCTTCGGCTTCCTGGGGCAGGAGGGAGAGCGGAGTCATGCCCGGCAGGGAATTGGCCTCGATGACGAACAAGCCGTCTGCGTTCCAGAAGAAGTCGATGCGGCCGTAGTTGGCCATCCCGAGAACCTTGAACGTCCGCAGGGCCATCTGCTGCATGGCCTGGTGGACATCATCGGGAATGTCCGGCGGGGTGATGAAGTCGGTGTGCCCGGGCTGGAACTTGTGCTTGAAGTCGTACCAGCCGTCCTTCACCTTGATCTCGATGGCCGGCATGGCCTGGCCGTTGACGATGCCCAGGGAGAACTCGCGGGCCTTGATGAATTGCTCAATGACGACTTCATCATCGAAGCGGTAGGCGTCATCCAAGGCGGCGTCCAGCTCATCCGCCTGGCGGACGATGTGGGTACCAACAGAACTGCCGCCGTTACTGGGCTTAACCACAATGGGGTAGCTGAAGGGCAGCGTGAAGTCGCGGCGCTCGGCCTCCCGCACGGCGATGAAGTCAGCGGTGGGGATGCCGTTATACTTCATCACTTCCTTCGAGACCTTCTTATCCATGGCGATGCCCGACGCCAGCGGCCCGGAGCCGGTATACTTGATGTCAGAAAGGTCCAGGACCGCCTGCACCTTGCCGTTCTCGCCGTCTTCACCGTGCAGGCCCATATAGACAATATCGGCCGCCGCCAGCACCGGCATCACGTCCTTGCCGAAGAGACCGCGGGTGCCATCCGTGCGCAGCGCATTGATGGCCTCGTCGGTGAGGATCTCGTCAGAAATGTTGTAATTCGGTTGGCTGGGTTCAGTGGTGAACAATGATTCAACGGCCCCGGCATGGGCCAGGTCGACGCCCAGGAAGAGATCGACCAAAGCGACAGAATGGCCCTTGGACCGCAGCGCATTGGCGACTTTGGCACCGGAAGAAAGCGAAACGTTGCGCTCGGTACTGCGTCCGCCCGCTAAAACAACGATTTTCATGGAATGGATTACCTGCTTTCGTATGGTTGGTCCGCCGCCGCCGGCTTGACCGACTGCCTGAGTCGGGAAGGTGTCCGCCGCGCATCACGCAGAGCTTGACGGCGCACCTTCTAAGTCAGCGGCTGCGGCCGCTTGTGAGAACCTTAAGCATAGCATAACCCGCTAGCGTTCCGCTAGCGGGTTGCTTGAGATGCTGTTTATATCGACTCGCGCAGGTAGTAACATGCCCCAATAAGCAAAAGGATAAAAAACAACCAGAGAAGCTCTTGTACCCAGTACAGAGCCGATTGTGCCGATAGTTGAGCCGCCGTCAGCAGAAACGGGCCTTTGTGAAGGAAAATGGTGCTAACAGAGAGAAGGAAGGTGAGTCCTGTAGCAATCGCTTCAGTGAAGAGCGCTGCCAACACCTCGTTAATGCACAGCAACATAAATAAGCCGATAATGATTGCCAATAGTGCATGCCACCGTGTGGCGGGCAACACACGAAAGCTGCTCACGCCGACAAAACAGGCAACGTAAATGAGTTGGCTGCCCAAGACAAACAGGAGATGCCCTGGGACAACACCGATGCGCACGCGGACTAAAATATCATCAACAAAAAGAGAAGGGACCAGGACACCGATCTGAATCAACAGCAGCAAAGCAATCAATGAGATCAGCCGGCTGTTCAGCAAGAGCGGCTGCTCACCCGTTACGGCAGGTTGAATTATCCAGGGGAGGACGTAATCATTAGAGGCGGATAAGGTGAAGAGTAAGAATAACAGAAGTGCTGCTATTCGTTCGACGGCATGACGCCGCAGGTGGTGCCAAAGCAAGATCCAGCTCAATCGTCGACTCATCGGTATTCATACCTTTCTGTCATAAACAGAATCGCACCAGTTAGAATTCCCGCCAGCAGCAAAAACTCGCCGCCCTTGACCCAGGGGGTGAGGTGGTACCAACCGCCAACAAGCAGCGGGCTCCAATCTGCGAAGGGGCCTTTACTTAGTTCCCGCACAAAGATATGGCCAAGGGCGATTAAGATGATGACGATGCTCCCGATGATGCGATTACGGAGCAGTAAGGCCAACGCCCAAATGAGCATACCCCAGAGGATAAGAGTGCACAAATAAGCAAAAAAAACGATTACCGTGGGCAGCCAGGGATTAAAGACTCTTGCATGGACGAGAATCACAGCGGTACCCACTGTCCAAGGCAATGCGCCAACCAGCGAAACACACCACAATTGCCGCCATTTTGGGAGAAACATGGTTTGTGTCCGCGATGCACGAATCACGACAAGCACCTTCGCCTCTGGCAGAGAAAGATACCAGAGGCTACTCAGCAAGACGCCGATGCCCAAAGAGTTCGGTGCAAATACATCTTGAATAAAAAGCGTGACGTTCTGAAAATATACATCTCTCGCCATCACAAAAAACATGGTGATGAGGAGTAGATAACTTACGGCGAGCAGCCACCGGTTTTTAACTCTTTGTCGGTAAATAATCATCATGCATCAGTCTCCGCAGCCACCAGCTGATACCGGCGTAACCGGCGGCCAGTTCAAAGCTGACGGTAAGCACAAAGGAAGGATCATAACCTTGATTCGGGATTAGCCAAATGGCGGGCGACCAGCCCGAATGGCCTACCACTGTCGTCAGCACCCACCATACCAGAGAAATAATAAATGCTGTTCCGATGCCCCTTAATTGGCTACCGGTACGCCATGCCATGATTACAGAGAATGCAGTTACCAAGCCGCTGAAGAGAAACAGCAAGAGTAAATACAAAAGCAAATACACTACCGGGTGATTCAAAAACAGCGGAAATAGGGCGGCGGATGAGGACAAAATCGGCTGGTATACAAATGGATCAATATGGATGACCGGATACCGCCAAAATGCAATCAGCCAATCGACTAAAACGGGTCCAGTAACCAAAAGCCCCCCAATCAATGCACCAACGAGCGCGCTGCCCATAATATACCGCCGCCCGCCAAGACGCACCCTTTCTAATATTGGGGAGAGATTAGAGCGGCTGCCAAACACAATTTGATTACCAATCAGGCCAGCAACTGCTGGCACCATGAGGTAGTAAAGGCTGGAATAGCTGCTATAGTCGAATCCCATCATCAAATTTAAACTCGTTTGCGACCAAACGACATCACCGCTCAACTTAGCTGAGAACTGTTGGTGAAGAACCGGTACCAGGAATAGTGCAATCAGCAGAATTCGAATGCGCCAACTGGACAGTAACTTGTGCTCAAAATAATCCATCAGACTACGCATGTTATCCACCTCGCTTTGTGAGATCAATCAGCAACACCGGCCGCTTATGCTGCATTCGCTGAATTCCAGAGTAATCAGCAGATAACCGGAGAGACAGGCTAGCCGCACTGAACTGATCTGGCAGCGCATAGACCAGCCGGACTGTGTTGCCAGTCAAGCGCTGGCTAAAGCCGCCTTTGCTGCCCATTCCCATCAAAGGTGTTTTGACCACATGCTGATTGATATTCAAGACCATTAACGTAAGCTGCTTCTGAATGGTGGTACGCAGGCTGATTTGTACAACCCGGTTGCTGTGTGTTAATTCCGTATCCGGAGAAGCCAGCACGCGAGCATCCGTAACCACCATTGTGCCAAACGGAAAAACTGCCTCTTGGCCCATCTTGATTGTTTCGTCTTGCTGGATTGGTGTATTGTCGGCGTACGTCCGACCACGATACAAGATTGCCAAGGCCAGAAGCAGCAAACTCACAAGAATTCCGACACGTTTCATGAGGCATTCCTTCTTTCAGATGCCGGTTGAACCTCTCCGTCGTGCATCTCAATAATGTCTGTGCTCAGCGCCGCCACAGTCCGGTCATCATGCGACGCAATCACGATCAGACGATCATCCGCGCGCAATTGCAACATCAAGTGTTGAAATGCTGAGATGGCATCTTTGTCTAATCCATTTGTTGGCTCATCAAGCAGAATGATTTGCTGGTTTTCCATTACGGCTTGAATGATGCCCAGTTTCTGGCGCATACCTAACGAGTAATGGCTAACTTTTTCGGTGAGGTCGCTACTTTGTAACCCCAACATTTGAGCCAGTTCAGATATAAGACTTAGGTCTGCCCAGCCATTAATGCTGGCTAAGGTTTTGAGATTCGCGATGCCGGAGATGTTATCAAGAAACTCAGGGGTCTCGATGATGGCGCCTGTGCTGACGGGCAGCTTCTTATTCAGATGAACGAAATGACCGCCCATCGAAATCGAGCCTGCGGACAACCGAATAAGTCCGGTCATTGCTCGTAAAAGCATCGTTTTTCCGGCGCCGTTTGGTCCCGTGAGCCCGTAGATCGTACCGCTGTGCAGCGTGAGCGTAACATTTTTGAAGATTGTTTTACCGTGTATTTTTTTAGCAGCAGCTAGAACCTTTATTTCCATATCGGCACTTCCCCCTTGATAGACAAATAGGCCAAGCATGTCGCTTGACCCATTAACACGTTTAGTTAAAAGCCAACTGAATCTGGGCTCCAGCGACCCGCTGCATGCATGGCAAATGGAAGAGAACGATCTTGCTCAATTGCCAGCCGAATACCGGTCCGACCGTAATTTTCGAACGCGTTATTCCAAATGCCGATTTCTTCACCTAAACCTGCATGGGTCTTCGGAGAACCAACTTCCGTTCCGTTACCGAGCTGTACCCAGGCGTTCACACCTGTGTTGGAACTGCTATAATTCAGTAAGTACGCAGAAGTAGCATTCTCTTTGGTTCGGGTCCCAGTGTATGAATTACCTTGGTTCGCCGCGAGCCAAAAGGCCCAGTCACTATCGACATTACTCGCGTTTGCCGTTCCATTGGACTGCGAAAGTAAGCCCAGAAACAAGAACGCAACCAGCGCAAAGCCGACCGCTAGAAATCGATAAACATGTTTCATCATTTAACTTCTCCCTTAGTTTTTTGAATCGTTGTCTGAGTTTACCTATCGACCGTACTGAGGATATCGATGTGTCCGTCCGTATCGTTCCGAGTATTTTCCTTTCTGACGGAGAAAATTATCCCCAATAATTCATGAAGGTGGCGAAAATGGATAGAGACGTACAAAATCTTGG
>NZ_KI271586.1:143151-156563 GCF_000469325.1 Schleiferilactobacillus shenzhenensis LY-73 | reverse complement strand
CGGCGCAGCTCAAGGAGTTGCGTCGTTTTCTATACAGTTGGCAATTTATCTGGGCTTATTACTCTCAAATCAAAAGGAACACTTGCAAATGTTGGTACTTTCTCTGTGTCAGATGATTTGGCACCTTTCATTGATGGAAGTCCATTATAGTTTGGGTTTTATTAGATACACGATAAGGAGGCTTCCTTTGTCAATGCGGTAGATTGTTGATACAAGAAAAGCAGATTATTTCGTCCCTCCAACCAGTGGGTGTGGAAATAATCTGCTCGTTTGTTGGAAAATCATCCCAGTTGATCATGCTACCAATGCTAATTAGAAGACACCCCAACATCGGCCCAAGCCCAAGATGAATTCTTGGGTTGCATTGCTTTCATCCCATAGCCAATGACCCTGTTATTCACGGCGACAATTTCCCAGCTGTTCTTTAACGGCACAACGTAGGCCTGCTGGTTCATGTAGGCCTGCCATTTATACAATGCCTTGACCCGATAATCATGGTCAAATGCCTTTTGAGAATCAATGTCGTTGATCAGTTTGGTGTTTTCGGCGGTATTGAAACGGGAATAATTCGATTGCGCATCAGCAGAGTATAACCCATTGGGCGACGGCTCCGGTCCTAATGCCCATCCGCCCATCAGCATATCGATGTCCGGTGAATCATTCCGCACCTTATCGTAAAATGAATTAAATTCCAACAACCGGCCATTGGTGAACTCGACGCGTAAGCCGATCTTCTTCCATTGCTGGATGTAATTCTTGGCAATCGTTTCAGCATCGCTGGTACCGCTCATGGCAGCAAAATTGATCGTCAGCTTCTTGCCTTGAGGATCCGTCCGATAACCGTCGCTGCCTTTCTTGTACCCTGCCTCATCCAACAATTTGTTGGCTTTGTCCAGATCCAAAGGAAAGCCCTTTTCGGACTTGTCGAAATAATCCCCATAAGACGAGGGAATCAATGTCGGGATACGGAACGATAAACCCTTCGCGAACTTAGTGTATACGTCGTCTTGATTCATGGCATACGCAATGGCCTGTCGCAACTTGGCATTATTCATTTTTGCTTTGGGATTTTCCACGTTAATACCTTTATTGCCATCCCATTTACCTACCTTGAAGGCCAAGTATGAATAGCCCATCGGTAGGCGCGCCACAAAGGTAATTCCCTTCGTCCCTGTAACTTGCTCATACCAAGAGTTGGATACTGCTAAAATGTCGTATTTTTTTGCCTTGACTGCGGACGGAGCTGTTGCGGGCGAGACGGTTTCAATTGTAATCTTTGATAATTTGGGCTTGTCGCCATAATAGTATGGATTCGGGGTCCAAACGGCCGACTGACCAGCAATGAGTTTACTCAACATGAACGGGCCAAAAAACAGCGGCTTTTTTCGAATCTTGTCTGATGACATCAGATCCTTAAACGGCACGTCTTTCAAATAGTGATACGGGGCAGCGGTCTCCAAGAAATAGCCATTGGAAGATTGCTGCATCGCCGGCTTCATTTCCTTGAAATGGATGACGACTTTCCGTCCATCACCGCCATCAGGCATCTGAATCCCTGATATTTCTTTGGCCTTGTTATTTGAATAATCGGTCATGCCGAGAATATTGTCGAACTGGGCACTGTACGTCTGTGCCTTGGTAGTCGGATTAGCGACAATCTTATAGGCATACAGCACATCGTTCGCAGTTAACGGTTGGCCATCAGACCACTTGACCTTGGGGTTAATCGTGATGGCCGCTGTCTTATTTTGCTGGTCCAATTTAATATTGGCCGCTCCGCCATCAATCAACTTATACGTGTTGTCGAATTTGAACAATGACTCCGCTCCAAAAATCATTACCGTGGCATCGTTGGCATCCCCAGACAATTGCTGACTGAAGATTCCTTTAAACGGTGTATTGGTCACCAGTCCATACGTCAAGGTACCGCCTTTGATCGCCGGTTTCTTATTGTTCACTGCGATTGGAAAGCTGATCTTTTCGGCATTTGAACCGCTGCTGGCTGAACTACGGCTTGATTTACCGCTATTACCGCACGCAACTAAAACGAGGGCTGTCGTCGCCGCCAATGCCGCAAACACAACTCTATTCATTTTCCGCATGACTTTTCTCCTCAATGTAAGCGCTCCATTTTGGCTAACATCAATGTACCACGAGAGTGTGGTGGGAGAAAGAGAAATGCTCATCCAAATACCCTTCCCATCGTCGCATGAGAAGCCGAATGGCCTTATACAAACGGAAGCACAAGAGACTTGTTGAAATCTTCATTTTACCGAGAGGACTCCGGCGTACATCGGGGATACAGAAAACAAGAAACGGAGGATTGCATACTGGCGATGGCGACAACAAGTGACAAAAATACCCCAATCAAAAGGACTGAGGTATTCACTGTTATGTTAGTGCTTCAACTGTTTTCTCTTTTGGTACCATAAGCGGATACTGACAATGATCTCACCAACGAACCAAATCACGGCAATACCCGCTAGCACGTCTGGGAAAAGCCCCAATGCGGGGGTCAAATCACCATCAACAGTCCGTAGCCAAACACAAAAGCGGCTTCCAATATCAACATAATCATATCCCAGAGACGTCCACGAAGAATTGCTTTAACCGTTGCCGACATTGGGTACTGTTTCTGCGTGAGATTGTGCTGAATAGCGGCCGTCGTACTGTCTGTGGGCCGTTTAACACCGGTCAGTCTTTTGTCCTGGCCGCTTAGTTCCGCTTCCTGCTCCGAATTAACGTCACGGGTCAGCCGAGTCGTGAAAGCCATGGACTTGCCCCCAAATTAATAATATCCTGCTGGCAGTTGATCGAGTGGCGGCGTGTTCAAATTCAAGAAGGTGATCCAGCCACCGCCAGTTACCATCGTCATGACGATGGCCATGAGGCCAAAACAGGCAACGAATGTCATTAACACCTTCCAAAACATTTCTGAACGGCGAGTATACCGACTGGTTCCAACGCGGTAAAAAAGAATGGTCGATATGAACGGCACGCCAATCATCGCGATCCACACCACGACGGCCGACCAAAGAGTCCGTAACGCGCTATCAATGAGCCGGCCAAGTGACGGGAACCAAAGGATTGTCCCCAAATATCCGAGAAACCAAATGACTGCAAAAACCTCTAGTGCAATGTGTGAACCACGTCTTGAAGCCTGCGTATGCTGCATGACGATGCCCTCCCTTACAGTTGCAACCGTAACCCATACCATTTTGACTTGCCGTTAGCATAGCACATTGCCCATGGGCAAGCAATAAAATAGCATTGTCACCGAGCAGTGGGGGATAAAATGCTCTCGATTGTGAAAGCTGGCAACAGTGAACATAAACAAAAATCGGAGCAGTTTCCCCCTTGCGGGAAAACTGCTCCGATTATTCGCCAAGTTCAAGACTAAATTCTTAAACTTACCCGGTGTGGAAAGATGTTACTTGGTTACAGAGACGTCAGCCCAAGCGGCAGATGAACCAGCTGCTTGTGTAGGATTCAAGCCATAACCCTTCACGCGATCATTGACCGCAGTCAAACCCCAACTGTTGTTCAGAGGAACAACGTAGGCTTCTTTATTCATATACTCCTGCCACTTCTTGAAGGCTGTGACACGATAGCTGTGATCAAACGACTTTTCAGAATCAATTTGGCTCAACAGCTTGGTCTGTTCAGGCGTGTTCATGCGGGTGAAGTTAAATGGTGCACCGGCAGAAAACAGGTCATTAGGTGAAGGTTCAGAACTCAAGCTCCATGCAGCCTGGAACATGTCAACATCGGAAGAATCATTTTGTACCTTGTCGTAGAAGGAGTTCATTTCCATCAGACGACCATTGGTCAACTCAACACGTAAGCCGACTTTCTTCCATTGCTGGATGTAGTTCTTGATGATGGCTTCTTGGTTAGTGTTCCCAGACATGGCGGCAAAGTGAATCGTCAACTTCTTGCCATCAGGATCCGTCCGGTAACCATCTTTACCCTTCTTGTAGCCAGCCTCATCCAGAAGCTTGTTGGCCTTGTCCATGTTATTCGGGAAGCCTTTGGCAGACTTGTCAAAGACATCGCCGAATTGTGCCGGAATCAGAGTCGGAATACGGAATGACAAGCCGCCGGTGAACTTCTCATTAACTTGGTCAACGTTCATGGCGTACGCAATGGCCTGACGCAACTTAGCATTGTTCATCTTGGCCTTAGGGTTCTCAACGTTTTCGCCCTTCTTGTTGTCCCACTTACCAACTTTAAAGCCAAGATAACTGTAAAACAGAGGAATCTTGCCTAAGAACGTCACACCCTTGGTGTTCTTGACGTTCTTGTACCAGCTATTAGAGACACCCATGATGTCATACTTTTTGTTCTTGACAGCAGACGGCGCAGTAGCCGGGGAAACTGTCTCAATGGTAATCTTACTCAGCTTAGGCTTGGCACCATAATAATACTTGTTTGGCGTCCAAACAGCTGATTGGCCGGCAACCAACTTGCTTAACTGATAAGGACCAAAGAACAGAGGCTTCTTACGAATCTTGTCAGATGCCATCAAACTTTTAAAGGGAACGTCCTTTAAATAGTGATATGGCGCGGCAGCTTCCCAGAAATAGCCATTCCCAGATTGGGTCATGCCTGGCTTCATCGTCTGGAAGTGCAGAACGACTGTCTTGCCAGAACCGCCATCTGGTGTGGAAATCCCGGAAATTTCGTTGGATTTCCCAGCATTGTACTCAGCCATACCAACAATGTCCTTGAGACTGTCAGTATAACGCGAAGACTTGGTTGCCGGGTTGGCAATAATCTTGTAGGCATAGACAATATCATCTGCGGTCAATGGCTGGCCATCGGACCATTTGACATTAGGGTTAATTGTAATCGTCGCTGTCTTGGCCTTTTGGTCCAGCTTCAAGTTAGCGGCGCCGCCGTCAACGATTTTATAAGTATTGTTCGTTTTGAACAACGACTCAGCACCGAATTGCATGACGGTTGAATCATTGGCATCCTCGGATAATTCCTCATTAAAGATACCTTTGAACGCTGTGTCGGAAATCATACCAACAGTCAACGTACCGCCAGAAACAGACGGCTTGTCATTCTTTGTGGCAACTGGAAATGAAATCTTCTTCGCTGAAGTACTGGTGCTGCTGGTCGAGCTTGAACTGCTGCTATTACTGCCGCACGCAGTAAGCGTAACAGCTAAAACTGAGGCTAATGTCACCAATCCAGCGACTGCTGCTTTCTTCATTGTATTTCCTCCTCGTCCACTGTCCAACCGGACAGTGGGATTAACAGACTGCTCATTGATCCCGCATTTCCCGCGGAAAATCAACGTTGTTTTCATAATAGCACGGCAAGTTCTCATTTACAACCCAGTCACACTAATTAATTGACATCAATAATGGCGCTCTGGGAAGATTACCCCAATCGCTGCCGAGCATCCGCTGCGCGCTGCAGTGCCTTGCCGACATAGTTGACCGACAATGACAAGATAATCAGCATCAACGTCGCTGGAAGCCAGCTCCATGGATAATTTTGCATATTCACGGGATCGGAAGCGTAAGAAATCAAACGGCCAATACTGGGAGTTGTGTCAGGTAAGCCGTACCCTAGGAAAGTCAGCCCAGTTTCAACCCCGACACTGGTGGCAAAAGTGAGTGTGATATCGACCAACAGAAGTGAACTAATGTTGGGCAGCACTTCAAAAAACATAATTTTGAAGCTGCTTGACCCTGACGTTTTCGACGCCAGTACATAATCCCGCTTGGCCTGACTTAAGACGGCTGCCCGATAGAGTCGTGCCGTCGACATCCATCCCAGTGCTGTAATCATCGTGATGAGGACCCAAATGCTAAATTTGGGAACAATCGTGATGACCACGATCTGAATCATTAGCGCGGGCAAGATCATGAAGAAATCGGTAATCCGCATCAGGATATTATCAATCCATCCGCCAAAGTAGCCGGAACACAGGCCCACAATGATGCCAATTAATTCGATGAGAATAGCTACCCCCCAGCCGATGCCAATGGAATTGCGCATGCCAACGATAAGGGAGGCGAACACGTCTCGACCACTTTCATCAGCACCCAGAATCAGCCCATCGGTACCGGGGCGAGCCCATTGCCACATAATATTGACATCGGTGTAACGGGACTGAGGGACGAAGAAACTGCCAATAACGGCCGCCAAAATAATAAACATCATAATGACAAATGCCACCATTGCGCCTTTGTCGTGAGTGAATTCGCGAAAAATAACGCGCCAACCACTAGGCGGAGCGGAAATGATTGGATTTCCTTTGGCATCCGTTGCTTGGACAGTTTGTTGATCTGTCTTCTTTTTATCTGCCATTTTGCTACCTCCTAGTCGATACGAATTCGGGGATCAACGATGCTCATGATGATATCGGAAAGCAAGTTGCCCAACAAAGTCAAAATTCCGTAAAGCAGAATGAGCGCCGTCATTATGGAATAGTCACGCCCTGAAACGGAATCAATGAAAAGCTTCCCCATCCCCGGGTAAGCAAAGATGGTTTCCGCGAAGACTGAACCACTTAATAAACCGGTAATCACGTTACCGAAGAATGCTGCAATGGGAAGCAGCGAGTTCCGCAGAATGTGCCGATTGAACACGACGCGCTCAGGAACACCTTTAGATCGCGCCGTTTTGACGTAATCCTCAAGCTTATTATCCACAATTCCTGATCGAAGATACTGAACGATACTGGCATTGCCTAGTATCGCAATCAACAGCGATGGCAAGATGATGTGATATATTCGACTGCCTATCGTACCGATAACCCCGCTGGCATTAACCGATATTGATCCGCTAGTCGGGAACCACCCCAGTGCGAAACCAAAAAGCGCTATTGCTAGCATATAAACAACAAACCCAGGGGTGGACATAGAAATGAAGTTGTAGAACTGGATGGACGTATCAATCCAGGTACCCTCATAACGACCAGCCGCGACACCGAGAGGAATACCAATCAAATAAGTCAAAACAACAGAAAGAATTGAGAGGTATAAGGTGTTGATGGCCCGTTCACCAATGATACTCGTGACTGGCCGCTGCATTTGATAAGACATCCCAAAGTCACCATGGAGTGCCCGGCCAATCCAATCGACATATTGTACATACCAAGGATTGTCCAACCCGGCCTCTTTACGCAGCCGGGCAATTTGTGCCGGCGACGTCTGTGGCGTAATCAAACCGGTAAAAGGATCCCCGGGCATCATCTTGGCCAGGATAAACACGAACAAACTCAACACGATGATCTGCGGGATCATCAGGATGACCCGACGGAGAATAGTTTTCCACATGAGCTAGCCCACCTCCGTCTTCATTTGTGCGATCTCGTCTGGCGGCAATGCCACATAGTGCGTATCTGAGATCTGCTGTAAGGGGAAGACTTTTCCGTCTTTGTCGTACCATTTCTCTTGGTGTTCCTGGTATTCCTTCTCCACGGCCCGGCGATGGGCCTTATCGGCTTCCCGACCGGAAGGATTGACCTTGGGGATGGCCGCCAAAAGCCGCTTAGTGTAGATGTGCTGAGGATTGTTATAGATATCCTCACGCGTCCCCACCTCGACCAGTCGGCCCCGGTGCATGATGGCCAAGTTCCGGCACATGTGCTTCACAACCCCTAAGTCGTGGGAAATGAACAGATATGAGATGTCAAATTCCTTCTGAATCTTCTTCATGAAGTTCAAGACTTGGGCCTGGACAGAAAGGTCCAGAGCGGAAACTGGCTCATCGGCGATGATCAGCTTCGGGTGCGTTGCCACGGCCCGGGCAACACCAATACGCTGCCGCTGGCCGCCGGAGAATTCATGCGGATATTTATAGATGGAATCAGACGGCATACCGACGATATCCAGCAGCTCCTTGACCCGGTCCCGTTCTTCGGTGTCAGTCAGACTCTCAAAGTTGCGCATCGGTTCCGCAATGATATCCTCGATCCGCTTCCGCGGGTTGAGGCTGGACATGGAGTCCTGAAAAATCATCTGGACATCCTTGTTGTAGTGCATCTTCTTCCGGGTACGACGGTCAGTGATATCTTGATTATTATAGATAATCTGTCCCGAAGTTACTTTCTCCAAGCCAACGATGGCCTTGCCTGTGGTGGACTTGCCGGAACCGGACTCGCCGATCAACCCGTAAGTCTCCCCTTCTTCGATATTGAAGTTGATGCCGTCAACGGCGTATACGTAATCCGTGATCCGGTTGAAGAAGCCGGAGCGGATCGGGTAATGGACGTTGAGGTCTTTGATCTCAATTAATGACATAGACGCTACGCTCCTTCACTGGGATTTTGGACATTATTGCCGGCGGCACCAGCTGCGGCCGCTTCCGGCTTCTCATCAGGGAAGTAGAAAGTCTTGTAGCAGGTGCAGCGGACCAGGTGGCCCGGTTCAGCTTCGTGCAGTACCGGGTTGGCTTCGTGGGCCGACTCCGGAATCCAAGGGATCCGCGGCGCGAAGCGGTCGCCGGACCGTTCCATGTTGACCAGAGAAGGCACGGTCCCCTGAATCACGTGCAGTTCCTCATCATCGGAATCAGCTTGGGGCATGGACCGCAACAATGAGCGAGTATAAGGATGCAGCGGGTTCTCGAAGACCTGGTACACGGTCCCCTGTTCCACGATTTGGCCAGAGTACATAACGGCCACCGTATCGGCGGTTTCGGCCACAACGCCCAAGTCATGGGTGATCAGGAGGATCCCGGAGCCGATTTCTTTCTGAATGTCTTCCAGCAAGTCCAGAATCTGGGCCTGGATGGTCACGTCCAAGGCCGTGGTCGGCTCGTCGGCGATAATGATCGGCGGCTTGCAGGCAATGGCGATGGCGATCATGACCCGCTGGCGCATGCCGCCGGAGAGTTCGTGAGGATACTGATGCGCCGTCAGCGGCGGATCGGGAATGCCGACTTGGTCCAACAGTTCGAGAACGCGTGCTTCCCGCTCCTTCTCAGAGAGCTTGGTATGGTACACCAGTGTTTCGGCAATCTGGTCCCCGATCCGCATCAAGGGATTCAACGCAGACAACGGATCCTGGAAGATCATGCCGATGTCGTTCCCGCGGATGCGGTTGAATAACGCTTCGCTCAAGCCGACCAGGTTCAGTTCGTTGTACATGATGTCTCCGGTGACCTTAGTGTTGCGCGGGTTATGCAGACCGATGATACTGGTCGCCAACGTGCTCTTACCGGAACCGGACTCGCCCACCAAGGCGAGAATCTCATTCTTATGCAGCGTCAGCGATACATCGTCGACGGCGTCGTAGAAATGATCGTGGACCCGGAACGCGGTATGCAGATGTTGGATATCGAGTAATAGTTCGTCGGAAGTATCCAAATCCATTCCTCCTCTAAAATAGCTTCAAACAGCTCAACCATGCGATGATGAGAAAGCCATGAGAATGGTTTACAATGCTTCAATTATATCGGTAGCGCCTGCGTAATGCAAGACGCCGCGCAGGAAAAATGCCCCGGCCGGGACGAAAAAATCATGGCCGGGACGCGCCCCTAGTCTTGGTGGGCGGCGATGTACTTGACGACATCACCCACCGTGTTCAAATTTTCCGCATCTTCGTCTGAGATTTCCCCGCCGAAGGTGTCCTCCAAAGTGAGCACGAACTCGACTAAGTCTAAGGAGTCGGCTGATAAATCCTGTTTGAAGTTAGTGTCGTTCGTAATCTTGGCCGGGTCGATTTCAAAGCGATCGGCAATTAACGATTGAATCTTATCAAAAATCTCTTGTTCTGACATGATTATTCCTCCTTGTGAGCGGCTGCAGCAGCCGGTTTTTCTGGGTGAGTCGAGAAGTATTGGATGACACTCTGCACGGTCCCGTGGCTGAGCATGGCGTCCAGCTGTTTCTGAACGTAGTAGACCGCGTCGGCGTCCGAGTTGCCGTGGCTCTTGACCACCGGGGCCTTGACCCCGATGAGCACCGCCCCGCCGGCCCGGTCGGCGTCAAACATTTCTGCCAAGGCCTTGAAGGCCGGCTTGGCCATCGCCGCCCCGAGCTTCGGCAGCAGCCCATTATTCAGCAGGTTCTGCTTGAGCAGGTGCATAACGGTGCTGGCCGTGCCCTCCATCGCCTTGAGGGTCGCATTGCCGGTGAAGCCGTCGGTGACGACGACGTCGGCGGGTGCGTTGAAGAGGTTCGAGGCTTCGACGTTGCCGACGAAATCGATGTCCGGATCAGCGTCCAGCAATTCGTAGACACTCTTATGCAGCGTGTCGCCCTTGTCCGCTTCGGTCCCATTATTCAGCAGACCCACCCGGGGCTTGCTGAGACCCAGGACATCGCGGGCGTAGAACTGGCCCATCAAGGCAAACTGGTGCAGGTAGGCCGGCTTGCTCTCGGCGTTCGCCCCCACATCCAGCATCAGGAAGTGCTGGTCCTTGTGCACCGTGGGGAAAATGGTGATCAAGCCCGGGCGTTCGATACCCTTGATGCGGCCCACCAGCAGGACACCGGCAGTGAGCACGGCACCGGTGTTGCCGGCTGAATAGAACGCATCGGCGTCGCCATTCTTGGCGGCCAATGCCGCTCGCACCAGACTAGAATCCTTCTTCCGGCGAATGGCCTTGGTCGGCTCGTCCTCCCCGGTCACGACCTCAGTGGTCGGGACGATGGTGATCCGGGTCGTATTCTTAACCAGCTCTTTCAGCTGACTCTCGTCGCCGAAGAGTTGGAACTGCAGGTCGGGAAAGTCATCCCGGGCCCGCTCGATGCCTTCAACGATGGCCTGGGGGGCGTTGTCCCCGCCCATGGCATCGACTGCGATTGTTTTCATCTTTATGAGTTACTCCTTTATAGGGTGCAGAAATTAATCAAAGTACTGATTACGGCGTTTCAATTCGGCTAAGTACTGGGCAATGCCCTGGTGGTCCGGGGCTTGCAGTTGCGGGTCGGTGTCGAAAATCGCCCCGGCTTCGCCGTGGGCCACATCCAGCATGGCACTGTCGCCCACCGGATCAGCGACGTTGAACGAGGGCAGCCCGGACTGCTCGTCCCCGAAGACATCCCCGGGACCGCGCAGTTTCAAGTCTTCCTCCGCCAGAACGAAGCCGTCGGTGGTCTTGACCATCGCTTCCATCCGGGAAATCGCCACCTGGTTCTTTGGGTCCGCAATCAAGTAGCAATAGGCGTGGCGGCTGCCCCGGCCGACCCGACCGCGCAGCTGGTGGAGCTGGGACAGACCGAACCGGTCAGCGTCGAAGATAATCATCAGATTCGCATTGGCAACGTCCATGCCCACTTCCACAACAGTGGTTGCCACCAGGACTTGGACCTCGTTGCGGGCGAAAGCACCCATGATGTCGTTTTTGTCCTGGTTCTTGAGCTGACCGTGAAGTAAGGCGACGTGGTACTGGGGCAGGGCCTTGGTCATTTTCTCGTAGAGATCCTCCGCATTTCTTAAATCAATCGCTTCGGACTCGGCAATCAGCGGGGTAACGACGTAGGCTTGAGCCCCGGCGGCCAGCTCGCTGCGCAGGCGGTCGTAGACTTGACGGGTCTGGTTGCTCTTGAGCCACTCGGTGACGATGGGATGGCGGCCGGCCGGCAGTTCATCGATGGTGGACACGTCCATCTCGCCGTAAGTGGTAATGGCCAGGGTGCGGGGAATCGGCGTGGCGGTCATCATCAAGACGTCCGGGGACAGCCCCTTGCGCCGCAGCTCCCGCCGCTGGTTGACGCCGAAGCGGTGCTGTTCGTCAATCACCGCTAAGCCTAGTTTAGCAAATTTTACGGTATCTTGAATCAATGCGTGCGTGCCAATGATCACGTTCAGCCGACCGGTCGCAATATCATGCACGGTCTTAGCTCTGTCAGTGGCGCTCAGCGACCCGGTGAGCAGGCCGACGCTGACGTGCATCGGGGCCAGAAGCTGGGCAATCTTCTGATAATGCTGCTCGGCCAGGATCTCCGTGGGCACCATCAAGGCGGCCTGGTAACCGGCGGTGACAGCGGCGAAGAGCGCCAGGACAGCGACAATCGTCTTGCCGCTGCCCACGTCCCCCTGGAGCAGGCGGTTCATGTGATGGGGCCGCTTCATGTCGGCCACGATCTCGTTGACCACCCGTTTCTGCGCGTTGGTCAGTTCGAAAGGCAGCGTCTTGATGAACTCCCGCATCGCCTGCAAGTCGTAGTTCAGCGCCAGACCCGCATCCTCTTTGTTGTTATCAGCACGCAGCGACTGCATCCGGCACTCGAAGAGAAAGAGTTCACGGAAGGCCGCTGAGCGCCGCGCAGCGCGGGCATCTTCGCTGTTCCGCGGGAAGTGCATATCATGGACGATGGTGGCGGTCTCTTCCAGCTTATAATGCCGTCGCAAGGGTACCGGAACAACATCTGTGAGCAGCGGGGCGTACTGTTTATACGCCTGCTCAATAAGGTCCACCAAGGTGCGTTGACGAATATGTTTATTCACCGAGTAAATCGGACTCATGCCGGCATTGCCGCCCTCAGCCTGGGCGATGAGCCGCTGGCCGGTCATGCTGTGCTTCATGGCGTTCCAAATGCCGAAAACGGCGACTTCGGTGTTCTCCACGATCTTGTCTTTGAGCCAGGGCTGGTTGAAGAACGTGACCACGATGGGCAGGTCTTCGACCAGCACGCGGACGTTCAGCCGCGTCCGGTTGCGGCCGAAACGGGACACGACGGGCGGGGCAATGACCAGGCCTTTGAGCGTGACCTTCTCCCCGTCTCCGAGTTCAGCCAGAGAGCGGGTGCGGATGTCTTCGTATCTGAACGGAAAATAGAACAGCAAGTCGCCAACGGTATCAATACCGAGCTGGTGCAACGCACTGACCCGCTTCTCCCCCACGCCTTTCAGCGCGTTGACAGGGTCCGATAAACTGGGCATGGGTGAGATCCTTTCTTTGGTGAATAGTTTAGTGTCTGATCGTGGCCCGGTGACTATGGGCTGCACGAATTGGTGTGACGTTAATGTCTGGTTGCTGGCCCGGGTGACTACGGGCTCCGCGGGGGCTGGAACGTGGTGGGCACGGCTTGAAGCCAACTGCAAAGTACGCAATTGTCTTCAAGACCGGCCTTGTTGTAGGCGGCAAAGCCGCCAACAACAATTTCACCACTGAGCCCCCTCCCACTCCGCCCTCCGTCACCCTACATTCTCGTAGACTGGAGTAGTCTCGCTCGACACGAAACCCGGCAACTTCCTCCGTCGGCATTACAGCAGTTGCCTGAAAGTATGAAGTTCAGGAGCCGCTCCCGGTGAATGTGTTCTGGCACCGAAGACTTTACGATTGGGTAAGAAGTAGGCGATTTGGGCCCGGAGGCTGGCGGGGCTCAGCCATGAAGTTGTTGTTAGCGGGCGTCCTTTGCCCGCTTACAACAAGGCCGAGCTTTGAGACGCGCGCACTTTGCGCGGCTCAAAGTTGTGCCCATGGCTAGCTACGCAGGC
>NZ_KI271586.1:140748-143141 GCF_000469325.1 Schleiferilactobacillus shenzhenensis LY-73 | reverse complement strand
TCGCACTAGCTTCGCGTCGCCGCCCCAGCCAGCCGGAGGGCCCAAATCGCCGGGCCACAGCGTACATTTCTCCCTGCTCCCCAAGGCGGCAGCGCGAAGCGCCACGCCGCCTCCTTTCTACAAGAAGAGCCCAACGAAAACCAAGGAATCGGTTCTCGTCAGGCCAAAGCAGGAAACTTCTATTCAACGGAAACCAAGTACGCATAAACCGGCTGGTCGCCTTCGTGGATCTCGACTTCCAGGTCGTCGTTCTCTGCGGTCACCGCGTCGGCCACAGCTTGGGCTTCTTCCTTCGTCCCGTCGACGCCGTAAAGGATGGTGATGATCTCACTGTCCTCCGTCAGCATCTTGGTGATCATGTCGGTCATTACCTGAACGCGGTCGGTGCCGTTGACAGCGATATCGCCGTCGACGATGCCGATGAAGTCGTCCTTCTTGATGGTCATGCCATTGATGGTCGTGTCCCGGGTAGCCACGGTCAGTTCGCCGCTGGCCACAGTGCTCAGGCTGTCGGTCATTTCCTTGGCGTTCTCGGCCAAGGTCTCATCGGGATTGAAGGACAGCATGGCGGTCATCCCCTGCTGGATGCTCTTGGTGGGTACCACCTGGACGGCGTTCTTGGCGTTGCTGGCGGCCTGCTGGGCAGCCATGAAGATGTTGCCGTTGTTGGGCAGGACCAGTACGTTCTCGGCATTGGCCTTCTTGATGGCCGCCAAGATGTCTTCAGTGGAAGGATTCATCGTCTGGCCGCCTTCGAGGATCTCGGTGACGCCAAGAGACCGATACAATTCGGCCACACCGTGACCGGACGCGACCGCGACGACCCCGAACTTCGCCGGCGCTTGGGGTTTGGTCGCTTCTTGCGCCTGCCGCTCAACAATGTCGTCGTGTTGCGCCCGCATATTATCGATCTTGATCTTGTCCAGCTTGCCGTACTTGCTGCCGTAACGGAAAACACGGCCGGGGTGCTCGGTGTGGACGTGGACCTTGACGACTTCGTCATCCGCCACGACCAGCAGAGAATCGCCTAAGTCGTTCAAGTAATTGCGGAAGCTGTCGTAGTCGAATTCCTGGCCCTTTTCGGGGTGCTGGTTCAGCTCGACCATCATTTCCGTGCAGTAGCCGTACTTAATATCGGCGGTGGACAGCTGCCCCTGGATCGACTGGTGGTGAACGGCGTTGATCATTTCGTCCATCTCCTGGTCGTCCGGTACGTATTCATCGCTGGACGTCTGGCCATTCAAGGCCTCGAGGAAGCCTTCATAGATGAAGACCAGCCCCTGGCCGCCGGAGTCAACGACCCCCACTTCTTTCAGCACCGGCAGCAGGTTGGGCGTCTGGGCAAGAGCCCGTTTGGCGCCGGTGACGACGGCCTGCATCACCACGGTGGCGTCGTTGTTTGTCTGAGCGGCCTTATTACCGGCCTTAGCAGCTTCCCGGGCGACGGTCAGAATCGTGCCCTCAACGGGCTTCATAACCGCCTTGTACGCGGTCTGCACGCCGCCGGTCAAGGCATCAGCCAAGTCCTGGGCGGTGAGAGTCGTTTTCTTCTCGGTCGCCTTAGCGAAGCCGCGGAACAGTTGGGAAGAAATGACGCCGGAGTTGCCCCGGGCGCCCATCAAAGTGCCCTTGGCCAGGGCCTTGGTCATCTCACCAACGGTCTTAGCGTTGACGTTATTCACGTTCTTCACGCCGCTGGCCAGGGTGAGGCTCATGTTGGTGCCGGTATCCCCGTCTGGGACGGGAAAAACGTTCAATGAATTGACAAATTCCACATTTTTACTCAACCGGTGGGCGGCGACCCGAATCATATCGGTCAGCTTGTCCACGGTGATCTCTGTTACTGCCACTGCATATTCCTCCTCGATGACTCGGGTTATTTAATCTTCGTCGCCCAGCACGCGTACGCCCTGGACAATCACATTCACCGCTTGGGCCGTGATCCCCAACATCGATTCGAGATTGTATTTTACTTTATCTTGGACGTTGCGGCAAACTTCGGAAATTTTTAACCCGTAGCCGACGATGATGAAAACGTCGACGGTGACACCGGCGTCGTCTTGGCGCACGACGACCCCGCGGGAATAGCTGTCGCGGTTCAGGATCTCGTTGAAGTTGTCCCGGAAGATTTGTTTGGATGCCATCCCGACGATGCCGTACACATCGGTGGCGCCGCCGCCGACGACGGTCGCGATGACGTTGTTGGCGATGGCGATGGTGCCGTATTTGGTCTCAATTTTGACGGCCATGATTGGGCCTCCTTGTTTGGATATTCTTAACTTATCATACCACATGTGGGGGGTGGGACGGTTGGGAGAAAGGTGTGTCTATCGCGACGCCGGGTGGCTTCGGGCTCCGCAGGATGGGTGTGGGACGCCGTGGGCACGACTTGA
>NZ_KI271586.1:125628-140582 GCF_000469325.1 Schleiferilactobacillus shenzhenensis LY-73 | reverse complement strand
GCCTCCGCTTGCTACGCGTTGGCACTCAGTCATGTTGGAATACGAGTTCTGTCACGCAACCAATTTCACGGCTGACACCCATCCTGCTTCGCCTACGCCACTCTACTGTCTGGGAAGACGGGAATCTCCTCGCCCTGACGAACTCGCACACATCCCTCAGCAATGAAAAACCGACCGTGCGGTGCCAGCTTGGCTAACCAATCTGAAGGAATTGTAGCTTACTTGATACCCGCCATAAGAATCATCAGATGATCTTGGCGGGCCACTTCACTCATGATGTGTGTGCCCTGCCCGATCGCTGAACCAGTGCTGGATCAGTAACAGAACGATGGCCAGGATGGTGAAGAGCCAGAGGGGCCAGTCTAGGTGGGAGAGGCGGTTCTGGGTATGGAGCAGGGCCAGGAGGGCGAGGATGAAGAAGGCGGCGGCGAGGTCTTGGTGGGGATTGGAGCGGCTCGCTAAGATGGCGCTGGTGACGAGGACGATGAGGATGAAGAGTTGGGCCATGGTCTGGCCTCCTTTCTGCTATTGTATGCCGGCTGTCCAGAGGGGCTGTCAAGGAAAAATACTTGAAAGGGTCTTGCATTGGCTGGGGCCGTATGGTAACTTAGATAAGTGATTTTGGACCATTTGGTCATTGTAAGGAGGGAATCGTTTTGGCAAAGGATTTTATTACCGGCCGCAAGACAGAATTTGGTAACAAGCGGTCCCACGCGCTGAACTCCGCTCGTCGTTCTTGGAAGCCGAATCTGCACAAGGTTCGTATTCTGGTCAACGGCAAGCCGAAGCGCGTTTACGTTTCTGCTCGGGCTATGAAGTCTGGCAAGTTGACGCGCGTCTAAGCGCATCGTAACACACCGATTATTATGTTCGCGAACATCACAATCGACAAAACATCGCGGTATTGACAGTCCTTCGGGACGATCAATACCGCGATTTTTGTATTTTCTGCCCTAATTACGCAACTGCATATCCGGGTTGAAGAATTGGGGATAGGCCAGGTAGACGGCGATGGTGCTGCCGATGCTGGTGGCGGCCATCAACATGAAGGTGACCATGATCTGGTACATGATGGCCTTGGTGGGGTCGACGCCGGCGAAGATGAGGCCGGACATCATGCCGGGCAGGCTGACCAGGCCGACGGTCTTCGCCGAGTCCACGGTGGGACTCATGCCGGTCCGAATGGCTTCCCGGACCACGTCAATGGCGGTCTGGTGGAGCGTGGCGCCTAACGCGAGCCGTTCCAGCAGCCCCTGCCGCTTATCCCTGAACTGGCTGTTGAGGCTGCGGTAAGCAAGGCCGATGGCGACCATGGCGTTGCTGGCGATCATACCGGAGATGGGCACGATCTGGCTGGGCATGAAGGCAATCGCCCGAGCCAGCACCAGCAAGACGATGGTGGTGCTGGTGGCCACGGTGATGGCCAGCAGGCTGATAAGAAAGGCGTGGGGAATCCCGTTCGCCCGCCCCTTCGCGTTCCAGGCGGCATTAAAGATGATGATGGCGACCATCAGGAGCGTCAGCCCCGCCCGATTGACCTTGATGATGTAAGTCAGGACGTAGCCGACCACGGTCAATTGAATGACGGCGCGGACGACGCCAATGATCAGGTCTTTCTCCAAGCCAATCTTCTGCCGCCAGCTGATGATCAGGGCGATCAGGACAAGCGCTACCGCAAACAGGAGCGCGGTGGGCGTGACGGTTAATTGATTCATGCGGCGGTCACCGCCAATCTTCCGGCTTCAATCGTCAACAGCCGGTGGGCCACAGCGATCTCGCCCTCGTCATGGGTCACGGCAATGACGGTCGTGCCGCGGCGATGATAATCCTCAATGACCCGGTGGACGGTCGTCTTCGTGTCGGCGTCCAGACCCGTCGTCACTTCGTCCAGTAACAGCACCTGGGGCGTGAACAGCAGATTGCGCGCCAGCGCCACCCGCTGCTTCTCTCCACCGGAGAGCTCAATGATTGGTTTGTCCAGCATCTCGGCACTTAATTGCATCGTTGCTAAAGCCGCGGTCAACTGGGCGTCTGTCGCGTGTTCATGGCGAATGTGGAAAGGGAAAGTCAAATTATCCCGCACAGTATCGCCAAACAGACTCGGCTGCTGGTAACAATACGATACCCGCCGCCGGTAAGCCG
The DNA here is from genome assembly GCF_000469325.1 of Schleiferilactobacillus shenzhenensis LY-73. Lineage (GTDB taxonomy): Bacteria > Bacillota > Bacilli > Lactobacillales > Lactobacillaceae > Schleiferilactobacillus > Schleiferilactobacillus shenzhenensis. The sequence goes on along the minus strand of NZ_KI271586.1, from coordinate 138,440 downwards.
TTTTCTCGTACGTCGATTGCAGCCGGCCGGCAAACGTCACTGTCCCACTGGTCGGCGTCAGCAACGTCGCCAACACGCGCAGCAGCGTACTTTTCCCCGACCCCGACGGCCCGCTAATCGTCACATACTCCCCTGGATCCACAGAAAACGAGATCCCGGTCAAAAGCGTCTTTCCCCCCAGCACGACGCCCACATCATCTAAAACAAAAATCGGTTCAGCCATCCAGTAATGCCCCCTCTTTCGTACTTAATAATGATTATAATCTACGTGGCGACCCAATGCACGGAATATGCTTGCAAAAAATGAGGGAGAACAAAAAAACGGTCACCATGCGCACCTCGCAGAGGCGGTAACGAATGGTGACCCATTTTTTGAGATTGACTTTGGCTCCGAGTCTGAGATTACCATCAGTATCTCTGGTTCAGCCCAAATCGGCGCAGCCCGTAGTTGCCCGGCCTGCAGAGGTCTTTCTGCCTTAGTCCTTGCTGTAAATCCCCGCAATGATCCCCTTGCTGAACAGAATCTGAATCGGCTGCTCGCCCAGGAACTCGTTGCTCGCCCACGACACCGGATAATCACTGGCGAACGGCATCAGCGGGTACTTCGCGTTGCGGATGGAAAAGTCCGTGACTGGCGTCAGGTTGACGAAGCCAATGTACGGGTACCCCGTGCGCGGCCACACCAGCTGGGCCGGCGGCAGGAAGAAGCGGATCAGGTTCTGCCGGTCCACCACCGCGATGTGCGGCGCGTACGCCTTGAACCGCGGTTCGGCCATCATGAACAGATTGACCAGGAGATGGTCCAGCCGGCCGCCGGTGGCACCGAAAATGGTCACCGCATCGGCGCGCAGGTCCTCGAAGGCGACCTGCAAGCCCAGTTCGGAGTCGGTGTCGTCCTTCTCCGGCGGTGCATACCGCATATCGTGAACGGCGTGTTCCACTCGGTGGCGCTCGGCGGGTTTCAAAGAATCATAGTCCCCCACCGCCGTGACCGGGGTGATCCCCCGCTCTAGCAGACGCAGCGAGCCACGGTCCACGCCGACCCACGCCGTGATCGGCGCATCAATATCGCTGGCCAGCTGGGCCGGCCACAGTTCCTCCGGTCCGCCCAGCATCAACCCAATGTGTTTCATTCGATCAAGCCCCGCAATCGTTTCACTTGGGCGGCCGGATCATCGTGGGCGAAGACGAAGGAACCGGCCACGAAGGTATCGGCCCCAGCGTTGGCGCAGTCGCCGATGGTGTCGGCGTTGACCCCGCCGTCCACTTCAATGGCATAGTCCGCATTGGCCGTCGTATCCCGCAACTGGGCCACATGGGCCACTTTCCGCAGCATGTCAGGGAGAAAGGCTTGGCCGCCGAACCCGGGATTGACCGTCATGACCAGGACTTCGTCGATCAGCGGCAAGACCGGGGAGACGGATTCCAGGGGCGTGCCGGGATTCAGCACCACCCCCGCCTTCAGGCCGGCCTGTTTGATCAGCTGAATCACCCGGTATAAGTGGGGTGTGCTTTCAGCGTGGACGAGGATGGTGTCCGCACCGGCTTTGATGAACTCATCAACGAAATTCTCCGGTTTTTCGACCATCAAGTGCACTTCCAAAGGCAGCTTGGTGAGCGGCCGCAAGGCGGCCACCACTTGCGGCCCAAAGGCCAGGTTCGGAACAAAATGTCCATCCATCACATCGATGTGCAGCAGGTCGCCGACGTCTTCGACCTGGCTCACGGCGTGGGCCAGGTTGGCAAAATCGGCGCTGAGGATCGAGGGGGCAATGCGTAAGGTCATATGTCTAACCAACTTTCTGAAAAAATCTGTTTAGTAACGGGGCTTGCGGTCGGCCGCTTCGGCTTGCAGCTGCACGTAGTTGTCATAGCGGCTGGCCATGATCGTGCCCGCAGCCACCGCCGCCTTGACGGCACAGCCGGGCTCTTGCAGGTGCAAGCAGCCGCGGAACCGGCACTGGTCGGCCACCGCCGTGAATTCGGGGTACAGTGTGGGTAAGGTGTACTTGTCGATGGCCGCCAGGTCGATGGCGGAGAAGCCGGGGGTATCGGCCACCAGGCCCCCGGCCAAGGGATATAGTGTGACCCGGCGGGTGGTATGCTTGCCCCGGTGGAGCGCTTGGGAAATGGTGTTGGTTGCCAAGCCCAGCGCCGGCGCCAGGTGGTTGAGCAGCGTGGACTTGCCGGCACCGGTCTGACCGGTGATAACGACCAGCTTTTCCGCAAAATAGGATTGCAGGGTCGCCAAGGCCGCCGGGGCAAACGCGGTCTGCGGGGCGATGACCGGGTAACCGATCGCCTGGTAACCGGTAATCACCGGCTGCAGCGCTGTCCAGCCGGCGTCTGTCAGCAGGTCAGTCTTGGCCAGGTACAGCAGCGGCTGAATGTGCTGCTGGGCCAGGCTCAACAGTTGCCGGTCCAGCAGGTTCAGCTGCAAGGCCGGCTGGACCACCGCCGTGACCACCACGGCCAGGTCGATGTTCGCCACCGGCGGCCGCTGCAACACGTTTTCCCGCGGCAGGATTGCTTGGAGCGTATTCACGTGGTCGGCATCGTCGCCCACCGTGAAGACGACCTTGTCCCCCACCACCGGCTTCTGTTTCGTATGACGCAGATTACCTCGGGCGCGTGTCCGGTAAGTCTGACCGTCGCTGGCCAGAACATCGAAGTAGCCGCTCAGGGATTGGGTGATGCGGCCGGTCAATTCGTCTTTCTCACTCATGGATTCACCGTCTCATCAGCGATCACGGTGCCGTCCCGGGTGATCTTATAGTGCGCGGATTGCCCAGAGTCCACCGTGAAGGGCAGCTCCACGGTCGTGTCCTTGGTGATCGTGAACTGGCGGTAGACCGTGTTCAGGCTGTGGGACTTGTCCTGGATGTAGATGACAATGTCGTTGGGCACCGGCGTGCTGGCCGTACTGCTGCTGGCCGAACTGGTGGCGTCGCTGGCACTACTGCTAGACGTATCATCCGCTGGGGCCTGATATTGAATCTGGACCGTGCGGGTGATATTCGTCGTCTTGGTCGGCTTAGCCCCTTGGGAGAGCACCACGACGATATTGGTATCTGCGGTGACACTGGTCCCGGCGGCGGGGTCCTGGCTCATCACCAGGCCAGCGGTGACAGTGTCAGAATACCCTTGGTGGAACGTGACGTTCAGCCCGTTCTCGTCGGCGTAATCCTGAACACTCTTCTTGGTATAGTTAGAAAGGTCGCGCAGCACGATCTGCTTCTTACCCCGGGACACGGTCAGGGTGACGGTGTCGCTCCCGGGGATGACGGTCTTGCCGGCCTTAGGCGACTGACGCATGATCTCGCCGGGGGCAACGTCCGCCGAGTTCGCATACTCCCGCTTGACGGTGATCTTCTGTGCCCGTAGCCGTTCGGCCACCGTCGCATAGGCATCGCCGACGTATTCGCCCAGCTTGTAGCCTTTCTTACCCCGGGAGACCACCAGGTTGATGGTGTTACCCTGCTTGATCACTTGGCCCCGGGCCGGAATCGAGCGAATCACGTCGCCCTTCGCCACGGACGAGGAATATTCTTTCTCTACGGTGCCGATGGTCAAGTCGGCGTTCTTCAGCGTCGTCTCCGCCTGCTCCTGGGTCAAGCCGGCCAAGTCCGGTACCTTGACGTCCTTCTTCGCGGTCAGAAAGAAGACGGCGATGAGGATGACGAGCAGCGCCCCGCCGGCGATACTGGCCCAGAACCACCAAGGCTTCTTTTTCTTCTTCTTTTTCGCGGGCGCTTGCTCTGCTTCGGGCGCCGCCGGCGCGCTGCCACTGTCGGCCGTGGCTGCGTCCGCGGTTTGCGGGTGGGCGGCTTCCGCCGCCGCGGCGATGGCCGGCAGGACTTTGGTTTCTTCCAAGTCCTTGCTGTGGTCCGGGTGCCACTTGGGTTCGCCGGCCCGCTTGGGCGACAGCGATGTCTTCAGGTCCGTGGCCATGTCCACCACAGTGGCGTAGCGCTGGGACGGATCCTTGGCGGTGGCCTTGAGGATCACATTCTCCAATGCCTGAGGTACCCGCGGATCGTAATCCCGGACCGACGGCATTTCGTTTTGGAAATGTTTGATGGCAATAGAAACAGCCGATTCACCCTCGAAAGGCACGGAACCGGTGAGCATTTCATACAGAATGATGCCCAGCGAATAAATATCCGACTGCTTGGTGGCCATGTGCCCCCGGGCCTGTTCGGGCGAGAGGTAGTGGACCGAGCCTAAGAGGGAATTGGTCTGGGTGATCGAGTTATCCGAAAGAATGACGGCGATGCCGAAGTCGGTGATCTTCACGTTGCCCTCTTCGTCCACCAGAATGTTCTGGGGCTTGAGGTCGCGGTGAATGATCCCGTGGGCATGGGCGTGGGCGACAGCGGACAGAATCTGCTCCATCATGTCGACGACCCGCTGGTACGGAATGGGGAAATGCTTGACGATGTATTTCTTCAAGTCTTCGCCCTTGACGTACTCCATGACGATGTACTGCATGCCGTTTTCTTCCCCGACATCGAGGATCGAGACGATGTTCGGGTGGTTCAGCTCGCTGGTGGCCTTGGCTTCCCGCTGGAAGCGGCGCTGGGTCTCCTGGTCGTTGCGCAAGTCGAGGCGCAGGACCTTGACGGCCACGTCGCGGTCAAGGATCTCGTCGTGGGCCAAATAGACGTTGGCCATGCCGCCTTCGCCCAGGAGATTCTTGATGCGGTAGCGGTCGGCCAGCAGGTAGTTATTCTCCATCATGGTGGGCACCCCCCGTCCGCTGCATCAGCAATACCGTAATATTGTCCAAGCCGCCGGCATCGTTGGCCCAGCCGATCAGCTGGGCACACTTGTCGTCCAAGGTGCCGGGGCCGCCCAGGGCCTCCTTCAATTCATCGTCGGAGACCATGTTGGTCAGCCCGTCGCTGCACAGCAAGAGCGTGTCATCGGGACCGAAGTCGAAGACCGTCACGTCCGCGTCCGCATCGCTGGAGACACCCAGGGTGCGCGTAATCACGTTCTTCTGAGGGTGATGCTTGGCTTCCTCCGGGGAGATCTCCCCGTGCTTGAGCAGCTCGTTGACCAGCGAATGATCCTCGGTGAGCTGCTCCAATTCGCCGTGGCTGAACCGGTAGCAGCGGGAATCACCGATGTTCGCCACGATATACTGATGGCCGACGACGAGCACCGCCACGAAGGTGGTGCCCATCCCCCGCAAGTCCGCATAATGGTCGGACACGGCCAGGATCTTGTCGTTTTCCCGCTGGAGATCATAGATCAGCCATTTCACCGCGTCTTCCACGGTGTGCATGTCGGTTTGAGAAAAGTCGTGCCCCAGGTGCGACACCGCCATTTCACTGGCGACGTCGCCCCCTTGATGGCCGCCCATTCCGTCTGCGACAACGGCAAAGAGCGCCCCGGCTTCATTTTTAAAGACGCCGGCAAAGTCCTGGTTGTCCTCCCGCCGTCTGCCGACATCGGATTGATAGGCGTATTCCATCGTGCACCTCTTCATTGACTGCTTATCCCTGTTTCACTAATTTGGCAATATAGAATCCGTCGCTGCCCATGTCGTCCGGGGTCAGCTGCAACGCCGGCACGGTGGCCGTGGCGGTCAGCTGCGGCGGCAGCGGGACAGCGACTTGTTTGAATTCCGGGTGGCGGGTCAAAAACGCCGCCACCACGTCCCCGTTCTCCGCCGGCAGCATCGTGCAGGTGCTGTAAACCAGCGCACCGCCGGGGGTCACGGTGGGCGCCACGGCATCGAGGATCGCCCCCTGGATCTGGGGCAGCCGGGCAATATCGTCTGCCTTCTTAGTATACCGGATTTCCGGTTTTCTGCGCAGTAAACCCAGCCCGGAACAAGGGGCATCGACTAAAACTTTATTAAATTTGGCCATTCCAAAATGGGCCGCCGCTTGGCGGGCGTCCAGCGCTTCCGCGTGAATACGATCGCTCAGGTGCAGACGGGCCGCGTTTTGCTCAATCAAGCGGACCTTGTGGGCGTGGATGTCCAAAGCCGTGACTTGGGCGCCGTAACTGGCCAGGTGGGTGGTCTTGCCGCCGGGGGCGGCGCAGGCGTCCAGTACGGTGTCACCGGGCTGCACCGTGAGGGTGGGCGCCACCAGCATGGAACTCTCGTCCTGAATGGTGAAGGCGCCGGCCTTGAACGCCGCCGTGGCGGCCAGGTGACCGCCCTCGGCCACCAGCCCCACGGGACTGACCGTACTGGCCGTGGTGGCGATGCCCTCGTCTTGGAGCATGGCCTGGACCTGGGCCACGGTGAAGGCCGGGGTGTTGACTCGCAGCGTCGGCCGGGGCAGCGTGTTGACGCTGCGGGCGATGGCGGCCGTCTTTTCTGCCCCATAAATCGCGGTGAACTGATCCACCAGCCAGCGGGGCAAGCTTTCGCCGATGCTGAGGCGCTCCGCCGGGTCGCTGATCGTCTGCGGATCGCGGAGTCCCTGCCGCTGAACGTGGCGCAGCACCCCGGTGATCAGCTTGGCCAGACCGGGATTGCCCCGTTTCTTGGCAATTTCTGTACTATCGAAGAGCACCGCCCGGTCCGGTACCCGGTCCAGGGCGGTCATCTGGTACAGCGCCGTGAGCAGCAGCGTGTGCACCCATGGTTCCACTTTCTTGCCGTGTAAGAAAGGCGCCAATTGCCAGTCCAGCGTCAGCCAATGCTGCAGGCTGCCGTAAACGATGGTCGTCGCCAGGACGGTATCCACGCTGGTCAGCGGCGTCTCCCGCAGGGCGGCGTCCAGGGCAATGTTGGCGTACGCCCCCCGCTGCATCACTGCCGTCAACACGGTGACCGCCAGGTTGCGGGCAGGATTGAATTTACTCATGGGCAGCCTCAGCGGCGGGCAAGTCGGCAAAGGTATCACCGACTTGGAGATGCTGGCCGGCCCCGTTCAGGTAGCTGGTGATCGGCATACTGGCCTTCCCCGCCGGCTGCAGCTGGGTGATCGCCAAGGCGCCGTTGCCGGTGGCGACGGCCAACTCGTGCTTGCCCTTGGCGACGATGGTGCCCGGCGTATGAGCCGGACTGTCTTCCCGAACGATGGCCCCCCACACCTTAATGCGCTCGCCGGCATGCCGCAAATAGGCGCCCGGGTCCGGCTTCAAACCGCGGATCTGGCGCTCCAGTGCCGCAGCGGAGCGGCGGAAGTCCAATTCTTCTTCGGCCGGCTGGATATTGTAGGCAAACGTCACCTGGTCCTCATTCTGGGGGATCCGCTTGGCGGTACCGTGGATGATGTCCGGCAGCTGAGCCAGCAACAGGTCCCGGCCGACGATGGCCAGCTTGGCAAACAACGTGCCGGCATCGTCATCGGCGGCGATGGGAATGGCCTTCTGGGCAATGATGTCGCCGGCGTCCATTTTCTTCGCCATGTACATGACGGTGATGCCCGTCTCCGGGTCGCCGGCCATGATTGCGCGCTGAATCGGCGCCCCGCCCCGGTACTTGGGCAGCAGACTGCCATGGACGTTGACCGCGGCGATGCGCGCCGTTTTGAGCAGCTTAGTCGGCAGGAATTGCCCGAAGGCAGCGGTGATGATCAGGTCCGGGGCCATTTGGATGATCTCGGCCATCTCCGGACTGCCGCTCAGCTTGGCCGGCTGGAGCACCGGCAGCTTTAACTGGCTGGCCAGCTTCTTCACCGGGGAACTTTGCAGCCGCTGCTTGCGGCCAACGGCTTTGTCCGGCTGGGTGACGACGGCTTTGATGGTGTAGCCGGCATCCACCAGCCCTTGCAGGACGGGAACAGAAAAATCAGGGGTACCCATAAATACGATCGATGTCATGAATTCTTTTCTCCTTGTCTGTTACATGATCTGCTGGGGCTCAAAGTCGATGGCGACTTGCACCTTGTTTTTGAGCAGCGCCTGGGAATTGGTCAGCAGGTTGTGCAGACCGCGGCCCAGGGCCGGTTCTTTCTTAAACTTGACCAGAATCTGGTAATAATAGCGGTTATTGATGCGGGTGATGCTCCGCGGAGTGGGTCCGAGGACGATCGCCGTCTGGCTGAGCAGCGGCTTCAAGTCCCCGGCGATGCGGTAGCTCTCCTGAGCGGTGACGGTCTCGCTGGGAGCGGAAATGGTGAGCAGCACCGTGTAGTAATACGGCGGATACTTGCCCTGGTGGCGCAGGCGCATCTCCCGGCGGAAGAAGCCTTCGTAGTCCTGCCGCGCAGCCAGCTGAATGGCGTAGTGGTCCGGGTTGTACGTCTGAATGATGACGCTGCCCGGCTTGCTGCCGCGGCCGGCCCGGCCGGCCACCTGGGTGAGCAGCTGGAAGGTGCGCTCGCTGGCTCGGAAGTCTGGCATTCCCAGGGCCGTATCGGCGTTGATGACGCCGACCAGAGTGACGGTCGGGAAGTCCAGTCCCTTGGCAATCATTTGCGTGCCCAGGAGGATGTCCGCTTGCCCCTTGCCGAAGGCGTTGAGGATGCGGGCATGGCCGCCCTTCTTGCGGGTCGAATCCGCGTCCATGCGCAGAATGCGGGCGGTGGGCAGGATCTTTTGCAGGGTGTCTTCCACTTTCTCTGTACCCGTCCCGAAGAAGCGGATCTTGTCGCTGTTGCAGACGGGGCAGCGGGTGGGAATCGGCTCCTCGTGGCCGCAGTAATGGCAGACCAGCTTGCGCGCCGCCCGGTGCACCGTGAGTGAGATGTCGCAGTTCGGGCAGCGGGCGATCCAGCCGCAGTTGCGGCACATCGCCTGGGCGGAATACCCCCGCCGATTCAGGAGGAGAACACTTTGCTCGTGCTTCGCCAAGGTGTTCTCCAGCGCCGCTACCAGTTCTGGGGAGAAATCTGGCTGCACCCGGGCGCCGCTGTTCTTGCGCATGTCGATGATGTGCACCGGCGGCAGGGGCCGGTCGTTGATCCGCTCGGGCAGCCGCACCAGGGTGTAAACCCCCTTCTCGGCCCGGGCGCGGGACTCCAGCGACGGCGTGGCACTGCCCAGGATCACCGGGCAGTGGAAGGTCTTGGCCCGGTGCAGCGCCACGTTGCGGGCGTGGTAACGGGGCGCCTCGTCCTGTTTATAGGATGTCTCGTGCTCCTCGTCGATAATGATCACGCCGATGTTGGCCAGCGGGGCAAAAACAGCCGAGCGCGCGCCAACGACGATGCGCGCCTCGCCCCGCTGGATCCGCCGCCATTCATCGAACTTTTCGCCATCGGACAACCCGCTGTGAAGCACGGCTACGGCGTCGCCGAAGCGGGCGAGGACGCGGTGCACCATCTGCGGTGTCAGGGCAATTTCCGGCACCAGCATCAACGCGGTACGACCGTCGTCCAGGGCGGCTTGAATCGTCTGCAGGTACACTTCGGTCTTGCCTGACCCGGTGACCCCTTCGAGCAGAAAGGTCTGCGGCGTTTTGGCGGCGACGGCAGCGACAAACTGATCCGCCGCCTGCTGCTGGTCGGCGGTCAACCGCTTCGGTTGATCTCGTTCTGGCCGTATGGCCAGCGGATTGCGCCGAATATTCACGGTGGTGGACTGCAGCCAGCCGGCTTTTTCAGCCAGCCGGACGGTGGCCACGGAGACGCCGTAACGGGCGGCAGCCACCGGCTGGGTAAGCACGCCGGTGAACGGTTTCGTCTGCAAACCGGTGAGCAGCTTTTGCTGGGCTTTGGCGTTCTTCGGGGCAGCGGCGCTGGTCAAGGCCTTGCCGGGCGCCAGTTTCACCGCCTTCTGGGTCTTGGCCTTGGCCCGGTTATGCACGATGTAGTCAACGGTCAGCTGGTCGGCCTTGACCCATGCCCGCAGCTGGCGAGTCTGGGCCGCTGTCAGCGTGTCCGGATAGGGCACGGTCCGGGCGTGCCGGAATAGTGCTTGTCCCCACCCGTCCGCCGGCTTTTCATCTGCGGTCCAGGTCAGGGTCCGGTCATATTTCGCCCGCATGGCCGCTGGCAGCATCGTCTGCATGGTGGCGATCCAGAAAGAGAAGGTGGTCGTCGCCACCCATTTGGACAAGGCCAGCAACTCAGGGTCCAGGACGGGCGTTAAATCCAACACCTGTTCAATCGCTTTCAGCTTGCCGTCAAATGCGGCGGTGTCGCTGAGACCCACCACGAAGCCCTGGAGCTTGCGGCGGCCGAAGGGCACGATGACCCGGACACCGGGTTCGACTTGATCGGCGAGCGTTTCGGGGATCGCATAGTCATAGGGTTGATCCGTTTGCCGGGTCGCCACGTCGACGATCACTTGCGCTGTTTGGGCCATCATGAGGCCTCCTTTCTTCCTTGAACTTAATCTGGGGTGCGGGCAGCGGCGATGGCGCTGATCACTTGGGCGGCGATCGTCGTCTTCGGCGCCTTCGGCAGATACTGGGGCGCGGTGCCGGACTGGAGCAGGACGACGGCGTTATCCTCGGCACCGAAGCCGATACCGGGCTTGCCGACATCGTTGGCCACCAGCATGTCCACGTGCTTGGCCGCCAGCTTCTTCTCGGCATTGGCGATAAGGTCTTGGGTCTCGGCGGCGAAGCCCACCAGGAATTGGTGGGTCTTCTGGGCGCCCAATCCCGCGATGATGTCGGGATTGCGGACCAGATCCAGCTGCCAGGTCTCCTGGCCAGGCTGTTTCTTGATCTTCTCCTGGGCGACGCGGGCCGGCCGCCAATCGGCCACTGCGGCGGCCATAATGACGATGTCGCTGGCAGCGAAACGGGCAGTCAGCGCCTGCTGCATCTGGCGGACGTCGGTCACAGGGACATAGGTGATACCGAAGGGCGGCTGCCGCCCGGTGGTACTGATCAGGGTGACATTAGCACCCGCTTGCAAGGCGGCCGCAGCCAGCGCATAGCCCATCTTGCCGCTGGAGCGGTTGGTTAAGCGGCGCACCGGGTCGATCGGTTCCTGGGTACCGCCAGCGGTGATCACCACGTGCACATCCTGCAGACGCCCCTGCCGCCGACTCATGACGTAAGTGACGAAGTCCTGGGCTGCTGCCGGTTCCAACAAACGGCCCTCGCCCGTATAACCTTCAGCGAGAAAGCCGGTGCCGGTGGGGGCCACCACGACGCCGTCCGTACCCAACTGGTTCAGGTTGCGCTCCGTAGCCGCCTGGTGGAGCATATGGCCGTTCATCGCCGGGAAAACGATCCTCGGGGCGGTGGTCGCCAGCCAGGTCGTACTGGCCATGTCGTCGGCCAGCCCGTTGGCGATCTTGGCGATGAAGTTAGCCGTGGCCGGGTAGGCAATGGCGACGTCGGTCCAATCGGCCAGCGCAATATGGCTCACTTCGCTAGGTCGAGGGGGGGCAAAGTTGTCCAGCGCCACCGGCTGCTGGCTCAAGGTGGCCATGGTCAGGGGGGTAATAAACTCGGTGGCGTGGGCCGTCATCACCACGCGCACGCTGTGGCCGGCCTTAATGAACGCCCGCACCAGCGGCGCCGCTTTGTAGGCAGCAATCCCGCCGGTGACGTACAGGGCAATGTGCAGTGCAGACATGACTGACGATCTCCTCGCTTTCAACGAAAAAAGGGCCCTCGTGTACACGCCGCGAGGTCCCTCCTTTTCTCATCCCTAATTATTGGTCTTCTTGCTTCTTCAGCTTCTTCTCGGCCTCGTGTTCGAGCAGAACAGAATCCGGGTCAATAATGACCTTGCCCTTGGCGATTTCTTCCAAGGCCATGCCCACGGTCTTGGGGGACTCGTAACTGCTGAGCATTTTCGGATCGCCCTTCTCTAACTGGTGGGCGCGCTTCGCGGACAGCACCGCCAGAGAGTAGCGGGAATCATAACGCTTCAATAAATCATCAATCGACGGGTAACTAATCATCGACTACTTCACTCCAATCATTTTGCGATAGCGATCGATCACCCGGGGCACGCGATTGTGCTCGCTGGTGATGATGCTCTCGATACGTTTTACAGCCAGGTCCACCTTATCATTGACGACGGCGTAATCATAATTCTCCATCATCTTGATCTCGTTGCGGGCCTTCTCCATGCGCTTCAAGATCGTGGCGGCGTCATCCGTGCCGCGCTTCTCGATCCGCTGTTTCAGTTCTTGCAGATCCGGCGGGGTGAGAAAGATGAAGACACCATCCGGACACTTCTCGCGGACCTGCATCGCGCCATTGACTTCAATTTCCAGGAGCACGTCTTGCCCTTCGTCCAGCGTCTTGTTCACTGGCCCCAGGGGGGTGCCGTAGAAATTGTTCACATAGCGCGCCCACTCCAGCATTTCGCCATCCGCGATGTGCTGCTGGAACTGTTCTTTGGTGCGGAAGTAATAGTCCACGCCGTCTTTCTCCCCTGGCCGGGGTGTGCGGGTAGTCATGGACACGGAGTACTTGAAGTCCTTGAACGAGTCGGCCATCATCGCCTGACGGACAGTCCCTTTGCCCACACCGGATGGGCCGGATAAAACGATCAACATTCCACGATCTGACATCTTTGTCTCCTCTTGTGTTTTAACGACTATTTTGGACTAATCAGCCGTTTTTTTCAAGTAGAGCGCGGCGGCAGTGAGTGTCCTCCTCTGCACCGGGTGACTCCGGGCTCCGCTGGCGGGGCTGGAACGTGGTGACGGCGGATTGAGCCCGCAAAGTACGCGGTCTCAAACACGCCTAACTGCATCGAAATCTTTCGCGGTCTTTGCGAAAGATTTCGTGCAGTTTCCACCACTGAGCCTCCACCCGCTCCGCCCTCCGTCACCCTACATTCTGGGAAACTGGGAATGTCTTACTCGACACGAAACCCTGGCAGCTTCCTCCACGGACGATACAGCAGTTGCCCGGAAGTGTGAAGTTCTGACGGCATCTCCGGCGAATATGTCCTGGTACGACGAATCTTCCGATTGGGTAGGAA
>NZ_KI271586.1:115109-125492 GCF_000469325.1 Schleiferilactobacillus shenzhenensis LY-73 | reverse complement strand
TGCCCACCACGTTCCAGGCCCCCTGGCGGAGGGCCCAAATCGCCGGGTCTCGCGAACTCGTTCCACGCCCAGCCAGCCGGAGAGCCCAAATCGCCGGGTTCAGCGAACAGCTTTACAGCCCCGCAGCCTGAATAGTCTCCTTCAGGGCTGCCATTTCGTCATTGGTCAAGGTAATGCCCTTGCCCATTTTAGTGTGGTCCGGGGACCAGCTGCGGATGTCGAACTTGGGCTGGGCACCGTTCCAGGAGACCAGGTTGAGCTCCTTTTGCCAACCGTTGGCCGTGGTGCTGAGGACGCCGATGGTTTCTTCAATTGTGAATTGGATGGGTTCAGAGGATTTACGTGCCATACAAGATTTCCTTTCTGAGTGCTGTTAGTGCGGACAAAAGCGGCTGCGGCAGCGGGCCGAGGCGGGTATTACGGTATGGACCGGGCGGCTGGCGAAGCGCAGTGAGCAACGCCGGGACGATATAGGGCCGACTGGGGTCAACACCGCGCTGGGCGGCGAGGAGCTGGGTCAGCCCATTGACCGGCGGCAAGTGGCCCAGTTCCGGGAACTGGCGAACCAGCAGCGGCCACCAGACGGCTTGGGTTTGGGCGATGCGGCGGGGCCACTCGTTGGGCTGCGGCGCCAGCAGCGTATACCATCCAGTATCCCCGTTCAGCTGCCGGCGCGTGGTTAGCTGACCGAGCTGATAACCAAAGCGGCTCTGGGCTGGATTGAAATTGAGAAAGCCGCCTAAATGCCAGGGGCTGGCGATGCGCCAAACTTGCGTGCCGGCTGGGGTGGGCGCAATGGGGCCGTACCCGGCAATGTAGGTGGCCACCACCCGGTGGTACCCTTGGTGAGCGGCGACGGTGATGGGCAAGTCGTTCCACATCCCGCCGTCCGTCAGCCACCGGCCATGGTCCCGCTGCGGTTTAAGCAACGGGAAGAAACTGCCGCCGCCAATCAGTTGCGGGAGTCGGTCTTGGCAATTTTCCGGCGTCAGCGCGACCACTTGCCCACCGCCAGGCAGTGCCGTGTTGGTAATCCATAGCGGCATGGTCAGCGGATGGACGGCGATATACTGACGAAGCAATTGGGCCAGAGGCGCGGGATCACGCAAGGGACAGTCGGGGTGCACGAAAAGATCGGCCGGGGTGATTTTCTGCCAGTATGCCCATGCCGCCGCGGGACTGCCCTGGAGGAGGACCCCGTTGAACCCGCCGATGGAACTGCCGACGATGGCAGCAGGCGGCCGGTGAGCCCACAGGACGCTGGCGGCGCCGATCTCAAAGGCACCCTTCGCGCCCCCGCCGCCGAGAACGAGACAATACGGTTGATCAAATAAGAGGCGAAAATATGGTTGCATTTTAGAACGACCGTTCGTATACTATAAGGGTAGATATCAAACGTTCGTTCGGGAGGCGTTTTTCATTATGGAGAGTAAACAATCGGTCATCACCACCATTCAATCGCATCTTTCGGGTTCCATGCGCCGGCTATTTGACTGGCCGGCCGAATTACCGGCCGCTATGCCCGCCAGCCAAGCCGCGTATTTCTTGAAGCAAAGCAGCGTCCGCCGCTACCACGTGACGATTACTTTTGACGCCCCGCCGACCCTGCTCCAGGCCACCGGCTACGTGCGGCCCATGGGCGGCGAGCAGTGGCTCTTCACCAGCGACGACCGCAGCCTCTTCCGGGTCTTCACCGTCGCGGAAGTCTACGGCTTACGCCGCGTTGGGGGAACGCCGGCGGCCCGGCCCGCCCCGTTGGCTGAGGTTGAGTAACGACATTACAGAATGTTTCGTTGAAGTGACGCAAGTGATCATCGGACTGGCCAACGAAAATGACCTGAGACCGTTCATCCTATACTTAAATACGCACAACCTGCCCCAAAATCAAAGAATCTGCGCAAAACGCAGATTCTTTTTTTACGCCTTGAAAATCTCTAACGCTGCCAACCAAAAGCGTACCCGCTTACCAATCAATCGCGCTGGCCCCGAAATGCGGTGTTTCTCGCGCTGCTCTGAACATCATGATCAAAGGCAGCGATTCAGTACGGTACTCATCAATTGAACAAACACCCCGCCGTTGCAGGTCCCAAAATGCGGCGTTCCTTGCCGCATTTTATCATTTCAGGCGGTCGCCTCTTTGGCCTGGCTGTCTTTATCCTGGTCAGCGAGCCGCAGCAATTCTTGGGCATGTTCCTTGGTCAGCTTGGTGATCGTCGTGCCGGCCAGCATCCGCGCCAGCTCCTCTACCCGGCCGGTGCCGGATAGCGGAGTCAGTTTGGTCATCGTGCGACCGTTCTTGACCGTCTTGGCGATGTGCACCTGGTGATCGGCCATCGCGGCGACTTGGGGCAGATGGGTAATACAGAGCACCTGGGAATGGCGGCTGATGCGGCTGATTTTCTCCGCGATGGCTTGGGCCACCCGGCCGGAGACACCGGTATCCACTTCGTCGAAGATGATACTGGTGACGCCGTCGGCTTGGGAGAAGATGGTCTTCAGGGCCAGCATGATCCGCGACAGTTCGCCGCCGGAGGCGGTCTTCGCCAGCGGCCGCAACTTTTCACCCGGGTTGGTCTGAATGTAGAATTCCACCGCATCGATACCGGTGGGGCCCAGCTGGTCGTCGTGGACCGTGAAGTGGACGTCAAAGACGGCCTTCCCCATGTAGAGGTCGGCCAGCTGCTGATGAATATCTTTGCTCAGCTGCTTGGCCGCCGCCACCCGAGCAGCGGACAGCGCGTGGGCCGCCGCCAAGGCGTCAGTCTGAGCCGTCGCCAATTTGGCCTTCAGTTCTTCGCTAGACCCCTGCGTATTGTTCATTTCGTCGAGCTCCGCGCTGACTTTCTCCCCGAAGGCAATGACATCGGGCACGGTGGCGCCGTACTTGTGCTCCAGCTGCTGAATGGTGGCGAGCCTTTCTTCCACTTGATCCAGCCGACCGGGTTCATATTCCAGCCCGTCGATCTCCCGGTTCAGACTGCTGCTCACGTCCTGCAGGGAATAATAGGCATTCGCCACGGATTCAGCCATATCCTCGTACTGATTGTCCAGGTGAGAAATGTCCTGGAGGGCACTCATCGCTTCCGCCAGGCGGTCGATCACCCCGGATTCATCATCGTCGCCATTGAGCACGCCGTAGCCGGTAGTCAGGGCATCTTGAATCTGCTGGAAGTGGTTGAGGCGGTCCCGTTCGTTATTCAGATCGTCTTCTTCGGTCGGCTGCAAGTGGGCTTCGCTGATCTCCTTGGCCTGATACTCCAGCATATCCAAGCGCTGGGCCCATTCGCGCTCATTGGCGACCCGTTCCTTGACCCGGCTGGCCAAGTCCTTCCAGTCGGCATAACGGGCTTGATACGTCGTCAGCAGCGGCTTGATCTGGTCAGCGGCATACTGGTCCAGCAGCCCGAGATGCTTTTCTGGGTGCATCAGTTCCTGGTGTTCATTTTGGCCGTGAATATCGACCAGCGTCTCGCCGATGGTCTTCAGTGTGCTGGTGTTGACCAAGTGGCCGTTGACCCGACAGACGTTGCGGCCGCTGGTGAAGAGCTCCCGCTGGAGCACCACCGTATCCTGGTCGTCGTCGCTGGTCACACCGTATTTCTGCAAGAGTGCCGCCGTGGGCGCTGCCGGGGGAATACTGAACATGCCTTCCACCGTGGCTTTCTTCGCGCCAGTGCGGATGAAGTCGGCCGAGCCGCGGCCGCCCACGAGGATCCCGACGGCATCAATAATAATCGACTTCCCTGCCCCGGTCTCCCCGGTGAGGACGGTCATGCCCGTGCTGAAGTCGACAGAAAGCTGTTCGATGATCGCAAAATCATGGATTGCGAGTTCCTGTAACATATGTCGTCACCTTTTTCTTGAATGATCAGATCAAGCTGTTAAACGTACGTTCGTCGATTCACTTGGTCTCATTATACCAAATCGGTGCTCAAGAAAACAGCCGTTCGTCTCGTAATCGGCGGAGCCACTGTAATGTGGCGGCAGTGCCCTGGTCCGTCCGGCAGATCAGCAGGACCGCCGCGTCATCACCGAGGATCAGAAAGACGGCGGGCAGCGGCAGCTGTCGCAGTGTTGCCGCGACGGCGGGTGCGGCCCCCGGCTGGGTGTGAATGGCGATGTTGCGGTCCTGCCGTTCAAAGCGGCTTTGACTGGTCCGCAAAGCCCGCTGCAGCCGCTGTTCAGCTACCGCCGGAAGCGGCTCGGGCAGGGTGTAGTGCAGCCGGTCCTGGGCGTCCCGCTCCTTCACCGCCCCCAGCGCGGCCAGATCCCGGGACAGCGTCGCTTGGGTGGTCACATAACCGGCGGCGGTCAGGCGGGCGTGCAAGTCGGCTTGAGTGGCGATGCGCTGCGTGCTGATCAGCGCCCTGATTGCTGCCCGGCGCGCCTCAGTGCTTGGCTTGGCCATGGCCCGGGGCCTTCAAGGTCGCCCACGCAGCGGCCACTACAGCATCAATCTGCTCCGCGGGATAACCGGCTTGGGGCGTGCCTTCGTTCTGCAGTGCGAGGAGGAACTCAATATTCCCGCTGCCCCCGGTAATCGGAGAAAAGTCCAGCCCGGTGATGCGGTAGCCGTCTGCCGCTGCCGCTTGAGTGATCGTTTGCAGCACTTCTTTGTGGACCGCCGGGTCGCGCACGATTCCGCCCTTGCCCACGTGCTCCCGACCAGCCTCGAACTGCGGCTTGACCAAGACGACTGCGCGGCCATGGGGTTTTAGAATCGGCACCAGGGGCGGCAGAATCAGCCGCAGAGAAATAAACGACACATCGGTGACGGCGATATCCGGCTGGCCATGGGTAAAGTCGGCTGGCTTGCTGTACCGGAAATTGACCCGTTCCATGACGTCCACCCGGGGGTCCTCCCGAAGCGAATAAGCCAGTTGATTATAGCCCACATCCAGCGCATAGACCAGTTTGGCTCCGTTTTGCAGCGCGACATCGGTAAAACCGCCGGTGGACGCGCCGATATCCAACACGGTGGCGCCTTGGAAGTCCAGGCCAAACACGTCCTTGGCTTTGGCTAATTTCAAACCGCCGCGAGAGACATAGGGCAGGCTGTGACCTTTATGGACCAGCTCTGTATCGGCGGGAATCTTCACCCCGGCCTTATCCAGCCGCTGCATCTTGGCGGTATAGATCTCGCCTGCCATGATCGCCCGTTTGGCCTGCTCCCGGGAGGGAAACAGACCTTGGTTGACGGCGAGGACATCGACGCGTTCTTTCTCACTCATGAATAAAAATTACTCCTCTGCTAATTGGTGGATCAAATCGGCGAAGACCGGCGGGATAGCAGTCTGATGGAAGGATGCCAGCACGGCCGGGGTCCAGGCGCCGCGGGCGGCAGTGAGCGCGGCCTGGAGCCGCTGACGGGCGCCGGCCAGACCAAACTGGCTGACGTAGGTACTCTTGTGCTCCGCCGCATCCTTCCCAGCAGTCTTGCCCAACTGGGCCGTGGTCTCGGTCCCGTCCAGAATGTCGTCGCGAATTTGGAAGGCCTGACCGAGAGCGTCAGCGAAAGCCGTGATGGCGGCCGTCTGGGTCGTCGTCAAGTGGCCGGCGATGGCGCCGATTTGGGCCGCGCCGGTAATCAGCCGGGCGGTCTTGTTGCGCACCAGCTGGATCACGGCCTCGTCTGGCACGGATTCACCTGTCGCGGCCATGTCCTGGGATTGCCCCGCAACCATCCCCGCTGGGCCGGCGGCAGCGGCCAATGCCGCTACCATGGCGATGCGGGAGGCGCTGTTGAACGGGGCCCGGGCCAGCCAGCTGAAGGCCAGCGTGAGCAGGCCGTCGCCGGCCAGGATCGCCTGGGCTTCGCCAAACCGGACATGATTACTCGGCTGGCCCCGGCGCAGATCGTCGTTGTCCATCGCTGGCAGATCGTCGTGGATCAGTGAATATGTTTGGATCAGTTCAATTGCCCCCGCGGGGAAGCGCATCGCTGCCGCTGCCGGCGGCGTCTCCCCGAGCTGGCTGACAACGAAAGCCAGCGTCGGCCGCAGGCGCTTGCCGCCGCTGGCCAGGGTATACGCCATGGCGTCATGCAGCGGCTGCTGGGTCACGTCCGCATCGATCTGGGCGGTTAAGAAAGGCGATAATTCCGCCTGGAAAGCCGCTGTGGCAGCGGCCCAGTTACTGGTCAGAATCGTCTGCTGGACTGCTGTCATGGGCGTCGGTTCCTTCCTGATCCAGCGGCTTTTCTTGACCATCCGCCGCCACGATCTTGTTCATCGCCTGCTCTGCTTGGGTGAGCGTCTTCTCCAGCGTCCGAGTCAGTTTGATACCCTGCTCGAACTGGGTCAAGGCCTCTTCCAACGGCACATCACCGCTTTCCAAACGGTTGACGATATTTTGTAACGCGGTCATGTTCTCTTCAAAACTGGGTTGTTTCTTACTCGTCTTCGTGGCCATGAGCAGTTCCTTTCTTTGTTTCCGTAATTTGGGCAGCGGCGGTGCCGTCGCTGAAGTGGATCGTCACCTTCTGGGGCGGATGAATGGCGCTCACTTGCGGCAAGACAGCCCCGGTGGTGTCATCTGCCACATACGTGTAGCCCCGGTCCAAGACCTTCAAGGGACTCAGCAGGTCCAGGGCATGGACCGCGGTGCGCACCGACTCCCGGTCATGGGTCAGCCGTTGGCGCTGGGCCGTCGTTAATCGCTGCTGCAAGTTGGTCAATTGCTGGGCAGCCAGCGCTACCCGGTTTTGCGGGGTTTGCCGCCACAGTCGGTTGACCAGCCCCGCCAGGGCGTTGCGGGCGCCGCTGTCTTGTGTCTGCCACGCGTGCAGCAGCCGCTGCTGGAGATTATCCAGCTGCTGAGCTTGGGCAGCATAGAGCCGCTCGGGCTGATGCAGGACCGGCGCGTTGGCCAGCTGGTCCAACCGGTTGCGCGCGTTCCCCAGCTGGCGGGCGACGGTACGGGTCATCGTCGCCGCATCTTGGCGGATAGCGGCCAGCAGATCGGTGACGGTGTCCGGGGTGGCCAGCTCGGCGGCCGCTGTGGGGGTCGCCGCCCGGACATCGGCCACCAGGTCAGCAATCGTGGTGTCCGTTTCGTGGCCCACGGAAGAAATCACCGGGATGGGGCTTTCCACCAAGGTCCGGGCGACACTTTCTTCATTGAAAGGCCAAAGATCTTCAATAGAACCGCCGCCCCGGCCGATGATCAGGACGTCCAAGCCGGGATAAAGGTAAGCCTGATGCAGCCGTTCGACCAAACTGCCGGCAGCTGCCTCACCTTGGACGACGGCCGGGAACAAGATGACCTGGGCCAAGGGGTAGCGCCGGGCGACGGTGGTCTCGATGTCGTGGATCACGGCCCCGGACTGACTGGTGATGACGCCGATACGCTTCGGGAACCGGGGCAAGGGCCGCTTCGTCTGGGCAAAGAGTCCCTCCGCAGAAAGTTTCTTCTTCAACGCCTCTAACCGGAGGTACAGGTCGCCCTCCCCGGCCGGCTGCAGCTGGTCCACGTATAATTGATATTCACCGCTGCGCTGGTAAACAGCCACTCGACCCACGGCGTCCACCTTCATCCCTTCTTGTAAATCAAAGGGCACCTGGGCAAACGCCCGGGCAAACATCATGGCGTTGATCTTGGCCGTATCGTCCTTCAAGCTAAAGTACTGGTTACCGGGGCGGCGGCGGAAGTTGGACACTTCGCCGGTGACAAAGAGGCGGCCGAGATAAGGATCAGCCTCGAACTTTCGCGCGATGTACTTGGTCAGGGCACTGACGGTCAGGTATTCCGGTTCAGCTGGGTTCATGACGCACCTGACTCTCCGTCAAGGCCACCGTTTGGATCATCAATTCGGCGACCGTCAGCGGCCCGACTCCCCGCGGCACCGGGGTGATCACGCTGGTCAGCGGGGCCACGGCAGCGAAGTCCACATCGCCGGTCACTTTGCCGTCCGCCAGCCGGTCGATACCGACGTCAATCACGACGGCCCCCGGCTTGACCATGGCGGCCGTGAGAAAATGGGGAATCCCCACCGCGATGATGACGATGTCCGCCGTACGGGTCACACTGGCCAAATCTTTGGTCTGTGAATGGGCCACGGTGACGGTGGCGTCTGCGTTCAGCAGCATCGCCGCCATGGGTCGGCCAACGATGCGGGAACGTCCCACCATCACCGCCCGGGCACCGCGCAGCGGTACCTTATAACGTTGCAAAATGGCCATGATGCCGGCCGGCGTCGCCGGCACCGGTCCAGGATCGCCGGACCACAGGCGGCCAGCATTAGTGGGAGTGAACCCATCCGCGTCCTTGGCTGGATCAATGGCCGCCACCACGGCAGCGTCGTCCAAATGTCCCGGGAGCGGCATCTGGACGAGAATGGCATGCACAGCCGGATCTGCGTTCAGTGCTGCGATCTTTGCCAATAGTTCAGCCTGACTGACGGTGGCGGGCAATTGAATCACGGCCACATCGATACCGAGCTTAGCGGCCCGCCTTTCTTTATTCCTAATGTAAAGCGTACTCGCTGGATCGTCCCCCACCTGGATAATGCGCAGCGCCGGCACTACGCCCTGCGCTTGCAGGGACTGGATACGCGGCGGTAAGGCATTTAATAAGTCATTGGCCAAGGCACGGCCGTCCACCACTGTCGTCATGACATTCCTCGCTTTCACTAAAAAAACACCCTACACCAAACCGGCGGACCCGGTGTACGCCTGGTCGGCGGTTCAGCATACGGTGTACCGATCGTTAGGCTTGGGCAGCATCCCGGGTCTTGGCAACAGCCGCCAGCAGTCCGTTAACGAACTGCGGCGCATCGTTGCCGCCAAACTCCTTGGCCAGCTCGATCATCTCGTTGAGAATAATACTGGTCGCCAGGCCTGGTTCATAATTCAACTCGTACGTCCCCAGCCGCAGCAGCACTAAGGTCGCCCGCTCCAACCGGTTGATCTTCCAGTTGGTGCGCAGGTGGGCCTCAATCACGGTGTCTAGGTCGGCCTGATGGTCTAAAACCCCCTGGACCAGTTCATCCAGGTAGGGTGGGACATCGGCAGAAGCCACGTGATTCAGTTCGAACACGGTGGGATAGACGTCCGCGGGGACTGTCTTTTCTTCCCCGAACATCACATTAAATAACGTCTGGAAGGCAAGCCGCCGGGTCTGGTGGCGATCAATCATGCTGCGCCTCCGGTTCGGCGGGTGCCTCGGTGTCCTCGTCCGTATCCCGGAACAAGTCAGCTGGATCCTGTTTCTTCGCAGCCTTCTCCGGGACCAGCCCGTCGACGTGCACGTTGACCTCGGCCAACTGCAGGTCAGTCATGAACAGCATCTGTTCCCGCAGGCTCTTCTGCAGCGCCAGCGCGACCTTGGGCACGGACACGCCGTAGTCCAGGTAAACGTAGATGTCGGCACTGAGCTTGCCGTCGTCCCGCGTGGTCAGCTTGACCCCTTGGCCGTGGCTGTCCTTACCCAGAAGGGAAGAAATGTTGTTCGCCAAGGACCCGCGCATGGCGTAGACTCCATCGACCTGCTGGGCCGCAATGCCCAGCACGACTGCCAAGACCTCTGGCGTGATCTCAATATCCCCGGAATGATCCGGTTCTGCTGCTAACACAATGCGTTTTTCCTCTGCCATTGCGCAGACCTCCAATCATGGGGTGAACGGATTAGCTGTTCGCCCGGGAAATATACGTACCGTCGGTGGTGTTGATCGTCAGCACATCGCCATCGGTAATGAAGAAAGGCACTTGCACGACCAGGCCGGTCTCCATCGTCGCCGGTTTCGACCCGCCGTTGGCCGTATTGCCCTTGATCGTCGGCTCGGTTTGAGTGACCTTCAAGTCGACGGTGTTCGGCAAATCGATTCCCAGTGTCTCGCTGCCGTACATGATAATGTTGACCATCATGTTTTCCTTCAGGTAGTTGAGCTCATTCTTGATCTCACTGCCAGGCAGTTCCAGTTGTTCATACGTGCTGGTGTCCATGAAGACATAGTTGTCGCCGTCCTGGTACAGATACTGCATCTGCTTGGTATTGATCTCAGCGGGTTCTACTTTTTCAGTGGCCCGGAAGGTCTTTTCTTGAACGGCGCCGGTACGCAGGTTCTTCAGCTTGGAGCGGACGAAGGCACTGCCTTTGCCGGGCTTCACGTGCTGGAACTCCACGACGCGCCAGAGCTCGCCGTCGACCAAGATGGTCAGGCCGTTTTTAAAATCGTTAACGGAAATCATGCTATTCCTCCAATTAATTGGTACGCTTAAATGTCTACTCTATCTTATCAAAAGTGCGCGCTTGGCGCCACCGCGGGGATACCGTCTTGTCTTGACCCGGGTGACTATGGGATGGGCCGATTGGGAGGCAGGTTAGTGTCGGGCGTTGGCCCGGGTGACTACGGGCTCCGCAGATTGGGGCTGGAACACCGTGGGT
>NZ_KI271586.1:114849-115075 GCF_000469325.1 Schleiferilactobacillus shenzhenensis LY-73 | reverse complement strand
TGTTCTAGGCGGCAAAGCCGCCAAGAACAATTTCACGGCTGAGCCCCAATCTGCTCCACCCTTCGTCACCCTACATTCTCGGAGACCGGAATAGTCTCGCTCGACACGAAATCCCGGCCCGCTTCCACCCACGGACGTTACGGTAGTTGCCCGGAAGTGTGAAGTTCAAGAGACCACCTCCGGCGAATATGTCTTGCCACTAAAGACGTTACGATCGGGTTGGAAA
>NZ_KI271586.1:109061-114717 GCF_000469325.1 Schleiferilactobacillus shenzhenensis LY-73 | reverse complement strand
TGCCCACCACGTTCCAGGCCCCCTGGCGGAGGGCCCAAATCGCCGGGTCTCGCGAACACGTTCCACGCCCAGCCAGCCGGAGAGCCCAAATCGCCGGGTCCCGTGGATCGCACTATCGCGTTCAGGACATATAAAACGCCGCTCCGGTTGTACCGAAGCGGCGTCATGTTGTGCAGTCGGATTATTCAGCTGCGGCAGCAGCAGGATAAACGGAGACCTTCTTACGGTCTTTGCCCAACCGTTCAAACTTCACCACGCCATCAGCAACGGCGAACAATGTGTCATCGCCGCCAATCTTGACGTTGGTGCCGGGATGAATGTGGGTACCGCGTTGGCGGTATAGGATCGAGCCGGCAGTCACGAATTGACCGTCTGCCCGCTTTGCGCCGAGCCGGCGACCGGCAGAGTCACGGCCGTTGGCAGTTGAACCGCCCCCCTTATGGTGAGAGAACAGTTGCAAATTCATTTTCAGCATGGGATTCACCTCCGAAAAATTGATTACGCCACCGGTGATGGCTGCGTATCTTGATTCGTTTTTACTTGCAGGAATTGGCCGTATTCAGCGCGAATACTTTGCAGTTCCAGCAAGAGATTTTCAAGTAATATTTGGGCAATGGTCAGCTTTTCTTGAACCATCACAGCGGGTAATGTGGCGGTCAGCAGCCCGCCCTCTTCATCGTCGGTCTGCACCGCCGGCATGATGCCGGCGAGACCTTCGATACCGTTCACAGTACCGATGGCGACGGCAGAAACCGCAGCGCAGACGATATCGTAACCGTAGGGGCCAGAACCGGCATGACCGGTAATGGTAAAGCGGGTAATGTTGCCGTCAGGATCGCGATAAAAATCAGCTTTGATCATCACTGCACCTCGCTTGATGGAATTCAATTACGCGTTGATCGCGTCAATAACGACCTTCGTGTAGGGTTGACGATGGCCTTTCTTCTGGTGGCTGTGCTTCTTGGGCTTGTACTTGAAGGTCACGACCTTCTTTTCCTTGCCCTGCTTCTCCACTTTACCAGTGACGGAAGCACCGTCGACGTAAGGGGCACCGATCTTGGTCGTGTCGCCACCGACCATGATCACGTGGTCAAAAGTCACTTGGGCACCGGCTTCGGCGTCCAGCTTTTCAACGTAAACAGCGCCGTCTTTTTCGACCTTGTACTGTTTGCCGCCCGTTTCAATGATTGCGTACATGTTGTTACACCTCCTATATTCTCAGACTCGCCAGTCGGGGTGGCTGCGCGAGCAGCGCTTCAGACCTCTTCCTGAGCGGTTGCAGCTGTGGAAGTGTCCACAAATACAACAGGAGTAGCATAGCAAACGCCGGCCGGCGTGTCAATGCTTTTCTTCTTCCTTCGCTTCTTTAGCAAATGGTTCGTCGGGCCGGCGCTGGAATTGGCGACCGCAATTGGGACAGGTATACAGGCCGATGAAGCTGGGTCCGTCCAGCGTGTAGGTCTCGTGTTTGGTCTGGTAGCAGTACGTGCAGATGGGCTTGGTGCCCTTCTCTTCGTAGTACAAGCCGTGGTCTTCCCGCAATCCCTTGGGTTTGACTTCGCCTGCAGGCGCGGGGGTTTCTTTCTTATGCCGGTTGAAAAATAATCCCATGACCGAAATCTCCCTTCTGTTCATTGGGCAGCCGGTGTCAAGGGCCAGCGCAGATTAATGCGCTTCCCTGCAGCGACACAAAAAATGGCGGTACCCCGCCATTGATCGCTTTATTGCGGTGTCGGGCCGAAACCGGGCCGGCGGACGTTTTCGATGTCGTAGTGAATGATTTTCTTGAAATCAAACACTTGCCCATTGTCTGCCGTCATCGTGCCGCGTTTGTGCGCGATCCGGTCCACCAGGTCGTCATGGGCCTTGGTGTTGCCGGCGGGAACCTGCACGGGGACTTCCAGCGTCCGGCCGTCAGAGAACTGGATGTAGAAATACTCCGTCTTTGTTTCGTGCTGCTTCAATAATTTTTTGATTGTTTTCTTCTGCATTTTTTATCACCGTATTTCATTTTAACGTACTTTGCCAGTTTGGAAAAGGCGTTCAACGCAAACAATGCGCGGACGCCTTCTGTTAACGCCGAGCCGACCCGGCGCGCCCCTGTCAAGGACCTCCAGTATACCACGAATTGCGGCTTTTCTTGACGAGATGCGGGCAGACGCTTGGCTTGCCTCGTTAGTTACTTTACAATGATGAAGGAACACGGAAGAAGGGTTGGCGATGCGTCAGAGTCAGCACCGCAGGCGACAGACGAAGATGAAGCGCTGGGCGTGGGCCGTGACCGGCGGCCTGGTCGTCTTTTTGCTGTTCATTTTCAGCCTGGTACTGCAGCCGCCCCGGGCCAAGGCGCCCGCCGCCAGCGGCCGGCCGCCCGTGACCCACACAATTTCTGCCAAGGAACACCGAGTCAAGGAAGAAAAGCGCAGTGCGTCTTCCTCGTCCGCCTTGACCAGCCGTTTCACGAACGATACATACAGTACCCCCACCCTGACCGTGAAGCTCACTGGTGCCCGTATCGTGACGGATAAGGGCGGCCATCCGGCCCTCTTCATCCAGTACGACATCACCAACAACGGCGCAACGACGATCACTCCGGCCACCATCTGGCGGCAATATGCGCTGATCCGGCAAGGAGCGGCGGATGCCAAAAAGAGTCAGATTACACCGTTAACAGAGGCGACCTTGACAGATAAAGACGCCAAAGGCAATTTGGGCAAACTGATCACCGTGAGTCAGACGCCGCTGGCCCCGAATAAGAAAGCCAGCGGGGCGATGGTGTATACCTTCGTGAACAAAGACCCAATTCGGCTCCAGTTCATCGATCGGGATACCGGCCGGCCGCTGGGCACCAAGACCTACGAGATCACGGGGTAGGCCCAACGGTTGAAATATCCCGTAAAACGAGGAAAATAAAAAGGCAGAAACGCTGGCCGCCCGCGTTTCTGCCTTCATTCATTATTACCGTGTAATGCGACAGGCGGGGTTCGAACCCGCGACCCATGGTTTAGAAGACCATTGCTCTATCCAACTGAGCCACTGTCGCGCAACGACGCTTATTGTAGCGAATAGTCAGAAGACTTGTCAACGCGGGGTCACAGCCGCCGGCGGGGCAAGTCGTTGAAGGAGTGCATAGATATTGAAGTTTAACCAATTTGGCCGGCTCGATCCGGACTTTTCTGAACAGGTCGCCGAACTGACCCAGATCCACTTTCTCCCTAATAATTGGTCAGAAATGGCGCCAGCTGATCTGCTGGCGGGCCTCTTTGCCCGCTGTTTCCCGGAAGT
This sequence comes from Schleiferilactobacillus shenzhenensis LY-73, assembly GCF_000469325.1. Lineage (GTDB taxonomy): Bacteria > Bacillota > Bacilli > Lactobacillales > Lactobacillaceae > Schleiferilactobacillus > Schleiferilactobacillus shenzhenensis. The sequence goes on along the minus strand of NZ_KI271586.1, from coordinate 111,432 downwards.
CAGCAATGCCAGTGAAGTAGCCGACCGGGAAGACCGGGTGCTGGTCACCCGGGACATGAGTCTGGCCCAGCGCCTGGCTGACCGCCCGGAGAAGCTTGCCCGCGGTGAATTCTACGCCGCCGCCTTGCAGCTGCTGGGGTTCATTCCTGCCGATGACTTCCCAGACTTGGACGCTTTAACCGCGATGACTAAATGGGGGCTGCCCACGATTGCGGCCGACCCATTAGGCGGTGACGATGTCGTGCGGGCTTTCTATCTGCTGCTCACGACCCGGGGCAAGAACGGCCAGAACTTCTTGGACCTGCTCACCGCCCGGGGGTATTTCAACGGGTTCCTTACTGCCAGTGATGCCCCGCACTTCGTCTTCTTCAACGGCAAGAGCCAGGCAGTGTTCGATACCAGCAAAATCGTCCGCGAAGTGGTCTATGTGGAGAGCAGTCTGGACACGGACCATGACGGCCAGCGCGACCTGCTTCAAACGACCATCTTCCGGCCGGTAGAGACTAACGCCGGGCTGAAGGTACCCGTGCTGTACACCGCCAATCCTTACTTCCGCGGGACCAACGACATGGCCCCCAGCAGTTATGACGTCAACCAGGACCTGACGCCCAAAGTGCCGAACGATACCAGTTATAGCGACGTGGCTTACCACCACGCCCAGCCGCTCGTGCCGGACGCCCGCGCGGTGACCGGGACGACCGCTGAGACCAGTGAACGGCCGGTGGATGACGGTATCTATTCGCTGAATGATTACTTCCTCGCCCGCGGCTTCGCCACCGTCTATGCCGGCGGCATCGGCACCCGCGGCTCTGACGGCATCCGTACCACCGGCGGCCCGGAAGAGACCGCGTCGACCATCGCCATCATCGAGTGGCTCCACGGCGACCGCGTCGCCTTCACCAACCGCACGGACGGTGTCGCCATCAAGGCCTGGTGGTGCACGGGCAACGTGGCGATGACCGGCAAGTCCTACCTGGGCACGCTGGCCGTAGCCGCTGCGACGACCGGCGTCAAGGGGCTCAAGACCGTTGTCTCTGAAGCCGCGATTTCCAGCTGGTACGATTACTACCGGGAGAACGGCCTGGTCATCGCGCCGGTGGATTGCCAAGGGGAAGACACCGACGTACTCGCCCTGGACACCTTCTCTCGGCGCAAGGACGCTGCCGACTTTGCCCGCATCAAGCCCCAATACGACCGCATGATGGCCGACTTGAAGAAAGGCCAGGATCGCGCCAGCGGCAACTACAACACGTTCTGGGACGCCCGCAATTACCGCAAAAACGCCGACCAGATCAAGATCGACTTCATCAGTGTGCACGGTCTGAACGACTGGAACGTCAAGCCCCGCAACGTGGAGCAGCTGTGGCAGAAATTGCGTGACCTGCCCATTAACAAGAAACTCTTCCTGCACCAAGGCAAGCACGTCTACATGAACAACATCCAATCCATCGACTTCACAGATATGATGAATCTCTGGTTCTGCTACGAGCTGCTGGGCGTCGCCAACGATGCCCCGGCCGTCCTGCCGAATGTCACCGTCCAAGACAACGCCACGCCTGAGACCTGGCACCGCTACGCCGATTGGAGCGAGCCGAGTATTCCCAAGACCCAATACTTCATCACGGGCCACGACTTGCAGAAACAGCCGCCGCACCAAGAAGAAATCGTCTCCTTCCAAGACGACGGCACCCCGCTTTTCTTAGCGGGCGATCAGGATGCCCACAAGTGGGAAGCCTTGATGATGAGCCGGCAAAGCAATGTGTATGAACACACCCGCCAGCTTTTCCTGACGGCACCTTTCGCTAAGGACGCTTACATCGACGGAACGATCGTGGTCACCCTGCAGGTTGCGGTCAATCAAGCCGCCGGTCAGATCAGCTGCATGGCCATCGACTATGGCACGGAGCGGCGGCTGAAGGCTGACCCGACGGTGCTGCAAGCCAAGGGTCAGCAGTTGGGTTACGGCTGGGCCGTGGATGATGTGAAAGAGTTCCAGCTGGAGAAACATCCCAGCGAATTCCACCAGATCGCCAAGGGGCACATGAACATGCAGAACCGGCACACGCCCTGGCAGAACGATGCCTTGACGCCGAACCAGTTCGTCACCCTGCACTTCGCCCTGCAGCCGACGGAGCACCACATTCTGGCGGGTCATCAGTTGGGGATCATGGTGTACGCGACCGACATGGGCATGACCGTGCGGCCGAACACCGCGGCGACCTACCAGCTGGACCTGAACGCCAGCCGGGTCGAGGTGCCGTACCGGCGGTAATATAGTTTGACGGTGAGAAAATAGCCGCTGCGCCGTGGGCGTGGCGGCTATTTGTATGCCTTGAGTTAGTCGGTTCGTAAGTATCGGTCGCTGGCCCCG
>NZ_KI271586.1:98728-108588 GCF_000469325.1 Schleiferilactobacillus shenzhenensis LY-73 | reverse complement strand
CGGCTCCGCACTTGCTTCGCTTCGCCCGCCCAGCCAGCCGGAGGGCCCAAATCGCCGAGTCTCGCGAACCATCTCTCCCTTTACCCAACTGCTGGAATCAGCCCCGGCTTCGCTGCCCGCATGGCTTCATACCAAGCGGCCATGATGAGTTGAACGTAAGGAAGGTACCAGAACAGCGGCAGGAACAACAGACAGAGGACCAGCCAGCCGAGAAGGGAGAGACAGAGGATGAAATACTGCAGCTTGAAGCCCTGCATCAGCTGCCAGCTGAGCTTAAGAGCGAGAAGGACAGAGGGTTCGTTGGCGTTGGCCAGGTCGTAGTATATATAAAATGCAGGGAAAAAGACGATTTGGACGAACGTGACGACGACCAGCCACACCAGCCGAGCGGGTGACCACCAGGGCAGCAGCGTCAGCCAGAAAAACGGCAGATTGGGGAGAACACCCAGCAGGATGAAGAGGAAAAGAAAGCCGCCAACGTACCGGCGGTGGAAACCGGTCAATACGATCGCCGTGATCGACCTGTTCGTCGCCGGGTGACGCCACCAGAAGAGAACGCCCAAGGCGATGCTGGTGCTGATCAGATCGGTGAGGACTGCCAGGAGGAAATCACGGCTCATGAGCGCACTGTTGTGCTGCATCGGCGTGACACCGAAAAATTGCAGGGACCAGATACGAGCGCCCGTCGTACTGTAAATAACCAAGTAACGGCCCAGCATGACGGCCACGGCCAGCAGGATCAAGGGCAGCACGGTCATCCCGAAGAGGACACCGTAGTGCCCGCGCATCCGGGCTTTCACCTGAGCTTTGAGGGCGGCGCGGGGAATAATCATGAAGGCCAACTCCTTTCTCAGCCATTGTAAGCGATTACTTAAATGAAGGCAAAGAAAAACACCGGCGGACGTGCCGGTGCCTTTCTCCACTGTCCATGCGTCGGTCAGCGGGACTTGATAAACGTGGAGCCGTCCGCCGCTGGCGCTTGGGACTTGCCGATGAAGGCGACGAGGACAATGATCGTGATCAGGTACGGGGCGAGTGTGAACCAGACGTTGGGAACGTTGGCGATGACGGGGATGTACTTGCCGATGATCGCCAGCGACTGGGCGAAGCCGAAGAAGATGGCCGCCCCCATGGCGCCGATGGGATTCCACTTGCCGAAGATCATCGCCGCCAGGGACATGAAGCCTTGGCCGACAATGGTGGAGATGGAGAAGTTGAGCGTGATACTCTCGGCCATGATGGCACCGCCGATGCCGCCGAGGAGCCCGGACAGCATGACCCCCATGTACCGGTAGCGATAAACCGAAATACCGACAGAATCTGCCGCTTCCGGGTGTTCGCCGACGGAGCGCAGGCGCAGACCGAAGCGGGTGTATTTCAACACCCACCAGGAGAAGACGGCAACGATAATCCCGAAGTAGGCGACCAGTGAGGTGTTATGGAAGAAAATTTGGCCGACGACCGGGATGTCCGACAGTCCGGGAATGGTCACGTTAGCCAAGGGCCGCTGAATGACGTCGGTCTGGCCCTTGCCGTCGAAGATCAGCTTGGACAGGTAGACGCCCAGCGCCGGGGCCATCAGGTTCAGCACGGTCCCGGAAATAATGTGGTCCGTGCGCCAGTTAATGGTCGCCACGGCGTGCATCAGCGAGAACAAGACACCGACGAGCCCGCCGACGAGCAGGCCCAGCCAAGGCGTGGCGCTGCCAAAGAGCTTGGCGGTGAACAGGTTGAAGACCACGCTGGAGAAAGCGCCCATGACCATGATGCCTTCCAACCCAACGTTGACGATGCCGCTGCGTTCAGAAAATGTGCCGCCGATAGCGGTAAAAATCATCGGGGCAGAATAAACCAAGGTGGTGGAAACCACCGTGAGTAAAAGCGTGATCAGGTTCATTGGTTGTCCTCCCCTTCTTCGGCCGCTTGTTCGGCACGGGTGTCCACGGCCGCTTGCGGAGCCGTATTCGCCGCCACGGGCGGCTGGGGCTTGCTCGGCCGATGCAGTTTAATGCCCAGGTAGCGGATGATGTAATTGGCCCCGACGAAGAAGATGACGGCGGCAATCACGATATCCACGATTTCGGGGGGCGTCGTAGAAGCAATGGAAATATTCAGTCCGCCAATTTTCAGCAGGCCGAATAGGATGGCCGCTAGGACGATCCCCACCGGCGATCCGGTGGCCAGCAGGGAGACGGACATCCCGTCAAAACCAATGCTGGGCAAGGCGGTGTTGACGATGATGTTCTGGAAGTTGCCCAGCCCTTCCATCGCCCCGCCGAGTCCAGCCAGGCAGCCGGAAATGAGCATGGCGGAGATGATGGTCCGCTTGGTGGACATCCCGGCATAGCGAGAAGCATCTTCATTCATCCCGACAGCGCGAATCTCGAAGCCCAGGGTGGTTTTCTTCATCAGCCACCAGACGACGATGACGGCGGCCAGGGAGATGAGGATGCCCCAGTGGAACGTGGAGTTCTGGGTCAGGTGCTCCAGGAATGGCGTCCGCAGCCGGGCCTGTACTGGGATGGTCGGGGAATAGTCCCCGTCGCCCTTGGCCAGCATGCCCTTAACAATAGCGTTCGTCGCATACAGGGCAACATAGTTCAGCATGATCGTGGTGATGACTTCGCTGGCCCCGAAGTAGGCCCGCAGGAAGCCGGCGATACCGGACCATAAGGCACCGGCGATCGCCCCGGCCAAGATGGCGCCGGGTAAGAGGAGAAAGCCCGGCGCATGGGGAAAGGCCAGCGCAAAAGAAACGGACGCCAGCCAGCCGGCCAGCGCTTGCCCGGCCAGACCAATGTTGAAGAAACCGGCCGAGTTGGCCACGGCGAAGCCGAGACCCGTGAGAATCAGCGGCGTGGCTTCACGCAGGACTTCCCCGATGGCATTGGGACTGCCGACGGCCCCGGTGAAGAGACTGATGTAGTTCTCGATCGGGTTGAACCCGGACAGCAGCATAATGATGGCGCCCACCAGCAACCCAAGGATGACGGAAGTGACCGAGATCCATAAGTTGCCCAGGTGGATATTTTTAATCCGCATGAAGCATTTCCTCCTTCCCCGGCACAGTCTCCCCGGCCATCAAGAGCCCAATCTCGCTTTCACTGAGATCACTGGTCTTCGCTTGACCCACGATGGTGCCCTGGTGGATGACAGCGACCCGGTCCGACAGCTGGCGAATTTCGTCGAGTTCGTAAGAAATGAGGAGGATGGCGTGGCCGGCAGCACGGGCGGCGAGCAGTTGGCTATGAATGAATTCAATCGCGCCGACGTCCAGCCCCCGCGTGGGGTTAACCGCAATCAGCAGTTGCGGTTCCCGGCTCAGTTCCCGGGCGATGATCAATTTCTGCTGGTTCCCGCCGGACAGTGCCCCGGCAGGTTCCATAATGCTGCTGTGGCGCACATCATACTGGTCCAGGAGCTGTTCGGTCGTCGTCACCATGGCCTTCTGATTCAAGACCCCATGATGGGAATAAGGTGCCACGGTATAGACTTGCAGGGACATGTTGTCCACCAGGCTCATGGGCAGGATCAAGCCGTAGCGCTGGCGGTCCTCCGGAATATGACCGACACCGCTGCGGGTGATCTGCCGCGGCGTAGCGCCGGTGCGGTCTTGACCGGCAATGGTCACTTGACCGCCCGCGGTGGGCATCAAGCCGGTAATGGCCCGGACCAGCTCGCTTTGGCCGTTGCCGTCAATCCCGGCCAAGCCGACGATCTCCCCGCCATGAATGGTGAGGTCGAAGTCGTGGACCCGGGTCACTTTCTGGTTATCCACGACCTGGAGATGACTGATCTTCAAGATCTCCGGTCCCGCCGGCATAGGCACCCGGTCCCGCTGGAAGGTGACGTGGCGGCCGACCATCAGCTCGGCGAGTTTCTCGGTGGATGTCGCTTTGGTATCCACCGTGTCGATGACTTTCCCCCGGCGGATGATCGTGGTCACTTTCGCCACCGCCTGGAGCTCATTGAGTTTGTGAGAAATCAAAATGACCGCTTTGCCCTCTTGGGCCAGCCGTTGAAAAATGGCTAGCAGTTCCTTGATTTCCTGGGGGGTGAGGACCGCGGTGGGCTCGTCGAAGATCAGAATATCGGCATTACGGTACAGGACTTTCAAAATCTCGGCTCGCTGCTGCATGCCGACGGAAATGTCGCCGACTTTGGCATCGGGGTCAACGGCTAAACCATATTGTTTGGACAAGGCCATGACTTTGTCCCGGGCGGCGCGGCGGTTGAGCACACCGAGGCCCTTGGTTTCTTCGACCCCCAGCATAATGTTTTCCAACACGGTAAAGTTCTCCACCAGCATGAAGTGCTGGTGGACCATGCCAATACCCAGACGGGTGGCGTCCTTGGCGGAAGCCAGGTGAACCGGCTGGCCGTGGACCAGGATCTCCCCGCTCGTGGGCTGGAGGATACCGGAGAGCATGTTCATCATCGTCGTCTTGCCGGCACCATTTTCTCCCAGCAAGCCGTGGACTTCCCCGCTCCGGATCTGCATGGAGATGTGGTCGTTGGCCACAAAATCTCCGAAGCGCTTGGTCAAGCCGCGCACTTCGATGGCAATATCAGATTGAGACATGGGCGTTTCCTTCCTATTGCAAAACAGTGCAATAACAGAATAAGGGGCGCAAACCGCTGTGCGGCTTCGCCCCTCATTATACCAAACCGCTTGCGTTCAATGGTTAACGAACTGCTTCGCGAATCAACTTATTTTTTCAACTGGGAGGGCTTCTCAGCCACTTTGATCTTGCCGTCAATGATCTGCTGCTGATAGTCTTGAACGGCTTTCCAAGCGGCAGCGTCGAGGTTGCCCTTGACCAGCTTGACGCCCTTTTCTTTCAGACCGTACGTGATCGTCTTACCGCCGGGGAAGTCGTTGTTCTTCACGTCGTCGGCCAGTTTCTCAACGGCAATGTCCACGCCCTTGACCGTAGAAGTTAAGGTCAGGTTGCCGCCGCTGTATTTGCCTTCGGCCGTCTGGTCACGATCCACACCGATGACCCAGACCTTCTTCTTCTTGATCTGGTTCTTGGCTGCGGAGAACACGCCCATGCCGGTACCGCCAGCGGCTTGGTAAATGACGTCTTCGTTGTTGTTGTACATCGCGTTGGCTAAGGCTTGGCCGACATCCGGCTTGCTGAAGTCATTGGCGTATTTGACGTCGACGCTGATGTTCTTGTCGACGGCCGCGACCCCTTGGCGGAAGCCCGCTTCGAAGCGGTCGATAACCGCCCCGTGCTGGCCGCCAATGAAGCCGACCTTCTTGGTCTTCGTGGTCTTGGCGGCGGCGACACCTGCCAAAAACGCGCCTTCGTTATCCTTGAAGGTCACTGAGGCCACATTCTTCCGGTTGATTACGTCGTCGATGATGACGAAGTTGGTCTTCGGATTGGCCTTGGCGGCGTTGGTAATGGCACTCTCCAACTTGTACCCAATCCCAAAGATGGTCTTGTACTTGGCTTGGATCAGCTTGTTGATGTTCGGCGTAAAGTCGGCATCCGAGTTGGACTGGGCGTAATTATAACCGCCCACACCCTTCTTCAGACCATTCTTCTTGCCCCAAGCTTCAAGACCTTCCCAACCGCTCTGGTTGAAGGACTTGTCGTCGACCCCGCCGCCATCGGTGACGAGTGCGGCGGAATACTTCACCGTCTTATTGCTGGCACTGCTGCTGCTGCCTTTGCTGCCGCATGCCACCAATGATAATCCCATAACTGCGATGGCCGCTGCTAAACCAAACTTGTGACTGATTTTCAAAACAAGTTTTCCTCCTCGTGGGCTGACGTCGCCCTGATGGCCATATCATACCATGCCGAAATGGGACAAACAACAACGTTCAAATTAGATTATGGTGTAATGTTCGGTTTGCAAGCGTTGTCTATGATCCCCGGTGTATAAAGAACACCGTTGGCTCGGGTCTCCGAATATTTCTCCAACGGTGTTATTTATAACGATTATTGAATTACGTCATCAGTATGGTCCATGCGACTGGTTTTAGTACAGTTCCAGGTACTGGTCCCGTTCCCACTTGGAAACGGACTGGCGGTAGCCGTCCCACTCCATACGCTTTGAATCGACGAAACTCTGGTACAGGTGCGGCCCCAGGGCGTCGATGACGACCTCGTCAGCGGCCAACGCCTTCAAGGCATTGTGCAGCGTCGACGGCAGGTCGGTGATATGGTTGGCTTTGCGTTCTTCCGGTGTCATCCGGTAAATGTTGCGGTGGATCGGATCAGCCGGTGTCAGCTGGTTGTTCAAGCCATCCATGCCGGCGGCCAGAATGGCCCCAATGGCCAGGTACGGGTTGGCCGTGGGATCGACACTGCGCATTTCTAACCGGGTGGACAAACCGCGGGATTGGGGTACCCGGATGAGCGGGCTGCGGTTGCGGCCGGACCAAGCCACGTAAACGGGGGCTTCGTAACCGGGCACCAGGCGCTTGTATGAGTTGACTGTGGGGTTGTTAATGGCTGTCAGGGCCCGGGCATGGGTCAACAGGCCGGCCAAGAAGTGGCGGGCATCGGCAGACAGCTGATCCTCGGTTGAGGGATCGTAGAAGGCGTTGTCGCCGCCCTTGAACAGGGACATGTTGATGTGCATGCCGCTACCGTTGATGCCGGCTAAAGGCTTGGGCATAAAGGTCGCGTGCAGGCCATGCTGGCGGGCAATCGTCTTAACGACCAGTTTGAACGTTTGAATGTTGTCGGCGGCAGCAATTGCTTCAGCATACTTGAAGTCGATCTCGTGCTGGCCGGGGGCCACTTCGTGGTGGCTGGCTTCGACTTCGAAGCCCATCTTTTCTAACTCCAGCACGATATCGCGGCGGGTATTCTCGCCCAAGTCCACTGGGGCAAAATCGAAGTACCCGCCCTTGTCGTTGAGTTCCAGCGTGGGCCGGTCCTCTTCATCCAGCTTGAACAGGAAGAATTCAGGTTCCGGCCCAATATTGAAGGTGGTGTAGCCGGCTTCCTTGGCCTCCGCCAAGACCCGGCGCAGATTGTTGCGGGGGTCGCCGGCAAACGGCGTACCGTCAGGATTGTGCACATCGCAGATGAGGCGGGCGACCTTACCGTGCTCGGAACCCCACGGGAACACGAGCCAGGTATTCAGATCAGGGTAAAGGAGCATGTCGCTCTCTTCGATCCGGACGAAACCGTCGATGGACGACCCGTCGAACATGATCTTGTTGGCCAAGACCTTCTCCAATTGGTCGACGGGGACCTCGACGTTCTTGATGATGCCGTTGATATCCGTGAACATCAACCGTAGGAATTGAACATTTTGTTCTTGGACTGCTTCTCGGATCGTATCGGCCGTAATTTGTGCACGCGCCATCTAACCCAACTCCATTCTAAAATTTAGTTGCGAGGATACTCTGTATCGTTCAAGAAGCCGGCAGTGCGCAGCATTTCGTCACGCAAAAGCACCCGGGCCTTTTCATCGGACAAATTATTGTTCCGTTCAGCGGCCCGCCGCTCCTTCACCTGCGTCAGCGTGTAACCGGCGCTGAGATCATCTTTGATGGCCAACAGCACATCTACATCGTTCATGGAATATTGCCGCTGACCACCCGCGGTACGGTGCGGGGTCAACAGGCCCTGGGCTTCGTAATAGCGAATCTGCCGCGCCGTCAGACCGGTGATGGTACACGCTGTACCAATCGAAAGCACCGGCGTTGACCGGCGGACTTCTGTTTCACCCATCACCGTCACCTCCTTGAATGGTTACAGTATACGCGGGCATAAAAAAAGCTGTCAACCGGAGATGTCAGCTTTCCTAACATGGAAGACAACTTTTTTGAACATTTCTAACATGGTCCAGACCAATTCACTTGGCTGGTTGAAGAAAAGCAGCCACGGCTTGGCGGATGGCGGCCGCAGCATCAGGATCCGCCAGCAAGTCGAACCAGTGCACCGGCAGCTGATGGCGGAAGTAAGTGAGCTGCCGCTTCGCATAGTGACGAGAATCGGTCTTGATCCGGTCGATGACTGCGGCCCGGTCCGCCTGACCGGCAAAGTACGGCCACCATTCTCGGTACCCGATGCCCTTTCCCGCCGGCATTTCTTCCCCGCCCCGGTCGTAGAGCCAGCGGGCTTCGGCTTCCAGCCCCTGCGTCAGCATCTGGTCCACCCGGGCATTGATCCGCGCATAGAGCCGCGCCCGGTCCGTGGTCAGGCCAATGATGAAGGCGTCGTACTGCGGGGTCGTATCGTCGCCTTGGTCAGAAAAGAGGCGGCCAGTACGGGCGATGACGGTCAGCGCCCGTTCCACCCGGCGGCGGTTGGCGGCTGGAATCTTGGCCGCGGCTGCGGGATCGGCTTGCTGAAGCTTAGTCCAAGCGGCTTGGTCAGTCAGTCCATCCGTGATGTCGTCCGGCTGACGTTCAGTGCCCAATTGCCAGCCCAGCAGAAACATGCGCAGGTAAAAACCAGTCCCGCCGACAATGATCGGGACGCGGCCGCGCGCCGTGATCTCCTGAACGAGCCGGCCGGCGGCGACTTGGAAATCGTGGGCAGAAAACTCCTCATTGATGTCCCGCACGTTGATCAGGTGGTGGGGAATCCCCTGCATTTCTTCAGGGAGGACCTTCGCCGTGCCAACGTCGAGGTGGCGAAAGATCTGCATGGAATCCCCCGAAATGATTTCGCCGTCAAATTCTTGCGCCAGCTTGATGCCCAGTGCCGATTTGCCCACGGCGGTGGGCCCGACGATCATCACGACCTTATCCATGGGGGGTCAGCTCCAGAACGTAAGAATACTCGGTGATGACCCGCTCGGCATCAAAGTCAGCCAACGCGTCTTCTGCAGTCACGATGTAGACCCCTTCGCGAAGGTAATGGGTAACCGGCGCGCCGGTCTGCTGGTCGGTCAGCGCCAACCGTTGCCGCTTATGGTCCACGGCAAAAGAAAACGCCGGGGCCGCTGGCTTAGGCGTGCCAATCACTAAATAATTCTGGACCAGCAGGCGCGCCCCGAACGATCGATACAACGCATTCGTCCCCGCATCGTCCCGGGTGAAGATCATCAACGCCTGCACACCTTGCGCTGACAAGGATTGTTTCGCCGCCATGAACAGTTGAGTGCCGATTCCTTGGTGCTGCCAGTCAGGATGGACGGCAAAATTTTCCCAGTAAGCCAGCTTGTCCGCGGGATAGTAAATATTCTCCTGGGACAGTGCCGGCGTGAAGATCCCCATATCCAGCAAACCCACCAGCTGCCCGCTGACATCATCGATCGCTACTAATTCAACCGTGGCCGCGTACACGTCAGCGGCATACGCGGTCTTGGTCGTTTCCTGATCGTCAAAGAAAGGCGAGAAAAGATACGCCAGGGCCTTCGTGTAGACCCACTGTTTTTCATCACTCGGCTGGTAAGACCGCACTGTTATTGTCATCGAAAAATCCTTTCGTCATTCGTGTCCCGATTATACCGTACTAGCCCAGTAATTCTCATATGATATAAGGCAAGAAAGCGCTAATTTTTTGCACTTCCCCGGCAAATACGCAATAATGGAGTAGACAACAAGATTTGGAGGGATCGTTATGGCAAGTAAGTCTAAATTTGGGCGCGGGTTCTTATTCGGCGTTCTAACCGCCGCTGGCGCCGTGGCCGGCAGTGTTTATGCGTTCAAGAAGCAGGTCGTTGAACCGAGCGACGCCGAGCTGGACCGCGTGGAAGAAAATCGCAAACGCGCCAACCGCAAGGCCCACCAAGCGCACCAGGGATAATCTTTTTCCCCTGGAACACCAAAGAGACCGGAAATCCATTTTTCCGGTCTCTTTTTTGCGGTTGGGTCTACTGTCTTGCGCTGGCCCGGGTGACCACGGAGTGTGTGAGAAGAGGCAACTTTCTGGCGC
>NZ_KI271586.1:98303-98605 GCF_000469325.1 Schleiferilactobacillus shenzhenensis LY-73 | reverse complement strand
TTCACGGCTGAGCCCCAATCTGCTCCGCCCTTCGTCACCCTACATTCTCGGAGACTGAAAACATCCGGCTCGCCAGGAATTCTGACAGCTTCCTTCCCGAGCCTAACGGCAATCACCTACAAATACAAAGTGCGGCAAGTGCGGCGCCACCTCCGACGATTATGTCCTTGCACGAAGAATCTTACGATTGGCTAGGAAGTAGGCGATTTGGGCCCGGAGGCTGGCGGGGCTCAGTAGCGAAATTGTTGTTAATGGTCGGTTTTTGACCATTTACAACAAGGCCGGACTTGAAGACTTTTGAT
>NZ_KI271586.1:94836-98293 GCF_000469325.1 Schleiferilactobacillus shenzhenensis LY-73 | reverse complement strand
CAAGCCGTGCCCGCTACGTTCCAGCCCCAGCCAGCCGGAGGGCCCAAATCGCCGGGTACAGCGGAATGAACGTTATACGTTCTTCCCCTTAATCTTCCCGTGCCACTCCCGGAAGCCGCCCTTCAGCCATTTAACGTCGGTGAAGCCGGCTTTCTTCAGCTGCAGCGCCGCCCGAATCGCCAGGTTCGTGCCGCTCTCGTATAAGTATACCGGCAGGTCCTTACGCAAGGACCCCATGTCCTGCTTCAACGAAGCGATGGGCATGCTGCGGGCGCCGAGGATGTGCTTCGTGTCGAACGTCTTGCGGTCCCGCAAGTCGACGATTTGGGCCCGGGTGCGGCCTTTCTCAAATGTGTCCTCGTCAATGGCGCCCTTCAATTGGCGGCCGCGCCACCAGTAGTAGGTGGGCGAGCCGATCATGTACAGCACGATCAGTAATAGAAACCCGTTCAGTATCCAAATTCCTTGATTAAATCCGCTTGCTAAAAAAAACATTCCCTGCATTCCTCTATTCTTCAGTCTCAGCTTGGTCTTGCAATACGAGTGAGGCGGCGCCGACGATGCCCGCTTCGTTGCCCAGCGTGGCGAGGCGCAACGAAGTCGTCTGGCGGACATTCGGAAAGGTGTTCTCCTCGAAGTTTTGCTGTACCCGCTGCAGCAAGAAATCACCAGCCGCGCTGACACCGCCGCCGATGACGATGTACTTCGGGTTGAGCATGTTGCCCACGTTCGCCAGGGCCAGACCCAAGTAGAAGCTGACTTTGTCCACGACCTTCAGGGCCAGCGGGTCGTTCTCTTTGGCCAGATCGAAGACGATCTTGGAGGTAATGTCTTCGCCGTCGTCCAGCATGAACTTCAGTTTCGCGTCACCGGCGTATTCCTCAGCCATGTCCCGGGCAATGTGCACGACGCCAGTGGCGGAAGCGTATTGCTCCAAGCAGCCGCGCTTGCCGCAGGTGCAGAGATAGCCGCCGGGCTGCACGGTGATGTGGCCTAACTCGCCGGCCGAACCAGCGACCCCGTGGAGCAGACGGCCGTCGGCGATGATGCCGCCGCCGACCCCGGTACCCAGGGTGACGAAGGTGACGTTGGGGTCATTATCCCCCGCACCCATCCAGCGCTCACCCATGGCCGCCACGTTGGCGTCGTTGTCGATGTAGAAAGGAATCCCCGTGGCGGCTTCAATGTCGCGCTTGGGATAAACCGTCCCGGACCAATTCAAATTGAAGGCCCCAGTAACGGTGCCCGCCGTCAGGTCGACTGAGCCCGGCGAGCCCATGCCGATGCCCAAGAATTGCTCGGCACTCATGTCGTACATGTCCAAGTGGTGCTTGATCGAGTCGATGATGTTGGGAATGATCTGGCGGCCATCTTCTAAGACGTCCGTTTCGATACTCCACCGCTGCTGGACGTCCCCTGCCGGCGTGAGGATCCCGAACTTAGTAGTGGTTCCGCCGAGGTCGACCCCGATCAGTTTTTTATCTGCCATGCTGTTGTTCACTGCTTTCATGATTTTTTGGCTGCTGGCGCAACTCGTTCTCCCGTTCACGGCGTAACACCGCCCGGGCTTTAACATATATCTTAGCATCTAACAGCCCGGCTGTGTATACGTGTTCAAGCTCAATGGTCATCAGCTCGATGTCCCACAGCCGTTTCCCCAGATGGACCAGGATGCCGAATTTCTCCAATAATTGCTGCACATCGTAGAGATTGCGCAGCTTGATATCACCCGGCATAGCGCGCCATCCCCAGGTAGCCTAAAACGACGGCAGCGGCGACCACGATGACGGCACCGACCACCCGCTGCCAGACCGGCAGCTTACCGTACCGGGCCGGCAAGGCCAAGGCTGCGGCAGTAAGAAAGCCAGCGGCGGCCCCGCCAATGTGGCCCCAGATATCCACGGAGGGCATAAACAGGTCGATCACTAAGTTCAAAACGATCAGGGTCATGAATTGGCGACCGGCCATCTTGAAGTACGGTTCCTGCCGGTAGCCGACACCAAGAAATAGGAACGCCCCGAACAGCCCGAAGAGCGACGTGGAGGCCCCGGCCGACAATGCGTTCAGCTGGCCAAACGCCAGCGACGTGATGTTCCCGATAACCCCGCTGACCAAGTAAATGACCAGCATCCGCCAGTGGCCGAAGAGGTTCTCAATTTGGGTACCAACGGCGTAAATCATCACGCCGTTGGTGGCAATGTGCATCAGGCCGATATGGATGAACATGGCAGCAATCAGGCGCCACCATTCGCCCTGGGCGACCAGCGGGCCAAAGTTGGCCCCCACTTGGAGGAGCACCTGACTGTTGCTGGACCCGCCCAACAGCGTTTCAGCGACGTACATCAGCACAGTCAAGAGCAAGAGTGCATACGTGATGTACGGCATTAATTTGAAGCGGGTGAGATAATAGCGCCGCTGATTAGCGTTCATTGGGTTGCTTCCCTTCTAGTAGTGTATCGACAGCAACATCGTGGGCGGCCACCCGCCAAGTCGGGGCATTGAACAGCATCACGCTGGTGGCCATGGTCACCGTGTGGCGAATGGCGCTGCCCCGGGCCGCCAGGTAGCGGTCGTAATAGCCCGCGCCGAAGCCCACCCGGGCGTGACTGCCGCGGACAAAAGCGATTCCCGGCACGACCACGATAGCCGGCACTTCGTCGGCATCCGCCACCGGTTCAAGGATCCCGTAATCCGTCCGGGCCAATTCCGCTGCTTGGCCGTGGTACGGAACGAAGTGCATGGTCCGGTCGGAAAACGTCTTCGGCAGCAAGACTGGCCGGCCGGCGGCTAACAAAGCCGTGAGCAGCGGCTCAGTGGGCACTTCGATCCCGCCGCTCATCGTCAGGCCGACACTTCCTTGGGGATGGCGGGTCAGGTAGGCCAGCAGCTGGTCTTGGAGGCGGTGAGATTCTTTGGTGAAAGCTGGTGTTTTGGCAAATTCGGCCATCCGGGGAATCTGCAGCTGGCGGAACGCTTTCTTGGTGAGGGCCATCGCGGTCTCCTTTCTCACTTACTTAATATTGTTCAGCTTGTAATACTGCTCGATCATGGTGCGGGCGACCTGTTGGTTATAGTTGCCTTCGGAATCGGCGTCCAAGTTCGGGAAGACGATGGCGATGGCGATCTGCGGATCGTTGCTGGGGGCATACCCGACGAAGCTGGAGTTGGTCGTCTCCGGCGGGTTGGTCGTGGGATTGTCCGGATCGATGTAGAAAGACTGGGCAGTCCCGGTCTTGGCCGACATCGCCGGCGTGATGTCCTTCAGCGGATGGGCCGTGCCCCAGGCCATGGAGCCGTGGACCACGTTGTACATCCCCTGTTTGACGACGTCCAGCTCATCCTGGGTGAAAGGCACCCGGTTGAGCACGGTGGGCTGGGTGGTGTCGACGATGGCCCCCTTCTTGCCCTGGCTGCCATTCTCTTGAATGGAGGATACCAGGTAGGGCTTCATGCGGTA
>NZ_KI271586.1:87713-94826 GCF_000469325.1 Schleiferilactobacillus shenzhenensis LY-73 | reverse complement strand
CCCGCCATTGGCAATGGTGCTGATATATTGAACCATCTGGACCAAGGTGTACTGGTCATAGTTCCCGTAAGAAAGGTCCAGCGCCTTCCCTGAATTGAGCTGGCCTTCGTCGTTGGTGGTCGGCCCGAGGTAGGCGCCGATTTCTCCGGGCAAGTCGATCCCGGTCTTCACGCCGAGGCCGAACATGGCGAAGTAACCGCGCATGATGGAGAAAATGTTGTCCTTAAAGTTGATCAGGGAATGGGGTACGTAAGCGGCTTTCCCTTCCTTGAGGGCCAGGTTCATCATGTAAATGTTGGAGGATACTTCCAGCGCCTGGACGGCGTTCAGCGACGAATAGGTGCCCGCCGGGTAGACGGACTTCTTCACCGGTGTGGCCGGCAGGTAGATGGGGTCGTCGGCCTGGGTGCTGTTGCTGGGGGTGATCACGCCGTCCATTAAGGCACCGAGGACGGTGGCTCCTTTGACGGCGGACCCCATAACGAAGTTGCGGTTAATGGTGCCCAGCGCGTCGTCGCTCTCTTTCTTGGTCTTCGGATCGTTCTGGACTCCGGCCATGGCCAGGATGGCCCCGGTCTTGGGGTTCATGGCAATGGCGTACGCCCCGTCGGAATAAGTGGCGTCGCCGGCCGTTTTGGCCCGGTCAAATTGCTGCTTGAGGACTTTCTCCACAATGCTCTGGTACTGGCTGTCGATGGTCAGGTTCAGGTTGTCCCCGGCCTTGCCGGCGTACAGGGTGGTCTCGTCAGTGACTTGGTTGTTAGCGTGGACGTCCACTTGAGTCCGAGACTTGGTCCCCTTCAGCACCGGTTCGTAGGCTTTCTCCAAGTAACTGGTACCGACCCGGTCGTTACGGGAATAACCCTGGGCCAGGAGCGTGTTCACTTCGTCCTCGGGCAGCCCTTGCTGTTCGGAAGAAACGGAGCCGATGACGCTGCGCATGGAATCCCCATTGGGGTATGAGCGCTCATAATCCGTCCCGACGTTCACGCCGGGGATGGCCGTGAGGTGCTCGGACACCTTGGCCACTTCGGCCGCGGTGACGCCTCGGTTCTTGATCATTACCGTGGACAGCTGGTACGCCCCGGCCATGCGGACATAGATCTCCGCTGCTGCGGTCTCTTGAGCGTTCAGCGTAATGTCTTTCTTCATCGTGTTGGCCACTTCATAAGCGTATTGGTCGGTGGCGCTGCGCTCATCGCCGCTGGGGGCATACCGCTGGGCCTTCGTTAATTCCTTGTCGGCCTGCTTCAAGTTGGCCTCATCCGCCAGGTAGTAATCCACTTTTTCCCGGGGCGTCAGCTTGGTGTCGCTGGGCATGCTGATCAGCTGCGCTAAGGCGTCGGCCACCTTGCGCAGCTTATTCGCGGTGATGGAGACGTTCTTGGTATACGTAATGGCGCTCTCCGGTTCGTTGCCCACCAGCAAGCGGCCCTGGGCGTCGTAGATCTGGCCCCGGGCAACATCTTTGGTCACGATCGAACTGTCTGTCCGTTCGACTTCGGCCTGGAACATGTCGCCCTTGATCACTTGCAGGTAAGCGAGCTGGGCCATGAGGGCGGCGAAGAGCAGAAAGACGAGCAGCAAGAGAAAATTCAGCCGGAACGGAATTTTCGATTTCTTCCGCGGCGGTGTTTGATCCTTTGGCGAATGCACGATGACTCGACCCCGATTTCTAAAATGTGTTCGTTAATGTATTGTAGCAAAAAAGCGGCGGCCCCTCTAGCGCCTTACCACACGCTTAATGTTATTGTAGAATGAAAGATACAATTGCAACGGAGGAGTGGACAGCGTGCGTTATTCGACCCGGCACCAGCAGCAGACCCAGCCCAAGTGGCCGCTCATCTGGAGCTTTGCCGTGCCCTTTTTGTTTATCATCGGTTATTTTGTCCTGCAGCATGTGTGGCCGCTGGGCAACCAGAGTGTCATGACCGTTGATCTGGGCCAACAATACATCGACTTTTACGCGTATTTTAAAAAAACTTTACTGAACCACCCGGAGACCTTCTTTTACTCCTTCAGCAAGGGCTTGGGCGGCGAAATGATCGGGACCTTCGCCTATTACTTGATGAGTCCCCTGAACTTCCTGCTGTTCCTTTTCCCGGGGACCAGTCTGTCTGTCGGCATTTGGCTGCTCATGGCCTTGAAGCTGGGGTTGGCCGGCCTGTTTGCGGCCATTTACCTGCGCCAGCCGGCCCGCCGCTTGCCGCCGGTGGTGCAAGCGGTACTGGCCACCAGTTACGGGTTATGCGCCTATCTAATCGTGAACCATTACAACGTCATGTGGCTGGACGGTGTCTACTTGCTGCCGCTCCTGCTGCTGGCACTGGAATGGCAAAGTGCGGACAAACGACTGTGGGCTTACCCGCTGCTGCTGGCGGTCACCTTCGTGGTCAACTACTACATCGGCTACATGATCGCCCTATTCCTGGTCCTGTTTTGGTTCTGGCACCAGAGCCAAACCGCGGCCAGCTGGCGGGTGTGGCTGCGGCAGGGACTGCGGTTTGCCTGGACGTCGCTTCTCGGCGCTGGCCTCAGCCTCTTCATTCTCTTACCCACCGCTTACGCCCTAGGCGATTCAAAGGGGACCTATACCGTCAAATCCATTGACTGGACCACCGAGTACAATCCGTTCAAGCTGCTGGCCAAACTGGTCTCCGGCGCCTACTCTTTCGACCAGATGTCCTCCGGTCAGGCCAATATTTACACCGGTATGATCGTCCTCCTGGGGGTCATTTTGTACTTTCTCAACCGCTGGCTGCCTTGGCGGGAGAAAATTGCTGCCGGTCTGATCTCCCTCTTCCTGCTGGCCAGCCTGTTCTTCCAGCCGCTGGACCTGCTGTGGCACGGTTTCCAGTTCCCCGTGTGGTACCCTTACCGCTTCAGCTTCGTGGTCAGCCTGTGGGGCATCCTGCTCACCGCCCGGGTCTGGCCGCTGCTGCCTACCTTGCGCTGGCAGCGGGCACTGCTGCTCATCCTGCCCACGGTGATCATCGTCGGGTACAGCACTTGGCAGCTGCCCAACCTGGAATTCATTCACTGGTACGCGCTAGTGGCCACGGCCTTCTTTGGCGCCGCCGCCGTCTTTCTGCTCTTCACCCACGACCACCGCTACCGCTGGTGGCCGCTGGCGTTCTTGCTGCTGGGCAGTTTAGAAATGATCACGAACGGCGTGCTCAGCCTCAACCAGCTCAGTTACATCAGCCAAAGCGACTACGCTAACTACACCAATAACTTGCAAACGGCCATCGATAAACTGCAAGCCGTCGCTCCAGAGAATTTTTACCGAGTGGGCAAGACCTTCGAGCGGACCAAGGACGACGCGATGCAGACGGACTACTTCGGCGGCTCGCACTTCAACTCCATGATGGAACCGCGCCAGCCCGCGCTTTATGACCGGCTGGGGCTGCCGGCGGGGGACGGTCAGATTTCTTACACCAACGGGACGATGATCACGGATGCCTTGCTGGATATGCGCTACCACCTGCAAGACACCAAGAGTTACAACGTACTGGACCCGCATACGCTCAGTGCCCACCCGATGATGTTCCCCAACGCTTACCGGCCGGACTTGGCGTTCTATCAGCCGATGAGTACCCAGACGATGACCCGGACGTACCGGAATCCTTACGCCCTGCCGCTAGTCTATGCCGGCGCCAGCAATGCGTTGAAACACGTGCGGCTGCCGAATTACCCGCTGTCCGAGCAGGAAGCGCTGATGAACGAACTCACCGGCAGCGCCGATTGGCACAGCCTCTTCGTGCCGCTCCTGCACCCGACCATCACCACCAGCAACATCAAGAAGGATACGAATCCCAGCGTGAACGGCACCTTCTATCGCCAGAACAAGTTCAAGGCCGCCAGCGTGACTTACAGCTTCATTGCGGCCAGCAATGATCCCTATTACGTGACGCTGGGCACCAATCTGCCCATCAAGGACCTGACCATTCGCGTCGACGGCCGCCAGGTGAAGCAATACGATTCCTTCCGGGCGCCGGTGGTCTTCAACTTGGCTGCCCACCACGCTGGCCGCAAGGTCACCCTGCGCTTCACGTTCAACACCAGCGACTCCGTCACCATGGACGGGCTGGCGTTCTACCGCTTCGACATGGCCCAGTTTGAGAAAATGGACCACCAGCTCCAGGACCAGGGCGGCACGATCACGGCCTTCAAGCAGAATGCCGTCACTGCCACGGTCACCACGACCAAGAAAGCCCCCACCGTTTATACTTCCATTCCGGCCAGTCCCGGCTGGCAAGTGACCGTGGATGGTCGGACCCAAAAGACGAAGAAACTGCTCAGTACCTTCCTCGCTTTCACCCCAGCAAAAACCGGGTCCCACGCGGTGACGATCCGCTACGTGGCACCCGGCTGGCGAGCTGGGGTGACCGGTTCGCTGCTCTCTCTGTTATTGTGGGGCTTAGTGGCTGGTTTGGATTGGCGCCGCAGCAAGCGGCACAAGCAGGCACTGCGCCGGGCTACTCGTGGTCGGCGGGGTCTCCGGTAGCACTGTCGCCTTCGTCCGGCACCAGATGGTGGCGCAGGGCATAAATGGCGGCTTGGGTCCGGTCTTCCACCTGCAGCTTCGCCAAAATATTGGACACGTGGGTCTTCACCGTTTTCAAGGTAATGAAGAGTTCATCGGCGATCTCCTGGTTCGAGCGGCCCTTGGCAATCAGCGTCAGGACCTCCATCTCCCGGTTCGTCAGGTCTTCATAGAGCGGTTTATCGCCGGGATGGGCCATGCGGTGCATCATCTTGTTGGTCACTTCCGGCTCCAGGACACTTTCGCCCTGGGCGGTCTGGCGAATCGCCGAGGCGATTTCTTCGGCCGTGGACGTCTTCAATATATAACTGGCCGCGCCGGCTTCAATGGCCGGGTAGACTTTCTCATCATCAATGAAACTGGTCAAAATAATGATCTTCGCCTGGGGCCACTGGGCGAGGATCTTTTTGGTCGCCTCAATGCCGTCCATATTCGGCATCACGACATCCATTAAGATGACGTCCGGCCGCAACTCCAGGGCCATCTTCACGCCTTCCACGCCGTCCACGGCCTGGCCGACCACTTCAATGTCGTCCTGCACGCCCAAGTATGTACTGATGCCCAAGCGGACCATTTCGTGGTCATCCACGATCAACACTTTAATCATTCGCATTCGTCTCCTTCACGATGGGTACCCGGACCTCCACGCTCGTCCCCTGCTTGGGGAAGCTGACAATATGCAGGCTGCCGCCCATACTCTTGGTCCGTTCCGAGATATTCTGCAGACCATAACTGCCGGCGGCCTGGGCCGATTGCTGGTCGAAGCCGACGCCGTTATCGACCACCTTCAGCAAGACGGTCTGCCCAATCTGCTTCAAGTATACTTCAATCGTCGTCGCCTTGGCGTGCCGCAGCGTGTTCGACAACAATTCCTGCACGATGCGGAAGAGGTTGTCCTCGATGGCGCTAGGCAGACTCAGCGGCGCAATATCGGCCGTAATGGCGATCTGCACCTTCGTTTTCAGTTCGTTCAAGAGAGAAATGATCCCCTGCTGCAGACTCTTCCCTTCCAGGTTGATCGGCCGCAGATGCAGGAGCAGTGCGCGCATTTCGGATTGCGCTTCGTTGATCACTTTCTCGATCGTCACGATCTGCTTGGTCAGTTTCTCCGGCAGGTCTTCTTTAGCCGCTGTGGCGTTCAGCGCCGACAGCATCATCGTGGCCGCAAACAGCTGCTGGCTGACGGAGTCGTGCAGCTCCCGGGCCAAGCGGTGGCGCTCATCCTGGAGGATTTCTTCCTTCGTCTGATTGCCCATGATGATCGGCTGATCGGCCATCGTCTGGATATTGGCTTGCAATGTCTGGAGCTTGTCCCGCAGCCGCCGCAGCTTCTCCACCACGGCCACATTGGTCGTGGTCAGGTAGTTGGCCGGCGGCGCAAAGGCAGCCTCGTCGTACTGGTCGGCGAGTAAGGCATCCAGGGCGGTGTTGGTGTGCTGCAAATCGTGGCGCACGACCAGCGACACCAGTGTGGTCAGCGTGACCCCGATGATCAGCGCCACAGCAAAAAAGGCCAGCACGAGGGGGACACCCAAAAACGGCTGGAGCAGTTCTTTCTCCACCAAGCCCCATTGACCGACGCGGTAGGCACTGTAAGCCAGCACCCCGGTGACCAGGGCAAAGGTGAGGACGGTGCTGATGGATCCGAGAACAACTTTCTGCAACCGACTCATACGTAACGCACCTCCAGATCACCGAACAGGGTACTGGTCACGATCTTGATCGTCCGCTGGGGATGACCATTATCAGCCGTGTGCAGCTGCACCCGTTCGTTCTGGAGCTGGTAATGCTGGTCGAGAAACTGCACGGAGCCGGCCACGGCACTGTGGTCGAGGGTCACGGCCACGCCCACCGGCACCAGGATCCGGGTCCGGCCGAAGCCCTTGCGGATCATGATGGTGTTATCCTGGTCCTCCGGCAGAAGCGTGTTACCCAAGTCGATGATGGTGTCCCCGTACAGGGAAACAAAATTGATGTCATCCCAGGGAAAACTCGTCTCCCCGATCGTCGCGCCGCCCAGCCAAGGAGACCGCTGCACCGCCGGTTTCTTGCCGGGGGCGGTGGTCTGGAAGTGCACGTATTCCTTCTTCCGCCAAGGCACCCACTTGTGCAGGCCGCCGCCCATGGTGCCGAGGAACAGGAGGACGGCCAGCAAGGTGATCAAGAAGAATATCCAAAAGGCAGCGTTCATCGTGATGCCGATGGCGATAAAAATGCAGCCAAAAATCCGGCTGCTGTCCCGGGCGGTCTCGTGCCGGCGATGGCCGCCGACCACGAGCAAGGTGCCGATCACCACCAGGATCAAGGCAATCGGTTCAGTGACGATTTGCCAGCCGAGAAACGCGACGGCGGCAATGTCGAGCAGCGCAATGATCCACCATAAAACGCGCACGGGATTCTCCTTCTTTCTGTCGTCAATTTTCATAGTTCCAGTATACCGTACTTCCCCACCCGGCTGACCCGCCACGGGGCCGGGAGACGATGGGACTTTAGACGGAAATTGGAAGATGGCACGCAAGACTGGCGGCTTTCTTGCGCAGGACCGGGTGACTCCGGGCTCCGCGGGA
>NZ_KI271586.1:63340-87697 GCF_000469325.1 Schleiferilactobacillus shenzhenensis LY-73 | reverse complement strand
GCGGTTTGAGCCCGCAAAGTGCGCGGTCTCAAACACGCCTAACTGCATCGAAATCTTGAGCAAAAAACGCTCAAGATTTCGTGCAGTTTCCACCACTGAGCCCCCTCCCGCTCCGCCCTCCGTCACCCTACGGCATGAGAACATCTGAAGCCTTGGCCCAACGACAGAAATCGCTCCCGTCACAAAAGATAAGCATCCGCATTCCAGAAGATAATGTAAGAGACCCATTCCGTGTGATCCCGGTATGAGCCCAATCCACATCGGACAAAAATCATTTAGCAGAATCATTGGGAAAGGCGTCATCTCGGCCGTGCCGTCCACCAAGAGCCGAAAGCTTAACCAATGGTCTGTGGGGACTTGTGATCCTCTTTTGCGGGACAACTCATTTGCTTGCAAAGACAAAGGTTATCAACGGATCTTCACTGACCCGTGTTGGGGAGAATTATCCTACCACAAGAATATAGGGTGACGGAGGGCGGAGCAGATTTTGGCTCAGCCATGAGATTGTTGTTAGCGGGCGCTCTTTGCCCGCTTACAACAAGGTCGAGCTTTAAGACCGCGCGCACTTTGCGCGGGCTTAAAGTCGGCCCATGGCGTTCCAGCCCGAATCTGCGGAGCCCGTAGTCACCCGGGCCAGAGCAGAACGCTTACCTGCCTCCGGAATCTGGTGTATCTTTTCTCCCACGAAAAAATGGCCTCCGCAGAGGCCATTCTTCGTTGTCAGGGGAAAATTACTTCACCGCCTGGATGGCGACGTCCATCTCGCCGCCCGGGGTCTTGATGGCGACGTGATCGCCCTTGTGCTTGCCGATTAGGGCCTTGGCGATGGGTGAATCGTTGGAAATCTTGCCGGCGAAAGGATCCGCTTCCGCTGCCCCGACGATTTGATACGTCTCCGGCTCGTCTTCGCCGTCTTCCAGGAACGTCACCGTCTTGCCGACGGAAACCTCGTTCTTGTCGACCTTGTTAGTATCCACGACTTCTGCAAAGTGAAGCATTTCTTCGATTTGAGAAATACGTGATTCAACCACACTCTGCTCGTCCTTGGCTGATTCATATTCCGAATTCTCGGACAGGTCGCCGAAGCCGCGGGCGACTTTGATGCGGTCGATGACTTGGGGCCGTTTAACGGTCTTTAAGTTCTCCAATTCGTCTTCCAGTTTTTTCTTGCCCTCTGCTGTCATCGGGTATGTCTTGTTTGCCATGCATTTACACCTCTAAATAGTCGTTACTGATTCTGGTGGACCAAAACAGTCCAAGAAAACATTATACATATTCTTACCGGGATTGTCTCGCAAAAATATCACGAATTTTCGTCACCAGCAAATCGATGGCCACTTGGTTCTGGCCACCTTCCGGAATGATGATGTCCGCATAGCGCTTCGTCGGCTCGACAAATTGATGGTACATGGGCCGCACAGTGGCCAGGTACTGGTTGATGATGTTGTCCAGCGAACGGCCGCGTTCACGCATGTCCCGTTTGATGCGCCGGATGAGCCGAATGTCATCGTCCGTGTCGACGTACACCTTAATATCCATCAGGTCCCGCAGCCGCGGGTCGTAGAGAATCAGGATACCCTCCAGGATGATGACGTCCTTGGGTTCCTGGCGCACCACATTTTTGGACCGGTTATGGTCCTTGTAATCGTACACCGGCTTGTCGATGGACTCGTAACGCAGGAGCTGCTGGAGCTGTTCGATCAGCAGGTCCGTGTCGAAGGCCAGCGGGTGGTCGTAGTTGATCTTTTTACGTTCAGAAAACGGCGCCGTGGAGGCCTTATAATACGAGTCCTCCTGGAGCATCAGCAGCGAGTGGCCGGCGAACTCATCAAAGATGGCCCGGCTGACGGTCGTTTTGCCGGAGCCGGAACCGCCGGTGACGCCGATGACAATGGGCCGTTTCTTCCCGTTATGAGGGTGTTCACTGCCTAAGTCGATCATGGTCACTGCCCCAGATCCTGAGTCGTGCTGGTGTGCTGTTCATATGTCTGGGAATAGTAAATCTTCCCCGTCTTCAGATCCGCCTGGAAGTACAGGTAGCCTTGATCGCGATCCTTGGGTGAGAGCACGGCATGAACCGCGTTCAAACTGGGATTGTTGAACGGCCCCGGGCCATACCCCTTATTGATGTATAGGTTATAGGGCGAGTCCACACTCGTATCCTTGTTCGTCAAGTGGGTCTTGTGCTCGTTCAGTGCGTACATCACCGAGATGTCTGACTGCAGGGGCATGTCAGCATCGAGGCGGTTGAAGAAGACACCGGCAATCTTTTGCCGGTCCTCCGTCTTGACCCCTTCCCGCTCAACCAGGGAGGCTAGCGTCAAGGTCTGCTGCACGGTTAAGTTCTTCGCCGCGATCTGTTTGTACAGCGGCGCCAGCTCCTGCTGAGATTTGTGCACCATCATCACCACGAAATCCTTGAGACTGGTGTCTTTATAGATATCGTAGGTGGCCGGTGCGAGGTAGCCCTCCAACGGGTAACGGGTATTTTTCGCAGCCAGGGCGGACTTCAGCAGTTCAGGATATTTCTTCCCCACCGCCTTAACGAAGTCGTCGTCTTTCATTAATTTCAGAAAGCTGGCTTTATCCCATTTCTTATTCTTCTTCGTCTGGCTGGGGAGAGAATTAGCGATGTCTTCCACCGTGACCCCTTCCTTAACTAGGATACGGCCAATGCGGTCCTTGGGTTCGGCCGCCAGGCCCTCTTTCTGCAATTGGGCCACGACTTGGTCCAAGGACATGGACGGCTTGAAGGAATGCCAGCCGGCAGTGAAGTCGGCGTAGTTGTGGGTCTTCACGTAATAATTGAACACCGTGGCACTGCGGATGATCTTGTGTTTCTCCAACTGGGCCGCGATTTCCTTGTTGGATGAACCAATGGGAATCTTCACCGCCACGGTCCGTTCATCAGCCGTATTGTATGGCTGGAGGCTCTCGTGCACATAACGATACCCTAAGATGCCGATCACTACGGCCAGGACCGCCAAGATACTGACGATCCAGACCACGATCTTACTGGCCACCCGCGTCTCCTGATGCCGGTTTTGCTCTCGTTGACTCGCCTGGTCTGCAGCGTCGACGGGTGCTTGTGTATCTTTCTTTGCCGCGTCGTTTTTCTTGGGCGTTTGCTCTGAATTCAACTGCGGTGGACCCCCTGCCTATCGATATTCATACTGCTTGCCATTATACAAAACCAGCGGCCGTTTGGCTACCGAATCTCGGCATGCAGGGCATCGACCAATTCATCGCTGACCTTCTGGAAGGCCTTGTTGACCTCGTCTTCCGTGAGGGTCGCTTCTGGATTGCGGAACGTGAGCGTATAGGCTAGTGACTGAGTGCCAGCAGGCAGTTTATCGCCTTTATACACATCGAAAAGCTGGACGTCTTCCAGGAAGGCGCCGGCATGGTCATGGATCACCGCCAAAACTTGCGCGTTGGTCACTGTCTCCGGCAGCTGCAGGGCAATGTCCCGAGTGACGGCCGGATACTTCGGTGCCGGCGTCGCCAGCAGCGGTGTCTTCGCCGCGTTCAGCAGGATGTCCAGATCCAGCTGGAAAACGAATGTGTCAGAGGCGTTGATGGCGGCAGTCTGGGCCGGGTGCACTTCACCAACGAAACCAATCAGTGTATCCCCCAGGAAAATGTTGGCTGTGCGGCCCGGGTGCATTTCTGGGTACTGATCCGTCGCGGCGTAACGCACGGGGGTACTCAGCCGTAACGGCGCCAGTAAGTCTTCCACGATACCCTTGACCAGATAGAAATCCGCGGCTTGGGTCGCGGTATCCCACGCTCGGCTCTGCCATTCACCGGAGATCAGACCGGCTAAGTATTCGACTTCATTTGGCCGCACCGTCTGGGCATCATCTTTCAAGAAGACGCGGCCTTGTTCGAACAGCTGCACATTTTTGACACTGTGGGCGATGTTGTAAGCCAGGTCGTCCATCAAACCGGGAATCAAACTCTGGCGCAGCGCCACATGGTCCTTCGTCATCGGCCAGTCGATCTTGGTCGGAACGCTTTGCGCTTGTACGTACTGGCCCGCTTCCTGTTCATTGACCAGGGCGTAACTGATGGCTTCATTCAGGCCCGCCGCCAGCAAGGTCCGCTTACTGTACCGGATCAACTTTTGAATCGGCGTATGGTGAGCCACCGTCGTCGTGGCCTGGGGCAAGGTGCTGGGCAGATTGTCGTAGCCATACAGCCGGGCGACTTCCTCGATCAGATCGGCTTCGATGCTGATGTCCCAGCGCCGGGGCGGCACACTCACGGTGAACAAACCGTCCGCTTCGTCCACGCCAAAGCCTAAGCGGTCAAAAATCTTCCGCACTTGGTCCACGGTCAATTGGGTACCCAACACGTGGTTAATGCGGTCAATGGAAATATCCACCACTGTCGGCAGGACTTTCATCGCGGTCGGCGACAATACCCCTTTGGCGGTCTGGGCATCAGCAATTTCCCCGGCCAGCTGGGCCGCATAGGTCAGAGCGGTGAGTACGTCAGCGTGGTTCGTGCCTTTCTCAAAACGGCTGGAGGCTTCGGAACGCAAGTTGTAGCGCTGGGCCGTCTTGCGGATGGGCGTTGGCGGGAAGACGGCGGACTCGAAGACGACCGTCTTGGTGGTGTCCGTCACTTCGGTCTCTAAACCGCCCATGACACCAGCTAAGGCGATAGGCTTCTGGCCGTCAGTGATGACGATGTCGTCCGGGACCAAGTCGTGGTCATTCCCGTCCAGTGTCATCAGCTTTTCACCGGCGCGGGCGCGGCGGACGAGGATTTCTTTTTGAGCCAGCTTATCATAGTCGAAAGCATGCAGCGGCTGGCCGTACGTCAGCATCACGTAATTGGTAATGTCGACGATATTGTTGATGGGACGAATGCCGGCGTTCATCAAGCGGACCTGCAGCCAGAGCGGGCTGTCCTTGATTTGAACGTTCTCCACGATGCGCAGGTTGTAGCTGGGTGCATCACTGCTGTCCGGGACGCTGGCCTGAAGCAGCGTGTGAATATCGGCCCCGGTTTCGGTGATGTGCGGTTCGGGGAAATGCGGTTTTTCATCGAGCATCGCCCCGATTTCCCACGCTGCGCCGTGCATCCCCAGCGTGTCCGCCCGGTTGGGGGTGATGTCCACGTTCAGGACCGGATCATCCATGCCCAGCAGCGGGAAGACCGACTCACCGGGCGTGTGCGGTTCAGCGAAGACCCAGATGCCGCTGGCGTATTCCTTTGGCGCCACGGAATCGGGGAAGCCGATTTCTTGCAAGGCACAGATCATGCCCATGGACACTTCCCCGCGCATCTTGCTCTTCTTGATCTTGGTATGCCCCGCGATCCAAGAATTCGGCAAGGCCACGATGACGTATTGGCCGGCAGCAACGTTGGGCGCTCCGCAGACGATCTGGTACGGTTCGCTCTCGCCCACGTCCACCTGACAGATATGCAGGTGGTCGGAATTGGGGTGCGGTACACACTCTAAGACATGACCGACCACGATCTTCTTCTGGCCCTCATCCCGGCGGAAGACTTCTTCCGTCTCAATCCCAGTCCGAGAGATTTGGTCGGCGAGCTTCACCGGATCCTCGTTGACTTTGATGTAATCATTCAACCATTTGTAAGAAACAAGCACGTTATTCGCCCTCCTGTTGGAATTGAGTCAAGAACCGCTGATCGTTCAGGTAGAAATTACGGATGTCTTCGATGTCGTATTTCAGCATCGCAAACCGGTCCGGGCCCAGCCCGAAGGCAAAGCCGCCATACACGTCGGCGTCGACACCGGCACTCTTCAAGACATTGGGGTGCACCATACCGGCCCCCAGCACCTCGACCCAGCCGTTGTCCTTGCTGGTGACATCGTCACTGCCGGTTTTGCTGCCCCAAGAGACATCAACTTCCACGGAAGGTTCCGTGAACGGGAAATAACTGGGCCGCAGACGAATCTTGCGATCCGGACCGAAGACGTGGCGCGCCAGCACTTCCAGCGTCCCCTTCAGGTCGCCCATCGTAATATGTTTGTCGATGACCAGCCCCTCGATCTGGTGGAACTGGTGAGAATGGGTAGCATCGTCGGTATCCCGGCGGTACACCCGGCCCGGGGAGATCATTTTCAACGGGCCTTGAGAAAAGTCGTGCTTCTCTAGCGTCCGCGCCTGTACCGGGCTGGTCTGGGAACGCAGCAGCACATCGGGCGTAATGTAGAATGTGTCCTGCATATCCCGGGCGGGGTGATCCTTGGGGACATTGAGCATTTCAAAATTATAGTGCTCGGTCTCGACTTCCGGGCCGTCCACGACCTGGTAGCCCATGCCCATGAACAGGGACTCCACGTCCTCCATCACTTGGTCCAGGACATGCATGGTACCGCGGTGCACGGGTCGGCCAGGCAATGTCACGTCGATCGTTTCTTGGGCCAGCTTGGCCTGCAGTGCTTGAGCGGACAAGGCCGCATGCCGCTTTTCAATGGCCTCCGTGAGCGCATCGCGGACCGTATTCGCGAAGCTGCCCACTTTGGGCCGTTCCTCCGGGGTGAGGTCCTTCATCCCGCGCAGGACACCGGTGAGGGAGCCTTTCTTCCCCAGTACTTGTACGCGAATGTCGTTCAAGGCGTTCAAGTCCGCGGCCGCAGCGATCTGCGTCAGCGCATCTGTTTTGATCTTGGTCAGTTCATCTTGTAGAGCCATGTGCTTACCTCACTTTATTTTTTGGGTGGTCGCCAATATATGCTGGGACCGGGCGGACTTTGCGCGGGCTTCCAGTCGTGCCCACGGCGTTCCCGCCCCAATCCCGCGGAGCCCGCATGCACCCGGACCGAGCCAACGCTGCCCACGGCACAAAAAAAGACCCCATCCTCAAGGGACGAGATCCGCGGTACCACCCTAATTTTATTTAGCTAAACTAAATAACACTTGATCTGGATAACGGTCATAAGACCGGACACCGTTACTCTCGGTTCGCAGTGCCGACTCCGAAGGGAAAATTGGCGAATCAGTGTCAGGGTTTCAGCTGAGGCCCGACTCTCTGCGGTGATCCGCCGCTTGGTCTTCATCAATGTCGTTAATGTATCTGCTCTTCATCATAGAGAGCTTTCAGCCAAAAAGCAAGGACTAGCGGCACTCTTCTGGTGTAATCCACTCGTCTGCCCAAGTGTGAATGGCCCCCATGACCGGGGCCAGGGACGCCCCCCGCTCGGTCAAGCGGTATTCAATCAAGGCCGCGTGGGGATAAGTCACCCGTTCGACAAACCCTTCGCTCTCCAGCTCCCGTAACCGTTCGACTAAGACCCGGTCGGAGCAGGTGGGCACCATGCCGGCCAGTTGCTTGAAGCGCTGGGTGCCATTCTTCAGTAAGGCTTCGATAATTAAGCCGTTCCATTTCTTGCCCAAGATACTGAAGATCTTGGCAAACTTTGGACACAGACCGTCTTCGCCGCACGGTGTCGCCGTTACGACGGTTTTCGCCATTTCTTCCATCTATTCGTCACTCCGTTCACTTACATAAGGTAAGTATATCGAAAAAGCGTTCCTGTTGCAAGGTATGCAACGGGAACGCTCTGGTGACTAAAATGTTGAAATCAAACGCTTCTTCAGTTCCCGCCACTGCTTGCGGGCGGTGGGCTTGCTGAACTCCTTGACGGCCGCGTAGTCGTCAACGAAGGTCACGACCCAGCTCTCCTTGTACCGAGGCAGCGCCGCAGTGGCGCCGAACATGTGCTTCAAAATGATGTCCCGTTCCATATCGGACAACGGGGTAATCTTCTCAGCATTGTGGACGGCAATCCGGGGATGGATGTAAGCATGGGTACCCAAGTCGAACTTGGTGTTGCGCCAGTCATAGTAAAACATGTCGTGGAGCAGGCCGGCCCGGGCCAAGGCGCGGCAATTCAAATGAAGTTTTTTACCAATCAGATAACTATCGTAGGAAACGGTGATCGAATGCTGCAGCCGATTCGTGTAATGATGCTGCGTATAGTCTGCGAGTTTTTGCACTTGGGGGGTGGCCAAGAGGTCATCCACATAACTGCGGTACTCTTCGTTTTCTTGCCAAGGAAGTTGAGACAAAGTGGCAGTCACTCCTCTAGAGTTTTTAATTCTCAACAATCAGTATACCATGTTCCAAACAGAAATGGATACCTGCAAGGCGGGGATGGCACCGTTTTCTGCACCGTCTTAATGTTTCCTTAAGCAACGAGGTGAAACATCAGGATGCCGGCGGCGATAGCAGCGTTCAACGACTCAGCGTGTCCCGGAATGGGGATGACCAGGTTCGCCGTCGTCTGCTTCGCCAGGGCCGGGTCCATGCCGTTGCCTTCATTCCCAATAATCAGGCCGAATGTGGGGACCGGCTGGATGGTGCGGTAATCCACGGCGGCATCGTTGACCAGGGTGCCATACACCGGCGCGGCGGCACTGTGCAATTGCGCCACGGCATCCGTCATGGTGGCTTGGGCCAATTGCAGGTGGAACTGACTGCCCTGCATTGCCCGCACGACCTTGGGGTTAAAAGGCCAGGCCGTGCCCGTGCCGATGATGACACCAGCGAAGCCCGCTGCGTCAGCCGTGCGGATCATGGTGCCGACATTGCCCGGATCCTGGACGGCATCCAGCAGCAGCCAGCCGCCGGTCAATGCCGCCGGCAGCTGGAGTGCCGGAATGGGGGCAATGGCGAACATGCCCTGATTGGTCTCCGTTGCGGCCAGGTGGTTAGCCACGGCGTCGCTGATCATGATGGTCTGGTCGTAAAACCGTTTGACCAAGTGGTCGTCCTGATGGTTTTCTGTGATAAACAGCTGCTTCAAGTCAACGCCGGCCGCAACGGCTTCTTGAATGAGGTGCGGGCCCTCCAAAAAGTACGCGTTGGTTTTGGTCTGATACTTCTTTGTTTGCAGCTTAATGGCGGTCTTGATCTGGTCATTGTGTACGGATTCAATGTATTCCAAGGCGATACCCCTTCTCTTCTGTCTGTTTCCATTATGCAACCGCGGGCTGGCATAGTAAAATGGACGGTGACAAGCAACTCTAATAATGGAGGTTGGCACAATGCGCGCAGTCAGTTTACATGTTTTCGGCCGAGTCCAAGGCGTTGGGTTTCGCTGGTTGACCAAGATGGTCGCCGATCAGCTCGGCGTCACCGGATTCGTGAAGAACGAATTCGATGGTTCAGTTTACATCGAAGCCGCCGGCGAAGAGGAACCATTGACAAAATTCATCGGGGCGATCAAAGCCTCGCCCACCCCCAGCGGCAAGGTCGACCGGGTGGACGAGAAGGAGCTTTCTCCCCTGCCCAGCTACCACGGTTTCAAGGTCACGGGTTAATTCCCGCCTTAGGTCGTATTGCTTAAACCTGCCGTTTAATTTACTATTAATACCATTGACTATAGAGAACGGAAGGTAAATCGTGTTGAAAAAGAAGTACGTGCGTTACGCGTTACTGCTCAGCAGCTTAGCGGTGCTGCTGATCGTCCTGGGCGGATGTGCCCAGCCGGCGAATCTCAAGCCGCCCACCAGCGGGCCGATGGGCTGGACTTACCAATACTTAGCCGGTCCGCTGCGGGAATTCATGAAGTGGTGTGCCCGGATGATCAGCGGCCCCAACGCTTACGGCTGGGGCATCCTGATTCTGACCGTCATTATCCGCCTGATCCTCATGCCCCTGATGCTGCGGCAGCAGAGCAAGAGCACTTATCAGCAAGAAAAGATGGCCGCGATTCAGCCGCAGATGGCGATCCTGCAAAAGCTGCAGAAGCGGACCGACCTGACCATGGAACAGAAGCAGGAGCTTTCTGTCAAACAAATGGAGCTGTTCAAAAAGAACAACGTCTCCATGCTCGGCGGTATCGGCTGTCTGCCCATGCTGATCCAGCTGCCGATTCTGTGGGCCTTGTACCAGTCCATCGAGTTCACGCCGCAAATCGCGCAGGCCACGTTCTTCGGTATTAACCTGGGGGCGCGGAACTACCTGATTGCCATCATCGCCACCGCCGTGGCGGCCTTGCAGTCCTGGATGATGGTCATCGGGGTCCCGGAAGCCCAGAAGAAGACCATGCAGTCCACGATGTTCCTGGGACCACTGATGACCATCATGTTCACCCTCTTCCTGCCCGCTGGGTTGGGGCTCTACATGTTGGCGACTAACGTCGTCATGCTGGTGCAGCAGGTCATCGCGACCTACGTCATCCAGCCCCGGATGAAGGCCCGGGCGGCGCGAGAACTGAAGGAGAATCCGGTGGTGACCGTCGTCACCGAGGATATGTTCGGTGCCCCCGCAGCCAGTGCTGCTGGCGCAAGCAGCGATCCCCACGTGGCTGCCATTCACGAACGCAACCGGGAACGCAATGCCGGCAAGCAGCAGCGTCCGCACGCGGATTAAGATATGGTAACAGTCAAAAAACGGTCCAGTCAGAAATTGGCTGGACCGTTTTTTAGTACATCAGTGAAGAAACGCGAGTAGGCGGAGACGGTCAGTTAGTCGTCACCTTTGATCAATTCCCACTTATCGGTACTGTCGTTGTATTTGCTCAATAAGTCATGGATTTCGTCATACCGGTATTTTGCGTACAGGTCATGGCCGTCTTTCGTCGAGACATCGACCTGCTTCATGCTGGGGGCCGGAACACTGACGGTGAAATCATAGTCGTCAGCATCCAGGTCGTCATATTCCGCAATCAAACTGATCAGTTGGCGGTCGGTCCCGGAATAGGAATGACTGCTGGCCCGGCTGCTCGCGCCGTCACTGTCTTTGTCTGCATCGGCTAAGGCCTTGGCCAGGTCATCGTCGTCCTTGTCTTTGCTCGCGCTGGCCTTAGCGGCCGCTTCTTTCGATGACGAAGCCGCCGCGGAAGATGACTGGGCAGCTGCCTTGGCTGATTGGGCAGACGCTTGTGCGGCGGCCTTCTGGGTCTGCTGGTCATGCCAGTAGAAATAGCCGGCCCCAGCGGCTAAGACCACGACCAAGGCGACCAGAACGGCCACCAGACCCTGATGCCCCTTCTTGGGCGGCATGGCGGGCGGCTGCGGCGCCGGCGCGGGGGCACCCGACTGTGGTCCGCTGGCAGTGGGTGGTACTGGCCCGGCACCAAACGACGGCTGGGCGGGGGGTGTCGGGTGATTCGCGGGGGCCGGGGTCACCGGCGGCAAGTCAGCCTGGACTGCTTGATCAGCGGTTGGCCGGGGTGTTGGCGCATCGTCTGTCTCCCGCTGATTGGCCCCTTGCCCGTCCGGTGCAGATGGTGACGCAGACGATTCGGCGGTCGATTCCCCTTCCGGTTCATTGGCTGACGTGGCAGACGGTACGTTTGTCGACTCACCAGCGGATGGCTGGGTACCTGGTGTCGGTGATTCAGCTGGCGGGACAGCCTCTGTAATTGGCTGGGTGTCTGCTTTTGCTGGCTTTGCCTCCGGTATTTTGGCTGACGGCGCTGCGGCTTTACCGGGAGCGTCCGCTGACTCCGCAGCACCGTTTCCCTCACCACCGGCCAGCGCCGCCTGTTCGGCGCGGAACTTCTTCAAGTCAAACCCGCAGTTGGGACAATAGTCATCCGTGGTCGCGACTTGCTCCCCGCAATTCGGACAAAATAACATAATTTCTCCCCTCATTTCTTCAATTGATCCAAGCTCCACGCGTAGGCTTGGGGTAATGCTTGCCGCCAGTAAGCGACGTTGTGGCCGCCGCTGTCCGCCAGGGCCACGGTGGGCGTTAAGCCCCGGGCCCGCAAGGCAGCAGCGAAGGACGTCACGTTCGCCACAGGGACGGTGGTGTCCGGCTTGGCACTGGCGAGATAGACAGCGGGCTGCCGCCGGACCAACGCCGGGGTGACCAGGTTCAACGGGAACGCCGCGTTCCAGCGGGCTTGATCCCATTGGCCATTGGTGAGAAAGGCGGGCATCCGGGCCTGGGCGGCTGCCGGTACCGTCCGCCACACCGCCGGAGAAATGCCGAAGGCCGCGTGGAACACGTCCGGATGGCGGAAAGCCAAGCTCATTGCGCCATACCCGCCCATCGACACGCCGCCGACGACGTGCTGGTCAGGACCAGCAGCCAGCGCAAACTGCTTCTGCAACTGGCCCATGAGATCCTGGGTGATGGCCGTATCCATCGCCGCCGCCGGTGAATTGATGTAAAAATCGTTGCCGCCGTCGACGAACACGACCAGCGCCGGTGTCCCCTTTTGGGCAATTTCCGTGTCCAAGATGGTCTTGGAATCCACCAGCTGAAAGAAATTCGTATAGTCTCCGTCCATGCCATGCAAGACCAAGATCACGGGATAGCGCCGCGCGGGATCGTAATGGGCAGGGATATATACCGCATAAGGCCAAGTCTTGTGCAGACTCGGCGACCACATCGTCAGCCGCTGCAGACTGCTGGCCGTTTGCGCCGGCGTCGTGCCCGCCGGAGACGGCGCTGACGCGGCTGACGAGGACCTGGCGGAAGACTGCTGCCGGCGCGTTGGGCGGGGCATTGGTCGGCTGGTTGAAGCCGACACGGCGCGGTGCTGGGCCGTCGGATGCGGCGCACAGCCGGCCAGCAAGGCCAGGAAGATTACCAAGACCACCACTGGCGGCTGCCATCTGTTCGTTGCTCCCCATCGTTTCACCGCGGCTGGACTCCCCTTCTTTTCTGATGTCACACTTTTCATTGTATTATATTTTGCCGGTGAATTTGGCCAAAATACGGATTTGCAACAGCGCGCCGGTCCCAGGCCCGATTGGTTGCGGCCGTTCCCTCATTGCTGAATACCAACAAGATTTTGAACGTGGCGCGGCCAGGGGTCTGGGCTGGACACAAAAAGAGACCGGTCTCACCGGCGGCCTCAGCGTAAAACGCCAGTCGCCAGTGGGACCAGTCTCTTTTCTTCCCGTCACTGCTCACGACATCTTGATAATGCCCGGCGGCAAACCGTCGTCATCATCGTTGTCGGCTTCCTTGGCCTCGGCCGCCTCTTCCGGCGGCAGCGGACCCTTGAACAGCGGCAGATCAATGCGGAACAGCGAGCCATGGCCGACCACGGACTCGACGGTAATGTCCCCACCGTATTCCGTGACCAACCGGTGGGCAATGGACAGGCCCAGGCCGTTGCCGGACACGTCGGTATCGGAACGGGCTTCATCCGCCCGGTAGAACCGGTTAAAAATCTGGGGCAGGTCTTTCTTCGCAATCCCCCGCCCGAAATCTTGGACGATCACCGACAGTGTGCGCTCGTCGGTGGCGGCGCTGATGTGAATCTCCTTACGCTTCTGAGAATACTTGATGGCGTTGTCCACCAGAATGATCAGCACTTGCTCGAAGTGGTTGCGGTACATCCTAATGGCGGTGGTCGCCGGCAAATCAAAATCCTTCTCGATTTGGAAGTCGCCGTGAAGCATCGTCGTGTTATTGAACACGGAATTGAGGACGGGGAGGACCACCGTCACGGCATCAGGATACGTCGTGGCGGCGTTGTCGGCCCGGGTCAAATCCAGCATTTCTTGAATCAAATGCTTCATCCGGTCCAGCTCCTGCAAGGACGCTCCCAGTGATTCTGCCAGCACTTGCGGGTCGTCCTTGCCCCAGCGATTGAGGAGCTGCAGGTGACCCTCGAGCACCGCGACCGGGGTCCGCAGTTCGTGCGAGACATCCTGGACAAAGCGCTGCTGCTGCTTGATGTAACTTTGCAGCGTATCCAGCATGCCGTTGAACTCGCCCACCAGCTGGCTTAATTCGTCGCTGCCCTTGAGGGCCGGCACCCGGACACTGGTATTCGGATCGTCGTGGACGACGGTCATCGTTTCGGTCATCTGGCGAATCGGCTTGATCAGCTTATTCATTAAGAAAACGGAGACGGCCAAAATGAGAACGAAGACCAGTGCCCCGATGGCCACAATCTGCCACAACAGCCGGTGCATGCTGGCGTTATAGGCATCCATCCGGTTGTAGACGATCGCGGTGCCAATGTGCTTGTTGTTCAGCTCGGAATGCAGCTGGCGGGTGGCCAGCAGGTGCAAGCCGCCGTCGGAACGAACGTAACGCGTCCCATCCGTCTTATTATCCGTATAGGGCGCTTCCGGCGACCGGGTGGAGAACACCAGCCCCTTCATCCCGCCCTTCAGATCATACACGGAGACCGTGATATCCTCCCGGGAGAGCTTGGCAATCAGCGAATCCGAAAAGAAACTCGAGCGCTGCTTGGGCACCGGCATATCGTTAGCCGAAGAATTGTATATATTCGGGTTGAGGAGCGGATTGACCGTCAAGCTGGTCACTTCTTCTTTGATCGACCCCAGGCGCTGGTCCACCGCGGCAAGTGTATCTTGCACGGTGCCCTGCTCCCGACTCAAGAGGATTTGGGATACCGACTGATACAGCACACTGGCAAAGAGCGCAAAAAACAAGACCATGGTGCCGGCCACGATCAGTGTCCATTTCGTCCGCAGAGAAAGACGCCAGTCGATGCGGTGCGGTTTTCTTGCTTTTTGCTCAGTCTTTTGCATAGCCATGCATTAGGAACGCATGACGTACCCAGTACCGCGGACGGTTTGGATATAACTGGCTTTATCAGGTACGTCGATCTTGTTCCGCAGATACCGGATATACACGTCAACGACGTTGGTCTCAGCGCTGGAGTCGTAGCCCCAGACCTTGCGCAGAAGGACGTCCCGAGAAAGAACCACGTTGATGTTCTCCACCAAGGCCAAAAGCAGTTCGTACTCCCGCTTGGTCAGTTCGATCACTTCGTCGCCGCGGCGGACGATGCGGTTTTCTTTCTCAATGGTCAAATCCCGGTAAGTGATGGTGTGCTGCTTGTTCTTAGAGTGGGCGTTCTCGATGTCGATCCGCCGCAGCAGAGCCCGCAAACGCGCCAGCAGTTCTTCAATGGCGAAAGGCTTAACGATATAATCGTCGGCCCCGTGATCCAAGCCGGAGACCCGGTCGATGACGGAATCCCGGGCGGTCATCATGATGATCGGGGTATTCTTCTGCTGACGGACCCGCCGGCAGACTTCCAGACCGTTCAGTTCCGGCAGCATCAGGTCCAGCAAAATCGCGTCCCAATCCTTCTTTAAGGCCGCCTCTAAGCCGGTCCGGCCATTATTGTGGACCTCAGTCTTATAGCCCTCGTGCTGCAATTCCAATTCGACGAACCGAGCCAAGTTCTTCTCGTCTTCAATAATCAAAATACTTTGCATGTGTCGTTGCCACTCCTCTTCTTGCCAAGTTGTTCACATGAAATAAAACATAAGTTTATCATTCATGAGCAGATTTGTTTTAATCTTACCACAGTTAAGACAGTTGTGAAAGCAAAAACAGAGGCCCGCAGGCCCCTGTTGCAATGCTTTTCTGCCCATTCTGGGAATGGCTTATTGTTCCTTGTACCAAGTGTAGTGGAACACGCCTTCGCGGTCGTTGCGCAGATAGGTGTGCGCCCCGAAGTAATCGCGCTGCGCCTGGATCAGGTTGGCCGGCAGCACGGCACTGCGGTAGGAATCGTAGTAGTTGATGGCGGCAGAGAACGCTGGCGTGGGAATGCCGGCTTGGACGGCGAGGGAAACCACGTCGCGGACACTCTGCTGATACTTAGCGGCAATGTCTTGGAAGTACTTGTCCAAGAGCAGATTGCCAAGCTTCGGATCGCGCTCGTAGGCACTGGTGATTTCTTCCAGGAATTGCGCCCGAATAATGCAGCCGGCCCGCCAGATCTTGGCGATCTCGCCGAAGTTCAGATTCCAGTCGTACTGCTTGGAGGCGGCAGCCATCTGGGAGAAGCCCTGGGCATAGCTCATGATCTTAGCGAAGTACAACGCCTCGCGGATCTTCTCAATGAGCTTGTCCTTGTCACCCACCGAGACATCTCCGGTGTGGACAGGCAGCACCTTGCTGGCAGCGACCCGCTCCTCCTTCAGGGCAGAAATGTAACGGGCGTATACAGACTCAGTGATCAACGTCTGAGGCTGGCCCAGTTCCAAGGCATTCTGAGAGGACCACTTGCCGGTCCCCTTGTTGCCGGCGGCATCCAAGATAACGTCGACGATGGGCTTGCCCGTACCCAAATCATCCTTGCGGGTCAGAATATCCGCAGTGATCTCGATCAGGTAGCTGGACAATTCGCCCTTGTTCCATTCAGCGAAGGTGTCGGCTAATTTTTCAGGCGTTTCACCCAAGAGGTTGCGCAGCAAATTGTAACTCTCAGCGATCAGTTCCATATCGCCGTACTCAATGCCGTTGTGGACCATCTTGACGTAGTGGCCGGCGCCGTTCGGTCCGATGTATGTCACACAAGGCGCCCCGTCTTTGGCTTTAGCGGAAATCTGCTCCAGAATCGGCGCCACCAAGTCATAGGCTTCTTTTTGCCCACCGGGCATCAAGGACGGGCCTTGGAGCGCACCCAGCTCGCCGCCGGAGACGCCCATGCCGATGAAGTTGATGCCGGACTTGTCCAGCTCGGCGTTGCGGCGCATGGTGTCCTCAAAGAAGGTGTTGCCGCCATCGATGAGCACGTCGCCCTTGTCCAGCAGCGGCAGCAGTTCACCAATGACCATATCCGTCGGCTTGCCGGCCTTGATCATCATGACAATGCGCCGGGGTTTCTCCAACGAATTCACGAAGTCTTCGATGGTGTAGCTGGGCACCAGTTTCTTGTCGCTATGTTCTTCGGCGACGGCCTTGGTCTTGGACCCCGTCCGGTTGAAGATGGCCACGGTGTAGCCGCGGCTCTCGATATTCAACGCCAGGTTCTTGCCCATGACGGCCATGCCAATGACGCCGATTTGTGGTTTATCCATTGATTCCATACCTCCAGTTTTCAGTTTCACTTACATTCTAGCAGAAAATCCCGGACGGCTCATTTCTTGTCCGAGTCGTCGTCCTGCTTTTCTTCGTCCTCTTGCTTCGTCAGCAGGTCTTTCAGCTTGGCTAACTCGGGATTTGGTTTGGCGTCCGCCTTTTTCTGGGCAGCGTACTCTTCTTCCGAAATAACATGCCAGTCCTCACCCGCGGGCATGACGCCCTTCTGTTTCTCATCGTCCGTGAGGATCTGGGCGGGCAGTTCCAACACAATGTGGTCGCTGACGGCGCCATAAATATCGATCATGTCGTGGGCCATGGGGATCGTCAGGGCTTGGTGGGTATCCATCAGCCGTTCCACCGGTTCGCTGCCCCACTGTTCCTGGGGGATCCACAATTCTTTAAAGGTGAAATCCTGGGCCACCCGCACCGGGGCTAAAGAACGGGTGGAATGGGCGGTCACCTCGCCAGTTGCCCGGACCGTTGCGAGCCAGCCCACCCCGTCGGCTTTGATCGTTCCTTGCACGTGATACGTTGACGCATCACTGATGTCTTCGAAGCGGTCGGCGATCTCGGGCATCATTTCTGCTTCCCGGTCGAAGGTCAATTCCCGGTTGCCGAGTTTGCGCAGTTCTGCTTCGGTCCATTGTAACTGAGTGATGATGATCATCCTTTCGTAATCCGCATGGGGGCGCGGCCAAAGTTTTGCTCGTGCCCATTGTTTAATGTATACACCCGGTCGGCCCGGACGGTCAAACCATAGGGGGCGGTAAGCGCGCCGGCGGCCGCATTGACCCGGGTCAGTAAGGCGGCCCCCGCCGCTTTGCGAATCTGCTTCAAGTAGGCCTGACCCTGGGGGGTGAAGCCGAGGATCCGCAGCGGCTGGGCCACCGTCATGTCTTCATTGGTGAGATGCAGCAGCGTATACAGCGCCACCCGACTCAACCGACTATAAGTATAACGCTTTGTTTTTACACGTTTCAGCAGATCGGCGACGCTGGCCGCGGCCCAGTTCTGTTCGATAAACCGGTATTCCAGGCCCTCCGTCATTTGGTACAGGCGGCGCAGAGCGGCCGGCGTATCGGTGAGCAGACGGTAATGAAGCAGCGGCCAAAAATCGGCCCAGCGTGTGGCCGCGGCGTCCGCATAAAGCACGGCGGCTGCAGCCGGCACGTAGGCGGCCAGCTGGTCGGGATGCTGCCGCAGCCAGCTCGCACTGGCCAGCTGCTGACTGGTCGCGGCAGCGTCGTGGGCCACGCCCACCCGGGGCACCGGCACCAGCGCCATGGGCTGAGCTAAGGCCGCATTGGCGGCCGCGTACCCCAACGCCAAGATCACGTTGGGATCGTCTAAGCCCACATGGAGCGTTTCTTGATAAAACTGATTCATCTGGGTGGCATAGGTTTGGGCGTAATCCACTGCCCCCGCCGGGTGCGGCGGCAAAGCGTTGATCTGCCGACCCAAAGCGGCATAATCCAACTCGGGCTGTTCTGTGCCGAAAGCCACGGCGCCGCACTGCAGCTGAGCCAGGGCCTGCACCCCGCCGCGGGCAAAGCGGTCCGCCGGCTGCGTGCTTACCGTCAAGGGCAGCTCCACCACCAGGTCGGCCCCGCCCTGCAGCGCTGCCTGGGCCCGGTTCCACTTGTCAAACAGGGCCGGCTCGCCCCGCTGCACAAAGTTGCCGCTCATGGCCACCACGGTCACATCCGCCGCTGCCCGCCGCCGGGCCTCGGCGAGCTGGTAAGCATGACCGTTGTGAAAGGGATTGTACTCAGCGACGACACCGACCGCCCTAAGCAAGCGGCCGCCGTCCTTGGAAGAACCAGCGGGTGGTCTGCGGGGTCACAGCCGCGTCGCCGAAATCGGCGGTCAGCGCAATATCCTGTAAGCCGGCCTGGGCAAACGCGTTGCGATAAGCCGCGGTACGATAAGTTCGTTCCTTTTGAATCTCCATCGCCCGCTTGTAGCCGTCGATCGCCTCATCATAGATGAAGAAGGTCAGCTCGTGTTCCACGCTATGGGGGGCGTCCCCGGCATATGTGGTCCAGAGAAAAGCACTGTCCTCCGTCACGTCGTTGTACATGAATCCCGGAAATACATCATCGGTCTGATGGATGGAATGGACATCAGCAAAAAGACGCCCGCCCGGCACCAAGTGCTGGGCCGCGGCGTGGATCGTTTTCTCCACGGCTGCCAAGTGCGGCAAATAGCACAGGCTGTCGTCAAAACTGGTAATGACGTCAAACTGTCCCAACCCGCTGAGGTCCTGCATATCCCCTTGAATCCAGGCAATTGCCACGCCGGCCCGCTCAGCCTTCGCCGCTGCCAGGGTGAGCATCTCCGGCGACAAATCTAACCCGGTGACGGTCCACCCGGCTTGGGCCATGAGTACAGCAAAATCCCCGCTGCCGCAGCCTAAGTCCAAAAGTGTGCCTGGGTGTTGGCCAGGAACGTTCTTTTGCACAAAATGCTGCCACCGGGGATACATGTCTTTATCCATCAGGCGGTCATAGACCTGGGCAAAAATGCTGTAATCTACGCGGTGATCCATTGGTGCACATCAACCATGGGCGCGTCTGACCACAGCTTCTCCAAGTTGTAGAAGGCCCGCTCTTCCTTCAGAAATACGTGGACAACGACATCGCCTAAGTCGATCAACATCCAGCGGGAATCTTTCTTCCCCTCGATGCTCTTCACCGTCGTGCCTGCGTCTTCCTCCGCTTCCACGATGCCGGTCACGATGGCCTGCACCTGACGCTCGGAATTGGCGTGCATAATGACGAAATAGTCTGCTAATAGGCTGACATTTTGCATGTCCAACGCCACGATCTCTTCTGCGTGCTTTTTATCGGCTGCTTCAACGGCAACCTGTAATTTCTCTTCGCTTGTCAAAAAACTATTCACGACTCCTTTTATTTGTCTGCGCGGGGCTGGCCCACGCGCCGTACCCATGCATTATAACTGGTAAAGGTCAATGGGTAAATCGGTTCTT
This sequence comes from Schleiferilactobacillus shenzhenensis LY-73, assembly GCF_000469325.1. Taxonomy (GTDB): domain Bacteria; phylum Bacillota; class Bacilli; order Lactobacillales; family Lactobacillaceae; genus Schleiferilactobacillus; species Schleiferilactobacillus shenzhenensis. Next base: position 67,959 of record NZ_KI271586.1, on the reverse strand, counting down.
GTTTTTCTACTAAATAAGAAAGTTCATGACTCAGTTGGTACAGGACACCAGCCTGCAGGCTCTGCTGGGTGACCGCCCGGGCCTCATCCACCCCGGGAAACTTTCTCCCCGGCTCAATGAAGTCCGCCATGTATACGATCTGGCTGAGCAGCGGCATCTCCGGTGCGCCGGTGGTGTGTTCCTTGACCGCTTGAAGAATTGCCGGGTCGTGGATGGCCAGCTCGTCTTCGATGAAATAGATCCCCACCATGCCGTGCCAGATGGCGTTGCCGTAATCCAGCAGCGCAGCCGGTAAATGGTGGGCGTGGATGGCAGCGATGAAGTCCTCATCTGGGATCTGCTTGGCGTAATCGTGCACCAGTCCGCCGACTTGGGCACGCAACACGTCACCGCCGAAGCGCTGAGCCAGCTTGACTGCCTCGGCACTGGTGCGCTGGCAGTGGGCGAAGCGCTTGGCAGTCATGCGCGCCGCCACCCGGCGTTCCAATTCGGTCCAGCTGTAATCAACGATCGGTTCAAGCGTGTTCTGCATACAACTTGTGCTCCTTTATATAGGCGGCCACGCCGTCCGGTACCAAGTAACGAATCGATTCACCCTTGGCCACCCGTTGGCGAATGCCGCTGGAAGAAATGGCCACTTGGGGCACATCGACCCAAATCACGGGGTACTGACTGTGCACGATGACCCCCGGCCGGCGGACAGCGACAAAGGTGACGATTTTGACCAGCTTGTCAATTTCATGCCAGTGGGGCAAGTCGTTGACCATGTCGGCGCCGATAATGAAGTAATATTGGGCCAGCGGGTCGCGCCGTTTCAGTTCCTGAATCGTGTCGTAAGTGAACGATTTGCCGCCGCGGCGAACTTCCAGTTCATCCAGGCAGAAATGGGGATTGTCGGCAATCGCTTCTTTGACCATCGCCACCCGGTCTTTCGCCGCAATCGTGTGCTTCCCGTCCGCGTGGGGCGGCTGAGCATCGGGAACGAATAGAATCTTGTCTAGATGCAGGGCGTTATACACCCCTTCCGCAATGAGCAGATGACCCAAATGCGGCGGGTTGAACGTTCCGCCCAAGATGCCGATCTGGTGGCCGCGCATCCGCTGCACCAGCACCCGCTTGATTTCCGTGGCGATCACCGGCGCCTGGACAGTCACCGTCCGGGTCACCGGCACCGCCGTCACCGTTTGCTTGGTGCTCATGACCGAATCAAAGCCTTCACCGCCGTGGAGAAATGCTGATTCTTTTCTTTCTCCGCAGGGCGGTACAACAGCGCCGTCTTGCCGATGGTCTGGACCACTGCGATACTGGGCAGCGCGTTAGTGAGAACGCTCAGAGCCTCATCCAGTGATACTTCGGCCGCCGGGAGCAGTGAGATCTTGATTAGTTCCCGCTTGGCGAGCGCATCGTCCACTTGCGTAATAAACTCCGGGGTAACGGCGTTCTTGCCGACCCGGAACAAGGGCTTCATGGTTTGCCCTTGGGACCGTAAGTAACTTTTTTGTTTACCGGTCAATGCCATGGCTGAATCTCCCTTCATTAATCGTTCCCGATGAGTGACGGCCGTACGCCCACGCCAATACCTTGCGGGGCATGGACGGTCACCACGGCGTGGCCGGGCACGTTGACCCAGCCTAAGCCAGCGATGACGATGTCGGAACGGTTGGGCGGCGTGAACTCCTCTTGATGCATCGGCGGGAAGTCAGCCAGCTCCGCCGTACTCGGCGGCGCCAGCAGTTCGCCACGGTGTTTCATCCAGAAATCGTCCGCATTGCTCAGCTTCGTCCGGTGCACCAGCAGTTCATTGTCCACGTACACCGTGAAGCTCCCCGCCGGCCCGGAGACAAAGTCGATTCGAGCCAACCCGGCCAGAAACAAGGTCTGTCCCGCCGTCAGCTGGAAGACCCGCGGCCGCATCTCTTTCTGCGGACTGACCAGCTTCAAGTCTTTACCAGATAGGATATGGGCAATCTGCTGGGTTTGAATGATCCCGGGCGTGTCGATCAGCTTTTGGCCGTCATCCAGCGGAATCTCGATACGGTCCAGGGTCGTCCCCGGGAAGCGTGAAGTGGTGACCAGGTCTTGGACACCAGCCGTCTCCTTGATGATGGCATTAATCAGCGTCGATTTGCCGGTGTTGGTGGTGCCAACGAAATACACGTCCCGACCGCGCCGTTCTTTCTCAATTAATGCCAGTAATTCTGGAATCTGCCAGCCCTTCACCGCGCTGACTAGCTGAATCGCTTCGGGCCGCAATCCCACCGCGTGCGCCTGCCGGCGCAGCCAATCGGTGACCCGCCGCCGCTTCACGGAATGGGGCAGCACGTCGGCCTTATTCCCCACCAGAATGACCGGGTTGTGTCCAACGAACCGGTGCAGACCGGGAATGACGCTGCCGCTGAAGTCGAACACATCGACCACGTTGACGATCAGGGCGTCCACTGCCCCCAGCGCATTAAGCAGCTGGGTGAAGGTGTTGGCGTTCACCGGCACATCAGTGATTTCATTATAGTGGCGCAGGCGGAAGCAGCGCTGGCAATACAGCTTTTCCCCGCCGTCCGCCAGCTGCTTCTCTAAGGCACTGGCAGGAATGAACCCCGCCTGGGTCTTGTCTGTGGTTTGCAGCTTAGCGCCGCACCCAATACAGTACAGGTCTTCTGTCGTGATGTTTTTCTCCTTCATTTTTGCATGGTCACCTGAATTTTGCGTGTTTCTCGTGACTCCACGGCTTAGTCCAATTATGGACCCGAATCAAGTGCCGAAACGGTTTCTCAAGGAAGCGGTTGATGCGTGTGTTCCACCCGTCGGTGTCGACTAACGGGGCCACAATGATCGTATCGACGCCGGCCAGGGAACCGGCCACCACGTCGGTGAAGTACTGGTCCCCGACCATGACCGCTTCCGCATTGGTAATACCGAAATCCTTCAAGGCGCGCTTAATACCCACCGGCAGCGGCTTCAATGCCCGGGCGACGAACTGGATGGGCAAGTCAGCCAACGCTTCCGCTACGCGGTGGTGGTTGTTGTTCGACACCACAATGACTTGAATCCCTGCCGCGCGCAGCGTTTGGGCCCATTGCCGGACCTGGTCCAACGCGTCCTTTTGGTTCCAAGGAATAAGTGTATTATCCAAATCGGTGAGGACATACTTTTTACCCCGGTCGCGTAACTGGGCCGGGGTAATGGCAAATATGGAGGATACTTTCCAGGTTGGCCAGAAGCCCATGAACGTGATTCCCTTCCTTGCTTTTTTTCTATCTCTTAATTATAGGGGAAAAGCCGAATGAATGCTACTTCCTGGCACCTGGCAGGATCAGCCCAGCTGCTGTTTCAGAAAAGTACGGATGCGCTGGTGCACCGCCGGGCTCCAAAAATCGCTCTCATGGTCCGCGCCAGTCACCGCGACGAGTTCATTGGCGATGCCTGTTTCCCGCAGCTGCGCCGCAAACTGCTCACTCTGGGCAAACGGCACCACCGTATCCGCTGTCCCGTGCATCAGCAGCATCGGGACGCTGGTCGTCCGGTGAGCCACTTGGTACTTCGGACTCATGGCGCGCATGACGGTCTCCGCATGGGCCATCCCCTGCTCGACTTGGATAAACGCGGCGACCTTGGGATGCTGCCGGCGAAATGCCGCCGTTCCCGCAGCGTTCTTGAGGGCGGATCCGGTCAAGGCCACCAGGTCGGCCACGCCGAAGCAGCTCACGACACAGGTCACCGCATCCGACTCTTCGGGAAAATCGTTGGTCTTGTATTGGGGATCGTCCCCGGTCAGGCCTATCAATTCTGCGGTGTTGCCGCCGGAACTGGTGCCCCAGAAAGCGACGCGGTGCGGGTCAATATTCAGGTCGCCAGCGTGGTGACGCAAGAACCGAATCGCCGTTTTGGCGTCTTCCAAGTACGCTGGCGGCATGAACCCGTCACTGACGCTGCGGTGGGTGATCGACGCCACCACCATCCCCTGCTGGGCATACTGCGCCAGCTGCGGCAGCTCGGCATTCCGGTTCGGGTCCGTCCAGGCGCTGCCTTGCAGAAAGACCAGCAGGGGGTAGCCTGCGGCCGGTGCCGCCGCCCACGGGACCAAGATCGTCATCGCCAGCGGCTTGCCGCCGGGCAAGGCAAACGTGACCTCGGGCAAGACCGACGCACTGCCGGTCAGCTGGGGATTATGCGGGATTTCTTCCATACTATTGAACACCTCGTTTGCTAAGCTTGATTACGCCTCGATTTTACCACGACGGGTAGATGAAAAAGTTCCGTGGGAGAAGTTGACTGCTTCCACGGAACTGATTTTAACGAATTCGAAGAAAGTTCGCGAGACCCGGCGATTTGGGCCCTCCGGGTGGCTGGTGCTGGAACGCCATGGGCACGACTTGAAGCCTGCAAAAACCGCGGTCTTCAAGATCGGCCTTGTTGTAAGCGAGCAAAGAACGCTCGCTAACAACAATTTCATGGCTGAGCCCCGCCAGCCTACGGGCCCAAATCGCCTACATCTTATTCAATCGTAGGATCTTGGTATCAGGGCAAATTCGCCGGAGGTTCCGCCCGACCCCCTCGCTTCCAGGTGACTACTGTAACAACTGCGGAATAGGCTGCCAAAGTTTCGTGACGAGCGAGACATC
>NZ_KI271586.1:54775-63273 GCF_000469325.1 Schleiferilactobacillus shenzhenensis LY-73 | reverse complement strand
TCAGTGGTGAAATTATTCTTGGCGGCTTTGCCGCCTAGAATAAGGCCGGTCTTTGAGCCTTTTGGCGCCTTTTGCCAAAAGGCTCAAAGCCGTGCCTCCACAATCATTATCCTTACTGTCTAACAATTGTAGGGCACATCACCCGCGGAGTCCGGAGTCACCCGGGGCCAACGCCAGAAACTAACCTGCCTCGCAATTTGCGCAGCCCGTAGTCACCCGGACCAGCGACCGGACATTAAGATGCTTTCTTCCCCCCAGCACAGCGCCAGACATTACCTTTCTTACTTCAAATGCGCATCCAGGAACTTCATGATGGCATCGTGGACCGGCTGGCTCCAGAAGGTACCGTCGTGGTCGCCGCCTTCGATGGCGATGAACTCGTTCTCGATGCCGGCCGCAGTCAGCTGTTCTGCCAAGTGTTTGCTCTGTTCGAACGGCACGAGCGGGTCCGCCGTACCGTGAATCAGCAAGATGGGCGCGCCCGTGGTCCGATGATCGATCTGATAGGACGGGCTGATCTGAATCATCAAGTTCGTGGCAAATTCTTCACCTTTGTCCAAGTGGACGAACGCCCCCACATCCGGCTGGGATTGCCGCAAATCAGCCGCATCTGCGGAGGCGGCAATATACGCCTGGGACAGTGCGAGCATGTCGGCGACGCCGAAGCAGCTGACCACGCAGGTCACGGCATCAGATTCGTCTGGGAAATCCTTCGTCTTGTACCGCGGGTCATCCCCGGTGAGGTCGATCAGTTCAGCGGCATGACCACCGGAGCTGGTCCCCCAGAAAGCGACCTTGTCTGGATCGATGCGGAAGCTCTCGGCATTGTGGCGCAGGAAGCGGATCGCCGTCTTGGCATCCTCCAGCCACGCCGGTGCAGGATAACCGTCATGGAAGTTGCGGTGCGTAATGGAGGCGACCACATAGCCATGGCGGGCGTACTGGGCCAGCTGGGGCAGCTGGGAGAAGCGGTCCGGACTGGTCCAGCCGGCGCCTTGCAAGAAGACGATCAGCGGATGGCGCCGGGTCGGATCCGGATCCCAGGGCTGCATCAAGGTCAGCTTCAGATTGCGGCCGTCAGGAACCGCGAAGGTAATGTCCGGCCGCACCGAGGCAATACCGGCAAAAGTGGGATTACTAGGAATCGTTTGCATCAAAAAATCCTCCTCCAAAATGAATGTTTCTTACTTCTAGATTGTACCATGATAGCGGTCTCAAACGCGGCTGGTACGCTTATTGGCGATTCGTCATGACTTGTTTGGCGGAACTTGATCCCCGTCAATTTTCTTTCTGCCCCGGCCCGGTAAACTGGTGTCAGAAAGTTAAGAAAGCAGGGATGTACCATGTTCATCCAACAGCATAAATATCAACTCATGGTCGCTGGCGGGATTGCCACACTCCTCGGCCTGGCCGCTCATCAATGGCTGGCCGGTCCGATCGGGGCGATTCTTCTGATCATCGGCACCGTTCTCGCCGGTGCCCCCATCGCCCTGAACGCCTGGGCCGCACTGAGAGTCAAGGTCATCAGTATTGAACTGCTGGTCACCATCGCGGTCGTCGGGGCCTTGATCATCGGTGAGTATAACGAAGGGGCCATCGTCACTTTCCTGTTTCTCTTCGGTGATTGGCTGGAGAGCAAGTCCTTGGCGAAGACCCGCAGTGCCATCCAGGATCTGGCGACGGCACTGCCCAGTACCGTGAAGAAACTCACGGCGGCCGGCAGCTTAGTGGATACGCCCGTTGACGACTTGGCCGTCGGCGATACGATCCAGCTGGCCACTGGGACCACCGCGCCCGTGGACGGTCACGTCTTAGGCGGCACCGGTCTCGTAGACGAATCCCGCATTACTGGGGAGCCCGAGGAACGGCGCAAGGTGGCTGGCGACGACGTTTATTCCGGCAGCACCGTCACGAACGGCAGCCTGCAGCTCCAAGTCAAGCAGGTCGGTGACGACACCGTCTACGGTCAGATTATCGACCTAGTGGAAGAAGCCCAAGATGCCCAGTCCCCCGTGGCCTCATTCATTCAGCGTTTCGCCAAGTGGTACACGCCGCTGGTCTTGGTCATTGCCTTGATCGTCGGTCTCGTCACCCGAGACGCCCGGCTGGCAATCACGATCCTGGTCCTGGGCTGCCCAGGTGCCTTGGTGATCGGTGCCCCGGTCACCAACGTGGTCGGTATCGGCACCGGCGCCAAACAGGGCCTCTTGCTTAAAGGCGGCGATGTCGCCAGCACGTTGAACCAAATCGACACCATGGTCTTCGACAAGACCGGCACCCTCACCGCCGGCCGCACCAGCGTCCAGTCCGTGCAGTGGTTCGTCAATGAAGATGCCCGCCAGAAGTGGCTGGGCCGCATCGCTGCCATCGAACAACAAAGTGCCCACCCGCTGGGCCAAGCCCTGATCACCTATGCCCAAGATCACGACGCCGAAATTCCCACGGTGAAAGAAGAATTGCAAGTCATCCCGGGTCAAGGGGTCACTGCCGGCACCATCGCGGTCGGCAACGCCAAGCTGATGGCCGCCCAAAACGTCACCATGCCCTCGCTGGGCGCCTCCACAGCTTCCCTGGTTTATATTGCAAACGGTACCCAACTCATCGCCCGGTTCGCCATTACCGACCCGATTCGGCCGCAGGCTAAAGAAGCCATAGCTGCTCTGCGGCAGCAAGGCGTGCACCAGCTGATCATGCTTTCCGGCGATACGCCAGAAGCGGCCGCGCGTATCGGCGCAGAAATTGGTTTAGATGAGGCCCGGGGCGGACTGCTCCCCGCTGACAAGACGGCTTACATTAAGGCATTGCAAGCCAAAGGCCGCAAGGTGGCCTTCGTCGGCGATGGCATCAACGACAGCCCCTCCCTCGCCCAAGCCGATGTCGGCATCGCCATGGGCAGCGGCACGGACGTGGCCATGGATGCCGCGGACGTGATCCTCATGAACAACAACCTGCCTACGCTGAACCGGCTACTCACCCTGGCCCGCAAGATGACGGCCAACGTCACCGAAAACATCACCATCGCCGTGGGGACGGTCGCCCTGCTTCTGCTGGGCCTAATCATTGGTCTGGTCACCATGGGCAGCGGGATGCTGGTCCATGAAGTCTCCATCCTGCTGGTCATTGCCAACGCGCTGCGGTTGCGGCACATTTCTTCAAGAAAAGCCAAAAACTTGACGCCGGTCAATTTCTCCCAGGCGCAGATGGCTGATAATCATCATGAAAGCAATTAAGAAAGGTTGATTCGTAATGGAAAAAGTCACATTAAAACTCGGCGGCATCACCTGCCCCAGCTGCCTGCAAAAAATTGAAGGGGCCATGCACCAAATCAGCGGCGTACAGGACGCCAAGGTCTTGTTCAACGCCAGTAAGCTGAAGGCCACCATCGACCCCAGCCAGACCAGTGCCCAAGCGCTGGCCGACGCCGTGACGAAACTCGGCTACACCGTTGCCAGCAGCAAAACTCAGGAGGTATAATTCATGACTACAGCAGAGATCGAAGCGGCTTACCAAGCCGAACAGAAACAAGTCGACCACGACCACCACGTCCCCACCGCCGGCGCCATGAGCGGCCATATCATCGCCAATAACGTCGTTCTCGCCACCAAGATCCAGCAAATGCGCTGGACGATGACCGGGTCCAGCCGCCACGCCGACCGAGAATTGCTCTGGCATATGCTCAAGGACTTACGCCGCCAGCGGGACGACCTCATTGAGGCGTTGCTAGACGAGGGTGAGAATATCCCCACCACGAGCGCCGAGTTCAGCAATTACACCATGCTTAAGGAAGACGGCCGCATCAAGTATGCCAGTGCGGACGCCAAGCTGGCTGCGCTGGTCGAGGATCTGGATACCAGCATGCTGTTCATCACCCGGGCCATCGCTCTGGCCGACAAGGAAGAGAAGCGCCCGCTGAGCGATGTCTTGACGACTCTGTTAAGCTGGTATCAGCATGCCTTGCGTGTTCTCCAAGAGCGCCTCGACCGCCCCTTGACGGCCGGCCGGCCCCTGCTCGAAGAAGAGGACGACGACGAAGATTGATTCATTAATGCCTTAGATAGAAAGGTCGGACCCCGATGCCCACTGTCGTTCATCACGATTGTACCCGTCTCGTCCCGCTCTTCGGCGGGCTCTCCCAGGCCGCTAAAGACGAGATCGACGCTTTGACCCAAGAACGCCATCTGACGAAAGGCGAGCAGATTGCCCGGCCGGGCGACGGCGAACGGCTGGTAGTCGTCGCCCACGGCTTGCTGAAGACGTATCAGCTGACCACTGGCGGTAATGAACAGCTGCTGAACATCACCAAGCCCGGCGGCTACATCGGCGAACAAGCGCTGCTGGGGGCACCGAACCCCAACGCCTACACCGAGGCACTGGCCGCCAGTACGGTCTGCTTCATCGACCGCAGCGACTTTACTCAGCTTCTGCTCAGCCACCCAGAATTATCGGTCGCCCTGCTCACAGCGACAGCAAAGAAGATCCAGCAAGCCGAGCAGCAGACCGGCTACCTGGCCGATGAATCGGTCCCCGACCGCATCCATGCCTACCTGGATGACCTGCGCACCGAGTCTGGCTGCCCCACCGTGACGATTCCCTTTGCCTGGAAGGAACTGGCCAATTACTTGGGCACGACCCCTGAAACCATGTCCCGACAATTAAAAGCGATGGTGCAGGCGGGAGAGATTGAACGGCAGGGCAAGACCATTACGTTTGTCGATTGACTATTCTTCTGTTAATGATGTGTGTCCGCTAGCAAATCAACTTGATGTTGCAAAAAGAGCGCAGGCAATCCGATTCTTAGATCGGTTTACCTGCGCTCTTTTGAATCAATTTACTGCGCGAATGCGTGCTGGACCAATTCAGTCATACCAGCATTCATCTTTTCATCGTCCGCCTGCTCGTCATTATCTGCAGAAGCAGTCGACCGCTTTGACCGACTTTCTTGCCCATTACCAGTGGGAACGGTTGCCGGCGTGCGCTCATAGTCACCAGCAGCGGTACGGAAGAAAATGCCCTTCGCACCAAATGACGTTCCCCAGACAGGTTCCGTGATGCCGTTAGCCCCTTCTGGCGCGCGGGCCAAGACCAGCGCAACGGCATCGCCGACGCGAGGCAGCCGCTCAGCAGTGTACTGAACGGTCACAATTTCTTGGGAATTGACAGTCTCTTGGTCCTGCTTATTTTGCAGCGCATCTTTCATAGCGATTCCAGAATACAGCATTTTCTTGGAGATATTCCCTCCAGAAAAAAGAACCGGAATTGTTTGACCAACAAATTTCTGATCACCATGCAGCACTTTACGTACCGTAATGTCTGCCATAGTGAATGCCATCTGTTGGTACGGCCTGGCAGTGAGCTTGCCGACGACCCCTTCCACAGACAGTTCAGAGCGATTGATCAGCTGGGTAAAGGTGTCCGGATAATTCACAATTGCGGCCTCTGAGCCAACATTCACGACCGGATGCTTGTAGTATGCTGCGTTCATTTGATCCTTTGCTTTATGGATTGTCGTCAGTTTCTTAGACAAAGGATTTGTTTCCGTGACTTTCTTAGTAAAAACAGAATGTCCCGCTGACTGGGTTTTTGTTTCAGCCGACGGATTATGCAAGAGACGCAAGCCGAAAAATGCAAAAAGTAACAGTGTCAACGCGCCCATGAGCATGAGCGGCAGTGCTTTACGGGCTTTCATAGATTTATCCCCCTTGGTTTAGTTGTACAGGTAATTAATCCCCTTGAGATCATTGATGGTTGGTCCATTAAAGGAACCATCAATCACCTGCCTCATGACAGATGGATGACTTGAATCATTATTATGCGCCAAACCAAAACCGTGGCCCGTCTCATGGGCCCAAGTCTGTATCTTGATTGAGTTTGGTTGCGTGTTATAAACTGTACCCAACGCATGCATCTGGGCATAGGTCCAATTTGAATTGGTGAAACTCACTTGGTTGTCCCCATAAAAGTGGAAAGTGGTACCTGTTACATCTGGTGCTTTATATCCCTGTGCATCGTAATAATAGTCAAGAATTGATTGCGCTTGATTGCTACCGATGGTCACATTGATTGGTGTGACTAGACCAGTACCGTTGCTAGTATTCCATCGGTACATTTGATCATTGATCTGTTGCCGCTGCCAAGCAGTCGTCGAACCAGTGGGCCAATACTTTTGGTAAGAGACCCCATAGACGTTTTTGGTACTGTACGTCTCATAGACATAAGCATGAACCGTCTGAGGCAAGAAAGTCAAACCAAGTAAAAGAGAAAAAATGGCCGAGATTACCACCGAGAGCACCATCTTGCGAGTTGCCAAATTTGTTTCCATGATTTTCATCTCCTTTCATCAACCATAGCAAACAAACTGTTTTTTTGCAACCGCTTTCTATTAATATATGTTTGCTCTTCAAATCGTGGTTTGAAAGGGTTGGGAAGGTTGGTGACTTTCACTATTCTCACTCCGATATGTTGACGTACGTGTCTACGGTTTACTTGCTTCTACTCAAAACCGGCCAAAAATAAATTCGAACATTTCGGGTTGACTTTCTCAGCCACGTTCGTTATAGTACCAGAGGCGTTAAGAAAGAAGTATTCGGTCCGACTAATGTTCGGGTTTGGAGGAATTTATCCATGAATGTATTTGATTACGAAGATATCCAGCTGATTCCCAACAAGTGTATCGTGAAGAGCCGCAAGGAATGCGACACCAGTGTCACGCTGGGCGGCCGCACATTTAAGATTCCGGTCGTCCCGGCTAACATGCAGACGATCATCGACGAGCCCCTCGCCCTGTGGCTCGCCAACAACGGCTATTTCTACATTATGCATCGTTTCCAGCCCGAGACCCGGGCGGATTTCGTGGCGATGATGCACGACCACGACCGGTACGCTTCCATCTCGGTGGGCGTGAAAGACAGCGAATTTGATTTCATCGAAGAACTGGCCGCCAAAAAGCTGGTACCGGAGTACATCACCATCGACATCGCCCACGGTCATTCCCAAGTCGTGATCGACATGATTCACCAGATCAAGAAGTATCTGCCGGCCAGCTTCGTCATCGCCGGCAACGTGGGCACCCCCGAAGCGGTCCGGGAATTGGAGAACGCCGGTGCGGACGCCACCAAGGTCGGCATCGGCCCTGGCAAGGTCTGCATCACCAAGTTGAAGACCGGCTTCGGCACTGGCGGCTGGCAGCTCGCTGCGGTGCAGTGGTGCGCCAAGGCTGCCCGTAAGCCGATCATCGCCGACGGCGGCATTCGCCACAACGGCGACATCGCCAAGTCCATCCGCTTCGGCGCGACGATGTGCATGATTGGTTCCCTCTTTGCCGGCCATGAAGAAACGCCCGGCCACAAGGTCACCGTCGACGGCGAGCAGTTCCAAGAATATTACGGTTCTGCTTCCGAGTACCAGACCGGCTCCCGCCACAACGTGGAAGGAAAGAAAATGCTGGTGCCGGTTAAGGGCAAGATCTCTGACACCTTGAAGGAAATGCAGGAAGACCTGCAGTCCAGCATCTCTTATGCCGGCGGCCGGGACTTGGAGTCCCTGCGGAAGGTGGATTACGTGGTCGTCAAGAACTCGATTTTTAACGGCGACGTGTTCTAACATGATCTGAATCTGAAACACAAAAAGAGGACCGCTCCCCAGTGAAGGAGGGTCCTCTTTTTGTTTGCCCGCTAGTGGAACCGCGGCACGAACATTAAGATGCCGGCAATCACGATCATGTAGACAATGGGCAGCGCGAAACAGACCAAACCGACGATTAGCGGCCATTTTGCCACCGGCTGAACCGTCGGCGCCACGCCTGTCAGCGGCTCCCCGCAGTTCGCACAATACGGCTTGCTGCCGTCAGTCCGCGCACCGCAATGGGGACAGATGACCTCGGTGTGCGGCCGGCCAACCAAGAAATACAGCAGCACCGGCACCCGCAGTTTGTCCGGCAAGTCACCGACTGCGGCCTGGACATCGTTCTGCCGTTCCCGCACTGCCCAGTCATCACTGGCCCGGGTCTGATCGGCGACGCTGTCCACGTCTTTGCCCGCATGCACCGGAGCAATCCGGTCTCGGCGCGCACACTTACGCTGGCTGTCGTGCCAGAGACGCACGGCTACGGCCATGAGGAAGCCTCTTGGGTTATGGTCCAAGTCGATCGCCGCCGGCATCACGAGCAAGCGCAGGAAGGTTTGCTGGTACAAGTCGTCAGCGTCGGCGGTATTGCGTGTCAGTTTGCGGCAGAACCCGTACAGGGCGCTGCCATATTCGTTCACCAGGTATTCAGCTGTCACTGCATCGACGCTCATCCTGCTCGCCTCCCTGCTCACCCTGTTATCCGCACCACTGGCGCCGCGGTTCAACTTTTTCTGACATTATTTTTTGCGAGGAGAAAAGCAACGAAATTTTCGCCGGAATGGTAATGTCTGGCGTCGGCCCGGATGACTCCAGGCTGCACGGGAGGGGGCTGGATCGTGGTGGGCACGGCTTTGAGCCTTTTAGCAAAGACCGCT
>NZ_KI271586.1:47104-54413 GCF_000469325.1 Schleiferilactobacillus shenzhenensis LY-73 | reverse complement strand
GTGCCCATGGCGTTCCACGCCCAGCCAGCCGGAGGGCCCAAATCGCCGGGCCTCGCGGATCATCTCCTAGTTCACAAGGCGGCAGCGCGAAGGCAACGCCGTACCCCGGCAAATCCCTCATACGACAAAACGAGGCCAGGACACATCCAGCAAATGATGTCCTGGCCTCGCCTGAGCTTTCTTACTTACAATGTAGAATGATAAACAAACGCACCATCCAGCCCGAAGTTGCGCTGGTCCGCGACGCTGCCGGGCTTCAGATCCGCCTCGGCCATCCGCATCATCTCCATGTGGGCGTCCAAGTCGTCCACGTGGTGCAGCAGCATGGCTTCCGGGGTGGCCGGCTTAATGGCCGCGCCGTACTCCAGCTTGCCGTGGTGGGACAGGACCAGGTGGCGCAGGTTCAGAATGTGTTCGTCGTTCAGACTCGCGGCGTAGTTCAGATGCAGCGTGTTGCGGGCATAGTCGACGATCATCCCGTCGATGATGGCCACGTGTTCCAGAAGATTGGCCTGCTTCGTGGCGGTATGATCGGTGGCATTGGTGTAGCAGAAAGCCTTGCCCAGGTCGTGGAGGAGGATACCGGCATACAACAGTGACTGGTTGATGGTCTTAGCGTAGATGGTATGGGTCAGGATACCCTCTGCTTCATACGCCATGGACAGGGTGTGGGTATACAGTCCGCCGATGAAGGCGTGGTGCATCCGAATGGCCGCCGGCATCTCGCTGAGCTTGTCCACGATGGCGTCGTCCACGTCGTTGTACAGCGTCCGAACCAGATGCTGGTAAATGGGGTCGGTGATCTTCATCAGGAAGTGGTTGAAGCCCTCCTTCAGCTGAGCGTTATCCCAGTAACTGGCCGGCAGAAGGTCGCGCAGCTGCAGCGTCGGGTTGATGGAGAAGCTGTCCAGCACAAACTGGAGCTTGCCGTTGTAATCCGAGCGGGTGGCCGTGAAGTCGATGGCCTTATTATTGTAGGTCATGATCGAATCCGGCTGGATCTCCCAGATCTTCACCGGAACGGTCTCATCGTGGTTGGTCAGCGTTGCGTCGGCATACTGCGAGCCGTTTTTGGCCGCCCGCACGGTGATGCCCTGGATAATGGCCTGACCGGCGAATTGCCGGCCGTTCTTGACTTCTTTGAACATAGGACGCCTGCTTTCGTTTTTCTTCATTGTACCGTTAATTGCAGAAATCAGAAAGGCAGCGCCGTCAGACGAGGATTCGTCGGGCAGCGCTGCCGTGGTAACTTAGGAGGCTAAGGGATGGGAGCACCGAAGACTGTCAAGAGAGCGGTGCTCTCCGCGGGTCTCGGGAAAGATTAGAAACTGGACTTGGGGCCGGCCCATTCGTCCCGGATGATTTGCGCCATGTCGGCAATCAGGGGTTCCTTCGGGTTGGTGATCGTGCAGTTATCTTCGTAAGCCAGTTCGGCTAAGCGGTCGGCGGCACTATCCACGTCCTGCTTGCTGATGCCTTGGTCCTTCAAGGACATCTTCACGCCGACACTCTCCGCCAGCTTCACGATGGCATCGGCCAGGTTGTTGACGAGTTCTTCCGTCGTGTTACCTTTCACCCCAACGTAACGGGCAATTTCTGCGTAATCCTCGTCGGCGCGGAAGTAGTTGTACTTCGCCCAAACGGCGCGCTTCTCAGGCATTTTCGCATTGTAGCGAATCACGTGGGGCATAGTGATGGCAATCACCCGGCCGTGGGGCAGGTGGTACTCCCCGCCCAGTTTGTGGGCAATGGAGTGGTTGATACCCAGCAGCGCATTGGCGAAGGCCATCCCGGCCATCGTGGAGGCGTCGTGCATGTTGCTCTTGGCTTCCTGGTCTCCGTCATAGCTCTTCTTCAGGTTATCGAAGACCAGCTTGGCGGCCTGCAGGCTCAGCCCGCGGGTGTAGTGGGAGGCCATGGTGGAGACGTAACTCTCGATGGAGTGGCACAGTACATCCAGCCCGGAGTCAGCAACCACGGTCTTAGGCACGGTCTCGATGAACTTTGAGTCCACGATGGCCACGTCCGGGGTCAGAGCGTAGTCTGCCAACGGGTATTTCACACCGGTCTCACTGTCGGTGATGACCGCGAAGGGCGTTACTTCAGAACCCGTCCCGGAAGTCGTCGGGATGCAGATCAGCTTGACGTCGTTCAGCTTGGGGAACTTGTAGGTCCGTTTGCGAATGTCCAAGAATTTCTGCTTGGCCCGGAAGAAGGAAGAATCCGGTGCCTGGTAGAACATCCACATGCCCTTGGCAGCGTCCATGACAGAGCCGCCGCCGATGGCAATGACGGTGTCCGGCTTGAAGTCGTTCATAGCCGCTTGACCATGGAAGACGGTGTCGCTCGATGGATCCGGCTCAACATCCAAGAAGGTCTGGAACTGGACGGACCCCGGGCGGCGCTTGAGCACGTCTTCAACGACCTTGACGTAGCCCAGTTTCTCCATACCGTGGTCAGCGACGATGAACACCCGGTTGATGCCCTGCATCTTCTCCAGGTAGTTCACGGAGTTTTTTTCGAAGTAGATCTTGGGCGGCAGCTTCACCCATTGCAGGTTATTCCGGCGCTTCGCTACCGTCTTGATGTTCAAGAGGTCGATGGTGCCGACGTTGTGAGAAATGGAGTTCATCCCGTAAGAGCCGCAGCCCAGAGTCAAGGACGGAATCATATTGTTGTACAGGTCGCCGATACCGCCAACGGAACTCGGGGAGTTGACCAGGATCCGGCAGGCCTTCATGCGCAGACCGTATTGAACGATGAGGTCGTCATCATCCGTGTGAATGACGGCGGAGTGGCCCATGCCGCCCAGCTCCAGCATTTCTTCAGCTTTCTTGAAGCCGTCTTCGTGGTTCTTCGCCTTGATCAAGGCCAGAACGGGAGAAAGTTTCTCGCGGCTCAGCGGATATTTGTCGCCGACACCGTCGATTTCAGCCACCAGTACCGGGGTGCCCTTGGGCACTTTCAGCCCAGCCCACTCCGCAATGGTATTGGCCGACTTACCCACAACGTCGGGGTTAACGGCGTGCTTTTCTTCAGAAATGACGGTCTTGCTCAGTTTGGCAATCTCGTCTTTCTTCACCATGTAGGCACCCTGGCGGATGAATTCAGCCTTCACTTCATCGTAGATGTCCGCATCGACAATGGCCGCCTGCTCAGAGGCGCAAATCATGCCGTTATCGAAGGACTTAGAAAGAACGATGTCGTTAACGGCCTGACGGATGTTCGCCGTTTTCTCGATATAGGCAGGCACGTTCCCGGCACCAACACCAAGAGCCGGCTTACCCGTAGAATACGCGGACTTGACCATGCCGGGGCCGCCGGTCGCGAGGACAGTGGCGACGCCGGGGTGGTTCATCAAGGCCTTAGTCGCGTCAATGCTCGGAGTCGGAATGTAGCTCAAAGCCCCTTCCGGCATACCGGCAGCGATGGCGGCTTTCTTGATGACTTCCAAGGCAGCGGCGGAACACTTCTGAGCCTTCGGGTGGAAGGCAAAGATGATCGGGTTGCGCGTCTTGATACTGATCATGGCCTTGAACATGGTCGTCGAGGTCGGGTTGGTCACCGGTGTCACCCCGGCGATGACGCCGACCGGTTCGGCAATCTTCATGATCTGGTGCTGCTGGTCATCTTCAATGACGCCGACGGTCTTGTCGTCCTTAATGGCGTGCCAGATTTCTTCGGTGGCAAACATGTTCTTGACCGCCTTGTCCTCATAGACACCCCGACCGGTTTCTTCGACCGCCATCTTGGCCAAACGCATGTGGGCGTTCAGGCCGGCGATGGCCATTTCGTGAACGATGTGATCGACCTTGGCTTGGTCGAAGGTTTCCATGATCTTCAGGGCTTCATGTGCATCCTTGACCAAGGAATTGATCATGTCGTCAACTGTTGGCACCGTTTCCTTTGTGGGTTGGTTCTTTTTGACAGTCTCGAGCATTGTTATACCTCCGTAAGGTTTTGATTTTCTGTTATCCTCTTCACAAGAATTAATATACAGGATGCCCGGTCATTTGTAAAGCAATTTCTGTGATTTATTTCACGGGAATTCGATTTATTCTTGGCAGCGGTACCATAAACGGCGGTGTGTCGCGGTTTTGCACTCTCTAACGGACGCAAAATATTTTTGTTCGTTGGCCAGATTGCACGAAGTAATGGTCGCGGACGTGGCGCCTGAGGACGCAAAAAAGGACTGCCTCTCTGCAGTCCTTTTATCGGCCCAACGGTGGGCCAATCCTCCCGATGAAAAAGTTGGTTCAAATATGGCAAGTGACACGTGCCGGTTTTCTCCCCAGGTACTCCTAATACCGCAACCGAACTTTGAGTGTGCGGCGATGCGGTTGACTCCCCCGCCAACGCATCAACGTACAACATTTAGGATACCGGATATTGTCCATGATTGAACATCACTATTTGTAACGGGGACTTATAAAAAGTGACTATGACCGCCCTGGTAACGTCCAATACGGGCGGCCAACAGAAAAAAGCGGCCCCCACACTGCCAATTGACATTGTGGGGGCTGCCCCGGCTCACATCGTGGCCGCTTGGTCAGCAGTTTGCTGGGTAGACGATTGCGACTCGTCTGTTGTCTCTGGGTGGATCGCCGCGAAGACAAACTTCAGCTTGCCATCCGGTTGAATGTAGACGACGAGCTGGGTGTTCGCCAAGTCCTGCGTCTGCATGATCCACGGATTATGGTACGGACTGTACTGGTAGTAAGGGGCCATTGGCGCATTTTGGCCACCGGGATTAAAGAATACGGGATCAGTCATGACTGCACCTGCTTTCTCAAAAACCTATCGACTACAACCTTATTATACCGTGTTCGAACACACCGGGCCAAACAAAAAGGGCCGTACCCGCAGGTACTGCCCGGTGCTGGAACTTACTTGGCGTCGTCTGCCTTATTGGCGTCGTCGCTGCTAGTATCATCGCTGCCAGCATCAGTGCCGGCACTCGCGTTGTCGTCGTCAGCGGCGGCTTCATTGGCGTCTGTCGCTTGGGTGTCGCTGTCCGTCGTTGCAGGAGCGGCAGAACTTGTCGGTTCGACGGTGCGGATCGCACCCAGATTGAAGGTCAGGTAGATGCCATCGCTGTCGATCACGACGGTTTTGTCTGTCTTGTTGATGGTGTCGATGACACCGTGCAGACCGCCGATCGTGACGATGTGGTCACCCTTCTTCATCTGGTTGAGCATTTCTTGCCGCTTCTGCTGCTGCTTCTTTTGCGGCCGCATCATCATGAAGTACATGAGGCCGAAGACAATGACCAGCATGACGATCATGCCCATGCTCCCACCCAGAGGGCTAGCCGTGTTGGCAGCCGCCGTGCTTGCTAAAAAGATATTCACGTTTGAATACACTCCTTCAATGGTTTTCGTCTAACACTGTATCATATTTCACGGGCTTGTGCCCGCTTCCTTAGAAGTTTTTCGCCGTCGCGCCAGTGTAGCCGTATTCGTCAAACAAATTCTGACGGAACTCAAGTAAATTATCATCCATAATCGCTTGGCGCACATCAGCCATAAGATGGATAAGGAAGTATAAATTATGGTACGTGGTCAACCGCAAACCAAACGTTTCGTCGGCCTTGATCAGGTGGCGAATATAAGCCCGGGTGTAATGGGTGCAGGTGTAGCAGTCGCAGTCCGGGTCGAGCGGCGTGAAGTCGTGGGCGTACTGCGCATTTTTGACTACCAGCCGGCCGTGATGGGTCATCACGGTGCCGTTACGGGCGATCCGCGTGGGCAGTACGCAATCAAACATGTCGATGCCGCGAATGACGCCGTCCACCAGCGCATCGGGACTGCCCACGCCCATCAAGTAACGGGGCTTGTGTTCCGGCAGCAGCGGCGTGGTAAAGTCCAGGACATGGTTCATCTCGGCTTTAGATTCGCCGACGGACAGACCGCCGATGGAATACCCAGGAAAGTCCAAGCTGACCAAGTCCTTGGCACTCTGCTCCCGCAGGTCCTGGAAGCCGGCGCCTTGGACGATGCCGAATAAACCCTGCGTATCTGGATTGCGGTGGGCTTTGAGCCCCCGCTCTGCCCAACGGCTCGTCCGGGCCACTGAGTCGCGCACATACTCGTAGCTGGCGAAGAATGGCGGACATTCATCCAGCGACATCATAATGTCGGGCCCTAGGTCGTTTTCGATCGCAATCGCTTTTTCGGGAGAAAGGAACATCTTCGCCCCTGACAGATGGCTCTTGAAGTGCACCCCTTCTTCCGTCAAATCACGGTTTTCGGCCAGCGAAAAGACCTGGAAGCCGCCGGAATCGGTAAGGATCCCCTGATCCCAGTTCATGAACTGGTGCAGACCGCCGGCTTCCTTCACGATCTCCGGACCGGGCCGCAGCCACAGGTGATAGGTATTGGAAAGAATGACCCCAGCGCCCATTTCTTTCAACTCTTCCGGACTCATCAGCTTCACGGACGCTTGGGTCCCCACCGGCATGAACATCGGTGTGGGGAACGTGCCGTGGGGCGTGATCAGCTCCCCCAGCCGGGCGCCCGTGTGTTTTTCTTTCTTAATTAAACGGTATTGGATCGGTGGTGTCATAAAAATCTCCTACTCTGTTATCTTCGTGTCGTCATTCATCGTTGGAAGCGCCCTACTATCTTACCAGAAGTAAGCAAAAAGGAACAGCCGCCAGCTTAGCCGCCAGGAGTGTGCTGTGCGCCAAGGGGGGTGTT
The DNA here is from genome assembly GCF_000469325.1 of Schleiferilactobacillus shenzhenensis LY-73. Taxonomy (GTDB): domain Bacteria; phylum Bacillota; class Bacilli; order Lactobacillales; family Lactobacillaceae; genus Schleiferilactobacillus; species Schleiferilactobacillus shenzhenensis. The sequence goes on along the minus strand of NZ_KI271586.1, from coordinate 47,715 downwards.
TAAAAACTACGATATCTGTTAGCGGTCACGGATTGTGTCAAAATTGTGCAAATTGGTCAACAAGCATTGACAATTGTCTTCACATTTCATATGATGTTGCCAACCTCTTCTACAGGGGTGCCTTTAAGCCAGCGGTCCTGTCCGGGGGGATGGTGCCGCCACAATGGCTTGGAAAGCAGGGGAAGGTTTATGACAGACCTTAAAGTAGGGCAATCCGTGATTGCCTCAAGCTACACCATGGAGGACCATCGTTTTTCCAAAGTTCGGGGGAAGATCGAGGTCGTCTTAGAACAATCCGTCATCATGTCGGTGGCCGACCAGTGGCTCGTGAACAACGCCAATGGCCGGATCTGCGTTTCTAAGAAGAAGCTCTCGGTCGTCGCTGACGACGAGAAACAGTGCTCCGCCAGTTAAGGTGCCCCTAAGCGGACTCCAGCACATCCGTGAGACCCTGAAGGTTTGCCCTTCGGGGTTTTGCTGCATTTATCAACATTCATTCGGCAAGTTGAATATTTAGACAAAAATACTGGGATCACACACACGTTGCAGCCATTGCGGCGGCGTGTGCTTGGTCCCAGTTTTTGTATCAGAGAGTTGGAAAGATTGTTTCG
>NZ_KI271586.1:38362-46697 GCF_000469325.1 Schleiferilactobacillus shenzhenensis LY-73 | reverse complement strand
GTGAGATTGGCCTTAGCGGTCGGTTTTTGACCGCTTAGGCCAACGGCGAGCTTTAAGCCAAATGCGTTCTTTGCATTTGGCTTAAAGTCGACGCACCACGTTCCAGCCCCCGCCAGCGGAGCCCGGAGTCACCCGGGCCAGCGCGAGAAACTAACCTGCCTCGCAATTTGCGCAGCCCGTAGCCACCCGGGCCAGCGCCGGACACTACCCCGTCTCAGTCCATCTCGTGCAGCGGCAGCGGATGCGGGTTTTGGCTGTTGTAGATGAACATGGCGTCGCCGAAGCTGAAGAAGCGGTACTTCTCGGCCACGGCGTGCTGGTAGGCATTGAGAATCATGTGCCGGCCGGTGAAAGAAGCGACCAGCATGACCAGGGTGGACTTGGGCAGATGAAAATTCGTGATGAACGCATCGACGACTTTCCATTGGTACCCGGGCTTGATGAAAATATCCGTCCAGCCCGAATCGGCTTTGATGGCGCCGTCGAACTTGGTCCCAATCGACTCCAGCGTGCGGATGACGGTGGTCCCGGTGGCGATGATGCGGCCACCTTTGGCGCGGACGTCATTCAGGGTAGCTGCCGCTTCCGGGGTCAACCGGTAGAACTCGGAGTGCATCTTGTGGTCTTCGACATTTTCTTCCAATACGGGGCGGAAGGTGCCCAAGCCGATGTGCAGGGTCAGGTAGACGAGCTTGACGCCCTTGTCTTGGACCTTCTGGAGCAGTTCCTTGGTCCAGTGCAGGCCGGCTGTGGGGGCCGCCGCTGAGCCGACTTCCTTGGCGTAGACGGTCTGGTACATCTCGGGGTCGTCGAGCTTCGCCTTAATGTATGGCGGCAGCGGGGTTTCTCCCAGCTTATCCAGAATCTCCATGAAGATGCCGTCGTAGCTGAAGCGGATCATCCGCACGCCTTCATCCCGTTCCTCGGTGACGGTCGCCTTGAGCAGGCCGTCGCCGAAGTCGATCTCGGTGCCGACGTGGATGCGCTTGGCCGGCTTCATCAGCACTTCCCAATCGTCGCCCTGGGGGTTATTCAGCAATAAGACCTCCACGTGGCCGCCGGTTTCCGGCTTGATGCCGTAGAGCCGCGCGGGCATCACCCGGGTGTCGTTCATGACCACGGCATCCCCCGGATGAACGTAGTCAAGGATGTCGTAGAAATGTTTATCGGTGGTCTCGCCGGTGGCGGTGTCGAGGACCAGCATCCGGGAGGCGTCCCGCTCGGGGAGCGGGGTCTGGGCAATCAGTTCTTGGGGTAAATCATAATCAAAGTCTTCTGTCGAGAGCAAAATTACACTTCCAAATCCATATTGTGTGATGGGGGTGTCAAGCCCAGGTGCTGATAAGCCAGCGGGGTGACGACCCGCCCGCGCGGTGTCCGCATGAGCAGACCGCGCTGCATGAGAAACGGTTCGTACATATCGGCCACAGTCTGTTCATCTTCGCCCACATTGGCGGCGATGGTCTTCAGCCCCACCGGACCGCCGGCGTAATGGTCGATCATCAGGTGCAGGATCTTGCGGTCCAGCGTATCCAGCCCCAAGTCATCGACTTGCAGCTGGGTCAGAGCCGACGCGGCAACGGCCTGGGTAATGGTCCCATCGCCGCTGACAGTGGCGAAGTCCCGTACCCGCCGCAACAGCCGGTTGGCGATCCGCGGGGTCCCCCGGGACCGCCGGGCGATTTCGCCGGCCCCTTGGGCATCAATGGTCAGACCGAAAATATGGGCCGAGCGGTTGACGATCTGGGTCAGCTCCTTGGTACTATAGTACGCCATATGCATACTGATCCCGAAGCGGTCCCGCAACGGGGCAGAAAGGAGCCCCGCGCGGGTTGTCGCCCCCACCAAAGTGAAGGGCGGCAGCGTGAAGTGGATTGGGTGCGCGGCCGGCCCCTCCCCCACCACGATATCGATATAGAAATCTTCCATAGCAGAGTACAGCACTTCTTCTACCGGTTTCGGCAGCCGGTGGATCTCATCAATGAAGAGGACGTCGCCAGGCTGAAGTTCGTTAAGCTGGGCGACCAAATCGCCGCTCTTCTCAATCGCCGGCCCGCTGGTTTGGCGCAGATGGACGCCCATTTCATTGGCGATGATTGCCGCCAGTGTGGTCTTGCCCAGTCCCGGCGGACCATAAAGGAGGACGTGGTCCAACGATTCGTTGCGCGCTAAGGCCGCCTGAATAAAGACGGCCAGCTGGTGTTTCAGGGCGTCTTGGCCGATGTAATCAGCCAGCCGGGTTGGCCGCAAGGTCATATCGGCGGCATCTTCGTTATTATTAGCATCGGCATCGACGATTCGGTCAGATTCAGTCACAGGCACATCCCCCTTTCTTCATGGTTCGCATTAGGCGCGGGTGAGCAGCTTCAAGCCCGTGCGGATATAGTCATCCGTGGACTGAGCGGCGGCCGTCCGCAAACTCTTGGCGACCCGGGTCACGTCCTTGTCGCTGTAGCCCAAGGTGCGCAGCGCGGCCAAGGCATCGCGCAAGGCCGGCGGGTCGTTGACGGCGGCTGGATCGGCCACTGCGGCGTGGGCCGGCACCGTTTTGCCCGTGGGCGTTAAGCGGTCCGCCAGCTGCAAGATGATCTGCTGGGCGGACTTCTTCCCAATCCCCGGGAAGTGGGTCAGATACTTCACATCATTCTCTTGAATGGCTTGGACCAGCGCCGCGGCATCGCCAGTGGCCAGAATGGCTAAGGCCGACTTGGGCCCAATACCGGTCACACTGACCAAGTGCTGGAACATGACCTTCTCATCCAAGTCGGCGAACCCGTACAGTGTCAAGCCGATGTTGTCGCGCAGCGTCTGTTCGACGTAGACCGTAACGTTTTCCGCACCGCTGGTGAAGCGGTAAGGATTGGGTACGATGAGCTTGTAGCCGACCCCGTGGACCGCCAGCACGATGTAATCCGTATGCACAGCGGCGACGGTGCCGGTGAAGAATTCGTACATGGCAGTCCCCTCTTTTCTCTCTGTTATTAGTCTAACACAAACATCTGTGCGTTACGCCCCGCCCCACGCATGGTGGGAATCCTGGATACGCTTGAACATGCGCGCCAGGTTCTGGTCGCTGAAGTGGGTCATCGTCGGCCGGCCGTGGGGGCAGTTGAAGGGATTCTCGCATTCCCGCAGGTCGTCCAGCAGCCGCTGGGCCTCGGCTTGACTGATCGTCATACCCGCCTTGATGGAAGCCTTGCAGGCAATCAAGGCGGTCGCCTTATTCAGGAACTTGGCCAGGCTCAGCGTGTGGTCAGTGAGAAAGTAGTCGATCATCTCGCGGATCATCGGTTCCACATCCTTCTGAGCGAACCACGCCGGGTGGGAATGCACGACAAACGAGTTGTCACCGAACGGTTCGAGGTCAATACCGACCTTAGCCAAGTCAGTCAGGTGCTGACTGATGGCCAAATAGTCCGCGGCTGAATAGTCCAGGATCAGCGGGACGAGCAGCGTCTGCTGGTCTGGCTGCAAGTGGCCGACTTTCTCCCGGTACATCTCGTAGTTCACTCGTTCCTGCGCCGCGTGCTGGTCCAGAATGTAGAACCCGTCTTCCCCCTCGGCCAGCAGATAAGTACGGTGCACCTGGGCCAGATAATGGAGCTGGGGGAAACGCTTGGCGGGGGTGTTGGTGTTGTCCACCAGCGCGGTCTGTTCGGCGGTCTGGGGCTGGGAACCGGCAGAAAACGCCAAAGCGGGATGGTCCTTGGCGACCCGGGCATCCCACGCCGCGAGCTTGGCCGAATCCGCCGACACGTCTTCAGGGTGTAACGCCCCGGGGGCGATGAAGGCAGCGGTGGTAACGTGGGCCGTAGCGGTCGCGGCCACGGGCGTGGTCTCTTCACTGACGACCGGATCGGCCGGGGCGGCTGCCGACGGCTTTCTGTCTTGGGTACTGATTGAATCCAGTTCATTGGCCAGGTCGGCCCACTGCTGCATCTGGGGGGAGCTGGGCCGGGAGTGGGAGCCGAGATTCGTCAGTGCGTTGGGCACCAGACGGGCGGTGCCCAGTTGCTCCGCCACCAGCTTGGTGAGCAGGTCGGTGAGCTCTTCTTCCTTGCTCAGCCGCACCTCCTGCTTGGTGGGATGCACATTGACGTCCACCAGCAGCGGGTCCATCTGAATGGCCACCACAGCCACCGGATAGCGGCCGACCATCAGCTTGGTCCCGTAACCCTCAATCAACGCCTTGTTCAAGGCATAGTTCTTGATGTAACGGCCGTTGATCAGGAGAGAAATGAAGTTCCGCGACGCCCGGGTCACCTCCGGCTTGGCGATATACCCGTGCACCTGATAGTCCAGCGTGTCCCCGGAAATGGGGAGCAGCGCCTGGGCAACGGAATTGCCGTAAATCGCGGCGATGGTCTGGCGCCAGTCCTTGTTGCCCACCGTGGCAAAGAGCGTCTTGGTGTCGTTCACCAGGGTGAAAGCAATATCGGGGTGGCCCAGGGCGATGCGGTCCACGATGTCCGCAATGTGCGACAGCTCAGTCTGGACGGACTTCATGTACTTCAGCCGGGCCGGCGTATTGTAAAACAGGTCCCGCACCGTGATCGTGGTCCCCTGGGGCTGGCTGGTCTTTTCCCGCTTAACCATCTCGCCGCCTTCAACTACGGCTGTGTCGCCCAGGCCGTCCTTGGTGCTGGTCGTCATCGTGACTTTGGCCACCGCCCCGATGGACGCCAGGGCTTCGCCGCGGAAACCCAGGGTGCCGATCTTGAACAAGTCGGCACTCGTGACGATCTTGCTGGTGGCGTGGCGGGCGAAAGCCAGCGGAATATCGTCGCTGGCAATGCCGCTGCCGTTATCGCTGACGGTAATCAGACTCATGCCGCCGTCTTTGACCTGGATGCGAATTTGACTGGCACCAGCATCCAAGGAATTCTCGACGAGTTCCTTGACTACTGAAGCCGGGCGTTCGATCACTTCCCCGGCAGAAATCTGGTTGCTGACTTGGGTCGATAGTTCATGAATTTTGCCCATGCAGACGCGCTCCTTTCTTCTGAGTTAATCTATTTTAGTGCGCACGGTCAGTGCCGCGCTTTTGCTGCTTTTTGGCGTCCCGGCGCAGTTTCTGCTGCCAAGCGTCGACTTGGTTCATCAGCTGAATCGGGGTCATGTGCCCAATATCCAAGTCCTTTAACGCATCCACAATATATTGACTCGTCGAATCGGGCAAGGCCACCGTCTGCGGCTGGAAGAGTGCCAGCTGTTGTTCGGCGTGTTTCTCCTTGGCTGGAGCAGTGTTCCCAGCTGCGTCCGTAGTCGCCTGCTGCTTAACCGGGGTGGCGGTCTCCGCCACTATGGGCACCGCCTGCTTCACGGTGGCGGGTGCCGGCACGGACCGTTTCTTCCCTTCCAATTCCTGCAAGATCACATCTGCCCGCTGAATCACCGGCTCCGGTAGTCCGGCCAGTTTGGCCACGTGGATCCCGTAGGACTTATCGGCCGGACCGGGCTCCACTTTGTGCAGAAAGACCAGCTGGCCATTTTCTTCCGCCGCCCCGACATGGACGTTCCTCAGCTTCGGCAAAGTGTCTGCAAGCTGGGTCAGTTCATGATAGTGGGTAGAAAACAGTGTCTTCGCCCCGACGTGGTTATGAATGTGCTCGATGATCGCCTGGGCCAACGCCATGCCGTCATAGGTGGCGGTCCCCCGGCCAATCTCGTCAAAAAGGATCAGGCTGCGGGGCGTGGCGTGGATCAGCGCATCGTTAGCCTCCATCATTTCAACCATAAAGGTACTATTGCCGGACAACAGGTCATCGGCGGCGCCGATACGGGTGAAAATGTGGTCAAACAGCGGCATCTGGGCCTTCTCGGCCGGAACATAACTGCCGCACTGGGCCATGATGACGGACAGTGCCAGCTGCCGCATATAGGTCGACTTCCCGGACATGTTCGGGCCGGTGATGAGCAAAATATCCGTGTCCTGGTCCATCGTCACGGAGTTCGGAACGTATTGATTGGGCCCGAGTACTTTCTCGACAACGGGATGCCGGCCGTTGACGATGTGCAGGTCCTGCTTGTGTTCGACGAAGGTGGGCCGGACGTAATGGTATTGTTCTGCGATAACGGCGAAGCCCTGCAGAACATCCAGGGCCGCTAATTGGGCCGCCAGCTGCTGGATGCGGGGAATTTCTTTCTGAATCTCCCCCCGGACCTCAGTAAATAGCTTATACTCCAGCGCGGTGGAATGCTCCTCCGCTTCCAGTACCAGCCGTTCCTGGTCCTTCAGCTCCGGGGTAATGAAGCGCTCGGCGTTCGTCAGGGTCTGCTTGCGCTCGTACCGGCCAGCGGGCACTTTATCCAAGTTCGCCCGGGTAATCTCAATGTAGTAACCAAAGACCTTGTTGTAACCGATCTTCAGGTTGTGGATGCCGGTCACCTGGCGCTCTTGGGCTTCCAGATTGGCGATCCAGCGCTTCGAATGGTGCATCGTATCCCGGTACTGGTCCAACTGGTCGTTATACCCGTCACGAATGACGTCGCCCTCCGTGATTGAGATGGGCGGATCGTCCACGATGGACCGGCCAATCAGTGCGGCCACTTCCGGTACCGGGTCCATCCCTTTAAGAAAAGCGGTGAAGCTGTCCCCCTTCAGCTGCTTCAAGGTGTCCATGATGCCGGGGACCTGCTCCAGCGAGGCCTTGAGCTGCAGCAAATCACGGCCATTGGCACTGCCCAGGGCAATACGGCCAGCCAGCCGTTCCAGATCATACACCTTGGTCAGCTGGTCTTGCAGCGCGCTGCGCTGGAAATAGTCGCCCACTAACGTGGCCACCTTATCTTGACGGGCAGTGATTTTCTTCACTGACAAAAGGGGCCGCTCTAACCATTGCTTCAGCAGTCGGCCGCCCATGGCGGTGCGGGTCTCGTCCAGCACCCAGAGCAAGGAGCCGTGCTTCTTGCCGTCGCGTCGGGCCGCGGTCAGTTCCAGGTTAGCCATGGCGTCGTGGTCCATCTGCAAGAACTGGCTGGGGGCGTAAACGACGGCCTTCTGCAAATGGGCGAGCGCCCGTTTCTGCGTATCCAAAAGGTACCCCACCAGCCGGGCCAAGACTTGTTTCTGCCCATCGTTGGCGGCATCCTGCCGGACGTAACTGACTTCCGCTGACGTCTCGGGCAGCTCCTGGGGGGACTCCAAAATATTCAATTTCTTCAACCCCGCCGCCAAGTCGTCTGGCAGATGCGGTGCCACCACCACTTCCTTGGTCTGCAGCGCGAGCATCTCGTTTTGCACATCGTCGATGCTGGCCAGAGTGGTCACCCACACTTCCCCGGTGGAGAGGTCGGTGTAGGCAAAGTGGTACTGACCGCCCTTTTCATCCACTGCGGTGAGAAAGTTGTTGTCCTGACGCTTGCCAGGACTGTCCGGCATCTGGGTACCGGGGGTGACCAACTGGATCACCGCCCGCTTGACCATGCCCTTGGCCAGCCGGGGATCCTCCATTTGTTCACAAATGGCGACTTTGTAACCTTTGTCGACAAGAATGTCGATATAGCTTTGGACCGCGTGGTGCGGCACCCCGCACATCGGTACCGGGTCCGTGACACTCTTATTGCGAGACGTCAAAGTCAGCTCCAGCATCTGCGAGCCTTTGATGGCGTCATCGTAAAAGAGCTCATAAAAATCCCCGATCCGATAAAACAGGAAGGCATCGGGGTATTGGTTCTTGATGGCGAAATATTGCTGCATCATCGGCGTTTGCTTGGAATTACTGGCCATGATCTGCTCCTTTTGGCTTACTTCGTTCTACTAAAATGTACCTTACATGATAGCACAAAATGGGCCTCGTGAGCGGGTTTGGCTCTCTCTGCTAGGGGGAGTGAAGTCTCTCCGCAGATTGGGAGGCAGGTTAGTGTCTGGCGCTGGCCCAGGTGACTACGGGCTGCGCAGATTGGGGGCTGGAACGTGGTGGGCACGGCTTTGAGCCTTTTAGCAAAGAGCGCTAAAAGTCTCAAAAACCGGCCTCATTCTAGGCGGCAAAGCCGCCAAGAATGATTTCACCACTGAGCCCCCATCTGCTCCGCCCTTCGTCACCCTACATTCTCGGAGACTTGAAATGTCCCGCTCGCCACGAAACACCGGCAGCCTCCTCCACGTTCGTGGTAGCAGTCGCCTGAAAGTACGAAAGTCCGGGCGGCACCTCCGGCGAATACGTCGTGGCACCAAGATCTTACGATCGAGTAGGATGTAGGCGATTTGGGCCCGGAGGCTGACGGGCGTCAGTGGCCAAATGGTCTTAGCGTCGGTCTTTGACCGCTTAGACCAAGGCCAGACTTTGAGACTTTTGACGTACTTTGTCAAAAAGGCCCAAAGCTGTGCCGGCCA
>NZ_KI271586.1:35273-38352 GCF_000469325.1 Schleiferilactobacillus shenzhenensis LY-73 | reverse complement strand
GGCTCCGCACTTGCTTCGCTTCGCCCGCCCAGCCAGCCGGAGGGCCCAAATCGCCGGTCTCGCGAATTCCACCCGACCCACAAGGCGGCAGCGCGAAGCGCAACGCCGCAAAAAGCGGGCCAGGCGGTGCGTTTCCGCACTGTCTGGCCCGTACAACCCAAGGGTTGGTGTGGTCTATGTGAATGGTACCCTGGAGCAATCTATCACGCGCAAATCCTAGCGACTATCCCATGTTGCAATCCCTAGTCTCGACCAACCCTACATTCATAGAATATCATGGGTTATTTTTTCCAAACGTGCAATATTCGTGAAGTTAATTTGTTGAATTTGCTTTACATCTGCAAAAGTGGGAGTTTTCACAAATCGGTATACTTTCACAAAGACCGTCACCAAAAGCTTCCATTCCGTGTTTACAAAAACGGCCCGTTGTCAATTCAACGGGCCGAATGAAACTAAAATGAAACCAAATTATTGGGCACTATCGGTGATGCGCGATTACATCATGCCGCCCATGCCAGGTGCGCCGGCACCGGCACCAGCTGCTGCGTTATCACTCTTCGGTTCCGGAATGTCGCTGACAACCGCTTCAGTCGTCAGAAGCAAAGCAGCAACGGAGGAGGCGTTTTGCAGCGCCGAACGGGTCACTTTAGTCGGGTCAATGATGCCGGCCTCGACCATGTTTTCCCATTTGTCGTCACGCGCGTTGTAGCCCATTTCAGGCTTCTCGTTCTTTAAACGCTCAACGATGACAGAGCCTTCTTTACCGGCGTTCTTGGCAATCTGGCGAACAGGCTCTTCCAGGGCACGAAGAACGATGTTGATCCCAGTCTGGACGTCGCCCTTTTCTTTCAGTGCAGCAACCGCCGGGATGACGTTGATCAGTGCCGTACCACCACCAGCAACGTAGCCTTCTTCAACGGCTGCGCGGGTCGCGTTCAAGGCATCTTCGATCCGGTACTTGCGTTCCTTCAATTCGGTCTCAGTGGCAGCCCCGACATTGATGACCGCAACACCGCCGGCCAGCTTGGCCAGACGTTCTTGCAATTTCTCCCGGTCGAAGTCAGACGTCGTGTCGTCGATCTGCTTCTTGATCTGGCCGACCCGTTCCTCAATGGCTGACTTGTCGCCGGCGCCTTCAACGATGGTTGTATCGTCCTTGGTGACGGTGACCTTGCCGGCTTGACCTAATTGATCAATGGTCGTGTCTTTCAGTTCCAGACCAAGGTCGGAAGAAATGACCGTGCCGCCAGTCAATACGGCGATATCCTGCAACTGTTCCTTACGGCGATCGCCGAAGCCAGGGGCCTTAACGGCAACCACATTGAACGTGCCCCGAATCTTGTTCAGAACCAGGGTCGGCAATGCTTCACCCTCAACGTCGTCAGCAATGATCAGCAGGGCCTTACCCTGTTGCACGATCTGCTGCAGCAACGGCAGGATGTCTTGGATGTTGGAGATCTTCTTATCGGTGATCAGGATATACGGATTATCCAGGTCAGCTTCCATCTTGTCGTTATCGGTGACCATGTATTGAGAAAGGTAGCCGCGGTCGAACTGCATCCCTTCAACGACCTTCAAGTCAGTGTCGATACCCTTGGACTCTTCGATCGTGATCGTGCCGTCGTGACCGACTTTCTCCATGGCGTCAGCGATCAACTTGCCGATTTCTTCACTAGAGGAAGAAACGGAACCAACTTGGGCGATCTGGTCCTTCGTCTCCACCTTGTGAGAATTCTTGTGCAAGGCATCAACAGCGGCCTTCGTGGCCTTCTCGATACCTGTGCGAATACCCACCGGGTTAGCGCCGGCCGTAACGTTCTTCATACCTTCGCGCACGATGGCTTGGGCCAGGACCGTTGCGGTCGTGGTCCCGTCACCAGCGATATCGTTGGTCTTGGAAGCAACTTCCGAAACCAGCTTGGCCCCCATGTTTTCATAGTGGTCAGGGAGCTCGATATCCTTAGCGATCGTGACCCCATCGTTCGTAATTTCCGGTGCCCCGTAGGACTTTTCCAGAACGACGTTGCGGCCTTTAGGCCCGAGCGTTGTCTTGACGGTGTCGGCCAGTTTGTCGACACCCCGTAACATTGCGGCGCGTGCATCTTCAGAGAACTTGATTTCTTTTGCCATTCGAACTTTCACCTCATAAGTAGAATTGTGTTTTTATGTTCGTCACGTCTGCGCAGGTAGAAATTATTCTACGATGGCCATGACGTCTTTTTCATGCAAAACCAAATACTTTTGATCCTCGTAACTTACTTCGGACCCGGCATACTTGTCGAACAGGACCTTGTCACCCTTGGCGATGCTGGGCTTGATACGGTCGCCCTTATCGTTCAAAGCGCCCTCGCCGACAGCAACGACTTCACCAGTTTGCGGCTTTTGCTTAGCATTGCTGGCCAGTACGATGCCGCCAACGGTTTGCTCTTCTTCTTCTTGGACCTTAACGATGACCCGATCACCTAATGGTTTTAACACGAAGAATCCCTCCTAAAACAGTTGTTGTCACTTGATATTGCGGGTTTAGCACTCACTTGCTTCAAGTGCTAATCACATGTTCTATAATATCATTTCCAAGGGGGAATGCAACCATTTTTCCGAAAAAATTTGCAGACTGCCGGCGAGAGTGCTAAATTGCGTTAGCGATGCGCGGAACTCCGCTTCGTGTGCCAGGTCCATGGTCCGTCGTTGGCCCGGGTGGCTACGGGCTCCGCGGGGGCTGGAACGCTGCGGGGCGACTTTGGGGTTGTGACAGAACTCTTCCAAGCACCGTGCCAAAGCTCCGGCAAAATGGGCTGGAACGTGGTGGGCACGGCTGAGCCCATTTTGCCTCCGCTTGCTACGCGTTGGCACTCAATCTCGGGTAAAGGTAAGTTTTGTCACGCCCCCAATTTCGCGGCTGAGCCCCCGCCGCTCCACCCTCCGTCACCCTACATTCTCGGAAACTGGAACGGTCTCCCTCGACACGAAACCCTGGCAGCCTCCTCCCCGGACATCACGACCATTGCCTGCGAATTCAAAGCACAGGCGGCACCTCCGGCGAATGTGTCCGGTCGCAAAAAATCTTACGATCGTGCAG
>NZ_KI271586.1:10752-35130 GCF_000469325.1 Schleiferilactobacillus shenzhenensis LY-73 | reverse complement strand
TGTGCCGGCCACGTTCCACGCCCAGCCAGCCGGAGGGCCCAAATCGCCGGGTCTCGCTCATCTTTCCCCCAGCACACAAAAAAAGCGGAGCCGCTGGGGCTTCGCTTGGTGGTCGTTAGTCGGCGGCTTCTTCAGTCTTCGGCTGGTTGGAATAGTGGTCGATGAAGTAGATGAGGGTTTGCAGTTCGTTGACCAGGTCGACATTTTGCACCCGCACCGTGTCGGGAACGGAGATCCGGATCGGGGTGAAGTTCAAGATGCCGTGCACGTTGGCCTTGATCAGTCGGTCCGTAATGTCCTGCGCTGCCTGGGTCGGCACGGTCAGAATGACGATGTCGATCTGCTGGTCCTTGATCTGTGTTTCTAGCTCATCCATCGGGTAGATCGGCACACCGCTTTGGATCGTCCCCGTCAGGTCAGGGTTCACGTCGAAAGCGGCCGAAATGCGCACTGAATTCGTTTGTCGGAAATTGTAGTTCAGCAGCGCGTGCCCCAAGTTGCCCACGCCAATCAGTGCGACGTTGGTCAAGTGGTCCTGATTGAGTGTCTTGGCGAAGAACGCCAGCAAGGAATCCACGTCGTACCCATAGCCCCGTTTGCCCAGGGCGCCAAAATAGGAAAAGTCGCGGCGAATGGTCGCCGAATCTACTTTCACTGCCTCAGAAAGTTCTGTCGAGCTGACTTTTTGCTTGCCTGCATTATGTAAAAAGGTGAGATAGCGATAGTATAGCGGTAGACGCTTCGCCGTTGCTTTGGGAATTTTGAAATCTGCCATAAAAAGCTCCTCCTTAATGGAACGGCCGCTGACGTAACCAGTTGACCGTTGGTGTAGGCGACGACAACCGCCGCCATTGGTGAATGTTCGGCTTTAAGTGGGAAAGCATGATTCCCACGACCGGCCTCTATTGCGTACGCTTATGATACTTGTAATTTACCCAAAAAGCAAATAAATCACAAGACAAAGTGTCCATTGTTGTACCCATCGTTATCCAGTAGAATATTAAGTGAAATTGAACGACTCTTGTGGGCTTTCTTACCTGCCCCGCTCTTAGAAAGGTGTTACCTATCGTGATTCTCTTACAAGCCCAGCATATCACCAAAGAATTCAACGCCGTGCCGGTGTTCACTAATGCCAACCTGATCGTTCAGGACCACGACCGCATTGGCCTCGTGGGGCCCAACGGGGTGGGCAAGTCCACCCTCATCAAAACGATCATCGGCCAGGAACAGCCGGATGGCGGAACGATTACCTTCGCTAACGATCTCACCTGGGGATACTTGGCCCAGGATTCGGGTCTCGACACGAACCGAACGATTTATGATGAGATGCTGACGGTGTTCAGCGATTTAAGAAAAATGGCCGCCCAGATCCGGGATTTAGAAAAACAGATGGGGGCGGACCCGACCAACCAAGATCTGCTGTCCGCCTATGATCAGCTCAGTCACCGCTTCACGGAACAAAACGGCTACGGTTATGAGGCCGAGATTCGTTCCGTGCTCACCGGCTTCAAGTTCGGCAGCGATGTTTGGGATAAGCCCATCGCCACGCTATCCGGCGGGGAGAAATCCCGGTTAGCCCTGGCCAAGCTGCTGCTGGAAAAGCGCCAATTGCTGATCCTCGACGAGCCCACCAACCACCTGGATATCGACACCTTGACCTGGCTGGAAGGGTATCTGCGCAGTTATCCCGGCGCCTTGCTTTTGGTGTCCCACGACCAGTATTTCTTGGATAAGCTGACCACCCAAATCGTTGAACTGCGCGCTGACGGCACAACGGCCTATACCGGCAATTACTCTAAGTATTTACAGGAACGGGAAGCCCGCTCGGAGCAAGCCCGGAAAGCGTATGAGCACCAGCAGGCCGAAATCGCCAAACTGGAAGATTACATCCAGAAAAACATCGTACGAGCGTCCACCACGAAGATGGCCCAATCCCGCCGCAAAAAACTGGAAAAGATGGTGCGGCTGCCTAAACCGGCAGGCGCAGAGAAAACGATTCGTTTCCGCTTTACGCCGGACCGCACCAGCGGCCATGACGTTTTGCGCGTGACCAACGCGACGGTGGGGTATGACCCGGCGCAACCGATGGCTGGCCCCATCAACATCAACGTGGACAAAGGCGACCGGGCGGCCATCATTGGGCCCAACGGCGTCGGCAAGTCCACCCTGCTGAAAAGCATTTTGGGGAAGATTCCTTTTCTCAAAGGGACCGCCCTCTTCGGCACCGGCGTCACCGTCGGCTACTACGATCAGGAGCAGATGATCCTGCACAACGAAAAAACGGTGCTCAATGAAGTCTGGGACGACCACCCGACGATGGCCGAGAAAGACATCCGCTCCGTGCTAGGCAGCTTCCTGTTCCGCGGCGATGACGTGCTCAAGTACGTGGCCGACTTGTCCGGCGGGGAGAAAGCCCGGCTCAGCCTGGTCAAGCTGGCGCTGGACCACGATAACTTCCTCATTCTCGACGAACCGACGAACCACCTGGACATCGAGTCGAAGGAAGTTCTGGAGAACGCCCTGCAAGACTTCGCTGGGACGATTCTCTTCGTCTCCCACGACCGGTACTTCATCAACGCGCTGGCCAACCACACTTACGTCATTGCCCCGGAGGGTTCCAGCCATTACCTCGGCAACTACGATTACTACATCGCAAAGAAAGCCGAAGAAGACGCGCTGGCGGCTGAACAGGCCCCAGTCGAAGCCGCGCCGGTGGAAGACAAGGGAGAAGCCCAGCAGTCCTTCGAAGAAACGAAGGCGGCCCAGCGGGAACAGCGAAAACTAGAACGAGAAGTGGCCAGCCTCGAAAGTGAAATCGACCACTTGAGCAAACAGGAGACCAAGGTCCAAGAAGCCATGGCCGCCCCGGATGTTCTCCAAGACTACAAAAAAATGCAGGAATTGCAAACGCAACTCACTGCATTACAGCAAAAACGGCATACGGCCGAAAATGATTGGGCGGACAAACTGACGGCCCTAGACGAAGACCAAGACTGATCACCCCACGTGGTTGGTCTTCAGGATCTCCTCGTAGGCCTCCCGCACCGGCCCCGCCGGCTTATCCCACTCCACCCATTCGGTGAAGTCTTCCGGCGGCATCGTGTAGGTATCGTTGATGTACTTCTCATAGGCCTGCACCGCCTTGGTGTGGGCAATATTCAGCTGCACGATCCGGACTTCTTTGATCATGCCCCGAATGGCGGCTAATTCGGCCCGGCCATTCATGAACATATTGCTGATTTCATAATACTGGGACCCGTCCAGCCGGGTGATCTGTTCGATCAGATCCAGCGTCTGGCGGCGAGTCATTGCTTTATCAGGCATGGAACCTTCCTTTCTTCACTGGGCGTCGAGGGCGTGCACCTTGCTGCAGATGACCAAGTCGTAGGCCTGGTCACCAATCCGGGTGAACTGGCGCAGCGTGCCTTCGGTGAGAAATCCGTTGGCCGCCAGCGCGGCCAGCGACGGAGCATTGTCCGGCAAGACCCCAGCGCTCACCCGGTTCAAATGGAGCGGCCCCCAGGCCTGGGCGACCAGCGCGGCAATCACCGCTGTCCCTAGTCCCCGCCCTTGCTTGGCCGGCAGTATCTCATAACCGATCTCGGTGCGGCTGTCGTCGCGGTCGATGCCGTTGTAGCCGCAAATACCAACGACCGTTCCGTTCAGGCGGACAGTATAGCGCGCCGCTTCGCCGGTCTGAGCCATACCGCTGTAGTACCCGATGAGGCTGCGCACAGCGGTTAGGTCCTGGACCGGGGCCATCCCCAGCTGCCGGGCCACCGCCGCGTCACGCCACTGGGGATAAAACAGCTCGGCTTCGGCCGGGACCGTCAGCGCAAACTGCAACTGTCCGTCGCCACTGACCCACTGAGCGGGCAAGGCATCATCAAACATATCCATCGGCTACTTTTCCTCCGTGGTCCAGCCGGAATCGACCCGGGCCAGCCGCTTATTGTTCCCCAAGACGTCTGCACTGGGCGCCCGGTGCTTCAAGGTCTTGGGCACCACCAGCGCGATGGTTGTCGCGTTCTCCGGATTGATGAAGCCAATCCGCTTATACTGCGGATCCTTCAAGGTATAACGGTAACCCCGCAAGTAGGGCTGGGCAACGTCCCGTTCTTCCACCGGTCCCATGTAGTTGATGGGGGCGACAAGAGAACCGAGATAGAAATAGTAACTGCCGTTGGCATCCCCCGCATAGCGGACCTTTTGGGTATAGGCCGTGCGTGTATACATTGGCAGCTGCTTCATATCATCGTCGTTGCGCACCTTGCTGTAAATACCGGTCAGCTGCGTGCTGGTCGCCGTGTAACCGAAGAAAGTCGGTTCTTCCACTCGAATCCGCGGCGTCACGTGGCCAAACTCCTTCATATAAGTCTGGGTCGTCGGCTGGTAAGTGATGATCATGAATACGGCCAGCATCACCACCCCGATCCCGGCGGCACCGGCTCCCCAGCGGCGGGCGCGGCCCTTATGAAAGTAAGCCAGTAAGCCGCCGGTCAGCAGGAGCAGGCCGCCGACCAGACCGACCGGCAGCCACGTATTGACGAAACGTTCAGCAAAGACCCATGTGTCGTATGTCATCGGGATAACTCCCCTTCTAGCCGTTAAGACGGCATTCACGGCCTTGTTCGCATTTTTATGTTACACTAGTTGTCAGCAATTTGCATGGAGGGAGTGCGTCATGCCCGCAAAAAAAATCGCCATCATGGCGCTGCTGGTCAGTATCTACATACTCAGTGCCGGCTTCTTGGTCGTTGGTCACCGGGGCGACCCGCTGAATGCACCGGAAGAAACCTTTCAAAGCGACGATTCGGCATTCAAACACGGCGCCAATTACGTTGAACTCGATCTGCACGTGAGCAAGGATAACGTCCTGGTGATCAGTCACGACCGCGACCTGTACCGGGTGACCAATACCCATGCCATCGTCTCCCAAAACAACTTCGCCGACCTGCAGAAACTGCACCAGGCCAACGGCGAGCCGATCCACAGCTTGGCAGAATTGTTTGCCCATTACCAAAACGATCCCAACGCCAAGTTTCTGCTGGAGACCAAGAAGACGGCCAAGGGCAACCCCAAGAACATGGAGTCTCTGCTGGTCGCCTTGATCAAACAGTACCATATGGAAAATCGCGTGATGGTCCACAGCTTTTCTTACGAAAGCCTGGAAGAGATGAAAAAACTGATGCCCAGTATTCCCCGCATCTTCATCGCCGGATCGCTGGGCCGGTTGAATTTTCAGCGCTTCACTGTCACCACGGGGGTGAATATTTCTTCCGAAATCACCACCCCGCAGCTGGTCAATCAGCTGCATTACATCGGTCAGAAAGTCTTCGTGTGGGATGAGATGACCGAAAAACAGCAGCAATGGAATTCTGTCGTCAACTTGCCCATTGACGGCGTCGTCACGAATTATCCCGAAGTTGGGCACGAGTACCAGGTCCTGAAGGGCAGTGCTAACGTCCGGACGACAGACCAGGACGTCGGCATCGTGAGCGCCAAACCACTGACCACCTACGAGAACCCATACCTGCGCGTGCAGAATCAGACCCAGGCCCAGCCTGGGACGGCTTACCACGCCACCCAGTACGTCAGCATGGAGGGGCGGGCGTATTACCAGATCGGCACGAATACGTACGTTGACGCGGATTATGTGAATCCGGAAACGCTTTGCGCGACGCTGGTCCCCTTCGTGAACGCCTCTGTTCGCTTACGGCCCACAGTCACGGCCACCCCGGCCTACGGGTCACCAACACATCCCCAAGCCGTCACGGGAGTCATTCAACCCCAGAAGCGGTACCGCATCACCGCCATCAAGGTGGTCAACAGCAGTACCTGGGTCCAAACCAAAGTCGGTTGGGTCAACACGGCGAAACTGCTGCTGCATCTGCCAGCCGCCGCGCCGACGCAAACCCCTGGCGCATTGGCCGCGTTCTATCAAGAACCGGCCAAAAGCCGCATCGCGCTGCTGGACTTGACTGCATTGGTTCCTGGCAGTCAGCTGATCAAACCCGCCAAGGTCCCAGCGACGGCATCACCGCAGAAAACCCGCTTAGCAGCGTGGAACCCCCAGTTTCTTACTTATCTTGCCGCCCGCCAGACGGCGAAGAAGGAGTGATCGTTATGGAAGATGCAAGTCAGATCGACCATATCGGCCTGGTCGCCGATGTGAAAGAAAAGCTGCCGGACGAGAGCACGATTGCCGCCATGACCGGCATGTTGAAGATGTTCTCCGATGGCACGCGGGCTAAAATCCTCTTCGCCCTGTACGAATCCGAACTGCGGGTCTACGACATCGCTGACATCCTCGAGATGTCCCAATCCTCCGTCTCCCACCAGCTGCGGCTGCTCAAACAGGCCAAACTGGTCAAGAGCCGCAAGGAAGGCAAAGAAGTCTACTATTCGCTGGCCGATGACCACGTGATCACCATCTTCTCGCAGACGCTGGCCCACGCCTCTGAAAAAGCAAAGTAAATCTAATTATTTGGAAAGGCAGTTGTTGCTTCAATGGAAAAAATAGATTGGCAAGCAGAAGTCGCCAAGCGCCAAGACGCACTCTTGGCGGACTTGCAGACGCTGTTAAAGATCAAGTCCGAACGGGACACGAAACACGCCACGGCGGACGCGCCGCTGGGCCCCGGCCCGGCCAAGGCACTAGACACGATGCTGACCATCGGCCGCCGCGACGGGTTTACCACCAAGAATGTTGGCAACGTTGCTGGGCGCATCGCCTACGGCAGCGGTGACGAGATTTTCGGCATCTTTGGCCACTTGGACGTGGTCCCGGCCGGCGACGATTGGGCCACCGACCCTTATGCGCCAGTGATCAAGGACGGCCGTATTTACGGCCGCGGGACGGCTGACGACAAGGGTCCGGCACTGGCGGCATATTATGGGTTAAAGATCGTGAAAGACCTTGGTCTGCCTGTTCACAAACAGATCCACTACATTTTCGGCACCGATGAAGAGAGCGAATGGGTCGGTATCCACACGTATCTGAAGAGCGAACCGGTTCCGGCCTTTGGCTTCTCCCCCGACGCTGAATTCCCGATCATCAACGGGGAGAAAGGCATCGCTGACTTCACGATCACCGTTTTACCGCCGAAACAACCCGCCCACGGCGATTACCAGCTGCACTCTTTCACCGCCGGGATCCGCACGAACATGGTCCCTGGCCGCGCCATTGCCGTGGTCAGCGGCGCTAACCCCGGTGAGCTGCTGCAATCCTTTAATGCTTTCTTAGCATCGCACCCGGTGGACGGCAATATGACCGGTGAAGCCGAGGGCGACAACATCACCTTGACCGTCACGGGTAAAGTGGCCCACGCCTCCACCCCGGATCAGGGGATCAACGCTGCCGCCTATTTGGCGATGTTTTTGAACAGTCAGCCGCTGGCCGGCTTAGGTGCCGCCTATGTTCAGGTCATCGCCAACTACCTGGCCCAGGACACCGACGGCACCCAGCTGGGCATCTCCCACCACGACGCGCTGATGGGCGACCTGAGTGCCAGTGCCGACCTTTTCTACTTCAATGCGGCCGAGCACAAAGCGATGGTGACGATCAACGTCCGCTACCCGCAGGGGACCAGTGATCAGACCATCAACCGCCAGATCGTTCAGACAATCGGTGCAGACCGCGTCACCAGCGAGATCGTTGGCGACCCTGAACCGCCCCACTATGTCAGCGGCGACGACCCCTTGGTCAAAACTTTATTACAGGTCTATACCGACCATACCGGTCAGCCCGGCCACGAGCAGATCGTCGGCGGTGGCACATACGGCCGGGTCATTCCCCGCGGCGTGGCTTTCGGCGCCGAACTGCCCGATACAGAGAGCGTCATGCACCAAGCGAACGAATACATGCCCCTCTCTGAGTTATGGCTAGCGACAGCCATCTATGCGGATGCCATTTACCGCCTAGCCCAATAGTCTTTTTTGGACACAACCACGTGCAGCAGAAGCGCGTCTTAACGCGTTTGTAACGTGGTTGTGTTTTTCTTGTCCAAAGGGTTACGGTATAATGCTGTCGTGTAACTTTTTAAGGTGGTGCAATTTTTTGAATCGAATTCGACAATGGTGGGACCATCTGCGGACTGGTGCGGCTGCCCAAGTACATGCTTGGCGGCAGACCCGCAATCGGGCCGAAGAGACCGTCGTAGACGGCCGCGATACCCCCTTCGCCGGGTGGTTGCGCACCCATGCAGGCGACCGCTGGGCCGACCTCTGGAAGGCCGCTGCCTTCTGGTTCAACGTGATGATGACGACCTTTCGTCTGGTCATGCTCCGAGCGATTGCTGTGCTGATCGTGTTAGGCGGTTTGGCCTTGGGCATTTTTCTAGGTTATTTCGGCGCCTTGGTGCAAACCGTTAAGGTCCCTTCCCGGACCGCGTTAGCGAAACAAATCAATACCACCCAGCAATCGTCTTTGCTTTATTACGCAAAGAACGTCAAAATGATGAACTTCAATACGGACTTGCGGCGGACGCCGATCAAGTCCGCTCAGATGTCGCCCTGGCTGAAAAAAGCCATTGTCGCGACAGAAGACGAGAATTTTTATGTCCACTCCGGCGTCGTCCCCAAAGCCCTCATTCGGGCCGGGGTCAGCGACATCACCGGCATCGGCAGCCAGACGGGCGGGTCCACACTCACCCAGCAACTGGTCAAAATGCAGCTGCTGTCGTCTGAAACAACTTTCAAGCGCAAAGCGAGTGAAATCTTGCTAGCCACGCGGATCGACAAGTTCTTTACGAAAGATAATATCCTGCAAGCCTATTTGAATGTGGCCACTTTTGGTCGCAACAACAAGGGCGAAAACGTGGCCGGGGTGGAAGAAGCCGCCCTCGGTCTTTTTGGTAAACACGCGAACGCCCTGTCCATCGCCCAGGCGGCATACATCGCCGGGATGCCCCAAAGCCCGTCGATCTATACGCCCTACACCCAGACAGGCGCGCTGCGCAAAGACATCAGCGCCGGCCTCGACCGGAAGAACACAGTGCTTTTCCGCATGTACCGGGCCGGGGCGCTGACCAGCAGCCAGTACCAGGCGGCGAAGAAAGAAGACATCAAAAAAGAACTTCTGCCCAAGGGTACGTCGGAACGCACCGATGCCAAACTGGGGTACATGTATGATCTCCTTTCTGACCAAGCGACCTACTACTTGGCCCAGTATTTGGCCAAGAGCGACCACGAATCGTGGACCAAAGTCCGGGCGAACAAGGCCCTCTATGGGGAATACCGCCAGCGGGCGCTGACGCTCCTCACCACGAAGAATTACCAAGTCCACTCCACCATCAACAAGTCCGTCTACGGGGCGATGCAGGATGCCCTGCAATCCTACGGCGACTACTTGGGGACGACCCACACATACACTGTCCTGAATCAGGAGACGGGCCAGGAAGAAACGGTCACCGAACCGGTGCAAAACGGGATGATCCTGCTGAATAACCAGACGGGGGCCGTACTCGGCTTCATCGGCGGGCGGGATTACGAAAATAATCAGAGCAACCATGCGTTCTATACCTACCGTTCTCCGGGCTCGTCGATCAAACCATACCTGGTCTATGGCCCGGCGGTGGATCAGAAGATCATCGGTACCCAGTCCCAAATCGCCGACTTCGAGGTCAACTACAACGGCTATTCCCCGTCGGATTATGGGTCAACGATTCAGAACCGCTTCATCAGTGCCTCGGAAGCCCTGGCGAAATCGTATAACATTCCGGCGGTCAACCTGTACAAGGAATTGCGCAGCAAGACCAACCCCAAGACGTATATGGACAAGATGGGCATCGACCTGAGCAGCACCGAACTGTCACGCCTGGGCATCGCCCTGGGCGGGACCGACAACGGGATCAGCGTCCAGCAGGAGGCCAGTGCCTTTTCAACCTTCGCTAACCAGGGCCAGTACACCGATTCTTACGTCATCGACAAGATCGTGGCCCCTTCCGGCGAAGTCGTCTACCAGCATAAGAGTCAGAAAACCCAGCCCTTCTCTGCGGCTACGGCGTACATCATGCGGGACATGCTGCGCAACGTCATTACCCAAGGGACCGCGGCGGGGCTCAGCTACCAGTTGAACTTCAATACGGATTCGCTCTACGGCAAGACGGGGACGTCCAATGATAACAAGGATGTTTGGTTTGTCGGCTCCACCCCGGGCATCACCATGGCGTCCTGGATCGGTTACGACAACTTCTGGGGTCATGCCTACAACCTGACGGATGACGGCACCAGCATCAACCAAGCGCTCTGGGCGCGGGTGGCCAACGCCGCCTACCAAGCCGATCCCAGCGTCTTCCAGCTGGATAAGTCTTTCAGCAAGCCGGATACGGTGAAATCGGTGGACGTTCTGACAAAGACGGGTCTGCCCGCCGGCACGATCACTTACAAGGGGTCGTCCACCAAGATCAGCGGGAGCGAGACCACCAGCCTATTCAATGATTACACGCCAAAATCCACCAGTTTCTCCTTCGGCATCGGCGGAACAACGAAGAACTACAACCTCTTCTGGGCGAACTTCTTCGGCGCCAAGAACGGTTACGGTACGGTCACCAAGTACACCGGCAAGACGATCCGCGATCCGGACGATAAGGTCGGCGATGTGAGCGACTATGACGCCACCGACGAGACCGGTGTGGATGCCGGCGGCAACTCCGGACTGGGCACCGGCCAGACCGGCGCGGCGGGTCAAAGCACCAACGGTCAGCAAAGCGGCTACGGGACGACAGGCCAGACCACCGGTCAAAACGGCAGCCAGACGAACCAGAACGGTCAGACGCCCAACGCCGGCACCAGCACAAATGGCGGCACGACCAATGGCGGTACCGGCACCAACACCAACCAGGGCGGCAATACCTCTGGCGGCACTGCCGGCGGCGGCACCGGGGGCAACACCTCCGGCGGGACTAGCGGCGGGACGACCAACGGTGGTGAGTCCGACCAATCTGGCGGTGAGAACCAAGGAAACAACACGGGTCAATGATGAGTGAGAAAGGCACCCAGCAGATCACGTCTGCTGAGTGCCTTTTTGGTTATTACAAAGTGATGGGCCACTGTAGCTCAACCGATTTTGTTTCTAAAACACCAGTGGGCGGCCCTTTTGCAGGATTGGATCGAAACTAAAAAACAACGGGACTGGAACAAAATTCATATTCCGCGATATACTGAGTGCCAACGCGGAGCTTGCGGAGCTTTGGCACGGCGTCGAGGGAGAATTTTGTCCCGTTCCCATTTTTAATTACTTATCCTTTGCCGTAGTGATCGCGGCAGGAATAGATATAGACAGTGGTCTTATCCACGCGGTAGATCAACCGGTGTTCCTGGGTAATATGCCGGGACCACTTGCCTGACAGGTCGTACTTCAACGGCTCTGGGAGACCAAGCCCATTAAACGGATCTCGTTCAATCGCTTTGATCAGCCGATTAATGGTCTTAACGTTTCGCCTGTTCCCAATATCCTGCCAGTATATATAATCCGCCCACGCATCGTCACTCCAGGACTTAATCATCGTCGAAATTCTCGTTCAACTCGTGGACCTGGCCCTTACCGGCGGCAAACTGGGCATCGCCTCGTTGAATCTTGTTCATGAGGTACATGTTAGAAAGGACGGCCATCGTCTCCTGCATTGAGTCGTAATCACGCTTGCTCATCACAACGACGTTGTCGTCTGAATTTTGGCTTGTCACAATCAAGGGATCTGAATTGTCGTTTACCTTTTGCACGTATTCCCGCAAATTTCGGCGAAAGTTGGAAATTCCGACAGCATCCATCTCGCTATCCCCTTTCTCTCTGTTCAACTCTCTTTACCTAAATCATTGTACAATATTAGGATAATATTGTACACGAATATGTACATGCTTTTCGACGGCGGGTGGATTTCATCCCCTGCCTGTGCGCCAGTCGTTTTGATCAAGTCCGTATTAACCGCATTGCACCGCCCTGGACTGGGAAAGTATTGGTTTTTTGTTGACGTAAAAAACAACCCCCGCCATCGCTGGCAGGGGCTGCTTTCTTGCTTCAGGTTACTTGTTGGCGTTGTACCGTTCTTTACCGTCCAGATACGTCTCAGCCAGAGACATATCTTGGTTCAGCACGATGTAGTCGGCATCGCGGCCGGGGAGGATCTGGCCGCACGTGTCAGCGACACCGCTGGACTTGGCCGGGACATAGCTGCCCATCAGGACCGCATCCTGGGGGGTAGCAGCGTTCCAGTCGACCACATTCTTGATGGCTTGGTTCAGCTTCAGGATAGAGCCGGCAAGACTGTCGCCGTCCTTCAACCGGGCCATGCCGTCCCGCACGTATACCGGGAACTCGCCGAGAATGTAATCTCCGTCCGGCATCATGCCGGCGCGCATGCAGTCGGTGATCAGAGCGATGTGCTCCGGCCCTTTCTCCCGAATCAGAATGCTGACGACTTCGGGACGAATGTGGTGGCCATCGCAGATCAGCTCATCGTCGACCCGCTGCAGGTACATCGCGGCACCAACCATCCCCGGCTGGCGGTGGTTCAAGCCGCTCATACCGTTGAAGGTGTGGGTGAAGACAGTGGCACCGGCTTCCACACAAGCCTCCGCTTGTTCAAAGGTGGCGTCGCTGTGGCCCAGCGCCACGACGGTCCCCTCTTGCGTCACCTTGCGGGTAAATTCCACGGCACCGTCCCGCTCCGGGGCAATGGCGATCTTCTTCAGCAGGCCGTTGGCAGAGTCCTGCCATTTCTCAAACTTCTCGTAACTGGGGTCGGTGAAGTACTTCGGGTTCTGTGCGCCCTTGTGCTTCGTCGTGAAAAACGGGCCTTCGAAGTGAATCCCCTGGATCTTGGCACCGGTCTCTTCGCCGGCGTGGGTGCCGATGGTCTTACATACATCGTTCAGCTGGTCAAAGGAGCCGGTCAGCGTCGTCGGCAGCCAGCTGGTCACACCGGCAGTAAGCAAACCTTCGCTCATCGCTTGCATGCCGGACCAGTCGTTATCCATGACATCGTGGTCCAGCAGCCCGTGAATGTGGGTGTCCACCAGTCCCGGGGCGATCCATTGGCCCTTCTTCTCAACGATCTGGCCCGTCGGCTTTTGACTCTCCGGCAGATACCGGCCGAATTTACCGTCATCCGTTACTTCCAGATACCCGCCAATTTCAGTATTGGACGGTAAGAAAAACTTTGCCGCATGAATGTAATAAGCCATCTGAAAAATTCCTCCTCGAAAATAGTTATGTACGCGGCGGTTCCCCGCCGCAATGAAACTGTGTTACTTAATCGCTGCCGGCCAAGCAAACAGGCCAACGGCGGCACCAATCAGACCAATCAGCAGGGTAATGCCAATCAAGGTCAGCGGTGAACGGCCTTTCTTCAGCATCCAGTAGCAGAAGAAGACGTAGGCCACGGGCATCAGCGCCGGCATGATCTTGTCGATGATCCCGGTCTGAATGTTCATCTTCATCTTACCGATGGAGAATGAGTTCGTCGTCCCGTTGAAGGCCAGTTTCACGTAGCTCGCCGTCAACCCGCCGACAACGGCCAGGCCGACCATGGTAGCCGCCCGAGAAATTTCTTGGGTCTTTTCCCGCATCGTCGCGATGGCCCGCGTCCCGGTGTGGTAGCCATAATCCATGAGCCAGAAGATTAGGAAGAAGTGGACCAGGTTGAACAGGATCAGGAACAGGATCGGCCCGAAGATGTTGCCTTGTTCAGAAAGGGAAACACCAATACCACCGGTGATCGGCAGCAGGGTCAGCCAGAACAGCGCATCCCCGATACCGCCCAGAGGACCCATCAAAGCAACTTTGATACCTCGGATGGTGGACCGGTTTTCCTTATTTTCTTCCATTGCCAGGATCACCCCTTGCACGAAGGTGACCAGGAATGGGTGGGTGTTGAAGAACTGCAAGTTATCCAGCAGGGCATAACCCAGGTCGGTCTTGTTCTGGTGGATCTTCTTCAGTCCGGGAATCAAGCTGTACGTCCAGCCGCCGCCCTGCATCCGTTCGTAGTTGAAGGATGACTGGAGCATCAGTGAACGCCAAACCATCTTGTGCAGATCCTTCTCCGTGATCACCTTGCGGACGGTGGGGTCTTGGTAGGTGTCAGGGATCTGAGTCTGTTCGACTTGTTTGAGTGTTTTTTCTTCAGATGCCATTGCTGTAGTCCTCCTCATCATCGTCGTCCGTGCTAGGACCGGAAGCCGGTGCCGGCGTACCGCCGCCGCTGCTCTTCCGGTTCTGGTTAGCAAAGTAGTCATATGCGGCGAAGGCTGCGGCTAACAAAGCGATGGGCAGAATCTCCATCTTCAAGTAAGCGGCGGCAATAAAGCCAGCCACGAAGAACGGGGCATATTCCACCTTCCACATGATCTTCAGCAGCATCCCGAACCCAACGGCCGGCATGATACCGCCCGCGGCTTGGAACCCGCCGAGGATCCATAACGGAATGGCCTTCACCATCGGGGTGATGACGTTACTGCCGAACAGTGCCGGCAGGAAGCCCATGATGAAGAACCCAACAAACAGGATCGCCGGTTCGATCCAGGCCATCCGATCGATCGTCTTTGTCTCGCCATTCAACCCGGCGACATCCATGGCGTGAGCCACAGGAGCCATCCCGGTGAACAGCAAGGTGATCAATGCTTGGACCGCAACGGAGAACGGTACCGCAATACCGACGGCCGTGGTCGGGCTGAGCTTCGACAGAATGGCGAATAGCGTACCGATGACCCCGCCGATAACAACGTTAGGCGGTTGGGCCCCAGCCAGGGGCACCATGCCGGCCCAAACCAGTTCCAGCGTCCCACCGGTGATGATCCCGACGGTTGGCTGGCCTAAAATAATACCGATGACGGCACCTGTGACGATGGGCCGGTGGATGTGGGTCAAGCCGTTGAATTGGTCGATCGCGGCGATACCAGCCCACAAGCCGACAAGCAGTGCCTGCCAAATTGAGACTTCCATGCTTTTTCCTCCTCTGATTGAGAAAGTATGTCAGTCCGCCCCACTGAAAACGTGTCAGACTGACGGATAAATAATGGCACCGGCGACGGATGGTTCCAAAGATCCCCAAACCAGACATCCGCGCCGGAGGTGGTCACTCAACACCGGCGCCTAGGCCTTGGCGAGAAGCTCCATCATATCGGTTTCCTTTTCGTTCGGAATCCCCTGCACGGACAGGTCAATACCCATATCGTGCAGTTCTTTGAAGGTGGCAATGTCATCTTCAGAGACCGAGACGGTCGCCGACAGTTGTTTCTTCCCTTCAGCAAAGTGCAGGTTGCCGATGTTCAGCTTCTTAATGGGAACCCCGCCCTTGATGAGCTTCAGCGCATCTTGCGGGGTACGAACAACGAGTAAGATTTTTTGGCTCGGGGCCGCATGACCGATGACTTTGATCGTCTTCTCGATACTGAAGAAGCGAATCCCGACGGTATCGGGAATGACCATCGTCATCAAGTTTTGCTGGACCTCGTCCTTGGCCACATCATCGTTGGCGACGACGACCAAGTTGGCACCAATGGTATTGACCCAGGTCATGCCCACCTGGCCATGGACCAAGCGATTATCGATCCGGGTCACGAGAATATTAGGTGTTGCCATCACATAAACCTCCTTGGAAGTAATCCCACTTTCTATTGTGTTGTTCTGAGCGGGACGACACAACTATTACGCTTGTGAATTGGGCTGGTAGTCGTGGAGAATGACGCCCTTCACGACGCGGTTCACAGTCCCGGTCGGCGACGGGGTATCCGGCGTATTGCCCACCTTGATCGAACTCAGCAAGGCAATGGTCTGGGCGGCCATCACATCCGGCAAGGCTTGGTAGCCTTCCGGCAGATCCGGGGTGCCCTTGGCGAAGAAGAAGTTCTCGCCGCTGAACTGACGACCGTGATCAGTCCCAATCCCGACGACCCGCTTGGCAATGTGGTCGCCGTGGATTTCTTCCAATACGTCGATATCGTAGTCCCGCGTGTAGGCGTTGTTACTGAGAAAATCGAAGACCAGCGAATGATCGTCGACGAAGCTCTTGGGACCGTGACGGAAGCCCATGGAGGTATCGAAGACCGTGGCGATCTTGCCGGCGGTCAGCTCCAAAATCTTGAGCTGAGCTTCCCGGGTCAAACCGCCCAGACTGCCAGAGCCCAGGTACGTAATGCGGTCGAAGTCCTCGTTCACGTAGCTCTGCAGCTCGCCTTCCCGGGCGACGACTTCGCGGCCCATGGCGATGATCGTATCCACGAAACGCTTCTTGTCGTCCTCACTGCTGCGGGTATCAAAGACCAGCAGCGCGGTCAGCGCCATGCAGCTGAAGCTGCCGGTCATGGCAAACCCCTGATCGTTTGCGCCCGCCGGCTGCAGCAGCACGAGATTGTTCTTCTCGCCCTCCGCACGCTGGGCCAAGTGACCTTCTGGCGCGCAGGTGATGGTGATCTGATACAAAGTCTTGACCAGCTGCTCGGCCAGTTCGACAGTCTTCACGCTTTCCGGGGAATTCCCGGACCGGGCAAAGCTGACCAGCACCGTCGGCGTCTCCGGTTCAAAATAATCGTAGGGGGCCGACACCAAACTGGTGGTGGGAATTGCTTGGAACTGGAAGTGATCCCGATCACCGGTCCGGTTCAAATACGGGGTAATCGTGTCGCCCACATAGGCGGACGTGCCGGCACCAGTGAAGATGACCCGAACGACGCCCTGGTTCTCATTGCGGACACGGTTCAAGTAGGTGTCGATCTCCGGCTTCATGGTCCGGTAATTGGACCAAGCTTCAGCCCACAAGTCAGGCTGCTGCTTGATTTCCTTCGTGGTGATCTGGGCACCCATCTTCGTCAATTCTGCTTCGGATTTCTCAAACATATTGAATTGATCTCCTCTTTCTGAAATCGTGCTTAAATACCGTCTTCGTCGTCTGCCGGCGCCGTCTTCCGGGGATGGTTCTTGTACGCCACGACCCCGGCCTTGCCGGCTTGGATCGCCACGGTGGTAAACTGGGCGACGCTCAATTCACGCTGGAACAGAACTTCCATGACCATGGACACGTTGGTCCCGGCCATCACCGTGGTCTCGGAATGGGCGGTATGGTAGATGACTGCTTGGTTGAAGGGCGTACTGCCGGGGATGTCGGTAAAGAATGCCACCCCGGACACATCTCCAAAGGCGTGGACGGCTTGGCCTAGCTTCTGCTGGAGCTCATCTGCTGTCATGCCTTCGGTGAAATCGACCGCCGTCAGCTTCTCCTGAGTCCCGCTCAGCAGCTTGATGGTGCTGGCGATACCGCTGGCAAAATGGCCGTGGCCGGTAATGATGATACCGATCAAATGAATCACCTCTCCGTGTTATTGATTGACCGCGTCACCGCTGGTTTGAATAAAACCAGGGTTGACGTGATGCACCTGGTAGACGAACTGGTCGCCGCGGGACACACTCAAGGTGTATTCCACTACCCGGTCTTGGGCATCATAAGTAGTCCGCTGAACGTTCAAGCAGGGACTGCCAGAGGGCACTTGGAGCTTGCTGGCATCTTTGGCACTGATAATACCGGCATAGAACGCTTCGTTGGCCCGCCGAATACGGATCCCATAATCCGTCTGCATAATATGATACAACGAGTGATTCGTGAGCCGAGCGACCGTGAGCCGGGGAAGCAGTGTGGCTGGTAAAAAAGTCCGCTCCACCATCATGGCCACGTCGTCCGCCCAGCGCACCCGCTTCAGTTTATAGACCGGCGCACCCAGCGGCAGGTGCATGTGCTCGACCAAAAACTTCGGCGCCTCGATGAGCTTCAGATACACAATATCGGTATGCGGGGTCCGGCCCATACTGCGCATCTGATCAGAAAAGCTATAGGTACTCGTCAGATCCGTGGGCTGCGCCAGCCGATTGGCAACAAACGTGCCGCGGCCGTGCTGGCGATAGATATAACCCATCATTTCCAACTCTTCCAGCGCCATCCGCACGGTATTGCGGCTGACTTGGTACTGCTTGGTCAGCTCCCGTTCCGATGGGAGCCGATCATGGGGCTGCATGCCGGCGGTGATCTTCTCACGCAGCAGATCAACAAGCTGTTCATGTAATGGCTGCTCATACTTGGCCATCGCCCATCACCTCACTGGTTCACTGGTACCAACCACATTGTCATTGTAAAAGCGGTTACCCTATTTTGTCAAGATTTTAACATGCAAATGTTGATATATCACTGGTTGACGGTTGTCTAAAATGGCCGGTGAACGCTGCCATTACTGATTTGGCGCCGCCCAATAAAAAAATGGCAGGTACCAATTTCTTGGTATCTGCCATGTGAAGAAATCTGACATTGAAGGCGAACAGACTCGCCTGCCCGATTTAACGACCTGAATTGGTTCCTTCTTGATGCTCCGCCATGACCTGCTTGACGTCAGCCATCAGCTTGCTCATCGGCGTCACCAGCACCCCGTGATCCGTTAGCCACTGGGTACAAGCGCGGAAATCGTCCTTTTTCAGGATCACGCCCCACACCTGCTGCTGGGGCGTCAGAGGCCCGTAAGTGGTGTTGAAGTCCAGCCGCCGGCCTTTTTGGGTGAAGACAAAGAGGTCCTTTAATGGGAACCGCTGCTGGTGTTCCGGGGTCTTGAAGACCGTCACGGCCTTTTGGGTCACACCGACGTACCCCGTTCCGCTGCGGCCCAGCCAAGCGTGAATGAATTGCCGCTTGGCCAGATCCTGACGGGCCCGCTTGGCCTTAAAGTGGTTGCTGAGGTACATAAACTCCACCACGATCAGGACAATGAACAAAATGATCCCGATGATCAGCGACCAGATCCAAAACGGGGACATGTCTTCGGCTCCTTTCTACACGCTCCTGCTTACTTCTTGGTGGATGAGCGTTCCGTGATGGTGAACGGCAGGAGGACGGTCTTCTCGCTGACGGTCTCCTTATTCATCATCTTCGTCAACAAACGCATCGCCACGGCCCCAATATCGTACAGCGGTTGAGAAATGGAACTCAGCTGGGGCCGAGTGATCTCGGTGAGGAACGTATTGTTGCTGGTGATGATCTGGAAGTCCTTTGGCACCTTGGCCCCGTGATCCAGTGCACCGTCCAAGACACCCACAGACAGCTCGTCATCGGCCACATAGGCGGCGTCGGCCCCAACCGCTTGCAGCTTATCCCACAGGGCTTCGCCGGCGCGGAAGTTGTAGTCCGTCTCAAAGACCAAGTTGCCGTCATAGGGAATCTTGGCCTCGGCCAGGGCCTCGGTGTAACCGGACAACCGGTATTCGCCGTTGATCGGCTGGTTCATCGCACTGGACACAAAGGCAATCTTCTTGGCGCCCTTCTGCAAGAGCAGCGCGACGGCCTCTTTAACGGCGGCCTTGTAGTCAATGTTCACGCTAGCGACCTGTTCGTCAGGATCAACGGACCCGGCCAGCACGATGGGCGTCTTCGCCCGGCTAAACTCCGCCCGGACTGCGTCAGAAATGTTGTGGCCCATATAGATCAAGCCATCGACCTGCTTGGCGAATAGATTATCCAGCGTACTGACTTCCTTCTGGCTGTTCTCGTCCGAGTTGGCCAGGATGATGTTGTACTTGTACATGGTCGCGACGTCGTCAATGCCCCGGGCCAACGTCGAAAAGTAAATGTTGGTGATATCCGGGATCACGACGCCGACCGTAGTCGTCTTCTTGCTCGCCAACCCACGAGCGACCGCATTAGGCCGGTAGTCAAGCTTTTCGATGACCTTGAGCACCTTTTGCCGGGTGGCGGGCTTCACGTTGGGATTCCCGTTGACGACGCGAGAAACAGTCGCCATCGATACGTTGGCCTCGCGGGCAACGTCATAGATTGTAATAGTCTGTTTATCCATTCACATTTACCTCACATTTATGATTCGTTTTCAATTCAACAGTAAAACAATACCAGACCCGGGCCGGAAATGCAAGCGTATTCTTGAAAATTTCATGAAATTCCGTCGATTCATATCCGACTCATTTTCTGTAACTCCGTCCGCAACCATGATCGATGGTCATGCTATACTATCGTTATCTTATGTAAGGAAGTGGCCAACCATGAGTCATCTGACACAACTGCAACAGTGGATCGCCGACCAAGGCGTGGATGTCGCTTACATCAGCGACCCGACGGATATCAATTATTTCACCGGCTTTTACAGCGAACCTGAGGAACGCGTCCTCGCCCTCTTTGTTTTCCCAGACGCGGCCCCTTTTCTCTTCGCGCCCGCCCTCTCGGTGGAAGCGGCGAAGAAAGCTGGCTGGACAGGAGACGTCTTCGGCTACATGGACCAAGAAGACCCCTTCACCGCCATTGCTGCGCGGATCAAGGAACGCAGTCAGAACAACCGCACCTGGGCCATTGAGAAAGATGTCCTCCCCTTCGGCCGCTATGAAGCGGTGCGGAAATTCTTCCCCGACGCCGTTTTCACCGCTGACGCCTCCCGCTATATGGAACAGGCCAAACTGATCAAGTCCGCGGATGAAATCGCCTTGATGGTGGCCGCCGGCAAAGAAGCCGACGAATGCTTCCGGGTGGGCTTCAACGCGCTCCGGACAGGCATCACGGAACAAGGCGTAGCCGCTGAGATCGACTATGCCATGATGCAGCAAGGGGTGATGCACATGAGCTTCGACACGATTGTCCAAGCCGGCATCAACGCGGCGGATCCCCATGGCGAGCCGTCTGCTGCTCAGGTGGCCCCGAATGAACTGGTTCTGTTCGACTTAGGCACCAACCATCAAGGCTACATGAGCGACGCCAGCCGGACCGTGGCTTACGGTGAACCGACCGCCAAGCAGAAGGAGATCTTTGATGTCTGCTTAGAAGCTCAACTGGCAGCCATGGACGCTGTCAAGCCCGGCTTGCTGGCCTCTGAGTTAGATAAGATTGCCCGGGACATCATTGCCCAGGCTGGTTACGGTGAATACTTCATCCACCGTTTGGGCCACGGGATCGGGACGTCGACCCACGAGTTCCCGTCCATCATGGCCGGAAATGACATGCCCCTACAAGAGGGCATGTGCTTCTCCATTGAGCCCGGAATCTACATTCCGGGAGTCGCCGGTGTGCGCATCGAGGACTGCGTCCACGTCACGGCCACTGGCAGTGAGCCGTTTACCCATACGGATAAGGCGTTGCGGGTGATTCCGGTACGAGACTAAACAGAAGGACTGTGCACGACAAAAAAGACTGAACGCAGGGCCGAGGGCTATGCGTTCAGTCTTTTTCTGTACTGATACTGTGTAACGACCCTTTATTGCTGGGGTTGATTATCTGAATCATCCTGGTTGTTTTCAACCGGCCGCTCAGCAGTGCCCGGTTGCGGGGCGCCGCTGCCAGGCTGGTCGGGACTCAGCACGGGGGCGACCGGTGTCGGATCGGTGGCCTGGGGATCAGTATCCGTCGCCGTCTGGGACTGATCAGCACTCTCTTTGGCCGCTTCAAAGGCAGACTTGCCGTCGATGACAATGTCATCGAAGCCCTCGTCGTCCGCGTTGTCCTCAGCCTGGGTCAAATCATCGCCCAAGGCATCGGTGGCCGCATCAAATGCTTCTTTGTCCGCCGGGGAACTGTGCTTGGCGTTGATC
This sequence comes from Schleiferilactobacillus shenzhenensis LY-73, assembly GCF_000469325.1. Lineage (GTDB taxonomy): Bacteria > Bacillota > Bacilli > Lactobacillales > Lactobacillaceae > Schleiferilactobacillus > Schleiferilactobacillus shenzhenensis. The sequence goes on along the minus strand of NZ_KI271586.1, from coordinate 13,571 downwards.
GAATCCTTGAAGTTGGCAAAGGTTTCCTTCAGATCCTCGATCTTGTCACCGGCTTGATCCCGTAACGAATCAGTCAAATCTGTCGCATATTGATAATAGTCCATGGCCCGGTCCTTACCGGCGCCGCCTTTTTTCTTAAGCCGATCGGTCAATTGGGCACCCGTCTTCGGTGCCAGCAATGTCGCTGCGGCAAAGGCGACCGCCCCGCCGATCACGAAACCAATCAAAAAATGTCCTTTTTTCGCCATAACGCCAAACTTCCTTTCTTAAATCAACCTAATTCCGCCGAAATAACCGCATCGCGCGGCTGGCCAGACCGGCTTCAGCCGTGCGCTTGCCGCCTTTTTTGACACTGGCGACCAAGTGCCGTGAGCTGGAATTCAGATCCGAGACGGTCTCGCCCAGCTCGCCAATGGCCTTGAATAACGGATCTGTATCGGCAACCTTGCCATTGACGTCGTCCAGCAATGTGTTGGACTTCACCAGCAGCGCTTCCACCTGCTGGGTCAAAACGTCGACATCGCCCGTCACCACGTCCAACGTCTTCGTGGTTTGGGCAACGGTTTCATTCACACTCTTTAATGCTTTGTTGACCTTCAACAACGTGGAGATCAGGAACACGACCAATAACAGAAACGCAATTGCGGCAATCAGTGCTGCAATTTCACTACCCGACATATTTTCCACCATCCGTTCACCTCAAAACTTGCTAATTCCAGAATACCATCATTACTGGACGCCTTCAATTAATAACGCGCAGCATGGTAAACTATTCGTAATGCAAAGAAAGGAGGCGGCACCGTGTTTCTTGCCGCTGCAAGTGGGACCAGCGACCCGTTAGACGCCTGGGAGGAGTTCCTCGCCCGTTTTCGCTGGCAGAATATCGTCGCGGTCCTAGCTGAGAAGGCCTTAACCCTGGCGTTTTATACGCTGCTGTTCATTGTTTTGAGAAAGGTCGCCCAATTGGTGCTGCGCCACGTGTTCCGCCGGTACCGGGAGAACGGCAAGTACGCCGTCTCCCGGGTGGCGACCATGGACACGCTGGTAACGAATGGCACCAGCTACCTCCTATGGTTCCTGTACTTTTATGCCATCCTTTCTGCCCTGGGCGTTCCGGTGGGGACACTGATCGCCGGCGCCGGGGTCATCTCCCTGGCCCTGGGCCTTGGTGCCCAAGGTTTCGTGAGCGACGTGGTGACCGGCTTCTTCATCCTGTTAGAAAAGCAGTTCGACGTCGGCGACATCGTCCAAATCGGTGAGATTACCGGTACCGTCACGGCGATTGGCATCCGCACCACCCAGGTGACCAGCTTCGACGGCACGCTGAACTTTATTCCCAACCGCAACATCAGTATCGTCGCCAACAAGTCCCGCGGTGACATGCGGGTGCTGATCAGCGTGCATGTCTTCCCCACCACCCCAATTGCCAAAGTGCAGGAGACGATCGCCGCCGTGAACAAAAAAATGGTGCCGGATTATCCGGACATCACCGATGGTCCCAATATTCTCGGGGTGACCGACCTGGGTAAAGGGGATCTGGCCGTCCAAGTGCAGATGAAAGCCAAGAACGGCGCGCAGCTGACGATTCAAAACGCCTTTCTCTCCGCGTACCTGCAGGCGCTGCACGAAGCCGGCATCACGCTGCCCACCAGTACGCTGAACCTAACCAAATCTTAGTATCCTTCTGCACAAGGCTCTGGTAAGCTAGAGATACTAGCCATTTAAAGGAGAACATATATTTATGCTCATGAACATCGTCAAAGGCTTCCTCATCGGCATCGCACTTGTCGTTCCTGGCCTCTCCGGTTCCATCTTCGCGGTCGTCGTCGGGGTCTATGAGCCGCTGCTGACCAGTGTCAACCACTTCCGCTCGGACGTCCGCCGTCACACTCGCTTCCTCGCGCCCATCGCCCTCGGCGTCGTCCTGGGCATCCTCGCCTCCACCAAGCTCGTGCTGTATCTCACGGAAGCCTTTCCCATCCTCGCCTACGCCTTCTTCACCGGCTTAGTCCTGGGTGTGGTCCCTTTCGTTGTGAAGAAAATGCGTCAGATCCGCTTCAATCCGCTGTATCTGCTGCTCAGTGCCGGCGGCTTCATCGTCATCTGGCTGCTTTCCCAAATGGGTGAACCGGCCAGTACCACGACCATTGCCATTCGCCAGGTGAGCAGTGTCGGCGACGTGGGCATGCTCCTCTTCGCGGGGCTGTTCTCGGTGTCTTTGATGGCGATCCCCGGCATCTCCGGTTCCATCATGCTGATGGTCATCAACCAATATGGGACGGTTTACCACGCCGTCAGCCAGCTCACGGACGCCGCCGGGCTGCTGCTGCGCGGCAACGGCCAAGGCTGGGCGATGATCGGCCAGGGCCTGCTGGTGCTGGCCCCTTTCATCGTCGGCGCGGCGGTGGGCTTGATCCTCATCGCTAAACTGATGGAATGGCTTCTGAAGCTGTTTCCCGCTCAGGTGTACTATACCGTCTTCGGCGTCGTCCTGGCGGCCACCGCTATCCTGCTCCAGACGGGCATCTTCCCGCCGTTCGCCAACCTGGCCGGCAGCCAGCTGGCCCTCCAGATCGGCCTAGCCAGTGTGCTCACGGTCTTCGGCATCTTGTCGGCCTTGTTCTTCGACAAGCCGGAGGAAACCGTGGTCGAGGAAGAAAGGCACAGCATCGCGTAAATCTGATTGTTTCCAGGGCCCTGAGTGCAGGGCCCTTTTTTCATGCACCGTGAAGGTGTCTGGCGCTAGCCCCAGTGACTACGAACTGCGCGGATTGGAAGGCAGGTTAGTTTCTGGTGCTGACCCGGGTGACTACGGGCTA
>NZ_KI271586.1:10429-10740 GCF_000469325.1 Schleiferilactobacillus shenzhenensis LY-73 | reverse complement strand
CTAGTGCGAAGCCGGTCCTGCGGAGCTAGTGGTGACGGCGGTTTGAGCCCGCAAAGTACGCGGTCTCAAACACGCCTAACTGCATCGAAATCTTTCGCAAAAACCACGAAAGATTTCGTGCAGTTTCCACCATTGAGCCCCCGCACGCTCCGCCCTCCGTCACCCTACATTCTCGGAGACTGGAAATGTCTCGCTCGACACGAAACACTGGCAGCTTCCCCACGGACGGTACGGCGGCTGCCCGAAAGTATGGAGTTCAGACGGCACTCCCGGCGAATGCGTCTGGCAACGAAGACTTTACGATCAGGTAA
>NZ_KI271586.1:301-10300 GCF_000469325.1 Schleiferilactobacillus shenzhenensis LY-73 | reverse complement strand
TTCAAGCCGTGCCCACCACGTTCCAGGCCCCCTGGCGGAGGGCCCAAATCGCCGGGTTTCGCGAACCATTTCCACGCCCAGCCAACCGGAGGGCCCAAATCGCCGGGTCTCGCGAATCATATCCTGGTTCACGAGGCGGAAGTGCAAAGCACAACGCCGTACCGGCCCAAATCGCCGGGCCCCGCGACCCATTCCTCACAACACCAAAAAGACCCGCCAGCATTCAAACCGGCGAGCCCTTTTCAACCTATGTCTACTGCGCATCCTGGTCAGTCAGGTAAGCATTGGCTTTCTCCAAGATGGCCTTCAGTGAATCGTATGTCAGAGTCATATGCGCATCTTCGTAGTTGAACCAGCCGATATGGCTGATTTCGACGTCTTGCTTGGTGATGACCGGGTCGCCCTGGACCTCGGCCAGATACAGGATCGTCCGTTTCTGGTTGCCCGACGGCAGCGGGTAGTCGTCCTCTTGCCGGAAATGGGCGGTGTCCACGTGAACGTGGAGGCCTGTTTCTTCACGGATTTCCCGTTCGGCGGCCTGCTCATCGGTTTCTTCACCCTCGACATGGCCTTTGGGAAACCCCCAAAAATGACTTGTCGCGCTTTCTTCCAGTAAGTATTGCAATTCGCCATTGAAGCGCCGATAGACCACCGCCCCGGTGGATACTTCTGTGGTCACGTTACTTCGCTCCTTTCACTGTGCTGGCCGCCTTTTCTTTAATCGGTACCAGCTCGTATTCCTTGTTCAAATTATGCACCAATTCATTGAAACTCTTCATGTATTCCCGACGCGTGATGATCCCCTCAAAGATACCCTCCCGGTCGACCACGGGGAGAAAAGGATTGTCCACCAGCAGGTGCAGGATCTGTTCCACATCCACAATGTCGTGCACGACGGCGTCCGGGTCGGGTTTCTCCACAACGTCCGCCACAGTCAAGTGGTCCAGTGGTTCCAACGACACGTGGTCGAGGGCCAGCATCTTGTCGGTAATCATCGCCAGGGAGATGAAGCCGCAGAATTTGCTATCGTTGTCGAGGACGGGAATCTTAGCGTAACGGACCTTGGTCAGAACGAGGAAGGCATGGCCGAGGCGGTTGTCCATATTCACGTTGGCAACCACATCGGCGGGGATCAGGTAGTGTTCACGGTTTTCTAACAGGATACGTTGAATCTCAGGAACGATCATGCCGTGCTCCTTTCTGCTTAACGGGCGAATGATTGGGCTAATTCAGGGATCGGGTGCAATGCCCGGTCGTAGAAAGTGACCGCTGCCTGCGTCGCGGCCATCGTGACCACGGCACAGGTGCCGCCGTACTGTTGATAACTGCGCGGTTGAGAAATGGACCCTGGATTGAGCACCAGCAGCGGCCCGTTCATGTGGGCCTCCAGCGCATGAGTGTGGCCGTAAAACGCACAATCTGCGTTGACCGCTTGGGCGTGTTCTTCCAGCTTGGCCGTGCCCATGGAAACACCCAGCCGGTGGCCGTGGGTTTCATAAACGGTGAAGCCCTTCACGTGTTCGACCCGGGCCATGGGATAATCCGCATCGAAGTCCATGTTACCGCGGACCGCATAATAGGACTGCCACAATGGATCACTCGCCGGCAGTTCGGAGTCACCGCAGTAAAAGAAGGCATCCACTTGGTCCTGAAAGTGGTCCAAAATTTTTGCCAAAATTTCCCGGTCACCGTGGGTATCCGAAACAACCATTGCTTTCATCTACTTCGCCTCCTGGGCAGCCCACCATGCAGGCCACTGCTTTTCTAATGCCCGAATCGCCAATCCCCGGTGGCTGACCTGGTTCTTTTCTGCCGGGGTCATCTGGGCGAAGGTCTTCTGTAACGGCGGATAGAAGAAAAGCGGGTCGTAGCCGAAGTCATTGTCGCCCTGGGGCAGCGTGAGGATCGTGCCCCGGACCTCACCGTCCACGATCAGGTCGTCAGCAGGCCGGTCCGGCCACGCCAAGACCAGCGTAGAATGGAACGTAGCGCCCCGCTTCTCGGCAGGAACGCCGCCCAATTCCACCAACAGCTTGGCGTTATTCGCGGCATCATTGTGGTCTCCGGCGAAGCGGGCCGAGCGAATACCCGGCAGACCGCGGAGTTCATCGACCATCAGACCGGAATCATCGGCCAATACGGGTAATTGTAGTTCGTGGGCAAAGTGATTGGCCTTCAACTGGGCATTTTCTGCAAATGTCTTGCCCGTCTCGTTGACTTGGTGAGCATGGGGGTAGTCCAACAATGTTTTGACCGCCAGTCCTTGAGCAGCAAAGGCTTTCGCAAATTCCCGGGCTTTCCCTGGGTTTTTGGTGGCGACGACGATCGTTTTCGGTGTTGTCATGCGTTTCCTTCTTTCACTAGCGGTACATTGGGCAGGTCGGCAACGGCGACGTGGGCCACTGGCAGATCATTCATGTCCAGCCAGTTTTCTGCAATTTCTTTGAACATGGCCGGCGAACTGGTCGTGAATAGTTTGGGCGCCAAGTGGGGCCCGTGGTCTAAGTTGCGAATATCGAAGTAATCTAGCAGGGCAGAAATCTCGCTGACCGTCTCGGCCCCGGAATCGATCAGGGTCACGTCTGGGCCCATGTAGTTTTGGATGATCGGCCGCAGTAAGGGATAGTGGGTGCAACCCAAGACGAGCGTGTCGATGTCTTTATCCGGTAACTGACCCAAGGCCTCAGCAACAATTTTTTTGGCGACGGGGGTCTGGTATTGATTGCTTTCCACCACTGGCACGAACTTGGGACACGCCAGCGTCGACACCTGCACTTGGGGCGCCTGGGCGTGGATCGCATCGTCATACGCGTGGGAGCGCACCGTGCCCTCTGTGCCAATAACGCCGATGTGGCCGTTGCGCGTGGCCCGAATGGCCGCGCGGACTCCCGGCGGAATCACCCCGACCAGAGGGACAGAAAGGTGCGGTTTGATGCTCGGCAAGGCTTCCGCCGTCGCCGTATTACATGCATACACAACCATTTTAACGTCAAACTGCAACAAAAATTGGGTCAATTGCCAAGCAAAATGTTGAACCTGACTGGCAGGACGGGGACCATAAGGCATCCGGGCCTGATCGCCAATAAAAATATAATTTTCGTTCGGCAGTTGGCGAATAAACTCCTTGATCACCGTTAAACCGCCCACTCCCGAATCCAAAAAGCCGATGGGCCGTGGATCTGAACGCACAATATCAGTCCTTTCTGGAATCTCCATTATACCATGCACTGGCTGCCCCCGAGCGGCCGGCCCGTTTCCTTACTCTTTTGCAACTGCCTGTTTGAAGCAGGGTGCGTTTTTGTTCGTGTGTGGGGATGAAACCGGTCTCTGCCTTTTTTCTTACCGGTATCTCCGGTATAATATTGAACGAGATGGAGGCAAATTCGGATGACCAATTCGTTATATGATCAGTTACATCAGAGCCGCTTCAGTGTGGCCGTGCTGCGGGACGTGGCCTTGCCTATTGCGTTGGGCCGGGACCATGCCAATCTGGAGTACTGGCTGGGCAAGCAGGTGGCCCGGCAGCTGCCGGTGAGCAACGAGGATCAGTTGGCTGTGCTGGCAGCAGAGGCCGAATTTGGCACCCTCGTCATCACCCACGGGCGCCGTAACCGCGTCACGGGGACGTTGTCTGGTAACCAAGTCGCGGGTCGGCTCGCCGAAGCGACCACCCCCAGCTTTGGTTTCGAAACGGGCTGGCTGGCTCAGGAATGGCAAATGCTGACGGGAATTTTTACCGAAGCCACCTACAGCATTCAAAACGGGCTGGTTATCATTACCCTGCATTCGGACCCCAACGAACCACTGGCGGCTACGGAACAACCCCACGGGGACCCAATCACGCCGTTGCAAACGAGCAGCGAAAAGCCGGCGGCTGCGGATTAACCGCGATACTGCTTTGATCAACGCGATGTCGTTTCATGAATCCGCGGGCCAACCGCGGTTTTTTTGTATTCGCCTGGCCCTCTCGGAAATGTCGAACGACAAGTTCCCACTTGGGCAAAATGGATACGCGGATGCGACTTGGCGCTTAGACACCTGTTGTAACTTAATTGTAACCTTGGTCATACAACGTTAATATACTCTCTAGCCCTTACGTACCAACGTGTCACGCGTTAGATTCAATTTTCATAAAATATTTTTTCTTGGCAAATATTGTGGTCATGTTATTATTGTGAGTGGCCTGCATGCAGGAGAGGTGCAGCACAGTCGACGATATGGCAAGCGGATTGCCAAATCATTCGGACAGAGAGGAATGTATTTATGTCTCATAGCAAAGCATTGATTTCACTCGGTGTGGGCGCCGCCGCTCTGGCGGGGACACTCGCCATTGGTCACGGGGAAGCCCAGGCCGCAACGACTGGGGTGACCACTTATACCGAGGGGTCCACCACGGTTTGGCAATCCCCATCTTTCTATAATTCTAAGCCAGCGCGTTACTTAGCGCCCGGCCAAAAGGTCACCATTCAAAGCAGCCAGACAATCAACGGGACGACTTGGTACCAGGTCGGCACCAACGAATGGGTCCCGAGCACGTACATGAAAGTGGCTGACGATGCTGCTGCGGCCCAAACCGCCGCGCAGCCAGCGGCTGCCACGGACCAGGGCAATGTCAAGGTCAACTATCAGGACGGCGCCACGACCGTCTGGACCTCGCCCACGAGTAACAAGGTTTCTTCATACTTAGGAACCGGCCAGGTGGTGCCCTACACGGAATCCGTGAAGCAGACCAACCTGACGTGGTACCACGTCGCCAGCGGCTGGGTGCCCAGTGCGTATGTCAGCCCAGTCGGCGACCAAGCACCGCAGACCCAGACCAATACCCAGACGACCAGCCAGCAGGCGCCCACAGCGGCTAACCTGCAGGTCCAAAATGTCCAGGCCAGTACCAACACAACGGCCAGGAGTAACCAAAATGCCGGCCAAAGCGCGACGGTCAAAGTCTCCTTCTACGACCCCGCAGTACTCGGCTCCAGCATGGGTTACGGCGGTGTCGCGGCTAACCTCGCCAAGTATCCAAAAGGGACCCGCTTGAAGATCGTCCTGGCCGACGGTACTACACTGCACCGCACCGTAAACGACACTGGCACTTTCGTATACAGTAATCCTAACCAGATCGACTTGGCTTGGCCCAACGCTTCAATTCCGTCCTATGGGGTCACCACCGCCACGATCACCGTCGAATAAAAGGGCATGACCGAATACCAAAAAGCACGCTGACCATCTGGATGAACAGATCGGTGAGCGTGCTTTTTAGTGTCCCCTGACGATTAGTTGCTCTTCCCCCCGCGCATGTCGGGGATGAGCCGGGGTTCTTTGTCCTGCCACGCCTTGGTATAAAAGTCGTCATTGATTTTATACTTTGGCGTCGTCTGCTTGTTCTCGAGGAACGGCCGGACGGAGTTGTCCATGGCCAGCCAGCCGCGCCACCCGAGGTGGATGGTGTCTTGCATGAAGTATGGCTGATTGCCCTCGTCGATCATGTCATCGATGTGGGTGAAGCCTTGCGTGCGCAACTGGTACTGGATCTTTCGGTCGAACTGGTCAAGCATCTCCTGGCGCAAGCCCGTGTATTCGGCCCACTTTCCGTTGACCGGCGGAATCACAAACAGGGGGGTGATATTATGCCGGCTGAAGAAGTCCAGCAGCAGCTGGAAGTCAGAAAACTCCGGACCGTAATCATAATCAAAGCCGATTTGAGTATCCTTCAGCTTGCCCACCACCGGTTTGACCCGATCGTTGTAGAACTTGTTTTGGATGCCAAACTTGTTGTTGGTCGTCTCACCCTTCCCCATCTGGGTCGCCAAATCGTCCAAGACCCACGGATCATACTGGGACGGGAGCGTTTCTTCACCCTTGGCAATCGTCGGCCGATTATCCCGCAGGAACAATTGGCTGAACAGGCTGTCTTCGTGGTCATAAAGCCGCTCGGACAGGCGCAGATAAGTCTTCTGGAACTGAGTCAGCGGCACGCCGGCCTTGATCCGGATGATGGCCTCCGTCAACGTCGAGTTCGACGATCCGGACGGCAGCTGCAGCAGCCGCGTGGCGGCATACTGGGCCATCGGGTCACTGGGCTTGGCGTGTTCCAGGAAGTTGTTCGTCTGCAAGTTAGAGTAATAGTAACTGAACATGCCGCGCTGGATGCCGTTCCAAACGAACCATTGGGGCGACACAATGACGACGACTTTCTTCCCGTTCAGTTCCTTCCCCGCTGTTTGTAGTGAGAAGAAATGGGTCAGCGACTGGGTCCCCGCGGAGCCCAGCAGGAACGGCTGGTAATCGCGGCGGTACTTCGCAGCTAACACCGATGGATGGAACGGGTCCATCCGAGATAACTCGGAGGAACCGATGAAGGGCACGTAATCCTCATTGAACGCCGCGCTCTTCAGCAGATTACCCTTGAACACGTTGGGCGACAGCGACACCGCGGCTTTTTCCACGTTGTCCTGGCGCGACTGACCATAGTTGCCGGGCCAAAACAGCAACGTGACGACGCCGAGCATCGCGATGAAGATGGGCCCGAGGATCAGCCATAAGCGTTTGGCCAATTTCATTGTTGCTGCATCTGCTCCACTTTCGCAATGATCTTATTCGGCGTATCCCATTGCGTACGGTCAAACTCGGATACCGGCACGTTTACCCCCAATTGGGATTGAAGTTCCAGCAGAAGCTGCACGGTGCCCATGGAATCCAACAGGCCCGACTTGAACAGGTCCGTGTCCAAATTTTCTTTGACTTCATCGGAACCGGTCAAATCGCTCAAAATGTCTAATACTGTATCTTTAACTGCCATAATGAATCCCTCCAAGTATTAATTAATGGAACCAGAGCCGGTCAAGAAAACCGGAGAAAATCAAGAAACTGAAACAAATCGTGTTGAACGTCAGCAGGATCGCCACCGCATGGGTGAACCAGTTGTGGGGCAAGAGACCCTCGTGCTTTTTCTTCCAGCGGATCCAGGCATCGGTACAAATCATGACGGTGGCGTGGAAAATCCCATACGTGATGTAGTACCACGTCTCGCCGTGCCAGATGCCCATGATCAGGAAGAGCAGCAGGTAACCCAGGTTTGCGATGGTCACCCGACTCTTGATCCACTTGTGCTTCATGATGAAGAATACGAAGCGCATGTAGATGTAGTCCCGGAACCAGAATGACAGCGTCATGTGCCAGCGATTCCAGAAGTCCTTAATGTTGTGGGAGATCCAAGGATAGTTGAAGTTCTTCGGTGTCTCGACCCCCATCAGGTTAGAAATCCCAATGGCGAACAAACTATAACCAGCGAAATCGAAGAACAGGTACATGCTGTAACAGTACATGACGCCAATCAGCGGCCAAGAGAAATCCAAGAACCCGCCGCGGGCCTGCATGGCCTGCCGCTGCAAGTTCGGCAGCAGCATCGTGCCGAACCCGTAGCCCAGGATGAACTTGTAGAAGAAGCCCAGGAACAGCCGGTCAATGCCTTTACCGAACAAATCCAGATACTGCTCACGGTCCAGCGTCCGGTCGTAATCTTTCTCGAAGCGCCGGTAACGGTCAATCGGCCCAGACGAGATGGTCGGCATAAAGAGCAGGAACTGTAAGAACTTCACGGGATGGAAGTCCTTGATGAAGCCGTCCCGGGTCTCCATGATCATGCCCACTGTCTTGAAGGTCAGGTAAGAAATGCCCAAGAACCCAACGATGCTGGAACGGCCATGGTCAAACAACGGTGTGAACTTGACCACGGTCAGCGGTGCAATGGCCAAAACCACTGACCAGAAGAACACGCTGAACTTGTTCGGCGAATCCTTCTTGGTCCGGTAGCGCAGGTACAGGGCGACGATGGCAAACTGCCAAATCGTGTACCCAATCAGCGCGACCCCCTGAGTCCACTTGCGCCCGTCAAACATCAGGAACAAGAAGACAAACGACACCAATGTTTCGTACCAATGGGAACGACGGCCGTTGAGGCGGATGATGATTGCCGGTAAGAGGGCGACCACCAGCAGGACGAAGTAACCAGGATTCTCGTACGGCTGTAAATTGATCATGAAGGATTGACCTCGGCAATCAGGGTTTTGCGGTCAATCTTACCGTTGACCGTCAGCGGCAGGCTTTCTTTGAGCTCGATCCGCTGCGGGATCATGTAACTCATGGCCGTCTGCGTCAACTGCTTCTTCAAGTCGGCGATGTAGGCACCCTCGTCCGCCGGATGCTTCTTAGGCACCACGAACGCCACCAGCTGGGTGACCTTGTGCAGATTGTTGTACTTCGGCACCACGCTCGCCTGCTTGACCGGCGCCAGCGCGTCCAAGGCATGATCCACGTCTTCCAGCTCGATGCGGAAGCCATGCAGCTTCACCTGGAAGTCCGTCCGGCCGCGATAGAAGATCAAGCCATCCTGGTCAATGAAGCCCAGGTCTCCGGAACGATAAGCCTGCTGGTCACCGTCGCGGAAGAAAGCCGACTTGGTTTTTTCTGGATTATTCAAATACCCTTTGGAAACGCTGGGACCTTCGATGATCAGCTCACCCAGTTCGCCGGGTGCGACCTTGTTGCCCTTCGCGTCCACCGCGTACATCGTGGTATCTTCCTTGGCGTAACCGATGGGCAGGCGTTCATATTGGGCAATCGTGTCTTTGGTAATTTCTACACCAGTCACCGCCACGGTCGTCTCTGTCGGACCATAAGTATTGAAGATCTTTGCATCCGGGAAACGGTCGATCAGCTGACTAGCGGTCTTACCCGTCAATTCTTCACCGCAGAACAGGAAGTACTTGAGGTCTGGGTAGTTGGCCGCCTTGAAGTTAGCATCCAGCAAGCAGATCTCCACAAAGGACGGGGTCGATACCCATTCCTGCAGCTTCAACTGCGGCAATGCCTTGAACAGCAGCATGAAATTGTCGGTCGTGCGCTTAGGCAGTGCCACCAGATTGCCGCCCAACACCCAGCTGGGATACAGGTCCATCACGGACAAATCGAAGGAATAAGGGGCCTGTGCTAAACAGCGAATGCCTTCGGGGAGCGAGAAGTCGCTAATGGCCCAATTCACATAGCTGAGCAGATTCGTATGACTAATCTGGACCCCCTTGGGCACCCCGGTCGTGCCGGAGGTGAAGATGATGTAGAAGATGTCGTCCCCCCGCACCGACTGACCGTGATCATAATCCGTCTCGCCCTTCGCCCGCACGGTCGCCATCTGCTCCGGCCCATAAATGGGCAGGTCAGAAAAGCTGACTGGCAAGTGTTCCGTCGCCAGGATCGCTGCCGGCTGAGCGACGTCGTGGATCTGGTGGATCCGTTCGTCAGGCGAATTGGTATCAATGGGAATATACCCGTGGCCAGACTTCACTGCCCCTAGGAACGTAGCGACCATGGCAAAGGTCTGCTCGCCGTATACAACGACCGGTGCTTTCGCCGGCAGGTGCTGCGCCTGCAAAAAATGGGCGATGCGATCGGCGGTCGTCACCAGTTCACCAAACGTATAGGTATGGTCCTCATACGTATAAGCGAGCCGCTCCGGATGCTCTTCGGCAATTTTATCAATTTGAGAAATGATGTTTTCTATCATGGCTGACGGAGCAATTTCTGCTCCTTTTCCCTCCACTCGTGTTTAAAATTCGTTGTAAATGAACTTGCTGTTGTTAACGCCGCTGTAGCTGTACAGGTACGTCAGCACCAGGATGATGAAGAAGTAAAAAATGGTCTTCACCACGAATTGGAACACGGGGCGGTGCCATAAAGCGAGCCATTGTGCCTTCAAATTTTTCCCCTGCCTTTTCAACTGCTACCTTCAATTATAAAGTCGGCTTTCTGCAAATACCAGCGCGGCAGCCAATTCTGACCTAACAATTCTGTTAGGTCGATTGCGATTACTTCTACCTTACCATGCTCAGGGCGCATGGTGGGTGCAGAAAGCTTAAGAATCTGTTGCAGACAATGCGACCGGAAAATGCTGCGGGCGGTTACTGGCTTCCTTTGCGGAGGCTGGGAAACAGATTACTGTCCGGCGGC
>NZ_KI271586.1:0-227 GCF_000469325.1 Schleiferilactobacillus shenzhenensis LY-73 | reverse complement strand
AAGCTCGACCTTGTTGTAAGCGGCAAGCCGCTAACAACAACTTCACAGCTGAGCCCCATCTGCTCCGCCCTCCGTCACCCTACTTCTCAGAGGCTGGGAATGTCTTGCTCTCCAGAAAATCCTTGCAACCTCCTCCACGATTGTTACAGCAGCAACTGAAAGTAGGTAAGTCAGGAGGCACCTCCGGCGAATACGTCCTGGCACCAAAGACTTTACGATCGAGTAGG
>NZ_KI271585.1:155741-157601 GCF_000469325.1 Schleiferilactobacillus shenzhenensis LY-73 | reverse complement strand
ATCCGCATGATAAACCGAACTAATCCAGATTTTGGTCAAGCTGTGCATAATTCAGGTGTAGTAGTGGGGGAAAACGCTTACGATGATTATTATGCGCGCGTATCCTGTTTGCGTCAATAGGGGCATCTGCAAAAAAATAGCATTTTTGATTGACAATATAAACAATATGCAAACAATCGGTGTTACACGCACTGCTAACACGTCCGGGGTATAGACAATAGGCAATCACATGCGCGTTGTTTACATGGTAAGGGACGCCCAGATTGGCGCAGTCATGTTGAGCAATGCCACAAAAGAAATCAGGGCCACAGTTTGTTCCGTGGCATGTTTTTAGTCAGTTAAGAAAGAAAAAAACTGTATACTGATATATTTGCACGTATTGCCAAGCAAAGAACGGCCCGTTGGCTAACCAGTATGGTAAGGTAATATATAGAGAGAGTACCAGTGCACAACCAAGTGAGAAAGAGGGAATGTATGCGTAAACTCACCAATCATACCGTGGGCCGGTACATCGTTTTTGCCCTGGCCCTGGTTCTAATCGCCGTCAGTATCAACATGTTCTATGCCCCCCACGATGTCGCTGCCGGCGGCGCCACGGGGCTCGCTGTCCTAGCCGAAGTGGCCTTCGGCTGGCCGGTGGCCCTGACCACTCTGGGTGTCAACGTGCTCATGCTGATTGCTGCCGTGGTTTTTCTCGACAAGGCGACCACCGGACGCATTCTGCTGGGCAGCTTCGCGCTGCCGCTGATGCTGGCCCTGATCCCGCAATATCGGGTCGTCTCTGACCCGCTGCTGGCGGTGATTGTCGGTTCGGCCATCTTCGCGGTGGGGGTGGCCCTGCTGTACCGCATCGACGCCAGCAGCGGCGGGACCACAGTGCCCCCGCTGATCTTCAAGAAGTACTTCGGCCTGAAGCCGGCAATTGGGCTGCTGGCGGTGGACCTGCTGGTGTCTTTGGGCAACATCGTGGTCAGTGGCCTGGAGCCGTTTATCTTGGCTGTTTTCTCCATCGTCCTGACCAGCATCGTGATGAATTACATTGAGACCGGTCTGGACCGCAAGAAGACGGTCTTCGTCATGAGCAACACCGCCTTGCCGGCCATCAAGCAGGTGGTCAACGAGCAGCTGCCCCACGGCTTGACGGTGGTGCCGGTGACCGGGGGCTTTTCTGACCAGCATAAAGAGATGCTGATGATCGTGGTGGAACAGGCCGATTACCAAGGCCTGACCCGCCAGATCCTAGCCATGGATCCGGACGCGTTCATCACCGTCGCCGACGTGGCGGCGGTGCACAATGGGATTTTTTAACTGCAATGGGCGGATTCGGCGCCCGGGAATGAATCGAGGCATATTATGGCAAGTGTATCTATTCCAGAAGATCTGACTCAAGCCGAGGCCCGCGTTAAGGAGCTGGCCGGGCGGCACATCGACACGACGGTGGACGCCGTCATTCAGCAGGCCATCACCGATTACGTGCAGGAGATCCTGATGGAGGGGCTCGAGGGCTCCTATGTCACCACTCACTTCGCCGACGATGTGTTGACGATCACCGACGACGCGACCGGCCAGGTGGTTACCACCATCCCGGCACCGGCCGGCGGCTTTCAGGCAGCCTTCCGCAGTTCCGGGCGGCTGTTGATGCAGAACCTGGCCAGCAAGGTCCAGGAGAAGTTCCGCGACCGCATTATCCGCGGTTGAATGATGGCAATGAGAAAGGGCCCCAGGCAACATTCCCGTTTGCGGGGAGTGTTACCTGGGGCCCTTTTGTTGTATGCCTGTGGCCGAGTTGCGTGGATTTGAAGGCGGGCGGCATTTCTGGTGAATACGGCGTGGCACTGAGATCTTATGTTCGGCAAGATC
>NZ_KI271585.1:149852-155629 GCF_000469325.1 Schleiferilactobacillus shenzhenensis LY-73 | reverse complement strand
TTTGCCAAAAGGCTTAAAGCCGTGCCCACCACGTTCCAGGCCCCCTGGCGGAGGGCCCAAATCGCCAGGCCCCGCGAATACCTTTCTTGCCTTTCTCAATCCACCGACTTCAACGCTTCCAGCATGTCGACATTCTTCAACCGGCGGTTCACGAAGAACCCGAGGAAGACGGTGATGACGGCGACGACGGCGAAGGGCAGGACGAAGCTCAGCGGCCCCAGAGCAGGGTTGAACATCACTTCGTCCGGCGGCACCACCACCAGAATATACTGGTGCAGCAGCTCGCCGATGCCGTAACCGACGAGGACGCCAATCAGCGACAAGACAATGGTCTCCCGGTAGATGTACATCGTCACTTCATTGTCGTAGAACCCCAGCACCTTGATGGTGGACAGCTCGCGCATCCGCTCTGAGACGTTGATGTTCGTCAGGTTGTAGAGGATGACCACGGCCAGGGCGCCGGCGACGAGGATCAGGATCAGCATGATCTTGTCTAAGGCGTTGACGATGGTGGTGATCTGGGAGCGCAGGGTCGTGTTCTGGACGACCCCGGCGACCCCGCCCAGGGCGATGAACTTGGCCGCCTGCCAGCGAGTGTTCGCCAGCCCCCGGTCGTGCAGGTTGACCAGGTCGGCGTTCGTCTGGAAGGCCGTGTGGAACACCTGCCGGTAAGCTTGGGGACTCATGAAGGCAAAGTGGCCCATGTACATCTCGGTGATGCCACTGACCCGCATCCTCTGAGCGGTGTTGCTGCTGTCCCGCAGGGTGATCGTGTCGCCCACGCGGGCCCCAAGCAGGTTGGCGAGGCGTTCGGAAATCACCACGCCGTCATTGGTCAACGGCAGCTTTTGCTGGGACTGGCGGTTGACTAGGCGAATATAGTGACTGAAGGTACGGGTATCCGCCGGCACGATCAGCTTAATCTGCTGGGTATCGCCGTTCTTACCGGCCACCTTGGTCAGCGTGTCGTAGTGGATCTGGGTATGTTCCTTCACCGCCGGCTCGCCCAGCAGGGCCGTGATTTGTTTCTGCTGACTGTGCGGCACGTAATTATTGTGGGCCACGATCAAGTCGTAATGCACCAGGTCGCCGAATTGACGGTCGTTGATGCCGGCGATGGAGTGCTGCACGGCGAGGCCGGTGAACAGCATGGCGACGGAACCGGCGACACCGAAGATGGTCATGAACATGCGCTTCTTATAACGGAAGATGTTGCGCGCGGTGACTTTATGAGTGAAAGAAAGGTGTTTCCAGATGAAAGGAATCCTTTCTAACAAGATCGTTGCCCCGGCGGCTGGCGGCTTCGGCAGCAGCAGGTCCGCCGGCCGGTCCTGGAGTTCCCGGCGGGCGACCCAGTAGGCGGGCACGACGGCGCTAAGAAAGGCCAGGAAGAAGGCGATGAGCGTGACGCCCCAGTGAATGTGCAGTTCGATGGGCGGCAGGGTAAAGCCGATGCGGTAGGCATTGTAGACGATATAGGGCAGGAGCGTATGGCCCAGCGCCACCCCGAGGACGGTCCCGACGAGGCTGGCGGCGGCACCGTAAATGGTGAACTTCTTGATGATGTCGGCGTCATCGTACCCCAGGGCCTTCAAGGTACCGGAATTGATCCGCTCCTCGTCGACGAAGCGGGTCATGGTGGTGACGGTCACGAGAGCGGCGACGAAGTAGAGGAAGATGGGGAAGACAGCGGCCAAGGCATCCACGATCCAGGAGATCGTTCCGTAGATCTTGTAACCATCGCCGCCGGGAATCTCCCGGCGCGAATCGCGGGCGTAGACGGGCAGGGCCAAGTGGCTGAGGGTCGCCTTGGCTTCCCGCAGGCTGCTCTCCGCGTCGGCAATCTTTTGCTCGGCGGCCGGGCGAGCTTCTTGGAACTGCTTGAGACTGGTTGTGTACTGCTTTTCTTTGGCAGAAAGCTGTTGCTTGGCGGCGGCGAGCTGGGCTTCGCCGGCGCTTTTTTTAGCCGTCAAAGTATTTTGGGCCGTGGTGAGCGCGTTGGTTTGGCTTTGCAGTGTTGCCTGGGCTTGGTTGATTTTGGCCGCGTTTTGGGCATAGTCGGCCTGCTTGCCGCGCAGGACCGCGGCACCGGTTAACCAGGCCTGCAGGCCAGTCGTGTACTGCTGCTGCCCGCTGGCATAGGCCGCTTGGCCTTGGACGTACTGCGCTTGGCCGGCGGTCAGGGCGTCTTGCTGGGCCGCTAAGGCTTTTTCACCGGCCGCCAGGTGGTCTTTGGCCTGCGCCAGGGCCGCGACATTTTGGGCCAATACGGTTCGGGCCGCGCTCAGTTCTGCAGCCGCGGCTGTGTAGTGCTGCTGGCTGGCAGCGAGGGTTTGTTGGGCGGCTTGCAGCGCTGCTTGGCTTTCATCTAGCTGGCTCTTTTCGGCCGCCAGCGTTTGGCTGGCCGCATCGATCTTGTCCTGGGCCGTGGCGGCTTCTGCCATGCCGGGAGTATAGTCGCTGGTCATGAAGTGATCGTAGGCCGTTTGGGTACTCGTCAGCTTGGCTTGGGCGGCGGTCCGTTCGCTGGTCAGTGCCGCCCGCTCCTCGGCTGCAAGATCCGGGTTGGCAAGCTGCTGGTCGAGGGCAGCAATTTGGCCCTGCCATTGGGTTAGGGCTGCTTCATACTGGTCTTTGCCATTGGCGAGCTGATTCTTTTTCTGAGTCAGAGCCGACTGTTGGGCCGTCAGGGCATCATGCGCGTTGGTCCACTCTGCCAACCGTGTTTTGAATGTGTCTGCGTTTTGCTGGTAGTCCGCTTCTTTGGCGTCTAGCAGCGCCTTTTGCTGGGCCAGGGCACTGGCCGACGCGGTGATTTGGGCTTGGGCCGCGTTGATTTTTTCCTGATTGGCATTGACGGTCTGGTAACCGGCGGTGAGTTGGGTCTTGGCCTGGCTGATGGCTTGGCCACCGGCCGTTAAGCGGGTCTGCGCTTGCGCGAGCTGCTGGGCGGCTCTGGTCAGTCGGGCCTGGCTGGTCTGCAGGGTCTGCCAATTCTGGTCGAGGGCCGCTTGGCCAGTTGCCAGCTGGGTCTGCGCGCCGGCCAGTTGCTGCTGCGCTGCAACGAACGCCGTGCGGGCCGCTGCCAATTGTTGAGTGCCGGCGGCAATTTGCTGCTGGGCGCTGGCTACTTGGTCAGTCAGAGCGGTTTGCTGGGTGTTGATTTGCGTATTTGCGGCCGCAATTTGACTCTTTGCGGCTGTCAGCTGCTGCCGGGTTGCAGCGAGTTTTTGCTTAGCCGAGTCGATCCTTTTCTGCCCGGCATCAATTTTGGCTTGGGCTTGCTCCTTGATGGCCGCCAAGCGCTTAGCTGGCTGGTTTTTCAACAGCGTTTTAAGCTGCGTCTTGTGGACCGCCAGGCGGTCGGTGTAGGTCTGGCTGTAGGGGTCAATGCCTTTGGTATTCCGGTAGGTCAGCCGGGCCAGCATATAATAATCCGACCGGAAGGCACTGGCGGGCACGACGGCGAAGCCATTCAGGCTCCCGGTGCCGGCGGCAGACTGCCCGATGTTCACGTCAGAAATCAGTTCACTGGAGTTGACGAAGCCGACAATGGTAAACGTGTGCCGGCGCAGCACGGTGCTGCCCAAGGCGTCCGCTTTCTCAGTAACCTTGAATGTCTGGCCGACATGGTAATGCTGCTGCTCGGCGCTATTGAGGACGATTTCCGTAGCCCGGCGGGGCATCCGGCCGGCGACTAAGGCATACTGCGAGACCTTTTGGGGAGCAGAAAAGATACGGATGCTGGTATGCGTCCCTTTCACCACGACATCTTTCAGATAGCCGAACTCGGCTTGGCGCAGCCCCGGCGCCTTTTTAATCGTCATGACGTCATTCTGGTCCAGACCGTAATCGGCAATCACTGAAATGTCCGCCGTATTGTGCTTCTGGAAGTAATCAGTGCCCGTCACCCGCATGTCCGGGCCGGTGACGTAGAGGCCCACCAGGGCGTAGGAGCCTAAGAGCATCAGGCCCATAATCGAGAAAAACCGGCCCCAAGAGCCCGTGAAGGACTGGCGAATATCTTGCCATAACGCTGTTTTCTTCATCGTGCGCCCCCTACCACGTGATGTCCGCGATGTCTGCCGGCTGGTCGTGAATGTCGATCCCGGCCACCTGGGCGTCCCGGAAATGGATTACGCGGTCGGCGATGCTGGCGATGGCTGCGTTGTGGGTGACGATGATGACGGTGGCGCCGCGCTGCCGGCTCATGTCTTGGATGATCTGCAGCACCTGCTTGCCGGTGGCGTAGTCCAGGGCCCCGGTGGGTTCATCACAGAGGAGAATCTTGGGGTTCTTGGCCACCGCCCGGGCGATGGCCACCCGCTGCTGCTCGCCGCCGGACAACTGGGAAGGGAAGTTGTTGATGCGGTCACCCAAGCCCACATCCTTCAGGGCTTGGGTCGCGTCTTGGGCGTTGTTCACGATTTCCGACGCCAGTTCAACATTTTCTTTCGCCGTCAGGTTCTCCACCAGGTTATAGAACTGGAACACGAAGCCCACATCGTCCCGGCGGTAGGCCGTCAATTCCCGGGGCGACTCGTGGGCGATATTTTGGCCATCAATGATGACGTCGCCTTCATCATTCGTGTCCATTCCCCCGAGAATGTTCAGCATCGTCGACTTGCCGGCACCGGACGCGCCCAGAATGACCACCAATTCCCCCCGGTTGACGGTGAAGTTGATATCGTTATTGGCCACGATGGTGGTGTCCCCCATGTGGTACCGCTTATAACTGTGTTTGACCTCAATGTACGCCATGCCTTCGTCCTCCTCGACACGAAACCAACAACCTGTTGTTTTAACTTGAGTATACGAACTATTGAAGCGGTTTAGCAACCATCAATTAGGCAGATTGTGTTGGTTTGAACCGGATGTAAGAAATAAGACCGACACCTCGTTGCCTTTTCTCACGGGGACCAGCATAATGAGGCCTGAGGTGATTCCATGACGACCCACGGGAAGATTACGAAGACCGAGCAGAAAATCAAAGCGGCCTTCATCTACTTGGTACAGACCAAAGGCTTCGAGCACATGACGATCAGTGATATCACTCAATACGCCCACATCAACCGCAGCACTTTCTATGCCCATTATCCCGATAAATTCGCGCTGATCCATCATTATGAACAACAATTCATCACGGCGCTGCGGGAGATCATCAGCAACCGCCTGACCGCGGCGATGGTGTCGCCGGATAATCGGCAGGCGATGGTCACCTATGAAGCGGTGCGCAAGATGCTGCATTACATCGCCAACGATCTGGACCTGGTCAAGGCCCTGATCAGTCCTCAGGGCGATCCCCAGGTGGTGAACGAGATGAAGAAAATCCTGCGGGAGATTATTGACGCGGACTTGTACCAGGTGAAGGGCAATACCAAGATGACGACGGCGATTCCGGATAATTATGCCCACGAAATTGTCGTGGGGGACATCACGAATATTGTGACCTTCTGGCTGAGCCAGGACAATCCCGAGAGTGCCGATACCGTGGCGGACATTATTATGACGACGCGGTTTATGAGTCCCTATGAGTTGCTGGGGCTGGGTGAATCTGGCGGGAAGACGAGGGGCAGCGACAGCGTTGGTTGACGGATCGGGGCCGCTCCGCCCTCTAAACGGGCTCCGGCGGGCAGGCCATCATGGTCTGAGGACCTTAAGCCCAAAATCCCAGGTGCAGGGATTTCCTCTTGCCATAAACGGGCTCCGCCGAGCAGGCCACCACAGTCTAAGGACCCTAACACCAAAAGCCCAAGTGCGGGGCTTTCCTCTTGCTA
>NZ_KI271585.1:145779-149769 GCF_000469325.1 Schleiferilactobacillus shenzhenensis LY-73 | reverse complement strand
GGTTTTTCCCTTGCCCCGCCTTATGCCTACGCTTCTAACCGGGCCGCTCCGCCCTCTGCAAAAAAAGCCCCCCACTAGCGAGTTTCTTCACTCCTGGCAGGGGACCTTATTGGTATTCAACTATCGGTCACATTGGTCGTTTCCCAGCCGCCTCACAGGCAACCGGGGGGATTTCTTACTGGTGATTACTGAATGTCAATGTTGTGGTTGTGCTCGTTATCCACAGACAGCTTCGGCAGCGTGACGGTCAGGACACCATTGTCGTATTCGGCCTTGATGCCGCTGACGTCGACGTTGGGCAGCTGGTAGCTGCGGCTCATTGTGCCGTACTTGCGCTCGGACATCAGAACGTTGCCATCCTTATCGGCGTGGTCGTTGATATCCTTCTTCGTCACATTGATGCTCAGTACGTTATCGTGGTAGTTGAGCTTAATGTCGTTCTTATCGACACCCGGAATATCCACGCGGGTGATGTAACTATCCTTGGTTTCCTTCACATCAGTCCGCAATCCGTTAACAGCCGTGGTGTTGACAAGGGGATTGAACCAATCCATCCAGTTAGACATCGGGCCGAAGAAACGGTTGGACAGGCTGTCGAAGAACGGATCACTGTTCATCAAATCATTGTTATTGCGCCGAGTCATCATATCATTTGCCATAACAGAAAACTTCCTTTCGCAAAGTTCTGTGGGGGAGCGGGACCGTGATCCTTTTCCCTCACTGCACTTATTATAATAGCAGTAATTAGCAGTCAAGTCAAGCGACTGCTAATATTGGTTGGAAGTTTTTTTTCGACCTCTGGGCTACTTGAACTGCAGACTGTAGAGCTGGGCATAGCGGCCATTCTTGGCCAGCAATTCCTTGTGCGTTCCGCGTTCCACGATTTCACCATGTTCCAGCACCAGGATCTCCCGGGCATGCTGAATGGTGGACAGCCGGTGGGCAATGACCAAACTGGTGCGGTTGGCCATGAGCCGGTCGAAGCTGGTTTGAATGCGCCGTTCAGTCTCGTTGTCCAAGGCCGCCGTGGCCTCATCCAGGACAACGATGGGCGCGTCTTGGAGGAAAATGCGGGCAATGGCGATGCGCTGCTTCTGCCCGCCGGACAGCCGCACGCCGCGCTCACCGACCCGGGTGTCTAACCCCTCGGGCAGCGACTTGATGAAGTCAGCGATGTTCGCCGCTTCCGCGGCCGCCCAGAGTGCGTCGTCACTGACCGGGCCGAGACCATAGGCAATGTTGTCGCGAATCGACGTGTCCAGCAGGAGGACGTCTTGGGTGACGACGCCGATCTGGCGGCGCAGGTCGCGGCGCCGCACCTGGCGAATATCGATGCCGTCGAAGGTAATGGCGCCGCCGGTGACGTCGTAGAAGCGGTCCAGCAGTTTGGTGATGGTCGTCTTGCCGGCTCCGGACGATCCCACCAGTGCGACACTCTCGCCCTTCGGCAGGGTGAAGGAGACGTCGTGCAGGATCGGCACATTATTGCCGTAATGGAAGTCCACGTGCTGGAAGGCAATCTGGTCGTGGAACGGCGCCAGCGCCACCGGGTGGGGCGGATCAACGACCAGTGCCTGCTGGGCAATGAGGTTTTCAATCCGTTCGTAGGACACCACGGCCTGCTGGAAGCGATCGATCAGGTTCGTCAAGGCCCGCACCGGTGCTTGCAGGATCGTTAAGTAAGAAAGGTAAGCAACGATACCGCCGACGGTGAAGCTCTTACCCATGACCTGGTAGGCACCGACGCCAATAATCAAGGCCGTTCCCAAATAGTCCACAAAGTCGATGAGGGGCGAGAACTCGGCGAAGTACTTGGTCGCCGCCAGCTGATTCTGGCGGTTGCTCTCGTTCACGTCAGCGAACGTGTCCGCCGTCTGGTCTTCGGTCGCCATGCTCTTGATCAGCAGGATCGAGCCCAGGCTTTCTTGAATCTGATTATTCATCGTCCCCGTGGACTGCCGCACCCGCCGCCAGGCACCGTGGATCAGGCGGGAGAAATACAGGTTGACGAGGAACAGCAAGGGGAAGGTGAGGACGATCAGTCCAGTCAAGACGGGGTTCTGGATCAGCATAATGACCAGCACGATCAGGGCCGTCAAAATACTGCCAATCAGGCCCAGGGCCTGGGGCGACAGTAAGCCTTGCAGGGCATTCACGTCGCTGGTCAGAACTACCATCAGGTCGCCGGTCTTACTGGTTTCAAAGAAGGCGAAGTCCTGCCCCAGGGCGTGGGTGAACAAAGTGTTGCGCAGACGGGAGACCGCCCCCTGGGAGACACGGGCCAGGAGGTAGTTGCTGCCGGCGGAGAGCAGCCCGTTGAGTGCCGTGAGGCCCAGCAGGCCGGCGACACTCCAGGCCAGCAGCGTCACGGCGTGCTGGGGAATCATCTGGTCAATGACCGCTTGGGTGATGCGCGGGATGGCGTATTGGATCGCCGCTGTGCCCACCAGCATGAACATGACGATCACGAGATATTTTTTGGCGTCCGCCAGTTGGCGGGCAAAGAAGCGGAGCATTCGCCAAATCGTTGATTGAAACATGGGCAAGCCTCCTTTACATATCATTCGTATCTTCCATTGTACCGTGTTGGCCGCCCAGTGGCGTTATTGCCGCCCGGTGCCAGCGCAACATGGTAAAATAAAGGATGTAAGGGGGTTATCAAAATGGAAAGATTTGAATCGCCGCGCCAACACTTCCGTTGGCCGCTTGCTATCTTGGGTGTGCTCTTCATCCTCCTGGGGATCTGGGCAATGATGTCTCCCGGCGGTGCGCTCCGGGGTATCGTCTGGGCCTTTGCCCTGGGTGTCTTGTTCAAGGGAATCATGGACATCGCCGTGTGGTACGACATGGGCAAGGCTGGCGTCGACCGGTCCACCTACGTCCTGCTCACCGGGATCCTGGACATTCTGTTTGCCATCCTGCTTTTCGCCAACAGCATGTTCAGCGTCATTTTCTTGTCCTATTTGTTCGCCATCTGGTTCCTGGTGGACTCGATTGCCTCAATTGCGGCCGCCGATTTTTCGCTGCACCGCACGTTCAACATCGTCATGGCCGTCCTGGGCATCATCGTCGGCATCATGATGCTCTTCAACCCGCTGGTCTCCCTGTTCACACTGGCTTACCTGGTGGCCGCCTACCTGGTCATCTTCGGGGTCATTTTCCTGGCCCGGGCGTTCTAAGCTCGACCAATACTTATCATCGCGCTGGTCCGCTGCGACCAGCGCTTTTGTTTATAGGAAGAAAATGCGGCAGCTCATTGCAGAAAGGAAGACATGCCATGGATCAACTCACTGCCATTGCCCAGATTGCCCAGGAGCAAGCCGTCGGCGACCGCTCCGGCCACGACTTCGCCCACATTCAGCGGGTGGTGGCCAACGCCCGCCGGCTGCTGGCCGCATACCCTACGGTCGATCGCACCTTAGTCCTGGCGACCGCGTACCTCCACGACTATTACGACGAGAAATTGGTCGCCGACTCGGCGCAGGCCAAGGCCGCCCTAGAACAGAAACTGGCCGTAACGGCCGGCTTACCCAAGGATGACATCAACCAAATCACCTTCATTATCGACCACATGTCCTTTGCCAAAAACATCGACACCCGCCAGCCGCTGCCGCTGGCGGGGCAAATCGTCCAAGACGCCGACCGGCTGGACGCCCTGGGAGCAGTGGGCATCTTCCGGGCCATCCGGTACGGTGCCACCCACGGCAGCCCAGATTACGACCCCGCCATTCCCCCGCGCCAGCAGCTGACCGCGGCCAACTACCGCCAGCCGAGCACGATCATCAACCACTTCTACGAGAAACTCTTCACTCTGGCGGGCACCATGAACACGCCCGCCGCCCGGCAGATGGCTGAAGAGCGGACAGCGTTCATGAAGCAGTTTGTGGCGGAGTACATGGCGGAAATCTGACGGGCGGGGTTATTGTCATGCTCTGGCCCGGGTGACTCCGGGCTGCGCAGATTGGGGGACAGGTTAGTGTCTGGTACTGA
>NZ_KI271585.1:145467-145769 GCF_000469325.1 Schleiferilactobacillus shenzhenensis LY-73 | reverse complement strand
GTGACTACGGGCTCCGCAGATTGGGGCTGGAACGCCGTGGGCACGACTTTGAGCCAAGCAAAGACCGCTTGTCTCAAAGCTCGGCCTTGATGTAAGCGGCAAAGCCGCCAACATCAATTTCACGGCTGAGCCCCAATCTGCTCCGCCCTTCGTCACCCTACATTCGCGGAGACTGGAAACATCTGGCTTATCAGGAAATCCTGTCCGCCTCCTTCCCGAGCATCATGACAATCACCTGCAAATACAGAGAGCGGGCGGCACTCCCGGCGAATACGTCGTGGTACCAAGATCTCACGATCGGA
>NZ_KI271585.1:140662-145359 GCF_000469325.1 Schleiferilactobacillus shenzhenensis LY-73 | reverse complement strand
TTTGCCAAAAGGCTTAAAGCCGTGCCCACCACGTTCCAGGCCCCCTGGCGGAGGGCCAAAATCGCCGGGTCCCGCGAATCATTCCCTCATTCTGGCGGCTGAGGCATCATCACGCCTCAGCCGTTTTTTACGCTCCAGTGACACGTGACCCAATCTTTACACTTATGCGACACAAGCTTGACGGTAACGACCAGCATTCTGTTACATCAGTTTTCTATACTGGTGATTGTAGTCGTTTGTGAGCGGTGAGACTTGCACCTTGCCAGTGAGCCGCCCGCCTGCACCCCTAATACGAGGAGGAATTGCATTGTACATCAAGCTTGATCATCTCACGAAACAGTTTGGCGATACCGCTGTTCTGGACGGGATCAGCGCGCAGATTCAAGAGGGCGAGTTCTTCGTCCTGGTCGGCCCATCCGGGTCCGGGAAGAGTACCCTGTTACGCATCATCGCCGGCCTGATTCCCGCCAGTTCCGGTTCGGTTTTCTTCGATAGTCAGAACGTGACCGACTTGCCGCCGAAGGACCGCCACTTGACCATGGTGTTCCAGAACTATGCGCTGCTGCCGTTCATGAGTGTCGCCGACAACATCCGCTTCGGTTTGCATAACTTAGACTTAGACGCGACTGAAGAGGCGAAGCGGGTCAACGATGCTCTGGACATGGTGCACTTGACTGAACTGCGGGACCGCAAGCCCAAAGAACTTTCCGGCGGCCAGCAGCAGCGGGTGGCGTTGGCCCGGGCCATTGCCACGAAGGCGTCGTTGGTCCTGATGGACGAGCCCCTTTCTAACCTCGACGCCCAGCTGCGGACTGAGATGCGCCAAGAATTGGTCCAGCTGCACAAGGAACTGGGCATGACCCTGCTCTATGTGACTCACGACCAAGTCGAGGCGATGACGATGGGCGAGCGCATTATGGTGCTCAACGACCACCACATCCAACAGGTCGGCACGCCGCTGGACCTGTACAATCACCCGGCGAATAAGTTCGTGGCGACCTTCATCGGCAGCCCGAAGATGAATATGTTCGACGCCACCGTGGATGCCTTGGAGCACTTCGCCACCCTGGAACTGACCGATGCCAACCAGCATTCTGTCCGCTTGCCGCTGCCGTACGACTTGGCCGCTGGCGCTTACCAGCTGGGCATTCGCCCCGAGAAGATTACTTTGAGCCGCTCCGCCAGCGCGGGCAGCTTCCCCGTGCGGGTGATGGCCGTCGCCAACCTGGGGCGTGAATCTTCCGTCTCCCTGGTCAATAATGGTCACGAGTTCATCGCCAGCGTACCGGAGCAATACCCGGTACCAGAGAACCAGATCGTATATGCAACACTGCCCACCGATGCGGCGGATCTGCATTTCTTCGATGAGAAATCAAACTTAGCCGTCAACAATAAGGGTGTGCCCGAGAAGGCAGGTGTACTTGATGGAATTGCATAAGAACCCCGATAATCCGCTCCTGGTCCCGTCGACCGCTGCGGCCAGCACCAAGGGCCGGACGCTGCGCAAAACCAATGCCGCGCTCTGGTTCCTGCTGCCGTCGCTGGTCATTCTGGCCATCTTCACGTTCTACCCGATGATCATGACGGCCATCGAGAGTCTTTTCTCCACCAACGTTCGGGGCGAACTCGCCCAGTTCGTCGGCTTCAGCAATTATGCCGAGATCTTCAGCGATCCATTATTCTTGAAGAGCCTCGTCAACACCTTCATCTTCGTCATCACCGCCGGCCTGGGCACCATTGCCTTGGCGCTGTTCCTGGCTAGCATGGTCAGTGACAAACTGCGCGGCAACGGCTTCTTCCGCACCGCCTTCGCTTCGACCATGGGGATCTCCGGCGCCGTGGCGTCTGTGCTGTTCTTATTCCTGTTTAACCCTTCGGTCGGCGTGATCGGCTTGCTGCTGAAGAACATCGGGGTCAAGCAGAATAACCTGGTGGCCGATCCCACTGGGGCGATGATCATTCTGGTCGTTGTCAGTATCTGGATGGGCACGGGCTTCTCCTTCTTGAACCTGCTGGGCGCACTCCAGTCTGTCCCCGACGATTATTATGCCGTCGCTGACTTAGCTGGCTGGTCCAGCTGGCAGAAAACTTGGAAGATCACTGTACCGATGGTCTCTCCGACGCTGTTCTTCCTGCTGGTCGTCGAAATCATTGGCAAGTTCAAGACCTTCACCGAGATCGACCTGATCACCGGCGGCGGCCCGGACAACGCCACGAACTTCATTGCTTACAAAGTCTATACCGATGCCTTTGGTAACCGGAACTTCGGGATCGCTGCCAGTGAAGCATTAGTCCTCACCGCCATCATTGCCTTTGCCACCTGGTTCCAATTCCGCTTCACAGAACGGAAGGTGTATTACAAATGACAACCTCACTGAAGCACATCAATCATTATTTTTGGCTGACGCTGGTGGCCCTGCTCATGGGCGCCCCGATCCTCATTGGAATCTGGGCCAGCTTGCTGCCCACCGCCGATATTGCCGCTGGTCATTTAACCTCGACCAATATCTCCCTGAATAACTACATCGCCGCGATTCAGACCACGCCGGTGCTGCGTTACATGGCCAATTCATTCATCGTTGCCATTTTGATCACCGCTGGTCAATTCGTACTCTGCACTTTAGCGGCTTATGCGTTTGCCTTTCTCGACTTCAAGTTCAAGAAGCAGATCTTCGCGCTGTTCCTGATTACGATGATGCTGCCGTTTGAAGCCCAGATCATTCCGAACTTCCAGACGATTCGGGTGTTTGGCTGGCTGGATTCATATGCCGGTTTAACGATTCCGTTCTTTGCCTCAGCCTTCGGGGTCTTCATGCTCCGCCAAGCCTTTCTGCAAGTACCTGACGAATTGCATGAATACAGTCAATTGATTGGCTTGAACCACTTGCAGTTCCTCTTCAAAATCGTTCTGCCATACTCCCGTTCCACGCTGATCACCTTCGGCCTGTATATGTTTCTGACCCACTGGAACGATTACCTGTGGCCGCTGATCACCACGTTCTCCGACTCCTACCGCACCACCCAAGTCGGCCTGAAGCAGCTGCAGGCCCAGGATACCTTCAGCAACTGGGGCGTGATCATGGCCACGGCCATTCTCATCCTGCTCCCCACACTGCTGATTCTCCTGGTGGGCCAACGCTACTTTAAGAAAGGATTGAACACAGGGGGTCTGAAAGCATGATTGAAAAGTTCTGGCACCGCTGGTGGTCGCTGATTTGCGCGACCATGGCCGTTATCGCCGTCATTATCGGGCTGGTGGTGGCCACAACGCCGCAGCACCAGGCCCAGGCCAGCAACGGCCGGATCACCTTGTCGTTCTGGCATTCCATGAACGGGCCGAACGGACAGCTGCTGGACAAGTTGGTGGACGGCTTCAACAAGAGTCAGACCAAGTACAAGGTCGTGCCCCAGTATGAGGGCAGTTACGGCTTGGCTGAGTCCAAGTACATCAACACGCTGCACACGAACGTCACGCCGACGATCATGCAGCAGTCGGATATTGCCACGATGACTGCGGTAGGTGATTACGTCCCCGTCCAGCAATTCGTTGACGCCGACCACTATGACTTGAACCAACTCTATCCCGGGATCCTGTCCGGGTTCAAGTTGAAGGGCGACCTGCAATCCATGCCGTTCAACGCGTCATCCAGTGTCATGTACTACAACAAGGACCTCTTTAAGAAATACGGCGTTAAGCCGCTTTCTCAATCGCCCAGCTACAGCGAGATTCGGGCGGCCGCCAAGGCCTTAACGGAGAAATCTAAGGGGGCCGTCAAAGGGGCTACCCTGCAAATCTATCCGTGGCTGCCGGAACAATTGGCCGCTAACCAGAATTCCGTCGTCGTGAACAAGAACAACGGCCGGTCGTCCGCGGCCACCGCTGCCGAGCTGAACACCCCGGCGATGCAAAAGATCTTCACTTGGGTGCAAGGCATGATCAAAGACGGCAGCTTCCAGAACTTCGGGACTGGATCGTCGGCCTCGGCGAACCAGATGGCCGGCTTCCTCGGCGGCAAGATCGGCATCTTCATGCAGAGTTCAGCCGCTGCCGGGACGATTGCGAAAGCCGCCAAGTTTAAGTGGGGCGAGACCTTCACCGCCCACGCTGACGATGTTCCCGCTAACGGTGTCGCCGCGGGCGGTGCCAGCCTGTGGATCAGCAAGGATAAGTCTAAAGCCGAGCAGCAGGGGGCGTGGGAATTCATCAAGTACATGATGGCTCCAAAACAGCAAGCCGCTTGGCAGATCGGCACGGGCTACATCGCCGTGAACAAAGCCTCAGTGAAGGTGCCGGCACTCGCAGCGGCCATCAAAAAGAATCCTGAGACCAACGTACCCATCAAGCAGCTCCAAGCTGGCAAGGTGAACGCCGCCACCGCCGGACCGTTCCTGGTCAACTCCCAGATGGACCAATACCTGGGCACCGCCATGCAGCAGATATACGGCGGCAAGGACATCAAGACGTCCTTGAAAGAGGCCGAGAACGAAGTGAACAAGGGTATCCGCGATACCAACAAGTCGAACGCCGCCATCCTCAAGGCGGTCTTCGCCCAGTAACATCTCCGTTTCCTCCTCGGAAAACGGGATATGAATAATAGTAAACATACGAGGCTGAGACAGCATTTAGCGGTGTTGTCTCAGCCTCGTTTGTGTATTCGGAAAGTCTGGCGGAGGGCCGGCGATTGTAGGGCACATCA
>NZ_KI271585.1:140266-140639 GCF_000469325.1 Schleiferilactobacillus shenzhenensis LY-73 | reverse complement strand
CCTTTTGACAAAGTGCGTCAAAAGTCTTCAAGTCCGGCCTTGTTGTAAGCGGGCAAAAAGCACCCGCTAACAACAACTTCGCTACTGAGCCCCGCCAGCCTTCGGGCCCAAATCGCCTACATCCCATCTGACACTGAGATTCTTCGTACCAAGATACATTCGTCGGCGGTGCCGCTTGCATTTTGTGAATTTCAGGCGATTGTCATGTTGTTCGGGAAGGAAGCTGCCAGAATTTCCTGACGAATCAGATATTTTGAGTCTCCGAGAATGTAGGGTGACGGAGGGCGGAGTGGGCGGGGGCTCAGTGGTGGAAACAGCTAATGCCGAGTGGTTTTCTCGGCATTAGCTGTTAGGCGTGTTTGAGACCGCGTTT
>NZ_KI271585.1:58530-140235 GCF_000469325.1 Schleiferilactobacillus shenzhenensis LY-73 | reverse complement strand
GGCTTCGCACTAGCTTCGCGTCGCCGCCCCCGCCCGCGGAGCCCGGAGTCACCCGGGTTAAGACCAGACAGTCACCTGCCGCTCAATCCAACTAACACTCCTCGCCTCAGATCTGCGCTGCAATCGCATGTTGGGTGTTCAGCACCTGCCGCACCAGTTCCGCCTGCCGCTCCTGCGGCACCCGGTATTTCGGTGCGGACACGCTGAAGGCCCCGAAGAGCCGGTGGTGGCGGTAGATGGTGGCGCCGACGCAGAAGACCTCCAGCTCGTTTTCTTCATTATCGATGGCCACCCCCATCGTCTGGATCTCCGTCAGGTTCCGCTGAAGCGCTGCCGGTGTGGTCAGGGTGTGCGGGGTCACCGGCTGCAAGGTCACTGTGTGGAAATAAGCGGCCAGTTGGTCCGGCGGGAAAGTAGCCAGGATGGCCTTGCCCATCGCGGAAGAATAGAGATGCATCCGCCCGCCGATGGTGGACTTGAGCTTGATGGAGTTGGGGCTTTCTAACTTCTCCACCAGCATCACCTGGTCGTCGGCCAGAACGCCGAGGTTGACGGTCTCGCCGGTGGCCTGGCGCAGTGCCTCCAGAGCGGGCAGGGCGACGTCGCGAATGCTGAAACTGGCCAGAGCCTTGGTGGCGTAAGGAATGAACTGGGTGCCGAGGGTGTAGCGGCGGGTACGGTCGTCCCGATGCATGAAGCCTAGGGCGCACAGCGTGGTCAGTATCTTGAGTGCGGTGGGCTTCGTGAGGCTGGTGCCGCGGCTAATATCCATCAAAGTTGGCGCTGCCTCGGCGGACAGGGTGTAGTCCATAATGGCCTTGGCTTTGACGAGGACAGTACCGTAGAGTTTTTCACTGGGTGGATTCATGGGGTTATACCAACTTTCCTATTTAGAAATGTCCAAAACCATTGTACCGTGTGAAGCTGTTAGGACGCAATCCACCATCTTTCCTTATGAGAAATGTGGTAAGCAATGCCCTTTGCAACCGCTTTTCCAGGTACAATAGAAGGATAAGAGAGGAGCGGAGTGCATGATTACCATCACCACGTATAACATTCGGTTAGATACCACGGCCGATGCCCCCTGGGCTTGGGCGGCCCGGCGGCCCTATGTCCTGGCGAACTTGCAGCGACTCGATCCAGACATTTTTACCGTCGAAGAAGCAGAACCGCACCAGTTCGCAGACCTAGCGGCGGCTTTGCCGGCCTATCGCGGGTTCGGTATTCCTCGGGAGAATACCGTGGACAAGGGCGAAGCGGCGGCGCTTTTCTTCAAGAAAACCAAGTTCGACGCGCTGGCTGAAGGGCACCAATGGGTGTCTGAGACGCCGGACGAACCGTCTGTCTATCCCGGGGCGGCGACCTACCGGATCTTCCAGTGGGCGCGGCTGCGGGAGAAGGCCAGCGGGCGGCAGTTCTACCTGGTGACGGTCCATCTGGACCACATCTCAGTGGCCGCTCGGGACTTCGGGGTGAAGCAGATTCTCACCACGTTCGCCCAGGAACGGCAGACCTTGCCGTTCATCGTGACCGGCGACTTCAACATGGTCCCCAGCGACACGGCCTATGCGACGATGACCCAGACCTTGCGGGACGCGGCCCTGACGGCAGAGAAACGACCGGACCCCACTCCGGGCACGTGGCAGGACAGCGAGCCGCCCACCTATCGGCCTGGTCAGACGGCTACCCGGCTAGATTATTTCTTCGTGAATGACCAAGTGCCCGTGGCGGCCTACGCGGTGGATACAACGGTGTCGCCGGCCGGGCAGTACGCGTCGGATCACTTCCCCGTGACCATTGCGGTGGACTGGTGAAAGTCACGGCAGCGGCTCGGGCGCACGGGAAGCCTCTCTTGCTGATTCTGCTGGGCAACCTGCTTATTGCGTTTGGCTACGCTAAGTTCATGGTCCCCGCGAACATCATTAGCGGCGGGGGGACGTCGCTGAGCATGGTCTTGGCCCGCCTAACGCCGCTGAGCGTGGTCACTTGGACGAATATCATCACGGTCAGCTGCTTAGCGTTTGCGCTGGCGTTTTTGGGCCGCACGAATTTCGTCCGGTCCATCGTCAGCAGCCTGGCCTACATGGGTTTTTTCGCCGCCTGGTCGGCCGTGCCGCTGCGTCTGGCGACGTGGCCCTTGGTGGATGTTCTGGCCGCCAGCCTCTTCATCGGCGCCGGCTACTATTGCTGCATCGCCAGCAACGCCTCAACGGCAGGGCTGGACGTCTTCGCCCTGATTATCGCCCACCGTCGGCCGCAGTTGAACGTGACACTGATGCTGCGAGTGATCAACGTGATCGTTCTGCTGGCCAGTACCCTGGTCTTCGGCTGGCAATCCCTGCTTTGGGGCCTGGCCTTCACCTTTCTTTATTCAGGCCTGATGGGCTGGCTGCTCCGCCATTATCAACCCTTCCCGCCGGTACAGGACAACTGAATCGGAGTATGAGAAAGGCCCCGTTGACAGCGATTGTCGACGGGGCCTTTCTACGATCTTAAAGGAGGTGGTACGGGATCAGCGCACGACCAATACCGAAATCGGTGCGTATTTTGCCATGTAAGCGGCCTGGCTGCCGAAATGCTTGCTGATGCCTTGCTTCGATTTGGCACCGACGATCAGCAAGTCCGGTTTCACCGCCGGAATGACCTGGTGAACGATGACGTCCCCGGGGTCGCCTTCGGCAATCACGGCGTCCACTTGCTTGATGCCGGCGTCCAATGCGAGCTGTCGGTATTTTTCGATATGCTTTTGCAGATCATCGTGCTGACCATGGACGTAATCTTTATCCAAGGCTTGGAAGACATTCATCTCGTCATCTTCCAAAATGGAGACGATCGTCAGCTTGGTTTGCTCTTGACGGGCGCGGTGCAATGCGTACTGGAACGCGGTCAGGGCATCTGGGGAATCATCGACACCCACTAAGATGTGCGATATAACGTTATTTTGCTTCACTTGCTGCTGCCTCCCGTGCACGTTTTGCCTCTTGACTCTTAGCGTAGCGCTTGTTGCCCCGCCGCAGATCAAGAATTGTCCAGACCAGCATAGCCATCACGATGGCAATCAAGACATAGGCGATAATGTGAGCCGCTTCTACCTGCCCGCTGGCGGGGTGATCGCCGAAGAAATCAGTAATCGAATCCGGCAAGCCAATCATATTGAGAATGGTCAAGCCAATGACCGAAATCCATCCCAACACTTTTTGCCAACCATTATTTTTAAACCGATCGCTCATTTCGACACGGCTATCCGTCATCATGAGTAGTGGCAGCATTGAGAAAGGCAACGCGAAGGCTAGGAATACCTGAGAATTGTTCATTAGGTTATTTAGCGCTACGTGCTGCTGAATCTCTGTTTCTCGAGCAGTCAGCGCGACGACCAGTAGGACGGGCACAACAGAGATGAGCCGAGTGACAAGGCGGCGGGCCCATAAAGGCATCCGCATGTGGACAAAGCCTTCCATGATGACTTGGCCGGTCAACGTACCGGTGATCGTCGAGTTTTGCCCAGAGGCAAGCAGGGCAACAGCGAACAGGACGGATAGGACACCTGATTTGGCGACACTGATCAGGATGGGGTTACTCAGTTTAGATGTGTCCGACAGTGCTTGGAACAGCCCGTAGAAAGACGGGTCCTTCACTGCACCAGTTTTGAACACAGCCACGCCCATGATGAGCAGAAGGGCGTTGACGAAAAACGCCGCCGTCAGTTGAATGTTGGAGTCCCAAGCGGTGAAGCGCACCGCTGCCGCTACATCATCCGGATCGGAGTGGTCAATTTTTCTAGTCTGAGAAATTGCACTGTGCAAATACAAGTTATGCGGCATGACGGTGGCCCCGATGATTCCCAGCGCACCGGACAGCGGTGTTTGACCACCCACGACAGGCGCTGTTGCAAACGTCTTGGTACTGGGGACGAAGCCGGCTAACACGTCGCTCCACACTGGGTTAGACAAAGCGACTTCGTAGATGAAGACGAAAAGGATGACAAGGATCAAACACACCACAATGGCTTCAATTTTTCGAAAGCCGATGCGCGTCAGTAACAATAAGAGCAGTACATCGAAGACGGTGATGAAAACCGCGACAACGATTGGAATATGGAACAATAGGTTCAACGCAATGGCGGCCCCGATGACTTCTGCAATATCGGTGGCCATAATGGCCAACTCGGTCATAATCCAAAGGACGATACCGAGTGTCCGACTGGTTCGAGCCCGAATCGCCTGGGCCAAATCCATCTGGGTGACTATGCCGAGTTTAGCTGCCATATATTGAAGCAACATCGCAATTAAACTCGACATCAGAATGACCGACATCAGTAGATATTGGAAATTCTGACCACCTGTGATCGACGTCGACCAGTTACCAGGATCCATATATCCCACGGCAACCAGCGCGCCAGGACCGGAATAGGCCAGCAGCGTCCGCCAGAAGCCTTTCCCTTTTGGCACCTTGACTGTGGAGTTGATCTCCTCCAAGGAAGGGCCGTTGGCATACTCGATGAGCTTATGCCGTTGGTTCGGATTGTTATCACTCACGAACAACCACACCTCTCTATTTTCAACTTTCGTTTTCATTATACCGCGTATTTTGGAGAAGGGAAGTATTATTTTAGGCCGGCCTAAGCATCTTTTCAACGCCGCCTAGCTCGCCTGCTAGCAACCGATTCGCAAAGAATCCGGCATATCAAGAAAGAGAGCGGTACCACTAGATTATATGAATCTGTTTTTAGAAAGAAGGAATTTTTCTGGAAGAGTGGATCAATCGTTTGTTGGTCTGCCAGCAGGCCAACAAAACAGGGCCAAACAAGACGGTTTCCCGTCCTGCTGGGCCCTGTTTGGATGCACTATTATATGCGTAATATGCTACCGCAGCCTTTGTCTTACGGCAGCTTGTCGTTGGATTCACTGTGGCCGGTTACTCTTGTTTTTAGCATGACGATATGTTGTGCTGGCTGCCGCAATGAACGTAGCTACACTTGAAATGGTCAGTGACCAGAAGTACGAGTTGGGATGTGTCTGGACGGCAGGCATAAAGCCAGTTAGGCATAGGGCCACGCCCAACCCCAACAGCCACCACCCAACTGTCCTCTGCCACTGGGCCCTTTCAGGGAGCGGCAAATGACTCACGTGGGGGTATAGGTCCTTGACCACCAGGTGGATGACGCCAGCAATTAAGACAACTATGCTGGTAATTTGTACGCTGTTCATGACAGGGACACCTCCAAAGTTCTCAGCACATTTACTGGTAGTACCAATATTGGTACGCGCCTGCTCGCCAGACCATCACTCGACCGTACTTAAAATGAGCCGTTTTGCCCTGCCAAGCTTCTACAGCACCGATAACTTGACCAAAGTAAGGGATTGCTACCCCCAAGTTAAGCATTCGTACTGATCTGTTCAGATCTGCAGCAGAAATGTAAACGTTGAAGTCCCAGGGCTTAGTCCACCCATTGGGGAAGGTTACTCCCGTTCGCCCACCAGAGGCGCTGGCCGAAAGGAGGCTGACTGCAAAGCCCTGTGGAGCACTGTCTTTCACGAAAATTGAAATTGCTGAGCCATTGCGAACAATGGTGAACTGATTTTGCAAGCTGGGATTATTTGCTAGTTGAGGTGCGACACGTTGCAGTAAGTCCTCAGTTGTGGGTTCTGTAACACCAGATGAAGAAGTATCCGTAGCCTGAACCGTTGATACAGTGGCGAGCAATACTGAAATCAATCCCACGAGTGCTGTGAGAATGATTTTCCATGGTTGATGAAGATTCTTTTTGGCTTTCATTAAGCAATTCGGTCCTTTCCGTATAGAAAACGCCGTGGCATTTTGCTTTAGTTTAGCCGACCAAGTAACCCAGCGTACTCAAACTGGATGATGCCAGGTTCTCCACCAGGGAAGATCCAGCGTGTAGCTCCGGTTTTGTTGATCCATCCGCCATATCTATGACCGCCTTTGTATGTGGTCTGATAAATGGAAGGGTTGTCAGATCCAAACCAAGCCGTCTTCCAAACTGTGTCGGGACCGCCGGGATCGTTGATCGGGGTGTATACAGTTGGACTGACTAAGTCGGAAACCTCGTGGCTATCTTGACTAGAAGCTGAAGCCAGCGCTGGTTTAGTGAAGAAGAAAGTTAGCAGCAGACAAGAAAGTGTGATGATTGCTGTTCGGATGGTTTTTGTAAAATGCACTTTTTACCTCCTAGTGGATGCGAGCGTGGTGAACACATTGTTTGAGACGTTCACCAACAGTTGATGCACAGAACGGTTTTGGTGCTTGCAGACGCAACACTTCAGGGTGGAAGACCAGTTTGCTTTGTATCCATGATCGGTTTTTGGTAAATTTGGAGAACTGTGGACATTGCCACCGGATAACTGTACAATTACCATAATTATCACCAGGATTTCATTTCTTCATTTTCTCATAAAGGAGCTGGTCGCATGTTTTTCTCAAACCTGGACTATGGTCATGCCGAATACAACATCCGCAAGAACAACCGGAATATGAGTTTGGCAGATGCTTCTGCCGGCATCATGGACAAGACCACTTTGCGCAAGTTCGAAAAAGGCGAGATTTCGTTGTCGATGGCCAAGCTGTTTCCCTTACTCCGGCGTTTGCGCGTTGCCCCGTCGGAGTTTCTCTATCAAGGAGCAGATTTTGCCGTCTCTCCGGTTGCGTCTTTTTTTGAAGAGTTAGCGGCCGTTTACGTGCAAAGAGATATGCCCTCCTTACGGCGGATGCTTGCTGATGCACAGCGACCGCGTGCGGACGAGTCCGCGCGCTTACCGTTTCAGCGCCTCGACCGGATTACTATCGAGGCGGCCATCAAGTCCTTGGGTCAGGGAGAATTAGCAGCAGCCGATGTTGAATTCGTAACGGCGTACTTGGTTGGACAGCGAAACTGGTTTTATTACGACTTGAGCATTCTCCAATATCTGCCCAACTTTCTCAGCCCTGAAACCTTAATCTGGATTTCCCAGAATATTTTCAGTCATACGATGACGTATCAACGGGTGCTGAACAATGCCGACTTAGTGGGTAATATCGTCCTCTCAATTTGCCGGGTGTTAATTATCAAGAGAGGCGACTGTGATAGTGCTGTCCAAGTGCTGGCTGGGGCCAGGCGGGATCCTGGAATGCACGACTTAGCCGGCTTTGCCATCCAGGCTAAAGACTTGGAAGCAGCAGTGGCCTATCATCGCGGGCGGGTAGATGAAGCCAAGGTGATGCATCAGTGGGTGGTCGAAACGTTGCGCTGCCTTGAGTTAAAGCAGGATACACGCGATGTCGAAGCCATGTGGCCATTACTGACAGACACTGATTAGTACCTCCTTTCCTTGCTGATGATTAAATCTTACCGCAGCCACCCTATATAAGATCCAAATGTGGATAATATACTTACTTGCTTTTTTACGTGTGCTCACTAAACCGCGACTAATCAGCTTTATACCGCCGATCAGAGGGACACTCGGAGCATATCGTCAACGCACCGCAAAAGGGCCCTTGTCCCGCCGCACTTTGGCGGGACAAGGGCCCTTTTGATGATGATGGTTAGTTGCTGCCGGAAGATTGCGGCATATACGGTAGGAGCAGGTTCGCCAAGCCTTCAATGCTGCGGGTCTGCATCAGGATCGTGCCGGACCCTTGGAAGTGGTTGACCAGCCCTTCGCCGGTCTTGAAGCCGAAGGCGCCGCTGGCGACTTCGATGTTGTAGTCCAGGCTCTGGCTCCAGGCGACGACGTTGCTGTTGTCGACCACATACTCCTGGTTTTGCAGGGTCACTTCGATGATGTCGGCATAGCCCGAGACGAGGAAGGTGCCGTTCCCCTCAGTCTCCATCACGAACAGGCCGCCGGTGCCGCCGAAGACGGCACCGCTGAGCTTTTGCCGAACCATGCGGTAGCCGGTGCCGGCATCGCTGGCCAGATAGGCGCTGGTGTTCAAGCGCCAGTGGGTGCTGCCGCTGGCGGTCAGTTCCCGGATGGCACCAGGGTTGGCCGGGGCAATGAGCAGCTCGCCGCTGTCCGAGAGACCGGTGGCGGTGGTGATGAAGAAGCTCTCACCGCTGGTGACGCTGCGGCCCAGGGCGCTGAGCACCCCGCCCAGGCCTTTCTTTCCGTTGCTGTTCATGTGGCCTTCAAGCTTGACCTGCCCGTTGTGGGCGATCATGCTGCCGCGTTCGATCTGGACGGATTCGTCCCGGCCGAGGTGCAGGGTGACCGTCGGGAAGGCGGTGTCTTGCGAAATCGTATAGTTCAATGCCGACAACTCCCTTGGTTTCTGAAATTGCCTTCAGTATACCAGAAACCTGGTTAGAGGTGGGCGCCATTGGTCCGGATGACCTCCTGCAGCCAGGGATAGCTCTGCTTGGGCACCCGGGCCAGGTCGCGCAGGTTGTGGTTGCCGCGGTTGACGTAGACCACGCCGTAGCGCTTCTCCATGTCCCCCTGGGAGCTGGGGATGTCCAGCCAGCCCCAGCCCAGGTAGCCGATGACGGGCACGCCGTCCTCGCTGATGGCGGCCTGGAGGGCCCGCAGGTGATCCCGGTGGTAGGCGATGCGGTAATCGTCGGCGATGGGTGTCTGGCCGTCCCAGTGCTCCCGGGCGGCGATGCCGTTCTCGATGGGGAAGATGGGCAGACCGGTCTGCTGGTAGACACTGTTGACGGCACTGCGGAAGCCCATGGGGTCGATCTGCCAGCCCCAGGCGTTGGCCTCCAGATAGGGGTTCTTCTTCACCGCATACTGGTTGTACCAGTTGGGCGCCGTATCCGCGGGCAGGCGGGTGTGGTCGAAGGTGCTGCTCCAGTAGTAGCTCATGGCGGCGAAGTCGCTCTGCGCGCCAGCCAGTTCTGCCAGTTCGGCCGGCTTTAAGATGTCACCGAGTCCGTGGCTTTCCATGAAGTGGGCGACCTGGGGCAGGTAGCGGCCGGCGGTATCCAGGGCGACCACGTTATCGTTGACGAAGGTGCGGTACTGCTGGGTGATCCAGACGTCTTGGGGGTGTGGGGTCGCCGGGTAGATCTGCTGGTGGGCGATCATCGCGCCGATTTTGACGCCGGGATAGTCCTGGTGCACGGCTTGCGTGACCAGAGCGTGGGCCAGGGCCACGTTATGCTGAATCTGGTAGAGGTCGTGGAGCGTCTTGGCGCCTTTCTGATAGCCAGAAATGATGAAGCTGTCCGTCAGGCCGTAGAGGTTCTGTTCATTAAAGGTCAGCCAGTAGGGTACCCGGTCGGCGAAGCGCCGGAGCATCTCCTGGGCGTAGACGACGAATGCATCGACCACGGCCCGGCTGATGAAGCCGTTGTGCGCTTGGGCCAGGGCCAGGGGCATGTCGAAGTGGTAGAGGCAGATCATCGGGGTGATGCCGGCGGCCAGCAGGTCGTCGATCAAGCGGTCGTAGAAGGCGATGCCGGCCTCGTTGAACGCCCCCGTGCCGGCGGGCTGGACCCGGCTCCAGCTGATGGAGAAGCGGTAGCAGGTCAGCCCCAGGTCCTTCATGATCGCGATGTCCTCCGGATAGCGGTGGTAGGCATCAATGGCGGTGTGCCAGTCGCTGCTGTGGTCCGTGGCCGGCCGCTCATCGTAGACCGAGGGGCCCTTGCCGGCCGTGTTCCACGCGCCCTCGGTCTGGACGGCCGAGACGGAGTTGCCCCAGAGAAAGCCAGTGGGAAATGCAGTCATCAGGCCGGTCCTCCTATTTCTTCCAGCGGTCGTAAGCGGCTTGGTAGACCTTGGTGTACTGGTCCACGTGCATGCCCTTGATCGTCTTCACGTACTTGTCCCAGTCGGAGAGCGGGGTGACGCCGGTGATGAACTTGGCTTCGGATTCTTCCACGAAGGTGGCCAGGTCGGTGGTCATGGAACTAATGGAATCCTGTTCTTCCTTAGTCAAGTAAACCAGGGGATAGGGGACGCGGGCGTACGGGTCGATCTTGGCCTTGGTCTCGGCCCGGACGAAGGTGGTGAAGCCGTCCACGGCGGGGGCGTTGGCGTCGGTGCGGATGCTGTACTGGTCCCGGTCAGAGGCTAGGGCAGGGACGGTCAGGCCATAGTCGGGGGTCAGCTTGCTGCGCTTGTCTTCACTGTTCTCGGGGGTCACACCCTTGGCGAAGACGCGGACGGTCTGCCCCTTGTCGTTCTTGGCACTCTTCCAGAGGTAGCCCTCGGGCCCCTGGTTCAGGTAAACGGCGCCCTTGTCGCTGTAGAAGTAGTCCACCCAGCGCAATGCGGCGGCCGGGGAGGGATTGTTCTTGGTGATGGCGA
Source organism: Schleiferilactobacillus shenzhenensis LY-73 (assembly GCF_000469325.1). GTDB lineage: Bacteria > Bacillota > Bacilli > Lactobacillales > Lactobacillaceae > Schleiferilactobacillus > Schleiferilactobacillus shenzhenensis. Next base: position 129,979 of record NZ_KI271585.1, on the reverse strand, counting down.
AGTTGCCCCGGTTCAAGCGGGGGTTGCCGGGCACGACGGCCTTCGGCGACACGTCGCTGGTCAGCGGCTGCCACATTGGGTCAGCTGCGGCTTGGGCCGGTGTACGGCCGGTGGTGAAGTAGGAGAAATAGTCGCTGAAGACGCCGAGCCGGTTGGCCTGGCCCTTGGCCTTCTTCTGGTCGTCAGACTGGGCGAAGGTATCTTTGTCCAGCAGCCCTTCGGCGAAGAGTTTGTGCATGAAGGTCAGGTATTCCTTGTAGTTCTTGGTGATGGGCGTGTAGACGACTTTGTTGCCGTTGTTTTGCACGGTGTTGCTGAGCAGGCCGAAGATGGACATCAGCCAGTAGCGGGAGCTGGTCAGCTTCACGTCGCTCAAGGGAATCTCGTCGGCCTTGCCGTTGCCGTTGGGATCGTCGTTCTTGAAGCGCTTGAGCAGCGCATAGAATTCATCGGCGGTCTTGGGCAGTTCTTTGACGCCCAGTTTCTTCAGCCAGCTGCCGTTGTACCACAGCGGCCCGATGTACCAGGAGGACAGGGCGCCCCGGGAGATCAGCGGTAGACCGTAGATGTGGCCGTCCGGGGTGGTGATGGACTGGCGGATGCTGGGGTCCTGCTTCATCAGCTTGTTCAGGTTCGGCGCATACTTAGGAATCAGCTTCTCCAGCGGCAGCAGCTGCCCGTGTTCGCCGTAGGAGACTTCGTTGGCCGGGGTGAGGGCGCTGCCGGCGGCGTAGATGATGTCCGGCAGGTCCTGGGAAGCGAAGGCCAGGTTCAGCTTGGTGGAGAAATCCGAGCTGGGCGGCGTGTTGTACTTGAAGGTGATATTGGTTTTTTTCGCGTAGTCGTTCAGCACGACCATATCGTTCCAGTTGACGACCCCGGTGCTGGGCGCCATCAGGGTCATCTTCAGCGGCTTGTCCACGATGGGGAAGCCGGTGGGATTGACCTTGACGTCACTCTTGAGGCTGGCGTTGGTGCCCCCAGAGCCGGCACACCCAGCGAGAGCGAGGACAGCCAGGGCACCGGCCCCGGCGGTAAGAAGGAAACGACGAATTTTCATGGATGGATCTCCTTTCTGAATTAACCCTTCAAGGAACCGATCAGCACACCCTTGACGAAAAAGCGCTGGAGGAAGGGGTAGATGAGAATGACGGGCAGGGAAGACACGATCATGACGCCGTACTTGATGACGGCCACCAGCTGCTCCTTGCTGAAGGCGGCTTGGGCGGCCGATTGGGTGACCGTCGCCCCGGTGGCGGCGCCTTGCTGCATGTCTTGCAGGACGAGGATCTGGCGCAGCACCATCTGTAACGGATAGAGGTTCTTGTTCTGCAAGTAGACCAGGGCACTGAAGTAGCTGTTCCACTGGCCGACGCCGTAGAACAGGGCCATCACAGCAATAATCGGGGCGGAGAGGGGCAGAACGATCTTGAAGAACAGCTGGAAGTCGGTGGCCCCATCGACAATGGCAGCCTCCTGCATCTCCCAGGGAATCGAGCTTTGGAAGAAGCTGCGGGTGACGATGATGTTATAGATGCTGGCCGCGCCGGGGATGATGATCGCCCAGACGGTGTCCACCCAGCCCAGGGCCCGGATCAGCAGGTAGGAAGGAATCAAGCCGCCGCCTACGAACATGGTCACCAGCATGAAGTTGGTGAACCATTTCTTCCCGGAGAAGTCCGGGCGGGAGATGGCGTAGGCGCAGGGAATCGTCAGAGCAAGGCTGACGGCGGTGCCGGCCAGGGTGTAGAAGATGGTCATACCGTAGCCGCGCCAGATGTCGCCGTAGTTCAAGATGACCTTGTACCCATCCAGGGTGAAGCCTTTGGGCAGCAGCCACATCTGGCCGGAGTTGACGGCGGCGGGGTCGGAGACCGACGCGCTGACGATGTAGATCAGCGGGTAGAGGACCAGAAGCACCGCCAGGGCGATGAACACGTAGAGGACGCTTTTGAAGACCTTGTCCGCGCGGGTGTCTTTGATCAGGTGATTTTCATGCATGGGGAGGCTCCTTTCTTACCACAGACTGTTGTCCGACACGCGCCGGGCGATCTTGTTCACGACGATCAGCAGGATGGCGTTGATGGCGGAGTTGAACAGTCCCACCGCGGCAGCGTAGCTATACTGCCCATCCAAGAGCCCCTGCTTATAGACGAAGGTGGCGATGACGTTGGAGGAAGAAAGGTTCAGCGGATTCTGCAGCAGCAGGATCTTCTCGTAGCCCATGGAGAACAGGCTGCCGACGTTCAAGATGAGCAGGATGACCATGGTCGGGACGATGGCCGGCAGATTGATGTGCCAGATGCGCTGGATCTTGCTGGCGCCGTCAACGATGGCCGCTTCGTGCAAGGCCGGGTCCACGCCGGCGAGGGCGGCCAGGTAGATGACCGAGCCCCAGCCGGTACCTTGCCAGACGCTGGAGAGGACGTAGACGGTCTTGAACCACTTCGGGTCGCTCATGAAGGCGATGGGCTGGATGCCCACGGCTTGCAGGGCGTGGTTGATGATCCCGGTGGAGGGGTCGAGGAAGGCGATGATCATCCCGCCCATGACCACGACGGAGATGAAGTTCGGGGCGTAGGTGATGGTCTGGCTGAATTTCTTCCAGACGCCGTCCTTCATCTCGTTCAAGGCGAGGGCCAGGATGATGGGCAAGGGGAAGCCGACGATCAGGCCGTAGACTTGGATGCCCAGGGTGTTGCGGATCAGGTCCCAGAAGTAGTAGGACTGGAAGAACTGGTTGAAGTACTTGAAGCCGACCCAGGGGGAATTCCAGATGCCGAGCACCGGCACGTAATCCTTGAAGGCGATGAGCACCCCGTACATGGGGATGTAGCTGAAGACGAGGAAACAGAGGAAAGTGGGGAGGATCAAGACGTACAAGCGCCAGTTCTTTTTCAGGCGCTTAGCGTTGAAGAGCGCCGGTTTGCGTTTTTTCTCGGTGGGTTTGACGAGGGTCTGGGCAGAAACTGCCATGGCCGGTCAACTCCTTTCTATTTTGGTCAGGCGCAGACCCGGATAGCGGGCTTGCCGTAAGGTGCCGGGGAGGAAGAGCCGCTGGTTGGCTGTGCGCAGCGGCGGGGCCGTGCTGCCCAGCCGGGTAACGGTCCCAACAGTGGTCGGCAGGTGCAGCGCGGCCAGGTCCAGCTGTCGGGGCGGGGTGCGGCGCAGGCAGAAAAGATAGTAGGCGGTGTCGTCCTGGGTGATGGCCAGGTGCTGGCGGGCGGCGGCTTGGATGACGGCGGGCGGTAACGGCCGGGTGCCGTAAATGCCGGCGCCGTTGACGGCCAGCCAGCCGCCCAGCTGGCGCAGCCGCCGCTGAGCCGGGGCGGGCAAGGTGCCGTCTGCCTTGGGCCCGACACCGAGAACGATGTTGCCGCCCAGGGTGACGACTTGGAGGATACTGCGCAATAGCAGCGAAAAGTCTTTGTAGCGGTCGTGGGGGACATACCCCCAGTTGTCCGCCAGGGGAATGCCGCTTTCCCAGGGGAGGGCGGGTCGGTCGGCCAGGGCGGGGATCTGTCTTTCTGGGGTAACATATTCTTCCCAGCGGGTACCCATGGTCCGATCAACGATGAGCATGTGCGGCTGCTTTTCTTGGATCGTGGGCATCAGCTGGTCGAAGCCCAGAGGCTCCCGGGCATCGCCGACCCAGCCGGCGTCCAGCCAGAGCATGCCCAGCGGTCCGTAACGGGTGGTGATCTCCTTGAGCTGGTCGCGGACGAAGGCGACGTAGCGCTGCCAGCGTACTGGATCGCTGGCGGGATCATAATCGGCACTACGGCGCTTGGGCTGACCGTCTGGGCGCCAGTAATCCGGATGGTGCCAATCGGCCTTTGAGTAGTAAGCGCCCGGTGTGATGCCGGCGGCCCGCATGGCAGCGGTGAACGCGCCGAAAAGATCCGTGGGGGCGTGAAAACTGCTAGCCGCTGTCGGGTAGAGCGTGTAACCGTCATGGTGTTTGGTGGTCAGGATGGCATAGCGGCTGCCGGCTTGCCGCAATAGCGGTGCCCAAGTCTGCGGGGCGGCGGCTGGCGGTGCGAACCGCTCGGCCAAGTGCCAATAATCATGTTTGAGCTGGGTCATGTTGGGCCGCCAGGCGTGGGGGCGGCGGGCCCAACCGTCAGCGTCCGAGAGCTGCCAGGATTCGACGATCCCGGCGGTACTATAGAGACCCCAGTGGAGCAGGACGCCGATTTTCTGATCTTGGAACCAGGCCCAGCGCTTGCGCACCGCCGCGTACTCAGCGGCGGGCAGGGCGGCGAAGTCCGCCGGCTGCCAGGGGCGGCCGGCGCCGGTCTCGATGTCGCCCCGGAGATGGGATGTGGTCATGTGCATTGATTCACCTCCTCGATTGCACACTCATCATAACGGCTACCCTGAAGCGCTTACAATATGTGCTTCTTGCGGCTATGTGCTTCTTAACCTGCCCTTGTCAGTACGCTTCTGGGCACGTATACTGCGAAGGTGTAAGCGTTAACGATAACTAATGCACAAGAAAGGAAGGAAAGACATGCGCCGTTCTTTAATTGTTTTTCTGGCCGGTCTGTTTGTCCTCTTGGCCGCCGGCGGCTACTGGCTGTTCTATGGTCAGCCGGCCGCCGCCGCCCAGACCCCGGCGGGCCGGACGACGGCCCTAGTGCTCCGCCGGAACTTGCGAGCGGTCAACGCCGGCAGCGTCGCAGATTATCTGGCGACGATCGTCCCGGCGCAGCGCGCTGAGACCCGGCCGGTCATTCAGCAGACCTTGACCAAACGGCAAGCGACGGTCAAATTGCAAGACTTCGCCGTGCAAAAACAAAGTGCGGCCCATTTGACGGCCCGGGTCAATGAATTGCAGACGGAGCGCCGCAGCGGCCGCCGTCAAGTGCTTGAGGCCACTGTGGATTTCACTCGGCAGGGCGGCCGCTGGTACATTGCCCGGCTGGTCGTCGTCAATGCCGCCAATGCCGGGTAAAAAAGCAAAAATTGGAGTTTTTCCGCCTGCCTGTCAGGCTATGATACAGATGAAGAGTTGCACACAATGAATGGAGCTAATTTCCTATGTTAAAGTTGAATTTCACTGCGTTACCTGCTGCATTAGACGCTGGCGTGGCCATCATGGCCCCTGTACTGGGCTTCACCCGAGCAGCAGACGGGGTGGCCGTGACCACCGCGGCTGAGCCGGGCGGCCCCCTGCTGGTCCAAACCGGCCCGGCCGGCCCGGCCCGGATCGTTTACCCGACCCAAGCCGCGTTCTTCCGCGGCTTGACGGCCTTGGTGCAGGGGCTGAACAGCGGCACCCCAGTGGATATCAAAGAGACCCCGCGGCTGCAGACCGCCGGGTTGATGTTCGACATGTCCCGCAACGCCGCGTTAACGGTGGCCGGGCTGGAGGCGATGCTGATTCAGAGCGCCCGGGTGGGGTTGAACGCCGCTCTCCTTTATATGGAAGATGTTTACGCGGTGCCGGAATATCCCTACTGGGGCTACCAGCGCGGCCGGCTGAGTCAAGCCGAACTGAAGGCCGTGGATGATTTCGGGGCCGCTTTGGGGATCGAAGTCATTCCGTGTATCCAGACCTTGGCCCATCTGCTCAACCCGATGAAGTGGCCCTTTATGCACGCCATCCAGGACGCCCCCGGGATTCTGCTGGTGGACGATCCGAAGACGTATACCTTCCTGCGCCATATCATTGCCGCCGCCAGCGCCCCGTTCCGGACGAAGAAGATCCACATCGGCATGGACGAAGCCCACGACTTAGGCCGGGGCACTTACTTGGACCGCCATGGCCTGGTGGACCGGACCGAGATCATGCTCAAGCACGTCCGCCAGGTGACGGCGATCACCAAGGAACTCGGGCTGCACCCGATCATGTGGAGCGACATGTGGTTTGAAGCCGCGGGGCACGGCTATTACGACCCCCAGACGCAATTTTCTGATCAGCTCAAAGCCGAGATCCCCGACGTGGACTTGATGTACTGGGATTACTACCACGACGATGAGACGTTCTACGAGCAGATGATCGCTACCCACCAGGAGCTGGGCCGGCCCGTCAGTCTGGCCACGGGGGTGTGGACGTGGAACGGCTTGGCGCCGAATTACGGCAAGACGCTGGCGACGATGAACGCCGGCATGGTGGCCGCCAAGGTGATGGGGCTGACGACGGTCTTTGCCACCATGTGGGGCGATGACGGCGGCGAGACGCCGTTCACCGCAGCCGCCCTGGGGATCCAGAACTTCGCCGAGCAGGTCTACCACCAGAGCGTGGACAGCGATCGGCTGGCGGCCGCCTTCACCCGGTATCAGGGGAAGAAAGCGGCGGACTACCTGGCCCTGGACCAGTTCGACCAGCTGCCGGAGCTGACCCCGGCCAACCCCGAAGCGACGAATCCCAGCAAGATCGTGCTTTATGAAGACCTGCTCAGTCCGCTTTTCGCCGCCAATACGGCCAAGGTGGACCTGCTGGGGCACTATCGGACCTTGCAGACGCAGCTGCAAGCCATCGTTGACCGGGGCCAAGCCAAGGCCGGCGACCAAGCCGTCTTCGTCTTTTATACCCGCTTAGCCGCCGTCTTGGTGCAGAAACTCGCGGTGATGGCAGCGATTCGCGCCGCTTATACCGCCGGCGACCGGACCGCGATGAAGGCTGCGGCAGCGCAGCTGCCCGCCTTGCGGACCGCGGTCAGTGCCGTGCGCGACGCCCACCGGCAGTGCTGGTTCGCTCTCTACAGCCCCTTCGGCTGGGAAGTCTTGGACGTGCGTTACGGCGGTTTGCTCAGCCGCATCGACACGGTCGCCTGGCGCCTGCAGCAATGGCTTGACGGCACTGTGAGCAGCCTGGCCGAGCTGGATGAACCCCAGCTGCCCGTGGGCACCGTGACGCCGGCCAGCATCGGCCGCGGCCTGTATACCGACTTGGCCAGCGTGAGCAAGATCAGCGGTGTGTAGTCGTTACCTTTCTAACAATTAAAGAAGGAGAAAAAAGACCATGAATGAACCCCGAGGGATTATCCGGTTGTCGGTCAAGGTGGGGCAGATCCTGCTCCTGGGTGTTAAACTGCAACTGCTCTTCCTCCTCTTCGCCCTGCGCGGGGCGGTGGTGCTGGGGGTGTTCCCGGCGCTGGCGGCCTGCGCCAAGCTGATCCTGCGGCGTATGGAGAAGCGGCCTGACGAGGTCGGGGCGCTGTTCGGTACGGCCCGGGATACCTGGCCAGCGTTGTATGCGGAGTTCCGCACGTTCTATCAGCAGGCCTTCTGGGAAATGAACGGGATCGGCTACCTGGGCCTGCTGGCCGTCGCGGCCCTGGTCGTCGATCTGGCCGTCAACCAGGCGTTCCTGCACTCGGCCGTCCTGCAGTGGGGCTTGATCGTCCTGCTGGTCGGGGTGCTGTCTTACTGGCTGTATGTGCTGACGATCTATGCCCGCTACCAGCTGCACTTCTGGCAGTATTTTCGTCAGGCGCTGATCATTTCGGTGGCCCACTTCACGAACACCTTGGCCATCGTCATCGGCTCGGTGGCGGCGACGGCCTTGCTGGTGCTGTTCCCCGCCTTGAGCCTGGTGGCCTTGGTGCCGCTGTACCTCACGCCGACGGTCTGGTTCTCCTACCAGTCCTGCCAGCGCGTCGAAGCCGTGATGCACTATGCGGCTTAAGCTGCGCCAGGCGTGGCAGTCCCAGCGGCTGCTGCGCACCTACCTGGTGTCGTTTTTGCTTATTTTTCTCCTGCCGTTAGGAATCGTCACAGCCAATTGGCTGGTCCGGGAGTGGCAGTCCCAACAGGCGGCGCAGACTGCGCGGCAAGAGAGGACCCTGCAGACGGTCACCGCCAGCTTGAACGATGATCTCACCCACATTCTGGTGGCGACAAGCCAAATGGCGCTGGACCGGGCACTGCTGGCCCGGACGTGGGATTATACGGCCATCCGGGACATGCACAGTGCCATTCAGCGCTACGACCTGAGCAGCCCCTTGATCAACAAGATCTTCATTTACCTGCCCAGCGATCCTGCCGTCCTGTTCTCGGCGGACGGCACCTATGATCTGGGGCCGGCGCTGGCCAAGTACAAGCTGCTGCCGGGTCTGCCGGCTGCCCAGCAGCAGCGGCTCTTGCGTCACGCCACCGTGGCCCAGCTGTTCTTTGCCCCGGCTCAAGATAACCCGGAGCGGGGTCTGCTCACCCTGGCGGTACCGATCACGGCCACGCCAGGCACGGCGCCCCGGGGGATGGCATTGTATTCGTTGAATACCGGCGCCGTGCGGGACCAGCTGCAAGACGCGGTGACCACCCCGGACCAAGTCCTGGCCGTGGTCGTCGGGTCCGGGCGAATCACCGCCCGGCCGACGCTGGCGGGCCGGGCTTTGCCCACCGGGAGTCAGTGGCCGGCGTGGCAAGCATTCGGCCGCCAGCAGGGTGCCGCCGTGACCCGTCAATCCGGCCAAGGGGACTTGTTTCAGACCGTCTCTTTGGCCCTGCCATTATCGTTTTGGCCGCCGCTGCGGGCCCTGCTCGCCCAATACGCCGGCCTCTTTGTGACCCTGCTGATATTGGGCGGCCTGCTCAGCTGGTACTTGAGCCGGCGGCAGTATGCCGGTATCCGCAAGCTGGCCGCGATCGTCCCCGGGACCAGTGCCCAGCCGGTGGATCTGACCCGGCTGGCGGCGGCCATGCAGGCGGTGATGACCGCGCAGCGCGCCCGGGCGGCCCAAGAGCAGATCCGCCTGCCCTTCGTGCGCAACCAGGTCCTGAGCATGCTGGTCAACGGCCGGCTGGCCGATGCCGCTACGGTGCAGCGCCTGCTGAACCTGGCCCAAGTGCATTTCTACCATCCTCGCTTCCTCATCGGCATCTTACCGGATGAAGCGGCCTTGGCGGAGAAAGTGCTGGCCGACCCCGTGGTGACCGCGACGCAGGTCGTCTACTTCGTCCATCACAGCGACCAGGCGCAGCTCATCGTTCTGGTCAATGACGACGGTGCGGCCCCGGCTGCCGCGGTTCTGACTACCATTCAGCAGCAGCTGGGGCCGGCCGTGATGTATGCCGGCCGGGCGGTGACCAGTGTGACTGCGCTGCACGACGCCTACATTGAGGCCGTGACCGCTCAGATGACGAACCAGCCAGGCCCTTCTGAGGCGGTGAGTTTCTACCAGGACCAGGGTGCGCCGCAACTCTTCGACCCGGCCAATGAAGGCAAACTGACCAACGCGCTGGCCCAGGGGAATCGCGAGATGGCTGTGGAAGCCTTCACGGCCTTGTTCGACGCGGCCAGTCAAAATTGGTCGCCCACCGCCCGCTTCGACTTGCCCATGGCCAACCTCATCAGCCAGCTGCTTAAAGCCGATTACCAGCGGCACCGGCAAGTCAACAACCTGCTGGTCCAGCGGCTGCTCAGCGCACCGTCTTACAGCGCGCTGCACCGGCTGCTGCTGGGGACGGTGGAAAGCCTCACTGTACCGCAAGTTGCTGCGAGCGCCGCCACTGCTGACGGTCCAGCGCTTGAGACCTTTATCACCGCCCGCGCCAGCGATCCCACCTTTTCTCTGGTCGACGCCGCCGACCAATTCGGTTGGTCCGTGCCGTATGCGAGCCGGCACATCAAGGAAGTCACGGGGCTGACCTTTACCGCGTATCTCCAAGAGATTCGCCTCACCCGCATTCAAACCGCCCTGACCGAAACTAGCCAGCCCATCAAAGAGATCGTCACGGCGAACGGCTACTACGACGTCGCCAATTTCACCCGCAAGTTCAAGAAACTGTTGGGGGTGACGCCGGGGCAGTACCGGGCGCTGCACCAGAAGGATGCGGCGGGGTAAAACCGGAGCGCCCCATCTTGCAGCACACCGCAAAGTCCCACATCCGCGAGACAACTTCTTTGACCGCACCGCCCGCCATACCCTAAAATAAGGCGAATAAACGTTACTGAATACACGCCCGCGGGCGTTAGGAGCGAACGATCATGGCGAAACATACGACCCAGTGGCGGCTGGCCGAAGCACTGAAAGCGGACATGGAAACCATGCCCATTGATCACGTGACCATCGGTATGCTGACGCAGCAGGCCAAGGTGAGCCGGAACACCTTTTATTACCACTTCACCGACGTCTACGATCTGCTGGGCTGGATCTATGAACAAGAAGTGGTCACCCAGCTGTCGACCTATCTCAAGGTGGACCGCTGGCAGACGGCGTACCGGATGATTTTGGACTACATTGCGCGGAATCAGCAGTTTTGCCTGCAGACGTTCCATTCCGTCGGCCGCAATCTGCTGGAAAATTTTCTTTATTCTGCTGCATCCCAGATGGTCAAAGGCGTCGTCGATGACGTGGCCCCCACTGCACCAGCTGATTTGAAACAAAGCATCGTCAACTTTTACGGTTGGGCCCTGGTGATGCAGGTCATCCAGTGGTTGCGGGACGATCTGCGCGAGCCGCCGGCAGACGTGATCCGGCGGGCCGAGATCATGCTGGACGGCAGTGTCGCCAACGCCATCGCCAACAGTAAGCGGTATTGACGAGGGGATTAAGCCGCGGATAAGAACGTTAAGAAAGGGTAATTTTGGGCAACTGCCCAAAGTTGCCTATTTTTAATGCCGTATTCGTGTCTTAGAATATGATTGTTGAAACGATTACAAGGCGTTTGAAAGGAGCTTTTCTCCCATGAAAAAGGAAACGATTGGCAAATTGATCGGCATCGGCCTCATCTTGGCCGCGGCGGGGTACCTGGCCAAAAAATCAGAGCTGTTCAGCGACGACAAGGCGGCGTATGCGCCGTTCGAACCCCGGCAGGAAGACTAGGAAAGGAAGTTATATGATGGCCCAAAAAAGTAAAGCGATTATGATTGGGGCCGGCTTGGCGAACATGGCGGCCGCCGTCTATCTGATTCAAGAGGCTCACTGGCCGGGGGAGAACATCACGTTCTATTCCCTCGACGACCACGGCAGCAACGACGGTTCGCCTGCCAGCATCCAGGCCGGTGAATACTGGAACAAGAACCACCCGTTGGAGAATACCCAGGGCTACGTGGCCCGCGGCGGCCGGATGCTCAACTACCGTACTTACGTGGATCTGATGGACCTGCTCGACCGCATTCCCAGCGTGACCGAGGCGGGGATGACCGCGGCGGAAGACACCCGCGACTTCGACGCCAAGCACCGCACCTTCGACAAGGCCCGTCTGCTGGAGGGCGGCCAAGGCATCCTCAACGGCGGCCATCTGGGCTTCGACAATACGGACCGGATGCTGCTGACGAAGCTGGTGATGATGCCCGATTCTGAGGAAGAAAAGCTGGACAATGTGTCCATTGCCGACTACTTCAAGGATGATCCGCACATGTTCCAGACCAACTTCTGGTACATGTGGGAGACGACCTTCGCCTTCCGCACCCAGAGTTCTGCTCAGGAGCTGCGTCGGTACATGCACATGATGATCTATGAATTCACTCAGATCGAGCACCTCGTCGGGGTCAACCGCACCCGCTACAACCAGTATGAGAGCATCATGCTGCCGCTGATCAAGTATCTGCAAGGCCAGCAGGTGAATATCGTGTTGAACCGGCGGGTCACCGACTTCGACTTCAAGGATACGACCATGCAGGACGAGATCACCGTCACCGGGCTGCACATGACCAACGTCGAGACAGGTGAGGAAGAGCACGTCGACGTTCCGGCGGACACGGCCGTTTTCTTCACCAACGGCTCGATCACCGATTCAACCACCATGGGCGATTACACTCATGCGGCGGGTGAGAACATGGACTACGGCGCGGCTGCCTCGCTCTGGAAGAAAGTCGCTGAGCGGTTCTACAACGTTGGCAATCCGGACAAGTTCTTTGCCGACCGCAACGCCAGCGAGTGGACCAGCTTCACGCTGACCACGAAGAACCACTTGCTGCTGGACGAGATTGCCCGGATCACCACCCAAGAACCAGGCAACGCGCTGAATTCGTTCCTGTCCACCAGTCCCATCACCCCGCTGGGCCAGAAGGACGTGAACATGTCCATCGTCGTCCACCATCAGCCGCACTTCACCACTCAGAAGCCGAACGAGACGGTTCTCTGGGGCTACTTCCTTTATCCCCGGCGCCACGGCGAGTTCATCGACAAGCCGTACATCGAGATGACGGGGGAAGAAATGGCCAAGGAACTCATCGGCCAGCTGTCGAAGGTCGATCCGGGACCGGGCAATATCAAGGACAAAGAAGACGAGATCTTGGCCAGCATCATCAACAACATTCCCGTCCACATGCCTTACGCTTCGGCGCTGTTCAATAACCGGGCCAAGAGCGACCGGCCGCTGGTCATTCCGGCGCATTCAACGAACCTGGCCTTCACCGGCGAGTTCGCAGAGCAGCCGTTCCAGATGGTCTTCACGGAGCAGAGTGCCGTGCGTTCCGGCGAGATTGCGGCCTACCACTTCGCGGGCATTCCCATGGCAAAGCTGGTGAAGACGCCGCGGTACGACAAGGACATTCCGACGCTGCTGCGGGCGTCCAAGAAGATGTTCTCCTAAGTTATTCGCTATAACAGAAAAGCGCCAGTCCGGCATCGCCTTGAGGCGGTGGGGCTGGCGCTTTTGCGTAGAACGGTAGTGTGTGGCGATGGCCCGGGTGACTCCGGGCTCCGCGGTTACCCTCGCTGCTCCGCCCGGTAGTGTTCCATCTTCTCGTGGAACGTCTGCTCGGAGATACCGTAGGCGGTGTAAGTAATGGCATTGGCGCCGGCGTCGATGGTGGCACTGATCTGCTCGGTGGTCTTGCCGCCGGAGGCAATGATTGGAAAGTTCGGGTAGACGTTGCCCAGGTGTTCCCGCACCCAGCGTACCAGGTCAGCGGTGCCGGCACCGCCGGCGACGTTGAAGGCGTCGACGCCGGCCTTGATCCGCGCCAGCAGGTCGATGTTCTGGTTCACGACGGTGTAGATGATGGGCACGTCCACGACTCGCTCCACGCTGGCAATCGTCGTCAGGCTGGTGGGGGCGTTCATGACCACGGCCTGGGCGCCGTTTTCTTCCGCAAACCGGCCGACCGTAGCAGAGCGCAGGCCCTTGGTCAGCCCGCCGCCGATGCCGGCCAGGATGGGCACGTTGGCCACCCGGCTGACGGCGTCGAGGATCCGCGTGTTGGGGGTCCAGGGATAGACCGCCAGAATCGCGTCGGCGTCACAGTTGGCGAGGACAGCGACGTCGGTGGAGTAAATGATACTCTTGATGCGTTTGCCAAAGAGCCGGATGCCGGAGGCATTGCGGATGACGGTGGGCGATTCAACGATATCTTGACGCAATTCAGACGTTAAGTTCGGGACATTTTTGATGGGACGGTCCATGGGATAAACCCCTTTCTCACTCAATGATTGCTTGACTATAAATCATTGGCGGACGCGGCGCAAGTTGTGCAGCCGCAATTCGGGAATAAAAAGCCGGACGAGGACGAAATTGAGGGCCAGGCAGCCGGCGGTGAAGAGGAAGCAGCCGTTGTAGTCGAACAGGCTGGTGACGAAGCCGCCCATCAAGGAGCCGATAACGCTGCCCAGGGCTTGGAAGGACTGGTTCCAGCTGAAGACGGTGCCGGTGTAATCCTGAGGCGTGCCCTTGGAGAGCAGCGTCTGCACGGTGGGAAAGAGGGCGCCGTCGGAGACACCGATCATCAGGCGGAAGAAGGCCAGGGCCCAGACACTGCCGACGATGCCTTGGGGGATGTACATGATGATGGCGAAGACGTAGCCGAAGATGAGGATCTTGCCGCTGCCGTAGCGGTCGCCCAGCCGGCCCAGACGGGGGGCGGCGATGAGGTTCGAGATCCCCGGCATGGCAGCGACGAGGCCGGCGACGAGGGCGATGGGGCCGACGTTATGCATCAGTTCCTTAACGTATAGACTGACGATGGGATAGACGGACATATTGCCCACCTGAATGATCATCGTGGAGATAAGCAGGACCATGATCGCCCGGGGATTCTTGACCTGGGTGAGCAGGCTCGGCCGTTTCTTCTTATTCAACAGGTCCGGGCTGGGCTGATAGTGTTCGTGCACCAGTGTCAGGCTGAGCAGGAAGACGATGAGCAGGAGCACGCCGGTAATCACGAAGGTCAGGCGGATAGAAAAGACTTGGGCGAGAAAGCCGCCCAAGACCGGGCCGATGAGATTGCCGGAGACCATACCGGTGGTGAGGATGCCGATGGCAGCGCCGCTGTGTTCCTTGGGTGTTTCGGTGGCAATCAGGGCGCTGGCATTGGGAATGTAGCCAGACACCAGGCCCTGCAGCGCCCGCAGGCCGATCAGGGCCCAAATATTGTGGACAAAGCCGCAGGCGCCGATGATGAAGGCCATGCCCAAGCTTGAGCGCAGCAGCATCAATTTGCGCCCGCGGCGGTCGGCCAGCCGACCCCACAGCGGTGAGACCAGGGCCACGACGATGAATGTCGCGGCGAAGGTGACCCCAGAGTACATGGAGAGCTGGCTCTTGGTGAAGTTCCCCATTTCGGAGACATAAAGGGACAGGAAGGGAGAGATTTCGCTGAAGCCCATTCCGGCGATGAAGGTGCCCAGCCAAAGAACAGCCAGGTTCCGCTGCCAGCCTTGTAATGTCCGTAGATTCTTTAATTTCCCCACGCTGTGTGCCCGCTTTCTGATGAATGTATAACTTCCATTATAGGCAGAAGCGGCGGTTACGGTCCAGGGCGATTCAGAGGGAGAGAATGGGGTAGACCGCTTTCAATGGGACAGGGCCGGTATTTCCCGGGAAATAGAATTTTGAGCCGTCATGATTGTCATCGCCGTGATTTCCCGGTAGGCTAATAGCAGGCATCGTCAATGAAGAAAGGGGTGGTGCAGCATGTTGAGGAAGACGTGGCGGACGGATGTCGTCCCGGCCGTGCTGATCTTGGTGTCATTATTCCTAGTGTATGTCCCCCAGCCGGGGGCGTGGTTTGAGTATGTGTTGGGTGTCATCATCGGCACCTGCGTGTTGTGGCTGGGCTGGGTGCTGTGGCAGCGGCCCGACGGCCGGCTCAATTTGTGGTTGGGCTGTGCAGCCTTAGCGGTGGTGGCCGCTTTCCTGGTCATTTACCAACAGGCGGCCGCATTACCCCGCTGGCAGGCCAGCACCCACCGGTCGCTGTGGCTGTATGTCTACTTTCTTTACGCCGCATTGCGCGAATGGCTGATCGTCGTCGCCAATGCCCGGGCCAAAGAAAAATAACGTGTCCTCCAGTGAGCATAACGCTACCCTCGGGGTTGGCTGGTTTGCTAGACTGAAGATGTACCGGGTACTTAAGCATACCAAAGGAGTGTTTTTGAATGAGCAAGATTCAGTATCCCAAGACCGTCGCCCAGCTGAATCAGCTGGTCGCCGATCTGTCCCAGATCCAAACCAATATTCAGCAGATCCACTGGTACATGCGGGGCCGGAATTTCTTCCGGCTGCATCCCCTGATGGATGAGTACAAGGACCAGATGGCCGACATCCTGGATGAAGTGGCGGAGCGGTTGATTGCGCTGGGCGGAGCGCCCTATGCGACCACCCACGAGTTCATCGACCACACCGGACTGCCGGATGAGAAGATGGACTGGAACCAATACAGCTTGTCTGAGTTGATGGACCGTCTGCGCAAGCAGATCCAATACCTGCGTGATCAGTTCCAGAAGGGTATCGAGATCACCGATTCTGAGAAGGACTTCCCGACGCAGGATATGCTGAACGGGTACAAGGCCGCGATGGATAAGATCATCTGGATGCTGAGCGCGTATCTGGGTGAAGGCCCATTGTCTGACTAACTTGGCGGGTAACCAAGAGGCCCGTTATGTTCCACGTGGAACATAACGGGCCTTTTGCCGCATATTAATTAATTTTGCGTTTCGGATTCAGGATATTCATCGGGTCAAACAGAGCCTTGATTTGGTGCTGCAGATAATCCACATCGGGGCCCAGCTCGGCGTTGTTCCACTGGTTTTTGATCATGCCCACAGCGTGTTCGCCGGAGATCGTACCGCCCAAAGCAAGCGTCTTGTGGAACATGTCCTGCAGGGCTTCGACGACGGCGGTCGGGACTTCTTTCTCATCCTCAGGCCAGACCAGCGTCGGGTGCACGTTGCCGTCCCCCGCGTGGCCGGCCGTGTAGATCTTCAATCCCAGCTTGGTGCCTAAAGCCGCGATGTAATCCATCATCGGTGCTAGCTGCGACAAGGGCAGGGCCATGTCTTCCATGATGTGGTTCTGCCCGGCAAAGACTGCCGGCAGCATATCCTGGCGCATCTGCTGGAGGTCGGCCTGCTGCTGGGGATCCGTGGTGACACTGATGTGGGTGCCATCGTACTCACCGAGCAATTTCTCCATGAGGTTCTCGGTGGCCGGCGTACTGCTGTCGATGCGGAAGATCAGCATCGATTCATTATTGTCGGCGTAGTGGGTGTGCCGATAGGTATCCAGCGCCGCGACGGTATTGCCGTCCAGCGCCTCCAGCATGGTCGGGCCGACCCCGGAGATGCGGATCGCGGCGACGGCTTTGGCCAACTGGGTCATGTTGGGGAAGAAAGCCATCCCCATCACGGGTGTGCCCAGCGGAATCGGCAGCAGCTTCACGGTGATTTCCGTGACGATGCCCAGCGTCCCCTCGGAACCGATGAACAGCTGGGTCAAGTCGTAACCGAAGGCCTGTTTCATGGTCCGGCCGCCGACCTTGATCACCCGGCCGTCTGCCAGCACGACTTTCAGTCCCAGAACATTATCCTTGGTGGCCCCGTAACGTACCGTACTCATCCCGCCGGCATTGGTCGAGACGTTGCCGCCGATACTGGAGATGGGCTTGGACCCGGGGTCAGGGGCGTAGAACATGCCCTGCGCCCGGGCCGCTTTGTCCAGGTCGCCGTTGATGACCCCAGGCTGGACGACCGCGAGACCATCCGGCTTGCTGATTTCAATGATCTTATTCATTTTCAAGGTAGAAAGGATAATGCTCCCGGGGATTCCATCGGCCCCAATGACCGTGCTGGTGTGGGCGGATTGGGGCACGATGGGCACGTGGTACTTTCTCGCCGTCGCCAGCGTCCCTTGAATATCAGCGGTATCCGCCGCTTCGACAATGGCCAAGGCCAAGCCGGCCCCTTCACCGGTCATGTTCGTGCTGTACGAGAACTTCTGCAATTCTGCCGGATCCGTCACCACGGCCCCCGCGCTGACGCGGCTGGTCAAATCGTGAAGGATATCATCTGGAGAAAATGCGGGAAAAGTTGTCATCTTTATCGCTTCTTTCGTTGACTTCCCATTCATTGTCGCCGGTTTGGCATCAGGTGACAAGAATTTCGTCTCACACGGCAGTCGGCGATAACTAAAAAGCAGCCCCACGGCGTTGCTTGGACGCCCGCAAGGACTGCTTGGTACGGTTTAAAAGATTAGAGCGCCGGGGCCGCCTCCTTGGCTTTTTCCACCGCCGCCATGGCGACCGCGTTGACCCAGTTGATGGGCTGGTCGAAATTCGGCTGGAAGAACGTATCCACCATGGCCAGGGTCTCGATCGTCATCTTGGTCTGGATCGCCAGTGAGATCATATTGGCCGACATGGACACGTCGTGGGCGCTGTAGAAAGCACCGCCCAGAACTTGGTGGGTGGTCGGGTCCCAGGTCAGCGACGCCACCACCGGCGTGGTCGTCAGCATGAACTCCGGCCGGTAGTTCTGTTCGATCGTGACGGTCGCCACGGGAATGTTGCGGGCGGCTGCCCCCGCCGCGGTCAAGCCCGAGGACGCCAGTGTCCGGTCAAACAGGGCGACGGCACTGGAGGCCTGGGTGCCCAGATACTTCTCCGTGGGGGCCGCAATGTTTTTGCCGATCAGAATGCCTTGGCGGACGGCATTGGTGGCCAAGGGAATGTAATCATCCTGACCCGTGGGATTGTAGTGGACTGCAGCAGAGTCGCCAGCGGCGAAAATTTCGGGGCGGCTGGATTGCATGTAGGCGTCGGTGATTACCGCACCATTCGCCAGCATATCCACTTGGCCCCGTAATAGTTCAGTGCGCGGCCGGAAGCCGACGGCCAGAACCGCGATATCAGCGGTATAGGTCCCTTGATCGGTAGTCACGGTGATGTCTTTACCGGTGGTCGTGAAGCCGGTGACTTTCTGCCCTAGGGCCAGATGGGTGCCGTTATCGGTGTACAGCTGTTCCACACGGTCCGTGATGTCCTGGTCAAAGTTCTTCGCCAAGACGCGGTCGAAGGCGTCGATGAGGGTCACTTTCTTCCCGCTCAACGCGTATTGTTCGGCCAACTCCGCACCGATATACCCCGCGCCGATGACGATGGCGGAATTGATGTGCTCGGCGTTGTCGTGGAGCTTCTTGGCGTCGGCCCAATTCTTGCAGAGGAAGACGCGGTCGCTCTGAATGCCCGGCAGGGGCGGAATCACGGGTGCGGAGCCGGGGGTGAAGACCAGCTTGTCGTAGTGATCAGTGAGAGTCTCGCCGCTGATCAGGTTCGTTGCCGTGATGGTACGGGCGACGGGATCGATGGCGGTGACGTTGTGTTCCATCCGCATTGTCGCCCCCAGCGCCGCTAAGGCATCCGGACTGGAGTAGAACATCTTGTTCGGGTCGGACACGTTGTCACCCACCCACAGGGCGATCCCGCAGGAGAGGAAGGACAGATTGTCGTTGCGCTCGTAGACGGTCACATCATACTCCGGGTGCTCGGTGAGGATCTGCTGGGTCGCGAAGGTGCCGGCATGGGTAGCGCCGATAACGATAATTTTCATAGAAGAAAGGCTCCTTGTTGTTAGAGTGTGATACGTTTCACGTAAAAGATTGTACCATACTCAATTGCTCATGGGAATACCGTTCTGGGCTGATGTCCCCCAGGCGTATGTTCTGCGCCGGCGGCCAACCATGATACAATGGCCCCAACAGCAGAAAGGAGCCGGTCCGCGATGCAGTATCTCACTCAGTTTTTCTTCCCCGACGAGGACGTCGAGTGGCATTTCTTCATCAGCATCAAGAAACGGACGTATACGTCGTATTATCCCTTCCAAGTCCTGCCGGATAAGGGATTGACTCAGTTGGATCTGGCGCCGATCACCATCCTGAACGGCGGCAATGGGTCGGGTAAAACAACTGTATTGAACATCATGGCTGAAAAGCTCGGACTGCAGCGGGAAGCGCCGTTCAACCGGTCGAATTTCTTCAAGGATTATCTCGACCGGACAGACGCCACCACCGTGGGGACGGTGCCCAAGAAGAGCGCCATTATCACCAGCGATGACGTGTTCGATTACATGCTCACGATTCGGCAGGCCAATACCGGGCTGGATAACCAGCGCACCAAGTTAGAAGACGCGTACCTCACCACCAAGCACGCCCGCTTCCAGTTCAGCGGACCCGAAGATTACGACCAGCTCAAGCGTATTTTGGAGACCCGCAGCAAGACCCAGTCCCGTTACATCCGCGACCACATGATGCGCAACCTGCCCGAGGGCAGCAACGGTGAGAGCGCGATGGCCTACTTCACTGACCGCATCAAGGAGAACGCGCTATACCTTCTGGACGAGCCGGAGAACTCCCTCTCCCCCGAGAAGCAGCAGGAATTGGTCAAGTTCATCGGTGATTCAGCGCGCTTCTTCGGCTGCCAATTCATCATCGCCACCCACTCGCCGTTCCTCCTGGCCTTGCCCGAAGCGAAGGTCTACGATATGGACACGACCCCGGTGGCGGTGAGAAAGTGGACGGAACTGCCGGAGGTACGGGCGTATTATGACTTCTTTGCGGCCCATCGCGGGGACTTCGAGTCATAGACAAGTGCTAGATGTGGAAACCTTGCTTGATATTAAAACCAGCCAAGCCACCAAATATTTGCGGCAAATGGCTGAACAAGGGGTTCTAACGAAAGTTGGTGCTGGGCCAGCGACGCGCTATCGGTTGACGGAGAAGGCTCAGTGATTCAGTTATCTGCCGCTATCCGCCGGTTCACCGGCAGATACAAAGAGACCCGCAACTCCGCGGAGTTGTGGGTCTCTTTGCCGGCTAACGCACCCTTAACGCATCACGCTCGGCGCTTTTCGGCGTCTACCAATACAGTTTGATTAGTCAATCATGGTTAGCCGTTCCGTTTAGAACCAGTCACTGTCAATCGCATTGATGAACATCGCGGTAATGATCTTTTGCACTTCATTATCGTGTTCGGGCAACGGCTTGGCTTCAGTAGAAGTCGACTGCCGCTGTTGCTCGTGTCTCCGCGTCGTCACAGGACTCACCTCGATCCCGGTTCCGCCTTGAGTATACCGCATGGGGGACGGGGTCCACATGACGTCTTGCCCGCAATGAATCCGGTCCCGTCAGCGGCTGGCACAGGTGATAGCGTTTGCCAATTCTTTTTCGTGAGCGGCCAGAACGGCATCGATTTGTTCACTGGCAAAGACCACCTTCGCCGGCAGATCCCGGACCGTTCCCGGAGCAGACCACTGTCCTTCATCCCAAATATGCGCGGCACTGTTAGCTGAGAATTGAAGAAAACTCGTGGTAGCCGTGTGGACACGCCGCACCAGCGCGACACCGCGAACGGCGGTGTAACACTGGTAATAGGCAGTCAGTTGCCATTGACCCGGTGCGGGCAGCGTCAGCAGAATGAACACTGATCCTAAACTGTCCTCTGTCTCCATCACGATCTCGCTGTGCAGCCAGGGGGCGTAGAGTAAGCCCGCGGTGCGGGGATCAGACCACTGGGCGGCGGCGGACTGCCAGGTCTTTTCTTCCTGCTGAAACCGGGCGGTCATCGCTGCCGGGGTGAGCAGGGTATAATCCTGATGGGGACAGGCCAGGCCGTGCCACTTGCGGTAGGGATCGGTGGCGTCGACCAGCACCCACCGGCCGACGGCGTCCTGGGTGGCCGCGCAAATATGATCCTGTAAGTCACCGTAGCAATCCCGGGTCACGACCGCATAGGCGGCGGGCAGACCGGCGGCTTGCAGGAGGCTGACGAGGAGATTGCTGAAGTCGCCGCAGGTGCCGCTATGCCACCGCAGCACGTCCAGGTCGCTGCGCTGGAGGGGCGTGAAAGGGGCATTCAACCGGCTGTACGCAATCTCGTTGGTATCGAACCAGTCTAGCGCCCGGGCACACAGGGTGAGGGCCGGTTGCTGGGGCCCGCCCAATTCAGCGAGCCATTTTTGAAGAGCGGGGGCATCGGGATGACGATAAGAATGGGCCACGCGGTCGCCTGCTTTCTGTTGTATATTGACTAATTTACCATAACGCAGCAGTGGGCGTCACTCAGCTCAACTGGATCACTTGGTCAAAGAGCGCCTTGTTCTCGTCATGCAGTTGGTGCGTGACGAAAATCACTGTGAGATCCGCTTGCTTAAGAAAACTGTTTTCCACGGTCAAAGCACTGGCCCGGTCCAGGGCACTCGTCCCCTCGTCAATGAGCATAATGTGCCGCTGACGCAGCATTCCCCGTGCTAAGGCCAAGCGCTGGCGCTGACCACCAGAGAAAAGCCGGCCGTCTTCGCCAACGGGGGTGTCTAGCCCAGCCGGCAGGTCTTGGACAAAGGCTGCCAGGTCAGCTTGTTGCAACGCCGCCATGATCTGTTTGTCCGAATAGTGCTCGCCTAGATTCATGTTATCCCGGACCGTGCCGGCAAAAACATAAGGCTGCTGATCAATGTACAGCAGTGTGCGGCGCAAGGAATGGCTATTAATTTGCTGCAGCGGAATATGGGCGATCTCAGCCGCTCCTTGGTAGTTCGTAAGTTTACCATTCAGGATGTTCAGCAGCGTTGACTTGCCCACGCCGGACGGTCCCGTAACAGCCACCTTTTGGGTGGGCGCAATTGTGACTGTAATTGAACGCAACGCTGCTTTTGGGCTTCCTGGATAAGTATAACTCAAATTGGTTAGTTGGATGGGACCGGCGGCAGCTGCCGGCAATTGCTTTTTCTCAGCCGCTTGAGGGTTAGCTGGCGCGGGTACATATTTAGCGAACAAAGGCTGCACGGCTTGAATGGCCACGATGACCGGCCCCAGTTGGGCCATACTGTTCAAAATATTGAATGAAAGATTACCGACAGATTCAATCGTACCAATTGAGGTCAATCCCCAGAGCACCAGCAGGCCAGTCCAAGCCGTGAGGGTAATTTGGCTGATGATGCTGGAATAACCGGCGATACCATTCATGCCCGCCTGGACGACAGATTCTTTGACCTGGGCTTGGGCCAGAGCCTCCGCAGGTTCCTTCAGATCAGCCGGGATATGCCGTTGCAAGTCCAGAGAAAAGAGGGTGTCGAACCCCTTAAACAAGGATTGGGCTCTGGCAAGCAACTTTTCGTTAGCATGGGTCACATTCAGGTTGGCCACGGCCATTTGTTTGTGCAGCAGCTGCGGGACGCCATACGTCGCCAACGCGAGGAGAAACGAGATGACGATAAGCGACCAATGAAATTGAAGAAAGGCCACAATGGTGAACCCGGTGTCGCAGATCAGTTGGATGATTAGAAAGAAACAAGCGAAACCCTGGCTTTCAATCATCGTGATATCATTCGTCAACCAAGAGCCATAAGTCCCCGTATCGTGTCGGTGAAAAAAAGCATAGTCACCGCTCGTCACATTTTGGGCAATGTCCAACCGTAATTGTGTGCTCATCTTTTGAATAAGGATACTTCTTAACCAACTGGTACTGAAGAGCAGGATACCCAGTAATGTGAAGACGGCAAAATCAGCGACGGTCCAAAGCACGAACTGCTGCATATTCTTGGCCACGATGGCGTTCAATATATAGGCCAAGAGGACCCCATGGCTCACGCGCACGACTGAACAGAGCACGGTCATGAGGGACACAATGAATGTGCGTCCCGGATTGAGGCGAAAGTAATGAAGCATAGTCAATCCCCCTGTCGAGCCAGCCTGGCCATCTCCGCCTGGGTGGGCGTGAATAGATGGGGCTGCCCAGAAAAGTAGCGAGCGACGGTGTATAAGGTGCCGCTTTGACCGACGCCGTAGTCTAGTAAATGTCCGATACCGCTCTCATCAGTAAATTGATAACCGTGATCAACAACGCCGCCATTTAACAACTGAGCTTGCATCAATCTCGTCAGTGCTTTTTCATGATGCCATGTGCCAGGAGCTAGCATCTGATGATCCAGCAAGGCATTCATGACACTCGCTTTACCGTGACAGACGGCATCATTGAGTGAATAATAGCCGCCGATTAAGCGGTCCTCGATTTTGCTCAGACGGGCCTCATCGGGTGTTGCATCATCAATCAAGGCGTCGACCAACAGCAAGGCCTCCGCAATGCCCGCGAGTCCCTGGCACCAGGAAAGGTCCATATAGCGTTGGTGATGCTGAATGACTAATAATAGATCGAGTTTCTTTCTCAATACCAGCAAACCGTCTTGAGCCATACGCTGCTGGTCCGGGCGATGCAGTCGTATACTGGCAGACAATAGAGCAAACACCATGCCGCCCAGGCCATGGGCAAACCCTAAGTCCTGCCATGATGGCATCAATTGATGGTTAATCATCGCTGTAAAACTATGAACAGTGCTTGCCAGCTTGTCAGCGAGCTTGACTAACTGGACTGTTGTGTCGTCAGAATCGGCACAATACACCAAAGTGGCAACGACCCCGGCTGCGCCTAAGGCATAGTCATCCTTGGTCGTAGGCAGTAGAACGGCTTTGTTTAGCAAGGCTGCGACGACTGACGCTAAATGCGAATCAGCACGCTCCCTATTAATACTATGGAGAGCCCAGGCGTAGCCGCTTAAGCCAAACAGATAGCTATTGTCAGTTTCACGTTCAATGAACGGCGCAAAGTCCTGATTAATCTGTAAGATCCTGCCTGTGCTTAATTGATCGGGCGATAACGCGTCGATCACGCCCAGCATGCCCGCAATGCCATGCTGGATACCCAAGGGAGAGACGGTCTCGGCGAAGGCATTACTTGTCCAGTAACGACCGGATATGGTTGGCTTCTGGTGGACCAGGTGGGCATAACCGGCCACTGTGACAGGCAAAACGCGGTCAAAGGTATCCGTCAACACACCCGTGGAGAATGCCGCAGAACCACTGACGGACTTGCTGGCTATGGCGGGGAAGGCATTTTGCAGCAAGCCCAGTAAAAAGTGGGTATTGTTGGTGCTCAAAATGCCAAGCGATTCGGCAGTGTGTAATTGTGCTCGCAGGTCAAAGAAAGCCTCATTGGCAGTATCCGGATAGGATAGGGGGTTACCCAAAAAGACAACAGCGCAAGTGGCAAAAAGGGCAAAAGCATCGTTTGCCAAGCTTTGTCTGGCCTGGCGGGTCGGCGGCAGGGCATACCGCGGTGTGTAGTAACGCAGGGGGGCGGCGTGGTGAGCGGCGGTCAGCGCGCTGTCACCCAAATCAATAAGGTAAGCCCGCTTGCCATCGTAAATAAAATTGTTGTTTGACAGATCACCGATGGTTACTCGTTCTTGATGCACTCGTCGGACTGTTTGGACAACTGCTTTGGCCACTTGTAAAGGAGGATAGTCCACGCTGAGATCACGATTGATGGTTTTCCCAGTAATGTATTCTTCCACCAAGAAATCAGTTCCCAACACGGAAAAGTAAGCCAGCGGCTTAGGCGTGCACTCAGTGCTGGCAAGACGGCACAACAGAGTATATTCGTTTTTTAGGGTGTCTTGTGCGGTTGGATGCTCTGCAGGACCGTGAACATAGGGATTCGCCGTTTTAATGATGACCTTCTGATTTAGACTATTACGTGCGGTGAAGACAGACCCCATATTGCGGTCCTGCAAGTCACGCTCAAACGTATACTCGGACAGCGGGCTATCTGCTGGCAAGGAATCGTCAAAGAAACCCAGTTTCTCTTCTTCAACCTCAGAGAACGGCGAAGGAACATCTGTCGGCAGGTGAAAGCCTTGGGAACGATCGTCAACATATTCCTGGCCATTATAATGGAAGAAGTATTCCAAGGCGCTGTGCTGTGCATTCCAACGAGAATGACTGACGAATGCGCCAAATCTAAAGTGCAAGGGGTGTCCCACACCGCACTGCTGATCGGTATAGATACTCGGAGCTTTGAAGGGCCGTAGCGCATTGAATAACGTGAACATCAGCGACCTAAATTCTGTGATGGTGGCAGGATAGAAGGTTAGAAATTTGTTGGCTTCCGTGATAGAAGAATGCAGGTCTATCAAGTTAGTTACTTGACGGGATGAAACCGCAACTTTAAACGAGCACTTGCTGTTGATGATGATTGGTAGCGCCACTTCAAGGACAGATAGGATATCTTGGAACTGTGCCGAGATGTGTCCTTTAAAGCCGCCATCGGGTAAGACTTGTCCAGTGACATCTTTTGGAACAAAGTAAAACCAGTGGGCGTCCTGATAGCGAGTGTAATTTCGGGCGTCATAATGTTGCAGAAATTTCGTGAGGAAATCTGTTTCGAAGCTTTTACCCTCATTGTTTAGGTTAGACATGTGTTCACCCTCAATGGCTTAATTAGACAAAATTGGCGTTCCTCATTGTCGGGTAGGCGAAAATGAAGAGCGCCAATAATCCCATTGCAGGCGATTAAGCCTGCAATGTTTCCGTGTTCCTGATGCCGACGCTATTGCCGCAAGTGTTCCTGCAAGTGTAACCGCAGAATGTAGGCTCTTCCTCGTTAGCGACAGAAAACTTCGCAATCCCTTTCAGGTCGTTCAGTCGATTGAGCTGCATGACGGTTTCCTCCTTTCTTAAAGATTACCCATAGATTAGGGCTACACCATCATAAAGTCAATGAGGAAATTTCGGTTTTTATTACAAACAAGCGAAATTGACCAATTTTTCGCGCTCCGCGTCCTAGCCAATCAGTGAGCCGATGATAAATCCCACAACCATCGTCAACATCCCCACGACCATATTCCGCAGAGCACCCTTGCGTGCGGGGACCTGGCTCAGCTTGGCGCTCGTGTAGCCAGTGCCGAAAAGGCAGACAACTACGGCGGCCATGGTTACCCCGACTTTGTAGGGATTTGGAATCAGGGTGATGCACAGCAGCGGCAGCAGCGCCCCCAGAATGAAGGCAAAGAAATCAGCGCCAGCGGCCAGCCAAGGATTGAGCAGCTTGTCTAATTTAATTTGAAACTTCTCGGCCAGAATCGTTGCAATATCATTGTTGTCGACAATGGTGTGGGCCATGGCGGCCGCATTCTCGGCCGCGTAGCCTTTATCTAAATAGTGCCGGTACATGGCCTGGAAGCTGCCCGTCTTGTCGTCCCGCAGCGCTGCTTCTTCCTTTTGCACGATCGCGTTTTGCAAGTCGCGCTGGGCCGACACCGACATGTATTCTCCGCCGCCCATGGAAAGCGCGCCGGAGATCATTGCGGAGACGCCGGCCAGCATCAGGGCTGTGGCGGACATGTTGGCGCCGGCCACGCCCATCACGATGCCGGCGGTGGAAATGATGCCGTCGTTGGCCCCCATCACGGCCGCCCGCAGGACGTTAAGCCGATTGCCCAGGTCGCGGCGGAAGGACAACCGTTGACGCCAAGTGAGGTGCGTTTTGTTTGAATCAATCATCATTATTGCCTCGTTTTCCATACCTGTGTATTGAATTTATTGGTGCGGGTATTCTTTAGGCAAAGCATACCGCAACAGTTACGGAAAAGGTAGCGCAAAGTATCACAAATGTGTAACAAAAAAGCGGCCTTCACAGAGCCGGAAGGTCGCCGCACAATGCCTTAAACCTGAAAGGCTTTGCGGTTTTGCAAATAGGTAATCTCGTCGAAGGTGATTCGTTGTTGGAGCCGTTCGGCCAGGTCGGCGGTAATCTCCCCCTTGCCCAGGGCGGCTTGCACCAGTTCATACTCTGCGTGGAACGCCTTGAGAAACATTTGGTAGATGACGTCGCCGTCCACAGCGTCGACCTGGATGCGGCGGTGACGGTCCCGGTAGAACCGGCGGATGGTGTTGATCTCGGCCCGGTTATCCTTATCTTCCAGCTCGGCCAACCGCTTCATCACGGCGTCATAGCCGGCTTTCTCAATCGG
Source organism: Schleiferilactobacillus shenzhenensis LY-73 (assembly GCF_000469325.1). Classification (GTDB taxonomy): domain Bacteria; phylum Bacillota; class Bacilli; order Lactobacillales; family Lactobacillaceae; genus Schleiferilactobacillus; species Schleiferilactobacillus shenzhenensis. The sequence continues at coordinate 103,010 of NZ_KI271585.1, read as the reverse complement.
CAGGATGTCTTCGCCGTGGGCCGTGAACTGACGCTTCCAGAAGATGGGCTCCAGGTTGATGGGACTGGTCAAAAAGGCGTCTTGAACACTGCGGACATCGCGGTACAGCTGACCCATGTGCAGCGTAAACCGGGCCCGCAGGAAGAGATTCTTCCACACCCGTTGGTCCGCGGTGAAGTTGTTCAGGTCGATGAACTGATTGTAATAATGGGCCTCGTCATCGGTGATGGTGCCAGCCGTGTGCAGTTGGGCCACGGCAGTCTTCTCCGCCGCAATTGCCTGCTGGAACAGGGCCTGTTGGCGGCGCCGGTCGGGGGCATCGTCCATAATTCGCTCCTGGGCCAGACTGTCTAGGACGATCTGAGCCTCGGCCGGGTGGCCCGTTTCTTCCCGCATGGCCTTGATCCCCGCCGCCAGCATGCGGCGCACCCAGATGTGCTGCTTGTTGACGGCGGGCGCGCGGTGAATCAGAAAGGGGAAGACGATTGGCGGCACGATCAGGCTAATCATGATCACCACCGCGGCCATGAAGATCAGTTCGTTGCGCAGCGGCACACTGTGGGGAATGGAAAAAGCCAAGGACAGGGTAATCGTCCCGTTGGCTCCGCCGAAGCCGATAATCAGCGCGTCCCGCCAGCGATGGAGGCTGCGGGGCACGTGGACGAGGTACCGGCTCCACAGAATGCGCAGGAGCAGTTTGCTGACGTAGACGACCACGCCGATACCGATGAGCAGGATGAAGGTATTGTCGTGCCAAGCCACCGTCACGACCCGGGGCAGCGTGACCCCTAAGAGGACGAAGACCAGGCCGGACAGGATACCGCTCACCATCTCCCACACATTCGTGGAAACGATCTGCATGCGGGCACTGGTCAGACGCAGCCGGTCCCGCTCCACCCCGTGGGCGATGCCGGCCGCGACCACGGCCAGAATGCCGGAGAAGCCCAGCTCTTCAGCGCAGAAGTAGACCAGCAGCGGCGTCAACAGCTGCAGCGTGGTCATGATGATTGGCTCGTCGTCGCCCCACTTGATCAGCTGCGTGCGCAGGCTGACGATGAGGGTGCCGACGACGGCCCCGAAGAGGACGCCGCCGATGGCCACGTAGAGGAATTGACCGGTGGCTTCCCAGGCAGAAAACTGGCCCGAAATATACGCGGACAATGCCAGGTCAAAGGCCACAATGCCCGCCGCATCATTGAACAACGACTCGTTCTCGAGAATCAGCAGCTGCCCCGGGCTCAGCGGGTTCGTCTGGCTGATGGCGGTAACGGCCGAGGCGTCGGTGGGGGTGACGATGGCAATCAAACCGAAGGCCAGGGCTAAGGGAATGAACGTGACAGCGCTCAAACCGGCACCTAAGACGAGGACGGTGACCAAGACCAGGCCCACGGCTAGCGACAGAATATTCCCTAACGTTCGCCCAATCCACAGCCGCGAGGCATTTTGCCCTTCATTAAATAGTAACGGCGCGATCACTGCAAAGGCGAAGACCGAGGGATCCAGTGTGAAAGTTCGGAGGGACGGGATAATCGCCAAGGCCATGCCCAGCCCAATGAGCCAGAACGGCAAGGGAATGATGGCCAGGTGCTTTTCTAAAACGTTGGCCAGGACGACGGCGGCCAGCATTAAAACAAACATGAAAACTTGCGCCATACTGGGGCCTTCTTCCTATTATTAAGGGACCTTAGGCCTGACGAGCGACGACAATCCGACCGGCATGGCGGCTATCGAGGGCTTCGTGGCCGGCGATGAAGCCCGCCAGTGTGAAGGGCAGGACTTGGTCGATGTCGACGATCAGGGTATCGTCCGCGACCCCCGCAACGATCAAGGGTAAAGCGACCGCATCAGTGTCATCCCCGGGATAGGTGTGCTGGAAGGTGATCTGCCCGCGTAGCGGCGGTTCGCTGTGGCTGACAGAAATGATCCGGCCGGTGGGCTTGGCCATGACCACGTCTTGGTCACTGCCGGCACCGTTCATCGCGGCGTTCACGACCACGTCGCCGGTTTCCGCCAGGACCTGGGTGATTTTCTCTCGGTCGTAAGCAACGAAACGGTCCACACCCAGGTCATCGACCAGGATCCGGTTGCGGGCACTGGCGACGCCGATAACGTAAGCGCCGGCTTGCTTGGCCAGCTGGACCACGAGACCGCCCACTCCGCCGGAGGCCCCCTTGACGATAACGACTTCGCCGGGCTGGATCCGGCCGAAGGTGTGGACGATGCGGTAGGCGGTCACACCGGATGTCACCAAGGCCGCCGCGGTGGGGAAGTCAACGCTGTCCGGCAGCTTGGCGGTACTGCTGACTCGGGCCACGGTCTGCTCGGCGTAACTGTTTTGCACGTGGGCCACGACGCGGTCGCCCACCGCGAAGGTCGTCACCCCCGCGCCCACCGCACTGACGATACCGGCCGCGTCCCGGCCGGGAATCGTGGGCCGGCTGCTGCCCTGTTCCCGGGCAATCCGTTCGCGGTTGTTTAATCCCACCGCTTGGACGGTCACGACGACTTCATTGGGACCAGGCTGCGGTGCCGGCACATCGAATTCTTGCAATGCTGACGGCCCACCGCCGCGGGTAAATCCATAGGCTTTCATCGTTTCAGTCACTCCTTTTCCTCGTTATTTTAGACGGAAATAGGACAACCGCCAAGCGTTCTGTTTCATCTCATCTGTGTGACCGGATGCTGACGTAATACTTTGCCCTATTCAATAGTGCACAATATGGCCATTATCCATCGAACTTAGTGAAAAAAAGATACCCTGGATAATGCTTGTGTACAAGCATTATTTGCTAATGAGCGGGTCTTCTCCAAACCTGTTCATTTTTTCGCCAATTAGTGTTTTTAGACTTCAAGGGCCCCATATATTGTGCTATTATTATTCGTAGCTACTACATGGTGTGGTTGGAAACGGATCGCTGGTACGGTCGACCACCCCTGCGGTATAGCAGAGAAGGAGTGGATCCACGATGTTAGAGGTACACACAGTAACGATCAAAATCAAGAAGCGGGACGGGCGCATCGTCAATTTTGACGAGAACAAGATTCAAACGGCCATTACCAAAGCGGCTCAGAGTGTTGGCCCCTTGTCCCCGGCGGATACCAACGCCATCGACGACATTACCAACGATGTGGTGGCGAAGATTCAAGACCGCTACACGACAGATGTAGAGATTGCGGAGATCCAAAACATCGTGGAGCAGTCCTTGATCAACGCGGGGAAGTACGAATGGGCGGAGAGTTACACCCAGTACCGCCTGCAGCAAGATTTGAAGCGCAAGCAGCGGCGGGACGTGAACTTCCAGATCGACCGTCTGTTGAATAAGGATAAGACGGTGGTCAACGAGAACGCCAACAAGGACAGCCGGGTCTTTTCTACCCAGCGGGACTTGACCGCCGGCGCTGTCGCCAAGGCCATCGGCTTGAAGATGATGCCCAAGGCGGTGGCCAACGCCCACGTCCGCGGCGACATTCACTGGCACGACTTGGACTACACCCCGTACATGGCCGAGACCAACTGCTGCTTGATCGACTTCAAGTACATGCTGAACCACGGCTTCGCCATCGGCAACGCCGAAGTGGAACCGGCGCACAGTATCGGTGTGGCGGTCACCCAGATGACCCAGATCATCGCCAACGTTGCCTCGTCTCAGTACGGCGGCTGTTCCAGCGACCGGACAGACGAGGTCCTGGCCCCCTTCGCGGAGAAGAACTACCAGAAGCACTTGAGGGAAGCCAAGGAGCTGACGGACGACCCGGCCAAGGGCGAGGCCTTCGCCAAGGAACGCACCAAGAAGGATATTTATGACGCCCTTCAGACTCTGGAGTACCAAGTTAATACGCTGTATTCGACCCAGGGCCAGACGCCGTTTGTCACCGTGGGCTTCGGCCTGGGCACCAGCTGGATCGAACGGGAGATCCAGAAGGATATTTTGAAGATCCGGATCCTGGGGTTGGGGAAAGAAAAGCGCACGGCAATCTTCCCTAAGCTGGTCTTCACGCTGAAGAAGGGCTTGAACCTGCACCCCGACGACCCCAACTACGACATTAAACAGCTGGCAATTGAATGTGCTACGAAGCGGATGTACCCCGATGTCCTTTCTTACGACATGATCAAGAAACTGACCGGTTCCTTCAAGGCGCCGATGGGCTGCCGCAGCTTCCTGCAAGGCTGGACGGACCCGGCCACCGGTGAGGAAGTCAACGCCGGCCGGATGAACCTGGGCGTCATTACTGTGAACCTGCCCCGGATCGCCATGGAATCCAAAGGCGACATGGACAAGTTCTGGCAGATCTTCGAGGAACGGATGGATATCTGCAAACAGGGGCTGGTCTACAAGGTGCAGCGGACCAAGGAAGCGACGCCGGAGAGTGCGCCGATTCTATACAAGTACGGCGCCTTCGGCCACCGCTTAGCGGCCACCGACACGGTCGATTCGCTGTTCCGCAACAGCCGGGCGACGGTCTCTCTGGGGTATATCGGCCTCTACGAAGTCGGCACCGTCTTCTTCGGTCCGAATTGGGAGCATAATCCTGAGGCTAAGGCTTTCACTGTCAGTATCGTCAAGTCGCTGGCGGACCACTGCAAGGCGTGGGAGAAGGAATACGGCTACCACTTTTCTGTCTACGGCACCCCTAGCGAATCCCTGACCGATACATTCTGCCGGGCGGACCGGAAGAAGTTCGGCATCGTCAAGGATATTACCGACAAGGAATACTACACCAATTCCTTCCACTATGATGTGCGGAAAAAAGTGACCCCCTTCGAGAAGCTGGACTTCGAGAAGGATTACCCCCAGTACAGTGCTGGCGGCTTCATTCATTATTGCGAGTACCCCAACCTGAAGCAGAACCCCAAGGCACTGGAAGCTGTGTGGGATTATGCTTACGACAAGATTGGTTACCTGGGCACGAATACGCCCATCGACCAGTGCTTCAAGTGCGGCTTCAAGGGGGAGTTCAAGGCCACCGCGAAGGGTTACGAATGCCCGCAGTGCGGCAACCATGATCCTGAGACTTGCGATGTCGTGAAGCGGCTGTGCGGCTACCTGGGCAACCCGAACAAACGGCCGATGGTCCATGGCCGCCAGGAGGAGATCATTCACCGGGTGAAGCACATGAGCTTCAGTAATGATCAGATTGCAAACCAGCGATATTAAGGGAGTGTGCTGATTGGATAGAGCAGAAATTCAAACGCACATGGCCCGAGAAAGCCGTCGGCGGGTGGCCCGGCTGCCCAAGAACCCGCAGCCGCAGGAATGGCTGGCGAAGGACCTTTCGCTGGGCTATTACGCCAGTTACAAGCCCTTCGTGATGGTGGACGGTGAAGGGGTGCGGTGCAGTCTGTATGTCTCTGGCTGCAAGTTTGCCTGCCCCGGCTGTTATAATGCGGTCGCCCAGAACTTCCATTACGGCCAGCCCTATACGGATGCGGTGCAGGAGCAGATTCTGGCCGATTTGGACCATTCCTATGTCCAGGGATTGACGCTCTTAGGCGGCGAACCTTTTCTCAACACCCAAGTCTGCTTGAAATTATGCCGGGCGATTCGGGAACGGTTCGGGCACACGAAGGATATCTGGTCCTGGACCGGTTACACCTGGGACGAGCTGCAGAAAGAATCTGCCGATAAGTTAGAATTGCTGTCTTACTTGGACATTCTCGTGGACGGCCGGTTCCTGGAGGCGCAGAAGGACTTGACCCTGCAGTTCCGGGGGTCCAGCAACCAGCGGATCATTGATGTGCCCGCGTCGTTAAAAGAGAATAAGGTCGTGATTTGGTCGCGGCTGGTGAAATAGACAAATAGTGCCGGAACGTTCATTTAGCAATGAGCGTTCCGGCACTATTTGTATGCTAGGCAGCGAAGGCAGACAGCAATTTGGCAGCCACGGCGTGGGGCGACCACGGATTTTGACCAGTGATGAGCTGCCCATCTTGAACGGCGTAAGACTTGAACGGGCGTACTTTTTGGAAGATGGCGCCGCGGCTTTGGGCCGCTTTTTCGTTCCAGAACGGCACCAGCCGCTCCTTGCTGCTCAACACCTCTTCGGCGGCGGTGAAGCCCGTGATTTGTTTGCCAGCAATGAGGTACTGGCCGGAGGCGGTCTTCAAGTTCAACAAGCCGGCGATACCGTGGCAAACAGAAGTTACATACCCGCCTTGAGCGTAGATGGTCTCGGCGATGGCTTGGAGGCCCCGGCTGTCCGGGAAGTCGAACATCACGCCATGGCCGCCGGTGTAGTAGATGGCGGCGTATTCTTCGGCGCGGACTTCACTGGGGGCCAGTGATGCGGTCAGTGCCCGGTGTTGAAAGTCTGGGGTGCGGTAGAGTGCCAGCGCCTCAGCGTCGGCGTATTTCATCCCCCGCGGATCCAGGGGCACATACCCGCCTTGGGGACTGACGTAGTCAATCAGGTAACCGGCAGCGGTCATGTCCTGGACAAATTCTGTTGCCTCGCTTAGCCAGAGCCCGGTGGCTTCTGCTTTTTTGGTGAATTGGGTGGTATTAGTTAAGACGACGAGAATTTTCTTCATTGTGCATTCTCCTTGGTTGAGAGAAAAGTCAGCATGTCATCGGCGAGCGACCGTAAATTCTGTAATGCCGGCTGAATATTGGCCAACACATAATAATTTTTAGTGCCCTCCGCCCGAATGGCGACGATCCCCGCTTCCTTCAGCAGTTTCAGGTGATGAGAAACAGCGGGGCGAGAAAGCCTAGTAGTCGCCGTCAGGTCGCCAACGCGCAGCCCGTGACCGCTAGTGTCGTGCAGCAGGGCAATGATGATGGCTTGCCGTTTTTCGTCACCGACGGCGAGTAAAAAGGGTTGGACAGAATCAAATTCAGTTTTGATCTGATGCAATGCGGGTGTGGTCATGAACGCCGCCTCCTGTCATGGTTCAACATATTAAACCATTGACTTGGGTGATTGTCAACCGTAGAATGGTTTAAACGGTTAAACCAAAGGAGAATGATAACCATGGGACCAAAAACAATGACGGCCACTCAGATCGGGCATTATGGACAGCATGACGTGGACCGTGTGCTGCTGCCCATTCCTCAGCCTGCCCCGGGAGAAGTCCTAGTGAAGATTCAGGCGGCAAGTATCAACCCGATCGACCTGAAAACGCGGGATGGTAAGATGCGGCCCCTGCTGCATTACCGGCTGCCGTTGACGCTGGGCAGCGACCTGGCAGGAGACGTCGCGGCGGTGGGAGAAGGGGTGACTGACTTTCATGTGGGTGATCCCGTATACGGCCGAGTGATGAAGGACCATATTGGCACGTTCGCCGAATACATCACGATTGCCGCGGCGGCCTTGGCCCCGATGCCGCAGACCGTCACCTATGCGGCGGCAGCCGCGCTGCCGCTGGTCAGTCTCACGGCTTATCAAGCCCTGCACGATATTCTTCGGGTCGGTCCTGGGCAGAAAGTATTGATTCAAGCTGGGGCTGGCGGAATCGGCACAGTGGCGATTCAGCTGGCGAAGACGCTGGGCGCCTATGTTGCCACCACGACGAGCGCCGCGCATCGCCCGCTGGTCCAGCAGCTTGGCGCCGACCAGGTCATTGATTATCACCAGGACCGGTTTGACGTGGTGCTGCATGATTATGATGCCGTGCTCGATACCCTGGGCGGGGACAATCTTCGCCGCGGGTTCACGATCCTCAAACCAGGCGGCCGCATCGTTTCCGTTGCCGGACTGCCTAACCGGCGGTTCGCCCAAGCAACCGGCCGGCCCCTGTGGCAGCGAACCTTGTTCACACTGACCGGCTGGCCGCTGAGCCGGTTAGAGAGACAATACCACGTCCGCTATACCTTTCTATTCATGCAGCCCAGCGGCAGACAGCTGCAGACCATTGGGGAGCTTGTTGACAGCGGTCAATTACATCCGGTGATCGATAGGGTGGTCTCCTTCACGGATATTCAGCGCGCGTTAGATTACTCAGAAACGGGCCATGCACGGGGAAAAATCGTCGTTACGATGGCCTAGGAACAGCGTTTTGGTGATGAGGTAAAAGATTGTGAGCAAGCCGGCACCAACGATTGACCAAGCGCTTAAAGGCATCTAGAAATTAAGCAGTACCATTTTTGGCAATCACTTAACATCTCTGCCAAAATGTGGTACATTATAGATGGAGCGAGGGAGAAGGAGCTTGAGAGAGTGCCTTCACCGGCGTTCTGAAATCCAAAACAAAAGGAAGTTTTCTGTTATGGCTACTGATATGATGACTCGTCGCAACAATGCGTTGATGAACGATACGTTCTTCGACAACTTAGCGCGTCGGTTCTTCGCACCAGTCGATGACTGGGAAGAGCCTATCATCAGCTCAACAGCCGTGAACGGACTGCTGACTGATGTGAAGGAAACGAAGGACGCTTATATCACTCGGGTCGACATCCCTGGTGTTGATAAGAATGATATCAAGCTCAATTACCACGATAATGTCTTGAATATCAACGTCACGAAGAATGACATTGAAGACCACGCCGACAAGAACGGCAACGTCTTGATGTCTGAACGTTCGACTGGTACCCTGAGCCGCAGCTATCAACTGCCCAACGTTGACGTGAAGGGCATTAAGGCCGACTACGACAAGGGTGTCCTCACGGTCACTCTGCCGAAGCTGACTGACACAAAGGAGTCTGGTCACAACATTGAGATCCAGTAATCTGAGTCTCTGCGTTCCGTTGACCATGGTCGCCCGGTGGATCGCTGGGCGTGCCTGCGACTGACGGCTATGTGCTGTGACGGGCGGAACCCGCGGTAATCATGAATCATCCGAGGCCATCCGCCTGACGATTGCGTGTGCGACCGGCAACGGAATAGAAAAGGACAGTTCATGGAACATCAAAAAAATCGACATTGCTGAGACACTCTTCGGAGTGCCGCCGCAATGCCGATTTTTTATATGCTATTGCTTGGGGGTTACTTGTTTTGGCCCGCCAAGATGGCGTCGATCTGTTTCAGTTCAGCGTCAGAAAAGTCGAGATGATCTAAGGCTTTGACGTTGTCCACCACTTGCTGAGGCCGGCTGGCCCCGATCAAGACGCTGGCGATTTCCGGTTCCCGCAGGTTCCAGGCGAGGGCCATTTCGGCCAGGCTTTGCCCGCGGTCCGCGGCCACGTCGTTCAGCCGCTTGACCGTACTCAGCGTCTTCTCGACTTGGTCCTCGTGCAGGAACGGGATCGTACTCTTGGCTGCCCGGGAATCCTGCGGAATACCGTGGAGATAACGGTCCGTCAACAGCCCCTGAGCCAGGGAACTGTAGCTGACCGCGGCCTTATGCTCGGCGCGCAGCACGGGGAACAGGTCCGTTTCGATGCCCCGGTCGAACATGTTGTAGCGGGGCTGGTGGATGATGAAGGGCGTCTTCAAGTCCGTGAAGATTGCGGCAATGGCCTTGGTCTGAGCGCCGTTGTAGTTAGAAATCCCTACATAAAGCGCCTTGCCGGACCGCACCAGCTGGTCCAAGGCCAGCGCTGTTTCTTCTGCCGGGGTCTCCGGGTCGGCCCGGTGGCTGTAGAAGATGTCAAAGTAGTCCAATCCCGTCCGGCGCAGACTCTGGTCCGCACTGGCGATGATGCTCTTACGCGAGCCCCAGTTGCCGTAAGGCCCCGGCCACATCACGTAACCGGCCTTGCTGGCGATGACCATTTCGTCCCGGTACGGTTTCATGTCGCCGGCCATGATCCGGCCGAAGTTTTCTTCCGCACTGCCGGGGATCGGACCGTAATTATTGGCCAGGTCGAAATACGTAATGCCCAGATCGAAGGCCTGGTGGATGATCGCCTTCTGGGTCTCCAGCGGATCGACGCTGCCGAAGTTATTCCACAGCCCCAGGGCGATGGCCGAAACCTTCAGGCCGCTGGCGCCCACCCGGTTGTACACCATTTTGTCGTAACGCTTGTCGTTTGCTAAGTACACCATTGATTTTGCCTCCTGCCTATTGATATACTCAGCATACCGCTTCAAGCTGACTTGAAGTCAAGAGATTTTAGAAAGCAGGTGAGGGCCATGCTGACGTATACGATCGGGGAAGTGGCCACACGCTACCACATGCGGCCGTCCACGCTGCGGTATTACGAGGAACTGGGGTTATTGTACGACGTCCCCCGCCAGGGCGGCCGGCGAGTCTACACCGCGCAGCACCTGGCCCGGCTGAGTACGATCTGCTGTTATAAGAACGCCGGGATGTCCCTGGAGGAACTGCAGGAATTTTTCCGCTCCACGGAGAGTCACGCTGATCCAGCCAAGACATTGGCCATCCTCGATACCGTCGATGACCGGATTCAGAGCCAGATCGCCGAGCTGCAGGCGAATTATCAGCAGATCCAGCGCAAGAAGCATTTCTTCCTGGCGATTCAGGCGGCTCAGGCGGCGGGGGTACCGCAGCCGAATTGGGCAGACTATGCCCACCGCCATTATGCATGAGGAAAAAAGAAGACCAGTCCCGGACATTGCGGGGCTGGTCTTCTTTCTCACTGTAAAACGCTGGATGGAATCGGCGGCAGCGGTGCGGCTGGCGGGGTGGGCGGCAACGGCGGGACGATGCGGTCCACTGTCCACTGCATGCTGGCGCGGCGGCGGCCGGTGAGCAGCCAGAGGGTGAGGAGCACGTAGATGAGTTCCATGACCGAACTCCACAGATATTCGTTGATGGTGGGGGTCGTGGAGATCATCGAGGCGCTGGCCATCATGCCCAGGATGTCGATGGCGGCGTGGAAGAGCATCGGGACGATGAAGCTGCCGGTGTACAGGTAGAGCGCGGCCAGGAACCAGCCGGCGATGATGGCGAACTGGACTTGGCTGGCCGTCGCCCAGAAGGATTGGCCGGCGAAGACGTTCGTGCTGTGCCAGACACCGAACAGCAGACCGGTGAGCAGGACACTGGCGGGAATCTGCCAGCGGCTGCGGCGCAGGCCCGTCAAGAGCAGGGCCAGGACGATGTAGCGGAAGAGCCATTCCTCCGCCAGGCCCGGTTCCAGCCCCTGGGCGAACCAGTAGAAGCTCACCGTTTTAAGCCGGAACTGGAAGACGAACAGGCTCCGGAAGGAATCCAGGTTGCTGAAGGTGTTCCAGGCCAGGAACAGCAGGCAGCTGATGAGCAGGATGAGCAGGACCAGCCGCTCTGCTTGGGGATTCAGCCGCCAGCTGGGCAGGCGGTAGCCCCACTGGCGCATGGCGATGGCGCCGATGATAAGGAAGAGAAAGGCACCGTACAGCGTGGTATTGAAGAGGTTGCGGCCGATGGCGGGATAGACCGTCTTGCTCAGGCCCTCGGGGATCAGTGTCGGCCCGCCCAGGATCCACGCGAAGCTGTAGACGGCGGCGATGGCTTGGGACCAGCCGCCCTGCAGCGGGGCAAAGAGAATCATGGCGTAAGGCAGATGCATGACTAGTACCACGACCATGACCAGCACCATGGCGGCGGCGGCCAAGCCGGGCTGGGCGAGGTGCAGGCGCACCAGCAGCTGGTTGGCGGCGTAGCCGATGAGCAAGGGATAGGCGGTGATTTGGAGCAAAAAATTGAGGGCGTAAAAGAAGCGGGCGACGGGGTTGCGGGGGACCCGGACAGAGGCGGTGAGGGCCAAGAATCCCTCGATTACCGCTAATATGCTGAAGACCATGGTATCCGCCAGCTTGGGCGGAGCGCAATAGAAGACGAGCAGCACCCCCTGAATGACGAACCACCAGCGCCATATGACGGGTTTGATGGCTGGCTGGGTGACGGCAGATTTCATGACGGACGGCCTCCTTTCTCACGTGCTGACTTTCTTCCATTATCCCATACTGACGTCCGAGCGCCCATGGGCGTGCTCACGGGGTCAATTTCTCACGCGGAACGTCTGCGGCGCCCGGAAGTAGATGACGATGGTGCCGATGCCGACGTAAGCCAAGGCAATCAGGCCAATGGCGATGGCGTAGCCGTACCCGGCCAGATGGAACTGGGTGAAGGACCAGGCGACCCAGTACATTCCGCCGTAGACAATCTTATAGAGCGGTGAAACCACCGTCATATCGGCGGTGAAGGGCTGCAGCAGGTAATAGACGAATAGTTCGTGGAACGAGAAGAGCAGTACCAGGCCCAGCAATTCCAGGGCCAGCACCAGGTAGAACGTGGTCATCTGGGCGGCCGGCATGACCACCAGCAGTTCCAGGAAGATGACGAAGATCAGCAAGCCGATACCGGCATTGAGGAGAAAAGTGCGCCAGAAACGGTAGAAGAAGCCTGAGAGAATCGTCCGCCGCTGGCGGTAGAACGGGTAGTAGAGCATCGCCGCGTCGCAGTTGACGAACAGCATCTGGACGATGGGCCGGCCGAAGGAGGCCAGGTACATGACGAAGAACAGTGCGCCGTAGATGGGCGTCAGGTCGTTGGCTTGGCCCCGAATCTTCCCTGGAATCAGCATCATTGCCAGGAGAGCGGCCACCCCAATCAGCGCGATGATTCCCACTCGAATCAGCAGACTGCGCCGCAGCTGGCGGCGGTAGCGGGCAAAGAGCAGGGCATTCAGATAATGACTGCCGGAGAGCCGGCCCGCCCGCCGTGTTTCGGGCGCGTCCAGGGTCATTTTCTTCTGCATCGCCTGCCCGGTGCTCAGATACTGAGCGCTCTGCTTCTGGGCCTGGGTGACCTCATCGGCGGTCCCGAGGGTCTTCTGTTCCATCAGCGTCTTCGTCAGCAACCCGGGTTCCTGCTTGAACGTCAGCCAATAGAAGAAAGCCAATCCGGCCAAGACCCATACAACCACTGCGACGGCAGGACTGAAGAGGATCGTCAGCAGCAACAGCCAGCGGCCCGCCAACGCCAGACCCAGAGGCGCGGCCACCATGATCAGCCAGAACACAATAGCGGCCGGCCACGCCCGATGTTTATGCTGCCAAGCGAGGCGGGGCAGGACTTCCCGCCAGAGCTGGGGCAGGAGGAAAAGGCCCACGCCGTTGACCAGCAGCCATGGGTTGCTGGTCAGCGCGGCGTAATAAGCCAATGGCAGCAGTCCCTGGAAGAAGGAACGCGCGATCAAATTGCTCAGATTCGTGGCTTGGACCGTTTCTTGGCGGCTCAGGCTGAATTGATCGGCGACTTTGAGGGTCGGCACGTCCACGGATAGATCCGTCAAGACGAACCCGCGGATGAACGCGAAGGCCGTGAGCCAGGCGGTCGCGGCCAGCAGCGTACTGGTGGTCAGGCCGACGGTGGCAGGCTTGATCCCGGCGATGTGCAGGAAGTAATTGTCACTGGCGAGGAAACCCAGCAGGAACAGGCCGAATCCCAGCAACGCACGCCAAAACAGACGCCAGATGGCCATGATGACTGCCAGGAATTTCTTCACGCCTAATAAATGGTAGACTGTCGGCGGGATCGCCGCCCCCACCAGGGGCAGATGCCGTAAGAAGTAGAGAAACCCATTGGTACTGGTGGTAATCTTCACCCGGTAGAAGAACCAGGTCAGGGGCAGCGTGCGCTTGCTATTGTTGGTCATCGGCGGTCACCTCGTCGGTCAGCCGGGCGATGACCGCATCCTCGAAGGCCTGGGAATGAATGTCCAGCCCCGTCAGCTCCTCCAGCTGATGGTTGTGCAGCAGCACCACCGCATCACAGATGTCTTGGGCCAGCTGCATGATGTGGGTGGAGAAAACGACGACCGAGTCGGCCTTCATGTCCACGATCATCTGCTGCATCTCGTGGGCGGCGACAACGTCCACTGTGGTCAACGGCTCGTCCAGCAGCAGCACCGGCGGCTTCAGCATCAGCGAGACCACCATCTGCAGCTTGTTGCGCATCCCTTCGGAGAAGTCCCGCAGCAGCTTATTACTGTCGGCCTCGCTCAGTCCAGCCATATCCAGGAAGTCCTGGGCGTTCTGAGAAGTGTGGACCGCTGTGAGTCGGCGGCTGTTGATCTCAATGAAGAACTTAACGAATTCCGCGCCGGTCATGAAGACGGGCAGGTGCGGTTGAGTGTAGACCATGCTGACGGTGATGTCCTCGTAGTCCGCCTGCGGCCCTCGGCCATCGTCCGCATCAATGAGAATTTGCCCGCCGTCAGTGGGAATATTCCGGGCGATCATGTTGAACAGCGTCGATTTCCCCGAACCATTGCGCCCCAGCAGCCCGTACACCTTGCCCTGGTCGAAGGTGTAGTTGGCGTCCTGGAAGATGATCTGCTTGTCGAAGGACTTATCAAGCTGGTCGATTTGGAGTTGTTTCACTGGTATAGACCCCTTTCGCGTGGTGTCATCAATTGGTAACAGGGTAGCATACTTGCCGGTACTCATGGTAGAAAAGTCGGCTGAAAACCGGCGATGTGACAAGATTGTCACTTGGGCGGCCGGCAAGCGAGGACCGCCGCCGTCCTGATATAATGAAGGAAGAAGTCGGGAAGGGGACGAGCGCACGTGCGGAAGTGGCCAACGCTATTGATCATCATGATGGGGATTGCTGGGTTGATGACCGGCTGCCAGAAGCCGGCGGAGAATGCGGATGCCCACAAGATCAAGTATGCTTTGAGCAAGGATGAGAAAGCAGAACGGGCCTCGGCGACGAGCAGTACATCGGAGAATAGCGATGCTGCCGCGAGCAGTGACGGCGAAGACACGACGTCCACATCATCGTCTAGCAGTGCGTCGTCATCAAGTCAAAAGGCTGAGGCTGCTGTGTGGACGGCAGCTAAAGCCCAGGCCCTGCATGATTTCGTCATGACCTGGGAGAAGTCGATGGGCCAGCAATATCAGGAATATGGACCAACGAATGACTTAAAATTCTATGGGATGCCCATTTACGCTGACGCTATTCAGAAGAACAAAATCGCCGTGAATGACCAGCCGGTCACTGTCGCCTGGTCCAAAGACGGGACGGGAGCGGCGCAATACAAGATTGTTGCCATGTATTCCGACGCTGCCACAGCCCGTTATGCGGCCCAACATCTCTATCTTTTTGCCTTGGATGCGACCGGCCAGCCAGTGGTGCTCATCACCATGCAGAATCAAGGGATGCCAGACGGCCGGCTGCACTTCAAGCCGACAGCGAATAGTGCACTGGCGGCAGGCTTTGCCCGGGTCATTGCGGATTAACCAGTTGGATGTCAAGAATTTGGAGGGATGATCATGCCGCTTCATTTTCAGTTGCCGACGGAGAACCAGACCCAGTTGGCAGTCGCTGTGTTTCCGGCACCGAACGCCCGGGGAATCGTCCAGATCATTCATGGTGCCCTGGAGCACAAGGAACGCTATTACGAATTTGCGGATTACCTGAGCGAGCACGGCTACATCGCCGTATTGTCCGATAACCGCGGCCACGGCCGGTCCATTTCCCCGGCCGACCCCCGCGGCGTCATGCGCAGCCTGCCTCAGATCATCGCTGATCAGGTGCGGGTGACTCGTTTTGCCAAGGCTCGTTACCCGGACCTGCCCGTGAGCTTGTTTGGCCATTCCTTTGGGTCGATTTTAGCCCGATTATATTTGCAGGCCCACGATGATGAGATTGTCTCGGTGGCCCTGACCGGGACAGCCAATTACAACCCCATCGTGCCGGTTGGTCTCTTTCTGGGTAAAGCCTTTCTCCGCTTCCACGACGAGACGGCCAAGTCCCCGCTGCTGTCGAAGATTTCCGGTCTGACCCCCAGCGATCACTCGTGGCTCAGTTACAATCAAGAGAATATCCGCCGCGCCAGTGAGGATGCCCTGATGATGGCGGAATACCCAGTCCGCAGCTTAGAGACCCTTTGGCAGGCCGATTATCAGCTGCACCAGATTGATCGGTTCCAGTTCAAGAACCCCAACCTCGCCATTCTGAGCGTGGTCGGTGTCGACGACAAGTTCAGCGGCGGGGAGAAAGGGCTGGCGGATACGGTGGCGACGCTGCGAAAGATTGGATACCGGAATGTGACCAGCGAGCAGGTGCCGGGGATGAAGCATGAGGTGCTGCGAGAGACTGGGCGTGAGCGGGTGTTTGCGCGGTTGGTGGCGTTTTTTGACACGTATCAATAGGGTCGTTGAAAAGACCCATGGGGAGATAAAGAAATGGTCAAACTGAATGAGTGGGATCAGGTCGAAGCGTTGTTGGTCCGGGCATTGACGGCGAATGCAGGGAACGTATTTTGGTACGACCCGGAGGGAGAGTTTGCTGAAAAAGTTGCCCGGTGGCAAGAGACGACTGACTTTTCGGTGTTCATTTCTGCTGCTGCGGTATTATTTAAAACGAAGGTGGCTGTTAACTCGTTTGAACAGGCGCGCGATTCAGCACTGATTTACTGCCCTTATCCGAAACCGTTACCCACGGAGAACTTCGTGACGGATTGCTTGTATTATTCCCTGGAGTTGGTGACCAGTGAGGCAGCGCCGTTATTTCGGGTGGCGGGTCATCGGTTGCGGGAGGCAGACGTGGTGCCATTGCAACTGATGGGGAACAAGCAGGTAATTGATGGTCCACGGGTGCATTTGGATTTCTTGGTGGATGCGGCGCACGGCGCTGTGCGGGCTGACCACCAAGTGTATTTCGTGGATGGAAATAACAATTTGATTTCGGACAAAATTACCGTTCTGAGTAATTTGGCCAGTACGGTGGTGCACGTCACTGCCAAGATTGATGATTGGGATTTTGAGAGTGGGGAGATTTGTTATTTGGTGGTGGAGGATTTGTTGACGGGGATGGCGGTAATGGTGCCGTTTGAGGTGGAGGCGGGGGATGTGGATGTATTTGATGGACAGTTTTGGTAAAATTAAATTATAGGGATGATGCAATTATATTAGCAATTGCTATTGAATCCCTCCAGAAGCTATTGGATCCTTCCGCAATCGGCTAAAATAGGACGACCTTTCAACTGCTATTTTAGTTTGCCGTGCTATTGGATCCTTCCGCAATCGGCTAAAATGGGACTGCTCGGGGGGACACAACAACGACCACCATGCTATTGGATCCTTCCGCAATCGGCTAAAATGGGACCGCGAAGAAGAGCTGATGCACAAGCAGGGCGCTATTGGATCCTTCCGCAATCGGCTAAAATGGGACATATGGCTTCACATCATTATCTAGGCCTGAGCTATTGGATCCTTCCGCAATCGGCTAAAATGGGACTGCGGTTAGTGCGCATTGGCATCACCGTCCGCTATTGGATCCTTCCGCAATCGGCTAAAATGGGACTCATCAAGCCCGGCATGGGCTATTTGGACGGCTATTGGATCCTTCCGCAATCGGCTAAAATGGGACTACGCCAAGGGCAGGAGCAAAGACCGGTTGGCTATTGGATCCTTCCGCAATCGGCTAAAATGGGACCTGTACGAAGGGGACCCCCGGCCCCACGTCGCTATTGGATCCTTCCGCAATCGGCTAAAATGGGACTGATCAATGGTCATCCAGTCAATCTTGCCGGCTATTGGATCCTTCCGCAATCGGCTAAAATGGGACGTCTTTCCGGAAGTTCCGCAGCGGGCTCAGGCTATTGGATCCTTCCGCAATCGGCTAAAATGGGACCATAAAAAGGTGTTTACACGGTCGGGCGCCGCTATTGGATCCTTCCGCAATCGGCTAAAATGGGACGGGGACTATATATCCCTTTTCTTCTAACCAGCTATTGGATCCTTCCGCAATCGGCTAAAATGGGACCTTAGTCATGATAATTTCCGCCTTTCGTGGCTATTGGATCCTTCCGCAATCGGCTAAAATGGGACAAGATTCGGCTGCTGCTGTTGATCCAGAAAGCTATTGGATCCTTCCGCAATCGGCTAAAATGGGACGCTGACGGGCGCTCACCTAGAGCAAGGCGAGCTATTGGATCCTTCCGCAATCGGCTAAAATGGGACCCCTTCCACACATAACACAATACCCCCTATGCTATTGGATCCTTCCGCAATCGGCTAAAATGGGACAGCCATGCCGATGAGCTGACCACAGCAGCCGCTATTGGATCCTTCCGCAATCGGCTAAAATGGGACCCGCCAGACACGCTCTAACGAGCTGATACAGATATTGGATCCTTCCGCAATCGGCTAAAATGGGACGTGATGGTAAGGTTCACTCAGAGTTGCACGGCTATTGGATCCTTCCGCAATCGGCTAAAATGGGACTTCTTTCCCGCTGGAAAGAAACCTGATCCGGCTATTGGATCCTTCCGCAATCGGCTAAAATGGGACAAGATCAACACGGGCATGGCAAAGCTTCAGGCTATTGGATCCTTCCGCAATCGGCTAAAATGGGACCTTTGCGGCCATCATGAAAGACGTGCCCAAGCTATTGGATCCTTCCGCAATCGGCTAAAATGGGACGTTTTATTTTAGCAGTGGTATAGGTGTTTTGCTATTGGATCCTTCCGCAATCGGCTAAAATGGGACTTCCTCAGCGGTGTACAGTTCACCTTGCTCGCTATTGGATCCTTCCGCAATCGGCTAAAATGGGACATCAGTGTCGGTAATGTTTTTCCCGTGCCCGCTATTGGATCCTTCCGCAATCGGCTAAAATGGGACCTGGCGTCGAGTTTACTTTGGATAAGGTGGGCTATTGGATCCTTCCGCAATCGGCTAAAATGGGACTCTTTGCGCACCCTCCCGAACTCGCGGGCTGCTATTGGATCCTTCCGCAATCGGCTAAAATGGGACATCGGTTACAATGGGACGAACTTCGGTGTAGCTATTGGATCCTTCCGCAATCGGCTAAAATGGGACGTCCTCTTGCAAGTCCAGCACGTCAACGCGGCTATTGGATCCTTCCGCAATCGGCTAAAATGGGACGTCGTTAACGTCTGCTGGTGCACGGCTGCCGCTATTGGATCCTTCCGCAATCGGCTAAAATGGGACACGGGCGTTGTCATCAGCACCGGCGCGGGTGCTATTGGATCCTTCCGCAATCGGCTAAAATGGGACTTTGGCGAAAAAAGTGGGCGTACCGGCCAAGCTATTGGATCCTTCCGCAATCGGCTAAAATGGGACTGCTTCTTCATCCACTAGATGAGGAGGGGAGCTATTGGATCCTTCCGCAATCGGCTAAAATGGGACAAATGCAGTCCATCACCACACACAACCTTGGCTATTGGATCCTTCCGCAATCGGCTAAAATGGGACGGCATTTCGCACGACTACGCTAAGGCTCTTGCTATTGGATCCTTCCGCAATCGGCTAAAATGGGACATAAAGAAATGGCGAAGTTCCGGTGGCTGGGCTATTGGATCCTTCCGCAATCGGCTAAAATGGGACTATTGGGGGTCAAGAAATGACCGACATGAAGCTATTGGATCCTTCCGCAATCGGCTAAAATGGGACCGACTACTTGGTCAACGTTAAGGCCAACCGGCTATTGGATCCTTCCGCAATCGGCTAAAATGGGACGCAGGTTACGTCAATGCGAGAACAGCCAGTGCTATTGGATCCTTCCGCAATCGGCTAAAATGGGACAAGTAAATAGCTGATGATCGTACCCCCCCGCTATTGGATCCTTCCGCAATCGGCTAAAATGGGACTTCTCGCTTCCTGTCGTCCCTTCCTTGACCGCTATTGGATCCTTCCGCAATCGGCTAAAATGGGACTACCACAGCCACGCCTTGGCCGCCCTGCAAGCTATTGGATCCTTCCGCAATCGGCTAAAATGGGACGGCAAGCCTCTGTCTCTGAGACCAAGTGGAGCTATTGGATCCTTCCGCAATCGGCTAAAATGGGACCTATTCATTTTAATTTACCCCCCGAGTTGTGCTATTGGATCCTTCCGCAATCGGCTAAAATGGGACATTTGCTTGTCTTAACACGTGGAATAACTTGCTATTGGATCCTTCCGCAATCGGCTAAAATGGGACTATTTCAGTTGCCGCTACCCGGCGGCGACGGCTATTGGATCCTTCCGCAATCGGCTAAAATGGGACAGAAAGTAGCCGATTATTTTGATGTCTCGAGCTATTGGATCCTTCCGCAATCGGCTAAAATGGGACAGATCATTCCTGAACAATCAGGTGACCCAGGCTATTGGATCCTTCCGCAATCGGCTAAAATGGGACTTCATGGCCTGGATAGCGCCACGATAGATAGCTATTGGATCCTTCCGCAATCGGCTAAAATGGGACTTCGCGAGTCCGGGCCTGATTGTACTGGCGGCTATTGGATCCTTCCGCAATCGGCTAAAATGGGACTCTCCGGCGTACAGTTTGGCAATGCCCGTCGCTATTGGATCCTTCCGCAATCGGCTAAAATGGGACGTCAGCGTATTAAAATAGGCGCCCATGGCAGCTATTGGATCCTTCCGCAATCGGCTAAAATGGGACATTCAAACTTCTTGCCAAATTTTGACGGATGCTATTGGATCCTTCCGCAATCGGCTAAAATGGGACAGATAAATGTAAAGACGGCTCAACCATGCGATTTGAGCCGTCTTTTCTTGGCTATAAACTTGTCAGTGAGTTTCCTGAAATATCCCTTTCTTGCGGGCTGATGTCCCCAATTAGGACCTTCATGTTGGCAAACTGCTTCTCTGTGAGCAGAAGCAATCGCACCTGTCCCTTTTCAGGAAGGAAGCCTTCGATCCTATTTTCATATTTCTTTGCCATATCCAGCCCATTGACGATGCGGTAATAGACTGAATACTGCATCATTACGAACCCCTCAGAGATTAAATCATGTCGGAAACGATTTGCAGCCTTGCGGTCTTCAGCTTCTACAACGGGCAAGTCGAACATTACGATTACTCGCATGAACTTAGGCGAACTCATGAGGATGCAATGGAATGAGCTGAGGGAGGCTGATTCCTGACATTTTTCCTGTTGCGTATGCGGCAGATATGCTTTCGACAGTCATGTGGATAGCGTTGCGGACCGTTTGAATGGATTCATTTATTTGTACATCCAGACTTTGAATATTCAGTAATTCTTTCTTGGCTTGGCTGGTCAGGGCGTCGGATTCATCGAAGTGCATCTGTAATACGACCAAATCGACAATCGGTCGAAATGTCTCCATGAAATCGTCGGCAAGATTGAACGGGTTCATCTGGTTACGGTGGAATATGCCCCAAGACGGTTCCAATCCAAATGCGCAGATTTCACGTGCCACGCAGCTACGGATTATGGCGTAGCCATAATTCAGTGCAGCATTTTGAACATCTTCAGTGCGTCGTGAAAACACCTCGCCAAAGGCAGACTGGAAATAAAACGCCGCGGCGTAACCCTCTTGATGGGTTGAATCGCCCTCCTTCACTGCAGATGCAAAACGGGACATACTTATCCCACCAGTCACGTTCAAGATGTTCAACACTGCGCTTTGGTTAAGAATCTTTCGACGGATGATTTTTTGCCAAAGACGATCTTTAAAACGCTTGGGTACGGTTAACTGTTGGCGTAGCGCAGTCAGCTTGTGATAATACCCTTGAATGGGCAACAGCGTTGTTGTTGGGAGATGCTGTACATCAGAGACAATCACGGCAATGTTGTTCTTACTCAACTGAGATAGAACGTTTGCTGTAATACTTGTTGCTAGATTGTCGAGAAGGATGCTCTGAATGTCATCCAATGGAAAGGTGTGGTCGGTGTCCGTTCTCACTCGCAACTGGGATCTATGAATTGACAGGGTAGCCGGGCTTTCAATAAAGATATTTCGATAACCCATACCTTAATCTCCTTTGTTGGTGAATCCCAACGGCTGTGTCTCATGAACTACCGCCAATTCACCGAAATAGTTTGTTGATACTTTCTCAACTTTGTCTAGGGTTGCGAATCCGACGCTTCGTGCGGAGAAAGAACGATCAGGACCGTCGAAAGCAATCGAAGCTGTAGCAATATCCGCTCCTGTGAAGTATCCAACTATTTCTTCCCGAATCCCATTCGTTGACATGCCGTCAGCGTTGATTTCGGTTGTCTTTATCCCTTTCTTGTTGACAATGTGAATGAGGTCATTCGCAAATAATGAAAACTCGAATTGATCTTGTGGTTGAATCTCGTACCAGTCCGCCAGTGACTTTCTCTGTGTGGCAGCTTTTTTCGGTAGGTTCTCGTTTACTGTGTCCTTCACGTAAACAGGAACGAACACATACTTCTTCGGCGTCTTGTAAACATCAATACGCACCATCGAACCGTTTGCTGCTACACTCTTCGGGCCGACCGGTACAGTGGATGTTGCCTTGCCGGTAACACGGACGCGCTCCACCGGAATCGTTTCATTCGGCATCTTCACCATCACTCGCCCCTCAGGGAAAGCTTTCTTCCCATCGCCATTAGCCGCCTGTAAAGCCCGTAGAATGGTTTCGTAGACCACTTTGTTTCCACCATCTTCCGCCAAAGCATACGCGTTGGTACCTGCAGCGATTGTGTCATCACCATTTTTGCTCTTCTTGAGTTTCAGGTCAGTGATTCGAACACGTTGGGTGATAATATTGCTGTCAGGGTCCGGTTGACCATAAACCGTATCTAGAGTTGCCGGCCCTACAATGCGATGATTCGGAACGCGGACCACAAATGGTTTCTGCAACCCAGCAATTTCTTCAGGGGTATAATGTGCCCACGGATGACCAGCCATCAACTTATCCGGCGCATCGGAAACACGCCCATGTAATTCTTCGCGGAATTCTGGCCAGGGCAGGGGATAGTCATTAAACAGCTTGCGGAACCGTTTGGCATCTAAACCGTCTGGGTTGTCATCTTGAAGATCATCCAGAGAAGCGAGCTTGTTGCCCTTTCTTTCTTGGTACTTGGCATACCTGGTGACTGCTTGAATGAGGCCGTCGGTGACGCAGGCAATGACTACGGCGTCCACCGCATGGTGCAAGTCGCCGGCTACGCGGACCTTTGTGATACCCCAGCGGGACCGAATCTTCGCGGTGACCGCACCGTTCAACGCGATGACATGCTTGGCCTTGCTCAGAACGTCCGTGAATTCAACATTTTGAGACAAGTAGTTCATCAGAATACGGTTCAAATACCGGGTATCGTTGATATTCCGCGACTTCCATTGGCTCTTGTCTTCGTCGGTCAGGGTCTCCTTGAGTAGATTGCGTTTCTTCTTAGCGTTGTGAATGTTGGTGTTTACCCGATTAACAAACTGGGCCCGAGTCTTCGGATCATTACCGAAGAACTCCATCGGGATACGATCGCGCTTCTCCCGGTTGGCTTTGGCACTGACCAGGACCTTGTTGCTATAACTGTCGTCAAAACTGATGCTGTAAGGAATGATGTGGTCAATTTCGTACAGGTCGTCGGAGAAGATGTCGGTTACTGCCATTGACGCATTAGGGGTCAAATCGTAAATATCGATCCCGTTCTGCTCGTTGAAGAGGCGCATCTTCGTGATGTTCATACCATTGACGGGAATGCCGAGCTCTTTCAACTGTTGCGCAATTTTCTCGTTGGCGGCGGCGTTCTTCTTCTGGTACTGTTCTTCCTGTTTGCGTTCCTGGAAGTTTTTACTCAAGTCACGGGCGAGCTCAATGTGGATACTGTCCGGCTTGCCGAAGCGGCGAACCACAGCCTTCACCAGCTTGTTGGCCACGCTAACAGCGCGGCGAACGACGGGATTCGTAACGTTCTCGCGAATGTACTCCATATCGATTTGGTTATCCCGGAAGTCGTAACCGGCTGCCGTGGCGGCATCACTATAGACCATCCCTTGTTCCAGGTAAGGAATGATCGCCTGCATTGTATGGGTAGAAAGGTGCCCAAACTTGGCAAAGTTGAGCGGTAACAGCTGTTCAATTTTGTCATCCGGGAGAGTGGTCTGCTCGTGGAACTTTGTCCGACGCTTGTCGTCGCTCTTATACAGCGTTAGGACCAGGGCAATGGCATCAAGCAGTTCATGATCGTTGGCCAGTTGCTCGTCGTCTAAGGCTTTCTGAATATCACGCAACGGTTTGACTGAAACAAACTTGGTCTTACCTTCGATTTCGAGTGCTTTCTTGGCATCCCCACTGTATGTCACCAAGTTAAAACGAGCGCCATCGGGGAGAGAAAGCAGTGCCCGAATTTGCTTGAAGGTTAAATCGGCCGATTTGACCCCCTTGGCCCATAACCGCTCAGTAACTGTCTGGCGTTGATCATCGGTCAGAGGGGCATAGGTACCGCCAATACTGTCAGCCACACGAAGAGAGTTCAACTTGGTCAGGAAGTTGAAGTATTGGAACGTGTATGTCGCGCGGGGGGACCGTTTGCGCGAACGATCGAAGGTGTCAGGGCCGACCATCTTGGCAATCAGGTCACCGGCGTAGGGGCCGTTGGCAGGGCCGACATCGTAGTTACGCTGGCTCTCAAAGATGTCGAGGTATTGGTGAACGAATTTGTCAGTGATTTTATCGTTCCCCAAGGACTGCTGAGCGGCAAGAATCCGTTTGATTTCATCCACCAGCCAGGCCCGCTTTACTGTCCCAATGAACCCGTCGGTGTAGCCCTTGTTATGCTTCCGGTCTTGGAAACGGCGGTCATGGGCATACAATTCGCCGATGGTCCGATAGCCGTTCTCCGTCATTTCCGTCTCGAACGCACTAATGGATTTCAACACTGGTCCATTGTCCTTGTCCGTTAATTCGGCTTTGCGATTGGACTTGAACCCGCGGTGAGTGACGAAGTAGTAGAGCACCTGGAAAAGCTGGCGGCTGGTGATCCGCTGGTCGAGGGCAGCCACGCGCAGCTGCCAGATGTCATCATGGCTAATTTCTTGGTTGAGATAGGCCGTGATATCTTGCTGGGTCAATAATCCCTCACGGATGAATAGCTGGCGCGTTCGGTGCTTGCGGAAGGACGTCCGCCGTTTGCGCCGCCGGGCGCCTCGATAACGCCGGCGCGGTTCAGCCAAGGATGCGCCATTTTTGGGATTCTCAGCCCGGGTGAAAATCACTGAATTCAGCATCTTAATCTTGAATGGAATCCCCAAAGCGTCCGTTTCTAAGATGGCGTAGCCACACGATGCTATTCCGATATCGAGTCCTAATATATAGCCCATGCTACATAACTCCCCTCATGTACTTTCAGTGAATGGTGCTTGATACTCACATCATACGCCAACGCCCAGGGATTCACAATATAATTGGATACGAAAAAGATGACCCCCATCACGAGGATGGGGGTCAGAGCTTGACAGGTGATTGTCCTAAGACAATCCCTTTGCTATTGGATCCCTCCGCAATCGGCTAGAAAAGGAGGGTTGGCTCAGACGTCTCTGAACCTTCTTTAGAATAGCAGACTGGCAGGAAATTGGCAAGCATTTTTTACAAAATTGCTCACTCAAAAACGTGTTGTTATCAATAATCGTTGATATACCGGCATTAGTTAATGCACACAGGCTTTTGCTACCATTGGTAATTACTCGAAATATGTCTTTGCAATGGCTTCGTAGGTCCCCACCGCGTGTTGAAAATCAGCGACGTTAACGTGTTCATCAATCTGATGAGCGATACTCATGCTGCCGGGGCCATAGATGATCGTCTCGAACGGATTCTTCGATTTTGTGTACACCGAGGCATCCGTCGCGGCGTGGATAATCGTGAGTTCGGCGGGCCGGCCCAACGTTTCCTGGATTGCCGCTTGGGCGGCCGTTACTAGGCGCCCGTCTTTCTTCGAAATCACAGGCAGAAAGCTGTGCGTCAGGCTGAATTCCAATTGTCCAGAACCAGTGGCATTCAGTTTCTTCACGAGATTCTCCAACCGTTCAATCACGGCGTCATTCTTGAAACTGGGCGTCGGCCGAATGTTGCCGGCAGCCACCGCCAGGTCGGGAATGGTGTTCACCTGGTCGCCCGCCTTAAGGACGGTGACACTGTGCGCCAAGGGCCCGATGACCGGATCCGCGGGAACATCGTCGAAGGCATGGCGTTCCGCCACGATGAAGTCCACCAGCTTCTCCACGGCGTTGACACCGCGCTGGGGTTCCGAACTATGGGCCGACTTGCCGTGGCTGATAATCTTATAATTCAAGGAACCGGCATGGCCGAACAGTACTTTCAGCGATGTCGGTTCGCCCACGACCAGGCCGCTGATATCGTCAGCGTAACCTGCTTTCAGCAATTGGGCTGCCCCCATGGCGCCGTATTCTTCACCCACAGTGGCCATCAAGCGCAAATGGCCAGTGAAGCCGCTCTTCTTCAACCGCATCATGGCTAGTACCATGGCGGCCAGGCCACTCTTCATATCGGCAGATCCGCGGCCGTACATCTCGCCGTCATGAATCTCGGCGCCGAGAGCGGGATAAGTCCATTCTTGCGGATTACCCAGCGCGACCGTGTCCTCGTGCCCTTCGAAGACGAGAATATCGTCGCCGCTGCCGATTTCGGCGACCAGGTTCGTGCGGCCTGGGGCGTAATCGATCAGCTTGCTCTCAATACCAGCGGTCGCCAGCTTCTCTTGAATCAGCTTGGCAATTGCCGCTTCGTAGTCATTGGCCGAGTCCGTTTGGACCAGCTTGCTCAAAAATGCTGTGTCTTCATCCATTAAAGCAACACATCCTTTGGGTCCAGCTTAGGCACCCAGCCGGGGCGGCGTCAAGGGCTGGCGCCAGCGCCCGCCTCAGGCAATGTAAAAAACGGCGGACCGCCCCTGCGTCTTAACGGACCGGCCTACCATCCTCAGTCCGCCGTATCCTCTGCCGCCCGCCGGTTGCTCACTCTTGCCAGCAGCGGCATCAGTCCGCCCAGGCCAAACAGCACGCCCACCGACACGATATTCAGCAGCAGCTGGTGGAACCAAATCCCGGAGAACACCGCACCCTCCTGGGGCAGCACGCCCAGCGTGGCGCAGGCAAAGGCAAAGCTGAAGCCCCACACACCGATGAGAATGGCCAGCCAGCGGTGTTTAATGAAAACGAACGGTGAATTGAACTTTTCTTCATGCCGCCGCAACGCAATGAAGCCGGCGAAGACCCAGCAGCTCTTGTACGGTGTAACGATGCCGTTGAGGTTCAGGAGCCAGTTGAAAATTGAATTGATGCTGGGCAGCGTGCCAGATAGGAGCAGGAGGAACAGGCAGATGCCCGCCGTCAGGACGTAGGAGTGGATCGGCCGGCCAAACTTGTTCTTCCGCAGGAGCCAGCGGGGCATGAAGCGGGCCGACGTGTCCACCGCCAGTACTCGGCTGGAGGCGTCGATGAGCACGGCCAGCTGGGCCAGCATGTAAGTCAGCGAGACCGCCGAGTACACGTACAGCAGCACCTTCCCCCAGCCCCACGCGGCGCTCAGCCGTTCGAAGGCGTAGAATGCCCCGTTCATCTTCAGGTCGTCCGGCAGATGGTGGGCGTTGAAGAAGACGCCCATGGCCAAGGAGCCGAAGACGGTGAGAAAGGCGCTCATCCCCGCCAGCATCACCATGGACTTGGGGAACTCGTGCTTCGGGTCGCGCATCTTGGTGATGTAGGCCGCCCCCAGCTCGGCGCCAGACACGGCGAAGATCAGCAGACCGGTGGTGGCAAAGTAATGGGTATCGAAATTGGGGATGAAGGCAGACCAGGTGAACGGCTGGGTGGCAATGTGAAAACCGCCAGCGGCCACCCCGGCGCCGGTCATCAGGACGAAGAGAATGGTCATGATAAACATCGCCGCACCGCCGATCATACTCATGAACTCCAAAGAATGCTGGACGAGGTTTTGCGTCAACAAAAAAATCAAGATAACGGCGAAAGTGAAAAAACCGAACATCTCATTGGTCATGTACTTATCCAAGGTGTTGTTGCCCAACACCAGCCACGATAGCGACACGATTACGGAGTTGGCCACGTCGACCAGATAGGGCAGAAGCGACGCCCAGAACATCCAGCCGGTCCAGTACCCGGCGGCGTCGCCGATAGCGTGGCGGGACCAGGTGGCCAGGCCGCCGCCGGCCTCGCTGAAGGTCGACCCCATCTGAGCCGAGATCAACTCGTAGGGCAGAACGTAGGCGACGACCATAAAAATCCACGAGAAGACCACGGAGAGGCCTTGGTTCTGGAAAGGGTAAACCAGGTCCTCGAAGCCGATGACCGTGACGAAAGTCAGCAAGGCCAGTGTCGGCCACTTGATATAATGCGTTTTTGGTGCCAAATCATGATCCATTAGCAGAAATCCTCCTCAATCAAATGCTATACCGGACAGTGAATTGATTGCGGAGGGTGGGTCGTTGCTCCAATGCATGGCGGTTATCTCCCCAGGAACGAATTACTGATATTTTACTCCCTGGTAACCAGCCCGCCTAGCGCATTCTTACAGATCGAGTGAGATATTGCCATTGCCCAACAATTTTAATACGGCCGTCGTCAGTTGCGGGTTCGCCACCCGGAAGGCAATACCTGTATTCTTCCCGAAACCCTGATCAGCAAAGAACCAGAGCAGTTCTTGGTCGAGAATGATGCCGGTGGGTACGCCTCGATGGGCATCCTGCCACAAAATGGGGTCGTCCGGTGTAAAGGAGGCCTTCAAGTCGGTCAGCTTATTACCAAAAATCGTGAGTACCCGACCTGCAGGAAGACTGGTCAGGCAGGCCCGAACATCTTCAGGCTGGAGACGGTTGCCCGTTAAGACGACCTGTTTAGTGCTGGCGGCAATGTCTTCACTCAAAGCCGTCCAGTAGTTACCGTCAAAGAACCGGGATTGCAGGCGATTGGTGCTGGCGTCCTCGGCAATGATATACCCTTGTCCATGATAGGTCCGCAGGCGCTTTTTATACATGCGCGCGTAAACTGGCAAGAGGCCGTCCACATAGTCGTAGACCCGCAATTCTGGCTTCTTCGCCAAACTGCGCTGCATGCGACCAAGATATTGCGTCAGGATCGATTTGCCCGCAACGGGCAGCGCTAGAACGAGCGTGTCGATGGAAGAAACATCAAAGCCCTCCCCAATATAGGACCCTGTGGCAACTAGACAATACGGCTTCCGAGTATCGGTGACAGCTTCTCGCTGCGCAGCCTGATTCTGCTTGTCCTGCTGACCGTAAAGAGTGTGCACCGGAATCGTCACTGCTTTTTGCAGCAGCCGGCTGAGCTCTTCCGCATGGTTCACCCGCTGTGTCAGTACCAGAATGTGCCGACCCTCCCCGGCACAGCGGCGGACGTCGGCCACGATGAGCTCGTTACGCTGCACATCCTGACCCATCGCAGTCAAGGCTTCTGGCAGCCCCATACCTTGAGCATCCGGCATGAGTGCACCGAATGACGTGAACCGTGGGTAGACGGTCCGCGCCACCGTGTGCACATATGCCGGGTCCAGTGTGCCCGTCTGATACCGAATAGCACCGACCCGCATCGTGATGATTGGGTCCAGGCCATCTTCTCGGTAAGGGGTGGCTGACAATCCGCAAAGATAACGCGCCGCGGCCTCTTTCAATACCCCTTCGTACGTGAAGGCGGGAATATGATGGACTTCATCCATGATTATTTGGCCATACGCAGAGAGAAAGTTTCGCAGATTAGCCGGCGACATTCGGGCTAAAGTTTGAAGTGTGGCGATATCTACGATTCCACTTCGATTTTTGACCGCTCCGTAATATCGGCCAATCGCGTCTTTTTTGCGCGGCCGACCGGTGGCTGTTTTCTCTTCAATGATTGGCTTGGTCCTAATTTGCAGGAACTTCGTTAGTTGCGCCCGCCACTGGTCGGCTAACCCCTTGTTGTTCACTAATACGAGCGTGCTGACCTTCCGTTCCGCAATCATAGCGGCGGCCACAACCGTCTTCCCAAAACCTGTCCGGGCAGAAAGAATGCCGGTATCGTTCTGCAGCATCGCGCGCTTGGCCTTTTCCTGATCAGGACGCAGCGTACCTTTGAATGTCACTTGTAATGGGTGGCCAGTGACCAGCTTTTCTTTCCAGCGAATGTGGGGCAAAATGCCGTTCAGGTAATCTTTGAGTCCCCGGGGTAAGCGCAATTCAGTCGCTGTTTCTTCGGTCAAGCTGATATATCGCGGTGTCTGATATGTAGACAACCGGGCTTTTTGCATTTTATAAAATTGTGGATTATCGAAGGTAGCCAGCCAGCGCAAGGCCCCAATTTGGCGGTTGTTCAGGCCGGCTTTTGCAATGTGCAAGACACTGTCTTCGGTGATTTGTAGGTTAGTCGGCAGAGAAAGCAGATCATTCTTTTGTAACTGGGTATCAGCGGTTTCTGGATAGGTCAAATAGCCGTTGGCAGAGCTCAATTGGCTGATGGCGGCATCGGTGGCGGCTTCGGTGAGGGTATGTACATTCTTTAGCGCCGCCCATTGGTCCGCCAACGGCTGCAGGTCATCATCCAGAAAGACGGTACGTCCCTCTTCGCGAAACTTTCCTTGCAGTGGTGCAGCAATCAGATTGCCCGGGCCATGTTTAATCGCCAAATCCTGACTAGGAAACATGCGGTCGAATGCCGCGAATGAAATCTCCGGGGTCGTCGTCATCGCCGTTGTGAGTAAGTTTCGGCCGAGCTGCCGGGCTTTCTGGGCGCTGATGGGACTGGTGAAGAAAATCCATAAGTGGCAGCCGTTGCCAGATTGGGATTTTTCCACCAAGCAGGGCACGTGATATTGAGCACACACTTGTCGGAGGGACTGGGCAATATCCGCCCAGTTGTGCTGGTCGATATCCAGGGCTAACAAATTGGTCGTATCATCAGCAAGCAGGGGGTAGAGACCGATCGCAATCGTCCCATCTAGGTGCTGCTGGATAACTTGTTGGGTCAAAGGCAAACGCTGGCGGGTGGTGTAATCCGTTTTGGGGGTATAGCCCTTTTTTCCCGTCTTTTTGTTGTCGAAACGCACGGCGTAAACGTCACGGCGAACATTGAACCGGCTTAAATACAGAGTCGTATTGTCCAGCTTGCGGTCCATCTTCTTTTTGAAGGCCGCTAAGGGCATGGCAAAAACGTGGGTATTACCGGTCACCCGAAAAATCGCCAATTCGCCAGTCACGGCGTCCGTCTTGTCATCATAGTAGTGCGCCTGCATGATCAGCTCATAATGGCGGCCGTTGGCTTCGTAGTCTTCTGTCATCGTACACCTCTTGTGAAAAACATTCCCAACCGAGTATACAGGATGGCTTTCTATCGGTCTAGTGCGGGCGGCCAGCGGTAAGTGTCAAGTTTTAGCCTGTCTGTCACAATAGGGTTGTCACATAATTCAGTCAGAGTCACCATGAAAACGCGCCGCCCGAGGCATCCCCAGCTGGCACAATAGGATTGATACATTATATAAAAAAGCACACCCAGACATTTCTGCCCAGATGCGCCTTCGTTCAATCATCTTATACCGGAATCTTAATCAAGTCCCGTCGCGGTGCTGTCGTCAGCACCGCACTCTTGCCTTCTGTGACAACCACATCATCCTCAATCCGGATACCGCCCAGGCCGGGATAATACAGCCCTGGTTCAATCGTCTCCAGCATGTTCGGCTGGAACTTGATGTCGCCTTCGCCCGGCCGGGACGTAATGTACGGGCCTTCGTGAATATCCAGGCCGACGTTGTGGCCGGCGCCGTGGATGAAGTATTGTTCCACGCCATGTTTCTTGAAGACGCCGCGAATGATACCATCCAGCTCGCGGCTGGTCATGCCGGCAGTGATGGCATCAATGCCGGCTTGCTCCGCTTCCAAGACCTGGTAATAGGTCTTC
Organism: Schleiferilactobacillus shenzhenensis LY-73; assembly: GCF_000469325.1. GTDB lineage: Bacteria > Bacillota > Bacilli > Lactobacillales > Lactobacillaceae > Schleiferilactobacillus > Schleiferilactobacillus shenzhenensis. Next base: position 71,525 of record NZ_KI271585.1, on the reverse strand, counting down.
TCCAGCTTGGGGTCGACGTCGCCGATGGCAATCGTGCGAGTCATGTCGGACGCGTACCCGTTGACCAGGGCGCCGAAGTCCATAGTGAGAATGTCGCCGGCCTCGATCACCTTGTGGCTGGCCTCACCGTGGGCAAAGGTCGAGCGGATGCCGGAGGCGACGATGGTGTCGAAGGACGTGCCCTCGCCGCCGTGTGTTTTCATATAGTATTCCATTTTGGCGGCGACTTCCATTTCGGTCATCCCAGGATGGATCTCACCCAAGATGTACAGGAAGGTGGCGTCGACGACTTGGACGGCTTTCTTAATGTTGGCCAATTCCTCGGGGTCCTTCGTCCAGCGCATTTCTTCCACGACGCCGGTCATGGGGATGACGTCGGGAGAAATGGCGTCGACGAACTTGCGGCCCTTGGCGTAGGTGAGCTGGTCGGCTTCGAAGACGACGGAGTCAATACCGCTCTCATTAATCAGCTTGATGGTGTCGGCCAGCAAGCCCTTCTGCCAGCGGTAGATCGTCACGTTGTCCGGCAGCTCGCGCTTGGCCTGTTCGACGAAGCGGCCGTCGGTGACCAGCGTCAGCTTGTTCGGCGTCGCCAGCAGCAGGGACTCATCCCCCGTGAAGCCGGTCACGTAAGTAATATTCTTCGGGTTGAGCATGACGAACTGCTCAATGTGCTTCTCGTTCAATTTCTTAATGAAGCGTTCAACACGGGCCATCAACATCTCTCCTTACTCTAATCATGGTACACCGCCAGCATACCGCAAGCGGCGGCCGCTGTCACGATTCGATAGTGTACAATCGAATGGGCCGGTGGTATAGTGAAGCCAACGAGAGGAGTGATCGGTAATGGCCAGTGTGTATGACTTCCAGGAGACAGAAATGAACGGGCAGACCCTGCCCTTGAAGCGCTATCAGGGCCAGGTGCTGCTCATTGTGAACACCGCCAGCAAGTGCGGTTTGGCGCCGCAGCTGGAGGGTTTAGAAAAGCTCTACAAAACGTATCACGACCAGGGCTTCACCGTCCTCGGCCTGCCGTCGAATCAGTTCAAACAGGAACTGGCGACGGACGAGGAGGCCAGCGAATATTGCCAGATGCACTACGGCGTGACCTTCCCCATGACCAAGCGGGTGGCTGTCAACGGCGACGGTGAAGATCCGTTATTCACCTATCTGAAGGACGCTTCCGGTCATGGCCGCATCAAGTGGAACTACACCAAGTTCCTCATTGGCCGGGATGGTCAGCTGATCCATCGGTATGCCCCCACGACGACCCCGGAGAAGTTCACGGACGATGTGGCCGCCGCAGTCGCTGCCAAATAACGTGTATTGATTCACAGCCGGTCTGGGCTCAACGACCGGCTTTTTTTGTCCATTCGTCCCGCAGCAGGGCGTAGAAGGCTTCGTCAACGATGCCGGTGTTGTTCTTGCCCCGGGCGCGCAGTATGCCTTCCTTGTGCATCCCCGCCTTGGCCATCACTTTGCCGGAATTGGGATTCTGGACATCATGGGTGGCTTCGATGCGGTTCACGTCGGTATTGGTGAAGAGGTAGTCGATCACCGCGCGCAGGGCCTCCGGCATGTAGCCGCGGCCCCACCAGGCGCGGCCGAGGACATAACCGATGGCCTGCCAGCGGGCGGCGTCATTGGCTTCCACGACCGATATATTGCCCACGAGGGTCGCTTCGGCGTCGTTCAGCTGAATCGCCCATTGATAGAATGCCGGGTCGGTATACTGGCTGGCGGTCCACTGCATCCGCGCCGCCGCGGCTGCCGGGTCAGTATAGGCCGGCCAGGTGAGGTATTTGGTCACTTCCGGGTCGCTTTGCCAATGGGCGTAAGCCGCTGGTGCATCGGCGGCGGTGAAGCGGCGTAAGGTTAAGCGGTCCGTGGTGATCGGCTGGGTACCAACATTTTTCATGGCGGGTGGTCCTTTCTGGTTGCGGAATATCTTCTATCCTACCGCAATCAGCGGTAGGCCGCCTTTTTTTACACAAATAGGACCGCCGCGGCGGTCCTGTTTGGGTTAAGGCATGCGCTTTAATCGAAGCGCCAGGAAATTTTTCCTTGGTATTGCTTCAGCGTTACGTGCGGAGTCTGGGGGTCGGCCAGAATTGTGGCCGTAAACTGCAAGGGCGGATGGCCTTTAACCGCTTTACCCTTCTTCCGGGTGGTTTCCGCAGTTTTCTGAGAAACCCCGAAAGCACTCATCGTGTCGATGCTCGCCCCCGGCGCCACGGTCTTCCCCCGGTTCGCCAAGCGCCGGGTATCTTGCTCAGTGCGGGGCGGGTCCATGCCGCGATAAACGGGAATGGCGGTGACCGCCTTGATGCCTTTAATGGGTGTATTGTTCCAGATGCGCATGCTGTCCGGGCGGAACACGGCCTCGAAGGCTTTCACGGCGTCCTGGGGCTGTTTGGTCGTGTTTTTGTACGTATAGTCAATTTTGAACCCGGACCAAGCGGTGGCATCATCTTGGCTTTTAGCGTTCCCCGACAGATAGACCTCACCGGTGGTGAATTCCCCGAGTGCGGTCGTAAAATGGGTGGGCACGGTATACTCCTTTGCTGGCTGTTGGACAAAGGTATACGTCCCCGCCGCGATCTTGGCCTTCACCGCCTTGGTGCGCCGGCTGCTGGCCGCTGCGGCTTTCTGCTTGCTCACCTGGGCCGCCGAGGGTTTCTTCTCGGCAGCGGGCTGGCAGGCACTCAAGCTGCCGACCAGGCCCGCTAGACTCAACCCAATGAGCAGTATCCGACCGATTCTTGTCATCGCAGTCGTTTCCCCTTTCTGTGTCGCGTGTTATTCCCGCTTGTCCCCCCAGAAGAATAGGGCAATCGTGCCCGGGCCCGTGTGGGACCCAATGGTCGTCCCGATGTGGTTGATTTCCACGGGACCGTTGAGGTGCGGGAACTTTTCTTCAATCATATCCGCCACGCTCTTGGCGTCGTCGTAGAAGGCGGATTGAGAAATGTAGCACTTCCCGGCATAGTTGCTGCCGTCCTCGGCGTGGGCGGCCATCTCGTCCACCAGCGCCTTCTCGGCCATCTTCTTCCCCCGCAGCTTGCGCCGAGGGGTCAGGTGGCCGGTGTTGTCCATGTCCAGCAGAGGCACGATGTGGAACTGAGTGCCGAACCAGCCTGAGACCTTGGACAGGCGGCCCAGCCGGACGTAGTAGCTCAGATCGGTCGAGATGAACCAGTGGTGCATACGCAGCTTGTTCTGCTCCGCCCAGGCCTTCACCTGGTCGATGGATTGACCGGCATCGCGCAGGTCGGCCAGCTTGTCCATGAGCAGGCCATAGCCGGAAGAGGCCGCCAGGGAGTCGACGATCTCAATGGTCCGGTCGGGGTACTTGGCGTCCAGCTGCTCCTTGGCCACCATGGCCGAGTTGGAGACGCCGGACAAGCCGCTGGAGAGGGAGACGTGCAGAATGTCATGGCCCGCCTCCAAGAAGGGTGTGAAGTATTGAATGAACTCCTCGACGTTGACCTGGGAAGTTTCGGTCTTGGCGCCGTTGGCCATTTCTGCATAGAACTCGTCGAAGGGGATTGAAGCCCCCAAGTCGTCGAGGTATTGCTTCCCGTTAATGGCGAAGTGGAACGGGACATAGTGGATCTGGCGCTCATCGAAGTGGGCCTGGGTCAGATCCGCGGTGGATTCACAACTGAGAATGTATGACATTGTGTATTTTCCCCCTTGAATGATTACCCCTTCAGTTTAACAGAGCCGTGAAGAAATGGACATGGACAGCCCGCCAGGATTGTCTAGCGCAGTGCAGGTAAGAATCGGTATCGGCCAGCGCAGAGGGTGAGAAAAGTGACGCGGCCGGCCGGCATGCCGCGCGGACCAGGGGCAATTTCGTTTCAGCGGTGCGCCCCCTCGTGAGGGCAAAGAAAAGCCCCGCGCCTGGGGAGGGAGGCGCGGAGCTGAGGTTGGTATTGAGGAGTAGTTCATCATGAAGAAAAAAAGTTGGTTGGTGTTGGCAGCGTCAGCAGCACACCGGGGAGGGCGGTGGTTCCTGTTGACATCTTGTATATTACCGGGCAGTTGTGCCCAATCTATGCCCAGAATTTGCCCGTTTCGTAATCTCTTCGTGACGTACAATAGAAGTCAGTAAGAAAGGGGCGTTTGTCATGGACAAAGACGCATTGCTCGCTCAGTGGCAGAAAGAAGAAAAGGCCGGCATCACCGGGTGGGATTTCTCCAAACTCGCCGGCCGCTGGACCAACGATCCGCTGCCGTGGCATTATAAGAAAATCGTGCGCGACCACCTGCGCCGGAACGACCAATTGCTGGATATGGGGACGGGCGGCGGCGAATTGCTGCGCAGCTTCCACCATGATCCGCACCTGACGGCCGTGACCGAAGCCTGGGAACCCAACGTTAAGCTGCTCCAGGGCACGCTGGCGCCCCGGGGCGTGACAGTCTACGCCGTACCCCAGGACCACGAAGCCGCCTTACCGGTCCCTGACGCTTCCCAAGACATCATTTTGAACAGCCACGCGGCCTTTGACGCGGACCTCATCTTCAGCAAACTCAAGCCGGGCGGTCTCTTCATCACCGAGCAAGTCGGCGCGACCAACAACTTTGCCCTGTCCCGCTTCCTGGTGCCCGATTACCAGCCCGCATTCCCGGACAACACGATGCTCAACACCGTCGCCGCCTTCGACCACGCCGGCCTGACCGTCATCCGCGCCGAATCCGCCCACCCCGCCATGACCTTCTTCGACGTCGGCGCCGTCGTTTACTACGCCAGCATCATCCCCTGGGAATTCCCAGGCTTCACCGTCGCCAAAGCCCAAGACCAACTCTTCGTCCTCCAATCCCTCATCACCACACACCGCCAAATCATCGCCAAAGAAGACCGCTTCCTAGTAATGGCCAGAAAACCAACGCACTAACGCTTCCTGCCACCAACCCAAGCCCCCGCCAACTCACCAACCCCCCAAGCAGCAAGATCCGCCCGCACTTGCCCCTTATCTCTTGTCCAAAACAGACGATGTCATCCGCCCCAATCCCTCAATCAACCACCATCTGTCCGTTTCACATCTTCCCCCCAGGCCCCAGCAGCTGCAAGTCACCCCAAATCCGCCAACCAACGCCCACACCCCCCTGCCCCTGACCCACTGGTGATGCGCCCCTTGCATCACCAGATAAAAAATCACCACCGGCGGGGGGAGGCCGCGGTGGTGAACAATGGGGAGAAGAAAAATCATGAAGAAAAAGTTGGTTGTCAATATTTATCAGGAAGTAACTTCTGGGGAGGATGTTGTGTTCCTGTTGACATCTTGTATATTACGGGGCAGTTGTGAACATTTTGTGACGGGGAAAAGACGGAAATGGTAACAGTTTGCGGTGGGAAGATGAAGATGGCGGTGCGTGAGCGAGGAAACCCCGGCGCACCGCCATCTTTGGCGTTCCAATTATTTTTGCAGCAGATCGGCTAATTCATCGACTTGACGGTCAAATACGGTCAAGGTTTCCCGAATATAGTCCGGTTTGGTCATATCGATGCCGGCTTTCTTCACGATGGCCAGCGGGAAATCACTGGCACCGGCAGACAGGAAGGCCTTGTACTGCGGTACTTGGTCGGCCGGATCAGCCAGGATGCGCTGGGCCAAGGTGTTGGCGACCGCCTTGGAGGTCGCGTACTGGTAAAGGTAGTAGTTCATGTAGTAATGAGGGATGCGCGCCCAGCTGACGTTGGGCCAGGGGTTGGGGGTGACGGCGTCGCCGGTGTAGGCGGCATCGAGGGCGGCGGTCTTGTCGTTGAGCTTCTCGGGCGTCAAGGATTCCCCCGCAGCGTCGCTGGTGTACATGAAGTGCTCGAATTCGGCGTACTTGGTCTGGTTGAAAATCGTGTTCAGCAGGTCCTCAACGGATTCGGTGAGCAGATACGCCTTGATCCGGTCGTCATCCTGGTGGGTGGCGCGCATATAGTGGTTCAGCAGCGACTCATTGCAGGTGGACGCGATCTCCGCGATGAACATGGAATACTGTGAATACCAGTAGGGCTGGTTCGCGTCAGCGTAGACACTTTGCATTGCGTGGCCGGATTCATGGGCCAAGGTGCTGGCTGCCCGGTACGTATTGCTCCAGTTGAGCAGGACGTAAGGGTGGACACCGAAGACGTCGCTCTCATAACCGCCGGAGAGCTTGCCGGCATTCTCCGCCCGGTCGATCCAGCGGTTGCCGAACTCTTCTTGCAAGTGGGCCAAGTAGTCGTCGCCCAACACGGCGAGGGCCTTCAAGGCCCATGCCTTCGCTTGCTCGAAGGTGGGCTTCAGCGGCGCTTCGCCCACCAGCGGGACGGACAAGTCGTAACTGTACAAGGGGTCTAGCCCCAAGACGCGTTTGCGCAGCGCATAGTATTTATGGGCACTGGGCAGAAATTCATGGACGGTGTCCACCAGGTTAGTGAAGACCGCTTCCGGGATAAACTGGGCACTCAAGTCCATCGCCCGGGCAGAATCGTAATGACGCAGATGGGCCAAGGTGTTTTGGGTGTGGACATGCTGCTGCAGTGCTTCGGCGAATGTGTATTGAGAGCGGGCGTAGCCTTGGGAGAACTTCTCCGCCGCCGTTTTGCGCACGGCCCGATCCGGGGACTGGTACAGCTGGTAGAGCTTTTCCTTACTCAAAGGGATCTCGTTGCCGTGGGCATCTTTCATTGTGCCGAAGGCGATGTCCGCATCGTTCAGCTTGTTATAGATCGACTCGGGGGCCGTGAAGGTCTGACCGAGCGCGGATAACAGGGTTTCTTCACCGGCACCCAAAATGTGGGGCTGGCGTTTTTGGGCTTGGGCAAAAATGAAGGCGTACTGTTTGAGCTGGGGCTCTGCCTGGGTCAAAGCGGCCAATTGAGCGTCGGTCACTTGGGGCAGGGTCGCTTCCACGAAGGCGGTGGCTGTCGCAAACGTGGTGACGGTCTGGTCCGCTTGGGCCACGGCCTTTTGCCCGGCAGCAGCGGTCATATCGCTGTTATAGAGGTGTTCGCCGTAATTGAAGACTTGGTCGGCCAAGGTCCGCGCCTGAAAATAGGCGGTCAAGGTGTCGTACAAGACCCCGGCATCGTCAAGCAAATCATTCCGGTGCTGGGCAATGGCCTCGCCCTGGGCGATGAGATCCGCGCAAGCCTTATTGAAGGCCGCCGTATCGGGGAAAATATCCGCTAAGCGCCACTTCTGTTCTTCGGGCACATCCGCCCGCTGCCGCAATTGTTTCGTTGCCATCAAAACATCCCTCGTTTCCTGTGAATAGCCTCATCGTATCACAGAAAGCGGGGGATGTTGGTGAGAAAACGAAAAATCAATAGAAGGACGGTTTGTCCCCCTCGGTGTGGGGCTGATCCACGCCCAGGGAATGACCCACGGCGCGGTCGGGATCGTTGATCAATTGCACGACCAAGTCCGCGATACTCTTCCGGGAAACTTCAGTCCCTTTGAACGGCTCGCCTTTTTCGGTGGTCTCGTAACTGACGATGTCCTTATTCGACAGCCAGGCCGGCCGGATGATGGTATAGGCTAAGTCTGACCCTTCGATGACTTTAGCGGCAGCGGTATAAGGCTCCAGGTAACCGCCGTCCAGCATCTGGTGGTTCCAGCGGCCGAACGCCCCAGGCACTTCATCGTAGATACCCAGCGTGGAGATCCAAATCAGCCGGTGCACCCCGGTCTGGTCCATCGCCTGGACGACTGCTTGCGCCTGCTTCTCGATTGTCTTACCGCCGAGGTTGGCGTAGACCACGTCAATGCCGGCCAGCGCTTTGACTAGCGCCGCCGGGTCAGTGGCATCGCCCTCGATCACGGTTTCCCGAGCGGGGTCGGTGACGGTCAAGCGGCTGGCCCGCCGCAGGAACAGGGTCAGGTGGTGCGTTGTCTCCTGCAGCAGCTGCTTTTCTGCCAGCTGGGCGATCTGGCCGTGCGCACCCAGAATCAATACATTTGTCATGACGTCACGCTTCCTTTCTGTCTTCATCGTAACACGCTGGCGGGTCGTTCTGGCATAATAGAAGATAGAAAGGGGGCGCGGCGATGCGCCATATTCCAAACATTCTCTCGGCCCTGCGGCTCGTGCTGCTGCCGGTGTTCCTGTACTTCGCCAGTCAGGGCCAGTTCGTCACGGCGGGCGTCTTGATCACCGTGATCAGCCTGACCGACCTGCTGGACGGGTACCTGGCCCGGCGCAACCACTGGGTCTCCCAGCTGGGCAAGGTCCTGGACCCGCTGGCCGACAAGCTGACCCAGATCAGCGTGATCATCGTGTTCTTCCTCCACCTGCCCCAGTACCGCTGGATATTCTGGGTGCTGCTGGGCAAGGAGACCGTCATGCTGATCGGCGCGGCCATCCTCCTGCACCAAGGGGTGAAGCTCCCCGGAGCGGCGATGTGGGGCAAGGTGGCCACGGCGCTATTCTACCTGACCGCCGTGCTCGTCCTGCTCTTCCCGGCGCTGCCGGCGGTGCTGGTGACTGCGCTGTTCATCGCCTCGGCGGTCACGGCAGTGGTCTCCGTCGCCCTGTACGTCCCGCAATATATCCGCTACCGACGGACGGCGGCCCATTAATTCCGTCTCCCGCCCGACCCGCTCTCCGTCCGCTGACCCTGGCGGCGGCGCCGGTTTTCTCCGACAATGGAAGAAAACGAGAAAGAGGGTCCGCGGCGATGACGTTTACGCAAACCGCAGCACAGCAGGTCTTGAATTGGAGTTATCACCGGGCCGTGAAAGGCGGCGGCAAGGGGCAGTCAGCGGCCACCTTGGCCGAGACGTATTTGGCCCAGGCGGGCGGTGATGCCGAACAGGCCATCCGTGATTACCTGCGCTACGCCCGCCGGCGGGTCGGAACGGTCAGCTTCATCACCGGGCTCGGCGGCCTGGCGACCCTGCCCGTCACCATCCCGGCCGAAGTGGCGAATACGCTGTACGTCCAGCTGCGCATGGTGACGGTGATCGCCGCCCTGCGGGGGTACGACCTGGCGGACGACCGGGTGAAGACCATGAGTTTGATCACCCTGACCGGCAACGCGGCGGAAGACTTCCTGAAGAAAGCCGGTATTGCCTGGACCGGCCGCTTGAGTCAACGGGTGTCGGCGGCGACGCTGGCCCGTATCAACCAGCGAGTGGGCGCCAAACTCTTTTCTGTCGCCGGGGAACACGGGCTGCTGCACTTTTCCCAAATCGTTCCGGTCATTGGGGCCGGCGTGGGTGCGGGGGTGGACGTGGCCGCTACGGCGGCGCTGGCGGTGGCCGCCAAGCAGACCTTCCCCTTGACCGGGCAGTCGGCACTGCGGCCTGCCAACCGGGCTGCGGGCCCCGTGGACTTCAGTCATTTCGATGCCGCCGCCTGGCTCCAATAAGCGGTGATTCTTTTTGTTGCATTCGCCCCAGCCGCTGGTCTATTCTAAGGGTAAGCGTTACTTTGTCACGAATGAAAGGGGCCAAATGTAATGGCGGAAGAGAAGATAGTTTATGAGGCAGATATCACACCGTTGAATGCGGACAAGATTGGCACGGCTGCGAAAGGCCATGCCCGCTTCGAGATTCAGGGCGACGAATTGGTCGTGACGATCACGATGACCGGCACCCCGGCCAATAGTCAGCACTGGATGCACTTCCATGGGTTCCCGGACGGTCAAGACGCCCAGCCGGCGACGATTGCGCAAGACGCCAACCACGACGGTTACGTCGATCTGCCAGAGACGGAGCCTGTTTCCGGCACCACCATGGTGCCGTTCAACGCCAGTCCTGAGCACATGCGGATCCCGGAAGATACGTATCCGGTGGCCGATGCCCAAGGCAATTTTACTTACGAAAAGATCATTCCGCTGGGGACGCTGCGCAACAGTTTTGAGAAAGCCTTCAACGACCGTGAACTGCACCTGGAGAAGCGGGTGCTCTACGTTCACGGCGTGCCGGAGGACTTCAAGCTGCCAGCGACGGTCCAGGGGGCCATTGCCGGACACACGGCCAACACGACGCTGCCCATCGCGGTGGGTAAGATTCGCAAGATCAGCGAATAATTTCTAGTCAAATAAAAAAGACGCCCGGTCGGCGGTCTGTTCATCCACGTGGACAAACTGCCGATCGGGCGTCTTTTTGGTCCGTGTCAGCTGTCTTGCTTGACAGTACGCCGGCCATACCCCTTGACGGTCACCACGATGGCAATGGCCAGTACGATGGCGTCAATGAGGTAGAGCACTTTCTCGCCGTTAGCCTTGCCAATCAGCGGGGTCCAGAGCAGTCCCCAGAAGACTTGGTAGAGCCAGAACACGACGACAGCGACACCCCAGGCAATATCAATCAGTACTTTCTTCATGCCATTCACCTTCCTAGATCATCGGCGACATCGGTGCGTCGTAGTACTTGTTGGCCATGTGGTAAGCGAAGGCTTGGAAGGCAATCATGGTGATGATCATGAAGCCGACCAGCCAAGCGGTCCAGACCAACGACGTCGGCCCGCTAGTCGCCGTCAAGGCGGTGATATCCGGTCCGTGCTTGGCGACGACCAAGGTCGGGAAGTTGCCGAGAAAGATGGTATAGACGAAACTCGCCATACTGACGACGGCCAGCCAGAAACTTGCCCGGCGGTAACCTTTAGTCAGGGTCCAATACTCCGTCAGCGCCGTCGCGGCGAAGATCACCAGCAGGGTGGTGACCAGGGCCGGGTGGGTGCTGAAGAAGCGGGTATTGAACGGCAGCAGAATCACGAACAGGACGGCCAGCGGGTAGAGGACGATGAGCGTCCAGCGCAGCTTGCCGGTCAGCTTCTCGGTGAGCGGCGCGGGTACTTTCTTCATGATCCGGGCCAGCCCGATATTCAGGCTCAAGACGACGGCCAGCAGACCGCCGAGAATATTGAAGACGGTCATCACGTCGCCCCAAGAGGCGTAGACCACGTTGCTGCGCACGGTCACCCCGCTGACTGTCGACGCGAAGATCAAGCCGAACAGGAACGGCGGGACTAAGCTGCCGATCATCAGCGCCCAATCCCAGAAGCGGTTATAGTGGCGCGTGTGCCACTGGGCCCGGTAGTCGAAGGCGGTGCCCCGGAACATCAGGAACAGCAGAATCAAGAAGACCGCCAGATAGTAGCCGGTGAACGCGGTGTACCAGCCCGGATAGGTGGCGAACATCACGGCGAAGGCGGTCACCGCCCAGGTCTCGTTGCCGCCCCAAACCGGTCCGGTCACCCGCATGATCTGGTTCCGTTCCCGGTCGTTGTCGCCGACGAAGAACGTGGCCATCCCGGCCCCGAAGTCCGCGCCATCAAGGACGAAGAACAGCATCAATTCGGTGGCGATCAGCCCCAGGAAGAAAACCTGCAAATGCGACAGACTAAGCATGACTGACACCTCCTGTAAACGACGTATCGTCGTCTTCATCGTGCTCCAAACCGCTCAGCGCCGGTAATCCCCGCTTCAGCGCGCGGTGGCTGAGGGTGATCATCGTGGTGATCAGGAAGGCATCGACGATGAAGAAGAGGCCCAGCGACACGGCGACAACCGGCATCGTCAAGTTCGGCGACACGGCATCATACTGTGTCAGCAAGCCATAAACGACGAACGGATAACGACCCACTTCGGCGACGATCCAACCAGCCGTGATGGTGATATACGGCAGCCAGAGGACCCAGCCCAGTGTGCGCAGCGTCTTGCGGTGCTCTTCAATCAGCTTATGCCGCCGGTGCAGCAGAATCGTCGCCGCCAGCGCGAACATAGTAAAGAAGTAGCCGGCGTAGACCATCCAGTGCATCGCCCAGAACAGCAGAGTGACCGGCGGATAGTAGTCCATCTGCCCGTCGTACGACTTGGCCACAGTCTTATCGAACTTTGCGTGGTAGATCTTGGCGACCATGTTCATCCCAGGCATCATGCCGGTGAACTTGCCCGTCCCGAAGTAAGTGCCCATGGCCGGCACCGTGATGGCGTTGACCTTGTGGTTCTTTTCATCGATGGTGGCGGCCAGGGCCCACGGCGCCCCGGTAGTCTTGCTGCCTTCGTTGTCGTAGCGGCCCTCGATCGCCGTGAACTTCATCGGCTGCAGCATGACCGTTGCCGCCGCCTGGTTGTCGCCTTGCAGCGGTTGAATGAACGCCGCCGGCAGCGCAATCAGCAAGCCGATTTGGACAGCCACCTTGAACGCCTGCACGTCCCGCTGATGCAAGATCTGCCAAGCGGAGATGCCGGCAGTCAGAAAGCCGCCGACGATCAGGATAGCGAACAGTACGTGCAGCACTTCCGGCAGGTATTGCGGGTTTTGCAGCAGGGTAATGAAACTATTCAACCGGGCGTGCTTCCCCTCCATGTGGAACCCGTAAGGATTCTGCATGAAGGCATTGATGGCAATGATCCAGATGACACTGGTCAGCGAGGACAGCAGCATCGCCAGCCCCAGCCAAGCGTGGGCTTTCTTATTCAGCATCCCCCACGTGAAGCGCCAGGCGCCGATGATGGTGGATTCCAGGAAGAAAGCAAGCATACTCTCGATGGCCAGCGGGACGCCGACGATATCGCCCATCAAGCGGGCGAAGGCCGACCAGTTCAACCCAAATTGGAATTCCATGATCAGCCCGGTGACGACCCCGGTCGCGAAGCTGAAGATGAAGATGCGGCTGAAGAACAGCGCCAAGCGGCCATACTGGTCCTTGTTGCCGCGGCCGTAAGCATAAATAAATTCGAAGATGATCGTCGTCAGCAGCATCCCAGTCGTCGTCGCCACGAAAGCAAAGTGGACGATGGCGGTCAGGGCAAACTGCAGACGGGACAGGGTCGTCACCCCTAACGGAATGGTGGCGAGAATCGCTCCCATAATTATGACCCCCAATCTAACCTCTCATACATACTTACTTTTTGTTCGTGATAAGTATAGGGCCGGTTTCTGGGCGCGGGGTAAAATATGCTCACAAGCGTGGAGAAAATTGTTATGGCGGGTCTGGCGGGGGCAGGCTTGTGAAAAGGCGATGTGGCGGCAGGCTACTGTCTGGGTGATGGCCCGGGT